>NZ_AFNV02000006.1 GCF_000215955.2 Salinisphaera shabanensis E1L3A
CCTTCGGCGTGTGGCTCGCCGTCGGCCCAACCCCGGCCCTGTCGTTCGCCTTCGTGGCCGCCGTCAGCACGCTGCTGATTGCCTGCCCCTGCGCAATGGGCCTGGCAACGCCCACCGCCGTGATGGTCGCCACGGGCAAGGGCGCCGAGATGGGCGTGCTGTTTCGCCGCGGCGCCGCGCTGGAGGGTTTGGCCCGCGTGCACTCGGTCGTGTTCGACAAGACGGGCACGCTGACTGAGGGTCGCCCTGAGCTCACCGACTTTGAACTCGCCCAGGACAGCGACAACCAGGGCAGCGACAACGACGCCCTGCGTCTGGTCGCCGCCGTCGAGGCCCGCAGCGAGCATCCGATCGGCGACGCCGTCGCCCGGGCCGCCCACGAACGTGGTCTCGATGTGCCTGCCGCCGAGCAATTCCAGGCGATCAACGGCCTCGGCGTCGAGGCACAGGTCGAGGGCCGCTCCGTCCACGTCGGCTCCGCGCGCTACATGCAGCAGCTCGGTGTCGATCCGGCCCCGCTGGCCGGCTCGGCGCAGCGCTTTGCCGACGCGGCCCGGACCCCGATCTACGCGGCCGTCGACGGCCGGCTGCTGGCCGTGATGGCCGTGGCCGATCCGATCAAGACGAGCAGCGCACAGATCGTGCAGGCTCTACACGACCAGGGCCTGGAGGTCGCCATGCTCACCGGCGACAATGAAACAACGGCGCGCGCGATCGCCAAGCAGATCGGCATGGATCGCGTCATGGCCGAGGTCATGCCGGAGCAGAAGGCCCGCGAGGTCGAGCGCATTCAGCAGCGCTCGGGCAAGGTCGCCTTCGTCGGCGACGGCATCAACGATGCGCCCGCGCTGGCGCAGGCGGATGTCGGCATCGCGATCGGCACCGGCACGGATATCGCGATCGAGTCCGGCGATGTGGTGCTGATGCGCGACGATTTGCGCGAGATCGTCAACGCGATCGATCTCGCGCGCCTCACGCGGCGCACGATCCACCTCAATTTCGTCTGGGCCTACGGCTACAACGTGTTGCTGATCCCGGTCGCCGCCGGCGTGCTGTACCCGTTGACCGGCTGGCTGCTCAACCCGATGGCAGCCGCGGGCGCGATGAGCCTGTCCAGCGTGTTCGTGTTGACCAACTCGCTGCGCCTGCGCCGCCACCGGGCGCCGCTGGCGCGCGCAGCCAATACCGCAGCGCAGCGCCGCGATCATGCCGATGCGCCCGCCGTCGAGGATTTCAAACGCGCGGCCTGACGTCTGGCCGCCGACGCCGCTGCTAATCGGTGCGGGCCGGCTATGCCGCGGGGCGGGCTTGTCGCCGATGGATAATCGTTCGTCTGCCCCGCGATATGCGACGATAACGGCATGATTGACGCCGCTTCAAACGCGAATCGTGGTCGCCAGGCGATAATCACCCTGTTGACGATCATTACCGTCATTCTTGTGGGCTGGACGCTCAAGATGACTTACGTGGTCACCATGCCGTTGACGCTGGCGTTTTTCGTCGCCCTGGTCTTGCGGCCACTGCAGCGACGCCTGAATACCTGGCTGCCCAAGCCGCTGCATTGGCTCAGCATTGTCGTTTGCATGGTCAGCTTTCTCGCGATACTCGGCGTGCTCGTGGCCAGTGTATGGCTGAGCCTGAGCATGATTCTGGCAAAGGCGCCGACCTATGCCGAGTCCGCGCGGCAACTCTGGGAGCAACTGCAGGCGCTGGCCGAGCCCCATGCCATGCATATGCGCAGGCTTGCCGAGCCCATGCGTGATCTGACCGGGCAGGCGCTGGGCTGGGTGACCTCGGGCATCGGCTATTTATGGCTGCTAATAGCTATGCTGTTCCTGGTCTTTTTCCTGGTTCTGCTGATGCTGATCGAGGCCGGCGAATGGCGGGACAAGATGTCTGTCGGTCTTGGCGAGGCGCGCTCGCGAGCCATCATGGCAACGGTTTATACTGCTTCGGAAAAGGTGCGCCGTTTTCTCGTGGTCAAGACGCTGGTCAGTGCGCTGACGGGAGCCAGCAGCGGCCTCTGGCTGTGGCTGCTCGGGGTGGATTTCGCGCTGCTGTGGGGCCTCCTGATTTTTCTGCTCAACTATATTCCCTATATTGGCTCGACCATCGCAGTGTTCGCGGCGGCGGTCATCGCTCTGCTGCAGTTCGGGCTGGGCTATGCGCTGGTCGCGATTTCTGGGCTGGTTGTCATCCAGCAGCTGTTGGGCAATGTCGTGGACCCCCGTTTGGCTGGACGCAGCCTGGAAATTTCACCCATCGTGGTGCTGGTTTCCATCGTGTTCTGGGGCTGGGTCTGGGGCCTCGTCGGCACCCTGATCGGGGTGTTGCTTACTGCGACTCTGGTCATCGTGTTCGAGCATATTCCGGCGCTGCGCCCGGTGGCTATTTTGCTCAGTCGTCGCGCATCGGATGTGTCGCCGCCGGGTTGAGCGGTCGCGCCCGCGAAGCGCACGTCCGTGCGCCGGGACGTGCGAACCTACGTCCGGCTGCCCGAAGCGGCTTGCGCCGCCGGCGCCGGTGCGCGAGTGCTTACTCCAATAACGCTCAAGCCGAAGACGCCCGCCAGCAACGAGGCCACCAGGATCGCCAGCTTGGCTGAAGTCACCAGCACCGGATCGCTGAAGGCCAGCGTGGCCACGAACAGGCTCATGGTGAAGCCGATGCCCGCGAGCACGGCGGCGCCGTAGATCTGTGCCCAGGTCACGCCTTTCGGCAACTGACCCAGGCCGACGACAACGGCGGCCCAGCAGGCGACTAGAATGCCCAACTGCTTGCCCAGGAACAGGCCGGCAATGATCCCGAGCGAAACAGAATCGAGCAGTTGGGCCGCCGAAGCGGCATCAATGACGATGCCGGCATTGAAGAAGGCGAACAGCGGCACCACCACCAGCGTACTCCAGGGGTGCAGCCGCCGCTCGGTCCGCTTTAGCGGCGATGCCACGTCGCGTCGGGGAATACGCAGCGGCACCGCCGCGGCAATGAGCACACCGGCAAGTGCGGCCTCGACGCCGGCCTTGAGCAGCGCCACCCACAGAATCAGGCCGGGAATGACGTAGGCTGCCTCGCGGGTGATGCCCATGCGGTTGACCACGATCAGACCCGCCACGGCCAGTGCGGCGACCAGCAGTGGCGTTAGCGCGAGCGCATCGCCGTAGAACACGGCGATCACCAGCACCGCGCCAATATCGTCAAATATGGCCAGTGCCGTGAGGAAAATCTTCAGCCCGGCTGGCACCCGCGAGCCCAACAGCGAAAGCAGGCTGACGGCCAGTACGATATCGGTCGCGGTGGGAATCGCCCAGCCCCGCAGGGCGGCCGCGTCGTCCCAGTTGAACCCGGCATAAATCAGCGCCGGCGCGAGCATCCCGCCCACGGCCGCGATAGCGGGCAGGGCGGCGTAGCGCAGGCTGGCCAGATCGCCTTCCAGGAGTTCGCGCTTGATCTCCAGGCCGACGATCAGAAAGAAAATAACCATCAACCCCTGGTTGACCCATTCCGCCAATGCGTCTTCCACAATCAGCGCCCCGAAGCGCAAATGCACCTCGGTGTCGTGGATCAGTTCATACAGCGGCGCCAGCGGTGAATTGGCCGCGCCCAGCCCGATCGCAATAGCTGCGATCATCAGCACTCCCGCTGTCTGCTCGTAGCGAAGCAGTTGTTGCAACTTGTTCATGAATCTTGAGTCGCTAGGTAGTGCACAGGGGCACTGATGAAGCGTAATAGTGGTAGTATTCGCAATGTGCTATGGAATTATATAAAGCACAACGATAAATATATCATTGAAAAGGTAATTAATATGAAAACTGCAAGTTCAAGACTCGGCCTTGCCGTTGCACTGAGTCTGGCCGGTTCGTCGGCAGCGCTGGCTGGAACTGAGCCAGTTGCGCCTGAGAACACGACGGCCAGGAACATGATGGTAGCCCAGGCTGAAGCCGTCGACGATCTGCAAAAATATGAGTCCATGTATCAAAATGAAATGATGGACGCAGAAACCATGCAAATGCTGGACGTGAACGCGGATGGCATTATTTCGAGAGAGGAGTTCATGCATGTGCACGAAGCTATTTTTGATATGGCCGATAAGAATAAAGATGAAAAGCTAGAAGAAGACGAGATGGGCAAGGGCAGTTTGCCGGAGATGAAGACAGGCTAATCGATTACACGAGAGAGGCGTTGTTTTGTTTGTGCCGTTGTCGGAACTTATGACGAGCGCAGATATCAAAACTTATAAGATGCGTGTCATAGCTACTTTAATATTGCTCGTCGTTGCGATAGCGGCACAAGCCGTCACGCCCGTGGCGTCACATAGCGATGATTTCGCATCGGCCATTGACTCTAATGCGACCCAGCAGGGGTCGTCGGCTAAAACAAGTTCTGCGAGCGCCGCGTCTGATCACGGTCACGAGGGCGGCGACACATCGCGAGAGCACTGCCACACTGGCGGGCACTGCTCGCCAAGCGCGCTCGATACCGATCCGTTGCTGTATCATGCACAATACTCGCCGGTTACGCGCACAGCGGGTCACATCAGCAGCGAGGCCGAGCCGGGCTTCGCTTCGCCTCCCTATCGCCCTCCGTCTCCTGTCTAGCCCGCCGTAGCGGTGCATGGCATGCACCCGCTTATCGATATTCTCGGTCGAGATCGATAAGCACGCCGGCGCGACCTCGACTACTTAATCGGCGATTTCGCACGCTTGGATCAGCATCCCAGGCGAGACGAATTTCCCCGACGGAACAATGATCGTCTGTTTTTCAATTAACAGACGTCTGATCAGTAGTACAGGAGACTAGACATGTATTATCCAAAGAAAACACAGGCCATTATTTCATCCTTCTGTCTCGGCGCCATCGCGCTTGGGGGGGCAACCATCGCCTCTGCCCAGGTTGGCAGCCTTGACCGATATCACAACCATGGGGCGTTGAACAACGCTGACGTACAGTTCGTGGCAACCGAGAACTCGGTTAGACGAATCCAGAGTCCCGAATCGTGGCGCACGTCCACCGGTAAAGCGACTGCAAGTCGGCTCGGAGGCAACATTAATGGGCCGTCGACACCTGGTGAAACCGAAGGCGTAAGAGGAGGCGAAGACTATGACGTGGCCCCAGACCGGCCCGAAAAGCGTACTAGTTCTGCCGATCAATCCGAACTCGATGAATCTAGAGGTGATCCGGGAACAAAATCTAACCAGGGGACGTCGGAGAGCGTTCAAGACCACTCCGATCCTCGATCCCATATCCACGCGGGCCCGCATAACCGGTGAGTGAATAGCACAAGGGCCTTGAGTCTTTGAGTAATAGCGGGGCGGCATAGGCCGCCCCGCTTGGTTGTGTGGAGCTCTATTCATGTGATTGGGAGGTGACATTTACAGTGTGCCTTACCGGGCCGGCGGCGGCTTGGTTGCCACTAATTGAATGGCCAGTATCGTCACTCCAATACCGATCGCCTGAATCCAGCCAAGCCGTTCGTCGAAGAACAGGCCGCCCAGCAGCAAACCGAAGACCGGCGTCAGGAAGGTGAAGGTATTCAGCCGGTTGAGCGGGGCTCGTGCCAGCAGGTAATACCACAGCCCGGTCATCAGCGCGGTGCCGAACACCACAAGGCCGACGAGACTGGCGACAAACCGGGGGGTCCAGGCGATGCCCCAGCTTTCGCCGACGGCTTGGGCGCCGACTGCCAGCGCCACCGCACCGATGAGCAACTGCAGCCCGGTAACCATCAGCACGTCGGCGCGGCCAGCCAGCGCCTTGAGCAGAACAATGCCCACCGCAGTGCCTACAGCGCCGAGGATGATCCATAGGAAAGCCTGTATGTCCGCCACGTGGTTCGGGCCCAATAGGCTGGGCGCCGACATCACCACTACGCCGACAAACCCGAGTAACAGACCGATCCCGATGCGTACGGTTAGACGCTCGGACAGGAAGATAGCGGCCAGCACGGCGGCAATCAGGGGCTGGGTATTCGCTACGACCGTGGCCAACCCCGGCGGGATATTGCCTCCACCCAGGAACATGCCCCCAAAGCCGAGGCCGGTAAAGGCCAGGCCGGCGGCCCCGATCAGCCCCAGATTAGCGAAGCCACTGGGCCAGGCTCGCCCGAGCCCGACGGCCAGGACAAGAACGAGTCCGCCCGACAGCGCTGCGCGCATGGCGGCGAAGACCAGAGGCGCGGCGGCGCCCAGCCCGACCTGGATAAGCGGGAAGCAAATGGCCCAGAGAAAGGTAACCAGCACCATGAGCAAGACATCGCGGATTGCCATGTCTCAGACCCACGGGCTTGGCTGACGCGCATGCGGCACTCGCGCATACACGCTGCGCGCATCGACGCACCAGGACGTGCGGAGGCAATCGTTGTCGCACCACTCACGCCGCACTAAGCGGTGCCTGTAGCGCAATATCGGCCCTACCGCGGCGGGGCGGGGATTGCAGGCCGGCACACACCAATCGCAAGTCATAGCCATCTCCGGGCTGCCCAGGCCAGGGGCGCCAGCATACGGGCCGTCATCCGCTGCCTTGGCCATGTGGTACTGAATTCCACGGCGCTGGCCAGATCCGTCTCGAACTGCTTCGTCAACGTCGATGCGAGCTTGCGGTTGCGCGCACACAGGTTAAGTTCGTGATTAACAAACAGGCTACGATAGTCAAGATTCGCGGTACCCACGCTGGCCCAGTCGCCGTCGACCGTCACCGTTTTGGCGTGGAGCAGGCGTGCGTGATAGCCAAATACGCGCACGCCGCGACATTGAAGACGCGCATAGATACGCCGCGCGATCCAGCGTATCGGGGCCACGTCACTTTTCCGGGGGACCAGCAAACGGACCGAGACCCCGCGCTCGGCCGCCTGTCCGAGCGCTCGCTGGGTCCATCCGTCGGGTACGAAGTAGGGGGTGGTCACTTCGATATGGTGCTGCGCCGAGGCGAACATCGCGGCGAAGATACAGCGCAGGCGGTGCGCGCAGTCGGCGGTTTTGTTCGGCAGCACCACGGCGCTGGGTGAGTCCGTTTCCGGCGCCGCCTGCCAGTGGCAACGTTGCCATAGGGCCTCGAATGCGGCCTGCGCCTGCTTGGCCTGATTCCCGGCCATGGCGACATGGGTATCCCGCCAGCGCCGTTCGCCGTAATACCGGCGCGAGTTTTCCCGATGGATATTGAAGCCGCCGAGAAATGCCTGCCGTTGATCCACGACCAGCAGCTTGCGGTGATTGCGCTGGTTGTAGCGCAACGGCTGCGACCAGTGCCAGCGGTGGTACCAGCGTAACGTCACGTCGTTGTCGCGCAAAAAGCGATCGAGCTTGCGGGAGGCCCAGAACAGCGAGCCGGCCGCATCCAGATGCACACGCACATCGATGCCCGCACGCGCACGCTCGGCAAGGACGTCGGCGAGCGCCCGGCCCACCTCATCGTCGGCAAAGATATAGCTTTCCAGCGCGATCTCGCGTTTGGCACCGTTGATGGCTGCATGCATGGCAGCATAGAGTTCGTCACCCTCGGTGAACAGGCGGAATGCGTCATCCCCCGGCCACAAGATTGGCTCACAGCGATCACGGCGTACCCGCGCTAATAGCCGCCTTGCGGCAGTCTTGCGCGGAGCGTTGGCCTCGTAACTCGACTGAGAGGTCACCGGGTCTTTATTCCGTGTTGGCGATGACGCGGCAGGTATTGCACGGGGTTGAACTCGAACGCCTCACGGCAGGCGCTCGAGCAGAAATAATAGGCTTTGCCTTGGTATGCGAATTCTTCCACCGCAGCCGTGTAGCTGACTTTCATACCGCAAACGGGGTCCGTTTGGGCGCGCTCGTTTGTTTGTCGTTTCATGACGATCTCCTTTTCAAGTGAATCCTCTGTTCCCGCGATTGCTGTGTATGGGCGCTGTTGAACCTGCTGATTGGACGATTAGTGCCGATGAGTAGATGTCTCGTGTTTCCAGGTCGTTATCCCAAGTCGTTTTCCTGCCGGTTGCGCGAGGCTTGCGCGAACTGGTGCCACTGACCCCCAGCGGGGGCTGAACATCGGCTCTGGCGTTGATAGTCGCGGTAGGCTTCGCCGAACCGGGCCAGCATCTGCTGTTCCTCGCAGTGGGCCAGCCAGAGATAGACCAGCACGATCACCGGGAATAGGCCTACCGAGAACAGCGTCGGCCAGTGACCTCGATCACCGTGTGGTGGTTTGTGCGCTCGGCGAGTCGCATGATTGCTTTTTAGTCGGGCCGGGCGGGTTCGTGGGAAAGCCGGTCCAGGGTTCGCAATGTTCGCGCGTCAGCGTGCCGGATCGCGGTGCCTGCGGCTCGCTGCGCAGTCCCCGCGCCAGCGCGACCATCACCACGAGCAACAGCAGCCCGACCGGCAGGCCCGCCACGATCGCCGCGGTCTGCAGCGCCGCCAGTCCGCCGGCCAGCAGCAGTACCCCGGCCAGCGCGCCGAGGGTCAGGCCCCAGACCGCCCGTAGCGGCAGGGGCGGCTCGCTGGCACCGTCGGAGAGGATGGTCGAGATCACCAGCGTGCCGGAGTCGCAGGAGGTGATGAAGAATGTCGCGACCAGCAGAACCAGCAACGCGGAGACCAGGGGGGCGAAGCCGCCGGGGGCGATCAATTCCACCGTGCGGTAGAGTGGCTGCGTCATATCGTTGCGTAACGGCCCGAGCAGGTTCGCGCCCTCGAAGAGCTCCAGGTACAGGGCGGTGCCGCCGGTAATGGCCAGCCAGGCGAAGGTGAGCAGCACCGGCACCAGCAGCACGCCCATCACGAATTCCCGCAGTGTGCGCCCGCGCGAGATGCGGGCGATGAACATGCCCACGAACGGCGACCAGGCGATCCACCAGCCCCAGTAGAACAGGGTCCACTCCTCCTGCCAGCCGCTGTGTTGCTGCGCGTCGGTCCAGGTGCTGAGTTCCGGTAGCGTCTGCAGATAGGCGCCGGTGGTCTCGACCAGCAGGTTGAGTACGTGCAGCGTGGGCCCGAACGCCAGGAAGAACAGCAGGATTACGCCGCTGAGCAGAAGATTGAAATTACTGACCAGGCGCACCCCGCGGCGCACACCGGAAATGGCGGAGCCCATGGCGATCAGCGTGATGATCGCCAGTATCCACAGTTCGCGCGTGACGCCCGCCTCGGCGCCGATAAGATAGGTCAGCCCACCTTCGATCTGCTGCACCCCCAGGCCCAGCGAGGTGGCGATGCCGAAGGCCGCGCCGAACACCGTAGCGATGTCCACGATCTGCCCGAGCGGGCCGTCGGCGTGGCGGCCGAAGACCTCGTGGAGCATGGCGCGCGGCACCAGCGGCCGGCCACGTCGGAAAGCGAAATATGCCAACCCCAGTGCCATCAGCGCATAGACGCCCCAGGCGCTCAAGCCCCAGTGGAAGAAGGTCAGGCGCATGGCGGCCGAGGCCGCTGCCGGAGTCTGGCCCTCGGCGACGAACGGATTGGCCGCGTAATGGTTGAGCGGCTCGGCGATGCTCCAGAAGATCAGCCCGATGCCCATGCCGGCGGCAAACAGCATCGAAAACCAGGAAGCATAGGTGAACTCCGGCGCTTCGTCATCACTGCCCAGGCGCACATTGCGATAGCGTCCGAAGCCGAGCCAGAGGACGAAGACCAGCACGAAGCCGACGATGGCCACGAAATACCATCGGAAGGTCAGCAGCACCTGATTCTGGATACGATCGAACACGGCCGCAGACTGCTCGGGCCAGACCGCGCCGATACCCACAAAGACCAGAATCAGCAGTAGCGACACGGCGGTGGTCGTGCGGTTGATGCGCACGGGTGGTTCCACAGTCGTCGTGGAACGCGGCGTTTCAGCCATGAGGTGCTCCTTGGTTATTGCGTGGGTCTTGGTATGGGTGGTTCAACGCGACGGTCGGGCGGCGCGGGCCGCCTCGGCCTATCGTTTGCCGCATCAGGCGACGCCGGAGCTGAACCAGCGATACAGCGGCACGAACAGAATCGCCAGATACCAGCCGTACAGATAGGCCTCGATCAGCCCAATGACGAAGCCAGAGAAACTCAGCCACTCGAAGCCTGGCAACAAAGGCGCCCACGCCTGGTACATCTGCAGGCTCCCGGGTGCGATCAGGCCGAAGCCCACGCACAGCAGATAGCTGATCAGCAACAACAGCGACAGGCTGTTGCCCAACGGGCCGATCCGCAGGCGCTGCGTGGTTTGTGTTGCATTGCTCATGGTCAACCTCCGTCTTGTGCAAATGTCGTTGTGGAAACCGGCGAACCAACGCCACCGCTGACAACCTGGCGAAGCTGTTAAATCCCGAGGTATGTTCATGCCGACTGGTACGACGGCGAGCTCCGTCGCCGGCGATTTTCGACATGTCCCGGCATAGCCAGAAATCCCCACCCGGGGTCAATGCGCCACCGGAGACGACAGACGCCACTCAGGTAGGTCGCCCACAGCTACACGGGCACGACGGTTTCGAATGGCTGACAGCGGGAGAATCATTTGAATCGCGGGTTTACCTCCTGTTGCAGCCTTACCGGGAACCAAACCAATGTTTGATGGCGGTGCGAAAGCGTAACGGAAGCGCCCGCCAGAACAGCGGCAACAGGGTGAGCAGCCCCAGCGCCAGCACCGTCAGGACGGCGCCATGCAGATCGCCGGTAGCCAGTTCGTCGCCGAAGTGCGCCAGCACGAAGCTGGCCGGCAGGATGCCCAGCAATGTCGCGACCGCAAAGCGCCAGAGCGCAAGCGGCGTGAGCCCGGCCGCATAGCTGATCACATCGAAGGAGACAAACGGCAGCAGCCGGGTGGCGAAGACGAACGCCATCAGGACATTCTGGGAGGTGATGACGCGATTTAGCATGCCGGCCGAGGCCAGGCGCTCGCCCAGCCGGGCGCGCAGTGCTTCGTAGCCGGCCAGGCGGGCGATGCCGAAGGCGATCAGTGCCCCTGTCTCGGCGCCGGCGGCGACATAGAGCGTACCCCAGCCATGGCCGTAGGCAGCGCCGGCGGCGAGCGCGATTGGCGCGCTCGGGATCGGGCTCATGACGATGGCCACCGTCATCAGACCGACGATCAGGGCCGGGCCTGCCGGGCCCAGATCGATCACCAGCCGTTCGAGGGTCTCGCCGTCCAGCGCCTGCGCCAGCAGCCCCGTTTGCCATAACATCAGGGCCGCTACGGCAAAAGCGCCGAACAGGCCAATGCCCGCTGCGATTCGCCAGCGCGGCTGGCTCATAGCGAGCCCAGCATGAGGGCGGCCAGCGAAGTGGATAGAGCCGCGAGCACGTGTTTATCCATGGCACCCGGCAAAGCGTGGGCTACTCATCGCGCGCCTGACCATTTCCACCGGTGGCGGTCGACTTCAAGGCCGGCCAGTCGGTAAAGGCGACGATATACAGCACCACCAGATTGACCAGCGGGACGAATATCAGCAGGCTGAGCCAGCCGGAAAAGCCGGCCTTGGAAAAGATCTTCCAGAACGGCGGCAGGATAATGGCGATCCAAAGCAGCATGAACAGCCAGTGACCGCCGAACCACATACCATAACCGCCGGACCACATCGTTTCGTGCATCATGATTCATTCCTCTTTGTTCGGACGCCATACAAGTGCCCGTCACTGCGGCATCCGGGGCCGTTCAAGGGGTGCTTGTCCTGACCCTGTGCCTGCATCAATGCCCGCCCACGGCATTGGAATGCGGCGTTTACTGTACCCATTATCGGGTCGGCGACGGCTTGGTCGCCACCAATTGAATCGCCAGTATGGTCACCCCGATACCAACAGCCTGAATCCAGCCGAACCGCTCGTCGAAGAACAGGCCGCCCAGTAGCAAGCCGAAGATCGGTGTCAGGAAGGTGAAGGTATTCAGCCGGTTGAGCGAGGCCTGCGTGAGCAGATAGTGCCAGAGCGCCGTCATGAGCGCGGTGCCAAACACGACGAGGCCGATTAGACTGGCTATAAACTGTGATGTCCAGGCGATGTGCCAGCTTGTGCCGACGGCTTGTGCACCTACTGCCAACGCCATCGCGCCGACGAGCAACTGCAGCCCGGTGACCATCAGCACGTCGGCGCGGCCCGTCAGCGCCTTGAGCAGGACATTGCCCATCGCGGTCCCTACGGCGCCAAGAATAATCCATACAAAAGCCTGTAGGTCAGCGACGGAATTGGGCCCCAAAAGGCTGGGCACGGACATCACCAGCACGCCGACAAACCCGAGCAACAGACCGATGCCGACACCTAAAGTCAGCCGCTCGGACAAAAAGATCGCGGCTAGCACGGCGGCAATCAAGGGCTGGGTGTTTGCGACAACCGTGGCCAAGCCCGGCGGTATTTTACCGCCCCCGATGAACATGCCACCGAGGCCGAGGCCGGTAAAAGTCAGGCCGGTGGCCACGATCAGTCCCAGATTGGCGACGCCGCTGGGCCAGGGACGGCCCAGTCCGACGGCCAGAACAATAACGAGTACCCCCGACAGCGCTGCACGCAGGGCCGCAAAGACCATTGGCGGGGCGTCGGTCAGGCCGACCTGGATAAGCGGAAAGCAGATCGCCCAGAGAAAGGTAACCAATACCGTAAGCACGACATTGCGGATCGCCATGGCTCAGACCGACGGGGACGGGCGAGATCTAGGTTCCGCTCGCGCCGGTTCGCGGAGCGCATGGGCGCACCAGGAAGGGCCGATGCACTCGTTCTCGTGCAGCCTGCACTGCGCCAAGCGGTGCTTATGAGACAGTATCGGCCGGAGCGTGCGACTGCGGCTGCAGGTCGGCACACACCAGGCGCAGGTCATAGCCACCGCCGGGCTGCCCAGGCCACGGGTGCCAAGACACGGGCCATCGTCCGCTGTCTTGGCCACGTGGTCGTGAATTCCTCGGCATCGGCCAGATCTGTCTCGAATTGCGTTGTCAACGCCGATGCGAGCGTGCGGTTGCGCGCGCACAGGTTGAGTTCGTGATTGACGAACAGACTACGATAATCGAGATTCGCGGTGCCTACGCTGACCCAGTCGCCGTCGATCGTCACCGTTTTGGCGTGCAACAGACGTGTGTGATAGCCAAACACCCGCACACCTCGACATTGCAAACGCGCATAGATGCGCCGCGCGATCCAGCGTATCGGGGCCACGTCGCTTTTCCTGGGGACCAGCAAACGGACCGACACCCCGCGTTCGGCCGCCTGTCCGAGGGCCTGCTGGGTCCATCCGTCGGGTACGAAGTAAGGGGTGGTCAGTTCGATATGGTGCTGTGCCGACGCGAACATGGCGGCGAAGACACAGCGCAGTCGGTGCGCGCAGTCAGCGGTTTTGTTCGGCAATACCACGGCGCTGGAAGAGTGCGCCTGCGGTAGCGCCCGCCAGAGGCAGCGTTGCCAGAGAGCCTCGAATGCAGCCTGTGCTTGCGTTGCCAGATCCCCGGTCATGGCGACATGGGTGTCTCGCCAGCGGCGTTCACCATAGTGTCGGCGCGAGTTCTCCCGGTGGATATTGAAGCCGCCGAGGAAGGCCTGGCGTCGATCCACGACCAGCAGCTTGCGGTGATTACGCTGGTTGTAGCGTAACGGGCGCGACCAGTGCCAGCGGTGGAACCAGCGTAACGTCACGCCGCTGTCCCGCAAAAAACGATCAAGGTCGCGCGAGGCCCAGAACAGCGAGCCGGCCGCGTCCAGATGCACGCGCACGTCGATGCCCGAGCGTGCGCGTTCGGCGAGGACGTCGGCAAGCGCGCGGCCGACCTCGTCATCGGCGAAGATATAGCTTTCCAGCACGACCTCGCGCTCGGCTGCGCGGATGGCCGCCTGCATGGCGGCATAGAGCGAATCGCCCTCGGTGAACAGGCCAAAAGACTCATCGCCCGGCCACAAGATTGGCTCGCAGCGGTCCCGGCGTGCCCGCGCGAACAGTTGTCCGGCGACAGACGTGCTCGAAGTGCCGGCTTGGTGACGCAGCCGAAAAGTCACCGCGTCTTCATTCCGTGTTGGCGATGACGCCGCACGTATTGCACGGGATTGAACTCGAACGCCTCGCGGCAGGCGCTCGAACAGAAATAATAGAACGTGCCCTGATACAGGTATTCCTCGACCGCGGCGGTGTAGCTGACTTTCATGCCGCAAACCGGATCCGTTCGGGTGCGTTCATTGGTTTGTCTTTTCATCGTCCATCTTCTCCGTTGCCACTATCTTCTTTGCCGAGATCACGACTCGCGAGCGTTGCCGAATCGGCGATTGAGGCCGTTGTAAATAGGGCAGAAGACGAGCCCGGCGTAGGCGCCGAATACGAAACTTTCTACCAGACCGAGCAGAAAGCCCCACCAGGTCAACCATTCGAACGCCGGTAGCACCTGCTCGAGAAATGCATGCATATGCAGGCTTTGCGGTGTTACGAGTCCGTAAATGACGCAGATGATGAAGCTTACGGCGCCAAACAGGGCCAGCGCCCAGCTCACCAGCTTGGTATTAAGCATGTTCCGTCTCTCCTAAGGCCATATCGAGGGCGAAGCCGCCGATTGTCTAATGTTTGTGATTCGAATGCTCATCGGCCGGGCCTTTCTGGTCCGCCGATCGGTCTTTGGTGCCGCTGTCTTTTCCGTGGCCGCCATGCCGGCCGTGGCCGCCGTGCCCGAACAGGTGCATACCGATAAATAAACCGCCGAACAGTACCCAGAACCAGTTATCGATCAACCATTCCATGAAAGCTCTCCTGTTGCATAAAAATACGCGTGTTCTCCGATGTTTCGCTTATATCGTCGGGTTTTCTCCGATGATTACCGTGTCGCGCTGTGTATATCGATAGGGCGGTACCACCAGATTCAGGGGCGCCGGTACGCCCTTGAATACACGCCCGGCAAAGTCGAACTTGGAGCCATGGCACGGACAAAAATAACCCCCGGGCCATCGTGGATCGAACGGCGTCTCGCCGACTTCGGGGCGGAAGTTCGGTATGCACCCGAGATGGGTGCAGATGGCCACCACGACGAAAATGTCCGGACGAACGGAACGCACCGGGTTTTCGGCATATTCGGGCTGTTGGTCCGCTTGAGAATCCGGATCCAGCAGGCGCGACTCCAGCTCGCCACTGCGCAGTCGCTGTAGCATGTCGGGCGTGCGGCGCAGCACCCACACCGGCTTTTGCCGCCATGTCACCAGCACTTGCTGGCCCGGCGCGATCGCGCCGAGCGCGACCTCGACCGGCGCGCCGGCGGCCCGGGCACGGGCGCTGGGCCACGAGCGCATAAAGGGAACGGCCACA
The DNA here is from genome assembly GCF_000215955.2 of Salinisphaera shabanensis E1L3A. Classification (GTDB taxonomy): domain Bacteria; phylum Pseudomonadota; class Gammaproteobacteria; order Nevskiales; family Salinisphaeraceae; genus Salinisphaera; species Salinisphaera shabanensis. The sequence goes on from NZ_AFNV02000006.1 coordinate 15,199, forward strand.
GCGACTGCACCGGTGGCGCCGGTCACGGCCAGCGCCGTGCTCAGAAAACGCCTGCGAGCCGTGTCCTTTTGTGTTGTTCTGAAATCCGCCATTGGTTTGCCTCTCGAGCGCGTGCCGCTGCGTTGTTACGCCTGCGCTGCCTGTGTGTGGGCCTGACACGGGTGCACGGGCCGGTTCTTGTCTTCCTGCGACATCTCGCGCGTCAGCCAGAAGCCCGCACCCAGCAGGATTGCGCCGCCATAGACCATGCTCTGGCCCGGCACCTCGGCGAAGATCACGAAACCCAGGGTCGAAGCCACGACCGGCGAGACGATGATGTCGACCAGGGCATAAACGTTGGCGTTGATCGTCTTCAAAACGATCGAGATACCGAAATAGGCGAAACCCGTGGAGACAACGCCAAGCCCGAGCGCCCACAGCATCACCGGCAGGTCGATTCCCAGTGTCGGATAGCTAATCATCGCCGTAATCGCGCCGGGACCGGAGATCAACACAAAGGGCGAGAGCACGAGTGCGGCGACCAGCAGCGACCAGGCGATATCGTTGCCGGTTTCGCTCTTGCCCTCATAGCGCATGTAGGTGACCATCGCGGCATAGATGACCCCGGTGGCCAGGGCGACGAAATTGCCCAGCATGTGGCCACCGCCGAGCGGATTGGCGAGGGCGATACCGGCCATGGCAATGGCGAAAATCACGATATAGCTCTTCTTGGCCTTTTCGCCCAGAAACAACGCCGAGAAGATGAACACGAAAAACGGCGCGATGCTCCAGAAGATCACCGCGTTGGCAATCGGCACCAGCGACATGGCGTAGTTGAATACGCCGCCCTGGGCGGCGATCAGTACGCCGATCAGCGCCGTATCCTTGACGTTGCCCCTGGGAAACCGCGGCCATTCACCGCTCGCTATAGCGCGTGCGACGAACAGAAAGGCCGCCGCGCAGGCCATGGCATAAAACGTCAGCGTCTGGATCGGAATCCGCCCATCGGTGAGCTTGACGAACACGCCGATGGTCGCCTCGGAGACCGTGATCAATGCCAGTAGCAGCAGTGTCTTCATGGTTCTGTCCTGCTCGGCGCTGCGCGCGTCACGTCAATCGCGGTTGCGTCGGATTCGTCAAGACAAATCGCCTCGACTTGCAGGGTGGCGAAAAAGAAACCGTATTCTTCCTTGAGCATGCCGTGGGCGGCCTTCAATACGGCCTGTGGATCGGCGCCCTCGGCGACTCGCAAATGCCCGGAGAATACATAGCGCCCGCTCGTGAGCGCCCAGGCATGCACATGATGGGCATTGGCAACGCCCTCGAGTGTCTCCAGGGCCTCGATCACCTCGCTTAGGCTGATATCGGCGGGCGTGCCCTCCATCAACAGATGCGCGGCGTCGCGCAGAATGCCCCAGCTCGCCCAGAGCAGCACAAAGCCGAACGCGATGCCGAGCAGCGGGTCGATCAGCAGGAAGCCCGTGTATCGAATTACCAGGGCGGTGACGATGATCAGGATGCTGCCCACGAAGGTCTGGATGATATGCCACAGCGCGCCGCGAACGTTGAGATCGGTGCGGCTTTGCTTCCAGATCAGACCCAGCGAGACGAATTCGGTGAACAAGCCGCCGGCGGCCGCCCACAGCATGGGCGCGGTCGGCAGATCGACCGGTGCGGCCAGGCGCATCGCGCCCATGACGATCACGATCAGCGCCATGCCGAGCAGAAAGCCGCCATTGACCAGCGCGCCGATAATCTCGGCCCGGTACCAACCGAAGCTGCGATCTTCATCGGCCGGACGATGCGCCAGCCGCGCGGCGACGATGGCTACCAACACACCGCCCACGGCCGAGAAGGTATGGAAGGCATCCGAAATTACCGCGATCGAACCGGTCCACAACCCGATTCCCAACTCGATAAAGAAATAGATGCCCGTCAGCCAGGCCGAGATTGCCATGCCGGGTCCGCTGGACGGCATGTGACCTGCGTGGCCGCTATGACTCTGCTTCATGGATTATCTCCTGTGCTCAATAGCAGCGACAAGCTGTGGCCCAGCGGGCCGATGCGTAAAGAACTGGTATTTGTATTCAAGTCAGCCATGCTTGTATTCCTTCTTTTCAATAGTGCCCAAGGCGTCAAATGAGCGGTTGGTTTGCATACTCGTCAACGCCACGTGCGGCCAAGACGGCTGCGTGCGTCACGTTGAATCGTCGTTGCTGCGATCCCGCGAGGCGGACGCGAGCCGGCGCCACTGGCCCCAGCGCGGGATGAACATCGGCACGCGGCGTTGATAATCGCGATAGGCGTCGCCGAATTGGGCGAGGACCTGCTTTTCCTCACGCCAGGCTAGCCAGGTGTAGACGAGTACGACCACCGGAAACAGGCCGACCGAGAACAGCGTGGGCCAGTGCACCACGCCTTCGCCAAACAAGGCGATGAACAGCCCGGTGTACTGGGGGTGTCGCACGAACGCGTACAGTCCGTCGGTTACCAGCTGGTCTTGCCCCCGCGCCTTATGGACCTGGCGCCAACCCTGGATAAACAGGCCGATGCCGATAAAGGCGAGCGCGTAGCCAAGCAACATCGAGATCAACATGCCGGTTTCGCCCACCCCGACCAGGGTCGACCAGAGGCTGGCGCTGGCATAGTCGCTGTCCAGGCCGAAGAAGCGCACCAGCAAATAGACCGTGAGCGGAAAGCCGTACATCTCCGCGTACAGTGCAATGATGAATGCCTGTACTACGCCGGCGCCGGCCCATTCGCGCCAGTTCTGCGGTGCGAAATAGCGATAGAAGAACCAGGAGATCAGCACGATAACGATCAGTGCGATACCCCAGGCGCCCGCGTGGTTGAATGATTCATTCATGACTCGGCCTCCTGTAAGGCGATGCAGTCGAAAGGCCCATCGCCGGAGCCCGGTTGCCGGCGGAGCGGATAAAAATCTGTTCTGGAGGGCGCGAAGCGCCAGCGCCGGGCGAGTCAATTAAGATGCCGGCTTGGGCCCCATAGCTAGTACGCATGTGATTCATCCTGCTTGGGAGGGCACTTCACGCTGGCGTAGCTGCAGAACACGCAGCAATCACCCGACCTGGGTTTGAGCAAGGTTTTACAGCTGACACACTCGTAAAAATACAAACAGGAATCGGTGGGCATGGTTTCCGTGCGCTGATGCCCGCAGATGGGGCAGGTAATGGTGGACTGACGCTGTATGGACTGCTCGGGCATATTTCTCGCCGTGGCTGAAAGAACAAGATTGACAACGGAGTTTCATAGACCGGTGCTCCTGCTGACAGTGGTAGTTTGCTGACGAGCTAACGCGCGCCAATAGGATCCGTCGGGCCTTGGCATCCGGGCGGCCTATGACGGCCCGACCCCGTGTTGCCGATGCGGCCGGATGTAGCGCGCTGGCTCGACCTCGAACGCCTCCCGGCAGGCGCCGGAGCAGAAGTAGTAGGTCTTGCCGCGGAAGATGAATTCATCAGCGGCCGTGGTGTAGCTGACCTCCATGCCGCAGACCGGGTCTTGATGCGTAGGTACGGGTTTTTTGTCGCTTCATATCGCCTCCTGATATAGGGATGGTTGGCTGGGTGAATAACGGGTATGGCCACTGTTGAGGTGGATTGCATCGCAACACTCGGTGGTCGAAGGAGGGGGCTTCCCCGGACACCGGGGCGTGCGATGCAATCCATGACGGTTAGTCCTGCGTCGGCTCTTGCTGGGCCTGCATCTGCTCCATCATCTGGCCCATCATTTCCTGCATCATGTCCATGCGCTTGTGCATCATCTGCTGGCGCTGTTCGATGGTCATGTTCTCGCCCATGCCGTTGGCGCCCATCATGCTGTGCATGCCGCCCATGGCCTTGTGCATCTGCTGCATGTGCTCTTGCATCAGGCGCTGACGTTCTTCCGAATCCTGGGTTTCGTGAATTTCCTGCATCGTCTGATGCATCTTCTGCATGCGCTCGTGCATGGCCCCTTTGTCCATGTCACCCATGCTTTGACCCATCTTCGAGCCCGTGGCCTGCTCGGCGTCGTGATGCCCCTGCTCAGCATAGGCCATGGGTAAGGCCAATGCAAATGTCAGGGTCGTTGCGGTTACAAGTTTTTTCATTACGTATTTCCTTGTCGTCATATTGGTAAGACCAAGTGGCGGCTGGGTTGCCGGCCCGCCACATACCGGCATTGCGCGGCGCTAGGCACAACGGAACATTTCGTCAAGCGACCGACCCGAGCCTGGGTCCCTTCAAAGGCCGTTGCCGTCACGGCATACGTCCGTGTCGCGCTGGGTATGCTGTTTTGGCTCGTGGTTGAGGGTTTCGATAATGGGGCAGCCGGTGACCGGTCCGCGGCCTGAGCAACGGCGGTTGACGTCGTGCAACGTGACGCGCATGCGCTCGAGATCCGCCAGGCGGGTTTCGATTTCGTCCAGCTTGTCCTCGGCGATCGCCTTGATGTCGGCGCGCTCGCCGCCCGCCTGCAGCCGCAGTAGTGCCATGATCTCTTTCAGCGTGAATCCCAGCCGCTTGGCACGCCGGATGAAGCGCAGCCGCTGTTCTGCGTCGCGCGGGTAACGGCGATACCCGCTGTTCGCACGCGGCGGCTCGGGCATCAATCCGCGCCGCTCGTAATAGCGAATGGTTTCTACCCGGGTGTCTGCGGCGTTGGCAAGCTGTCCTATGGAATAGGTCATGTTTGTCATCCCTTGTCGTTTAGCCCACTCTAAAGGCGGTAGTTAGGTACGGAGTCAACAGGGGCGATGGGTGATTTTGTCGATCACGAGTGCGCAACCCGATTCGGATCGGCGCGCCCAACAGAATCGTCACGCAGGCCGGTATCGCCTCCGCGCGATACCGGCCTGGGATCTAGCGTTAATGACGTCTCAGTACCAGGCACGCAGCCCGATCACGAAAGCAGTCGACGAGGTCGGCTCGCCCTCGGCCCGTGCCATATCCTTGGTGTCACCGTAGGTCTGCTCCCAGCGCACGCCGATATAGGGCGCGAACTCGCGCCGAATTTCATAGCGCAGCCGCACACCCATTTCCGTATTGTTCAGCCCGCTGCCGATACCGTATTCGGGCACGTCCTGGGCGGCGGCGTTAAACTCGAGGCGCGGCTGCAGGATCAGCCGTTGGGTGAGCAGCAACTCGTACTCGAATTCGCCCCGGAAACTCACGTCGCCGTCTTCGCTGACGAACAGTGCGGTATCGGACTCGAACCAGTATGGGGCCAGGCCCTGCAGGCCGAGCACAGCAAAGCCACGGTCCGGGTTCGGATTGACGTCGTAGCGCAGACCGGCCTGAACGTTCCAGAACGGGGTGACGGTGCGGCTATAGAGCGCCTGGAACTCGGTGTCTTCCGGCGAACCGCCGTGGATCGGGCCTTCACCCTCGCTTTTGAGCCAGAGCTTGTTCCAGTCGCCGCCGAACCAGGCCCTGGGTGTCCCAGAGATAGTTGTCGGTACCGTCGGTGGCGCCGTATTCGAGCCGGTCGATGAGCAGCATTTTGTGAATCTGCTGGTCTGGCACCGGTTTGTTCCAATCCAGCGGCGCACCGCTGGCCGGATCGATCGGGCCGTCGGGTACGATCGAATCGAGCTCGGCCTTGCCCTCGGGCGCTGCATGAATCGGCAGGGCGGCGCCGAAAAGCAGCGTCGCGGCCCCCACGGCCGTTGTTATCGCCTGTTTAAACATTCTCGTCTCCCGATTGATCGCTCACGCGCACGACGCGAAACATGCCCATTTCCATGTGATAAAGCAGATGGCAGTGAAAGGCCCAGCGGCCCGGCTCGTCGGCGGTGATCAACAGCGACGCGCGCGAACCCGGCAGCACGTTGAGGGTGTGCTTGAACGGCAGGTGATCGCCCTGGCCGTTCTCCAGCTCCATGAACATGCCGTGCAGATGGATCGGGTGCTCCATCATCGTGTCGTTGACCAGCACCAGCCGGATGCGCTCGCCGTAGGGGAACTCGATAGGCGTGGAATTACCGTACTTCACGCCGTCGAACGACCACATATAGCGGTCCATATTGCCGGTCAGGTGGACCTCGACGGTTTTCGAGGGCTCGCGCCGGTCCTGCATGGCCGTGACGTTGCGCAACTGGTTATAGGTGAGCACGCGATGGTTGACGTCTTCGAGACCGGTACCGCGCTCGGCCAGGCGATCACGCTGGGCGTTGGCCACGTTGATATTGCCGGCGCCGTGCATATCTGGGCCGTGTTTGGCGATAACCGGGCCGTGTTTCTCCATCATAGCGCCGGTGCCCATGGTGCCGGCGTTCGGCCCCGTGCCATGGGCCATCTTTTTCATATCGTGACCCATGCCGGCCATGCCGGAATCCTTTTTGGGCGTGCCCATCTCTTGCATCGAGCCGTGATCCATGGACATCTTGTCGTGGCCCATCTTCATCTGACCCGGTTCGTGCGACATCGTCATGTCGCCCATGTCCATATCGGACATATCCATGCCCATATCGATCATGGTGCGCTGGGGCTGCTCGCGCAGAGCGGGCACCGGCGCGACCATGCCCATACGCGGCGCCAGCGTGCCGCGGGCATAGCCGCTGCGATCCATACTTTCGGCCATGATCGTATAGGCCTGCTCGGCTTTCGGTTCAACGATCACGTCGTAGGTTTCCGCCACGCCGATCTGGAACTCGTCGGTCTCGACCGGCTGAACTTCCTTGCCGTCGGCCGCCACGACGGTCATCGCGAGACCGGGGATACGGACATTGAAATAGGTCATCGCCGAGGCGTTGATCACCCGCAGGCGGACCCGCTCGCCGGGCGTGAACAACCCGGTCCAGTTGGCTTCGGGGTGCACGCCGTTCATCAGATAGCTGTAGGTGTAGCCGGTCACGTCCGCGATATCGCGCGGGCTCATGCGCATATCGCCCCAGGCCAGGCGATCCTTGAGTGTGGCCGCGACACCGGACTTGCGAAAATCCTCGGCGAGATCACCGAGCGTGCGCTCGCTGAAGTTGTAGTAGTCGCTGACTGCCTTGAGCTTGGCGATCACGCGATGCGGATCCTCGAACGTCCAGTCGTTGAGCATGAGCACGTATTCGCGGTCGGCGTTTATGCCGTCGTCGCCCGCGGGATGGATGACGATCGGGCCGGTCTGGCCGATCTGTTCCTGGATGCCGGTATGGCTGTGGTACCAGTAGGTGCCGGCCTGGCGAACCGGAAACTCGACGTCGAAGGTGGCGCCCGGGTCGATGCCGGGAAAAGTTACGCCCGGTACGCCGTCGAACTGGAAGGGCAGCAGGATGCCGTGCCAGTGGATCGAGGTGGACTCGTCGAGATGGTTGTGCACGCGCAGATGCGCGTTGCGACCTTCCCAGAGTTCGACGATCGGGCCGGGCGTGGTGTGGTTCAGCGTAATGGCCGACGCGCGACCGCCGGCGATATCGATCATCTCGCGGCGGACATGGACGTCCATCACCACATCGCGTGCGGCGCCGCCCGGGACCTGAGCGGCGGCGGTGTCGAGGTATCTTGCCGCGCCAGCGGCCAGGCCGTTGCGGGCATAGGCTGGTAACAACGCATTGAAGCCGGCCAGCACGCCGGTCGCGCCCATGGCGCGCAACAGGCGACGCCGGTCGCTATCGTGTGTATGTCGAGTCATTTAAATATCCTCGTTATTCAATTGGTTCGGATGACATGCGAGCCGTGTTTCGACGATTGCACGCCTAATGCGCGTGCCCATCGTCGTGACCCGCGGTTGAGTCGCCGCCGCTCTCTGGCCCCTTGGTGCCCTCATCGTGATGCTCCTCGTTCGAGCCGGCGCTGTGCGCGTCGTTATGGCCTTTACTCGAGCCGGTCGTCGCATCCACTTCGCGAGTTGCGTTTCCACCACCATGATCGGGTGCGCCGCCAATGGCGTGGTGTCCGACGCCGCTCGCTTCGGCCCGTGCCAGCATTTGGTCATAGTCGGCCGCTGACATTCCCGGCAATTTCTCGACGAACGCGGTCATAGCCCACATGTCTGCGTCGCTGTGTGACGAGCCCCACTCGGGCATGCCGGACGCCTTGACGCCGTGCTTGATCACCCAGAAGATTTCGCTTGGGCTTTTCTCTTTGGCCGCGTGGGTGAGCTCGGGTGGTCTGGGATACATGCCGCGCGCCGCGACCGACTGTTGGCCGCCGGGCGGGGCATGACAATCGCTGCACATGGCGTCGAAGTTGGCAGCGCCTGCCAGTAACTGGTCTTCAGAGCCCAGCTTCGGGGCTTCGATGCCGGAGGCCTGTTGTTCAACCGAGCGATGGACCGTTTTCTGTAATGCCCAGCGCGTGATCGGCCAGTGGTCGCTGGTCGCCGCGACGTTATAAACACCGGAATAAATGACTCCGGCGGCTGCGCCGCCTACGATGAGCAAGCTCACGAGTAGGGTCGCTATGACAATTTTCCAAGTTCGCACAATGCGTCTCCGTGGGAACGGTGACGCAGCACGGCGCTCTAGGACTTTGCTGAGATAACCGCCAAGTGGCGACTTTCAACAATCTCCTAGTGAAACGCTATGCAAAAGCTGCAACCACCGTTCTGATTGATGTTCGGCGCATGCGTGATGCACCAAAAGCTTCAATTAGACGCGAATAGACGGCGGTCGATAGGGAGGGTGTTCGAACCCGGGTGCGACCGAAACAGACGCACGGCTCACCAAGTGCGCCGCAGGGGGAAACAGCGCATCAGTTCGGAAGCTGGTGTCGACTGCACTCGAGGAGCAATGGCCCATGAACGTGCAGCAGCACCGCTCATGGGATGGGGAGTCGCCATTACCCTGTACGTGCTTCGTCGCGTGCGAGTGCTCGCTGGCCGTCGCACCCGGGTTCGTAACAGCGGATGTTTCCGCGTTGGCGTGCTCGGAATCGTGCAGGCAAGATATTCCCGGGACGCCCGCTTGGGCGACCAAGGCTTGCAACAGCAAAATTAGAACCAAGAAGGCACGCATCAGTCGAACTATATCAGGATAGGCAAGGCTAGCAATGGCCGTCGGCTAATTTTTTGCTCGAGCAAAAAACAGTTTTTGTAAATAATCGAGGTTGGCGGGTTCTAAGGCGCGAGGCGCATGCATGCGAGGTCGGACATGTTCTGGGCTCTGCTTACATTAGCGATCGAAGACCTTAGAGCTTTTGAAGCTTATAGGCAGCTTAAGGTAGCGATGGGTTCGTGGTGCTCGGAATCGACGTAGAAAGCGTTGAGGGCGGGAGGCAAAGCCCCGAATCATTACAGGCTTGCACCACCGCCTTTACGGTGGGTATGTCGTTGTCGGCAACTTCATCCAGGGCCGCTATCAATTTAACGTTGCCCGAATACACCCGGATCGGGTCTTCGAGGCCGACGTCGAGCTCATCGCCCGGTGGGTATTCAAGCTCGGTCGATAACAGCACGCCGTTCGCAAATATTTTGATGTCGGTCGGAATAAGAAAGTCGAAGGAGGCGGGATTGGCGTTGATATGCCACTCCGATGCGATGTCCAGTTCTATTTGGATCGTATCGCCTTCGCGCGTTGCATCGAGATCCACGTGGGCCGCGCTAAAACGCTGTGTTTGCGGTGGGACGGACTTTGAGACTGTTGATGACTCTGACGCGGTATAGAGGTCAACAACGTCCCACTTGCCATCCCGGTTATTACCGGTCGACTGGTCGGTCGTCGATCGCGCTTGGGGCTCCGTACCAGGCACGGTCCATTGCGAGAAAAGAAAAAGGCCGCTGACCGTGATCGCGATGGTCGCTGGCAACAGCCAAGTGAGGACAAAACTCTTACGGGTCGACACGCGTCTGCTCTCCACTGGATTCGATGGCTGTTTTCAAAGTGCTCACCGTAAATAGATCGGGTAGGCGTCGGTGGACGGTCCCCTCCGGCTTTAAGACCACGGCGAAGGGCAGGCCGGCGCCACCGAAGGATCGTAGGTAGGCGTCAAGCGTAGCGTCCGGCCGGGTGAGATCGGCGCGTAGCACGCGCATCTGGGCTGCATCGACGGCTTTCGCAATCGTGGCGTCGGCGTAAACGGTTTGTTCCAGAACTTTGCAGTTAATACACCAGTCCGCCGTGAACTCGACAAGCACCGGCGCGCCGGCGGCGCGGGCGTCAGTCAGCGCGTGTTCGGTCAACGGTTGCCAAGGTAGCGTGTTCTGGTTGTGCGAGTTCCCATCAAAGCCCAGTGCGACGGCGCCGCTCAGGCCAATCACCAAGACGAGCGCAGGCACCAAACGTGCCCCGAATCCGGGGCCGACCACCAATGCGCGGATCAACCAGAAAGCCAGGGCGCCAAGCCAGGCGGTCCACAGCACGGTGCCGACACGCTCGGCGAGGACGGTCGTAGCAAAGAACGTCGCGCCGGCCAGGAGAATCAAGCCCATGACCTGCTGGATACGTGACAGCCACACGCCACTGCGCGGTATACGTGTCAGCAGTCCGGGTCGGGCCAGGAGAACGAGGTAGGGTAGGGCCAACCCGACGCCCACCGCCATGAACAGCGCAAAGATCGTGCTTGGCGCCTGCGTGAGGGCAAACGCCATGACGCCGCCCAGGAAAGGCCCGGTGCAGGGCGCAGACAAAACCGCGGCCAGAAAACCGGCCAAGTAGGGTTCGGCATAGCCGTTGCCCTGGACGCGATAAACCCATTGGGGCGGTTGCACGCCGCGCCCCGCGAGACTGTAAACGCCGAGGCCGGCGAGCAGGAAAGCCAGTGCCGCGCGAAACCAGAACGCCTGGAACAGGGTGCCCCAGGTCCAGTTCAGCATGGCGGTCGCCAAAGCGAGCGCGCCGAAGAAGGTGAGCGTGCCGGCCAGCAGCGCGATCGCTGCCAAAAAGCGTTGTCGCTTACCGCTGCCCACCACACGCGCGATCGTGCGCAACTTGATGGGCAACGCGGGTAGCACACACGGCGTGAGATTGAGCAGCACGCCGGCGAACAGCGCCAGCAGGAGATTCGTCCAGATCGTCATCGCCTGGCGTTTTGGCGGCGGCGATCCCGCGCCCTGGAATGGTCGTGCTCGCGGTTTCGCTCATGCGCGCCCCGCGATCGGATGACGTGCGCCGCGCCGAACAGGAGCAGCGCGGCGCCCCCGCCCAGAATCCAGATATAGACCGGCAGGTGCAGCGCCTGACTGCCGAGCAGTACGCTCAGTACGGTCAGCGGCAAAATACCCACGCCGGTGGTCCAGACGAACGTCCATCGCGGCACGCCGGCGAGTCCCGCGGCGTAATTGACCAGATTGAAGGACATGATCGGTATCAGGCGCGCGGTCAGCAGTGTCGTAATACTGCTATCACTCACGAATGCATCCAACCGCGCCTGGTAACGCAGCGGAACCAAGCGTGACCGTGCGGCCGGGCCCAGGGCCCTTGCGATTTCGTAACTCAGTATTGCGCCGATCATTGCACCCGCCCAGGTGAGCAGTACACCCAGCCCGGAGCCGAAGACGACGCCATTGGCGATTGCGATCACCTCGGCCGGAAACGGCACGAAAGAGTGAGCCGTCATCAGGCCGATGGAAGCCGCAGGCGCCCAGGGACCAGCGCGCTCAAGGAGCGCGTGCAAACCATCGCTACTAAAATCGACAGCAAACAGGCTGTATTCGACCAAGCACCAGAGGATAACGATATCGATCCAAAGCAATGCCGCGGTTAGCACCACAGCCGCTATCAGCCACCCGCTGCGCGCGGTGCGTAGCAATGTGCGGAAGACCACAGCTAACAACACGAGGCCGAGTGCGGCCAACGCCAGGCAGACGAACAGCAAATCTGCGTTCATCGCCATCGGGCTTCTCGCCGATCTTTTCGTTTCGGTAGAAAATTAAGCTTGAACATGGGTGCCACGGGCGGTCATGAGCCCCCAGAGCCAGTTGATTTTGTAGGTTTCGATCTGCACGGCGGCGTAGCCGCTTTCTTTGAGCATTCGAGCGCACTCATGCGTTCGATAGGTCCGTGCGTGCGCATGCGCGCGCAGCCGTTGATAGCGCTCGAACAGCCGGCACATCAGATAATCGCCACACCAGTCCGTGAGCATGAGCTGGCCGCCGGGTCGCAGCACGCGCTGCATTTCGATCAACGCGTCGAGCGGCCGCGCGACGTAGTGAAACATGCTGCAGGAAACGACGAGGTCGAACTGTGCGTCGGCAAATGGGAGCTGCTCTGCCCATCCCTCATGAAGCGCTATATCAGACGGGAGTTTGCGGCGCGCGATTTTGAGCATGGCGGGTACCGGATCCACGCCCACGAGCCGAGTTGGGGGATGAACGGTCGCAAGACGATAAAGCAGGGCGCCCGTTCCGCAGCCCACATCGAGTAATCGAATCCTCCTCGCCCAGCGGCAAACGCGCGATCGTCTCCTGCATCGTCGCCTCGATATAGAACGACCACTTCCGATCATAGCGGCCCGCAATCCGAGCGTATTCCGCGACAACCTCTTGGTACGGAGCTTGGGTTTGCATGTCGGAAACAAGCCTTTGATTGGATGGCCGACGTCATGCATCGATCGGGTCCATACCCAGCGCGGACGGCTCATGACGTGATCGCCGGTAACGCCCCGGATACAGCAACGCGACGCGCCTGTATCCGGGGCAGCACACTCTCAGTCGTTACTTGTTCGGCTGCTTGGTCATGCGCATTCCAGCCGGCGGGAACAGCTTCTCGGCTTCTTCATTGGACAACGCCGGCGACACGATCACGTCGTCGCCGTCCTGCCAATTGGCCGGGGTGGTGACCTTGTAGTTGTCGGTCAGCTGCAACGAATCGATCACCCGCAGAATCTCGTCGAAATTACGCCCGGCACTCTTCGGATAGGTCAGCGTCATCCGGATCTTCTTGTTGGAATCGATGATGAACACGCTGCGCACGGTCGACGTGTCGCCGGCGTTCGGGTGGATCATGTCGTAGAGTTCCGCGACCTTGCGGTCGGAGTCGCCGATGATCGGGAAGTTCACGGCCTGGCCCTGAGTTTCCTCGATATCGGCCGACCAGCGTTTGTGATCGTCCACCGAATCCACCGAGACCACGATGGCTTTCACGTTGCGCTGGGCGAACCTTTCCTTGAGACCGCCGACCGCGCCCAGCTCGGTGGTGCACACCGGTGTGAAGTCGGCCGGATGCGACATCAACATGCCCCAGCCGTCGCCAAGCCATTCGTGGAAATCGATCTCGCCTTCGGTGGTATCGGCGGTGAAATTCGGGGCGGTATCGCCTAGATGTAAGCTCATTTCTATACTCCTGTTCGATCAAGAAGAGGCCGGCGGCCACCGGGATTGGGGCCGCCGGCGCATTCGTGTCTAGCCCTTGTCGGTCGAACCGTCCGGGCCGTTCATATTCTCCATCTTGCTCTGCATCATCTTGTTGCAGGTTTCCATCATGTCGTTCATCCGGGTCATCATTTTCATCATCGGCATGTCCTTGTTGTTCATGCCCATGCCATGACCCTTTTCACTATCGTCTTGCATCATCTGCCCCATGTTGTCCGCGGGTGCCGACTGGGTATCGTCGCCTGGCGTGGCGGCGAGTACGGCGGGTGCGCCCGCGATCAGAGCGGCGGCAATAATCGTTTTTACTGTTGTACGCATGGTTCTAGTCCTCTTTGGATTGTGCAGAAGGCGCGCTCAACGGCGCTGTCTGCTGTGAATAACGGGTTTGCGTGTTTGGTTCCTGTCGGGCCGTTGAATCATCAGTAGCTTTCGGTCGCATGCTCCACATCATCCAGCCCATCATGATCATGCAGGGCAGGATGAACAGCAGCGGCACGGCCCCGATGGCCACGACCCAGTTCCAGTTGAATACGAGCCCGATTACCGCGGCGACCAAGCCGCCCACGAGCACGCTGCGTGGCTCGAGCCAGCGCCGGGCCGGATGACCCGAGTCGGACGACGAAGTCGATGCTTCGGAATTGCAGCTTTTCACCATTGATTTCCTCGATGGTTGCCTGAAGACAGGCCTAATACGTCGTGTAAACGTCATCACTCAGCGTGTGAATCACGAAAGGTTCCTGCTTTTCGCCACCCATGCCGGGGGATCCCATCGGCATTCCGGGCAGCGAGATGCCACGGATATCGGGCTGTTCGTCCAGCAGTTTGTTGATTACTTGCGCCGGCACATGGCCGACGACGACATAGTTGCCGACCATCATGGTGTGGCAGGAGGAGAGCTTGGCGGGCACGCCGTGCTGACGGTTGATGCCGGCCATATCGTTGGTGTCGAGCACTTCGACGTCGAAACCGTTTTCATTGAGGTAGTCGGCGTATTTCTCGCAGCACATACAGCCGGGGTTGTGATACAGGGCGGCCTGGATCGGCGCCGCGAAAGCGATGCCGGTAAAGGCCGAGGCAAACGCCAGGAGCGACCACATCGCTATGGCGCGAATTAGAATGTTCTTCATCGGAATATGACTCCACGTGACTTGAATCGATGTGTCCGGATTCATCCTCAGGGGCACGGTTTTCGCATTACCCGTATTTCGTCGGGTCACGACGATCGTGTGCTGCGGAGCGCTGCGGTCGGGCACAAATTGCCCGAGCGACCGCCAGGAAGAATCCGAGGAACGTGGCGCGTTAGGCGCCCGTCGGATCAGGCGTGGAGGTCACGCGGAGGGAAGGGATCGGGGCCATCCAGCAGCCGGCCGCGATGGGCGGACGGGGAAGGAAACAGCGCCGCGGGCGCCGGATGAAAAACCGGCATATCGGTACGGTTCATGCTGGCGACCATCGCGCAGGCGGCCACGGCACAGCTGGCGGTAGCCGATGCCGAATGCGGCTGATTCGACAACTCGTTCTGGCAAAGTGCGCAATCGTCCATCCGGGTCTCGGACTCCATGGACCATGCCATGACCGCGGGGCTCGCCAGTACGCTGCCGAGCATAACGATCATCACGAGCAATTGGGCAATGAACCGCTTCATATAAAAACTATAGGGCTTGGATTTTATCTTTACAAGACTGAAGCCGGGTACGGAGTCGAGGTTTTTTATACACGATAGTAACTCGGTTTATGAACGAACGCGGTAGTAACGCATCATGCCGTTATCCTCGTGTTCCATGTTGTGGCAGTGATACAAATAAAGCCCCTCGAAGTCGGCGAAGGTCAACGCGACACGCACGCGTTCGCCCGGCAACACAAGCACCGTGTCGTGTAGCCCGGAATCGACCAGTCCGGCCGCCAGACCGCTCCAGCCCCGGCGGCCGCCGATTTGCTCTCGCCCGACGACCGCGAACTGCAGCCCGTGCACGTGCATGGGATGCGGCATCATGGAGTCATTGACAAATTCCCAGACCTCGGTGTGTCCCAGGGGCACGATTTCGTGGTCGGCCACGGTGGCGCCTTCGAACCGGCGGCCGTTGATGGCGAAGCCGCGCATCATGACCATGCCCAACTTGAAGCGGCGCAACGGGGTGTCGCGCTCGACCGGTGGCGTCTGCAAATCCTCGGCGAGACGTTCAGGCAGTCGTTCCTTGCCGCGTTCGCGCCGTGTTACGCGCAAGGCGAGTAACGGGACGCGTGTGCCTGCGGGGAGGTCTGCGCCGCCCATCATGCCGCTACCCATCATTCCGCCGGCCATCATGTTGTCCATCATCCCGGCCTGGTAGCTGTCGCTGAGCAGGCGCAGTTCATCGCCGGGGTCGTTTGCGGATAAATCCACCCACAGATCGATGCGCTGGGCCGGCGCCAGGGCCACGAAGGGATATTGGCGCGGCGCCGCCAGCAGGCCACCGTCGGTGCCGAGCACAGTCATGGGCCGGCCGTCGCTCCAGGCCAGTTTGTAGATGCGCGAGTTGGAGCCATTGAGTATTCGTAGACGGTACGGCCGGGTGGCGACTTCGCGTGCGCTATCCGGTTGTCCGTTGACCAGGATGCGGTCGCCGAGAAAGCCGCGCATGCGGGTCATCATGGTGCCCATGCCGCTGCCGATATAGGTCAACTCGTTGTCGCCGGCGAAGCGGCGGTCTTGCAGAACCAGGATCATTTCCTGATCCCCGGCCGGCAGCCCCAGGGCGCGCTCGGCCTCGTCCTCGATGACCAGCGGGCCGGCCAAACCCGCATAGCTTTGAAAGCCCACCCGGCCGCCGTCCGGTCCGTGCGGGTGCGGGTGGTACCAATACAGCCCGGCGCGGTCGCGCACATCGAAGGCTACGGTCATGGCTTCGTCGGGCTTGATCGGCAGCCGTGGCTGGCCGTCCACATCCGGCGGCACGTGCAGCCCGTGCCAATGCACGGTGGTGTCCTCCGGCAGGCTGTTCTCCAACCGGGCGTGGAAACGCTGGCCGCGGCGCAGCCGGATCAGCGGCCCGGTGTAGCTGTCGCCCACCGGGGTGATGGTATCCGCGGGGCCATTACGCAGTTCGGCCGTGTAGCGCCAGACTTCGCTTGGCGTGCCGGGCAAAATGGGCACGGTATCCGGACGCGCGCGCAGCCGAATGTCGACGTCGAAGGGGCCATTTTCGAGGCCGTAATGGCCCGCGCCTTCGCGTTTCGTACCCGCGGCCGCGTTGTCTTTACACGCCGTCAACAGAGCTGTGGGCGTCAAAGCGGTGATACCCGCAAGGCCGCCCACGCAACGCAATAGCATGCGGCGTCTGGGGTCGATAGTCGTCATCAGCTACGCAGGTATTTGATCAGCGCCACCACGGCGAGCACCAATACGCTCAACACGAGAAGTGCAAACAGCACCCACGCGGCCATCATCGGGCCACCCATCATGCCGCATTGCATCATTGATCCGTTCATCAGACCGCCGTCGCCCATGCGGCCCGGGCCGGTCTGTCCCGCGGCAGGGGCGATCCCGATAATGGAGCCAAGCAGGCTCAACAGCAATGCTACGAATAGCTTCATGGTGTTTTCCATGCTTTTGGTCGGTAGAGATTCAGGTATCGAGCCGTACTTGTCATTCAAAATACTCTAGCGTGCCCGGCCAGCGGTGGGGATTCGGGCAGCCCGAGCCGGGACTCAGCGATCGGGCCGATACGCTCACTCGCGGTATCTTGCATGTGCCCACATCAGTGATGCAGCGCCGGTTGTGATCCAGACGTCGGCCAGGTTGAATGCCGGCCAGTGGTACTGTGCGAAATGGAAATCGAGAAAGTCCACGACGTAGCCGCGTAGCAGGCGATCCGTCAAGTTGCCCAGCGCACCGCCTAAAATCGCACTGAGCGCGATCCCTTGACCTTGCGAAGTCACCCCGCGCCACAGCCAGCGCAACAGAAAGGCCGATATGACAACGGCGACACCGATCAGGAATGCCCGTTGCCACCCACCCGCATCGGCCAGAAAGCTGAATGCGGCACCCGTATTATGTAGATGTGTCCAGCTAAAAAACTCTGTGACGGCTCTGCGCTCACCATAGTCAAGATAGGTGCTGGCCGCGTACTTGGCTGCTTGATCTACGAGCAGCAGCGCAAGAGACAACCCCAGCCACCGCAGCTTGTCGGTCGGGCTAGCACTTTTCAGCGTGCCGCCTATCGACCCCGTAGACACGAGCTGTGACTCCTGTTCGCAGTGCACGTATATATCGCCACGTCAAAGGGCTCCCGTGGGCGACGATGCCTGAAGTTCGTCTCGCGTTTTGCGCGCGTCCTTCAGGATGCGGACACCGCCGCGTAGGACGATGAAACCAACGACCAGACCGATAATGAGGTCGGGGTAACGCGTGTCGAAGTAGTAGACAAGCGCGCCGCCGACAATGACGCCAACATTGGCGATCACATCGTTGGCCGAAAAGATCCAACTCGCGCGCATATGGACGCCGCCTTCCCGATGGCGGGCGATGATGAGCAAACACGTGATATTCGCGACAAGTGCCGCCAAGCCCATCGCTATCATGTAGGCGGGCTCGGGATCGCTGCCCATAACGGTCCGCCGGACCACTTCGCCCAAGGCGAACAAAGCGAGCAATATCTGCACAACGCCGCCAATGGAAGCCGCGCGCGCCTTGTGATGGACGGCGCGCCCCACCGCATACAGCCCGGCAGAATAAACCGCCGCATCGGCGAAGTTGTCGAGTGAATCGGCGATCAGCGCGGTGGAGCCGCCCAGCAAACCAATCCCGAATTCAGCCAGAAACATGACGCCATTGATCGCCAGCAGCCAGTAGAGCGCCTTTTGTTGGGCCTGGTCTTCGGCCTCGAATTCACAGCCGCAATCGGCCATCGCGTGTTACCTCCACCGGCGCAATCGTGCACCGACTCTGTTGAACATATAGCGACGATAAAACCTCTAGCAACTAAAGGGTCAAGCAGTCAGCGCGAAGAATCCCTTTGCCTTTTCCCTGCCCAAACGAGCATGCTCAGCGCGATCCCAATGAAAGCCAGTACCGGCTTGTCCCGCCAGCGGACGTAGGGCGTGGTCCCCGTGCGCGGTGTAACCTCTGCCGGCAAAACAGTCGACTCGAACTGTGGCGCGCGGGCCAGCGCTTGACCGTTGTGGTCGATCATGGCCGTGAGGCCGGTGTTGGTTGAACGTAAGAGCGGACGCCCAGTCTCAATGGCGCGCATTTGCGCAATTTGCAGATGTTGATGCGGCCCGAGGGAATCCCCGAACCAGGCGTCGTTACTCAGGTTGACCAACAACTGCGCGGCCGGGAGCAGGTCGGCGACTTCAGCGCCGAACGCCACATCAAAGCAAATCAATGCACCGATGGGCACGCCGGAGGCATATAGCAGTCGCGGTCGCTGGCCTGCACTGAAGTCTTCTACCGGCGCGCCCAGGATATTGAGCCATGGGCCGACGAGTCCGCGCAGTGGGACGTATTCACCGAAGGGCACCAGATGGCGCTTGTAATAGAACCGACGCGGACGAGCCAAACTGACGGCGGCATTGTATGCCTGGCCTTGGTCGGTGCGCACGGGAATCCCGAGTATCAGGGTCGATCCGCGTGCGCCGAGGCGTGTTTGGAATCGGTCTAAATATTCAGAGGCTTGACCGAACCACGCCGGCACGGCGGTTTCCGGCCAGACGATAAGGTCGGTTCCCGCGTAGGGTTGGGTAAGCGCTCGATAGCGCCTCAAGGTGAACGCGAGCGCCTCCGGCTTCCACTTCCTGTCTTGTTTCATATTCCCCTGCACAAGCGCGACGGACAGGGGTTTGGCGACCGGCTCGGTCCATTCACGATCAAGCAGTGATGTGCCGAGCAATAGCGCCACCAGTGCGCCGCTTGTGATTGCCAGGCGCCACAAGCTGAAACGAAGCATCGTCCACGCCAGAGCACCTGCCATCACGGCCACAACAAAGCTCACGCCCAGCACGCCAAACACCGGTGCGATTGCGGCAAGCGGTGTGCCGATCTGGCTGTAACCTAGAAAAAGCCAAGGAAAGCCGGTCAGGAACCAGAGCCGGACCCATTCGCTCAATACCCATGCCGCCGGCAATCCAAGCCACAGTGCGAAACCACCCGTCCGCGAGCATAAGGTGCGCACGAGAAATATCGCTGACCACGGGAACAAGGCCAACAAGGCCACAAAGGCCGCAGTGAGGAACATGGCAAGCGCAGGCCCGCTGCCGTAGCGACTGATGCTGATAAACACCCAGGACACGCCTACGCCGAAGTAACCCAGGCCGAAGAAATAGCTCGTCCAGAGCGCTTGGCGTTTCGGTAGATGGGCGGCCAGTAGGAATAGAGCAGCCGGCGACAGCACGGCGAGCCAATACCAACCCAACGGCGCGAAAGCTAGCGGCAGAAGCGCGCCAGCAAGCAAAGCCACGCTATAGACCGCGAGCAGGCCCGGGAATACTGTTATGTTGCGCGCCGGCACGCGGTTGATCAATGCTTGCTTGCACACACGATATTCCTACGCTTGAGTTGCCAGCGGGCGATAGGAGCGCCACGATAAATCCTCGAGTTGCTAGAGCTTCAAGCACGAGGTATTCATGACGCAATCCGATCTGCGTATTGGCGATCTCGCCCGACGCACGGGCGTAGGCGTGGCCACGATCCGCTACTATGGCGATGTAGGTCTGCTACCGGAAGCGGGCCGCAGTGAGGGGGGTCAGCGCTATTACGATACATCTCACCTTGAACGGCTCATATTCATCAAACGTTGCCGGGAACTGGGTTTCAGCCAAGACGATGTACGCACGCTCCTGACACATGCCGATCAGAGTGAGGCTTCCTGTGAAGACGTCGCTCGACTCGCAGAAAAGCATCTTGAAGCCGTGCGTGACAAGCTTGCGACCTTGCAAGCTTTGGAAAACTCACTGGACGATATGATCCATGCCTGCCATGGGGGGCGGATCGAAGATTGCCGCATCGTCAAGGCCCTGGCGAATAACCACTAGCGTTGCCGATACGCTGCGGACAAGCGTCGCAGTTAGCGTACGATTTTTCCGTTTCGTGAGATGACCCCGTCAACGTCAAATGGGCTTTTCGCGCTGTCACGATGGTGCCAACATCTCTATCGTTATCAATCTCAGCTTCGTTTTTAACGCCGACGAGTAGGAATCCCGGCGACAATGCGCCGATACTCGTTACACTCGCCATCCACCGCCGACGGGTGTGGTCGCTCTCGTTCATGGCGAATATTGACGGGCCATCGACGATCGGTAGTTTCCGGCCCCCATGACCGGTCTAGCTGCGCAGATACTTGACGAGCGCCACGATGGCAAGCACCAGCACGACGAGGACAAGAAGCGCGAATAGCATGCAGGCGAACATCATCGGCCGCCCATCATCATGCCGCCGTTCATCATTCCTCCGTCCATCATGCCGCCCTCGCCCATCCGGCCGG
Source organism: Salinisphaera shabanensis E1L3A (assembly GCF_000215955.2). Classification (GTDB taxonomy): domain Bacteria; phylum Pseudomonadota; class Gammaproteobacteria; order Nevskiales; family Salinisphaeraceae; genus Salinisphaera; species Salinisphaera shabanensis. Next base: position 35,877 of record NZ_AFNV02000006.1, read on the forward strand.
GCCCGGCTTGCTCCGCGGCGTTGGCGATGCCGGCGAACGCGGCGAAGAGAGTGAGGTAGATGCTTTCAAGTATTTTCATGGTCTTGCTCCTTAGCGTGGTTGAAACGAGGTCCTCGATTTGTGGAAGCTACGGATGCCGCGGCCTGGCGCTGTGCCCAGGGTCTGTGACCCGCCGTTCTATCCGGCACGCGAGTCTCTGTATTGATCGGCGGCGATCAAGCGTCACGATGTCCTCCGGGTCTGGTTGTGCCCGACTCCGTGTCGGCCTCCCGCGACAAACCGCGTCCCCGCCAGAACGAGAAAATCACAGGGAACACGATCAGCACCATGACCAGCGCCGAAGCCACGCCGCCGAGCATGGGCGCGGCAATGCGCTTCATCATCTCAGCGCCCGAGCCGTGGCTGAGCATGATGGGGATCAGCCCCATGAACAGGGCCAGGCCTGTCATCAACATTGGCCGGATGCGGTGGGTAGCGCCGACTTCGATGGCCGCGATCAGGTCCGTGTGGCTGTGGATCAGTCCTTCGTTGCGGTAGCGCAGCCAGGACAAATCCAGATACACCATCATGAGCAGGCCCAGCTCCACGGCCAGGCCGGAGACTGCGATAATGCCCACGGCGACTGCTACGGACAGCTTGTAGCCCAGCGCCCACAGCAGCCAGATGCTGCCGACCAGCGAAAACGGCAGGCTGAGCATGATGATCGCGGTCTCGACCAGCGAGCCCCGATGCATGAACAGCATGAAGAAGATCAGACCGATGGTCAGCGGCACCAGGATTTGCAGGCGTGCCGCGGCCCGTTGGTAGTACTTGAACTTGCCGGCCCACTCCAGGCGATAGCCGGGCGGGATGTCGACCTGGTCCGCGACCACCTGTTTGGCCTTGGCCACATAGTCGACGATGCCGATTTCGGATTTGACATCCACGTTCACGTAGCCGGCGAGCTGGCCGTTTTCGTCGCGGATGCTCGGCGGCCCGGTGGTGAACTCGATGTCGGCCACCTGGGAGATCGGGATCTGGGCACCGTCGGCGGTGGTGACCAATGTGCGCTTGAGCGACTGGATGTCATCCCGAAAGCCACGCGCGTAGCGCACGAGGATGTCGTAGCGCTCGCGGCCCTCGACCGTCTGCGACACCGCACGGCCGCCCATGGCGGCGACGATCACGTCCTGGACGTCGCCGACGTTGAGCCCGTAGCGGGCGGCCGCCGCCCGATCCACGATGAAGTCCAGGAAGTAGCCGCCGGTGGTGCGCTCCGCAAAGGCGCTGCGCGTGTACTGTGCGGTCCGTGGGTCTTCCTGCAGGGCCTGCTCGATGGCGATGCCGGTGGATTCGATCTTCTTCAGATCCGGGCCGAGCACCTTGATGCCCAGCGAGGAGCGGATGCCGGTGGCCAGCATCTCGGTGCGGGTCTGGATCGGCATCCACCAGATATTGGGCATGCCGGCGAAGTCCATCGCCTGGTCCATCTCCTGGATCAGCTTGTCCCAGGTCATGCCCTCGCGCCACCGGTCCTTGGGCTCGAGCATGATGTTGATCTCGAACATGTTCAGCGGGGCCGGGTCGGTGGCCGTGGAGGCGCGCCCGACCTTGCCGAACACACGCTTGACCTCGGGGAATTCCTTCAACCGGCGGTCCATGGTCTGAATCGTTTGATTGGCCTGCTCGATGGACATGCCGGGCAGGGCGGTGGGCATGTACAGGATCGAGCCCTCGTTGAGCGGCGGCATGAACTCGCTGCCGAGCTGCTGATACACCGGCACTGTGGCCACCAGGGCCGCCGCGGCCAGGCCGATGACGAGCCAACGGGCATGGACCGCGGCCCGAACCACCGGCATGTAGGCCCGCTGCAGGCCACGGTTCAGTCGGCTCTTGTCGCCGCGGATCTTGCCGCGAATCAGCAGCACGGCCAGGGCCGGCACCAGCGTGACCGACAGCAGCGCGGCGAAGAACATGGAATAGGTCTTGGTATAGGCCAGCGGTTTGAACAGACGCCCTTCGCTGCCTTCCAGGGCAAACACCGGCAGGAACGACACCGCGATGATCAGCAGCGAGAAGAAGATGGACGGTCCCACCTCCTGCATGCCTTCGATGATCACCGCCGTGCGCGATTTGGCGAGCTCTTCGGGCGGCGCTTCGCCAGACTGCCAGGCGGCCAACCGCTTGTGGATGTTGTCGATGATGACGATAGCGGCGTCCACCATGGCGCCGATGGCCACGGCGATGCCCCCCAGCGACATGATGTTGGCGGTCAGGCCCTGGTAGTACATCGGGATGAAGGCCAGCAGCACCGCAATCGGCAGGGTGATCACGGCCACCAGCGCCGAGCGCAGGTGCAGCAGGAACACCAGGAGCACCACGGAGACGATGAGCATCTCCTCGGTCAGAATCCGCTTGAGCGTGTCGATGGCACGCTCGATCAGCGAGGAGCGGTCGTAGACGGGCACGATCTCCACGCCCTCGGGCAGCGAGGCCCGGACCTCGTCCAGGCGCTGCTTGACGCGGTCGATCACGTCCAGCGCGTTCTCGCCGTAGCGCATCACCACGGTGCCGCCTACGGTCAGGCCGTCGCCGTTGAGGTCGGCCTGGCCGCGGCGCATGGCCGGCCCGAGGTGGATGTCGGCGACCTGGTCCAGGGTGACGGGTGTGCCGCCGGGCCCGGTGCCCAGCACGACATGCTTCAAATCATCGACGGATTTCACGTAGCCGCGGCCCCGGATGAAGTGCTCGTGGCCGGAGACCTCCAGCACCCGGCCGCCGACATCGTTGTTGGACTCGCGCACCGCCTCGATCACCTGGTCCAGCGAGAAGCCTTGAGACGCCAGCTTGTTGGGGTCGACGTTGACCTGATATTCCTTCTCGTAGCCGCCGACCGAGGCCACCTCGGCGACGCCGTCGACCGCCTCCAGGGCATAGCGGATGTTGAAGTCCTGGATGCTGCGCAGCTCGGCCAGATTCTGGTTACCGGATGTATCCTTCAAGGCATACTGGTATACCCAGCCGACGCCGGTGGCGTCCGGGCCCAGGGTGGGATTGACGCCCTCCGGCAGGTCCTTGCTCGCCGAGTTGAGGTATTCCAGTACTCGCGAACGCGCCCAGTAGATGTCGGTTCCGCCCTCGAAGACTACGTAGACGAACGACAGGCCCATGAAGCTCTGGCCGCGGACCGATTCAACGTTGGGCGCGGCGAGCATGGAGGTGACCAGCGGATAGGTGATCTGGTCCTCGACCAGGTCCGGGCTGCGGCCGGGCCAGTCCGTGAACACGATCACTTGCACAGGGGACAGATCGGGGATCGCGTCCAGCGGCGCGCCGTCCAGCGAGCGCCAGCCCCAGGCTGTGGCCGCGGCTACCACGATCAGGGTGAGTAGCCAGTTACGCGCGCAGTACGCGATCAGCCGCTGGATCCAGTCCGGCCGGTCGCCGGCGCCGTGCATTTTTTCGCTCACCATTGCTTGATCCCCGTCTTCAGGCGTGTTTCGGCGTCGATCAGGAAGTTACCGGAGGTCACGACCGTCTCGCCGGCCTCCAGCCCGGAGGTGACTTCGATGTAGTCCTCGTTGCGCTGGCCGGTCTCGATGTAGCGCGGCTGCAGGCGGCCGTCGCCAAGGTCCACGAACACCACGCGCGCGTCGCCGGAGAACAGGACCGCCGACTCGGGTACAGACAGACGCTTCCCGAGATCGGCCTGCAGCTCGACCTCGGCGTACATGTTTGGCTTGAGCCGCCCGTCCGGGTTGGGCAACGACAGGCGGATCTGGCCGGTGCGAGTCTGCCCCTGGAAGTAGGGGTAGACGTAGTCGACCTCGGCCTCGTAGTGGGCGTCGGGCAGATAGGGCAGGGTGACCTCGGCGGTCATGCCCGCATCGATCAGCGGCAGCTCGCTGTCGTAGACCTGGGCATCGATCCAGACCGTGGACAGATCGGCAATGCGCATCAAGATCTGGCCTTTCTTGACGGCCGAGCCCTCGACCACGTTCTTCTCTACCACTGTGCCGGTCGCCGGCGCATGGATCGGCAGGTACTTGATCGGCTCACCGCGCCGCTCGATCGCGCGCACCTGCGCCGGGGCGATATCCCACAGCATCAACCGCTGGCGGGCGGCCTGAACCAGGCTGTCGTCCGGGCCGCGGCGGGACAGCCGCTGCAGGGTCTGCAGATACTCCTGCTGGGCCGAGAACAACTCGGGGCTATAGATGCCGAACAGCATCTGGCCGCGCTCGACCGGCGCGCCGACGTAGTCGATCTTCAGGTTGCCGACCCAGCCGTCGTACTTGAGCGTGACATCACTCAACTCGGTTTCGTCGTAGACCACCTCGCCCACGGCGCGAATCTCGCGCACCAGCTGGCGACGTTCGACTTTGCCGGTCTCGAGGCCGATGAGCTGCCGCCGGCGGTTATCGAGGTTGATCGTGGGCATGTCCGAAGCTGCGTCGGCGACTTGCCCGCCTGAATCCATTTCCCCCTTGGCTCCGCCGCCGAGGCGACGGCCGCCGGTGGCGAGCTGTAAGCCCTGTCGACCGGTCGCCAGGTCGAAGCTGATCCGGGTTTTGCCGAGGCCGGCCTTCTTGATCTGCAGGGTTAGCGGCCAGGCACCACTCATTTTCAGGTTGAACGGACCCGCGTAGCGCCCCGGCTCGGTCTCTTCGAGCTCGGCTGGGGCCTGCATGGCCGCCATGCCCCCCATCGCCGGCATGGTGGCCACCGCCTTGATGCTGGCACCGGAGACTGGATTGCCGTCGCTGTCTTCTAGCCGGATGGCCAGCCGGTTTTTACCGACCACCGGCGTTTCGGGGGAGACCGCAATTGCGAGTCGAAACGGTCCCGATTGGTAGGTCGGGGCCTGGGCCAGGGATGCCGGGCCGGCGTCGGCGCCACCCGCGTCGCGCAACAGCAGCCAGCCGCCGATGCCGGCCGCCGCCAGGATCGCGATCAGGGCGCTGATCACTAATCTCTTATTCATGCATAAACTCCTCGGAATTCATGGCGGCCGGCACCGTGATGCCTGTCAGCTCGCCGCCGCTCCAGCGCCTCAATTCAGCCAGCGCGGTGAAGTAGTCCGCGCGGGCGCTTTCCAGTTCCAGTTCCGCGTTGAGCTTGCGTTGCTCGGCGGTAATCACATCCAGGAACGCGCCACCGCCGGCGCCGTATTCGGATCGGGCGGCGCCCAGGTTTTCCAGCGTGCGCGGGATCAGCTCGTTCTCGTACAAGGCGATGGCGTGCTTGGCTTCCTCCACCGCGGCGTGGGCCTGTTCCAATTGGCTCAGCAGCGTGGTCCGGCGGTCTGCCAGCTCGTATTCCGTGCGCATGGTCTCGGCTTTGGCCTCGTCGAGGCGAGCGCGGTATTTGCTGCGGTCCAGCGGGAGGCTGATACCGACACCGGCGATCCAGCGTTTCTCGCCGGCGTCCCACAGGCTGTTATAGCCGCCGAAGACCTTGAAGTCGGGATAGAACGCTTTTCTGGCCAGCGCTTCGCGGTCCTCATCGGCGGCAATGCGCTTTTGGATTTGCGCCAGTTCGGGATGACTGGACAGGGCGCTGCGGCGTAAGCGGCTATAGGGCGGCAAGCTTCCGGGGAGGGGCAACCCTGCCGGCCCGGCAACGGGCGCGGTGGCCTTTCGATTGAGCAGGTTGTTGATTTTGGCCCGCACGCTGCGCTTGATGCGTCGCAGCTTGATGGCCTGGTGTTTCAGGCGCTGGAGTTCAACCTCGGCCTGCAACACATCCTGCTGGCCGGTCAATCCCGCAGCGTAGCGATTTTCCGCTATCCGGCGCAGCTCATCCACCAAGTCTTGATTGGCGACATTGATCTCCAGCGCCTGGTGTACGTAATACCATTCGGCATAAGCCGAGCGGGTGGCCGAGGCTAGGCGCAGCCGCACCGCCGCGACGTTATCGTCGGCCGCGAGCGCTTCTTTACGCGCAGCGTCCGCGCGCAGACCCAAGGTGCCGGGCCAGGGAAAATCCTGGCTGACCTCGAAACGAATATTGGTACTGCGCTCACGTCCGGACGGCGTTTCAAAGCCGCCAATGGTCTCCGGCGCCACCGCACCCGAAAGTTGCGGGTCAGGCAGCGCCCCGGCGGGTTCGATACGCGCTTCGGCGGCGTCGACCGCCGAGCGCATCGCGGCCAGACCGGCGTTGCGATCGAGAACCGACGCGACCAGCGTGTCGGGTTCGAGGCGCGCCGAGTCATACGCGGTGTCTTGCGCCAGCGCCTGCGTGGCGGGCAACAGGACGGCGGCCAGCAGCACGCCGACGCAGGCGATTTCTTGTATTGTCGCGAACGCCCACTCGCGGGCGCCGCCATGCGCGCGCCGATAGCGCGTGAATATGCCAGGGGACATGTGTCATCTCCGGAAAATGCTGAACAAGAGCCGCGCATGCCAATGCGCGCGCCCTGGAAAAGAGCTAGATCCGGGAGATGAGCGGGGGGCGAATCAATTCGTGGTCGTGGGGCGGTGTGGGATGGCCCGGTTGGGCATCCGGGCGCTGCCTGGCTGTCACCGTAACCGGCAATGGTTTTTGCATGTCGACCAAGGCAACACAGCCGACGGCGCAAGGCGCCTGGCAAAAGATCTCGCCGTTACAATGGCTATCGGCCATGACCGCGGTATCGGTGACGGGAACCACCGAAGCCTGGGCCGTTTTCTGATCCAGCGATTGCGCATTAACACTTGTCGCCAAGGCGAGCGCGGGCAGCACGGTAAGTACCGCCAGTACGAACACCCATAGACGAAAGGCAACCGGAGATTTCAAGATAACGACCTATTCATGCCACAAGCGTAAACATTAAGTCCGGACTGTGGTACGGAGTCAAGTTTTTCTCCCAGGCGCCTGAGCCCGGCAGCCGAGCACGTTGCCGGTGTGGCTGTCGTGACGGATTCGGCTTGGTTATTCCTCGAACAGATTAAGAGGGCCGGGCAACGCAGCAGCCGTCGGGGTAAGTTAATCGCAGATGGTGCAAGTCATGGGCGCTGCCATCTTTCCACCCGGTTGCCCTTGAAGTTGGCGGAAAATACGGTTCCGTCGGCGGCCACGGCCACCGTGGTTTCGGTATGGCCGGGCCCGCCGACGTTATCCGGCGCGAAGGCCGTCAAATAGTCGCCTTCGGCATCGAACTTCTGGATACGATCGTTATAGAAGTCGGCGGCGAACACGTTGCCCTGCGGGCCGACGGCGACCGAGTTGACGGTGGTGAACCAACCCTTGAACGGGCCAAAGATATTGACCCCGAACGGCCCCCGCCCCATGTGCGCACGAACGCGCCGTCGGGGCCTAACTGCTGCCGTTACCCGACCAGCCGCCCAGGCCCGATCCCTGCGCCGACGAGCCTGACAATCCGTGGTGCCCGGTTACTGGCGATGGCAACAACGGTAAGGGGAGCGGTAATGGGTAACGGCAATGCGGCGGCAGGGGCTCCGCCGGAGGCAGCGGCGACGGTTGAGGCCATGGGTTTGCAGCGTCGCTTCCGCCTGTTTTCGGTGTTGATTTCAAGCCCGATCATCTCGTCCTGTTGGTTGAACTGCTTTTCAGCGCCGCGGGGTTGCGAAGTGCGGGCCAGATACTCCAACTCAACACACCGAGCGCCGCGAGTTGCAGGATCGCCTTGGTCCAGAAGCCGATGATCGCCCCCTCAACCAAATGAAACAGCACGAACAGCGTAAGCAGCGGTGCGATATAACGATGCCCTCGCCACAAACCAACGACGAAGTACGCGACCAAAGCAAGGGAGATATAGATGTTGCAGGCGCGATACGATAGCCACCCGAAATTGATCACCTCCGGCGCCCAGCCTTGGGCGCGGTAAATCAGAACGCTGGTCGCGCAGGCGGCGAATAAAAGGGGTATTCGGATTAAGTGGTAGATGGAGCCCCCTTGCTCCTTCGAACCCTTAACTCTCCCAGAAGGTTGATAGATCGACGCCGTAGTTTATCTCAGGCTCGGGAAGACCCATGCTGTAGGTCATGGTGGCCTTGCCCAGGAAGGGGGATTCCTTGGTCTGCGGCACCTTCTTCTTGTGCTTGGTGGTGTAGAGCATCCGGGCCCGCATCACCTCGAATGAGTAGCCACGGCCATCGCGGTTCTTATCCTTGGCCAGCCGGTTGATTGACTCCGTGAAGGCGTTGGTGATCGGGATGTCGGTCTCGAAGTAGGTCAGCATCTCCTCATGCCAGCCACTGATAGCACTGACGAGATCTTTCCAGACCTCCTTTTGCCCCTGTGGGATGTCGTCAATCCAGGCAGTCAGCGCCTTCTCGGCGTCACGCCGGGTTGTGGCGTCCCAGATGTGGAAGAACCGCTCCTTGTGCTCGTAGGCCGCCAAGAGCTGGGGGAATGCCCCTGTCCAGGTCTCCATGATGAGCCGTTCGCGATCTGAGACATCGTGAGCGCGCTTCAGCAGGATCTTCCGGTCACCCTTGAGGGTTCGGCGCTGGTTGGACGTCAGCTTTTTCCTGAGCCCCTTGCGGACCTTTTCCAAGGCCTCGTTGGCCATTCGCACGACGTGGAACTTATCGACCACAATGCGAGCCTGCGGCAGCACCGCCTGGACAGCACGGCGGTACGGTTTCCACATATCCATGCTGACGATCTCGACCTGGTGGCGCTCGGTCATGCTCATGAGGCGCCTCGTCACCGCGTCCTGCTGGCGACCGGGCAGCAGGTCCAGTAGGGTACGCTCCTCCAGGTTGGTCAGGATGCAGCGGTAGCGGCGGTTCAGGTACAGCTCGTCGATCCCCAGGCAGCGGGGTGTCTCGAAGCGATGCCAGGCTGCCAGGAACTCAGCCTTCTTCTTGAATATCTCGCGGACAGTCTTCTCGTCGAGGCCCGTGGTATCAGCCACGTAGGCGTAGGGGTGATTGAAGGCTTCCTTCTCGACGTGGTTGTAAAGCCTCCGCGTCATGCGGTGATCGTCTACCATTTCCGGAAGAGCTGGCCGGAACGTCCTTCCACACGCCCGGCAGGTGTAGCGGCGACGGACCACCCAGAGGGTGACCCGCTTTCCGTGGATGTGTAGGTCGCGATAGGCCACATCGCGCTTACCGAACCTGACAAACTCACTCTCAACGTCGCATTCCTCGCAAGCTAGAGGCTCAGGAGCTTCAACCTGGTAGTGGAGATCATGCTCTTCCATCTTGGTGGCTAGGACGTGGTACTCGGGAAGGTGAAGGATGTTGTCAGGCAAGCTGGTCATGCAAACTTTCCTTGTCGACATGGTCTATAGATGATCGCGACTCTTTGACCGCGTTGTTTTCTACGAACTGAAGGTGAGTTACTCCCTTGGGTCTTCTGCTTCTCTGAGCCCTTCATGCAATGACGCAATTAGCGGGCAAGTGATATTGCCTTGTTGTGCATGGCATCGGTCGACCATTTCGCTCAGCACCTTCTCAATTCTTTCAAGCCTGTCGATCTTCTCGCGAACGTCCCCTAACTTGTGCTCTGCGAGAGCACTGGCTTCTTGACAGTGGGCGCCATCTTCCAGCCGAAGTAGGTCACTGATCTCATCCAGACTAAAGCCTAGCTGCTGCGCCGTTTTCACGAACGTCAACCTGTCGATATCGGCGGCACTATAGCGTCGAATACCTCCGGGAGGTCGTTCGGGCTCCGATAATAGCCCTCGTCGCTGGTAATAGCGGATTGTCTCGACATTGACGCCGGCCGCCTTGGCCAGGCCGCCAATGGTCATGGTGTCCGCCACTTTATCTGCATGTCTCTTCATGATGCTTGACTCCGTACCAAGCTACGGAAGTAACCTTATCGTAGCTCCCCCCATCCCGAAAGGAGAATCGTCAATGCGGACATCTAAAACGGGGCGAGGGCCCCTGGCCGCCGGAGGAGTCGCGGCCCTCCTGGCCTCGGCGTGTTGCCTCGGCCCGCTGGTTCTGATCACGCTGGGCGTTTCCGGCGCCTGGATCAGCAATCTGGCGTCGCTGGAGCGCTATCGCCCGCTCTTTATCGGCGTCGCGCTGGTGGCGATGTTCTTCGCCTGGCGTCGCGTCTTTCGGCCAGTGGAAAAGTGCCAGCCGGGAGAGGTGTGTGCCGTGCCACGGGTCAGGACGGGCTACAAGGCGATCTTCTGGCTCGTATCGCTGCTGGTGCTAATCGCCCTGGTATTCCCCTACGTCTTGCCCTTGTTCTATTAAAAGGAGATCTACCATGAAAGCTCGTTTCGCCTTCATCGCGCTACTCGCCCTGCTCAGCACGCCCGCCTTAGCGGCCTTGCAGACCGTGAAGCTGTCGGTGCCGGGCATGACCTGTGCCGCCTGCCCGATCACCGTCAAGGCCGCCCTCAACAAGGTGGACGGCGTCTCGCAAGTCGACGTGAGCTACGCGGATCTCGAGGCCGTGGTCACCTTTGACGACGCCCGAACGTCGGTGGAGGCATTGACCGAGGCCACCACCAACGCTGGGTATCCATCAACCCCGACATCCTCGCAAGCGGATCGAGAGTGATCATGAAGAATCCCAAGACCCTGCTGCGCGTGAGCGTGATCGGCACCGTCCTGGTGGCATTGTGCTGCTTTACGCCGATCCTGGTGATCCTGCTTGGCACGGTGGGCCTGGCGGCGCTGACGGGCTATCTCGACGTTGTGTTATTGCCGGCCCTGGCCTTCTTCATCGGCCTGACCATTTATGCGATTTGGCGTAAGAAGCAGTTCGACGCCTGTTGTGACAACTGCTCTATCAAATCAAGGAATACGCCCCCTGAGTGACATCAAGCAGCTGCACATCGCGGTCATCGGGTGAGTTGTTTACGAGCTTGTCCGTCACGGTGAAGGAATAAGCGTGAAAGATTCGCAGAAATTTTTAAGCGTCGTGCTTGGCACCGGGTTGATGGTGCTGTGTTGCGCCGGGCCAATCGCCCTGGTGCTATTCGGTACGGCGGGCCTGGCCGCGTTGGCAGGCTATCTCGATTACCTGCTGTTTGCCGTCCTGGCCATCGTCATCGGCTTACCTCTCTACGCGCGATACCACAAGCGGAAGCAGGATGCCGGCTTTACTAATGAAGACTCGGAGAAACGTGATGATTGAACTCAACGTGAGCGGCATGACCTGTGACCGCTGTGCGGATCATGTCAGGGAAGCCTTGGAGAAGCTGCCCGGCGTGCAGTCGGTGGAGGTATCCTATCCTCAGAGGACGGCATCGGTAGCCGTTGATCCGGGGACACCGGCCTCGGCGTTGACGTTTGCCGTGACCCGACTTGGCTACCAAGCTCGACTGGCCAACAGTGGGCCCACTTCCCCGGCAGGCGCATCGGTGTCCAAGGGCCGTGATGAAGACGCCCCGCACATCGCGGTGATCGGCAGCGGCGGCGCCGCCATGGCGGCGGCCCTGAAGGCCGCCGAGCGCGGCGCCCGGATCACCCTGATCGAACGCGGCACCGTCGGCGGTACCTGTGTCAATACAGGCTGTGTGCCTTCGAAGATCATGATTCGCGCGGCCCATATTGCCCACTTGCGTACGGAAAGTCCCTTCGATGCAGGCCTGAGCGCCCAGGCGCCGGTGGTGGATCGGGCCAAGCTGCTCGAGCAGCAGCAGCGACGTGTCGAGGAACTGCGTGACGCCAAGTACGAGGGGATTCTGCGCGACCACCCGGCCATCACTGTCCTGCACGGCGAGGCCCGGTTTATCGATGCCCATAGCCTGATGGTCAAGCTGAACGAGGGCGGCGAGCAGGTCGTCCACTTCGACCGCGCCTTCATCGGTACTGGCGCCCGACCGGCAGTACCGCCGATCCCGGGTCTTGCCGACACCCCCTACCTGACCTCTACCAGTGCTCTGGCCCTGGACACTCTTCCCGAGCGGCTGATTGTGATCGGCGCCTCGGTGGTGGCCCTGGAACTGGCCCAGGCCTTCGCCAGGCTGGGCAGCCGGGTCACGGTGCTGGCCCGCAGCCGCCTGCTCTCCCAGGAAGACCCGGCGGTAGGGGATGCGGTGGAGGCGGCGTTTCGCCGCGAGGGCATCGAGGTCCTCAAGCAGACCCAGGCGAGCCGTGTGGACTACACCGACAATGAATTCATTGTCGACACCAACGCCGGCACCTTGCGGGCGGATCAACTGCTGGTGGCCACCGGACGGACACCCAATACCGAGGCCCTGAACCTGGCGAGCCTCGGCGTGGAAACCGCACATGGGGCTATTCTGGTCGATGAGCATCTGCACACCACGGTGCCGGGGCTCTATGCCGCCGGTGACTGCACCGATCAGCCGGAGTTCGTCTATGTCGCCGCCGCCGGGGGCAGCCGGGCTGCCGTCAACATGACCGGGGGCGAAGCCACCCTGGACCTGAGCGCCATGCCGGCGGTGATCTTCACCGACCCCCAGGTGGCCACCGTCGGCCTGACGGAAGCCGAGGCCATCGAGCAAGGCTTCAGCGTCGATACCCGTGAGCTGGACCTGGAAAACGTGCCGCGTGCGCTGGTGAATTTCGACACCGGTGGTTTCATCAAGCTGGTGGCCGAACGCGACTCGGGCCGGTTGCTGGGGGTGCAGGCGGTGGCGGGGGAAGCCGGTGAGCTGATCCAGACGGCGGTGATGGCGCTACGCGCACGCATGACCGTACACGACATCGCCAATGAGCTGTTTCCCTACCTGACCATGGTGGAAGGGCTCAAGCTCTGTGCCCAGACTTTCACCAAGGATGTGACGCAGTTGTCCTGCTGTGCCGGGTGAACGATATGAGCGCGACCGTGGTGCCACTGGGCGGCGGCACCACGGGTTTTGGGCATGGACACCACAGGGAGCCCTGTCACGATGAACACGACACTACCAGATTGCGGGATGATGGGGGCGATGGGCTGGATAATGCCAGTGATCGGAATTGCCCTACTATTGCTACTGGTCCTGGGCATCGCCTGTTTGGTGAAGTATCTGCTCTCTAGCAAGTGAGCGTACTCAGCGAGCCATCAACCAGCTAATCCGTTGTGGGTTGAGTTTGTCGGCCACCTTTAGCTCTCGCATACCAACCAGATAATCCGGATACCCAATAAAAGTTGCAATACAATCAGCGTAATGGTCTGCCATCGATTAAGCGACCACACTTGTCGTTCCACTCTCATTGGCTCGGCTCCATGTCAAAATCGATAAACGGCGAGCTTTTTCGTTCAGTCGGCCACACTCGCCACCGCATCGAAAAACATCGTTGGCCGCTGCCACAGCGAGTTGACGAAGATCGCGGTCACGCTGGCCGCCATGGCGACCATGGCCCACACCGGGTAAATCAGGCCCGTGGCTGCCAGCGGAATACCGATGCCGTTGAACAAAAAAGCCAGGCCCACGTTCTGCAACATCTTGCGATAGCCCCAGCGGCTGATCTGCCAGGCCGTGATGACCGCACCGAGCTGTCCGTTGAGGATGATGATATCGGCCGCGTCGATGGCGATGTCGGTGCCTGAGCCCATGGCGATGCCGATATCGGCCTGCATCAGCGCCGGGGCGTCATTGATGCCGTCGCCGACCATCGCAAGACGCACGTTGTGCTGCATGTCACGCAGACGTTCGGCTTTCTGATCGGGGAGCACGCCGGCATACACGTCGTCGATGCCGGCACGTTTGGCGATATGGGTCGCAGTGCGCTTGTTGTCGCCGGTGAGCATGGCAGTGCGGATGCCCAACTCGTGCAATCGGGATATGGTATCGACGGTGTCGGCGCGCAGCGCATCGCCAAGCGCGATTGCGCCGAGCAAGCGATCGCCGCGGGCCACGACAATCACCGTGTGGCCCTGTTGTTCGGCAGCGTCGATGCGTTCCTGCAAGGCATCCAACGCGATGCCGGCCGCACTCAGGAACGCCGGGCTGCCGACCCGCACGGTCTCGCCGTCGACTTGCGCCGTCACGCCGCGCCCGGATTCGGCCTGAAAATCGGCGACTTCGGGGAAGTCCAGCCCGCGTTCCAGCGCGGCTTCGACCACGGCCCGGCCCAGCGGATGCTCCGAGGCCGCTTCCACGGCGGCGGCCAGCGCCAACAGCGTGTCGTCATTGCTATCGATGCCATGGATTGCGCGCACCGCCGGCCGGCCTTCGGTGAGCGTGCCGGTCTTGTCGAACACCACGGTGTCGATTTTGCGCAACGCCTGGAAGGCTTCGCCGGTGCGCATCAGCACGCCCTTGTCCGCGGCCTCGCCGGCACCGCGCACGATCGACAACGGCGCGGAGATGCCGACCGCGCAGGGATAGCCCATTACCAGCACCGTCAGCGCGGCGAACACCGCCCGCTGGAATTCGGGGTCGGCGCCGAAGGCCAGCGGCCCGAGGGCCCACCCCAGAAAAGCGAGCGCGGAAATCGCGAGCACCGTCGGCGTATAGACTTGCAACACCCGATCGACGATGTGCAGCAGGCCGGGCTTGAGCGCGCGGGCGTCTTCGACACTGGATATCACTTGATGCAAAAAACTGTCGTCGCCGACCGCGGTGACCCGGATCAGCAGGGTGCCGTTGCCGTTGATGGCGCCGCCGACGACGCTGTCGCCGGTGGTTTTTTCCACCGGTAGCGGCTCACCGGTGATCAGCGCCTCGTCCACGGCCGAGCCGCCGTCGATCACTTCGCCGTCGACCGGAATACGCTCGCCGGGGCGCACGCGCACCTGCATGCCCGCCTCGACCTGTTCGACTGACATATCCCGTTCGTTGCCGTCGGTGATCACATGCGCGGTCTCGGGCTGTAGATCCAGCAGCCGCTTGACCGACTGCGCGCTGCGCGTCTTGACGATCAGCGACAGCCATTCGGAAAACAGGTGGTAGGTCAGCACCATCACCGACACCGCGAAAAACGCCGCCGTTGGATAGCCCGACGGTTGCGCCACCAGCCCGATCGCGCCGCCGATCAAACCGGCGAAGGCGCCGATCTCGACCAGCACGTGCTGGTTGAGAATGCCGCGGCGTAGCGCCTGAAAGGCCATGACCCCCATATGCCGGGCCAGCCCGAATATCATGGCGAGCCCGAGCGCACCCACCAGCAGCGGCTCATAGCCGGCCAGCACCCCACTCGCACGTAACCCGAACAGGACCAGCCCGCCGGCGGCCAGGCCGGCGCTGCCGGTCGCGGCGGCGGCTTGGCCGCGGCCGCGCAGCACGGCGTAGCCGAAGACGACCAGGCTGAGGTAGACCACCACCGACAGGCCCAGGGTCCAAAGGCTGGCGGTATCCACGATGAGCCCGACCGCGGCGAGACTCATCGCCAGGGCTGCCAGGAAGCGGTTGCGCTCCACCGCCAGCGCCTGTTCCTGCCGTTCGAAGGGTTCGACCTTGCGCGGATCGCTCAAGGTATAGCCGATCTGCTGGAGGGTGCCCATCAGGGTTGCGGCGTCGGTCTGGCCATCGTCGTATTCGACCAATGCCTGCTCGTGGGTCAGACTGACCGCCACCCGCTGCACGCCGGGTTTGGCGCCCAGCGCCCGTTCGATGGTGCCGGTGCACAAAGAGCAGTGCATGCCGCCGATATGGGCGCGCACGCGGCGGATGCCGGAATCGCCGGTGGTTTCCTCGCTCCACGGGTGAAGCTCGTCGGGGTTTGCGGTTGTGTCGTTCATGGCATCACCTTTTAATGGAGAATGCGCGGTGCGATGTGTGTTCGTCTCAACATGAGCAGTTGCCGTCCTGCTGCACTGGTGGACAGGGCACCGATCCATAAGAGCAGTACACGCAACAGTCACCAGCTTCGGGGCGCAGCAAGGCACCGCAGCCGCCGCACTCGTAGAAGTACTGGCAGGCATCGGTCGGCATGGTCTCCGGGGCTTCATGCCCGCAGGCTGGACAAACGAGCGTGGTTTCCAGCGTCACAGTATTCATAGGTCACTCCGCGTGCCGATACGCATATCGAAAAGGAACTGCCCGGCTGTGCGCTCGCCAGACACGGCCTCACAACGCCAGCCCGATGGACCAGACCCCGAGTAGTACGAGCACTGCGCCGGTGACGCGCGGCATGCGGGCGGCGAAACGGGCGATCGCATTCAATAGCCGCCTTCCACGTTGGGTAAACACCGCGAGCACGAGCGGGCTGGACAATGCGAGTCCAAAGATCAGCAGGGACACGCCGCCATAGGCCATTCCGCCGCCGGCGGCGGCCTGGGCGGCTGCGCCGCCGAGCAATACCGCGAGCAGCGGCGCCGCGCAGGCCGGGATATTGAAGCCGAACAACACGCCGAGCGCGGCGCCCCCGGAGGTCGCCGGTACGCGCGGCAGCAGCCGATCGCTCTGGCGAATCAGCCACGGCGCGCCGCCGACCAGATAGGCCAGCCCGAGCGCGACATACAAGCTGCCCAGCACCATCCACAAGCCGTGCTGGATGCCCAGGAATCGGGCGCCGATCGCCGCCGCAAACACGCCCAGTCCGGCCATGAGTCCGGCCCGGGCCACCGTGAAAACCAGCGTTTGATACAAACGCTGACGCTCCGGCAGCCGATCCAAGAATTTCAGGAACAACAGGTGGCTGCCCACCGAGCACGGCTCCACGAAAGCCAGCAGTCCAAGGCCGGCGGCCAGTACCCCGGCCTGTGCGATCTCCAAGGCTTAGGCCGGCTCGGCCGGATAACCGGCATCCCGAACGGCTTTGGCCAACGTTTCGGGCGACACTTGATTGGCGTCGTGCGCGATACGCGCCTGCTTCGCGTCCAGTGACACCGAGACGCCTTTGACGCCGGCCTGCTGTTCGATCACGTTTTGTACGATCTGCACACAGCCTTGGCAGTGCATCCCGTCGATACTGAGTGTGGTGGTTTGCATGAGGTGCTCCTTTTTTTAGCCAAGCTCAACCAGCTTCGGTCAAGCCGCATGGTGTTTAAAGGAGCGTAGTACCTGGAGTTGACTCCAGGTCAAGAATTATTTTCGACCTTGGCGCTTTTGCACTTTTGACTATTCAGCCGACGCGTCGAGTCCGTCGATGATCGGGCAACCCTGGTCGCTGCCGCGGCATAGCTGTAAAAGGTTCCCGAGCTCCTGTTGCAGCCGATCCAGATCGGCCATACGGGTTCGAATATCTTGCAGTTTTTGTTCAGTCAACCGCGCGACTTCCGGCCGAGCGGCATCACGGCAGCTCCGGGATTCGAGTAGTACCCGGATTTCGTCGAGCGAAAAATCACAGCGTTGGGCGCGCTGGATGAAATGTAGACGGGCGAGATCCCGCGCGACATAGCGCCTTCGCCCTCGGCTATCCCGCGCAACGGGGGACAACAGCCCAATTTTCTCGTAATAACGCAGCGTATCGACGGACATTCCGACTTGCCGGGCAGTTTCACCGATGCCAGAGATAGGAATCACCTCTTAAGGCTCATGTGTAAGTGTGTGAATAGATCCTTATATACATTGAGGGTGTAGATAAATTCAAAGGAAGCGCCGTAGTAACCTTCTGACTTTATTCCCTTTTTCCGAAATCGGCTTCAAAAGCCCAGTTCGAGAAACACGCGTTTATTCAGCGGCTTACAAGGTTTGTCTACACCCTCATTACGAAGGCCATAAAAAGCCTTAACCTCGCACGGTCTACGTTCGCTATCGGAATGCTAAATTGAATTCCAAGCCGTCTTCCTAAGCTGTCCGAATTCGCTGGGTCGTCTAAGCTGCGAGGCACGGGAAGGGGACAGCTCATCGCTGTCCCCTTGCTTAAGCGACGTTACGCTATTTTCTCCAATCGAAATTTAGTCGCGAGTGTGAGGGCCAGCGTGAATATGCGACTGCGGATCAGTATGGTCCTCGCCTTCCTGATTTTCCTTTTCCGCACCACGTTTGGGGACATTCTCGGACGCCCACCCAGGCTCGCCCGAGTGTTCAATGACGTCGTAATCGTCGGCGCCTCTCGGACCGGTGTTGCCTCGGCTAGGCGACGGGGCTGTCTCGGAACTGCCTTCGACTCTTACCACCGCCTGAGTATTCCCTGAAGCTGTGGTGTCAGCCGATTCGGCTTCATGGCCTGCCCCAGCGCTTGCGGTCATAAATATCGCGCTACTGAGGAACAGAGAAGTCGCGATAAACCAATGTGATGTAGACGGATTAACATTTGAGATGTGCATGAGTTCACTCCCGTAATTCATATCAACGATAAAGCTGCAAAACGCGATCGCAATTGACCAGTTCGTCTAGCCTCAAGCTACCAATTTGCTTTTATAGCTCGGAGCGCGGCGTACGTCTGCGGACACAAGCAGATTTGATTAGAGTCTGCTTAATCCAGGCGCGTTTGAGCCGCTGCCAATGCGAAAAGGCTACGACGCTCTGGCGGGAGGACGGTATGGTGGTAAAGTAAATCCGCTGCCAACCTCACTTTGATTAAGGGCAGCAGGCTTTACCGCAAAATAATAATCCGTTTTGAACAAGAAATTGCTAGCGCCTATGGCACTCGCTGCGCAATGGCCGACAGATGCGCATTCATGGTGGGTCTGATCCTCTGAGCCATCGTGATGTTCATCGTCGGCGGTAGATGCGGCCTTTGTCGGTTCGCTGCCGATTGTGGATTGTGCGTGAGCACCGCCGAATTGGATCGAAATGCTCGGTGCCGTTTGTCCGCTAGCCTGTGTGGCAAACGCGGCCAATAAAAGCAATAGTGCGAATATGAAACGCATGTGATCGAACGTAGATGCGGTTAGGCTAAAAATCAAGAGCGTGATGTGCTGAGTAGCATCTTGTGTTGAGGGCGTCGAAAGTAGATTGAATCGCCACCGGGCTCAGGGCCCATTCGACACTCTGCTCAAACCATGACCGCGGAAAGATCGCCAGCAGTAGCCGCCCGGGATCGATCTTGGGAGAAGCTGGGAGCGTGTTCCCAGTGGCTGATGTCCTTGGTGTGCATGGAGCGCTCCTCATCTACGGGTGAACGCCGACGCGTGCGTTGTGGGGTTCGGTCGTTGCTTAGGCGGATCGATTCTTGAAAGTTTACCCTTGGCGCCGGCTGGCAGCACCGGGGCGAACGAAACGGGTGGTGCTCGTAGCGCTAGGCGATCGGCTCTGCCTTACATCCGGCCGATCGCATCGCTTGGCGCGGGCTTTTATCGTCGGCGGTACTGTCCACCGGCATAAGAGACCGTCCCACGCGCTTTGACGCGTGCCGATTACCTAGACCCTCAATGACGCGAGGACACCAATGCGCCGGGTGTTACGGCTAGTCTAGCCGCGTCGTTTGTATTCCGTGGTCGGATGCGGATGTGCGCAGACTGTAGCGCCGGCAGATGACTCACCAGTTCGTGTTCCACCTCACTCGCCACGGTATTTGCTTGATCTATCGTGGCATTGCCTACCAATGTTATATCGAGTTCAGCAACCAACTGATGCCCGAGCCACCGCGCGCGAACGTTAGACACATCATGGATGTTGTCGACGTGCGCAGCGGCATGCCGGATATCGTCTATTACCTGCGGATCGACGCCATCGAGCAAGCGCGTAAAAATCGCTTTGCCGGATTGCCAGACAATAGCGAAGATCGCGGCCGTAATCAGCAGGCCGATGATTGGGTCGGCCAACGGAAAGCCCAGCCATACCCCGGCCGCGCCAACGACCACCGCAAGGCTCGTAAGCCCATCGGTACGGGCGTGATAGCCGTCGGCGATCAGGGCGGCGCTATTCATCTGGCGACCGACTCGGATCCGAAAAACGGCCACTAATTCGTTACCGATAAAACCGATGACCCCCGCCACAGCCATCCAGAGCAGGTGCTGGATAGGTTGCGGATCCAACAAACGGTCGATCGCCTGATAGCCGGCGACAAGCGCACTGAACAAGATAATCAGCACGATCAGTACACCGGCCAGATCTTCGACACGTCCATAACCGTAGGTGAACCGCTTACTGGTGCCGCGTTGGATCAGGCGAAACGCGACCCAGAGCGGAATTGCGGTTGCTGCATCACCCAGGTTGTGGATCGTATCGGCAAGTAGCGCCACGCTGCCGGAGATCAACACGATCCCGAGCTGACCTAGGAAAGTGATTGCGAGGATTACGAACGACCATTTGATCGCCCAGATACCGCGTTCTGTAGCGGTGATGCTCGGGTCGATCACGCCGTGCGTGTGGCCATGCTCGCTATCGTGATCGTGATCATGAGCGCCATGCGCATGATCTTCCGGACCGCCGAAGCCCAGCCAGCTCAGAGTCGCTTTGATAATCGATGCTGGTTTTTTCATAGGTACTTGGTGATCGCTTTGAACTCTTCCATCAAAACGCGTGCCTCTATAGCGCCTTTTTCGAACAAGCTTTCATCAAAGCAGTGATCGATATGGTCATGAACCAAGGTGTTTTTCGCATTCGTGATCGCTCGTTCGACGGCGTGAAGCTGCTGGGTGGTTTCAAGACAGCCGCGGCCGTCTTCCAGCATCTTAATGACGCTTTGCAGGTGGCCGTCAGCGCGTTTGAGACGCCGGATGATTTCGGGGTGTGTGGTATGGGTACTCATGCCCTTGATCCTATCCCCCCGGATAGGATACAGTCAATATGTGCCACCCTACTGATAGGGTTCGGTTTGCAAAAACCGTGTGACGCCTTAGCGGCCGCAACGAGGATGTTCTGCTAAGCATTAATGCTATGACCGGGGTTTGATCTAGGCTTTCCATGCAGCTCAAAAAGACATACTGGTTGCAACTGGCCGCGGTCATGATGCTCATGATGCAGGCAGCAGGCCTGCATGCCCATATCAGCATCGACGCCAATGACACCTCGATCCAGAGCCATTTGCAGGCGGCCGAATCGCACGCAGACAGCCATGCATCAGACAGCGAATCGTCTGACGACGCGTCCAATCATCTAACCCAAGCTACCTCGGCCAAGTATCAGAGCAGCATGGGCTGGGTTCTTCCGGTCTTTCTGGCCTGCGTGCTGCTGGATGACCCCGCCTCCTCGGTTAAGCCCGATTTCCCAGACGGGCAGGAAACGCCTCACCCTGCCGCTTACTACCAGCGGCCGCCTTCCCGTGGCCCGCCTGCTATTGCCTGATCGAAGGGCCTGATCGAAGGCAATCGTTGCCGCTTTCTATCAGCGGCACATCGGCGCGTATGCGCCGTTAGCAGGAGTTTCCAAATGAATATTGGTATTCGACGCATCACTTGCGTGATGGGTCTCGTGTTTTGGTGCGTGTCGGCTTCAGCCGCGCCGGACGCCAATCCGTCGGCAAGGCCGCTTACTTTTTCCGACGCGATCTCGAGGGCGCTGGACCGCAATCCGGGCCTGCGCGTTTTTGCCTACCGCCAGCGCGCGCTCGGTGGTCGCCGCGATACGGCCGCGCTAAGGCCGGCGCCCGAGTTGCAGTTCGAGCTACAGGACTTCGGCGGCACAGGCAGTGCGAGAGGCTTTGATCGCGCGGAAGCGACCTTGGCGCTTTCGCAGGTAATCGAACTTGGCGGTAAAGGCGATGCGCGAGTCGGCGTTGTGGATGCGCGCCAGCGAGCGGTTGCGATTCAAGAAAAAGCGCAGGAGCTTGACGTCTTGGCCGCTGTCGCGCGCCGCTTCTACGCGGTTGCGGCAGCTGATGAGCGCCTAGCGGTCGCCAAGCGTGCGTCCGAACTTGCCCGCGACGCTATGACGGGCGTGAATCGACGTGTCAATGCGGCGCGCGCACCGCGCGCTGAAGCCGCGCGCGCCAAGGCGGCTTTGGCGCGCGCGCAGCTCAATAGGGCCAACGCCGAGCGCGAACTCGAGATCGCCCGGTTACGGCTGGCCGCGCTCTGGAACATGCCCGAGCCGGACTTCAAAAAAGTTCGCGCTGATCTCTACGCGGTGGGCGCGCCAGGCGATTTTGACGTCCTGGCCGAGCGTATTCAAGCCAATCCGGACTTCCTGCAGTTCACCGCAGAAAGCCGAATACGCCAGGCCGAACTGCGTCTCGCCCAGTCGCAAGCCCACAGCAATATTCGCCTGCGCGCTGGTGTAAAGCGCCTGGAAGATACCGGCGACACCGCCTTGATCTTCGGCGCGAGTGTGCCGCTGTTTTCGGCCAGTCGTGCCCAGGGCGCCATCGCTGAAGCCGAGGCCCGAGGCGAGGCCGTGGGCGCGGAGCGACGCGCCATGCTGTTGGATACGCGGGCGCGGCTGTTCTCGCTTTATCAGGCCCGGGCGCAGGCGATAGAAACAGTCGCCACCCTGCAAGACCAGATTATTCCGCAGCAGGAACAGGCACTGAGCGAAATTCGTCGAGGCTACGACCGAGGTCGTTATAGCTATCTCGAGCGCGTAACCGCCCGTGGTGAACTCATCGATGCCGAGCGCGCATTGATTGATGCCGCCGAGCGCGCGCATCGCCTGCGTGCCGATATCGAAAGCCTGACCGCCGAACCGCTGCCCGGCGGTGACGGTCGCATCGAATTCAACAGCAATATCCAATATCCGGAGTCGCCATGAGCATCCGTTTTATAGCGATCGTGGCGGCTTTGGCGGCCGCCCTGTTTTTGAGCGCATGTGATGTCACGCAATTCGGCACGGCGAAAGCAGCGTCGAAAGCCGAGACCGGGGGCGCGGCCGAAACGCCGGCTGAAGGCCCACACGGGGGGCGTCTTCTCAAGGACGGCGACTTCTCGGTGGAGGTCACGATCTTCGAGGATAACGTGCCCCCCGAATTTCGAATCTATGCGTACCAGGGCGGCGAGCCGGTCGATCTAAAGCAAGTCGATCTGGAAGTCGAGCTGGAACGCCTCGGTGGACGCGTAGACCGCTTCGACTTCAAACCGAAAAACGACTATCTGCTGGGTGACGGCGTCGTGACCGAACCCCACTCGTTTGAAGTCATGGTCGCGGCCGAATACGAAGGCAATACCTACCGCTGGGAGTACAGCTCCTATGAAGGGCGGGTCAGCATCGGCGCTGAGGCCGCCAAGCGGGCCGGGATCACCACAACCCTGGCCGGGCCTGGGACGATTCGAGAGACGGTGAAGCTGTACGGCAATATCGTGCCCGATCCGAGCCGCGTGCGGCGTGTCGGAGCCCGTTTCCCTGGCGTTGTTGTGGCCGTTGACAAGGCCGTGGGCGATACCGTAGCCAAAGGTGAGCGGCTGGCTTCTGTGGAGGCCAACGACAGCCTGCGGCGCTACGCAGTGACCTCGCCCATCGCCGGCGTCGTGACCGAGCGTCGAGTCGAGCCCGGTGAAATGGCCGGCACCGAGCCCTTGCTTACGGTGGCTGACTACGACGAGGTCTGGGCCGAACTTCAAGTATTCCCGGGTCACGCCCAACGCGTCCAAGTGGGCCAACCGGTCGTGGTAGGCGCCAGCGATGACCCACAGGCGAAAACCACCGTCAGTTATCGCGCCCCCCGAGCGGCGGGAAACGGCCAGAGCACCGTCGCCCGCGCCGTGCTTGCCAATCGGCAAGGGCACTGGACCCCAGGACACTTTGTGCAAGCCACGGTCGAGATCACGGAACGCGAAGTGCCGATCGCGGTCGAGCGTCGCGCGCTGCAAACCTTTCGTGACTGGGACGTGGTGTTCATCAAAGTGGGCGAGGCCTATCAGGTTCGGCCACTGGAACTCGGTGCCGGTGACGGCGAGTATGTCGAGGTGATCTCGGGGCTCAAGCCCGATGAGCGCTATGTGGTCGACAACAGCTATTTGATCAAGGCGGACATCGAGAAGTCCGGCGCGGTCCACGGCCACTAACCGGAGCACCCGATGATTGATGGGATTCTCAAATTCGCGGTGGAACGCCGTTGGTTGGTGCTGTTTTTGGTACTGGCCGTGGCCGCCCTCGGTGTATGGAATTATCAGCGGCTGCCGATCGATGCGGTGCCGGACATCACCAACGTACAGGTTCAGGTGAACACCCAAGCGCCGGGCTATTCGCCGCTCGAGGCGGAACAGCGCATCACCTTCGTGGTGGAAACCGCGCTCGCCGGGTTGCCCAAGCTGGCCTATACGCGTTCGATTTCGCGCTATGGCCTGTCACAGGTCACGGCTGTTTTCGAAGACGGTGCGGACCTGTACGCGGCGCGCAACCGAATCAACGAGCGGCTGGCGCAAATCAAGAGCCAACTGCCGCCCGAGTTGGAACCCGAGATGGGGCCGATCGCAACCGGTCTGGGCGAAATCTTCATGTATACGGTGACCGCCGAACCGGGTGCGACGCAGCCCGACGGTAGTCCTTATGATGCGATGGCATTGCGTACGGTGCAGGACTGGATCATCCGTCCGCAGCTTGTCCAGGTCCCGGGTATTACCGAAGTCAATACGATCGGTGGCTATGAAAAACAGTTTCATGTCACCCCGGATCCGGCGAAGCTGCTGGCTTACGACCTGACATTCGACGACGTAGTCGAGGCACTGCGACGCAACAACAGTAATGTCGGCGCAGGGTATATCGAAGAGAACGGTCGACGGCTTCTGGTACGCTCACCCGGGCAGGTCAAGGCGATCAGCGGACTGGAACAGATCGTACTGGCCCAGCGTAGTGGTGCTCCAGTGCACGTCGCCGACGTCGCCGACGTCGCCATTGGCAAGCAGTTGCGTACCGGCGCGGCGACGCGTGACGGACGCGAAACGGTGCTTGGGACCGCGTTCATGCTGGTGGGCGAGAATTCGCGGGAGGTGGCCGCGGCCACGGCCGAGCGTCTGAAGGAAATACAGGCGTCGTTGCCGGATGGCGTCAACGCGGAAGCGGTCTACAATCGCACCACACTGGTCGACAAAGCTGTAGCTACGGTTCGCAAGAACCTGCTCGAAGGCGCGCTGCTGGTGATCGCGATCCTGTTCCTGCTGCTGGGCAATGTCCGGGCCGCTTTGATCACGGCGGCGGTGATTCCGCTGGCGATGCTCGCGACGATCACCGGCATGGTCCGCACTGGCGTGTCCGCCAATTTGATGAGTCTGGGCGCGCTCGATTTCGGCTTGATCGTGGATGGCGCTGTCATTGTGGTCGAAAACGCGGTCCGGCGTCTAGCCGAGGCGCAACGCATACATGGCCGTGTCCTGCCCCGCGACGAACGTCTGGCGGTGACCTACAATGCTGCCAAGGAAGTGATCCGGCCCAGCCTGTTTGGTGTGGGGATCATCACCGCCGTCTATATTCCGATCTTCACCTTGACCGGCGTCGAGGGCAAGATGTTTCACCCGATGGCGGCGACCGTTGTCATGGCGTTGATGGCGGCCATGGTGCTGTCGCTGACTTTCGTGCCCGCCGCCATCGCGCTGACCATGAACGGCCGCGTGTCGGAGCATGAAAACTGGCTCATGCGGGCGGCGAAGGCAGGCTATGCTCCGCTACTGCGCGGTGCCATGCTGCTGCGTTGGCCATTGATGGCGGTGGCGATCGTGCTCGTGGCCGGCGCGGCCTGGCTCGCCACGACTATGGGCAGTGAATTCGTGCCCCAGCTCAACGAAGGCGATATCGCGTTGCATGCGTTGCGTATCCCGGGGACCGGCCTCGAGCAGGCACTGACCATGCAGGAAGAACTCGAGGATCGGCTGCGCGAATTTCCGGAAGTCAAACTGGTCTTCGCCAAGGTCGGTACACCCGAGATCGCGACCGATGCCGTGGCGCCCGCCGTGGCCGACAACTTCGTGATCATGAAGCCCCGTGAAGAATGGCCGAACCCGGATAAACCCAAGGCGGAACTGGTGGACGAAATCGTTGCTGCGGTATCTGAACTGCCCGGTAACAAATACGAGTTCACCCAGCCGATCGAGATGCGCTTCAACGAGCTGCTGTCCGGCGTACGCGCGGACCTGGCGGTGAAGGTATTTGGAGACGATCTCGATATCTTGCTGCAAAGCGCGAACGAGGTTCGTGGCGTGTTAAGCGATATTGAAGGCGCACAAGATATCGCTGTCGAACAGATTACTGGCCTACCGGTCTTATCGGTCGAGCCGGATCGAACCGCACTGGCCCGCTACGGCCTCAACGTGTCTGATATTCAGGAATTGGTTGCGGCCGGCGTTGGCGGGCAGCAGGCGGGCCTGATTTACGACGGCGATCGGCGCTTTGCCGTCATGGTTCGTCTTCCGGAATCGTTGCGGCAGCGCCCCGATGCATGGCAGACGCTGCCGGTGCCGCTACCCGATGGCGGCTATGTCCCTCTGGCGGAAGTGGCCGACATCGAACGCGCGCCCCAGCCCAATCAGATCAGCCGCGAAAACGGTAAACGCCGGGTGGTGGTGACGGCCAATATGCGTGGCCGTGACTTGGGCTCGTTTGTGGCAGAGGCTCGTCGTAAAGTAGCGCAAGATGTCGATCTGCCAACCGGCTACTGGGTGGAATATGGCGGCACCTTCGAGCAGCTGGAATCCGCGAGCCAGCGGCTGACTATTGTCGTGCCCGTCACTCTCGTATTGATCCTCGCATTGCTGCTGATGGCTTTCGGTTCGCTCAAGGACGCCTTGATCATCTTCAGTGGCGTACCGTTGGCGTTGACCGGCGGGGTCCTGCTGTTGTGGCTGCGCGGCATGCCCTTATCGATCTCGGCCGGCGTGGGCTTTATCGCGTTGTCCGGCATTGCTGTGTTGAATGGCCTAGTCATGGTGTCATTCATCCGCAGCCTGCGGCATGACGGCCACGCATTAGACAGCGCGATCACTGAGGGCGCACTCACGCGCCTGCGGCCAGTGCTCATGACCGCATTGGTGGCCAGCGTAGGATTCGTCCCTATGGCCCTGAACGTCGGTACAGGCGCCGAAGTCCAACGTCCACTGGCTACCGTGGTCATTGGCGGAATTGTGTCGTCGACGCTACTGACATTGCTGGTTCTGCCGGCCTTGTATCGTCTGGTGCATGGCCAAGAGGCTATTTCTGCTTCCCAAAAATGATTAGTGATGTATGCGTAATGTTCTGGTGACAATCATCATGAGTTAAGTATTCGATTCGCCTCACGCTAGACTATTAGAAAAGCGTTGGAACGAATGTAGTAACGCTGTGCGGCGGAGGCATGGCCTGCCGTCGCCGCACTCTGCGTATATACGTCCGTAGACATCCGTCCCTTAGAAGCTAGACCTCCTAAAGGGCATAGAACCCCGATGTCTCTGTCGTCGCCCACTGCTCGTTGCCGTAGCAGCGAAACCACTGGCCGGCGGTGTCGTGGCATTCATATTGGAAGCGCACAGTGATGCGGCGCTCGTGGTACGCCCATAATTCCTTGATCAGGCGATAATCCAGCTCTCGCTGCCACTTCTGCGCCAAGAACCGAACGATGGCGTCCCGGCCTTCGATGAAGTTCGAGCGATTGCGCCAGATGCTTTCCGGGGCATAGGCCAGCGAGACCTTCTCCGGATCGCGCGTATTCCAGGCGTCTTCGGCCATTCGGACCTTGCGCCGAGCGGACTCCAGCGTGAACGGCGGGAGCGGGGGCTTTTGTGCCATCGGGTGGCCTCCTTTGAAAGATCGCCTCATCGATCGCCTCGACATGAGCGATAAATTGACGTTGTGCAGACATCGGGCCTTGCCACGCTCGGAAGGTTAAGGCCTGAAAAGTGTCCTACCGACGATTGGAACGAATGACCGGACCGGATGAAAATAACCACTTGACCTTCCCATAGTGGCAACGTTGATACTCCGTCGCCATGGCACCCAAAAGCACCGGAGAAATCGCCATGGCTTCTGTAGAACCTCTATCCGCAAACGATCCATCGGGCTCGCGTCCGGCGGAGCAGACCCTGCGTGTCGGTATCGCTGGTATGAGCTGTGCTTCCTGTGTCAGCCGCGTGGAAAAAGCCCTGCGAGCCGTCGATCGGGTCGAGTCCGCGAACGTGAATCTGGCCACCGAACGGGCCGAGGTCACGTTTTCATCCGCGCCGGATCCGGCTGCCATCCAGACCGCGATCCAGCAGGCCGGTTATTCGATCGTGGAAGATACGATCGAGCTGGCCGTCGAAGGCATGAGCTGCGCGTCCTGCGTCGGCCGTATCGAGAAAGCCCTGGCGGCCGTGCCCGGTGTGCTGGAAGCCCACGTGAATCTGGCCACCGAGAAGGCGCAGGTGCGCCACGTCGCCGGCATGGTCGATGCGAAAGCCTTGGAAGCCGCGGTCGGCGACGCCGGCTATGCGGCCCGCACGGTGGCGGACAACGATAGCGGCGATCAGCAAGCCCAGGCGCGGGCCGAGGAGATCGGCGCGCTCAAGCGCAGCATCCTGTTCGCGGGCGCGGCGACGTTGCCGATCTTCGTGCTCGAGATGGGTAGCCATGTGTTCACGGGCCTGCACGACGGGCTGATGGCCACGCTCGGTCAGCAGAATCTGTTCTATCTGTTCTTCGTGCTCGCCAGCTTCGTGCAGTTCGGGCCGGGTCTGCGCTTCTACAAGAAGGGCTGGCCGGCCTTGATGCGCGGTGGCCCCGACATGAACTCGCTGGTCATGCTGGGCACGAGTGCGGCCTACGGCTATTCGCTGGTGGCGACCTTTCTGCCCAGCGTGCTGCCCGAGGGCACGGTCAACGTCTACTATGAAGCCTCGGCCATGATCGTGACGCTGATCTTGATCGGGCGGTATATGGAGGCGCTGAGCAAGGGGCGTACCAGCGAGGCCATCAAGCGCTTGATGACGCTGCAGGCCAAGACGGCCCGGGTGATCCGTGACGGCGAGCCCGTGGAAGTGGCGCTCGAAGACGTGCAGGTCGGCGATATCGTACAGGTCCGCCCCGGCGAGAAGGTGCCGGTGGACGGCGAGGTGGCCGAGGGCACGTCCTATGTCGACGAGTCCATGATCACCGGCGAACCGGTGCCGGTTCAGAAGAACGCGGGCGCCGAAGTCGTGGGCGGTACGCTCAACAAGACCGGCAGTTTCTCGTTTACCGCTACCAAGGTCGGCGGCGACACCATGCTGGCCCAGATCATCCGCATGGTCGAAGCCGCGCAGGGCGCCAAGTTGCCGATCCAGGCGCTGGTCGACCGCGTGACCGGCGTCTTCGTGCCGGTGGTGCTCGCGGCCGCGGCGTTGACCTTCGGGATCTGGCTGCTATTCGGGCCCACGCCCGCATTGACGTTCGCCCTGGTGAACGCGGTCGCCGTGCTGATCATCGCCTGCCCCTGTGCCATGGGGCTGGCCACGCCGACCTCGATCATGGTCGGTACCGGCCGGGCCGCGGAAATGGGCGTGCTGTTTCGCAAGGGCGAGGCGCTACAAAGCCTGCGCGGTATCGACACCATCGCTTTGGACAAGACCGGCACCCTGACCAAGGGGCGCCCGGAGCTCACCGATCTGGTGACCGCCGAAGGTTTCGAACGTGACGACGTGCTGCAAACCGTTGCCGCCGTGGAGGCCCATTCGGAGCACCCGGTCGCCGAGGCGATCGTGGAGGCCGCGCGCGCATCGGGCGTTAAGCGCGCCAAGGCCGCGGACTTCGAGGCCACACCCGGCTACGGTGTATCCGCCAGCGTCGATGCGCGTACTGTCGCCATCGGCGCGGACCGTTTCATGCGCCAGATGGATCTGGACGTGACCGCGTTCGCGGATACCGCGAGCCGCCTGGCCGACGAGGGCAAGACGCCGCTCTACGCCGCGATCGACGGCCGTCTGGCCGCGATCATCGCAGTCGCCGATCCGATCAAGGAATCGACACCCGGCGCCATCGAGGCCTTGCACGGTCTGGGCCTGCGCGTGGCCATGATCACCGGCGACAACCAGCGCACCGCCAACGCCATCGCGCGGCGGTTGGGTATCGACGAGGTGATCGCCGAGGTTCTGCCGGACGGCAAGGTCGAAGCGGTCAAGCGCCTGCGGGGGAGCGACCGCAAGCTGGCGTTCGTCGGCGATGGCATCAACGACGCGCCAGCGCTGGCCGAGGCCGATGTCGGCCTGGCGATCGGCACCGGCACCGATGTAGCCATTGAAAGCGCCGACGTGGTGCTGATGTCCGGCGACCTGCGCAACGTGCCCAACGCCATCGGCCTGTCGCGGGCGGTGATCCGCAATATCAAGGAGAACCTGTTCTGGGCGTTCGCCTACAACGCGAGCCTGATTCCGGTGGCCGCCGGCGCGTTGTACCCGGCTTACGGGGTATTGATGTCGCCGATCTTCGCGGCGGCGGCGATGGCGCTGTCCAGCATCTTCGTGCTCGGCAATGCGTTGCGCCTACGTCGGTTCGCGCCGCCCATGGGCCTCGAGGAAGCCCCGGCATCGCAAAGCCCCGCCACCACGAACGCGGCTGCCCGGTAGCCGCGGCCGAACGAGGAGGTGGCCATTATGCTCCGTCCATCCGCTGGATCGTCACCCGCCGTGACCGTCTACACGGTCCCGAACTGTCCTGACTGTCACGCTCTGAAAGCGTAGTTTGCAGAGCGTGACATCGCGTATGCCGAGCGTAACCTAAGCCGTGCTAACGTGGAGTCACGCGGGCGCTGTCCGAGACGCAAGACACTCGCGGGTGGCGTACCGGCTTGGTAACGGATGTCCATCGCCCAGGGTTCGGCCGATCTCGACGGTTAGAAAGCCTATGTCGCCGGGCAGCCCGCCATGGATGATGCTGGCGCAGGGCCTGCTGAGCCGACATGGTTTGGGGCCAACAAACTGCACACTGACGTGTTTCCCACCGCGGAAACTGGTCAGCTGTCGAAGCCTGACCGGACGAGCCATATCCGAGATAGGAGGCGATCATGAACATAGGACAAGCCGCCGAAGCATCCGGACTATCCGCGAAGATGATCCGCTACTACGAGCGGGTGGACCTGATCCCGCCCGTGGCCCGTACCGAATCTGGCTATCGCGTCTATGCCGATGCCGACATCCAGACCCTGAAGTTTATCCAGCGGGCGCGAGGCCTGGGTTTTTCCGTCAAGCAGATGCACGGGCTAGTATCGCTCTGGCGGGACCGTAGTCGCAGCAGCGCCAACGTCAAGGCTGTGGCCCTAGAGCACATTACGGAACTCGAAAACAAGATCGAAGCGCTGAATTCTATGCGGGAGACGTTGCAGCATCTCGCTGAACATTGCCGCGGCGATCATCGGCCGGATTGTCCCATCATTGAAGGTCTATCTGAGGGGCAACAGCCGCCAGATTCGCCGAAGAGATCAAGTCGCCGACGCGCGCGCGCTAACACCAGTGTAACGGGCACCAATCCGAGCGTTTGACGACACCGTCATAGCCGGGGTTGCGCCTTCAACTCGGCACTGTATTTCTTGCGTTGATGATCGATCATGGCCCGCCGCGCTTCGGGTCGAAGCGCGCGAGCCCACGCTCCAAAAAACGTTCTCCATCGACAGTTCGCCGATTTTGGCATGCAGCGCGTCGATCTGCGCTTGGCTATCCGAACTCGTTGACCCCTTGTCGAACGTCTCGGTTGCCCTTCGAGCAGCTGGCGCTTCCACTGTGTGATCTGGTTCGGATGGACATCGAATTCCTGAGCCAGTTCGGCGAGCGTGCGATCGCCCTAAACGGCGGCCAGCGCTACCTTGGCCTTGAAGATCGATGAGTGATTGCGGCGTTTGCGTCGCATAAATACTCCTTGGCCGTGTTCGGCCATTGTGGGGCAGATCATCACTTAACGCTCTGTCCGAATTCCGGGGTCCAGCTCAGTTGGCGGGTGCTTGTGCGGCACGTGAATGGCGATGGTTGGGGGTGGTCGGAGCCATTAAGTGTCCCGTTAGCTGGTGTTTGCTAGTTCAATTTTCTCCGCCTGCAAATGTTAAAAGTGCATGATGTAGTTGAATCGGCTTAGAAGGTATTGGGCGTCGATGTCGACTTATCCAACTCTTTGCCTCGACACTCATATCCGCCGATACTAGCGAGTCCGTTTTTCTGCTTTTACGAGATAAGTATGCGTTGATGCCGTCCGCCGACTCGTCTGCGGTGCCGGCGAGGACGTAGCCGACCATAAAACCGATTGCGTGGTTAATTGCGTATTTGCCAGTCGCAAATCTGTCCATACCTTCGACAACGTACTGTCTACACAAGTCTGTATCCGACGCGGCTATACGCTTGCATTCGATAATCGCATGCGGGTCATGCTCTTCAGTCCTTAAAAAAACCTCAATCAGCATAAGCGGTATATCGGTACGACCGTCGGGTATGCGTACCTGTTTACTGGACCGAGACTCTGTTCCAGGTAATACGATTAAAGTCTTTCGCCAAGGATACTTCTGGGACTTCAGTGCGCTGCGCATGCCATCACGCAAGCGTTCGGTCATTAGTACTTCGCCGGCTAGCGGGCTGACATCGCTGAACGCTTGAGCCCTTCGCCATCCTGCAGCTAGTGTAAGTAATATTGCTGAAGCGATTTCCGGCGCGAGTTCAATAGGCTCCTTACCTAAGGGAGCCGGGGCTTCGTATGGAATCCTCAAGCGCGCGCCCCCTTAATGCTTTCCGCGACCACCGCATCGGCATCCTCCAATGCAGAAATGCCCATCCAATAGCGGCGGGCCGCGGGTTTGATAATAACGACTTCGTCGCGTCCATGGACCCGTAACTCTCGCTCGGCACTGAGCGCCGTAGCAATTTTCACTTTCATTCGCTCGCCAATCCGAGCAAGAACGCCACCCAGTTCTTCGAAAACAGGTAGGAATTCGATATTCGCGTCGCCACGGCGTTTTTCTAGAACAAAGCGCACAACCCGTAGCGGTGAACGTGACGGTAGATCAAAAATTTCGGCACGCATGTGGCGCTCATTTCGTGCGGATAGCCATCCATCCATGACGCCAAGAAAAACTTCGGTGTACCTACATACCTCTTCATGCACATTCGCCTGGCCAACTGAAAACTCCCGCCCGGCTCGCCATTGCCAGCTTGCACGAAACAAACCATCACGGATCACTACGCGGTCGGCCTCGTCGAGGTCGTAGAGCTCAAAAACGGCTTCGTCGAGAGCTGTGAAGTCTTCGAGTGTCGCGGTCCTACGCTGCAACGTCCTCTCGATTTTCAGCAGTCGTTTGCCCGCATCTGAATCGCATGCGGGCGCTAATTCTGGAACAGGTAAGAGCGCGATATCGTTTTGCAGCAAACGTCTTTTCCAAATACCGAACTCCGAACCAGCCATCAGGAAAAACCAAGCCGCAAACGATGAACTCAAAATAGTAGCCAGCAAATGCGCTGACTGACGGGCGGCAGCAGGTAGTCTGGCGCCAAAATACGCATTAGTGAATACTAAATCACGATCTGCTACAGCTACTAAGGGCCGAGCTCCTGCGCTGAGCGTTTCTTTAACAATCAGAATGGGGGCCCGGTAAATGTCACGTGACCGCGGCCGTTCGGCTTTGGACAGATTGAACAATGGCAGGTCATCCGGTATATGAAAAGGTTTAATGTTTTGGGTTTGAAGTAGCCCTAAGCCTTTCAGTCGACTTGCATCCCGCGTTTGATTGACCTCTAGTCCGCGAATCAGACCAACATTCATTTCGGTATTCAATTTCGCGAATTGAGTACCTAAGTTCGCATAAGACGAAGTCAGTGAATCGACCAATGCGATATCTCGCCTGCGCCCGACTGAAGCTGCCTTCAATTTAATAGGCTGCGCTTCAATCTCACGCATCGAAAGTTGAATCACATCGCTTGGAGCCACCTCGAACGAATGCGTTCTGGAGCCGCTTGGCGTCCATGGAATTTGCACGACAGTGACACAATCCGGGCGCTGCTCCGGACGATGCCGTGCTAACAGCACAACCGCTGGCATAGTGGCGGTCGCAAAAAGCCATTCACAAAGACTTGAGAGATTGACGAGCGTAATGGGGGCAAGCGCCCGCATTACGTGCTGAGCTGCCGCTATGCCAGTGCCGCTTCGACTGAAAAATGGCATGGCACTGAGAATTACGCCAAACCGCGTGTTTTCATGTGAAAATTCCATCGCGCGGACAACGAAATCCAGGCCTTCGCCACGCGGTTGGGCGGGGATATTAGCTTTACGTGTCTTGCGTCGCGCTTCGGTCCCGATACGGCCCTTGAAACTCCAAGGTGGATTGCCAACAATAAGGTCGAACTGTTTCAGGCCGGCTGGCGAAGTCAGGATTGGTTTGCCGTGTTCGCTTTGTTCTACAGTCCGAGCGTCTCCAATTAGCAAAGTCCTGCCGATCAAAGGCTTGAATCTCAACGCAAGGGGAGGTTGTGGGTCCGGATCAAGTTCTAGAGCTGCTAGATAAAGGCTAAAGGCCGCTACGCGAACAGCGGCTTCGCTAAGATCAACGCCGTAAACCTGTTTGTAGAGTGTCGAACGGATTAGCGTGCGTGTTAACGGCCGACCATCGGCACGTAAGTAAACTAGGCGACGCAACGCTTCCACAAGAAAGACACCTGAACCACAGGTCAAATCAAGGACAGTCTCCCTACCTGTCAATCCATTCATCACCTCATCGAGGACGAGCGACACTACAGACAAACGAGTGTAATGAACACCGTTCTTTACAGCGTCTGTCGCACCGCTGGTTCTGGCACTTGGATCGGAATGGGCGAATTGTTCGTAGATGGAGCTGATGAGCTCGACTGGAATCACATCAAACTGATAGGGAAACAAACTCCGCTGACCACTTTCTGGGTCGACGGCTTCGAGGAATTCAGCAACGCGCACTAAGTGATGCTGTGCTGGCATTGTCGCCACGGACGACTGCGGGAACATGTCGCCGTTGAAAGTGTGCGCGAGCCAAGAAAAAAGCTGTCCCGTGGCTATGGGATCACGCAAAATAGACGGTAGGGAAGTATGCCCACACAACTTTTTTAAGCGCGGTACGCTAACAATTTCGCGGTCGATCAGATACTGAGTGAAAATAACGCGCCCAATGATAGCTTGAGCCGTGCCTTGTGCGAGATTGCTGGCAATTAGATTACGTTCGAGAAATAACAAATCCGACAAGAGTTTCTGATCAACACTGGATTTGCGATTGATCGTCGGTGCTTGAGCCCAGAATTGGCCTGTCTCAATGGCAAGTCGGCCAGCGAACGCGTCGAGCGCACACAACGATGCGTCGATATTCTCAAAGCTGCGAATTAAATGCCTCTGTGCATCTCCTTCCTCTACAGGCGCGCTGAAACCGTTATACAAGTCAACGCGCTCGGGAGAGATAACCCAGAGTAGCGGGGCGAATCCTTCGTTCCAAACCTCGCGTCGCCACTGACTTACTAAGTCGTCACTTGGCGGAGATTGCTCGAACTTGAAATAGACGGTGAGTGAAGAAGGGCTGCGCCACAGGGCATCGGGCATGAATACGCGACCACGGCGGAAATTTCGCGCATCTGCGCCGAGCTGCAATGCCGCTACCGGCTCGCCATCAGGGAAGTATCCAGTACCGGCCAAAACTTCTTCGAGAGTTGTAGCACTCAAGGCTTGCTCCGTACGGCTTGGAGCGCAAATGGCAACTCAGTCTGCTGGGCAGGAATTACGATAGGTAGTACTTGTTGCTGAATTTTCTTGGCGTGAGGCGCTAATGGGATCGCGATCGTTGGGGTTTTCGGTGTCCGGCTGGGGCTGGGATCGAATGAGTCTACGTCACTTAACGTCACTTCCGTCGGAGTAATGAAGGCAACCATGCCATTTATCGAACCAACACCCTGACTACCCAGCAACACGAACAGCGAATTTACTCCAGCGTTCATTTTAGCTATCTGAATACCAAACGAATTCACCAACTCGCTCGTAACCGCGAGCGCAACTAGATCGGTAAAGCTAAAGCGAGCTGCCTTTCCCGTCTTTGAAGATAGGTAAGGGATCGTCTTTCTCCAATGACGCATAGTTTCGGCTGATACGCCAGTGAGGGTGCGCATCTGATCTTGCGTAAATTGGATGGCAGTGACTTCTTTCATTCGCGTTGTTAGCAACGAGAAACCCCGTAAGTATTTCACCTATTGCGTGTTCCTGCAACCGCGGAAACCGAGCGCTACCCATGCTCGTAAACTTGCGACACCGTTCGTGATTACGCCTATAATCACGAATGTCTAAAAGCGTGAAATAGGGCGGTTGGCACGATGTTTGACACAGGGGTTTTAGCGCCTGCGGAACACAATCGGAGCTGGTCGGTACCGATGCATTTGGCCGGCGAGTACGGGCGCAACCGGGCGTCGCTTGATCGTGTCCAGATTGCGGCGGTCAACGACCTCGAAGCAATAGCCGTCTGGCTGGCCGAGTTCGCCGATACGCCGGCGACGTTTCGCAGCTATCGCAAAGAGGCTGAGCGGCTCGTGCTGTGGTCAGCCCATCAGCGCCAGTGCGCGGTATCGGATCTCACGCGCGAAGACCTGCGCGCTTATCAAGCGTTTCTCGCGCAACCGACGCCGGCGGCGACGTGGTGCGGCGGCCGCGCGGCGCGAACCAGCGCCGACTGGCGACCGTTTCGTGGTCCGTTGCAACCCAACAGCCAGGCGCAGGCGCTCACAATCCTCAATGCCATGTTTTCCTATCTGGTGGCGGCGAGTTACTTGTCCGGCAATCCACTCGCGCTGGCCCGGGGAGATGCGCACCGGTTAAAAAAGAGCCGCTCATCGAAGACACAGGTGGAACGTTTCCTGGAGGCCGACTTATGGCGACACGTGTTGGCGTATATCGAGGCGATGCCGACGCGTACGACAACGCAGGCCGCGCGGCGGGCGCGTACCCGGTATATCTTTTCAATGCTTTACCTGCTGGGGGCCCGAGTTAGCGAGTTTGCCAACAGCACCATGGGCGCGTTCGAAGTGCGACGCGGTCACTGGTGGTGGCATGTCCGCGGCAAGGGTGGTGTTTCCGCACGAATTCCGGCGAATACAGATACGATGACGGCACTCGCACGCTATCGCGAATTCAACGGCTTGAGCGCGACGCCGGCGTTCGGCGAACAAACACCACTGGTATTGAACTTGAAAGGAGACCGCGGCATCAGCGCCGACATGGTGTATCGCGTTGTCAAAAAGACGTGCCGTAATGCAGCGTTGCGCTTGGCCCAGACCAACAGCGCACAAGCTGCGAAACTCGATCAGGCCACCACGCACTGGCTACGGCATACCGCCATTACTCATCAGGCGGACCGGGCGATCGAGCTGCGGTTTCTAAACAAGAGCGCGCGCCACGCAAAGCTCGAGACCACGGGCCTCTACCTGCACGCGGATGACGCCGACTGGTCGAAGGCGATGGAACGACATCGTCTATCGGATGCCGAGGATAGTTCATTCGATTGACCGCGCGGCTGCGCGAAATCGCAGCGTTACTGGTAGGCCACATGTATCGCGCTACCGAGCGACGATTACCAACATAACGTCCAGCGAAGTGCAGTCACGGCCGATGGAACAAAAATTGAGCAGTATTGCTACCAAATTCCGCACTTTTAGTTGTGTGAATTGAGCAACTTTAGTTGTCTGTCCATTCGCCTCAGCGACGACCACCACCCGCCGCATCCTTAGCGGCATCCCTCTACGCGCCATAATTCGGGTTATGGTGCATAGATTGCGATCGCGATCATATATGTGACGTATTACATCATGCCTAACGCAGTGGTATGACCAATGCTTAAAGACAGAGGCAGGCCCAGCCCACGAGCACGTTTGTGGTCGGCGCGGGGCCTAAAAAGCCAGAAAGATAAGATCAGGCTTTAGTAGTCGTCGCCTCGAAACGCTCTAGAGTTTCGCAGCATGCTCCCGAAGATGCTGGTAGTACAACTTTTGATCATCGCTTACCCGGTTTAGCAGAGCCTCGAACTGTGCCTCGTAAACTGCACGTTCGAAACGGTCAAGCTCGGACGGGTTCAATTGCCCCCGAAGAGTAGATTCCACTCGGTGAGCGCCAAAGTCAGGTATCCGCTCGATCGCACGACCGGTTCGGATCCAACGTTCGAGTTGATCGTTTCTCGAGATCGAGGACCCCTGACTACTATGTTGAGCTTGGGAAGCCAGGTCGCTCGAGATTCTTATTGTTTGTCTTTTCATTTCCAACCCTTTTCTCCGTAATACCCTTGGAAGCAGATTTCGGCAACTCGGGATGCCATGTCTTGGCGTCACGGCCGTCCAGCTCGCCCTTATTTTTTCGGCCGACCGTGCGGCGGGCCGTATAAATATGATCGATTGCCTGATGATAGTCGTGCTGGGAGCCGGCGAACTGGCAGATACCTCATCGTCCGAGCTCCGCAAAATAGGCTGAACTCGGCAAATGCCGCAGGTTCGCCCGCGATTCGGACCCGATGATGCTGTGATCGGATCCATCCTGTTGGCGCGCGTTGGCGATGAGCATGCCGATGAGTTCAATTTCGATTTGTCGTGCCCAATCGGCAAATCGAGCCGCCGGAACGCGTTCCGTTTCGCACCGTTGGTAAACTCAAGGTAAAAGCAGCATGTATCGCAGCCGTGTCTAGACCGTCGACGTTCCGGGGAACAGCTGATCAGCTAGCGCGTTCCGAATATTGCCGATCCCCAGCTCGTCCCGTGTACCCGGCTCGTTGAAGAAAGCGAGAAGCGCTTGGCTACGCTCTCGTGCGGCATGGTCGAAATCGAGCCAACTCAACGCGGAAGCCATAGACGATCGCCGGATCTTGGTTTTAAGTGGTTTGTCTAAACGTTAGAAAGCGTCCATGAAGCTCGCGTATCCGTTATCGACACGGAATTCAACGTCCTCGCTGAGCGCATCGAAGTGGGCTTTGCCACAATCGATTTTGGCTTTCTCGATTGGGCGTAAAGCATCGTTAAAAAGACTGCCCTTGGTTTCGACGACAAAATAGAGTTTCTCGGCGCCGTTCGTTTCGACGAGCACGGCCCAATCCGGGTTGTATGAGCCGAGCGGCGTGTCGATCTGGAACCACGGCGGGAGCTTGGCGTACAGCTTGATGTCGTCGTTGCGCTCGAAGGCCTGGGCGAAGTCTTTTTCGACATCCGAATCGTAGATGACATAGTCGTAGACTGACTTCTCGGCTTCAAGCATGTTGCTCGATAGATAACCGGCTAGCGGTGCCACGTCTTCATCGTCGAAGTCGAACAGTTCCTGCGCATAGAAGCTGTCGTCGCCGATGCGGTGGTACTGGATCCCGTCGACGATGAACAGGCGCATCTGATTGCGGATGATCTGTAACGTCTGTTCGATGAATTTCTGCGGGTTGTTCTTGAAAGCCTCGAGCCGGCCGCTGTCGACGAGAATACGGGCCAGCGTGCGGCGAGTGAGGTTCGTCTCGTTCTGTAGAAAGCTCAGGATGTCGGGCAGGGCGAAGTCGCGTTGGTCATAGGTGGCCGGTGTTTCGTTGACTTCGGTGGCTTCGACGCCACCGCGATTCACGTCCAGCCGCGCGGTACGCGTGATGAACTTGGCCTTGCCCACCCGCAGCTGATCGCGCATTTCCGTCGCACAGCATTCGATGAGTTTCTCCACATCGAAGTCCACGCGGTAAGTGGTCTTGTATTTGATCCGGTTCCAGAGCGCTTCGAACTCCGGGCTCAGGTAGACGGCTTTGTTGAGCTTGACCTCCTGGCGGTCGTCTCGATTCTGGATATTCAAGCGGCCGGCCACCTTGCGCAGCACGGCATTGATGGCGCCCGCGTGTTCGGCGGCTTCGTCCGGCAGGGACACCGTGTTGGCCTTGAGATTGGCCCGGAGTGCGTCCTGCACCTTGCCCTTGGCGTCGATATAGTCGTGTTCGCGCAGATGCTGCCAGACCGTCTCGGACAGTTCGGTGCCGAAATACCCCGTCTCACCGTTGTCATCGGTGATCGGAATGCTGGCGAACAGATGTTTCTCCACCACGCCGAAGCGGATGCCTTCGTCCTGCTCGATCTCTTTCTGTAGCTGGCGCGCGAAATCCTCGTAGGATTCGTTGGCCATCACCGTCAGGCGATTCACCTCGAAACCGTGCACACGCTGGCCGCTCTGGTTTACCGCCAGGCGCAGTCCGCGGCCGATCTCCTGGCGCTTTTTCATCACCGAGGCAGTCTCGTTGAGCGTGCAGATCTGGAACACGTTCGGGTTGTCCCAGCCTTCGCGTAGTGCGGAGTGCGAGAAGATGAACTTAAGCCGGGATTCGAAGCTCAGCAGCCGCTCCTTGTCCTGCATGATCAGCTGATAGGCGCTCTCGTCGGCCTGTGTCTTGCCTTCACCTTTCGAATCCTTCAGGCGTACGTTGCCGCGCGCGTCTTTCTTCTTGTCGGCTGCGAAGTAGCCGTTATGGACGGCATGCGCCTCGGTCGCGATATCCACTTCGCCGAAAAGCGATTGATACTTCGGCAACCGTGCGGCGCGGATATACTCTTCCTCGAACATACGCGCGTACTTGCCGGGCTGCGGCTCGCCGTCGGCGTCGTAGTCGCGGTAATTGGCCACGCGATCGATGAAGAACAGGCTCAAGACCTTGATGCCCATCGGCGTGAGCTGAAGCTCCTTGTCCAGATGCTCTTCGATGGTCTTGCGAATCTGCAGCCGCTTGTATTCGTCTTCATCCACCTGGCCGATCACTTCGCCGCGGCGGATGACTTCCGGCTTGCTGGTGAAGCTGATGTACTCGTTGCCGGCCTCGCAGTGAATATCGTCGATGAGGTAGCCGTCATAGACAGACCTCCCACCAGTCCTTTCCAGTAGGTCGTCGGATTGCCGAACCCACTTCCTCTTACGTTTGACTATCCCTTTCTGTAAAACGTCTATCTCGAGTTGCGCTCGATGGCCGTTTCGATTATCGGTCTGGAGCAGCTTGATGTACGCCTTGTTATGGCTGTCGCGCACCTCGACACCCGTCACCTCGATCTGTTTGACGAGCTTGCGTTCGTAGGCGTCGATGGAATCGAGCCGATACACCATGTGGTGTTTGTCGAGATGGGTGGCAGAGTAGCGCAGCGTGCACAGC
This sequence comes from Salinisphaera shabanensis E1L3A, assembly GCF_000215955.2. Lineage (GTDB taxonomy): Bacteria > Pseudomonadota > Gammaproteobacteria > Nevskiales > Salinisphaeraceae > Salinisphaera > Salinisphaera shabanensis. The sequence goes on from NZ_AFNV02000006.1 coordinate 76,454, forward strand.
GGGTTGAGCTGGGCGATCGCCTCGCGGCTTTTCTCGGTATTCGCAACGCTCTGGGGTTCGTCGATGATCACGACCGGGTGCGTGGCCTGAATGAACTCGATGGGCTTATTGCCCGTCATCCGGTCATGTGGGCGGTGGATGATATTGGCCTTGTCGGCCTTGTCCGGGTCATCGAAGCTTTTACGAAACGCATCGATATTGATCACCATGATCTGAATGGTGTCGCTGGTCGCGAAGTTGCGAACCTGCCCGAGTTTTTGCGAGTCGTAGACGAAGTAATCGAACGGCGTGTTGTCGTACAGCCCCTTGAAGTGCGGCTCTGTCATCTGGAGGGATTTGTACACGCCCTCTTTGATGGCCACCGACGGCACCACGATGATGAACTTGGTGAAGCCATAACGCTGGTTCAGCTCGAACAGCGTGCGCAGGTAGACATACGTCTTGCCGGTGCCCGTCTCCATCTCCACCGTGAAATCGCGCGAGGCCAGCTCGCTGGCCGGGGCCAGGCCGTTGCGCAGCTGAATGGCCTGTAGGTTTTCGAGCAGGTCTTCGTCCAGCAAGCGCAGTCGGTTACCCATCCCCAGATCGCCGCTGGACTGGCCAAGGCTCAAACCCATCTGCGGATCGTCTTTCAGCGGTGCGACAGTGAAATTCGTGCTGCAGATCTCCTGGCCTTCGAACAGATCGGCAACGGCGTCTATGGCCTCGCGCTGATAATCGAGCTCGGCGTCGAACTGAAACTTCATCCCTGGTTGTCCCCGTTATCGTCGTCGCGCTGCGGCGCCTGGCGCGCGATGTCTTCGAGCGCGCGTAGCGTATCCGCTTCGCCCTCGGCTTCCTTGAGCGCGCGACGACGTGTATCGAATTGGCGGTACTCGTTCTTGGCCTTGTCGTCGGCCGAGCGCTTGCGCATACGGCCATCGCCATCAAGCACCGGCCAGTCGTTGAATTCGAGAAACTGGTCGAGCTTGTCCTGCCAGTTCTGCATGAATATCTGCTGGCGGCGGCGGGCCTGGTTATCGGCAAAATCGAGCCACATGACGACCATACGGTTCAGGTCGTCGATCTCGCCGGCGCTCAGGTAGTTCTTGGCGACCGGCACGTCTCGCGCACGCACCGTCTCACCCTCCCAATTCGTTAACCCCATGTTCGCTTGGGTATGATCGGCGCGCTGATAGATCAGTTCGGCTGCCGTGTGGCCCGTGGCCGCATAGTGCAGCTTGTTCTGGATATGCTGGAAGAATCGCGTGGTTTCGGCATCGCCCGGATCATAGTCCGCGGCCAGCGTGAAGATCTCTTTCACCCGTAGATACATGCGCCGCTCGCTGGCGCGAATATCGCGGATGCGTTCCAGCAGCTCGTCGAAATAGTCGGGCACGCCGGGGCCGGGCGGGTTCTTCAGGCGCTCGTCGTCCATGACGAAGCCCTTGACTAGATATTCCCGCAGCCGCTCGGTGGCCCAGCGGCGGAATTGCGTGCCGCGCTGGCTGCGCACGCGGTAGCCGACGGCGAGCACGGCATCCAGGTTGTAATGGCGGATCTCGCGCGAGACTTCGCGCCCGCCTTCTTCGCGAACTATTAGAAATTGTCTAATAGTTCGATCGCGATCCAGCTCACCGGACTCGAAGCACGAACGCAGGTGCGCGTTGATCGTTGCAACCGTCACCTGGTACAGATCCGCCATCAACGCCTGCGTTAGCCAAACGGTATCGTCCTCGAAGCGGCATTCGATCCGTGTCTCGCCGTCCGCGGTTTGATAGAACAGCACTTCGCCCGAGGCGGCGCGGATATCGTCGTCGGCGTTACCGTCGTCTTGTTCGTCGTTGGACTGCATGGCTTCGCCTAAGGCTAGAGGCTCTTCACGTCTTCAACGCCGGCCTGGCGAAGAATCTGCACGGCGTTGGTCTTGACCACATCGTTGGCAAAGCCGTTGTCCTTGAACACCACGCGCATGACTTCCGGGGTAAGCTCAGTCTTGAGTGCGGCGATACCGTTGACGAGTTCGAGATCGACCGCATCAGCCAGGCAAACAACGAGCGCGCCGGCGCCGATGATGTGCACGGTTTTGCCGTTGATATCACGTTCCTCTATCGGCACCGCCAGATCGAGACCGTATTTTAGCAACAGCTCGCTTAGAACATCGGCCTCGCTGCGGTCATGACGGATGTTGTCGACGCTGTCGAACAGCGATGTTTTAAGGTCATCTGTGCCAGGCGCCCAAGGCACGATATTGCTGTCGCTCAGTTTAAAAGCCTTGAAACCGAGATCCGTTGTCGTGGCGTGCGGTTTATCGTCGTCCTTCCCGATGCTCTCCATCGCTGCGCGTAGCCGCGCCTTGCCCATATCGGCAATCGTCGCGTAGTCCTCGGCGTCGGTTTGTTCGGGAAGCTGTACGAGGATATAGCGCCGGTCGCCCTCATCTTCGGCGTTCAACTGCATCGTTGCGTCGCCGAGTGTTGCCGATCCTGCAAAGAAATCAAGGACAATCGCCTGCTCGCCTGACTTTGTTCCGATGCGAAGCATCTGTTTTATCAAGTTTGTCGGCTTAGGCGTGTCGAACACTGTTTCTGAAGACTGAAACTTGAGCCGCTCTAAAAGCTCTCTTTTTGCTTTCTGGGTATGACCAACTTCGCTGTACGACCAAAGTGTTTGTGGTACGCGACCTTGGCGAACTTCTGATAGGAAAATCTTAGGGGCGGGGACATTATTTCCGTCCTTTCCCCAATAAATTCGGTTGTCGTTATCAAGATCTATCAGTTTTTCTTTTGATATTCGCCAATACGATCCGGATGGCGGACCTTCAATAACTCTGCCGCTGGGACAAGTTATTGGGTAGCTACCTTTACTGTAATAATTCCGTGCTGCCAAGTTATTTGGACGCCATCTCCCACGTGGGTCATCGTCTGGGTTTTTATAGACGGAGTTCTGTTCTTCAGTTCTAGGCAGTAATTCCGGCATCCATTCGTCGTGGCTCCGCGCGTAGATCATGATGTAGTCATGGTCTTCGGAAAAATGTCTGGCGCTACTTTTAGGGGCGTAAACCTTTTGCCAGATTGCGGTAGCGATGAAGTTCTCAGGCCCAAAAATGTCATCCATGATCTGACGAAGATTCTGCACTTCGTGATCGTCAATCGAGACGAAGATCACGCCGTCGTCCTTCAGTAGGTTCCGCGCGAGCCGAAGGCGCGGATACATCATGTTCAGCCAGTTGGTGTGATACCGGCCGGCAGATTCCGAGTTGGAGGATGTTTTAAAACCGTTGCCGTCTACTTGGCCGGTATACCGCAGGTAGGTGTCCAGATTGTCCTGAAACCGATCCGGGTAGATGAATTCGCCGCCGGTGTTATAGGGCGGGTCGATATAAATCATCTTCACCTGCTTGTGATACGGCTTCTGCAGGAGTTTGAGCACCTCCAGGTTGTCGCCTTCGATGAACAGGTTTTGGGTCGTATCCCAGTTGACGGATTCTTCTGGGCAGGGGCGTAGCGTGCCGGTCGACGGCGTTTGGGCGATGCGCCGGGCGCGGGCCTTGCCGTTCCAGGTAAAGCTGTAGCGCTCGCGCTCGTCTTCTACATACTCGCCGAGACAAGCCTTGAGCGCGTCGAAGTCCACTTTCCAGCGGGGGCCGTCGGCGTCCGAGCTTTCGGTGAACGCGTCCGGGAAGAGCTCGCGGAGTTTGTCGATGTTGTCGGCGACGATGTCTTGCGAAGCACCGTCGGTTTTGGAGTCCAGCTTTTCCATGGGGTGTCTTATCGGGCGTTACAGGGCGGTGGCGGTATCGCGTAGCGTCGCTTCCAGCCCCTTGATGCGTGTATTGAGCTCCACCTGTCGGTTGAAGCGGGTCTCTTTCCTGATCTCTGCTCGCAGCCGCGCGATGTCGTTCTCAAGCTGGTGGCATTCGGCCAGCCGCTCGCGTTGCGCGCTGAGTGTCTCGTGTTCTGTCGGTAGATGAAACCGACCGCTCAACCGGGCACAGGCGAGCGCGATCAGGCGCTGGTGCCAGGCCGAGTAGAGCGCATAGAAGTCGGTCTGCGGCAGTTCGTCAAGTGCCAGGCTGGCGACAAACGCCTGTTCGACTTCCGTGGGCGTGTCCCCCTCGAACCAGCGCGTGGTGCGGATGTCTTCGGCTATCGTCACGCCGGCTTCGGCTCGACTGGCGCGTTTGTGCGCGGTGCTTAACGCCCATTGGGCATTGTAGTTCAGCACCAGCAACAGCGGATACGGAATGGCGCGGTGAATCCGTTCGGCCAATCGCGCGGCGTGCTTCGCGCTCTTGAGCGTGGCTTGTACTACGGCGAGTTCGCCGTAATCGCGTTCGTCGTCGCGGTAGGCGTTGACGTTAATCGTGCTGGGTTTGAGCGTGTATTGCCAGGTGACGGTATCCACGTCCTCGGTAAAGGCGCGGCGATCAGCGGCCGACAAGTCGGCGTTGTCCAGAAACAGCTTCTTGTAAACGCGCTTGCCCAGCCAGGCGGCGTCGGGCAGGCCGAATGGGGCGTAGTCGAATGCCATCAGGCCGCTTGCGGTTCGTTTTGAACGATGAGATACGCCACCACTTCGAAATCGTCGATGCCCTGGAATGTATCGCGGCTGATCACCGTGCCGCCGGGCCGGAACAGGCTGGCTACGCCTTGTTCTTCGGCCTTGCCCGTTATAGCGGTGACCGCTCGCGCCAGCTGCTCGCGGTAGCACGCCATCTCCCAGCCGTGATTCGTGGCGTCGTTAAAGCGGGCGACGGCGGGGCGGTCCGGCCGCCCGCGGCCGAGCGATAAGCGCTTCAGCGCATCGAGTATGGGCCGCACATGGGTGAAGTTGCGCCGCACACTGCCGTCATCGCCCACGTAGACAAGATAGTGCGGCGCCAGCGCATAGGTCGGGTCGCCCTGGACACGCGCATTCATGTTACGCAGGCAAAAGATCACGCCGGGTGCCAGGCCTTCGTCGGCGATGAGGTCGTCGGTGGCGGTGACCGCATAGGCGCCAAGCGGCATTCGGGCGAGCGTATCGCCGTGCTCTTTCAAGTATTCGCCCAGGTCCATCCGATAGTCGTTGAGCGTGAGATCGGTGATCGAAATGCCGTCGGACAGGTCTTCGATGGTCGGCACGTCGTGTTGTAGCTGGTGCATCTGCCGGCGGCGGTATTCGAGATCGTTCATCACGTCGCCTTCGGCGGTTTCGATGACGTTCTCTTCGCCGGTGGCCGAGATGTCGAGCAGCACCATGCGCCCGGCCACGCGTGCTTCGAGGTCGATATATTCGTCCAGCTCCATGTTCGGCCAGAAGTTCACGAGCTGGATGACGTCGTTGGTCGAGCCCAGCCGGTCGATGCGGCCGAAACGCTGGATGATGCGTACGGGGTTCCAGTGGATGTCGTAATTCACCAGCAGGTCGCAGTCCTGCAGGTTCTGACCTTCGGAGATACAGTCGGTGGCAATGAGGATATCGATGGCGTCGTCATTCGGATTGCCACCGCGCTCCTTGGATATGGGCGAGAAAGCGGCAAGTATTGACGGAATATCTCGCCGCAGGCCGGGGACCGTGCTGCGGTTGCCGCTGGACTGGCCAGTGACTTTGCCGACGTGCAGGCCCAGTTCATTCTGCGCCCAATCCGCGATCTGGGTGTAGAGATATTCTGCCGTGTCGGCAAAGGCCGTGAAGACGAGCGCTTTATGGTTGCAGGCGTTAATCGGGTTGCCGGCTTTATCCGCAATCAACGCGCGCAGGGCGGCGAGTTTGGCGTCGCGGGCGGGGCCGATGTCTCGCGCTTCGCGTACGAGTTTCACCAACAGCGCTTCGTCTTCTTCCAGCTCCTGGCGCCAGCGGATGCGGTCCACGTCGCGAATCAGCACCTTGATTTTGTTGCCGACCAGGTAGGGATCAAACGCGTTGTCTTCGACGGCGATGTCCTCGATGCTCCATTCCTCGATATCGGAGGCGTCGTGGTTGTCGAGGCGTTCTTTGAGTTCGCGTACGCCCTCCAACAGCTTATTCACGGTCAGCGCGAAGGCGTGGATCGAGCTCTCCATGCGCTTGAGCAAGTTCACGCGCATGAGGTGGATCAGGCTTTCCTCGCGGTCGATCTGCTTGAAAACCGAGCCGCTGGCCATGGTCATGTCGTACTTACGGCTGTACTCGGGCAATTTCTCGGCCAACACGTATTTCAGCGGCGCGTAGGCGCTCAAGTTCAGGCGCCGGATATCGCGGTTGATTTCCCGCAGCTCGGGGAACTGGTTTTCGCTGTCGATGGCGGGGTAGAGATTGTGCGGCGAAAGACGGCGCGGGAAGCTGCCGATCTCGCTCATGTCGTAGTATTTTTCGACGTGTTTTCGCGAGCGCGCGATGGTCAGGCGATCGAGCAGGCTGAAGTAGTCGAAGTTGAGCGCATCCAGCAAACTGGCAGAGGAGCGGGTCTCTTCGTCCTCGCGAAGCCAGGCGTTGAAGCGTTTTTGCGCACCGCGCAGCGTGGCGTCGATGCTAGCTACGCCTTCGTTGTATAGCGCATCGTCGCGGCCTTCGGTGATAAAGGCGATCTGGTTCTTCAGGTCGTTCATGCGGTTGTTGACCGGCGTGGCCGACAACATGAGCACCTTGGTTTTCACGCCGGCGCGGATAATGTCGCGCATGAGCCGGCCGTACCGCGTGAGCCCATCCTTGCGGGGCGGGTTGTTGCGGAAGTTGTGCGACTCGTCGATGACGATGAGGTCGTAATTGCCCCAGTTGACCGTCTCGAGGTTGATTTCGCCGGAATATCCGCCTTCGCGCGTCAGATCCGTGTGGTTGAGCACATCGAAATTGAAGCGGTCATCGGCGAGCAGATTGCGCGTGTCGTTGACGGTATAGAGGGTCCAGTTCTCGCGCAGCTTCTTGGGTGCGAGCACGAGCACGCGGTCGTTGCGCAGCTCGTAATACTTGATCACCGCCAGCGCTTCGAATGTTTTCCCCAAGCCCACGCTGTCCGCCAGGATGCAGCCGTTGAAGCGCTCGATCTTGTCGATCGCGCCCAGCACCCCGTCGCGCTGGAAGCGGTACAGCTTGTTCCAGACGACCGTGTCCTTGATGCCCGTACGGGTCTTGATGATGTTTTCTTCATCCAGCTCGCCGAGGTAGTCCTCGAAGAGGGCGTGCAGCATCAAGAAGTAGATCTGCTCGGGGGATTTGTCTGCGTAAAGGTTTTCGAGTGCTTGCAGCACGCCATATTTCGCGTCGCGAGCAGCACCAGCGTCAGCCCACATCGTTTGAAAGCTCTCTGCCAGCGCAGCTGCTTCATCCGCGTTGTCGCTCGCATTGTTCAGGTCGTAACCGTCACCCGGGATACGACCGATACCTACAGCGTCAAAGGAAGAGCTGCCATGCAGGGCAAATAGAGAACGGTCATCTCGTTCGGTAACGAAGAGATTATGACCAGCCGGCCGCTTCATTGATCGAACTAAAGACTTCGATTCAATCCAGTCGCTGAACTCGCGAGCCACGGCAGGCAGGATCAATCGATTTCGCAGCGATCGTTCATGGGCGTCGCCGGCGAGCTTGAGCGTATCGGCCACCGAACTATCTTCGTCAAGCGCAGGGACAAGGACGCGCGCTGATTCGATCTGTATTAGTGAGTTGCGTAGTGCGTCGAACGCAAACGCTGAAAGGGACGACGAAAGCATCAGTAAGCTTGAACCCGCACTAAGGTGGTCGGAGATCAGGTCCCCGACATTTCCGTGCTTACGATTATCGACTAGCATCCGACGCCCCCATCACGATGCCGTAACGCTAGCACTTCACGAATCCGTTGGACTAGCGACTTTGCGACGTCGGTTTTACACGTCTTCTTCGCTGGCCGATAAAAGAATGCGGGTCTAGGGCCTCGCTTAACGCTCAAGCCTTAGCCTCGGGCAATGTTCGCACGAGCTAGGGGCCATCCCATTCAATGGCCGGTCCAAGCCCTTCGGTTTCGCTCGCGATTTATGCGCCATCGTAGTCTTTCCGGTACCGCTCGCGATAAACGAAACGGACTATGTCCGATAGCAAAAGCAATTGGCAGACATCGCTATCCTCGATACTGAGCTATTTGCCGACCCTGTTGGCGAGATACTCGCGCAGCAATGACGCGCGGTATATTAGGAACCTAACCTATCTTTTCGGTGCAAGAGTTAATCTGCGCGCGCTAGGTTAGGTAACCCGGCCGCAGGGACCGCATCCGACCGATTCTGCGCGCCGCCGCCGGTTTGCCCGCTAGAATATCTCCGGATTGCTCGTGCAGACTCGGACTACCGCACAAGGTTGTAGCGGGTTCGTCTGAATCCCGGCATCAGGCTACAGCGTCGGGCGGCAATGGCCGCGCCTAGGCGGGTCAAGGAGGAGAGTTAAGCGGCTATCGGGACCAGATCGCTCTGCGATCCGCCCAGGTATGAGCCTGAATCGGGTGTTGGGTGGAATGTTGGGTAAGCCAACAATTAACCCCTAACTGCCTGATTATAAATGCCAAGTGGTGCCGGGGAGAGGAATCGAACCTCCGACCTACTAATTACGAATCAGTTGCTCTACCGACTGAGCTACCCCGGCTCCGGATTCGGCAAGGCGCGGATTATAGAGAAACGTGTCGCAGCAAACAATGATTGCTTGCGATCTTGTCGAGGCGGCGGGCGTCGAAAGCGATCGAGTGCGGCCCGCCGCGAGGGCGGGCCGCTTTTCAGGCGGGTGTGAGCTTAGTCGTCGTTGGCCGCGAGCTCCGGTGTAAAGGTGGGCGCGGCGCGCGGTTGAACCGTCTCCTGATAGCCGTAGGCGATCTTGATAAGCATGGGTTCGTCGAATTCGCGAGCCAGAAGCTCCATACCGACCGGCAGCGCGGGGGCGCTGTCGTTACCTGCCGGCTGCACCATGCCGGCCGGCATGCTGAGTGCCGGAAAGCCCGAGAACGGGCTCAAGCGATTGTTGCTGCCGGTACTCGGCGAACTACCGAGCGCGGGCGCCAGACTGAGCACCGACGGATACAACAGCGCATCGTATGGTGCGCCCAGGGCAGCGGCGCTCGTGTCGTTGCCGTCGCGGTTATCGAGGATGCGCATGAGGCCATTGCGCACAATCGCCGGACGCTCTTCCAGGTTGCGCTGGTAGGCCTGGCGATAACCAATCGCCTCGTCGCTGGTATCGCTTTCGTCCTCGATCGCGCGGCCGATTGCACCGTAGAAGGCGAAGGTGCCGATATTGCGTGCTTCATAGCCGCCGTTGGTTTCTACCGCATCGAAACTGCGCAGGTGTCCGTCCAGATTTGAGGGCCAACTCATCAGGTAACTGGTGAGGTCGTTCCGGAACTCGAAGCGCGAATTGCTGGCAAAGTCGGTCAGGGCATCGAGCGAGACGTTGCGCTCGGCCAGGTCGTCTTCACTGAGTATGTCCACCGTGGCGCCGGCAGCGCGCATGGCTTCGATGGCTTCCATGAGCCTGGCTTGAACGTGGGCGTTTTCGCCGTTGCCGTTGCCGAACAGCGGCTGCAGGGCCGCGATACGGGCACCCTGAAGACCATCCGCGTTCAGGTAATCCGTATAGGTGGCGGGCACGTTGGTGATCGCCTCGTACTCATCGACAGTTTCGATGGCCGCGGAATCATAAGCAAACGCCGCGCGCTGATTCGCATAGGGGCCGTCGTCGAAACCGACCATCGCGTCGAGCATGAGGGCGCAGTCTTCGACGGTACGGCACATCGGCCCGCCGGTATCCTGAGATGCCGCCAGCGGCACGATGCCATCCTGGCTGACAAGGCGCAGGCTCGGTCGAATGCCGACCAGCCCTTCCAGACTGGAAGGCACACGAACCGAACCACCGGTATCGCTGCCGGTACCGGTCATTGCGAAGCTTGCGGCAATGGCAGCGCCCGTTCCGGAGGACGAACCACCCGGCCCCTTGCTCTGATCGTAAGCATTTTTGACCTGCCCCTCGATCGAGCTGCTGCCCTGGAAGCCGAAAGCGAATTCATCGAGATTGGCCTTGCCGAGCACGATGCCACCGGCGTCGACGATCCCGGCTACCGAGAATGCGTCGTCGGGCGTGCGGTTATATTGCAACGCCGTGCCGCCGGCTGTGGTGGTGACTTCGGCGGTATCGAAATTGTCCTTGAGAAGCACCGGCACGCAGTGCAGTGGTCCGCTCGGGCCCTCGACCGCATAGTTGCGATCGAGTGTGCGGGCGCGGTCCAGGGCACGCGGGTTGAGATTGATAACGGCGTGCAGCGTCGGGCCGGTGTCGTCGTAGGCTTCGATGCGATCGATATAGCCTTGTACGAGCGCTTCGCAGGTTAGCGTACCCGCGCGCATCGCCGCATGGGCCTGGGCGATCGTGCCCTCGACGAAATTGAAGGTTGCCGGTTCCGCCGGCGTTGACGTGTCGCCGTCATTTACGCCGACAGTGTCGTCGCTGTCGGAATCGTTACACCCAGACAATAGCGCTGCCAGTAACAGCAGGCTGACTGTGAGCCTTGATTTCATGATGTCCCCAAAAAAGTGAATGGATGCACTCGTGCTCGAGCACATGGCGGGCGTCGGAAAACGTGTGCCAAAGCGGTGCATACGGTCGTGCCGGCATCCCCTGAAAGCGGTTAAAGCAAAAGCGATGCCATTGCGTGTCCCATGCAGTTTTCGATGCCGGGCTTGCGCTGGGCAGGGCGTGTCTCGGACAATGCGCTGCGCCGAGCACGCCGGAGAGGTGGCAGAGCGGTTGAATGCACCGGTCTTGAAAACCGGCAGGGGTTCACGCCCCTCGTGGGTTCGAATCCCACCCTCTCCGCCATTCCTGGCTGCTATTGCGTGTCTTGCGGCCACGATCCGACCGCGTGCGATTTGGGGTTTCTCTCTCCGCGATGATTTGCGGTAAAATCCCGGAAAAATTGGCCCAACCAGGACTCGCGCATGCACGAACAAGCACTTATCGATACGGCGAACGCGCTCGTTGTCGACGGCAAGGGGATTCTCGCCGCCGACGAATCGACAGGTACCATCAAGAAGCGTCTCGACAGCATCGGTGTCGAGTCGACAGAAAAGACTCGGCAGACGTATCGCAATTTGCTGTTCACTGCCGACGGTGCGCAGGACTTCATCAGCGGCGTCATCCTGTTCGAGGAGACGTTGTTCCAGCAGGCCGACGACGGTACGCCGTTTCCGAAGTTGCTGGCCGACCAGGGTGTCATCCCGGGGATCAAGGTCGACAAGGGCGCCAAGCCGCTGGCCGGTAGCCCGGAAGAAAAAGTGACCGAAGGTCTCGACGGCCTGCGTGAACGTCTGGCCGAGTACGCCGCCGCCGGTGCGCGGTTTGCGAAGTGGCGTGGCGTGATCGATATCGCGGACGACCAGCCCACCGACTACTGCATTCACGTCAACGCACATGCCTTGGCGCGCTATGCCGCGCTGTGTCAGGAAGCGGGCATCGTTCCGATCGTGGAGCCGGAAGTGCTGATGGACGGCGCCAACTCGATCGAACGCTGCGAGGAAGTCACCGATCGTGTACTCGATGCAGTGTTTGCCGAACTCAAGAAGCAGAATGTCATGCTCGAAGGCATGCTGCTCAAGCCGAACATGGTCATCGCCGGCAAGCAGTGCCCGCAACAGGCAGGTGTCGAGCAGGTAGCCCAGGCCACGTTGCGCTGCCTCAAGCGTCGTGTGCCGTCCGCGGTGCCGGGCATCGTATTTCTGTCCGGCGGGCAAAGCGATGAGCTTGCCACCGCCCATCTGGATGCGATGAACCGCATGGGCCCGCAGCCGTGGAAGCTCAGCTTTTCCTATGGTCGCGCGCTGCAGGCGCCGGCGCTGGCTGCCTGGGGCGGCAAGGACGAGAATATCGCGGCCGCGCAGCAGGCGTATCTCAAGCGTGCGCGCAATAACGGCGCTGCTGCACGTGGCGAATACAGCGCGGATATGGAACAGGCCGCCTGAGGCGTAATGTAAGCGCATCTTGAAAGCCCGGGCTTGCCCGGGCTTTTTTGTGCGCCGCGCGCTGACACGCATCGTATGGATATCGTTTCCGCACTCAAGGCGAGCACACTGTTTCGTGAGCTGGACCGGCGTGCGCTACGTTCGGTTGCCGCAAGTGCCGAATGGCTGGAACTCGGGGGCGGCCAGTATCTGTTTCGCGTTGGCGAAGCCAGCGATTCGCTTTATCTCGTGGTGTCCGGACGTATTCGTGTGGTGCAGCCGGAAGAGAATGCGGCCCCATTGCTGCTCGGGGAGAGCAGCGCCGGCGAAACCGTCGGTGAGATAACGCTGATCACGGCGGAGGCGCATTCGTCGGACGCTTTCGCGTTACGCGATACGGCGCTCATACGTATCTCGCGCGATGTGTTCGAAAAACTCGTCGAGCGCTATCCCAAGGCGATGCTGCGCGTCACGCGCCAGATCGTCGAACGACTGCGTGCGATCAAGCCGGCGCCGCAACGCGAGAGCGTTCGCAGCGCGCGTACCTATGCAGTAGTGCCGGCCCATCCGGGTATTGATGTCGCGGCGTTTTCGCGTGCCTTGAGCCGCGAACTGGGTCAGGCCGCGTCGACATTGCGACTGGACGCCGAGCGTGTCGATACGGCGCTCGGAAGCGGCGCGGCCTCGGTGGACTTCAATATCGGTGAACGCAACCGCACGGTATCGGGCTGGCTGACTCAACTCGAGGATCGGTATCGTTATATCGTCTACGAAGCCAGTACGCAGCCCGATGCCTGGACGCGGCGCTGTCTGCGTCAGGCGGATCGGGTGATTCTCGTCGCGCATGGTGATCAGCGCCCGTTTGCATCGCGCAACCTGACCTGGATTCGAGAGCAGGCTTTGCGTGCGCCGCAGGAGATGGTGATGCTGGTGCCTGAAGGCGGCGGCTACTCGGCCCGCGCATGGCGCGATACGGCCGGTGCAGTGGCGCAGCACCGTGTTGGTATCGACTTGCCCGCAGCGCAAATGGCGCGGCTGGCACGCATGATCTCGGGCCGGGCTGTGTGTCTTGTGCTGGGTGGTGGCGGCGCGCGTGGTTTTGCGCATCTGGGCCTGATTCGCGCGATGCAGGAAAAAGGCATTCCCATCGATGCCGTGGGCGGTACCAGTATGGGCGCCATGGTCGCGGCCATGGTTGCCATGGGCTCGGACGCGCAACAGATGCTGGCGCGCATGCGCGAAACATTCGTGACCGGGCGCTTTCTCAACGACTATTCGCTGTCGCGTATCTCGCTGATCAGCGCCGAGAAGTTCCGGCGGCAGTTGAAGACCCTGTTCGGCGAGCGGCATATCGAAGAGCTGGATATACCGTTCTACTGTTTGAGTACGAACCTCACCCGCGGGGTGCCGGTCGTGCACGACCAGGGCGAGCTTGCCACCTGGGTCGGGGCGAGCATGGCCGTTCCGGGCATTGCACCGCCCATGGTGCATCGTGGTGATCTACTGGTCGATGGCGGCTTGCTCAACGCCATTCCGTTCGACGTGATGGCCGCGATGGGGCGCGGGCAGGTGATTGTTTCCGACGTCAGCCGCGCCACGGACCTGCGCGTCGAGATGGCCGAAGATGCCGAAACCACCTCGTTACTGGCTTTGGGCTCCAGCGCACGCCATCTGAACATGTTCAAGATTCTGTTTCATACCGCCACGCTCACAAGCGAGCGGGAAAGCCGCGATATCGATGCGCGGGCGGATCTGGTGCTGCACATGCCGGTCGGTGGTATCAGCATGTTCGACTGGGACGAACTCGACGAGATCGTTTTTCGTGCCTATCACCATGCTGATCAGAAGCTCGACGAATGGCTCGGCACGCGCCGTGATGCGTTTCGAGCGCGTGTGGTGGCCAACCGAATCGACTAGACCAGCAGGCGTCGCACGATACCTTCGTAGATACGGCTCAAATGCTCGACATCGGCAGCCGCGATCTTTTCGTTGGCTTGATGAATCGTATCGTTCAACGGGCCGAGTTCCAGTACCTGAGCGCCAGTCGGGGCTATGAAGCGTCCATCGGACGTCCCGCCAGCGGTCGACAGAAGCGTGTCTATGCCGGCATGTTCGCGAATCGCCGCGCGCGTGGCATCGATCAACGCGCCTTCGCGGGTGATGAACGGCGCGCCAGACAATCGCCATTGGATCGCGTCGGTTGCGATGCCGTGGGCTTCGCAGCGCTCCTCCACATGGGCACGGATACTGGCTTCATTCTGAGTGGGATTGAAGCGCCAGTTGAAGCGCGCCTCGGCAACGCCGGGAATGACGTTCTCGGCGCCGGTGCCCGCTTCGAGATTCGACACCTGAAACGACGTTGGCGGAAAGAATTCGTCGCCGTCGTCCCAGTGATGGGCCGCCAGATCTGCGAGCAGCGCCAGTAGACGGTGCAGGGCGTTATCGGCCTTGTGCGGGTAAGCCACGTGACCCTGGCGCCCGCGCACCCGTGCATGGCCATTAAGGCTGCCACGTCGTCCGTTCTTGACGGTATCGCCGAGCGTATCGGTTGAGGAGGGTTCGCCAACCAAACAGTAGTCGATCGCAATGCCGCGAGCGGCCAGCCATTCCATGACCGCACGCGTGCCGTCGACGGCCGGGCCTTCCTCGTCGCTGGTGAGCAAGAACGCCACCCGTCCGCCGTGCTCCGGGTAGTTCGCACGGAATCGTTCGGCCGCGCAGACCATCGCGGCAACGCTGGATTTCATATCCGAAGCGCCGCGGCCGATCAGCCAGTCGTTCTCGATCGTGGCGGTGAAGGGCGGATGCGACCAGTCTTCGAGCGGGCCGGTCGGGACCACATCGGTATGCCCGGCAAAGCAGAGCAACGGCCCGCTGTCGCCGGCCACCGCCCAAAGATTGTCCACTTCGCCAAACCGCAGCCGTTCTACCGCGAAGCCGGCAGCCGAGAGACGTTCGCCGATGAGTTCCTGGCAACCGGCGTCGGCCGGGGTGACCGACTCACGCTCGATCAGCGTGCGTGCCAACGCAAGCGCGTCGCCAGCCATCAGTCCGCACCCGCGAGGGCCGCTTCATACCGCGCGGCCGAGAAACCGGCCAGCGTCGTGGTCGGTGTTTCCAGAATCGGCCGTTTGATCAGCGTCGGATGGTCGACGAGCACGGGCAACGGGTCGGCCTCGGTGGCTTGCCGTTGCTTGGTATCGAAATCACGCCAGGTCTTGCTGCGTTTGTTGATAAGGGCGGCATCGCCCAATACCTCGCGCCACTGCTCGAGACGCTCGCGGGTGATGCCGTCGGTGCGCAGATCAATCCACGCGTGTTCGATGCCCGCGCTCGTCAACCACTGCCGCGCCTTGCGGCAGGTGTCGCAGCTCGCGATGCCGTAGATACGAATCATCCGGCTCAGGCGCTGCGCAGCAGCTCGTTGATGCCGACCTTGGCACGCGTGCCTTCGTCCACTTTCTTAACGATGATCGCCGCATTGATGCTGTAGCGGCCGTTGTCGCGCGGCAGGCTGCCGGCCACAACGACGGAGCCGGCCGGGACTTCGCCATGCAGGATCTGGTCGGCTTCGCGATCGTAGATCGGCGTCGAGGCGCCGATGAACACGCCCATGGAGATTACCGAGCCCTTGCCGATACGTACGCCTTCGACGATCTCGGAACGCGCGCCGATGAAGCAATTGTCTTCGATGATGGTAGGAGCCGCCTGCAGCGGTTCGAGCACGCCACCGAGGCCGGCACCGCCGGACAGATGCACGTTTTCGCCCACCTGTGCACAGGAGCCAACCGTGGCCCAGGTGTCGATCATCGCGCCGCTGCCGACATAGGCGCCGATGTTTACGTAGCTCGGCATCACCACGGCATTGGGGGCGATATGCGCACCCCGGCGGACCATTGCCGGCGGTACGATGCGTGCGCCTTGTTTTTTGAAGTCCTCGGCGTCGTACTGCGCGTACTTGGACGGCACCTTGTCGAAATAGCGGGTATGCCCGCCGTCGATCGGTACGTTATCGTGCAATCGGAATGACAGCAGCACCGCTTTCTTGAGCCATTCGTTGACGACCCAGCCATTCGCGGTGGGCTCAGCGACACGCGCCTCGCCGGAGTCGAGCAGGGCGAGTGCGCCTTGCACGGCGTCGCGCACGGCAGACTGTGCATTGTCCGGGGAGATCTCGGCGCGGTTCTCGAAAGCGTCTTCGATAATTTGCTGCATATCGGCCATTACGACTCCTTGCTGCGCGGTCGACGAGCGCGCGATTGAGTGGGTGTTCGGGCGCGAGAGTTTAACCTAGACCGTCAACGCTTCGCAGACGCGAGCCAGGCGCGTCACTGCTTCGACACAGTCGTCCGTCGAAGCGACGAGGGAAAGCCGCAGTCGGCCGGCCCCCGGATTGAAACCGTCGATCTCGCGCGCGAGATATCGGCCCGGCACAACGCGCAGGTTTTCGTCGCGCAATGCGGCGATCGTGAGTGCTTCGTCGCTGGCATCGAATGCCGGCCAGAGATAGAAAGAACCTGGCGGGCGTGTCACCTCGCACAGCGGTTCGATCAATGGCATGACGGCCGCGTATTTGGCCCGATATCGATCACGATTTTCGCGCACATGAATTTCGTCCCGCCATGCCGCAATGCTTGCAGCCTGTACGTGATGGCCCAGCGTGGCGCCGTGATAGGTCCGATAACGCAGGTATTCGCCGAGCAATGCGCCGTCGCCGGCCACAAAGCCGGAGCGAAGGCCGGGCAGATTGGAACGTTTCGACAGACTATGAAAGACCACGCATCGCGCGAAATCGTCGCGCCCCTGGGCATGGGCGATGTCGAGCAGGCCGGGTGGCGGTGCTGTCTCGTCTGCATAGATCTCGCTATAGCATTCGTCGGACGCGATCACGAAGTCGTGTTTGTCTGCGAGTTCGAGGGCGCGCTCGAGATAGGCGCGATCGGCGACAGCCCCGGTCGGATTGCCGGGCGAGCATATATACAACAGTTGCACTCGATCCCAGTCGGCCGAACTCAACGCATCGAGATCGGCCAGGAAATCGGTATCGGGCAGGCACGGCAAATACAACGGTTCCGCGCCCGCCAACAGGGCCGCGCCTTCGTAGATCTGGTAGCCGGGATTGGGCATGGCCACCGCCGCGCCCGGGCGGCTGGGGTCGACGAGCGCCTGGGCAAACGAAAACAAGGCCTCGCGTGTGCCCGCTGCGGGCAGAATATGTCGTTTATCGTCAATCGATTGGCGGGCTATATTAAAGCGTCGTGCCAGCCAGTCACCGATCGCTTCACGTAGTGCATCACTGCCTTTCGTCGGCGGATAGTGAGCGATTCCGTCGAGCGCTTCGATTAATGCGGTGCGCGCGACTTCTGCCGGCGGATGCTGCGGTTCGCCAATGGCAAGTGAAATAGGCGGCTGGCGGGTGTTGGCGCGTGTATCGACCAGCAGGGCCGCCAGCCGTTCGAACGGGTACGGCTGCAATGTATCGAGACGAGGATTCATGGGCCGTTCTTGTCCAGTTCGTTGGTTAGGGTTTCGCGAAGACGGGAGCGCGTTTCGCGATCGCGAATCGGCGTATGCTCGCGGTCGGTAATGAAAAATACGTCTTCGGCCCGTTCGCCAATGGTCGCGATCTTGGCGGTTTCTAAAAGAATGCCGAAGCGGTAGAAGGTATCGCCGATCAACGACAGCAGCCCGGGGCGGTCGGCTGTTACGACCTCCATGATCGTACAGGCACGCTCCGGCGTTTCGCTGAAATAGATCTGTGTTGGCACGTTGAAATAGCGGCTGCGCCGCGACGCGCGCCGGGTTACATCGATGCTTTCGACTTCGGGGTTGGCAATAGCGGCCCGCACCGTGTCTTCGATTTCGCGGCGGCGATAGGCGTCCTTGATGGGATGGCCATCGCTTTCGCAGATCACATAAGTATCGAGGGTGTAGTCGTCGTTGGTGGTGTTGATACGCGCATCGAGGATCGATAGTCCCAGCTGCGCGAGCACGCCGGTGGCCACGCCAAATAGATAATTTCGATCCCGGGTGTAAACGAACAGCGTGCTGCCCTGATCGGAAATCTCGGCGACCGATACCAGTGGACCGTCACCATCGTGGGTCGCGATGGCGCGTGTCTGGCGCGCGATTTCCTCCGGACTGTGACGCAGAAAGTAATCCGGTTCAAAACGTTCCCATACCGCCTTGAATCTAGGTGTGTTTACGCGCGTCCGCGTCAGCATGGCTGCAGCGGCGCTGCGCGTCTCGGCCACCAGCTCGGCTTCGTTGAGCGGATCGTCCAGGCCACGCTCGAGCGCTCGACGCGTGCTGGTGTAAAGATCGACCAGCAGGCTTTCCTTCCATGAATTCCAGAGATTCGGATTAGTAGCGCGTATATCGCACACGGTCAGCAGGAACAGCCGGTCCAGACGCTCTCTGTTGCCGACTTCACGTGCGAACTCATTAACCACCTGTACATCGTTGATATCGCGACGCTGTGCCGTCATCGACATAAGCAGGTGCTGGCGTACGAGCCAGCAAACGAGTTCAGTATCGTCCGACGAAATACCGTGGTCTGCGCAGAACTTGCGCGCGTCGACCGCGCCCAGCTCTGAGTGATCGCCGCCACGGCCTTTGGCGATGTCGTGCATCAGCCCTGCGATATACAGAATCTGGGGCTTGTTGAGGGATTGCATGAGCTCGCTCGCAAACGGGAGCTCGTGCTGAAAACGCGGTAGCACCAGGCGCCGAAGATTACGGATGACGAACAGGGTATGTTCATCGACGGTGAGCGTATGGAACAGGTCGTACTGCATGCGACCGATGATCTTGCCGAAGTTGGGCAGATAGCGGCCGAGGATGCCGTACCGGTTCATACGCCGTAGCGCGCGTGTTACACCGCTGCGCTGCCTGAGAATTTCAGTGAAGAGGCGCCTGCAATGTATTGACGTGCGGAACGTTTTATCGATCAGATGCCGATCGCGGCGCATCAAGCGCAGTGTATGTGCACGAATACCCGTCAGTCGCGGCCGGGTCTGCATGAGATAGAAGATTTCAAGCAGTGCACTCGGGTGGTTGACGAACACGTCGTCGGCGGTCACTTCGATGAACCCGTGACGCGACTGAAACCGCTCGTTTATGGAGCGGGCACGCTCGTCATCGCCGAAATGGAGTATCGCTTCTGAAAAAAGTTGAAGAAGAATATCGTTTAGCGCAGTCAACGCCTTGATATTTCGATAATATCGCTGCATGAACTGCTCGACGGCGAGATTATTCTTCTCGTCCTCGTAGCCGAGCATCTGAGCAATCTGTATCTGATGATCGAACAGCAACCGGTCTTCGGGCCGGTCGGTCAACGTGTGCAGCGCAAAGCGCACGCGCCAAAGAAACGCCTGGCCGCGTTTGAGTTCGGTGAATTCGCGATCGCTCAGGAATCCGTAGTCGACGAGCCCGTCCAGTGTCTGCGCCGCGAATTGCCGTTTGGCGACCCAGGCGATGGTCTGGATATCGCGCAGGCCGCCCGGGGATTCCTTGGTATTCGGCTCGAGCTTGTAGGCGGTTTCGTCATAACGGGCGTGACGCGCCTGCTGCTCTTCGATCTTGGCCTTGAAGAAAGCGGCCGATGGCCAGATGTGTTCGACCGATGTCGCTGCGCGCATGGCGGCGAACAAGGCCGAATCGCCAGCGAGTGCGCGCGACTCCATGAGATTGGTCATTATCGTGATATCGGACTCTGCCTGTTCGGCACACTCGGTGGGTGAGCGTACGCTGTGGCCGACTTCGAGACCGATATCCCATAGGTGTGTCAGAAACCGCTCCAGCGCGGGGCCGACGCTATCGAGCGTGTCTTGGCGATAGAGAATGAGCAGGTCGATATCCGAGTGCGGCAGTAATTCGCCACGGCCATATCCGCCGACCGCGACTAGGCAGGCATTCGACGAGTCGGCAAGCGCGCGCCACGCGCTGGCCAGAACCGCGTCGACCAGCATGCTGCGTGCGCCAACGAGAACGTCTACGTGTGCGCCGGCACGAAAGGCACGTTCAATACGTTCACGACCCGTATCCAGATATTCGCGGGCCTGGGCGATCGACGCGCCTTCGCTATTGGCCGCGCGGGCAATGAAATCGTCCCAGTCGCCGAGTTCGGCCTGGGCGCGACGGCGCATCTCGACCGTGTAACCCACTTATGCGCTCAGCTGGCTGGGCGTAAGGATTTCAACGCCGTCGTCCGTCACCAGGATCGTATGTTCCCACTGGGCGGACAACGAATGATCCTTGGTGACGACGGTCCAGCCGTCCGGCAACACTTTGACGTGGCGTTTGCCGGCGTTGACCATCGGTTCAATGGTGAACGTCATGCCGGCTTCCAGGCGCAGCCCCTGGCCGGCCTTGCCGTAATGGAGCACCTGCGGCTCCTCGTGGAAGCCCAGCCCGATCCCGTGGCCGCAATATTCACGTACGACCGACGCGCGCTGAGACTCGACGAACGTCTGGATAGTCGCGCCGATGTCACCCAGCGTCGCGCCCGGGCGGACCACTTCAATGCCCTTGTAGAGCGCGGCTTCGGCGATATCGGATAGGCGACGCGCCTTGATTGAGGGCGTGCCGGCGAAATACATACGCGAACTGTCGCCGTGGTAGCCGTCCTTGATCAGGGTGACGTCAATATTCAACGCGTCGCCTTTCTTGAGCGCCTTTTCGCCGGGTATGCCATGGCACACCACATGGTTGATCGATGTGCAGATCGATTTGGGGAAACCGTGGTAGTTGAGCGGCGCAGGTGTGGTGCCCAGCTCATCGACCATGTAGTCGTGACACAGCGTATTGAGTTCGTCGGTGGTCACGCCCGGCTGAACATGCGGCGTGATCATATCCAGAACCTGCGCGGCGAGCCGGCCGGCTTCGCGCATCTTGTCCTGTTCCTCGGGCGTTTTGATGGTCACGCTCATGCGTTATAGGTCCTTGAAAAGTCGTCAATGAAAGTCGGCCGAATTGCGGCCGGTGCTAGCCTGGGAAGGGCCGCTATGGTATAAACCGCTCGCGTTCGCGGCAACGTGACGCCGAGAACGCTTATAAAAGCGGTCGATTTTACGGCCGTATTCGACATCGAAAATCCGCACGCGTGTCGACACATGAAACGGGGTGCCTGTCTGCAAAATGCAGATCGGTTGTTTCATGGGATGCGCGTAAGCCACAACCCGGAGACAATCCATGAGTCAGATCAGCATGCGCCAGTTGCTTGAGGCGGGGGTTCATTTCGGCCACCGTACCCGTTACTGGAACCCCAAGATGGCCCCCTATATTTTCGGCCATCGCAACAAGATCCATATCATCAACCTCGAAGAGACGCTTCCGCTCTTCAAGGATGCATACAACTATATCAGCCGTCTGTCCGCCAACGGCGGCAACGTCATGTTCGTCGGCACCAAGCGTGCCGCGCGTGAAGCCGTCGGCAAGCAGGCACAGCGCTGCGGCATGCCGTTCGTCAACCATCGTTGGCTTGGTGGCATGCTCACCAACTTCAAGACGGTCAAGAACTCGATCCAGCGTCTGCACGATCTCGAGCAGATGATCGAGGACGGCTCGATTCGCAAGCTCAATAAGCGTGAAGCGCTCGATCTCTATCGTGAGCGCGACAAGCTGGAGCGCGGCATCGGCGGCATCAAGGAAATGACCAGCCTGCCCGATGCGCTGTTCATCATCGACGTCGGCTTCGAAAAGATCGCCGTTGACGAAGCGCGCAAGCTCGGCATTCCGGTAATCGCCGTGGTCGATACCAACTGCTCGCCGGAAAACATCGACGTGGTCATCCCGGGTAACGACGACGCGATCCGCGCGATTCGTATTTACACCGAGATGGTAGCCGACGCCGTTCTCACGGGCCGTGGTAGCAAGGGCGACTTCACCGGCCAGGAAGACGGCACCGTGGAAGTTCAGGCGCAGGGCGCCGACCACGAGCCGGGCAAGCCGGCCGAGGCACAGGCCGCGAGTGAAGCCACCCAGAACTCCGTTATTCAGGAGTCCCAGGGTGAAGCCGAGCCGACCGCGACTGCGTCGCTCGGCGACGTGGCTTCCGTGCCGTCGGAAAAGCCTGAGCAGGCGGACCCGAAGCAGGCCGACAAGTAATCGCGGGCGAGCCGGTGTGCGAGGCGCACGCCGGCTCGGTCGCTACCCAATCTTTGCGGAGAATGAATCATGGCAATTAGTGCTGCTCTGGTTAAAGAGCTGCGGGAACGTACCGGCGCCGGCATGATGGAGTGCAAGAAGGCACTCACGGCGACGGATGGCGATATTGACGCCGCGGCAGACAACATGCGTCGCGAAGGCCTGGCCAAGGCCGACAAGAAAGCCGGACGCGTGGCTGCGGAAGGGCGTATCGCCACCGCAGTATCCGATGACAAGACGGTTGCAGTGCTGCTCGAGGCGAACTGCGAAACCGACTTTGTCGGCAAGAACGACGATTTCGTGAACTTCGCCGAAATGGCGGCTCAGGCCGCTCTCGACAATGCGCCGGCCGATGCCGATGCGTTGGCGGCGATCGAAGTCGACGGGGAGAGCCTCGACGCCAAGCGTCGTGCGCTCGTGGCGAAGCTGGGTGAGAACATCACCATTCGTCGCTTCCGTCGAATCGAAGCAGGCGAAGGCAAGCTCGACGTCTACATGCACGGCGCGCGTATTGGTAGCGCTGTGGCGGTTCTCGGTGGCGAAAGCGAGCTGGCCCGCGATCTGGCTATGCATGTCGCGGCGACCGCGCCCGCGCATCTGTCGGCCGACGATGTGCCGCAAGAACGTCGCGATGCTGAAAAAGAACTGTTGATGGCGCAGGCGCGTGATAGCGGCAAGCCGGAAGACATCATCGAAAAGATGGTCGAAGGCCGTCTGCGCAAGTACCTGAGCGAAATCACGCTCATGGGTCAGCCGTTCGTGAAGGATCCCGATATGACGGTCGAAAAGCTGTGCAAACAGCAGAACGCGACCGTGACCGACTACGCGCGCGTGGAAGTCGGCGAGGGCATCGAGAAGAAACAGGAAGACTTCGCTGCCGAGGTCAAGGCGCAAGCCGAAAAGACAGCCTAAGGGCAAACGGCCGGCTGCTTAGGCAGCCGGCTTTTTTTGACCCGGCCCGTATCGCATGATCGGGCCGTAAATTATCGTTGCCGGCCAGGAGCCGCTTCATGTTGTCGTACTGCCACGCCAGCCGATGAGCAAGAACAAGCCGACCCGCAAACGCATATTGCTAAAACTCAGCGGCGAAGCCCTCATGGGGCAGGCCGATTACGGAATTTCCGCTGATGTCGTGGAGCGGCTTGCTGCCGAAATAAAAGAACTCAT
The DNA here is from genome assembly GCF_000215955.2 of Salinisphaera shabanensis E1L3A. GTDB lineage: Bacteria > Pseudomonadota > Gammaproteobacteria > Nevskiales > Salinisphaeraceae > Salinisphaera > Salinisphaera shabanensis. The sequence continues at coordinate 99,652 of NZ_AFNV02000006.1, forward strand.
CGAGTCGGGGGTGCAAGTCGCGCTCGTGGTGGGCGGCGGCAACATCTTTCGCGGAGTCGGCCTAGCCGGGCGCGGCATGGACCGGGTTACCGGCGATCAGATGGGCATGCTCGCCACGGTGATCAATGCGCTCGGACTGCAGGACGCCATCGAGCATGCCGGCATGACGGCGCGTGTGATGTCGGCGATTCGCATCAATCAGGTGTGCGAGGACTATATTCGACGCCGCGCAATCCGCCACCTCGAAAAAGGTCGGGTGGTGATTTTTGCGGCCGGTACCGGCAATCCTTTTTTCACCACGGATTCGGCAGCGAGCCTGCGGGCGGTCGAGATCAATGCCGACCTAATGCTCAAGGCAACCAAGGTCGACGGCATCTATAGTGCGGACCCGATGCGCGACAGTAGCGCCAAACGGTATACGCATCTGACGTACGATGAAGTCATAGACCAGCGCCTGAGTGTGATGGATACCACCGCCATCGTGCTATGCCGGGACAACGGCATGCCGCTGCGGGTATTCGATATCAACCGGGCCGGCGATTTGGCCCGTATCGTCGCCGGCGAGGACGTGGGTACGCTGGTCGACAACGACACGACGAGAAGCAACGGATGATTGACGAGATATACAGCGACGCACAGCAGCGCATGGACAAGACGATCAACGTCATGCGCGACAATTTCAGCAAGATTCGCACCGGGCGCGCGAGCACCAGTCTGCTGGATCACGTAACCGTGGACTACTACGGCTCTGAAGTGCCGCTCAATCAGGCAGCGAATATCTCGCTTGAAGATGCGCGCACGATCACGATCCAGCCCTGGGAAAAGAGCATGGTCCAACCCGTCGAAAAGGCGATCATGAAAGCCGACCTCGGCTTGAACCCGTCGACCGCCGGGCAGGTCATCCGCGTGGTGCTGCCGCCGCTGACCGAAGATCGCCGTAAGGATCTGGTGAAAGTGATTCGCGCTGAAGCTGAAGACGGGCGTGTGGCGATTCGCAACATCCGTCGCGATGCGAATTCCACGCTCAAGGAACTGGTCAGCGAAAAAGAGATCAGCGCCGACGACCAGCATGGCGGCGAAGCGCGTATTCAGAAGCTCACCGACCAGCACATCGAACGTATCGACGGACTGCTCGACGAGAAAGAAAAGGAGATCATGACGGTTTAGCAGACCGTCGATCGGATTCGAGCGCCAGGTGCGAATATGAGTGTGCCCGACCACGTCGCAATCATTATGGACGGCAATGGCCGCTGGGCGAGTCGACGCGGCATGCCGCGTGCGGCTGGCCACCGGTCGGGCGCCCAGGCGGTACGCGCGATCGTGGAAAGCGCTAGAGAACAGTCAGTTAAAACATTGACGCTGTTCGCATTTTCGAGCGAAAACTGGCAGCGGCCAAAAACTGAAGTGCGTGTGCTGCTGGATCTGTTCCGACGCACGATCCGTCGTGAAATCGATTCCATGAACGAGTCCGGCGTACGCCTGAGCTTCATTGGCGAGCGTGCGCATTTCTCGGAAGCCCTTCGGCACGAAATGGCCCAGGCGGAGATGCGTACGCGCGACAACGCGGCCCTCAATCTCGTGATCGCGATCGACTACGGAGGCCGCTGGGATCTGGTTCAGGCCGCGCGACGGCTGGCATGCGCTTGCCGCGACAATCAGCTCGATCCCGACGAAATCGATGAGCACAGCCTGGGCGCGCGCCTGGCGCTTGCCGAGTTTCCGGCCCCCGATCTGTTTATCCGGACGGGCGGCGAACGTCGGGTCAGCAATTTTTTGCTCTGGGATCTTGCGTACAGCGAACTGTACTTCTCGGACGAGCTTTGGCCGGATTTTGATGGCAACAGCCTCGCCTGTGCGATCGATTGGTTCGGACAGCGCCAGCGTCGGTTCGGGCGTTTGCCGCAAGCTGCGGCGACGGGTCTTTAAGGCGTATGCTCGTCACGCGCATTGCGACGGCCCTGGTTCTTGTACCTCTGGCCGTACTGGGCATGTTGTATTTGCCAACGTTTGCGATCACGTTGGTGTTCGCCACGTTGATGCTGCTCGGCGCCTGGGAGTGGGCCGGTCTGCTGCGCCTTGGCGATACCGGACACGTATTGCTGGTGCTCGCTACAGCGCTACTGATTTTTCTGTTCGCGCTCGTTCGTAGCCAGTTGTGGCTGGTCGCTGTCGACAACCTGCTCATCGGCGCGGCGTGTATCTGGTGGCTGATCGCGATCGGGTGGATCGTGCGTTACCCGAACGGCTGGGCGCGGGTAATGGGGCGCACCGACATCGGCGCCGCGACCGGCGTTCTAACGCTCGTGGCAGCAGTCGCAGCCGTGACCTATCTGCATCAGAGCGATCAAGGTGCACTGTTACTGCTGGCTTTCTTCTTTCTGGTATGGGCGGCCGATACCGGCGCTTATATCGCAGGTCGCACGATGGGCCGGCACAAGCTAGTGCCCGCGGTCAGTCCGGGCAAGACGCGGGAGGGCGCCATCGGCGGTATCGTTGCGGCCATGGTTTTCGCAGGCGCCGGCGCGTGGGCGTTGGGTTATGGTGGAGACCGCCTGGTCGGCTTCGTCGTGCTGGGCGCCTGGGTGGCGGTTATTTCCATCGTGGGCGATCTGACGATCAGCATGTTCAAGCGTCATGCGGGTATCAAGGACAGCGGGACGCTGTTTCCCGGTCATGGCGGCGTACTCGATCGACTGGATAGTGTGCTCGCGGCGGCGCCCTGGTTTGTTGCGGGCCTGCATTGGCTGCCGAGCGCAATTTGAAGCGTTAGCCAGGTCTTGGGTCTGCACAGGTAGACTACTATGCAGGCATCCTCGGGTCGCGAGCGTGCGTTCCATCCAGTGATCCAATCCTAGCCGGTCGCAATTCCGGCGCGCAGGAGAAGTGAATTACATGTCTGACTGGCTGATGTCGGTTCCGGCGTTCATCGTGGCAATCGGCCTGCTCGTGGCGGTACATGAATACGGCCATTTCTGGGTTGCGCGTCGTATGGGCGTGAAGGTGTTGCGCTATTCGATCGGGTTCGGCAACCGAGTCTGGGGCTTTACCGGTCGAAAAAGCGGCATCGAATACTGGTTGTCGGCGATCCCGTTGGGCGGCTACGTCAAGATGCTTGACGAGCGCGAAGGTGAAGTCGCGGAGGCGGACAAGCCCTATGCGTTCAATCGCCAGCACCCGGCGCGCCGTATCGCGATCGTCGCCGCCGGCCCGGGCGTGAATTTCCTGTTCGCGGTAGCGGCTTACTGGCTCGTATTCATGATCGGCGTCGCGGGCATCAAGCCCATGATCGGTGCCGCGCCCGAATCCAGTCTCGCGGCCGAGGCGGGCTTGGGCGCTGGCGAACAGATCGTGGCGATCGACGACCGTAAGATCGAAAACTGGGAAGACCTGCGCCTCGGTCTGATCGAGCGCGGCCTCGACGGCGATTCGATCGCGTTGAGCGTACGCGCCGAAGACGGGGACGTTCGCCAGGTCACACTTGATCTTACCGATGTGCCGGCCGACCCGGAAAAGATGTTCGATCGACTCGGGCTCATGCCTTATCAGCCGCCGGCCACGCCGCTCATCGCGGATGTGCTTGCGGATAGTCCGGCCAGCCGGGCCGGACTGGAAAAGGGCGATGAAATAAAGGCGGTCGATGGCGAAACGGTCGACACGCCCCAGGCGTTGGTCGAGCGCATCAAATCCCGCCCCGGTGAACAGGTCGTTCTGTCGGTTGCACGCGATGGACAGACTCGCGATATCCCCGTGTCCCTGGCATCGGTCGACAATGACGCGGGCGAAGCCGAAGGACGGCTTGGCGCCCAGATCGGTGTCGACGCCGAAGCCTGGCAGAGCATGCGCACCACGCGCCAGCTCGGACCCGTTGCCGCGATTCCTGCGGCCGTGGCAAAGACATGGGAAGTGTCGGCACTGACGGTTCGGCTCATGGCGCGCATGGTCACCGGCGAGGTGTCGTTGCGAAACGTTAGCGGTCCGATTCAGATCGCCAGCTATGCTGGACAGACGGCCAGTATCGGTCTCGAAGCGTTCGTCGGCTTTCTGGCCCTGGTGAGCGTCAGTCTGGCCGTGCTCAACCTCCTGCCGATTCCGGTGTTAGACGGGGGGCATCTTCTGTATTATTCGATCGAATGGATAAGGGGCCGACCTCTTTCGGAGGCGGTACAGGTCGCGGGGCAGCAGGTCGGCATGGTCGCTCTCCTGATGCTGATGACCCTGGCTTTCTACAACGATATCCTGCGCTTGCTCGGGTAAGTAAGGTTCTTAAAATATGCCTGTATGTGTGACGCGCGCGTTTGCCGTGCTCCTGTGTCTTTTTGCTGCGAGCGCGTGGGCGCAGGCGCAATCGCCGGATTCCGGTTACGACTTTCGAGTGGACGATGTCCGGGTGGTCGGCGTGCAGCGACTCGAACCGGGTACGGTGCTGACGTACCTGCCGCTGTCTGTCGGCGATCGGCTTAGCGAAGCGCGCGCCCAGCAATCGATCCGTGCGCTTTACGACACCGGCCTGTTCGAGAACGTTGCCCTGCAGCGCGAAGGCAATACGCTGATCGTCGACGTCACCGAGCGCCCCGAGATCGCGAGTTTCTCGATCGAAGGCAACAAGAACATCGGTGGTGACGAACTCAAGGATGCACTAGCTCAGCAAGGTCTGGCCCAGGGCGAGCTTTACAAGCGCTCGCTCGTTGACCAGCTCGAGCAGGAGCTGCGTCGTCAGTATTACGCCAACGGTTATTACAGCGTAGACATCGATACGCAGGTCAAGGAACTCGACAATAACCGTGTCGCCATCGATATCGATGTCACCGAAGGCGAGGTCGCCTCGATCAAGGACATCAACATCATCGGTAACGAGCATTTCAGCGACGATGAACTGCGCGATGTGTTTGAGCTGGAAGCCAGTTCGCCGGCCTATACCCGTCCGCTGACATTCTGGCGCAGCCGCGACCGGTATTCGCGCGAGAAATTGCTCGGCGATCTGGAGTCACTGAACTCGTTCTATCAGAACCGCGGTTATATCCGTTTCAACGTGTCCTCGATTCAGGTGTCGCTGTCGCCGGACAATCGCAATATCTTCTTGACGATCAACGTCGATGAAGGCGATCAGTACACGATCAGCGATTACGAGTTCGCCGGCGACATGATCGTGCCGCAGACCAGCCTGCAGCGGCTGGTGACGGTCGAGCCGGGCGAGATATTTTCGCGCGGCGATGTCGACGCCTCGGCCAACAGCATCAGCTCCGGTCTGGCCGATTTCGGCTATGCGTTCGCCGATGTGGATCCGCTGACCCGTATCAATGACGAAGACAAGACCGTCGATCTGACCTTCTTTATCGACCCCGGCAAGCGCGCCTACGTGCGTCAGATCACGTTCAACGGCAACGAAAAGACCAACGACGAAACCCTGCGTCGTGAGATGCGTCAGTTCGAAGGCGCGCCGTTCTCGCGTCGCGGCGTGGAACGCTCACGTACACGACTGGCACGTCTGCCCTATATGCAGGATGTACAGGTCAACACCGAGAAAGTGGCGGGCAGCGAAGATCTGGTCGATGTCGACTACGATCTCACCGAGCGCGCCGCAGGCACATTGCAATTCGGTGTCGGCTTCTCGGACGCGCAGGGCTTTCTCATCAACGGCAGCGTTTCGCATAGCAACTTCCGTGGCACGGGCAATCGCCTGAGCCTGCGTGCAGAAACCAACGACTACGCCAAGAGCGTGGGCGCCAGCTGGACCGACCCATATTTCACCGACGAAGGCGTGTCACGCACGATTTCGGCTTTCTACCGCAATACCGATCAGCTGATTCGTATCGGCTCCGGGTTCGATCTGAATTCGGTCGGCGGTGCGGTGACGTTTGGCCTACCGATCACCGAGTACTCCCAGCTGCGTGCCGGTCTCGGCGTGGAGCGCAACGAGATCAACTCGGCGGTCAACCGCGACGGCGAGGAACAGCTGTCCGACGAGCTGGCCGACTTCATCGACGAGAACGGCAAGGAAGCCACGACCTATGAACTGCAGACGGGCTGGTCGCGGGATACGCGTAACCGCACGTTCTTCGCGACTCGTGGCAGCAATACCCAGTTCGAATTCAATATTAAGGGGCCGGGTTCGGATCTGGAGTATTACGACACCAGTTTCGAGCACGAGCGCTATTTCCGAGTGGGCGCCTGGGTACCGGGCTTGTCCGATAAGATGGTTCTATCGATGGATGGTCGTGTGGCCCAGACCGACGTCTGGGGCGAGGGTGAGGATGTCCCGCCCTATGACAACTTCTTTGCCGGCGGCGCGCGTTCGGTGCGCGGTTACTCCAACGGCGGCCTTGGCCCGCGGGATTCGCTCGACAACCCGTTCGGTGGTCAATTCCTGACCACGTTGCAGAGCGAACTGGTCATCCCGACCTTCCTCGAATCGGATAACAAGTCGACGCGTCTGACAGCGTTCTACGACATCGGTAACGTCTATGAAGACGCCAGCGATTTCGAAGCCTCGGAGCTGCGCAAGTCTGCCGGCGTTGCCTTTTACTGGTTCACGCCGTTCTTCGGGCTGTTGCGCGTAAGCTACGCTGCTTACGTCGACGATCCGGACAACGACGATGTCGATCGCTTCCAGTTCTCCTTCGGCGTCGGGCTCTAGTCAGGACGAAGGCGATTCAGGAGATGGCTGACATGTATTCGATACGGCTAGTACCGGTCACGATCGTCGTGGCATTTGCGCTTGCGTTCGCCGCGCCGCTGCGGGCGGCGGGCACGAGCGCAGAAACCGGCAGCGAAATCCTGCGTATCGGGGTGGTGGACGTCTCGCGGGTCGTCAACGAATCGCCCCAGGCCGCGCGTGCCAAATCGAGCATGGCGACGCAGTTTGCCAAGCGCAAGAATGATCTCGAAGCCAAGTCGAACGCCTTGCGCCAGGATATGGATCGGCTTGCCCAGGATGGGGCGGTCATGAGCGATGGCGATCGCGATAAGCTGCAAAGCGCGATCCGTGATCGCCAGCGCGAATTGCAGCTTGAGCGCAGCAAATACAACGACGATGTGTCCGATGCCGAACACAAAGAGTTCGAGCAGATGCGCGCGGATATTCTGGACATTATCGACCAGTACGCGGACGACAACGGCTACGACCTCATTCTGGGCGACGGCGTGTTGTATAGCAGCGAAGCGGTCGATGTGACCGACGAGATCCTGGCCGAACTCGGGGACCGCTAGTCATGGCTGCGAGCACGGCGCCTGCGGTCACGCTCGCGATGCTGGCCGATCGTTTCGATCTTGTTACGCGCGGCGATCCGCAAACGCAGATCAGCGGCGTTTGTGCGCTCGACCCCGGCCTGCCGGGGTGTATCGCGTTCGCCGAGAACGCCTCGCAGCTGAACGCAATTCGTCATACGCAAGCGACGGCTGTCGTCTGCCCGGCACCGGTTGCCGATGAAGTCAATATCAGCGCGCTTGTTGTAAAGCAGCCGCGGCTGGCTTTTGCCCGTATTGCAGCACTTTTCGACCGGCCGAAGCCAGACGCTGGCATAGACGAACGTGCGGTAGTCGCGGCATCCGCAACCGTCGATCCCCAGGCGAGCATCGCTAGCAACGCCGTTATTGGTGAAAACGCCGTGGTGGCCGCCGGCGCGGTTATCGGAGCGAATACTGTACTCGGCGACCGCGTGCATGTTGGCGTGGATACGCGTATCGCGAGCAACTGCAGCATTGGCGACGATGTGAGTATCGGCGCCCGTGTGTCGATCGAAGCGAATGCCGTCATCGGTGGGCGTGGGTTCGGGCTGGTGCACAACGGCAGCGGCTGGGAGCCGATTCCACAGATGGGGCGCGTACGGATTGCCGACGATGTGGAAATCGGCGCCGGCACGACGATCGACCGTGGCGCGCTCGACGACACCGTCATCGCGCGCGGTGTGAAGATCGATAATCAGGTGCATATTGCTCACAACTGCGTTATCGGCGAACACACCGTTATTGCCGGCTGCACCGGTATTGCTGGTTCCTGCACGATCGGTTCGAACTGCATGATCGGCGGTGGCGTGGGTATCGGCGATCACGTCACGATCGCAGACGGTGTGATCATCACCGCGGCAAGCCAGGTCCCCAAGAACATCGACCGGGGCGGCGTATACTCCTCGACTTTTCGCGCCATGCCGGCCACCGGCTGGCGCAAGCGCCTTGCCCTTTTTCGACAGCTCGACAAGATCGAGCGTCGCCTGCGGCGAGTTGAGCGCGCCGGCCCATCATCGGAGAACAACGAATGAGCGATCAAGACGACATCAAAGCCATCATGCGGCAATTACCGCACAGGTTTCCTTTTCTCTTGGTGGACCGCGTACTCTCCTGCGAACCGGGCAAGTCGATCACCGCGATCAAGAACGTCACCATCAATGAGCCGTTCTTTCCGGGGCATTTTCCGAGTGAGCCGGTCATGCCGGGCGTTCTCATCCTCGAAGCGCTGGCGCAGGCCGGTCTGATTCTGGGTATGCGTACGGTGGAATCGGAAGAGGGCACGATCGTATACTTTGCCGGCATCGACAAGGCACGGTTCAAGCGCCGCGTTGTCCCGGGTGACCAATTGTTGCTCAAGCTCGTGGTCGGCTCTGCCAAGAAGCGCATTTGGCGCTTCGACGCCGAAGCCTGGGTCGGCGACGAACTGGCCTGTCGCGCACAGATGATGGCGGTGCCGGGGAAGCCCGATGCCAATTGATCCCAGTGCACAAGTTCATCCCGAAGCCGACGTCGCCGACGATGTCGATATCGGCCCGTTCAGCGTTATCGGGCCGCACGTCAAGATCGGCGCGGGCACGCGCGTGGGTCCGCATGTGGTCATCTCGGGCCATACGACGATCGGGCGCGATAACCAGATTTTCCAGTTCGTATCGCTCGGTGCCGAGCCGCAGCATCGTGTTTATGCGGGCGAGCCAACACGGCTTACGATCGGCGACCGCAATACGTTTCGTGAATATTGCAGCGTGCACCGCGGCACGGTGATCGATCAGAGCGAAACCATCATTGGCGACGACAATCTGTTGATGGCGTATACACATGTCGCCCACGATTGCGTGCTGGGCAATGGCATCACCATGGCCAATGGCGCGAGTCTCGCCGGCCATGTGCGCATCGGCGATTTCTGCATTCTCGCCGGCTTCGCGTTGGTCTACCAGTTCCGGCGCGTGGGCACGATGGCGTTTCTGGCGTATTGCAGCGGCGTGCAGCAGGACGTACCGGCCTTCGTCCGTAGTGCGGGCGCGCCGGCAGTGCCGCACGGGGTGAATTCCGTCGGCATGCGCCGGCGTGGCTATACGGAAGAAGAAGTGACTGCGGCCAAGCGCGCGTATCGCACCATCTATCGTTCCAAGCTACGTCTGGAACAGGCGCGCGAAGCGCTTCGCGAGCCGGCCCAGTCGAGCGAGGCGGTACGCTTGATGCTCGAATCGCTCGAACAGGCCGAGCGCGGCATTATCCGCTAGCACGTGACAGATGCCCCGAGGCGATTCTTCATCGTCGCCGGCGAACAGTCCGGCGACGTGCTCGGCGCGGGGCTGATCCGCGCGCTGACAAAACGCTATCCGCAGGCGCGTTTCGAGGGCGTGACCGGGCCGCTCATGCGCGAGGCCGGCTGTGAAACGCGGGCCGATATCGAAGAATTGTCGCTGTTCGGCATCAGCGAAGTGATCGGCGAGATACCGCGCCTGTTGCGCCTGCGTCGGCGTCTGTTCGAGCGCGTTGTCGAGAACGCACCCGATGCGTTCATCGGTATCGATGCGCCGGCGTTCAATACCGGCCTGGAAATGCGGGTTCGCGCGCGCGGCATTACCACGGTGCACTACGTATGTCCCACCGCCTGGGCTTGGCGTCAGGGACGCACGAAAAACATCCGCAAGGCCGTGGATCTGTTGCTGGCGATCTTTCCGTTCGAAGAAGCGTTTTTTCGGCGTTTCGATATTCCGGTCACCTTCGTCGGCCACCCGTTGGCCAACGAGCTGCCGCTGCATCCGGACAGCGCGAGCGCGCGGCGTGCGCTGGAGCTTGATGGCGACGCGCCGCTGTTGGGGCTGCTGCCGGGCAGTCGGCGATCTGAAGTCAGCCGTTTGGGCCCGGTGTTCATAGAAACAGCGCGCTGGCTGCGTGCCCGCCACCCCGAACTTCGGTTTGTAGCACCCATGGCGACGCCGGCGGTGCGCGCGCTGTTTGAAGCACAGATTGCGCGGGCGGGCGCGGATATGGACATCCGCCTGGTCGATGGACGTTCGCGCGAGATAATGCGAGCGGCCGACGTGTTGCTGCTCGCCTCGGGCACGGCCACGCTGGAAGCGCTACTGGCAAAGACGCCGATGGTGGTGGCGTACAAGCTCTCGCCCATGAATTACGCGATCGCGCGTGTGTTCAATCTCATCAAGACCGAACACGTCAGCATGCCCAACCTGCTCGCGAAGCGCGCGCTTGTACCTGAATGTCTTCAGCAACAGGCGCGCGTATCGGTGATCGGGCCCGAAGTGGATCGACTACTCGAATCGCAAGCCGCGCGTGCAGCCCAGACCGATGCATTTGCTGGCATTCATCAACAGCTCGCACTCGATGCGGACGAGCGGGCGGCCGACGCTGTCGCACAACTGCTCGAGGCGCGTTGATGAGGCGCAAGGAACGCCGTTTCGCCTGTCCCTTCGTGGCCGGGGTGGACGAGGTCGGCCGTGGGCCACTCGCGGGGCCGGTTGTGGCAGCCGCGGTGATTCTGCCGGCAAAGCCGTTGCTGCGCGGTCTGACCGATTCGAAGGCGATCGGCGAAGCCGAGCGCGAGCGTATGGATGAGCGTATCCGCCAGCGCGCCCTTGCCTATGCGATCGCCGAGGCGTCGGCGGCCGAGATCGATAGTCTCAATATCCTGCAAGCAAGCTTGCTCGCCATGCAGCGCGCGGTCGCCGCACTTCGGCTGACCCCGTTCGCGGCATGGGTCGATGGCAACCAGCCGCCGCCGTTGAACATGCCGCTGCGTACGGTCGTCGGTGGTGATGGCAGCGTGCCGGCGATCAGTGCCGCGTCGATCATTGCCAAGGTATCGCGCGATCGGCAGATGCAGGCACTGGACGCGCGCTATCCGGGCTATGGATTTGCTCAGCACAAGGGCTACGGCACGCGCGCGCATCGCGACGCGATCGAGGCCTATGGCGTGACCCCGATCCATCGGCGCAGTTTCGCGCCCATCGCGCGTGCATTACAGGCCCGCCAGATCGATTTCATCGACCACGTAAGCCAGTAGAGGCCCGCGCCTCGGGCATTCCTGCGGTAAGTGAATGTTTCGTGCCCGAGCGGTCTGACAATCGCCGGGTGTTGGTCGTTAGAATGATCCTTTGAGGGCCGCATCCAACACGCACGGTCTGCCGCGCGCTCGTTGTGATACGCCTCGTTCTGCCGGTGCCCATACTGGCGAAACTGACCGACCGAAGAGCCTATGCCTGCCGAATTCGTCCATCTGCGCGTCCATACCGAATACTCGTTGTCCGACGGCATCGTGCGGATCAAACCGTTGCTGTCGCAGACGCGTGAGGCGGGCATGCCGGCCGTGGCGGTTACCGATAACGTCAATCTCTTCGGCATGGTCAAGTTCTACAAGACTGCGCTGGGCGCCGGCATCAAGCCGATCGTGGGCGTGGATCTGCAGATTGACGAAGGCCCGCAGGAAACGCCGTCGCGGCTCACGCTGCTGGCACAACACCGCGAAGGTTATCGCAATCTTTGCGATCTGCTGACCCAGGCATATCTACATGGCCAGCATCGGGGGCAGGTGCTATGCCAGCGCGAGTGGGTCGCCGACAAGGCCGACGGGCTGATCGCGCTCTCCGGCGGCATGGTCGGCGATACGGGCATTGCGCTCATGGCCGGCAAGCCCGAGATCGCGGATGCCCGCGCCGCGGAGTGGCAACAGATCTTTGGCGATCGCTATTATCTCGAAGTCACGCGTTGCGAACGTAGTGGCGAGGCCGCCTGGCTGTCGGAAACGGTGGGGCTGGCCCTGCGGCGCGATATTCCGATCGTGGCGACTAATGATGTGCGTTTCCCGCATGCCGACGACTTCGATGCCCACGAGGCACGAGTCGCTATTCACGGCGGTTATACGCTGGCCGACCCGCGCCGGCCGAAGAATTACACGCCAGAGCAATATCTCAAGACGCCCGAACAGATGGCCGAGCTGTTCGCGGATTTGCCGGAAGCGCTCGAGAACAGCGTCGAGATCGCACGCCGTTGCAATCTCGAACTCACACTTGGCGAAAACGTGTTGCCTGAATTCCCGGTGCCGGACGGCCACGACGCGGCATCGTTTCTGCGGTCGGAGTCGGAATCCGGGCTCGCCGAGCGCCTCGAATTACTGTACCCGGACGAAGACGAACGCGAACGGCGCAAGCCGGAATACGATGCGCGTCTCGATCACGAGCTCGACGTGATCAAGTCGATGGGCTTTCCGGGCTACTTCCTGATCGTTGCCGACTTCATACGCTGGGCACGCGAGAACGGCGTGCCGGTCGGCCCGGGCCGTGGTTCGGGCGCGGGTTCGCTGGTAGCTTACGTGCTCGGTATTACCGATCTCGATCCGCTGGCCTACGATCTATTGTTCGAGCGTTTCCTGAACCCCGAACGTGTGTCCATGCCCGACTTTGACGTCGACTTCTGCATGGATGGGCGCGACCGTGTGATCGAATACGTCGCGCAGCGTTATGGCCAGGAAAAGGTCAGCCAGATCATCACCTACGGCACCATGGCCGCGAAGGCTGTGGTGCGTGACGTCGGCCGTGTGCTGGGTCATCCCTACGGTATGGTCGATCGCATCGCCAAGCAGGTGCCGTTTGCGCCGGACATGACGCTCACGCGGGCGCTGGAAGAGTCGGAAGAACTGCGCCAGTCGCGTGAGGACGAAGAGGTCGGCTATCTGCTCGAGCTCGCGCTCGCGCTCGAAGGCCTGTCGCGTAACCCCGGCAAGCACGCCGGCGGCGTGGTCATTGCGCCGTCGAACCTGATCGACTTCACGCCGCTCTATTGCGAAGCCGGCGGCGGCAACCGCGTAACGCAGTTCGACAAAGACGATGTCGAGGCGGTCGGCCTGGTCAAGTTCGACTTTCTGGGGCTGCGTACGCTCACCATCATCGATCGCGCGGTGCAGGTGGCCAACGATCGACTGGCAAAATCGGGCAAGGATCCGATCGATATCCGCTCGATCCCGCTCGACGACAAGAAACCCTACGAACTGCTCAAGGCCGGCGATACCACCGCCGTGTTTCAGCTCGAATCGTCCGGCATGCGTCGGCTAGTCAAACAGCTCAAGCCTGACGAACTCGAGGATATCGTTGCACTCGTGGCGCTCTATCGGCCGGGCCCGCTCGAGTCCGGCATGGTCGAAGACTTCATCGACCGCAAGCACGGCAAGGCGCGGGTGGTGTATCCGCACGACAGCCTGGCTGAAGTGCTGGAGCCGACCTACGGCGTGATTCTGTATCAGGAACAGGTGATGCAGATTGCCCAGGTACTGGCCGGCTACAGCCTCGGCAACGCCGATCTGCTGCGCCGTGCCATGGGCAAGAAGAAGCCCGAGGAGATGGCCAAGCAGCGCGATGGCTTCGTCAAGGGCGCGGTCGCCAACGGCATCGAAGAGGATACGGCCGCCTATATCTTCGACCTGGTCGAGAAATTCGCCGGCTACGGGTTCAACAAGTCGCACTCGGCCGCCTACGCGCTGGTGTCGTATCAGACCGCCTGGCTCAAGGCGTATTACCCGGCCGATTTCATGTCGGCGGTGCTCTCGGCGGATATGGATCACACCGACAAGGTGGTGATCATGATCGACGAATGTCACCGCCTGGGCATCGACGTAGTGCCGCCGGACGTCAACGCCTCGGAATACAACTTCTCGGTGGTCGATGATACGGCGATCCGCTACGGCCTGGGCGCGATCAAGGGCCTGGGTCGCGGCGCGATCGAAACCGTGATCGAAGAACGTCGCCAGAACGGCGTCTATGCCAACCTCTATGATTTCTGTCGGCGTATCGATACCTCCAAGGCCAATCGGCGCGCACTGGAAGCGTTGATCAATGCCGGCGCACTCGATGCGCTGGGGCCGAACCGCGCCAGCCTCATGCAAGGGCTTACGCGCGCACTGGCCGCCGCGGAACAGGATCGCAGCGCGGCCAGCGCCGGCCAGAACGATATGTTCGGTCTGGCCGAAGATGCGAGCGACAACATGGGCCCGCCGCTCGAAGAACGCCCGGAATGGCCCGAGGATGAGCGCCTCCGAGCCGAGCGCGACACCCTCGGCCTGTATCTCACCGGTCATCCTATCCGGGCCTGGGAAGATGAGCTGGCGCTCATGACCCATGGCAAGATCGCCGAACAGGTCGCGGCCATGCCACGCCCGGAGGAGGGCGGCGGACGCGGCCGGCGTGGTAACAAGCGTAGCGCCGTCGTGGCCGGTCTCGTAGTCGAAGTCCGCCGGATGAAGAAAGGCCGGCGCATTATCGTCGTGCTCGACGACGGCAGTGCCCGGATCGAATGTCCGTTGTTCGAAGAAAAGGCGGCGGAATACGGCCATCTGCTCGCCGCCGACAAGCTGGTGGTCGTGGAAGGCAAGCTGCAGTACGACGATTTCAGCGACGGCTTTCGCCTGAACGCCGAAACCGTGATGGACTTCGACACCGCGCAGGCGCGCTTTGCCCATCGCGTGCTGTTGCGGGCGACGCCGAATGTGGATGTCGATGCGCTCGTCGGTTGCGTGGATCGCCACCGCGCAGAAGAAGCCGGCTGCGATGTCGTCGTGCGCTATAGCAACGATCAGGCACGCGCGGTACTCACCCTAGGAGAGACGCGGGTGCGCCTGTGCGACGAATTGCTGGCCGATCTAAAGCACCTGGTGGGTGCGGATCACGTGCAAGTACGTTATCGTCGCGGGCAGTCTCTTTCCCAGTAAACCGCGCAGCGGTCGCAGCAGCAATACACGATGGCGCAGAAAAACCTCGACTATCTCGATTTCGAACAGCCGATTGCGGAGTTGCAAGAAAAGATCGAGGAGCTGCGTTTCGTCGCCGACGGCAGCGAGGTCAATCTAAGCGAAGAGATCACCAAGCTCGAGGGCAAGCGTCGCAACCTCACCGAGCAGATCTTTTCCAAGCTCTCGACCTGGCAGGTCGCACAGATGGCGCGCCATCCGCTGCGTCCGTACATGCAGGACTACATCGACGGCATGTTCACGGATTTCGTCGAGCTGCACGGTGACCGTGCCTATGCGGACGATCCGGCCATCATTGGCGGTACCGCACGTCTGGGCGGCCAGTCAGTCATGGTGATCGGCCATCAAAAGGGGCGCGACACCAAGGAAAAAATCTACCGCAACTTCGGCATGCCGCGCCCGGAAGGCTATCGCAAGGCGCTGCGCCTGATGAAGCTCGCCGAACGATTCAACATGCCGGTGCTGACCTTCATCGACACACCCGGTGCCTATCCGGGCATCGGTGCCGAAGAGCGCAACCAGTCGGAAGCCATTGCACGCAATCTGTTCGAGATGGCGCGCCTGCGGGTGCCGATTCTTTGCACCGTGGTTGGTGAAGGCGGCTCCGGCGGCGCGCTTGCCGTGGGCGTGGGCGATCATCTGATGATGCTTCAGTACAGCATTTACTCGGTTATCTCACCGGAAGGCTGTGCCTCGATTCTGTGGAAGTCTGCAGAGCGCGCCGAAGAAGCGGCCGAAGCAATGAAGGTCGGCTCTCAAGACCTGCACCGGCTCAAACTCGTCGACGAAGTGGTCGAAGAGCCCTTGGGTGGCGCGCATCGCGACCCTAAGAAACTCATGCAGCAAATGCGTGAACGGCTGCTCGCGAACATGACGCGGCTCAAGCGCATGGGCGTCGACGAACTCCTGGAAGCACGCTACAACCGCTGGATGGCGTTCGGCGACTTTAAGCTCGTGGGGTGAACGCCGAATTCGCCTCCTTGTATGCGGCGCTCGAACGCGTGCCGGTGGGTACGCAGAAACTGGCTGTCGCGTACAGCGGCGGCCTGGATTCCACGGCCTTGCTGCGCGCACTCGTCGAGCGTCCGACCGAATTGCCCGTGCGGGCGATCCATGTCTGCCATCACCTACAACCGGCCGCTAAAGCCTGGGCCGAAGCGTGTGCGCGCCAAGCCGCAGCGTGGGAGGTGGGCTTTACTTGCATTGATGTCGAGGTCGAGATACAGGGTAGAAGCCTAGAAGCCGCCGCGCGCGACGCACGCTACCGCGCACTCCAACGAGAACTCGGCGAGGGCGAAACGCTGATCACCGCCCATCACGCGCGCGATCAGGCCGAAACGTTTCTGCTGCAGGCGCTGCGCGGCGCTGGCCCGCGGGGACTGGCCGGCATGCCGCGCGAAGCGATGTTTGGCCCTCATATGCACTGGCGGCCGTGGCTGGAGATCGGCTACGAGACGATCGCAGCTTATGCGCGCAAGTCGCAGCTGAACTGGATCGATGATCCGAGCAATCACGACCCGGACATTGCGCGTAGTTTCCTGCGCGAAACCGTTATGCCGCAGCTCAGGTCGCGCTGGCCGAAGGCCGACGACGTGCTGTCGCGCAGCGCCGCCCATGCCAGCGAGGCCGCGACGGCGATCGACACGCTCGCGCAAATCGATCTCGAGCGCGTTATGGAAAGCAACGGCACGCTGGATGCGCGACGTCTCGGCGCACTGACCGCGGCGCGCGCCAAACAAGTTGTTCGCCGCTGGCTGGCCGTTTCAGCGCGAGACAGGCCCGACCATCGGCATGTAGCGGCGATCGTGGAGCTCGGCACATCGCGGCTGGCAGCGAGCCCCTGCGTCGCGTTTGCTGATACCGAGGTACGGCTGTTCGACGGCCGGCTGCATGCGATGACGCGTTTGTCGCCCGTTGGCACACCGTTCGAATACGAGTGGAACGGGTGTGCGCCGCTTCTGCTGCCGGGCGGATGCGGCGCGATCGCAATCGAGCCGGCGCCGCGCGTCCGACTGAATTTGAAGGTCGCATCGCGCCGCGGTGGCGAGCGCGTGGCAAGCGGAGCGGCTGGCCATCGGCGAGTGAAAGACGTGCTTCGCGAAGCGCGTGTGCCGCCGTGGCTGCGCGAGCGGGTACCGCTCGTTTACTACCGCGATACGCTTGTCGCGGTCGGCGATATCTGGCGCCACCCGCATATCGAACAGCTCATACGCGACGATATCGGCGCCTTCGTATGGCGTGACCGACCCGCATAACGCGTGATTGCGCGTTGTCGGTAGGCGACCTTTCGGCTAGCATGCGCGCTGTTATTCCCCGGTATGAGTCTTGGATCGCGATGGCAGGCGACGCGGCGGGTACCCGCTATATTTTCGTGACCGGTGGGGTGGTGTCCTCGCTCGGTAAAGGCATCGCGGCGGCGTCGCTTGGCGCACTGCTCGAATCACGGGGGCAACGTGTGTCCGTGATCAAGCTCGATCCGTATCTGAACGTGGATGCGGGCACCATGAGCCCGTTCCAGCACGGCGAGGTGTATGTCACCCGCGACGGCGCCGAAACCGACCTGGACCTGGGCCACTACGAGCGTTTTCTGAAAACGCGCACGTCGCGGCTGTCCAACTTCACGACCGGCCAGATCTACAACAACGTCATCAATAAGGAACGCCGCGGCGATTACCTCGGCGGCACCGTGCAGGTGATTCCGCATATCACCGACGAGATCAAGCGTTGCATTCTCGAAGGCGGTGAGGGCGCAGACATCTGTCTGGTCGAGATCGGCGGTACCGTGGGCGATATCGAATCGCTGCCGTTCCTCGAAGCGATTCGTCAGTTCGCAGTCGAACTGGGCCACCATCGCGTGCTGTTCATGCATCTCACGCTGGTGCCGTATATCGCCTCCAGTGGCGAGATGAAGACCAAACCGACCCAGCATTCGGCCAAGGAACTGCGCTCGATCGGCATTCAGCCCGATATTCTGCTGTGCCGTGTCGACCGGCCGCTGCCGGAAAACGAGCGCCGCAAGATTGCGCTGTTCACTAACGTGTCCGAACGCGCGGTCATTGCTTGTATCGATGTCGATGACATCTACAAGATGCCGGGCCTGCTACAGGCACAGTCGCTGGATGCGCTCGTACTCGAACACTTCGATATCTCGGCGCCGAACGCGGATCTATCCAACTGGGCCGCACTCGTGGAAGCACGGCGCACGCAGGATGTGACCGTCAAGGTGGCCATGGTCGGCAAGTACGTCGATCTGGCCGATGCCTATAAATCGGTCAACGAGGCGCTGTCGCACGCGGGGCTGCATACCGGCACGCGCGTGGATATCCATTATCTGGATTCCGAAACTGTCGAACGCGACGGCGGCGACTGTCTGGCCGGCATGGATGCCGTTCTGGTGCCCGGCGGCTTCGGCGAACGTGGTATCGAAGGCAAGATTACCGCGGCGCGCTATGCGCGCATGCACAACATTCCGTATTTCGGCATCTGTCTTGGAATGCAGGTGGCCTGTATCGAGTTCGCGCGCGACATCGCCGGGCTGGACGGCGCGCACAGCACGGAATTCGTGGCCGAGCCTGCCCATCCCGTCATCGCCCTGGTAACGGAGTGGCACGATCTGGCCGGCGATATACAAAAGCGCCATGCCGAGGTCGACCTGGGCGGGACCATGCGCCTGGGCGAGCAGCGCTGCGACCTGGTCGCCGACACACTGGCCGCGCGCTGCTACGACGCCACGCAAGTGTTCGAACGTCATCGTCACCGCTACGAGTTCAACAATCACTACCGCGATGTACTGGCGGAAAAAGGCCTGGTGTTTTCCGGCATATCCGCAGAAGACAATCTCGTCGAGATCGTCGAGTTGCCGGATCATCCGTGGTTCCTGGGCTGTCAGTTTCATCCGGAATTCACATCGACGCCGCGCTCGGGGCATCCGCTGTTCATCGGCTTCATCGCCGCCGCGCGTGCGCATTGCACGGCGAGCGCCGAGGCCCGATAACGATGCGCCTTTGCGATTTCGAAGTCGGTATCGATCGACCGCTTTTTCTGATCGCCGGGCCGGATAGCCTCGAATCGCCTGAGCTGGTGATGGATGTGGCCGGTCATCTCGCCGAGCTGTGTCGTGAGCTGGGTATCGGCTATATCTTCAAGGGCTCGTTCGACAAGGCTAACCGCAGTTCGGGCGACAGCTATCGCGGGCCGGGTATCGAGGCCGGGCTCGACATGCTGGCGGCGGTCAAGCGCGAGATCGGCGTGCCCGTAACCACCGACGTACATACCGAAGCGCAAATCGAGCCGGTCGCTGCCGTGGTCGATCTGCTGCAGACCCCCGCGTTCCTGTGCCGCCAGACCGATTTCATTCAGGCAGTCGCGGCCAGCGGCACGCCGGTGAATATCAAGAAAGGTCAGTTTCTGTCGCCGGCCGAGATGAACGGCGTCGTCGCCAAGGCACGCGACGCCGGCGGCGAACAGATCATGGTCTGCGAACGTGGCTATGCGTTCGGCTACAACAATCTCGTCGCGGATATGCGCAGCCTGGCGATCATGCGCGACACGAACTGCCCGGTGGTATTCGATGCCACCCACTCGGTGCAACTGCCGGGTGGCCAGGGAACGCGCTCGGGCGGCGCGCGGGAGCAGATTCCGGTATTGTCGCGCGCGGCGGTTGCTGCCGGCATCTCGGGATTGTTCATGGAAACGCACCCCGATCCCGATAACGCCCTGTGCGATGGCCCCAATTCATGGCCGCTGGCGCATATGCGCGAGCTGCTGGAGACGCTGGTCGAACTCGACGGCGTGATCAAACGACGCGGCACGATCGAGTCGACGCTCGTCCAACCTTAAACGAAACGCGAAAAGCAGTATTCCTATGTCGAAGATCAAGCAAATTCGTGGATATCAGGTCATCGATTCGCGCGGCAACCCGACGGTCGCCGCCCGCGTGACGCTGGAAACCGGCGCCGTCGGCACGGCCATGGTGCCGTCGGGTGCCTCCACCGGCAGTCTGGAAGCGGTCGAATTGCGCGACGGCGACGCCGATCGCTTTCTCGGTAAAGGCGTAACCCGTGCCGTGGCCAATATCAACGGCGAGATCGCCAAGAAGCTCAAGGGCTTCGAAGCCGATGACCAGGCCGGCCTCGACAAGACGCTCATCGAGCTCGACGGCACTGACAACAAGGGCCGGATCGGCGCGAATGCGCTGCTGGGCGTATCGCTGGCCGTGGCCCATGCCGCAGCCAATGACAACAAGCAGGGCCTGTACGATTTCCTTGGTCACGACGACGCCGTCAACCTGCCGGTGCCGATGATGAACGTCATCAACGGCGGCGCGCATGCCGATAACAATGTCGACATGCAGGAGTTCATGATCGTGCCGGCCGGCGCAGCGAGCTTCTCGGAGGCCATGCGCTGCGGTGCGGAAATCTTCCAGCATCTCAAGAAGCTGCTGGGCGAACGCGGTCTGGCGACGGCCGTGGGTGACGAGGGCGGTTTCGCGCCGAATCTGCCGTCCAACGCGGCGGCGCTCGATACGCTCGTCGAAGCCATCGAGCGTGCCGGTTACAAGCCGGGCGGCGACGTATGGCTGGGCCTGGACGCGGCGAGCACGGAATTCTGCGAGAACGGTCGCTACAAGCTGTCGTCCGAAAACGCGGACTACGACGCGGCCGGCTTCGTCGATTATCTCGCCGGACTGGTCGACAAGTACCCGATCATTACCATCGAAGACGGCATGGCCGAAGACGACTGGGACGGTTGGGCCCTGCTGACCGAGCGCCTCGGCGATCGCGTGCAGCTGGTCGGCGATGATCTGTTCGTGACCAACACCCGCATTCTGCAGAAAGGCATCGAAGAGGGCATTGCCAACTCGATTCTGATCAAGCCCAATCAGATCGGTACGCTCACCGAAACATTGCGTGCTATCGATGTGGCGACCCGCGCCGAATACACGGCCGTGGTGTCGCACCGCTCCGGCGAAACCGAGGATTCCACGATCGCCGATCTGGCGGTGGCGACCTCGGCAACCCAGATCAAGACCGGCTCGCTGTCGCGTTCCGATCGGATCGCCAAGTACAACCGACTGCTCATGATCGAAGCGGAGCTGGGTACGCGGGCCGTTTACCCGGGTCGCAACGCTTTCAACGTCGGATTCTAGTCGCGCTGTGAGCCGATCGTCCGAGCAATTGTCTATCGGCGGCGCCGGATGAAAACGATGCGCGCCGAGATAGGGCATCGATTGTCGCGGTTGAGCGCCGATCTGGCCGGCGCTAGACAGCCCCGGCCGCCGCGCTACAATCGCCGGATGTATCGCGCCGTTCTCATCGTTCTCCTGCTCGTGCTCGCTGGGCTGCAGTATCGCCTATGGATCGCCGACGGCGGCTGGGCGGAAGTGCACCGTCTGAGCGAGATGAAGCAGGAGCTCAACGCCGCGAATGAACGCAATGAGATCCGTAACGATGCATTGCAGGCCGAGGTCGACGATCTCAAGTCCGGCGAGAGTGCGACCGAAGGTCGTGCACGGTCGGATATGGGAATGATCAAGCGCGACGAAGAGTTCTTTCTGACCATCGCACCGCCCGGCCCGACACCCAAGCCAACGCCAAACGACAGTCCGGCCGAACGCTGAATGACGCTCGTCAGCGAGGATGCGGTTGATATGGCCGCACTGGCTTATGCGCGTGGGGCAGCGCCCGACGCCCGCGCTGAGCTGCGTCAGCAGCCCGCCGATTTCTTCGTCGATGAAGATTGTGATATCGCCTTGTCCGGCAGCGGCGAACACCTGTGGTGCCGGATCGAAAAGACAGGGCTGAATACGCAAGACGCGGTACAGGCTCTGTCGCGAGCGACCGGTGTGCACCCGCGCCAGATCGGCTTTGCCGGCATGAAGGACCGGGTTGCGGTCACCCGGCAGTGGCTTTCGATCGCCTGGCCGATTGCGCGCGATCTGCCCGATCTGCCCGATCTGGACGGGCTCGAGGGCATCGAAATTCTCGAAATGGATCGCCATGAGCGCAAGCTCAAGCGCGGTGCGCACCGGGGGAATCGATTCGTGCTGCGCCTGCGCGAACTGGCCGGCGATCGAGATGTTTTGGAAGCGGATCTGGCGCGGGTACGCGAGCAGGGCGTGCCGAATTATTTCGGCGCACAGCGGTTCGGTCACGGCGGTCGTAATCTGGGCCTGTCGCGCGCGCTTTTTGCGGGCAAGCGTCTTTCGCGCAACCGCCGTGGTTTTGCGCTCTCGGCAGCGCGTTCACTGCTTTTCAATGCGGTCGTCGATGCACGCGTACGCGATGCCAGCTGGAACGCCTTGATCGACGGCGAAGCGGTCATGCTCGACGGCAGCCATAGCGTATTTGCGCTGGCCGAAACCGATCAGGGCCGGGATGAACTTGAACAGCGGCTCGCGCGTTTTGATATTCATCCGAGTGGCCCCATGGCCGGTCGCGGTGGCGATGATGTCATCAGCGGCCGGGCTCGCGAACTCGAAGAGGGCGTATTGGGCGAATACGCTGATCTGGTCGCGGGGCTGAAAGCCTGCGACGTGGAAGCCGGACGACGCGCCTTGCGGCTGTCTGTGCCATCGCTGGAGTGGCAATTCGAAGACGAACGCACGCTCACGCTATCGTTCTGGCTGCCGCCGGGCGCGTTTGCGACCAGCGTCCTGCGCGAGATTGTCGATACCACCAGCGACAGCTGAGCCGTTCGATGGGCTCGCGCGCGGATCAGCCGCGTCGAAGCAGTACATAGACCGCGCCGGTGCCCCCGTCGTTGTCGCGGGCCGAGCAATAGGCCAGCACTTCGTCGCGCTGGCGCAGCCAATGGGCCACCTTGACCTTGAGCACCGGGCCGCGATGGCCCGAGCGCAGACCTTTGCCGTGGACGATACGGACACAGCGATGGCCCCGGTCGAGTGCTTCGCGCAGGAATACAGCGAGACAATGGCGCGCGACGTCCACGATCATGCCATGCAGATCGAGTTCGGCCTGACAACGATACTGGCCGCGACGCAGCTTGCGCATGACAGCCAGCTGCACGCCTTCACGACGATGAAAAAGGTCGTCGCCGGTTTCAATATCGTCGCCGGGCGAAAAATCCAGCAGCTCGCCGATCACTGCCTGTTCGTCGGCTTCGCGCATGGCCGGGCGCGCCGACGGCATGTGCCGCCACGGCCGGCGCCGTTGACCCTTGGCAATTTCGGCCACCGGACCCACGGCATCGCGAAACAGCGCGCTGTCATCGTCGCTGATCGGGGCGTCGGGATCGGCACGCGTATGTTTGGACGTATCGGAACGGTCGGCCATGCCGGCAATTCACTCAAGCAGAAAAGCGTCGATTTAAGCTATGCTAGCGAGCCTGCGGCACGCTTGCACGTGCCGATATTCTTGCTTTCCATCGAACCCTTGCATGCGATTACTGCTGAGTAACGATGACGGATGTCACGCGCCCGGCCTGACGGCCTTGCGTGGCGCGCTCGCCAAGATCTGTGACGACATGGTCACGGTTGCCCCCGATCGCAACCGCAGCGGGGCGAGCAACTCGCTCACGCTGGAGCGCCCGTTGCGGGTAAACCAGGTTGCCGAAGGCCTTTATTCGGTCGATGGCACACCGACCGACTGCGTTCATCTGGCGACCACGGGCCTGTTCGAACAGGACGCGGACATGGTCATCTCCGGAATCAATCACGGCGCCAATCTCGGCGACGACGTGCTCTACTCGGGCACCGTGGCGGCGGCCACCGAAGGGCGCTCGCTCGGACTGCCGGCGGTGGCTATCTCGCTTGTGGGCGAGAATCCGCGCCATTTCGATACCGCGGCACGGGTCGCGGTTGCGGTCGTGAAGCTGCTCATCGATCATCCTTTACCCAACGATACGATTCTCAACGTCAATGTTCCGGATCTTTCGTACGAAGAAGTCGGTGGCTTTGCGGCGACCCGGCTTGGCAATCGTCATCGCGCCGAGCGTCTGGTCGAGGACAGCGACCCACGTGGGCGGCCGATCTTCTGGATCGGGCGCGCAGGCGGGGAGGCCGATGCCGGGCCCGGAACCGATTTCCACGCGATCGCTCAGGGCCAGGTATCGATTACGCCGATCCAGATCGATCTGACCCAGCATGCGGCGGTCGGCGCGTTGGGCGATTGGGTCCGCCGGCTTTGAACATGCAGGACAAGCATCCACACGTGCGCGGATTCGGCATGGCGTCGGCCCGTAGTCGTGCGCGTCTGATCGATCGCCTGCGTGGGCTCGGCATCGAAAACGATACCGTGCTCGCCGCCATGGAAAAGGTGCCGCGCCATCAGTTCGTGGACGAGGCGATGACCAGCCGCGCCTACGACGATACCGCGCTGCCGATCGGTTACGGCCAGACCATCTCGCAGCCGTATATCGTCGCGCAGATGACCCAGTTGTTGATTGCCGATGGCCTGCCCGACAACGTACTCGAGATCGGGACCGGCAGTGGCTATCAGGGCGCGGTGCTGGCCGAGATTCTGCCGTCGATCTATACGGTCGAGCGTATCGAGCCTCTTTACGAACGCGCACGCCGGCGTTTTGCCGAGCTCGGCTATCGCAATGTGCGTGCCCGGCTGGCGCGAGATGGTGTGCTCGGTTTGCCCGATTATGGCCCGTTCGAAGCGATTCTGGTGACTGCCGGGGCGGAGAAGCTGCCGACCTCGCTTTATGAACAGCTTGCGGATGGCGGACGCATGATCGTGCCGGTCGGCCCCACGGGCGACCAACGCCTGATCGTCGTGCGCCGCGACGGCGGCTACTTCGAGCAGGAAGTGCTCGATGCGGTGAGTTTCGTACCCTTGATCGAGCAGCGTAGCGATGAACCTAGTCATTAGAGCGCGGATGTCGTGCGATGCGTCGAGCGGCCCGCGTCTGGCTTCGTATGTAGCGGCGGCGGGGCGCGCTCGCTGATGTTTCGCCGTCTATACGACTGGGTCGTGCGCGCGTCCGGCCATCGCCGTGCGCCTTCGCTACTGGCGTTGCTGGCTTTTTCCGAGTCTTCGTTCTTCCCGATCCCGCCGGATGTAATGCTTGCACCGATGACGCTGGCGCGTCCGGAGCGGGCCTGGTGGTTTGCGGCCATCACCACGGTGGCGTCGGTGGTCGGCGGCATGCTCGGCTATTGGATCGGCGCACTGTTTCTCGACGCGTTACTGCCGTGGCTCAAGGAACTGGGCTATTATTCGGCTTATACGACGGCGCGCGACTGGTTCGAGACCTACGGGTTCTGGGCCGTATTGCTCGCCGGTGTGTCGCCGATCCCGTACAAGGTGTTCACAGTCGCCGCCGGCGCTGTTGCCATGCCGTTCTTGCCGTTCATGGCCGGCTCTATCGTCGGCCGCGGCGTTCGCTTTTTTCTGGTGGCCGGGCTGGTACGCTCTCTCGGGCCGGTTTTCGAGCAGCGCCTGCTCAAATATATCGATTGGATCGGATGGGCTATCGTCGCCGTCATCGTTGTCGTAATCGCCGTACTGCAGTTGCGATGAAACGCCTCGGGTTGGTGCTGCTCGTCGCGTTCGTTGTCGCCGGCTGTTCCATACGTGGTGCGTATCGTCCCGATACCTACACCGTGCGCCGAGGCGATACGCTGTCGCAGATCGCGGCGAGCTACGGTATGGACTGGCGTGATCTCGCGCGCTGGAACAATATCCGTGCGCCGTACACGATCGAGGTCGGCCAGCGCCTGTCGCTCGATCCCTATCCGCCGTTGGATTATTCGCACTCCAGCGCGCCGCCGCGCAATCGTCCGGTGGCCGCGCCGCCTGCGCCCCGGCAACCGCAGGTCGCGCGTGCGCCGCAGGATTCGCGCGCGGCACAAGAAGCGGCCATTCAGGCTTCCACGCCGCAGCTCAAGCGCACGATCGAGCATGCGCGCCCAGGGCGCCCGAGTACACCGAGCGCGCCGACAACGCCGCCGCCCGAATCGGTCGCGGATGAAGCCGATGTCGCCACCGAAGCAGAAATCACCCAGGCCAGCCGGCAAACGCCGACGCAGCCTACACGTACCGGCGGCCCCAGCGAGGATGGCTGGCAATGGCCGGCGAGTGGGTCGATCATCCGTGGTTACGCGGCACAGCGCACGCGTCAGGGCATCGATATCGGTGGCCGCGAAGGTTCGCCCGTCTATGCAGCCTCCAGCGGGCGCGTGGTCTACAACGGCACGGGGCTCAAGGGCTACGGCAAGCTACTCATCATCAAGCACGATGAGAAATATCTGTCTGCTTACGGCTTCACGCGCAATACGCGGGTCTCGCAGGGGCAGGACGTGGCCGCCGGCATGCATATCGCCGATATGGGGCTGGGGCCACAGAACAAACCGATGCTGCATTTCGAAATCCGTCGCGACGGCCGGCCGATCGATCCGGCCAGCCTGCTCCCCAACGCCGACTGAGGGCCTGGCGGCCGGTAGTCGCTTCATTGCGATTCTGGCAAACTGCCGCGTCTTGTTCCATTCCTGTGTCCCACCGAGTCCGCTGCGGCTCTTGAACCCGATCGACCATGTCAAATCCGTCGCCTAAATCTGAATTCGCGCGAATCAATCGCTTGCCGCCGTATGTGTTCGGCATCATCGGCGAACTCAAGCAGGCGGCGCGAGCGCGGGGCGAGGACATCATCGACTTCGGCATGGGCAACCCCGATCAGCCCACGCCCGAGCATATCGTCAACAAGCTCGTGGACGCCGCCCAGCGCCCGGACACGCATCGCTATTCCGTATCCAAGGGCGTGCCGCGTCTGCGGCTTGCGATTTGCGACTGGTATAAGCGCAAGTTCGATGTCGATCTCGATCCGGCCAGCGAAGCCATTGTCACCATGGGCTCGAAAGAAGGCCTGGCGCATCTGATGCTGGCGATTCTCGAGCACGGAGATCAGGTACTGGTACCCAACCCGGCGTACCCGATCCATCCGTATGGCGCGGTGATTGCCGGTGCTGACGTGCGCCATGTGCGCATGATGCCGGACTCGGATTTCTTCGCCGAACTGGAACGGGCGATCAAGGAATCATGGCCGCGGCCGAAGATGATGCTGCTCAACTTTCCGGCCAATCCCACCACGCAGTGTGTGGAGCTGGAGTTCTTCGAGCGCTGTGTGGAGATGGCGCGCGAGTACGATCTGTGGATCGTGCAGGATCTGGCGTATGCGGATCTGTGTTTCGACGGCTACGAAGCGCCGTCGATTCTGCAGGTGCCGGGCGCCAAGGATGTGGCCGTGGAATGCTTTACGCTCTCCAAGAGCTACAACATGCCGGGTTGGCGCGTTGGTTTCATGTGCGGCAACCCGACGCTCATCGCCGCGCTGGGGCGCATGAAATCCTATCTCGACTACGGCATGTTCACCCCAGTGCAGGTGGCCGCGATCGCTGCACTTAACGGGCCGCAGGATTGCGTGACCGAGATCCGCGACATGTATCAGAAGCGCCGCGATGTACTGTGCGACGGGCTCAACGATATCGGTTGGCTGGTGGACCGCCCCAAAGCCACGATGTTCGTCTGGGCGCCCATTCCCGAGCCGTATCTCGAAATGGGCTCGCTCGAGTTCACCAAGAAACTCCTGGCTGATGCAGATGTAGCAGTCTCGCCCGGCGTGGGCTTTGGCGAATACGGCGATACACATGTGCGCTTCGGCCTGATCGAGAACGAGCAGCGCACGCGCCAGGCGCTGCGCAATATCAAACGCATGTTCAAGCGCGACGGGCTGATTGACAGCCTGTAGCTGCGCGGTGCGCGAACACAACCAGGAGACGAGAGTGCAACCGGTCAACGTGGGACTACTCGGGCTCGGCACCGTGGGTGCGGGCGCGGTCAATCTGCTCGAACGCAATGGCGTGGAAATCGCACGCCGCGCCGGGCGTGAGATTCGTGTCGTGCGTGCGGCGGTGCGCAATCCTGACAAGACGCGCGAATGCGCAACGTCGGGTATCGAGATCGGCACCGATTGCAACGCCGTCGTCACGGATCCGAATATCGACGTGGTGATCGAGCTGATCGGCGGCGATACCCAGGCTTACGATCTGGTCATGGCCGCGATTGCCAATGGCAAGCATGTGGTCACGGCCAACAAGCACCTTATCGCGCTGCACGGCAACGAGATCTTTGCCGCGGCTGACGAAGCCGGGGTGGTCGTGTCCTTCGAGGCAGCCGTGGCCGGCGGCATTCCTATCATCAAGGCGATGCGTGAAAGCCTGGCCGCCAACCATATCGAATGGGTTGCAGGCATCATCAACGGCACTGGCAACTTCATCCTCAGCCAGATGATCTTCGAGGATCAAAGCTTCGAGGACGCGCTAGCCGACGCCCAGCGCCTGGGTTTCGCCGAGGCCGATCCGACCTTCGATGTGGAAGGCATCGATGCCGCCCACAAGCTGGCAATCATCGGCGCGATCGCGTTCGGCATTCCGCTGTCGTTCGACAAGATCTTCACCCAGGGCATTCGCGATATCGACAGTGTCGACATCGAGTATTGCGCCGAGCTGGGTTATCGGATCAAGCATCTGGGCATTGCCCGACGTGGCGACAACGGCGTGGAAATGCGCGTACATCCGACTCTGGTGTCGCAGAAAGCGCTGCTGGCGAACGTCGAAGGCGAGAAGAACGCCATCATGGTCTATGGCGATGCCGTGGGGCCAACTGTATATTACGGCGCCGGCGCAGGCGCGGGGCCGACGGCGTCGTCGGTAGTGGCGGACCTAATCGATACCGTTCGCATCATGAGCATCGACCCGAAAGGGCGTGTGCCACATCTGGCCTTCCAGCCCGACGAGATCACCGACGAGCCGATCGTGGGCAGCGACGATTTCGTCTGCGGCCACTACTTCCGTGTGCAGGTCGCCGATCAGATCGGTGTGATGGCCGAAATCACGCGTGCCCTGGCAGACCAGCAGATCGGGATCGAGGCGATTCTGCAGAAGGATCCGCCGACTGAAGAAGATGACGCGCGCGTTATGATCGTCACCAAGGCCGCACGCGAAGGCCAGCTGATGAAGGTGCTCGACCATATCCGGTCGCTGCCGTACGCGCGCGAAGGCATCGTGCACATGCGCGTGGCCCAGTTCGAAGACTAACCGACCGCCGAGGCGTCGCATGAGATATATCAGCACCCGGGGCAATGCGCCTGCGCTGAGTTTCGAAGAGGTGGTGCTGACCGGCATGGCCAGCGATGGCGGTCTGTACGTGCCCGAGCATATTCCCGAGTTCTCGCACGACGAGATCGCGGCGATGGCCGGGTTGCCGTATACCGAGATCGCGTTTCGAGTGATGAAACCGTTCGTGGGTGGCGAGATCGACGACGACACTTTTCGTCGGCTGATCGATGAGACGTACGCGACTTTCAAGCACGATGCGGTGGTGCCGCTCAAACAGCTCTCGCACAACCATTATCTGCTCGAACTTTTCCATGGGCCGACGCTGGCGTTCAAGGATGTGGCACTGCAGCTGCTGGGACGACTGCTCGATCATTTCCTCGCCAAACGCGATCAGAAAGGCGTGATCATGGGCGCGACGTCCGGCGATACCGGCTCGGCCGCGATCGAGGGCTGTCGGCATTGCGACAACCTCGACATATTCATCCTGCATCCGCATGAGCGCGTGTCGGCGGTGCAGCGCCGCCAGATGACCACCGTGCTCGCGGATAACGTGTACAACATTGCCATCGAAGGCAATTTCGACGATGCCCAGGCGATGGTCAAGGCAAGCTTTGCCGATCAGGGCTTCCTGCAGGGCACCCAGCTGATCGCAGTCAATTCGATCAACTGGGCACGTATCATGGCCCAGATCGTGTATTACGTAGCGTCCGCGGTCGCCCTCGGCGCGCCGCATCGCGAAGTCAGCTTCTGTGTGCCCTCGGCCAATTTCGGCAACCTGTTTGCCGGTTACATGGCCAAGCGCATGGGCCTGCCGGTCAAGCAGTTCGTGATTGCGACCAATGCCAACGATATTCTGCATCGCACGATCACGGACAACGATTTTTCCAAGACGGAGCTCAAGCCCACGCTGGCACCATCCATGGATATCGTCGTGTCGTCGAATTTCGAACGGCTGCTGTTCGAAGCCTACGGACGAAACGGCAAAGACGTGGCCGATCTGATGGGTCGTTTCGCGCAGTCGCCGACGTCGCTGCATGAAGCGCCGCTGGCCGAATTGCGCAAGCTGTTTGCCAGTCACAGCGTGGGCGACGACACGATTCTGGAAGTTATCCGTGAAGCATTCGAGCACACCGGTGAACTGCTGGATCCGCATACAGCTACCGGCTATCGTGCGGCCCAGCGTGCCCGTGCCGATGAGATCACCCCGATGATCACGCTCGCGACCGCGCATCCGGCCAAGTTCGAAGATGCCGTGGTGAAGGCCGGTTTCGAAGGCGCGCCGCTGCCGGAGAACATGCACGATCTGATGGCACGCGAGGAACGTTACGATGTGCTGCCCGCCGAGCTGAAAGCGGTCCAGGCCTACGTGGCCGAACATCGGCACTAGAGCGGGGCGGCGCTGCGGCGCCGTCTGTCGGGTATATCGCTTTGCTTGCTCGAGAAAGCCATGACTCGCGACGAGCCCGCTGCCCCCCGGATCGTCGAGCGGGGCGCCGATATCGCACCGGCGCTTGAAGGCGTCGGCCCGCCGTTGTTGCAGCGGCTGTATGCCGGCCGGGGCGTACGCAAGCCGGAGGAACTCGACTACGGTCTGCGCGGGCTGCCGCATTTTTCGGGTTTGAGAGGTATCGACCCGGCGTGCGAGCTGATTGTGGACGCCATGCGCGCCAGTCATCGCATTCTGGTGGTGGGTGATTTCGATGCGGATGGTGCGACCAGCACGGCACTGGTTTGCGATGCGCTCGAGGCCATGGGTGCGCCACGCGTGTCGTATTTCCTGCCGCATCGCGCGCGCCACGGCTATGGCTTGTCGCCCGCCGTGGTTGAAGCAGTCGGTGAGGCCGAAACGGGCGATCTGATTGTCACGGTCGATAACGGCATTGCCAGCATCGCCGGGGTCGAAGCGGCCCATCGCGCCGGTTGGCGCGTGCTCGTCTGCGATCATCATCTGCCGGGCGATACGCTGCCCGCAGCCGAAGCGATCGTGAACCCGAACCAACCGGGCTGCGACTTCGTGGGCAAATCACTCGCCGGGGTCGGCGTGGCGTTCTATCTGATGGCGGCTGTGCGCGCGCGCCTGGCCGCGAACGCGCCGAGCGCCGCGCTACCGCGGCTGAGTGATTATCTGGATCTTGTGGCCGTTGGCACGGTCGCGGATGTTGTGCGGCTCGATCATCTCAACCGTATGTTGGTGAGCCAAGGCTTGCGACGTATTCGCCGCGGTCTGGCGCGACCGGGCATCGCCGCGTTGATCGAGGTGGCAGGACGCGATGCGAGCCGGCTGAGCGCGGCCGACATCGGCTTCGCGGTCGGCCCGCGACTGAATGCCGCCGGACGGCTTGAAGATATGTCGATCGGCGTCGCCTGCCTGCGCGCGACCGATGCAGCAAGCGCGCAAAGCAGGGCAAGCGAACTGGCGGCGATCAATCGGCAGCGCCAGACGGTGCAGCGACGTATGCAACACGAGGCCGATAACGCCCTTGCTGCACTTGATCGTGCGCCGGCAGAGCGCGCCGCGCTGGTGGTGCATAGCGATGACTGGCACGAGGGCATCGTTGGGCTCATTGCGTCCCGCTTGCGTGAACGCCACGGCCGCCCCGTCATTGCATTCGCGCCCGGCGCGCATGGCCAGCTCAAGGGCTCGGCGCGTTCGATTGCCGGTTTGCATATTCGCGATGTGCTTGCGGCTGTAGATGCGCATCATCCGGGTTTGATCGCACAGTTCGGTGGGCACGCGCAGGCAGCCGGGCTGGTGCTATCGCCGCAAGCCATCGACGAATTCGAGCGCGCGTTGGAAACAACCGTCGCCCAGCGGCTGACGCCCGACATGCTCAGCCCGGATATCCTGACCGATGGCGCGCTGGCCGTGCATGAACTCGATCTCGAGACCGCGCGATTACTCGAAGCCAGCGGGCCCTGGGGGAACGGCTTCGAAGAGCCACTGTTTCACGGATTGTTCGAAATCGTCACACAACGCATCGTCGGCGAGCGCCATTTGAAACTCGAAGTACGTCATCCGCAGGCGAGTGCGACGATCGAGGCAATGGTCTTCAACCATGCCGATCTGCTGGAAATCGGCGCGATCTATCGGCTGGTTTATCGACTGGCCGTCAATGTGTTTCGCGAGCGCATGAGCGCGAATCTCATCGTGAGCGAGATTCGACCAGCCTAGGAGGGCTAGGGCGGCCCGACGAGCCTTGCTTCATCCGCTTCCGGTTGAAGCAAGGAGCTGCAGCCGGGCCACGACCATGAGTGCCGGCAAACCGATGAGGATCGCGATCCAGATAAGGATCTGGTCGGCGAAACGGTCCAACAGCCAGAAATAAACGGCCGCGAACACAAAACCGACGACGGCGCTCATCAAGGCGGCGGCGAGTCCGGCCTCGTCGAGCACGAGCCCGGTGAATAGGACAAAGAGCGCCCAGATACCCGCGAACAACAACGGTCGGCCAGACTGGCTGACGATCCAGCCAAGAAAGATCAGTACGAGTACGCCCATGGCCTATCCTTAACGCGCCGCCCGAGGGCGCCGGCGCTTGCGGGGCTGTCAGTCGAAACGATCGTCGCAGACCTGAACCATGCCGTCTTCGACACGTACCGGAAACGCGTAGACATCTTCGTAGGCGGGCGGGGTGAGGGCCTTGCCGTTCTTGATGCAAAAACGCGCGCCGTGGCGGGGGCAGATGATCTGATCGCCCTCGACCTCGCCGCTGGCAAGCTCGCCACCGTCGTGGGTACACATGTCTTCGATGGCGTAATACGCGCCTTCACGATAGAAAACGGCCACCATTACATCGTCGACATCGACGACTCGGCACTGGCCTTCCTTGAGTTCGCCGTCCTTGGCGACATCCACCCAATCGGTCATGGTTCGCTCTCGTTCCTGCTGTTCGATAATCGGCTTGGCTTAGCCGAAGATACGTTGCACGCTTTCCAGGCCCTTGATCAAGGCATTCACGTCGTCGTCGTCGTTGTAAGCGGCAAACGACGCGCGCGCGGTCGCGGGCACGCCAAAGCGGGTCATCAACGGCATGGCGCAGTGATGGCCGGTACGGATCGCCACACCCGATTCATCGAGCAGGGTGCCGATATCGTGGGCGTGTACGCCCTCCATCACGAACGAAATCGTAGCGGCCTTGCCCGGCGCGGTACCGATGATGCGCAGTCCGTCGATGGCTTCCATGCCCGCGGTGGCCTGTTCGAGCAGACCGTGCTCGTATGCAGCCACGGCGTCGAGATCGATATCCTCGAGGTATTCGATCGCTGCGCCGAACGCGGCGGCACCGGCAATATTCGGTGTGCCGGCCTCGAATTTGTAAGGCAGCTCGTTCCAGGTCGTGCCCTCGAACGAGACTGTCTCGATCATGTCGCCGCCGCCTTGATAGGGCGGCATGGCATCGAGCAGCGATTCGCGGCCGTAGAGCACGCCAATACCCGTCGGCCCGAACAGCTTGTGGCCGGAAAAGGCATAGAAGTCCGCGCCAATCGCTTGCACGTCGACCGGCATGTGGGCCACGGCCTGGGCGCCATCAATCAGCGTGACCGCGCCCACCGCATGCGCGGCTTCGACCATCTCAGAAACCGGCAGGACCGTGCCCAGCGCATTGGAGACATGCGCAAAGGCTGCAATGGCGGTGCGCTCGGAGAGCTTGCTCTTGAATGCCTCGAGCGAGACGCTGCCGTCGTCTTCGACGGGTACGACGACGATCCTTGCCCCGGTTTCTTCGGCCACCATCTGCCAAGGCACGATATTCGAGTGGTGCTCGAGTTCGGTCAGCAGAATTTCGTCGCCGGCCTTCAAGCGCGGACGGGCATAGCACTGGGCGACCAGGTTGATGCCATCGGTCGTGCCACGGGTATAGACCACTTCGGCCCGTGACGCCGCGTTGATGAAGCGAACGAGCCGATCACGTGCGCCTTCGTACTGCCGTGTCGCGCGTTGCGACAGGGCATGAATGGCGCGATGCACGTTCGCGTTGGCATGACGATAATAGTCGTCGCTCGCCTTGATTACGGCCAGTGGCTTTTGCGTGGTCGCGGCGTTGTCGAGATACGACAGCCGCATGCCCTGATCGAGCGATTCCGACAGAATCGGAAAATCGGCACGAAAGCGCGCGGCATCGAATGCAATATGTCGGGCAGCGTCTGCTATGGCCATGAGTCCTCCGGGTTGACCCGTTGCTTCAGGCGAGGTCGGCGTAGCTCTTTCCACCGGGCAGCTTGGACAACAGCGCAGCTTCTACAAAGCGCTCGACCGGTTCGATACCGACTTTTTGTACCAGTGCGTTGGCGAAGCTGTAGGTCAGAATCGCACGCGCGCCCTCATCGGCGACGCCGCGGCTCTTGAGATAGAACACGGCGTCTTCGTCGAGCTGACCAACGGTCGAGCCGTGCGCGGCCACCACGTCGTCGGCATAGATCTCGAGCTCCGGCTTGGCGTCCACTTCGGCCTTGTCGGACAACAACAGCGCATCGCAGCTCAAGTCCGAGTCGGTTTTCTGTGCGTCCTTGCGGATCAGTATCTTGCCGTTGAAAACACCGCGACCATGCTCCGCGAGCACGCCCTTGTAGATCTCACGTGACACGCTGTGCTCGGTGTCGTGATCCACACAGGTGTGGTTGTCCATATGCTGACGGCCGGTGGGAATGTACACACCGTAGAAATGTACTTCCGCGTTCGGGTCGACGAGTCGCGTATTGGTATCCGTACGCGCCAGACGTCCGCCCAGATCAAACCCGTGGTTGAACACGCGGCTGTCGCGCGTTTGGTGCGCGAAAAAGCTCGCCGTGTGATAACCGCGGTCCGATTCCTGCTGCACGCGACAGCGGGTGAGCTGGGCGTTCTGGCCCATTACGGCTTCGGTTACGACATTGGTGAAATACGGCTTGTCGCCCAGGCCCACGTAATGTTCGATCACCGTCGCCTGGCTACTGGGATCCATCACATAGCGGTGGCGTAACTGCGACATACGCTCTTCGTGACCGCCGCTGGAAAGGGTGATCACGTGAATCGGCTTGTCTGCAGCGGCATTCGCTGCGACATGCACATAGGCGCCGTCGGTGGCGAACGCGGCGTTCATGTCCGACAAACTACCCGGCTGGGATTCGATTGCCGACGCTTTCACGCGTGCGTCGTCGTTGTTACGCAGGTATTCGGCAAACGACTGGACCACGACGCCTTCAGGCAGGCCGTCGAGCGCCGATAGCCGCGGGCTGAAATGCCCGTCGACGATCACGATGCGATACGCCTCGAGATCGGCGGGCAGAAAAGCAGCGAGTTCCTTTTCGGATACGTCGCCGGCCTCGGAACTGATCTCGAAGCGGCGTTTTTCCAACGGGCGCAGACTGGTGTATTTCCAGTCTTCCTGACGCGTATCGGGGAAGCCGGTATCGGTGAACGCCTTGAGCGCGTCCTTGCGGGCCCGCTGGTTCGCGTCGCTGCCCGGCAGGTCACGCTCAATACGGGCGTACTCGGCCAGATAATGGTCGATAAGCGGCGCGATATTGCTCATGACGACGCGGTCTCGCTATCGGTTTCCAGGTTCACATAGCCTTGCTCTTCGAGCGTATCCGCCAGCTCCGGGCCGCCCGAACGCACGATACGGCCATTCGCGAGCACATGAACGCGATCGGGCACCACATGCTCGAGCAACCGCTTGTAGTGCGTCACGAGGATGGTGGAATGCTCGGGCGAACGCAGACGGTTGATGCCGTCAGCCACGATCTTGAGCGCGTCGATATCGAGGCCGGAGTCGGTTTCGTCCAGGATCGCGAGGCTGGGCTCGAGCATCAGCATCTGGAAGATTTCGTTGCGCTTTTTCTCGCCGCCGGAGAAATCCTCGTTCACGCCGCGCTTGGCCATATCCATGCTCATGCCGACATGGCCGATCTTCTCGTTGACCAGCTGCATGAACGCCATGGCTTCAATCTCGGGCTCGCCGCGATACTTGCGACGCGCATTCAAGGCCGCGCGTAGCAGATACAGGTTCGATACGCCGGGGATTTCGACGGGGTACTGAAAGCCCAGGAACACACCTTCGCAAGCGCGTTCGTCGGCGCCGAGCTCGAGCAGATCCTTACCCTTGTAGGTAACGCTGCCGCCCGTGATGTCGTAGTCCTCGCGGCCCGCGAGAATGCTGGCCAGCGTGGATTTGCCAGAGCCGTTCGGGCCCATGATGGCATGCACTTCGCCAGCGGGGATCTCGAGATCGATGCCGCGCAGGATCGGCTTGCCCTCGACCTCGGCCTGTAGGTTCTTGATGGAAAGCATAGAGTTGTTTTTACGGATTAATAACGTGGCAGGCCCGCGCACGGGGCGCGGGCCCGATATTCATTTGCCGGGCTGTCGATTGCGACTAGCCGACGGCGTTCTCGAGCGTGACGTTGAGCAGCTTCTGGGCCTCGACGGCGAACTCCATCGGCAGCTCCTTGAAAACGTCCTTGCAGAAGCCGTTGACGATGAGGTTCACGGCGTCTTCTTCCGACAGGCCGCGCTGCTGGCAATAGAACATCTGGTCTTCACCAATCTTGGAGGTGGTCGCCTCGTGTTCAAGCTTGGCGGTGGAGTTCTTGGTCTCGACATACGGGAAGGTGTGTGCCCCGCACTTGTCGCCGATCAACAGCGAATCACACTGGGTGAAGTTGCGGGCGTTGTCGGCACTGGGCAGAATTTTCACCAGCCCGCGATAGGACTGCTCGCCGCGCGCGGCTGAAATACCTTTGGCGATGATGGTGGACTTCGTGTTCTTGCCCACGTGGATCATCTTGGTGCCGGTATCGGCCTGCTGCATGCCACGGGTCACGGCCACCGAGTAGAACTCGCCCACCGAGTTGTCGCCGGTGAGCACGCAGCTCGGGTATTTCCAGGTGATCGCCGAGCCGGTTTCCACCTGGGTCCAGGAAATCTTGGAGCGATCGCCACGACAGTCGCCACGCTTGGTGACGAAGTTGTAGATGCCGCCCTTACCGTTCTCGTCGCCCGGATACCAGTTCTGGACCGTCGAGTACTTGATCTCGGCGTCTTCTTCGGCCACCAGTTCGACTACCGCGGCGTGCAGCTGGTTCTCATCACGCTGGGGCGCGGTGCAGCCTTCGAGATAGCTCACGTGGCTGCCTTTCTCGGCAATGATCAGCGTGCGTTCGAACTGGCCCGTGTTTTCCGCATTGATACGGAAATAGGTCGACAGCTCCATCGGGCAGCGTACGCCTTCCGGGATATAGACGAACGAACCGTCGGTAAACACCGCAGCATTCAGGCCGGCGAAGAAGTTATCGCCGCGCGGAACAACGGTGCCCAGATGCTTCTTGACCAACTCGGGGTGTTCGCGAATCGCTTCCGAGATCGAGCAGAAGATCACGCCCGCCTCGGCGAGCTTGTCCTTGAACGTCGTGGCAACCGACACGCTGTCGAATACGGCATCGACTGCGACGTTGCTCTTGGTCGGATACTGCGCGCCTTCAACGCCGGCGAGCATTTCCTGCTCGTGCAGCGGGATGCCCAGCTTCTCGTAGGTTTCGAGGAGCTTGGGATCGACTTCATCCAGGCTCTTCGGCTTGTCCTTGGCACTCTTGGGCGCGGAGTAATAGGAAATCTTCTGGTAGTCGATTTCCGGGTAGTGCAGATGCGGCCAGGTCGGCGTGCGCATCTGTTTCCATTGATGGAATGCCTCGAGGCGCCATTCGAGCATCCATTCCGGCTCGTCCTTCTTTGCCGAGATGAAACGAATGACATCTTCGTTAAGTCCCGGGGCGACCGTATCGGACTCGAGGTCCGTTACGAAGCCAGCCTCGTACTCGCGCTCGGCGACAAGTGTTTCGACGTCTTCCTGATGTGCGGCCATAGCGTTTGGATCGTTCGAAATTACGCGTTTATTGACGCAAGTATAACGTGAATCGGCGGGCGCCCGGCGGCATCCGTACCGATGTCATTGATAGTGGGGGTCTATTGAAAACGTTCAAGGCATTGGCAGCGCCAACTTCTATTGCTAACTGACTGTATTCCCGCTTTAATGACAGTTCGTTACAAATAGACAAGGGAGTTCCACATGCGGCCTATGATTCGTCTGGGGGCATTGGCACTGGCGGGCACCGCGCTGGCTGGCTGCTCGCAGATCACAATAACGTCCGACACCATCGTTGACGGCACGGCGCGCATCGCCGATGCCACGACCAATGCGGTGCAGGGCACCAGCAACGTCACTACGGATACCGCCAACGATGTGGATGCACGCACCCATGCGGCCCGGCGCGAGTTCGTGGGTTCGCAGATGGCCATGATCAAGCGCGAAGCCGCGCGTGGCGATGGCGAAAACCTCGAAACGCTGGCGTACATGATGGGCGCCGACGATACCCAGGGCTTCGAGCAGCAGGTCCAGGCCAATTATCAGGCGCTGTTTGCCTCCGATGCCGATGCCGACGAGTGGCTGACCCGTCTGTACGACGTGGTTGGCACGCCGCCGGACATGGCACTCGCGTCTGCGGGCTGAACCCGTAGCGACGCACTCGGGCCGGCACGTCACGTGCCGGCCTTTTTTTTGCGCCGGTCTGGCGTACGGAGAGTTCGCGAGCTAGGCTAATCGCCGATTTCGAATGACTGCTGCGAGGTTGCGCGATGGCGCGCACTGACGACTGGGATATCGATACGCCGTTCGTAACGCGTTTCGTCGTGGGCGAGGCGCATATCGATCGCCTCAACCACATGAATAATGCGGTCTATCTCAGCTTTCTGGAAAAGGTGGCGTGGCAACATACGGAAGCGCTGGGTATCGGCTGGCAAAGCTATGTCGATCTCGACGCGGCCTGCGTTGTACATCGCCATGAGCTCGACTACCTCATTCCGGCGTATCTGGGCGACGAGCTCGATGTGGCCACCTGGATTGAAGAAAACGACGGTCGGCTCGCCATGTGGCGTGGGTTTCAAATGCGCCGCGTCGCCGATGGCCGTACGATATTTCGCGCTCGCACGCACTACGTCACAGTCAAGCTATCCAACGGGCGGCCGCGGCGTATGCCGCAGATGTTTGTCGACGCGTACCGTCCTGCGGTCGCGAAAGCGCAATAGCGAGCGATGCCCGCGCCACGTGTCGAAATTCACTTTTGTCCCGGCTGCCGCTGGCAGGCCCGGGCGGCTTGGATGGCCCAGGAACTACTGACCACATTCGGCGATGCACTCGGCGAAGTGGCCATCGTGCCGGCCGGATCCGGCATATTCGAAATCCATCTCGACGGCAAACTGCTGCACTCGCGCAAGCGCGACGGCGGCTTTCCCGAAACCAAACCCATCAAACAGATGATTCGCGACCGTATCGATCCCGCGCGTGGACTGGGACATAGCGATCGTTGAGTTCTTTACCGATGCGCGTGTTCGTGAAGCAGTCAGGCGGGCATGAGGCGCAAGCACAACCGCGGCCGATTCGGTTTTCACTGAGCGCGCCGTACCGTATCGGCAGGGCAACAAGGGGGCGACGTCATCGATCGAGCCAGACAAGCTCAATCGAGTCTGCTGCCGCGATCTGCACAAGAGCGGCCTGATCGAGTCGACGCCCCATAGCGCGGATTTCGCCTTCCTCGATGCCGGCGACCAGTACGCCCGGTTCGTCCGGCCAGCCACCGTTCGGTGCTTCATTGACTGTTTCAAGCCAAGCGGCGGCGCGGCGTTGCGCCCATGCGCGTAGTAGCGCGTCGCGGGCCTGGTTGCATGCGGCGTCGATTTGTTCGGCCTTGGGATTGTAGGCGGTGATCAACCAGCCGCACTGCGTGAACGCACGGTGTGCCAGCCAGTCCGACAGCGGTTCAGGGCAGGGCGCGCCGATATGCAAAACGTGGCTTTCGTTGTCGAGAAAGACCCGATAGTCGGTCGCTTCGAACGCGCCGCGCAGGTCGTCGGACATAAAAAAGGCCCGGGTGAGAACACCCGGGCCTTGTACCGCAGAAGCGGTGCGCGTGTCAGCTAGGCTACGCGCGATTCCAGGCGCTTGTCCTCGTGCTGATGGTTCACCGGATCCCGCAGGTAATCCTTGGTGAAGGCATCGGTGAGGATGGCGTCGTAGCGCAGATCGTCGTATTCCTTGACCTGCTTGGCTTCGGCGTCGGTCAGTACACCGTTGTCGACGGCAGACTTGAGCTGCGCGTCCACCGTGAAGCCGTCGGCTTCGCCCTTGGCCACGGCCTTGGCGAACTTGTCGTAGATGGGTTCGACTTCCACGAGCTTGTTGAAGGCGTGCTCCATACGACCGGTAGCGCTGTCGGCGCTGGTGCCCAGGTAGATGTTGGCGGTCATACGATCGCGGAACGCCGACGGCTCCAGAATCGCGTTGCCCAGGGCATTGATGAGCTTGTCGCTCGCGCCCTTGTGACGACGACCCGTCGGGAACACGAGCACCCGCATGGCACCGCCGACGAACTTGTTCGGGAAGTTCCGGAAGAACCCGTCGAAGGCTTCTTCGATCTTGTGCAGGCTCTCGTCCATTACATACTGCAGATGGGCGATATCTTCCGGCTCTTCCTTGCCTTCGTCGTAGAAGTACTTGAGCGTGGCCGAACCGAAGTACAGCTCGGAGAGCACGTCACCCAGACGCGCCGAGAGCAGTTCCTTCTTCTTCAGCTCGCCGCCGAGCATGCCCATGGTGATGTCCGAACAGATCGCCAGCGCCGAGGAGAAGCGCTCGAGCTTGCGATAGTAGGGCGCGGCCACGCCGTCCACCGGGGCTTTCGCCGTGATGGAGCCGGACAGGCCGAAGGTCAGCGTACGCGCGGCACGGTTGACCGAATGGCCGACATGCGACCACAGCAGGTGATCGAACTCGTCCAGATCGTCCTTGCGTGCGGCTTCCATTTCCGGAAAGACGAACGGATGGCAGCGGATCGCGCCCTGGCCGAAGATCATCAGGCTACGGGTGAGAATGTTCGCACCCTCGACCGTGATCGCGATGGGTACCGACTGGTAGGAGCCGAACAGATAGTTGCGCGGACCCTGCTGGATACCACGACCGCCGTGGACGTCCATGGAGTCGTTGACGATCTGACGCATCCATTCGGTCATGTGGTACTTGGCCATGGCCGTGACCACCGACGGGGTGCACTGATCCACGCCGGAGGCGGTGAAGATACGCGCGGCTTCCATCTTGTAGTTCAGGCCGCCGATACGCGCCGTCGCTTCCTGGACGCCTTCGAACTTGCCGACCGGGACCTTGAACTGACGACGGATGCGAGCGAAGGCACCGGTCATGCGATACGCGGTCTTCGACGCGGCCGATGACAGCGCCGGCAGCGAGATCCCGCGACCGGCCGACAGGCACTCGACCAGCATGCGCCAGCCGCCGCCGGCCTTCTCCTGGCCGCCGATAATGGCGTCCAGCGGCACGAACACGTCCTTGCCGTAGATCGGGCCGTTCATGAACGCGCCGGGGGCATGACGCGTGCCGATTTCCACGCCGGGCTCGTCGGCCGAGATCAGCGCACAGGTAATGCCGTATTCGGTCTTATTCTCGTCGCCGAGCAGACCTTCCGGGTCATACAGCTTGAAGGCCAGACCGATGACGGTGGCGACCGGCGCGAGGGTGATCCAACGCTTGGAGAAGGTGAGCTTCATGCCCAGCACTTCTTCGCCGTTGTACTGGCCCTTGCAGACAATGCCGGTATCCGGCAGCGCGCCGGCGTCGGAGCCGACTTCCGGGCCGGTCAGGCCAAAGCAGGGGATTTCGCTGCCATCGGCCAGGCCGGGCAGCCATTTCTGCTGCTGTTCCTTGGTGCCGTAATG
Organism: Salinisphaera shabanensis E1L3A; assembly: GCF_000215955.2. Classification (GTDB taxonomy): domain Bacteria; phylum Pseudomonadota; class Gammaproteobacteria; order Nevskiales; family Salinisphaeraceae; genus Salinisphaera; species Salinisphaera shabanensis. The sequence continues at coordinate 141,472 of NZ_AFNV02000006.1, forward strand.
CACGAGCAGTTCGCCCGGGCCGAGCGAGTTCGGCACCATCACGGTGACCGCCGTGGTCAGCGAGCGCGAAGCAATCTTGGCGACGACCGTGGACTGCGCCACCGCTGAGAAACCGAGACCGCCATGCTCCTTCGGAATGAGCATCGCGAAGAATTTGTTGTCGCGGATGTACTTCCAGCCCTCTTCAGGGATGTCCTTGAGTTCGGACATGATTTCCCATTCGTCGAGCATTTCGCACAGCGTTTCGGTTTCGTTGTCCAGAAACGACTGTTCTTCTGCGGTCAGCTGGGTACGCTTGAAGTCCAGCAGGTACTGCCAGTCGGGCTTGCCGCGAAACATCTCGGCTTCCCACCAGGTGCTGCCGGCTTCCAGCGCTTCGCGCTCGGTATCCGACATCGGCGGTAGCACGGCCTTGAAGCCTTTGAAGACCGGCGCGGTGACGATCTTCTTGCGCAGGCTTTTCGTATTGAAGATAGCCAGAATCGGCACGAAGATCACTGCCGCAACAATGATGCCGGGCCATCCGATAGCGCCAACCGCGGCCAGCGCCACGAAATAAACCACGACCGCTGCACTCCAGACCGCCAGGGATGCGCCGACATACGCCAGCGTCCAGACGGCCGCAATCGCGACCAGTATCGATATTAAAGCTGTCATCACAACCTCCCGTTTAAAATCCGTGGCCGCCGCTGCGGGCGGGCCATTCCGGCACATCCGGTGCCGGCGTGTTGTTGGCGGCGTCCAGCTCTGATGGCATCAGACTCACCATCAAGAACCGCACGTATTCGGCGAACGCCGGCTCGTCGGCGTTCGGCCATTCCTCCGGCAGATCACGCCGGATCTGCAGCGAGCCGAGGAACACCGAAAACGTCATCAGCGCCCAACGACGCGCGTTGTCGGCCGACAGGCCCAGCGCGGCGTAGCTGTCGATAATGAAATCCAGCCGGCGCTTGGAAACCCGCTCGACGTAGTCGCGTACGAACGCCGGCTTGGTCGCGCTGGAGAGCGCGCTGTAGATCCGGCTGGCCTTCTTCGATGTGTTCACTTCCGTAATCAGCCGCTTCACCCGCGCACGCGGATCGGTTTCCTGTTGTACGCGATCGAGTACTTCGTCGGTTTCACGCGCTTCCCAGCGCTGAAGTGCGGCCACCAGCAAGGCTTCCCGATTGGGGAAGTGCCAGTAGAAGCTGCCCTTGGTTACACCGAGTTCGCGCGCGATCGGTTCGACCGCCACGCCTTCCACGCCTCGACGGCCGATGGCGTCGAGCGCGGCTTCCGCCCAATCGTTGGCGCTGAGCATCACTTTCTGCGATTTGGTCATGCGGCGCTGCATCATAAGACTTCCGTATAATGTTGCGGATATGCCGCGGCGTGTCAATACGCCAGCGTATGGAAAAGAGATTCACGGTCCGGCCGATAGATCGAATGGCCGCACACAAGCGATAGTTGTCGGGGCTGCATGTGCTGGGCGACGATAGCTCGCCAGCGACACGGGGCACGCGAGCGGCCGCGCTGTCGTACGGCGCGGCAGACATCCGGTTGCGTCGTTCGTGTTGTGGCCGTTGGCGTGTGTACGCACGCCATACTCGGCCAAGTTAAAGCCTTTCGGGAGCCTGCATGCGTCAACCCACCCGTTCCGATTACGTTCACTTCGTGCCGATCAGCGTGAAATGGGGCGAGATGGACAGCCTCGGCCACGTGAACAACACCGTGTTCTATCGCTACTCGGAAGACGGACGTATCGACTACATCCACATGATTGCGGATGGCGGCGATACACAGACCAGCGATGGGCCGATCCTGGCCGATCTGCGCTGCAGTTTTCGCCAGCAGCTGAGGTTTCCAGCCGACGTGGAGATCGGCACGCGCGTCAAGCGCATCGGGCGCAGCAGCTTCGAGCTGGAACAGTGTCTGTTCTTCGCCGAAACCGAAGACGTGATCGCGGTCTACAACACCGTGGTGGTGTGGTTCGACTTCGGTGCGCAAACGAGCATGCGTGTGCCCGAGACGATTCGCGAACGCATTCGCGAATACGAAGCGGTGCCGCCGGAAGAATAGGGCGGCACCAGGGCCGATCAGCCCGCGTCGTACTCGCTTTCCGGGAAGCGGTCGCGCATGAGCACGTCGTCAAGCGCCAGCTGGCCGCTGCGTGGATGCGCCCCCTGCAATGTCTTGCCGATACAGATCATCATGCAGATGCGGTGATCCGGCGGCAGGTTGATGAGATGGCCCACGCGCTTGAAGTCGAACCCGTCCATCGGGCAGGAGTCGTACCCCATTGCACGGGCGACGAGCATCGCGGTTTGTGCGGCCATGCCGCAGGAGCGCATGCCTTCATCGCGCTGCAGGCATTCGTCGTCGCGATAGAAATGCTTGATCTCGCGAACCATGCTTTCAGCGACCGCCGTCGGAGCATTGCGCCAGTACCGCTCGGGTGATTTCGCCCAGCTTTTCAGGTCCAGACAGAGCACGAGCAGCAGCGAGCATTCTGTGACCTGGGCCTGGTCCCACGCCGCCTTGCGGATTTCCGCACGCAGTTCGTGATCCTCGACTGCGACGAAGCGCCAGTTCTGAATATTGAACGCCGTGGGCGAGAGCAACACGTGCTCCATGAGCTCGCGAACTTCGTTCTCTGTCATACGGTGGTCCGGATCGAAATGGCGCACCGAGCGGCGCGTTGAAATGGCTTCGAATACATCCATACGGTTTAGCCTTGCGTGCCGCGAATCGCGCGCGCCTGTTCGGGCGCGTTGCCCACATAGTCGTGCGGGCGCATCGCTTTCAACCGGGCCTTGTCGTCGGCCGGGATATCGAGCGATTCGATGAAGTCACGCATGGCATTGGCGTCGATGACCTTGCCGCGGGTGAGCGCCTTGAGCTGCTCGTAGGCACCGCTGATGCCGCGAATACGCATCACCGTCTGCACCGCTTCTGCGAGCACGATCCAGTTGTTTTCCAGATCGGCATCCAGACGCTCGGGGTTGGCTTCAAGCTTGTTGATGCCCTTGAGCAGCGACGCATAGGCCACGCCGCCATGGGCCAGGCCCACGCCCAGATTGCGCAGCACGGTGGAGTCGGTGAGGTCGCGCTGCCAGCGCGAGATCGGCAGCTTGGCCGCCAGATGGTCCATGATCGCGTTCGCCAGGCCCAGATTGCCTTCGGCATTCTCGAAATCGATGGGATTGACCTTGTGCGGCATGGTCGACGAGCCGACTTCGCCCTCGACCGTGGCCTGTTTGAAATAGCCCAGCGAGATATAACCCCAGATATCTTTCGAGAAATCGAGTAGCACCGTGTTCACGCGCATGAGCGCATGAAAGAACTCCGCGATGAAGTCATGCGGCTCGATCTGCGTCGTCGCCGGGCTGACTTCCAGGTTCATGCCGCGGATGAAACGCGTGGCAATGCCGGGCCAGTCCGCATTCGGATAAGCCGCGAAGTGGGCGTTGTAGTTGCCGACCGCGCCGTTCATCTTGCCGAAGATGGTCACTTCAGCCAGCAGCGCGCGCTGGCGGATGAGCCGCTGGACGAACACCGCCATTTCCTTGCCCAGAGTGGTGGGCGAGGCCGACTGGCCGTGCGTGCGCGACAGCATGGGCGTATCGGCATGCGCTTCTGCCAGCGCCGAAATCGCCTCGATCACGCGATCGATCGCCGGCAGCAGATTGTCGTCGCGCGCGTCGCGCAGCATCTGTGCATAGGCGAGGTTGTTGATGTCTTCCGAGGTGCAGCCGAAATGGATGAACTCGTTGACGTGTGCGATCTCTTCGACGTTCTTGATCTTGTTGCGCAGGTAGTACTCGACGGCCTTTACGTCGTGGTTGGTCGTGTCCTCGATGGATTTGACCTGCTGGCCTTCGTTGATATCGAACTCGTTGACGAGGCTGTCGAGAAATTCGGTTGCCTCGGCCGAGAACGGCTCGATATCGCCCACCTCGGGCTCGGCAGCCAGTGCCTGCAGCCAACGGACTTCGACGATCAATCGATAGCGGATCAAACCATATTCGCTACAGATCGAACGCAAATCCCAGGTTTTATCCGCATAGCGGCCGTCGATCGGTGAAATCGCAGACAGCGCGGTCAGTTGCATGGCCATGAGTACTGTTTTCCGTTGTGGCGCCTTCGATCGAGTTCTGTCGGTACGTGTCGCTTGGACAGGTGGTGCGGCTGGACGAATACACGCCGCGGCAAGCGCGAGTGGCCTGAATCGTCTGCCACCGCATCCCGGCTGCACCGCGCGCTCGCGCGAAACCCGATCGGAGGTTCCAATAGTCGGTGATAGAATCGCGGATTCTACCGAATTCATTCGTTGTGCGTGGCGTCGCCCACGCATGAGCGATTTCATCCCGGTCTGGGCCGTGCCCGGCCGCCAAGCCTTGAAAACGAAGGAGCATTCGATGGCCGCAGATAACGATTACCGGATCGAAAAAGACAGCATGGGCGAACTCAAGGTGCCCACCGATGCACTCTGGGGCGCCCAGTCGCAGCGGGCGGTCGACAATTTCCCGATCTCGGATCTGCGTGCGCCGCGCGCGATGATCAACGCGCTCGGGCTCATCAAAGCCAGTGCGGCTGAAGTGAACCGGGATATGGAACTGCTCGACGCCGATATCGCTCAAGCCATTATCGACAGTGCCACGGCCGTCGCCGAAGGCCAGTACGACGATCACTTCCCGGTTGATATCTTCCAGACCGGCTCCGGCACCTCGACCAACATGAACACCAACGAGGTCGTCGCCCATCTGGCCACCGAGGCCGCCGGCCAGACCGTGCACCCGAACGACCACGTCAACATGGGCCAGTCGTCCAACGACGTGATCCCGACGTCTATCCACGTTGCTGCCGTGATCGAATGCGAGCGCAAGCTGCTGCCGGCGCTCACCCACATGCGCGACACCCTGCGCAAGAAGGGTGAAGAGCTATCGGCAGTCGTCAAGACCGGGCGTACGCATCTGATGGATGCCATGCCCGTGCGTTTTGACCAGGAACTCGGCGGCTGGGCCGCACAGATCGATTCCGGCATCGCCCGTGTGGAAGCCGCGCTGCCGCGCATGCGCCGTCTGGCCCAGGGCGGCACGGCCGTGGGCACCGGTATCAACGCCCATCCCGAATTCGGCGAGCGTTTCGCCAAGGCTATCGGCAAAGCCAGCGGCTGTCGTTTCGAGACCAGCAGCAACTACTTCGAAAGCCTGTCCTCGCAAGATGCGGCCGTCGAACTGTCGGGCCAGCTGAAGACGATCGCCGTGTCGATGATGAAGATCGCCAACGACCTGCGCTGGATGAACTCCGGCCCGCTCGCCGGCCTGGGCGAAATCCAGCTGGAAGCGCTGCAGCCCGGCTCCAGCATCATGCCCGGCAAGGTGAACCCGGTGATTCCGGAAGCCGCCGCTATGGTCTCGGCCCAGGTTATCGGCAACGACAGCACGATCACCGTGGCCGGCCAGTCCGGGAACTTCCAGCTCAACGTCATGCTGCCGGTCATTGCCTACAACCTGCTGCAAAGCATCGAGCTGCTGGCCAACACCAGCCAGGTCATGGCCGACAAGGCCATCGCCAGCTTTACCGTGAATCAGGGCAACCTGGACGACGCGCTGTCGAAGAACCCGATCCTCGTCACCGCGCTTAACTCGGTGATTGGTTACGACAAGGGCGCCGCGATTGCCAAGCAGGCGTACAAGGAAGGCAAGCCGATCAAGGAACTCACGCTTGAGCAGACCGATCTCAGCGAAGACGAGATCGACCGGCTCCTGGACCCGGCCGATCTGACCAAAGGCGGCATCAAGAAATAGGGCGCCTAACGCCCGGACTTAGAAGGCCCGCTTCGGCGGGCCTTTTTTATGGCTGCAATCCGGCGGTTCACGTGAAAACGGCGCGATTCATGCCGTATATCCCGCCTTGTACGGATAGATTCGCGCGAATTCAGACGTCATCCTTGCGCTCGCCGGTAAGGGGCTGCGGCAAGCGCCTCGTCCGAACGCGGTCGGTGAAGACTTCCCGATACCGGTTCGTATCCGGATCCAAACCAACGAACAACGACTGCCGCGGCGGCGAGGACGCTCGCGGCTACAAGGCATGAACTATGTATAACGAACGTATACTTGTCGGCGATCTCGCGCCGCCACTCACCAACGGCAATGTGGACGACTGGCCCGATCAGGCGCCATTCGTTCTGGATAGCTACGAACCGCACGGCGCGCTCGCCATGCTGGTTGCACTTCGGCGTCTCCCATCGCTCGGCGTGTTCATGGCTGGCTTTGGCTACAGCGTCATCTGCGTGATGGCAGCGCTCAGCAATACCAATGCTTCGATCGATGTCTGGATGCTGATGCCCGGTATCGTGCTCGCGTTGTTGGCGATCGTGAATCTGGTCAGCAAGCGCCTGGTTGGGTACCTCGACAGCTGCCCCGCGACGTCCCAGCGTGTCAGTGCGCTCAAGCACCGCGCCGCTCGCTACAACGTGGATGGGCCGATGACCGACGCCCAGGCGCGTACCAGCGACTGCTGGCGGGTTGGCCACGTGCGTCAGGCCCATGCCGTGCTCGATCGCATGGATGTCGTTGCACGCCATGCCAGCAATAACTGAGTTATAGAAAATAAGCCGTGGGTCGGCGGTGGCTCATCCCTTCTTGATCGGCGCCGGTAATATGATCCGCCCACGCCACGATGGCGCCTGGTTGCACAAGCCAGAAAAACGACGTTTGCGTATACCGCGCCGCGATCGTATTCCGGTTCTGGAATGACCAAGTCGAGCTAAGACGGGGCCGTATTAGGCACGGGCGCGGTTCACGGCATTTGTGCTCTGCGCAGGCCTTGTCTGCCACGAGCTTTTCGCGATCTGGCGTTCCACCGCGGTGTTTGACGGGCCGCTTACCGTTGCGGTGTGGCAGCTACGCATCCAATGGACTGACGACGCCTCGACCACCGCGCTTGAGCACGTGCGTATAAAGCATGGTCGTCTGCACGTTCTTATGCCCGAGTAGTTCCTGCACGGTGCGAATATCACTCCCGCGTTCCAGCAGATGGGTTGCGAATGAATGCCGCAACGTATGGCAGCTCGCTTTCTTGTTGATGCCCGCCCGGCGAACCGCACGCTTCACCGACTGTTGCAGGCCTTTTTCATTAACGTGATGGCGTCGCGTTGCGCCCGAACGCGGGTCCTTGGACAACCGTGAAGACGGAAACACGTACTGCCAAGCCAGTTCGTGCGCTGCGTTCGCATACTTCGTCGCCAGCGCGTTCGGCAGATAGACCGCCCCATAGCCCGCCTTGAGATCGTCCCGATGCTGCTGCGCGACGTAATCCAGTTGCGCCTTGAGTTCGGCGGTCACTGAAGAAGGCAGGGGTGTTACCCGATCTTTGGCGCCTTTACCGTCGCGAACCACGATCTGCTGGTAATCGAAGTCCACGTCCTTCACGCGAAGACGGATTACCTCCATCAACCGCAGGCCCGAGCCATACAGCAGAGATGCCATCAGTTTGTAGGTGCCCTCAAGCTGTGCAAGCAGCCGCCCGACTTCCTGAGTACTTAAAACCTCCGGTATGCGCTCCGGTCGCTTCGCGCGAACCACATCATCCATCCAGGGGAGGTCGATACCGAGGACTTCGCGGTACAGATAGAGGATCGCATTCAGCGCCTGATTCTGTGTTGCGGCCGCTACGTGGCGATCAACCGCGAGATGCGTCAGGTATGCCTCGATTTCCGGCTTGCCCATATCCTTCGGATGGCGCTTGTCATGAAACAGGATGAAGCGCTTTATCCAGGCGAGATACGTTTTTTCCGTCCGCAGGCTGTAATGGCCCAGACGCAGCCGATCGCTCACCTGATCCATCAACCTGCGTGGGCGGTTCGCTAAATCCGTCATTGCTTAACACGCTATGGTGTGTAGCGTTCAAGAATAGCAGTAAACACGCTGGATAGATGAGACGTTCGTATTGCTATGCGAATCACGGTACGCGTGCTATACCTAGCTTTAGCCGTATACTTGGCGTTGTACGGCGGTCGGTTTGTGTTGTGGTCGAACTCTGGCGTCGGCTAGCAAAGTCGAGCCAGTAGCTAGGCCTTGGCCCGTCTTTTTGGTAGCTCGCTAGTTCCGGACTCAATAGCCGTCGATCCATGCCGGCGCCTTCCCGTCAGCGATCATTCGCGGTAAGTTCGAGTTCGGGTAATTCTTTCTTTCGGCGCGTCGGGCTTCGTGGTCCGCAGGCAAGTTGGGGGAGCATCAAATGGCGCAGTTCACGTACAACGAGTCACTGCAGCCGACCGCCCAAAACGCTGGCGCGTTTTGGGTTCCCTCCGCGGCCTCCGGCCGCTCCGGCGGCGGCTGAGCTTAGGCGTTGTACGGCGGTCGGTTTGTGTTTTTGTTCGGCTGCATAGTTGGCTACAAGCGCGTAGCCGGTAGCCGAGCTTCGGCCCATGTTTCGGGTCTTCGGGCAATTCGGTACTTGTCCGCCTCCGCTCAGCTTCGGAGACTTCCCGTCGGCCACTATTCGCGGTAAGTTCGGGCTTCGGAATTCTTTCTTTCGGCGCGTCGAGTATGGCGGTCCGCAGGACAGCCTTGGGGGAGCTTCAACGGATGCAGTTCACGTGCAACGAGGCGCTGCAGTTGACCGCCCAAAGCGCTGGCGCGCTTTGGGTTCCCTCCGCAGGCTTCGCCCGCTCCGGCGGCAACTGAGCTTCGGCGTTGTACGGCGGTTGGTTGGTTTGGCTGTCGGCCCGCAGCGTTGAGTAGCGAGCCCGAGCAAGTAGCTGGCTCTGGCCCCTTCGTCTGTTTTTCGGCAGGTTGTCATCGGTTGGGGCGTGCACCGCGCAGACATCGTCGAGCGATGGCGCAAATGAAGCGGGATAGCGGCCGATTTTCGCCGACCGCCGATCACGTTGCGATAGTCGTCAGTCGTCGTTTGCCGCCAGTTCAGGTGTAAACGTCGGTGCAGCACGTGGCTGAAACGTCTCCTGGTAGCTGTAGGCCAGACGGATGAGCGTTGGCTCGTCGAACTCCCGGGCTAGCAGTTCCATGCCGACGGGCAGGGCGGGTTCGGGGTCTGCCATGTCGTCGTTGCCGGCCGGCACCACCATGCCGGCCGGCATGCTCAGTGCGGGGAAGCCCGAGAATGGGCTTAGCCGATTGTTACTGCCGGCACTTGGCGAGCGGCCCAGGTCCGGCGCAAGACTTTGTACCGAGGGATAGAGCAGGGTGTCATATGGTGCGCCCAGGGCGTTCGCGCTCATATCGTCGCCGTCGCGATTCTCGAGGATGCGCATTAGCCCGTTGCGTACGATTGTGGGGCGCTCTTCGATATTGCGCTGGTATTGATCGCGATAATCAACCGCTTCTTCGCTCATGTCGTCGGTGTTCTCGAGTGCCATCCCGATCATGCCGTAGAACGCAAAGGTGCTGGCGTTGCGCTCTTCATAGCCGCCGCTGGCCGCAACCGCGTCAAAACTGCGCACGTGGCCGTCGAGATCGGACGACCAGCTCATGAGATAGCCCGTGAGGTCGCGGCGGAACTCGAAGCGTGAGTTGCTGGGGAAGTCCGTGAGCTGATCGGTCGAGACATTGCGTTCGGCGAGATCCGCTTCGGTCAGAATATCTACCGTAGCGCCGGCGGACCGCATTTGCTCGATCGCGGCCATGAGCGCCGACTGAACCTGGGCGTTCTCGTCATCGCCATTGCCGAACAACGGCAGAATCGCGGCGATGCGTGCGCCATCGAGACCTTCGGCATCCAGAAAGTCGGTATAGGTTGTGGGGACGTTCGTGATCGAGGCGTATTCGTGCGCGTTCTCGATCGCCGCCGAGTCATAGGCGAATGCCTGGCGCTGGTTGGCGGCCGGGCTGTCGTCGAAGCCGACCATGGCGTCTAGCATCAGGGCGCAGTCCTCCACGGTGCGGCACATCGGTCCGCCGGTGTCCTGCGATGCGGCCAGCGGCAGAATGCCGTCCTGACTGACCAGGCGCAGGCTCGGGCGAATGCCGACGAGGCCTTCGAGGCTCGACGGCACACGGATGGACCCACCCGTATCGCTGCCTGTGCCGGTCATGGCAAAGCTGGCCGCGATCGCTGCCCCGGTGCCGGACGACGAGCCGCCAGGCCCCTTGGTGGGATCGTAGGCATTTTTGACCTGCCCGCGAACTGAACTGCTGCCACGAAAGCCGAAGGCAAATTCGTCGAGGTTCGCCTTGCCCAGGATCAATCCACCCGCATCGATGATCCCGGCTACGGAAAAGGCATCGTCGGGCGTCTGGTTATACTGCAGCGCCATGCCGCCCGCGGTTGTGGTGACGTCGACGGTGTCGAAGTTGTCCTTGAGTAGAACCGGTACGCAGTGCAGCGGGCCGCTCGGGCCATCGCTGGCGTAGCTCGCATCGAGCATTCGGGCGCGATCCAGGGCCAGCGGATTCACTCGCACCACGCTACGCAACTCGGGGCCCGCGTCGTCATAGGCGCGGATACGGTCGATATAGCCCTGTACTAGTGCTTCGCAGGTCAGGGTGCCGTCGCGCATGGCGGCTTGAGCCTGCGCGATGGTGCCTTCGACGAAATTGAACGTTGCGGGCTCGGTCGGCGTGGATGGCGAGCCGCTGCCGGATGCGACGCTGTTGCCAGAGTCGCTGCCACAGCCTGCCAACAATGCTGCCAACAACGACAGCAGGAAAAATAGCCTCGATTTCATGATATCCCCAAAGAGCGTAAAGGACCGCCCGGGAAGTCGGGCGGTTACCTGGGGGGCACGGACCGGCCTTGCCCTAAGGCAGTGCACCTCGCGCGGCTCCGCTTCCCGCAGGCCTCTGAAGCAAAAGCCGTGCCATTGTATGTCGCATGCAGCGGGTTGGGTGCGCGACAGCAGTGAAGCGCGCCGGGGCTTGCGCGATGACACCTCGGTCTCGGACAATACGTCCGCTAGAACGGTGCCGCGGAGAGGTGGCAGAGCGGTTGAGTGCGCCGGTTTTAACAAGGAGGGATGGCAGAGCGGTTGAATGCACTGGTCTTGAAAACCAGCAAGGGCGTAAGCCCTTCCAGGGTTCGAATCCCTGTCCCTCCGCCAATAAAAAAACAAGTGCCTGCAGGTTATTGGCTTGCGTCTTACTTGTTTCGGATAGCCCGCTTTTTCGCGGGCTTTTTCGTGGTCGACGTATGCTTGAGTAGCCGCAGAATCGGTCGCGGCCAACATGTTGTTAGCACGCTATATACAACGCAATAGGCTAGGGGACGGCAACTCTTAGCGCCCGCGCACACGCTGCGAAACCACTGTCTCCGCCACCCGTTGCACGAACTGCTATGCGTTCGCGGCGTGGTGAGCAGCGTAGTGCCACGTTTTCACGCTATACAGCGCCGGCCTCCTTATAGTTAAGCTACAAGCATTGCTGCCCGCGACAATAAGGGCTGGATTACGCGTATGAAACCCGCTCCAACCGGTTCCGGTGGTTTAACGTCTGTCGGTTTCCTGTAGGACGCGCTCGTGCCAAAGTCGGGCAAGTCCCGATCGGCCGGCACGAAATCTCCGGTCTGCGAGGTCGAGAACAGTGAGGGCTGTTCGGCATCGGGGCTTCCAGGAACAAGACCCCATCGACATGTTGCGCGCCGCTAATTATCGCGCAGATTTGTTGGATGTTTTCAGCAGCCCCTGAAAGCCGAGATCGGAGAGGTCGCGGTTGTCGACAAAGACATCGACCACGCAGACTGGATTGCTCTCGGTTAGGTCGTGGTCGAGGCTCGCCGGAAGGAGCGTGCTCTGGGGTCGGTTCTCTGCAGTCACGAAATGGTTCATCCTGCTCTGCGCCAATAGCATGCGAGAGGTTTAGCTGGCGGCGACGTGTTTACATAGCCTAGGTCGCAATCGGCCTTGGATTCAATGGATCGACGCAACGACACGTTGATACCGCTTGGCCGGCGTTTCGTAATCTAGCGTTTTACGCGGTCGCTCATTGAGGCTTCTCGCGTCGGTGTCGAGCTCAGTCGGGGAAAATGCGGCGAGGCACATACTTTTCGGAAAATACTGGCGCAGTAGCCCGTTGGTGTTTTCGTTTGATCCACGCTGCCCAGGATGGTGTGGGTCGCAAAAGTAAACCTGAATGTCAGTCGCCAGCGTGACGCGTTGATGAGCGGCCATCTCTTTGCCCCGATCCCAGGTCAACGAGCGATACAGCTGCTAGGGTAGCCGACGCGCGTTTTCGATCAAGGCGTCGACGACCGTCGCGGTATCCTTACGATCGATCTTCACCACCATGACGTAACGCGTGTGTCGCTTAACCAGCGTCGCAATCTGGCTATTCGCGCTGCCGAATAATAGGTCGCCTTCCCAATGCCCAGGTACGGCTCGGTCGTCGACCGACGCCGGTCGCTCGCTGATCGATACCGTACCGGTGATCCGCCCGTGATTATCCGTTTTCTGCGCGTGGTGACGAGAACGGCGCATCGCCCGGGTACGACGTAGATGAGCAAGCAGCTCTTTCTTGAGTGCAACACGGGATTGGATGAACAACGTGCGATAGATTGTTTCGTGCGACACCTGTCGGCTCGGATCGTCGGGATAGGTGCGCTTCAGCCAGCCTGCGACCTGCTCTGGAGACCATTGCTTCTGCAGCTTGGCGGCGACTTCACGGGCTAATCGGTCGTGCTGACCCAGCTTACAGGGCTTGGGTCGAGATGGCTGACGCCACGCGGCCTGATCGGCTATCGTTGCTCCTGGATTCAACGTGTCGATGCAATACAATCCTGACGGATAGAGCAGGACGTATACCGATGCGATACGGAGCGCGGGCTCAGTAAAAGGAAAGCCAGAAAGCCGAGATGTGGGATCGTTGCAGTGAGGTGAATCGCTCCATCAAATCGCGCAGCTGTTCGATCAATACCACATGTCGGCACGAGGCATCATCACGAACTCGGATGGGATTCGTCCGTCTCGCCGGCATCATGCTGCGCGCGCATCGAGCCTCGCCTAACACGAAGATGCCACACGCGGCTTTGCATTAAATCGTTCGATTGCCGAACGGTTGTCGCGGCGACCATACCCCGGTTTCAGTAGCGTTTCGATCCAGAGCCCAAGGGTTTAAATGGCCGCTCCTGCGGCCATTTGCGCAGCGTAGTCAGCGGGCGTCAGCCCGCTGAGTTCTTTCTTCGGTCGTTCTTCGTTGTACTCACGATGCCAGCCTCGGATGATCGTGGTGGCATGGGCGAGGCTTACGAACCAGTGCTCGTTCAGGCATTCATCTCGGAAGCGGCCGTTAAACGACTCGATATAGGCGTTCTGGTTCGGTTTGCCGGGCTCGATCTGCTTGAGCTGCACATCGTTGTTGTGTGCCCAGTTCAACATCGCCTTGCCAATGAATTCGGGCCCATTGTCTGATCGTATGATCGCCGGCAGGCCGCGGGTGAGTGACAGTTCATCGAGTACACGGGCGACTTGCGTGCCGCTCATCGATCGACCGGGCACGAGTGCCACGCACTCGTGCGTGGCGTCGTCGACGATGCCCAAACACTTGATGGCACGGCCATCGGCGATCCGATCGAACACAAAATCCATCGACCAGACTTC
>NZ_AFNV02000005.1 GCF_000215955.2 Salinisphaera shabanensis E1L3A
CCCTTTGGTGCTGTCATTCATAACGTATAATGCCCAAGCTCAGTTGCCGGCCGAAGCGCGCCAGCGCTTTGGGTGGTCAACTGCAGCGAACTGTTAGCTTTCACTCGGCCCGTTTTCGAAGCTCGTCAGCACCTCGTTTAGATAAGCTTGGCGATACAGTTCAAAGCGCTCCGACGAGAAAGCTTCTCTTGGGGCTGGGAAGTCCAAGGCCTGCAGGCGTCCGAGTTCGGCAACAAGCATGGACTCAGATTCCAGAAATGTTCTGCCATGCAGATAGTTATAAACGTAAAACTTCGCTAGATGGTCATCATGAACATGCTTATACGAAGGGTTATCCTTTAACTTGGCTCTCACTTCCCGGAGATAGCGTTCGGCATCTTCCGCTCTACGCAAGAACCCTCGGGATATCGATTCTTTATCGTACTTTTTCATGATAGCTAACGCCAACCATGAGGGCCGCATTTGGAGTGGAGCGCGAAGCGCGTAGCGGAAAATGCGTCCCTCTCCATGGTTTTGTTGGGTGTCATTTTATATGAGCCTCATCTTTGGTTAGCTCGTACTGAATTACCTGAATTTGAAGCTCGCTCAGTGAGGCTTCTATATCTGGCGGGATATTCGCTGGGCTTGGTAGGACGAGATGCCTTCGTGCGCTAAAACCACATGAGTGAACAACTAATTGGCCGATTGCCGTGTACAGGTCAGAGCGGCTACTACTGGTTTTTACTTCGTATAACTCAGATAAAATTCCACCTACCTCTAATCCAAGGTCAATCTGTACATTTTTTACAAAGCGCGATTTTTCGTTTAAGCGCTTTTTCTCCCTCCATAATTTCAGTGCCTCAACTACTTCGCCGTGGCGTGAAAGGTAGTCGATTTTCGACTTCCTGCGCCCTTTCCTACGTCCGAATGACTCTGCATAGTAGTCTTCAAACGCACTCAGCTTTCGTTGAAAGTCAGCGGTGGATATCTCGCCGTTTCGGACGGCTATCTTAAACTCGACAATGCTTTCAATATATTGAATGGCTGAGCGAGTTGCGTTTACTCCATTAATGGGCATAACTACAACGCCAAAGCGCTGATTACCTTCTGAGTCCATAGCGGGAGCCAATGTGTGGTTGCTCCATGCTAAAAATGCGGATTTACCAACGCCTTTGGTACCGCCACCAACCCGACCCGAGTGCATTAGATAAACTTGGCCGTCATCTGGGTTACGGGCGAAATAACCAGATACCTGTCTATTTGCACCAGAAAACGGCGTGTTGATCTCTACTGAAATTTGCAACCCGCCAGCTGCCTCGTATACACCGAACCAGTTTAGTTGACGGGGATTTGGCGTTTCTTCCTTAAGTTTGCTGCTCCAGAACCAGTACTCACCGTTCGTATAAACCTTGGCATCGTAAGTTGTACCGCCTGGATAGCCTATGTTTCTGACATCAGGCCTAACGAGGCTCTTCTGGACAGTTGCTTTGAGAGTGGCGTGTGCCTCAGATATTTCTTGCTTTTTTTCAAGAAGGATAAACATTCAGGCACTCCACATAGTCTGGCTCTGATACCCAACGCCGAAGCTCAGTTGCCGCCGGAGCGGCCGCAGGCCGCGGAGGGAACCCAAAACGCGGCAGCGTTTTGGGCGGTAAACTGCAGCGCTATGTTAGATAGCTGTGAGTTAGAATTTAAGGAGTAGCTTTGCGGCGGGGTCTGTTTTTCGGGCTAGGCCCTTCGCGCTTGCAGCAGCACTTTTGTTGGCAACCGCACTCAGGACAAGTGCATACCCACAAACAATTGGGTAACCCCTCGGGACGCCCTGGACTAACGCAATTCTCCAGGTAGAGCCTCGTGCCGCAGTCAGGGCAAGCTGGCTCATTCCCTTCAACCTTGTCACAGTCTGGAACAGCTTTTGAGCCCATTCGAATTTTCCCCTATATCTAACGCCTAAGCTCAGTTGCCGCCGGAGGGGCCGCAGGCCACGGAGGGAACCCAAAGCGCGGCAGCGCTTCGGGCGGTCAACTGCAGCGTATCGTTAGGCTATCGCTTGTTTTTGTCGTTATCTGTGACAAATTTTCTTCGACGCGATCTTTCATCGCTTTCAGTCACAATTCTTCGCTGCCTTGATTCGTCAGGGATCTTCGGCTCAGGAACTTTTGGAGCGGGCTTTTCACCGTTATTATTGCCATCCGATTCGGCCATATCTTCCTCCTACGCTGTTACGACTTTGATGAAATAGATCGAGCACGAAAAACAAGCAACTACAAAAGAGCCGATCAACAGCCAACTCACGAAGCGAAGCAATTTAGCGCGCTTGAGGTTAGTGTTGCTCCCGTAGTCTACAGCCCTATCAATCTCCTCAATAAGGCTAGTCAAAGTATTTGCGTGAATTGTTTCACACTCATCTTTTAATGATTTGTAAGCGTCGTGCGCAAGAATACGCCAACCAGGGCCAATCTTTAGATAGCCCCTTCTACCCGGCAGGGCATACAAGCACAACCCAAAGGCTGCAGCAGAAAGTAGAACTGATAAAACAAATAGCAATATTGAACATGGCCCCGGAGAAGTCTCGACATTGCTATAGATGAAACTGTAGCTGGTAAAAAATGCCCCTAGCAAGGCGGCAGCTACCCACAGATACGTTCTTGCCACCATTATTTGATGGCGGTTGATATCGATATGCTGAGACCAATACTCTTTTGAGGCTTCATCGAGGATATTCGACAGTGAGGCCGAATATTGCTCGTAATCGTAGTAAGGCTTTTTTTCGTCGTTCATTATTTCGCCTAACGCCGAAGCTCAGTTGCCGCCGGAGCGCGAAGCGCGGAGGGAACCCAAAGCGCGATAGCGATTTGGGCGGTCAACTGCAGCGATTCGTTATGCACTAGTAGCGCGCGAACCACGTAGGTGCGTTTACTCTTGAGTCATACGATTCATCGCAAACGAAACCTACAAATTCGCTGGCAGCCTCGTGCGCCGACTTACCTCGCGGAATACGCTCCGCCGCGTAAAACGCATCGTCCATATTTATTAAGGTTCCAGTAGCAGAAAAGATATGCCTCTTCTCTTTCGCGTCGTCCTCTAGAATCCTATTGATCGCGTGGTTGATAAGCGCCGTTTGAACCTCGGTGACGAACTGAAATTTTTCCAAGAAAACTCTGCTTCCATTTCTCCCCCTGTGTATAACGCCCAAGCTCAGTTGCCGCCGGAGCGGCCGAAGGCCGCGGAGGGAACCCGAAACGCGCCAGCGCTTTGGGCGGTCAACTGCAGCGATTTGTTAGAGCTTCAATTTTTCTTTTGCTGTGCGAAGACTAGAAGTTTCCAGCGGATCGGCCCACTTCCCGCGGAATGTTGGTGGTGATTCTGGGGAGGGAAAGGATTCCCCTTATTTGATGCGATCTCATCGCCACATACTTTGCATCGGTAAATGCCCGAGTTGTTGCATGTATCGCCCGGGCTGTATTCAGCGTCGTATTCGTCACTATTCCCTTTTGAAAGATAGCTTCCGTATTTGTATTGAGCCATCACTTCCTCCCTCGTTTATACATCTCTAACGCCCGCAATAAGCGGCGCGAGGAACGAGCGTCCGGCGACCGCAGGGAGCGAACTTAATTGCTTTGTTAGCTTTAATTGACCCGAACACTGAGAGAAATCCCTTTATTTGAAAGAACACTGTTCTGGTCTGCTTCGCTTATAAATGGCGTGTTGCATGGATTATGAACATATTTGATTGAATCCTGTGGATCTACTTGCGAAAGATATTTTTTAATAAGCTCGATAGCCGCATCAAAATTATCCATAGCAGAGTCGCTTGCTGGCTTTGTGCTGTACACCCAGCTACCTGACGGGCTTGAAACACTATCAAGAATGGTTACTTCTGAGTCAAAGCCGCTATCATTCTTGTATATGTCGATGGTGCAACGACGCCCATTGGTTGTCGCGACATCAATGTCATGGACGTCGCGAAACGGCCCGATAGAAATAACGGTGGTTGCCATACTGCTGATCTCCTTCTTGTAAAGCTAACGCCGAAGCTCAGTTGCCGACCGAAGCGCGGCAGCGCTTTGGGCGGTCAACTGCAGCGATTCGTTGGGCGCTCATTCCGTAATATTCTCTGAGCGCTCTTTAAGGGCTTTGAGCTTCTTATTTAGCTTTTCTTTGCTATCTGGGTATTTACGAATATCTTCTAGCCGGGTTAATGCCAGAATCGCGAACATCGCCGCCATGCTAAGTACGCTGAGCTTCAGAAATACCGATAAATTGGAAGCTCCGGTGACGAAGGCGACAACTGGGTCAATAATCAGCGCGATGCAAATTAGCAAGACTAAGAAAAAAACCATCTTAAAACAAAACAACGTCGTTTTCTCAAAGGATGGCGCTACAGCATCAAGCCATTCTTCCTGCTCCGACAAGTCTTTGATTTTACGGCGAAGCGATTTTTTAGTTCGATATTTCCACCAGCGACTTACCAGATAGATGAGTCCCGCAGTTATCAAGCTGACTGCGATTGATCGTAGGTCTTGCGCTGTCAAAAGCATTCTATTGCTCTACTTAGTGCCCAACGCCAAGTATACGGACGAAGCTAGGTATAGCGCTAACGGCACTTTTCGCATAGCAATAAACCAATCTCCACGATATGCGGATCCGGCCGGCTTGGCACGTTCCTATACGAATAGCCAGCTTCGCCGATTAGGTTTTTAGCGTTCACCACTCCGGAATCCCTCGCTCGCTCAACACCACTCGATTCCCCGCCGCGTCAAACCGCGTCAATTCCTGACGCCCGCGACGACAGCGGACGAAGGTGGAATTGATCACATCATTGGACTCGGCGAAGCATTCTTCCTTGGAACGCGGCGCGATGGTGACCCATTGCGGCTGGCTGTTGATCAGCGGCTGCATGGCGGCCTGGCTGACGCCGCTGCTGAAGCTGCCCACGGCTCGGCCGAGCGCGTTGGCGGGATCGGCTTGTGCAGCCGTGGTAGCGCCGGCGAGTAATGCCAGCGCGGCGATGATTGGATAGTTCATGTTCCCCCTCGTCTCGCGCGGCGTGCCGCGCGCTGGGCCGGCGCAGGCGTAGCTGCGAGGCCAAGTAGAGAACATTCCATAAAACCGGGCGCAAAGAAAAGACCCGCGGTAGCGGGCCTTGATTAGTCATTGGTCGCAGATTCGGGGCAAATCAACGCGGGCCAATGGATACGTTTGTTACCGCAACGGGGGCGGCGGGCGTGTTTTTTACGGCGTGCCGCCGGCGGCGCCGCGCCAAACGGCGCGCGCCGCGCAGGCCGGCTGTTTTAGATCAGCAATAGCCCGCCGATGGCCACGCCGGTAACCAGCATGATGACCACACAGAAACCCATGATGTCGCGGGCCTTGAGGCCGGCGATGGCGAGCGCCGGCAGTGCCCAGAAGGGCTGGATCATGTTGGTCCAGGCGTCGCCCCAGGCAAAGCCGGTGATCACGTCGCCGATATCGGCATTCAGCGATTGCGCGGCCTCCATGAGGATGGGACCTTGCACGGCCCACTGGCCGCCGCCGGAGGGAATGAAGATATTGATAAAGCCGGCGGAGAGGAAACTCACGAGTGGCAGCGTGTGAGCGGAGGAGATGCTCACGAAGCCGCTGGCCATGAGGGCCGCGAGGCCGGAGGCTTTCATCATGCCCATGATGCCGGCGTAGAACGGGAACTGGATGAGCACGCCAGCCACGCCGCGTACGGCTTCGTCCAGCGTTTCCAGATAACGCTTCGGGCTGCCGTGCAGGGCCAGGCCCAGAAAGATGAGCACGAAGATCACGATATTTAGGTTCAGCCCGCCGCCGCCCACGGCATAGGTGATGACTGCGGCAAAGCCCAGCGCGGCGCTGATCCAGGCCAACCATTTGGACTGTTCCAGGCGTTCGGCCGGCCGTGTTTCTTCATCAGCTGCCGTCGCAGTCGCGGATTCGTCGGCGAGCTGCTCGGCCTTGACCGTGACCGGGTTCTTGAGGCCACGCATCATGAAGCCGCAGACCACGGGCAGCAGCACGAGGATGACCGCACAGATGATGAGATTGAGCGGGCTGAAAATCGTCTCGCCCGTAGAGATGATGCCGATCTGTTCTTCCAGAAAGTGCCCGGGCGTGGCCACGACCAGCGGTGCGGCGGCCGACAGGCCGGCATGCCAGATGATGAAGCCGGCATAGGCACTGGCCACCAGCAGGCGGTAATCCACGCCTTCCACGCGGCGGGCCATTTCGCGTGCGAGGATCGCGCCGACCACCAGGCCGATGCCCCAATTGAACCAGGTGACGATCAGCGATACGAACGCCACCATGATCACCGCGCGAATCGGCGTGCGGGCGACCGTGGCGATACGCGACACCAGAGTCATGAACAGCGGCGTCTTGGCGACAGTGAAGCCGGTAACAAGCATCAGCGCCATCTGCATGGCGAAGCTGAGCAGGTTCCAGAAGCCGTCCTGCCAGAAGCCGAGCATGGCGACCGGGCCGTGGCCCTGGAAGATCATGCCCGCCGCGAACACGATCAGCGTGATGATCAGTACCAGGATCAGCGGATCCGGTAGATAGCGGTCGAAGACGCGGACACAGCCGCGGGTGAGTGCACTGAACATGATGGAAATCCCCCTTTCCAGAGCCGGTGGGCTCTTATCGATTGAAAATCAGGTCTGGCGTGCTTCGTAGATGAGCGTGGCGCTCGCCAGATCCTCCAGCGCGGTACCGACGGCCTTGAACACGGTGATCTCGTCGTCGTGTTCGCGGCCGGGATTGTCGCCGCGGCACAGGCTGGCCAGATCGGCCTGTATGTCGGCTTCGGCCAGCGCGCCGCTGCGAATCGGTTCGATCAGATCGCCGCTTTCATGCAGGGCGCCGAATACGTCGACGAACACGCGCCCTCGCGCGAACACGTCGTCGTCGGCTTCGCGCATGACCGGCGAAAAACTGCCGATGAGATCGACATGCACACCCGGCTGCAGCCAGGCGCCGCGAATGAGCGGCTCGGTGGACAGCGTGGCCCCCACCACGCAATCCGCCCGGCGCACCGCGGCTTCAAGGTCGGTGGCGACCTGGGCATCGAAACCCTGATCGTTGAGGTCGCGTACGAGGCGATCGGCGTTTGCCCGGGTCGGGTTCCAGACCCGAACGCGCTCGATCGGCCGCACGCTCGCGTAGGCGTCTGCCATGAGCGAGCCGATCCGGCCGGCGCCGAGGATGAGCAGTTCCCGTGCATCTTCGCGGGCGAGATAAGACGCACCGAGTGCCGAGGCCGCGGCGGTACGGCGGGCGGTGATCTGGTCGCCGTCGATCAGCGCGAGATGCTTGCCGGTATCGGCATCGCACAGCAGATAGCTGGCATGCAGTCCGGGCATGCCACGCTTGCCGTTACCGGGAAACACACTCACCACCTTGATGCCCATATAACGCTCGGACCACGCCGGCATGAGCAACAGCGTGCTGTCGTCGGCATTGCCTACGCCATGGTGGTGGTGGCGTTCGGGCGCCTGACAGCCGGCGACAAAGGCATCGCGCAGCGCCGGCACGAGGCGCTCGAAGGGCAGATTGCGGCGGGCGGTTTGGGCATCCAGGTTCAACATCGGGGCATCCACATAAAAAGAGAGCAACAGGTCGCCGCTGGCGGCAATGGCATGATGGCGAAACGCGGCGCGCTCATGCGTCCAGCTCGATCAGCGTGAGCGGTACAGCCTGACAGGTCAGGCAGATATCTTCGTCGAGCGCGCTGGTGTCGACCGCGGTTTGGATACGGCCGGCCACGAGTTTGAGCGCACAGCTTTCACACTGGCCGGCCCGGCAGCCGCTGGGCAGTTCGATGCCCTGGGCGGCGGCGCTGTCGAGAATGGAGTGCTGCTCGGGCGTCCAGGTGAAGCTCACGCCCGAGCGCTTGAGCGTGACCGTCTGCGCCGACAGCCCGGCACGGTCGACCGGCGCGGGCGATGTAAACGCTTCGGAAAAGATCTCGAAATCGAATACGCCGCGCGCGGTAAGCCGTTCGCGTACTTGCGTCATCATCGGTGCCGGCCCGCATAGATAGAAGCGCGCCCGCCGGGCGATCCAGTCCGCCGGGATGAGCCGGTCATCCACATAGCCATCGGCGTCGTAATCGCGCCCGAGGGCGTCGCCGGCCTGCGGTTCGCTATACACATCGACGACTTCAAGGCGTGGCAGCAAGGCCTCGAGCGCTTTCAAACGCGTAGCAAACGCATGCGTTGCGCGGTTGCGATTGGCATGGATCAGATGGATTTCCGGCATGGTTTGCGCATCGGTCGCGGCCAGTGTTTCCAGCAGCGACAGAAACGGCGTGATGCCGATGCCGCCGGCGATGAGCACGATAGGTGCGTCGTGGCGCGTAGGCAGCGTGAAGCGCCCGGCCGGCATACGCGCCTGCACGATATCGCCCTCGCCCAGGGCGTCGTTGATATGCGTGGAAACCTGCCCCGCCGCGTTCTGCGGCGTTTGGGCTAGGCGTTTGACGCTGATGCGATAGCGCGTTGGCGTATCGAGCGCCGCATCCGACAGCGAATAGAAGCGTTCGGCCACGCTGCCATCGGCCAAGGTGAAACGCAGTGGCAGATGCTGGCCCGGTCGAAAACCGGCCAGGGGCGCGTTATCGACCGCTTCCAGATAAACGCTGGCCACAGCATCGCCTTCGCGCTCGATCGCGGCAACCCGAAAATCGCGATAGCCGGTCCAACAGGCGCCGAATGCCAGCGCACGCACATCGCAGCGCGCGCTGCGCAAGGCGATTGCGCCGCTGATGGGATCCCGCGCGTTGCCGTCCATCACGGCATTGAGATTGAAACTGCCGCTACCGGCGATTGGCGCGCCGGGCAGGCCGAGGTCATCACAGGCTTGCCACCAGCCGTAATCTGCCACCACGACGTCATCGGCGAGCGTGTCGTCCACACGGGCGCGCAGGCGTATCGGCCCCCGTTGTCCGTCGAGGGCAACCCACTGGCTGCCGACGATATTGCGCTCGGACGCCGCCACAGCCGATAACGCCACGCGCGGATCGGGCGAGCGCCGGCGCAGGGAACTGATCTGGCGATGCTGCGAATGACAGTAGTAGCCGTCCTTGGCGGTGGTCAGGCGCAGTGGCCAACGGCTATCGGGCGCCGGTGGCCCGCACGCCTGGGGCACGGCCGAATAGCCGTGGCTGTGCAAACGCTCGGAATAGAATTCGACCCGCCGTGTCGGTGTCGCAAACCCGGTCACTTCGCCGCTGGCCGTGGCCCGTGCGTATTTGCGCTCGCTGACGTCGATATCGACAACGCGACCGCCGGGCTCGGCACGCAGCGTGGCCACGTCGAGGCCCAACGGCGCGAGCATGTGGTTCCAGCCGGCCTCGATATCGCCACCGAAGAAATCATCAGCCATGCCCAGGCGGCAGGCCAGGTCCAGCGCCACGTCGTAGTCCGCACGCGATTCGCCACGCGGCGCGACCATGCGCTGGCGCAGTTGTACAAGGCCGGCCGCGCGCGCATCGATCTCGAAACCGGGGCGCAGGCCTTCGCGTTCCCATGGCGTATTGATGGGCAGCAGGATGTCGGCATAGGCATTGGTCGGCGTATGAAACAGGTCGCAATGCACATGAAATTCCAGCGCTTCGAGCGCGCGCTGGCCGCGCTCCACATCCGGCTGTGACGCGAGAAAATTGCCGCCGAAGCCGAACAGCGCGTGCACGCCGTACGGTTTTTCATCGAGTACGGCGTCGTAGACATCGGCCGCGGTGACCCAGCCGGATGCCGGCGGGCCGAGTGGCCGGTCGTCGATGCCGAGTGCCTTGGCGCGCTGGGCGGGTTCCAGCAGCGTGATGTGATTCACGCGGTTGATCGGCAGCGGCCCGTAGATCCGGTTGCCGCCCACGCAATCGAAACTACCGGTGAGCGCATAGAGCGTGGCGATCGCGCGGTCGGTCTGACTGGCGTTCGCATGCTGGCCGATACCAGTCCAGCCGTGATAGCTCACCGCCGTGCCAGCGTCGGCAATCATCTCGGCGGCGCGCAGAATATCGTCCGGCGCCAGGCCGGTGGCCTCAGCCGTGCGGGCAAGCGTCCATTGCTCGCAGGCGTATCGATAATGAGAAAACGCCGGGCGTGCCCGCACGACGCGTCCTGCTGCGAGCGCGATGCCATACCGTCCGTCGAGCGCGGCGTCGCCAGCCAACGCCTCGTCCATGGCCACCGACGTATCCACACATACAGGCTTCGCCTGGGCCTGCGACCAGACCACGAAGCCGGTACGCGCCGCATTCAGTTTTTCCGCACGCAGAAAACGGCCGGTCGCTTCGTTCACGAGAAACGGCGCATTGCTCCAGCGACGCACGAAATCCGTATCGACATGCGCGTCGGCCACCAGCAAACGGGCAAGCCCCATCGCGAGCGCATCGTCGGTGCCGGGTTTGATCTGCAACCACAGGTCGGCCGCCCGGGCATGCGGCGTTGCGCGCGGGTCCACAACCAGCAGTGCGCGCGGCGCGTGATCATCCCCGCCTTCGGCCAGCTTCGACGCCTCGGCCAGCCATACGCTCGACGGATTGTGCCCCCACAGGATACTCAGGCGCGCCTGCGCATAGTCGGGCGCGGGCATGCCGCAGCCAAAGGTGAACTGGTGCGCGACATCCTTGTGCCAGTTGCATAGCTCGGTGGCATAGATCGTGTTCGGGCTGCCGTAACGACGAATGAAGCGCTCCACCCAGTCGATGCTGTCGGACATGGGCGTGCCGCTGGGCGTGGTCACGGAGAAGGCCACGCTTTCCGCGCCGTGCCGATCGCGGTAGTCGGCCAGTTTGTCGGCGATCTCGGTCAGCGCTTCATCCCAGCCGATACGCTGCCAGCCGGGGTCAGCGTCGCTCTTGGGGCGGGTACGCCGCAACGGGTAGAGAATGCGTTCGCGGCTATGCACCAGTTCCGGCGCGGCACGACCCTTGGCACAGGTGGCCTGACCGGTGGGATGCGTAGGGTCAGCCGCAACCGATAGCAGCCGATCGCCGTCCACGGTATTGAGCGTGCCGCAGCGCGAGCGGCACAAAGTGCAATAGCCTGGCACACGACGCATCACCGTTGGCCTGTCCTGCGATCCCCCATACTGGAACCGTACCGGCGTCGCTTCAAAACAATCTAATATGTATTTTCGAGCCCTAGATATAGAAAAAACCTATACATGAAGCTGCAACAGCTGCGCCATTTTCTAGCGGTCGTCGACAGCGGCTCGCTCTCCGAAGCCGCCCAGCGCTGTCATATTTCGCAGCCGTCGATGTCGGCCTCGTTGCATCGGCTGGAAGAAGATGTCGACAAGCAGCTGTTCATCCGCCATGCCCGCGGCCTCACGCCCACCGACAGCGGCCGACGCCTGCAACAGTACGCCACGCGCATCCTGCAAACCGTCGAAGAGGCCCGTCTTAACCTCGACAACGAACCGGCCAACCTTACCGGACGCCTGCGGGTGGGCGTGACCGAAACCATCTCGGCTTATCTGTTGCCGCGCCTGCTGCGCTGGCAACAAACCATGCTGCCCGAGCTGTCGGTGACCTATATCGAAGACGATATCGCCGGCATGCAGCGACGGGTGAAAAACGGCGAACTCGACCTGGGCGTGATGGTCACCGACAACATCGCAGCCGACCCAGCCTTGCGCTGCGACGTGCTCTTTTCATCACCGCGTCGGCTGTGGCTGAGCCCGGGCCATCCGCTGCTACAGCAAGACAAGATCTCGCTTGTCGACGTCGCTGCGTATCCCTTCGTATTACTTGAGATGGACGAACACATCAGCACCTGGTCGCGCTATTGGCAGGCCAGCCCGGTACGGCCGGAGGTCGTTTTCCAGAGCCACTCTATCGAAGCGGTACGTAGCATGGTCGGACGCAATGTCGGCATCACCATTCTGTCCGACATGGTGTTCCGCCCGTGGACGCTCGACGGCGAACACCTCTCCCGGCGCACGCTCGACGCCGAGGTGCCCGGTATGGATATCGGCGTGCTTCGTGTCGATGCCAGCGACAGCACCGAGATTCAGGCCTTCGTGGACATGCTCTACCACCACCTGCGGCGCGACGCATTGCTGGAACAGCAGCGCTAGGCCGCCAAACGCCGCGCCGGCTACCTGTCGTAGCGCGCTTTCTTCCCAGTTCGCCGGTTAGCCCGCCACTTGCACGATGGCGGCGCTAGCGGCCGCTTCCCGCCCGCTCAAGGTCTTGGTGACCAGGCTTGCATGAAGCTCCGCTTCGACTCCCCGTCCCCGCCCCAAACGGCATGTGAAGCGCGTATGCCGCGCTGCACGAGCGAACCGATATAACGTCTCACCGGTCTGCCTACGACA
This sequence comes from Salinisphaera shabanensis E1L3A, assembly GCF_000215955.2. GTDB lineage: Bacteria > Pseudomonadota > Gammaproteobacteria > Nevskiales > Salinisphaeraceae > Salinisphaera > Salinisphaera shabanensis. Next base: position 12,310 of record NZ_AFNV02000005.1, read on the forward strand.
ATTGTCTACTACGCACAAAGCAAATTGTATCCAATTATTATTGTCATTAGGATCCATTCATGTTTATAGCCAGCGATACCCGACGATGACCGACCGCAGCTACGCTTTTCCGCCCGGCGGCTTGCCGCCACAGACCGCTCGCACGGTCGATCGCGCGGTATTCAAAAACGCTTATGCCGTTATTCCGGCCGGCACGATGCGGGATATCGTCACCAGCAAGCTGCCGCACTGGCGCGAGACACGAGCCTGGATTCTGGCCCGGCCGATGACCGGCTTTGCCGAGACCTTTGCCCAGTACGCAATGGAAGTCGGCCCCGGCGGCGGCTGCGATCAGGGCGAGCCGGAAGCGGGCGTGGAAGGCGTGCTGTTCGTGCTTTCGGGCGCCGCCGAGCTGACGCTGGGCGAGGCAACGCACACGTTGCATGCCGGCAGCTATGTGTTCATCGCACCCGATACGAAATGGTCGCTGCACAACAATGGCAACAACCCGCTGCGTTTTCAGTGGATACGCAAGGCCTATGAGCCGGTGGCGGGCATTGCAGCCCCCGCGTCGTTCGTCACCCACGATGACGATGTGGCCCCCGACTACATGCCCGATTGCAACGGCGTGTGGGCGACCAGTCGCTTTGTCGATGCCGACGATCTGTCGCACGACATGCATGTGACGATCGTGACCTTCGAGCCGGGCGGCGTGATTCCGTTTTCGGAAACACATGTGATGGAGCACGGCCTGTACGTGCTCGAAGGCAAGGCGATCTACCAGCTCAACGAGGATTGGGTCGAAGTCGAGGCCGGCGATTTCATGTGGCTGCGCGCCTTCTGCCCACAGGCTTGCTATGCCGCCGGGCCGGGGCGTTTTCGCTATCTGCTCTACAAGGACGTGAACCGGCATCCGCGCATGGACGCACTGGCCCGGCCGGGGACGCGCTCGTGAGCGATAACGAAGACAAGGCACTGCCCATCGATCGCCGGATCGAGGCGGATATTACCCGTGCGATCTACGACCAGCGCATGCCGCCGGGCACGCGGTTGTCCGAAGAACGCCTCGGCGAGCTGTACGAGGTGAGCCGCACGGTGGTGCGCAAGGCATTGTTTCAGTTGTCCAGCCGCAAGCTGGTGGAAATTCGCCCCAACCGCGGCGCCCGTGTGGCCCAGCCCAGCGCGGCCCAAGCCCGCGAGGTGTTCGCTGCCCGCGCCACGCTCGAAGCCGCCATGCTCGAAGAGAGCATGACGCGCCTCACACCAGCCGACATCGCCGCCCTGCGCGACACGCTGGCCCACGATCACGACACGCCAACCGACGAGGCGGACGCGGCCGAGTCGATCGCCGAATCCGGCGACTTCCATCGCGCCCTCGCGCGTCTGCACGGCAATACCGTATTGCAGGAATTTCTCGACGAGCTGATCGGCCAGACGTCGTTGATCATCGCCCTGTACCGCCCACGCGATGCCGCGCTGTGCTCGCACGACGCCCACGACGCGTTGCTCGACGCCATCGAAGCCGGCGATGCCGCCACCGCACGCCGGGCGATGCGCGCGCACCTGATGGCCTGCCTCGACGCCCTCGAACTCGACCCGCCGCAACCCGCCGCGCTGGCCGACATGCTCGGCCGGGCGCGCTGACGCAGCCGCCGAATCACACAGACCAGGACACCGTTGTCATGAGCGAAACCGATACCGCCAACGCCCCCTATCCGCGCGACCTGATCGGCTACGCCGGCCAACCGCCACATGCGCAGTGGCCGGGTAACGCCCGCATCGCGGTGCAGTTCGTCATCAACTACGAAGAAGGCGCTGAGAACAACATCCTCCACGGCGACCCGGCCGCCGAAGCGTTTCTATCCGAAATGGTGGGCACCGAGGCACGCGAAGGCGTGCGCCATATGAGCATGGAATGGCTCTACGAATACGGCAGCCGCGCCGGCTTCTGGCGGCTGTTGCGGTTGTTCACCGAACGCGACCTGACCGCGACGGTATTTGCCGTCGGCATGGCCCTGGAACGCAACCCGCAGGCGGCGCAGGCAATGGTCGATGCCGGCTTTGAAATCGCCTCGCACGGATGGCGCTGGATCGATTATCAATACGTCGACGAGGCCACCGAGCGCGAGCATATCGCCAAGGCCGTCGATGCCATCGAGCGTACGACGGGCCAAACGCCGGTGGGCTGGTATACCGGCCGCTGCGGGCCGAATACGCGCCGGCTGGTAGCCGAACACGGCGGCTTTCTCTACGACGCCGATTCCTACGCCGACGACCTGCCCTACTGGGAAACGGTCAACGGCACGGTGAACGACGAGCCGCACCTGATCGTGCCCTACACGCTCGACACCAACGACATGCGCTTCGTGGCCCCGCAGGGTTTCAACAGCGGTGAGCAGTTCTATACCTATCTAAAAGATGCCTTCGACGTGCTCTACGCCGAGGGCGAAGACGCGCCGAAGATGCTGTCGGTTGGCCTGCATTGTCGCGTCGCCGGACGCCCGGCGCGCGCGGCCGCGCTCGCGCGTTTTCTCGACTACGTGCGCGCCCACGACGATGTCTGGGTGTGTCAGCGCCAGGAGATCGCTCGCCACTGGCGCGCCACGCATCCCTATAACAAGAACACATAAAAGAATCGCTTCAGCGGTTCGCAGAAACACGAGTTCGGAGGAGAACCGATGCCCCACACCACCCGTACCGGCCGGCCTACATTACTGCAGGCCGAGCCGCTGCGCGCCGAGACCTTCGCGCCGTTCGGCGACGTGATCGAATCCACGACTACGCCGAACGCCATCAATCAGGGCATGGGCGAACGCTTCGCCGATCTGGCCACGCTCGAACTCGATGCCGAGGGCGGGCGCCCGACCATCAGCCGTATGCGCTGCCAGCCGGAAACGCTGCCCGTGGATCTGCGCCTGATGGAGCGTCATCCGCTGTCCAGCCAGGCTTTCGTACCGGTCGACGGCCAGCGTTATATCGTCGTCGTCGCACCGGCCGGCGATGTGCCCACGGCCGATACGCTGCGGGCCTTCGTGGCCAACGGCGATCAGGGCATCAACTACCGGCGCGGCGTGTGGCACCACCCGATGATCGCGCTCGATCGTGTCTGCGAATTCCTGGAGGTCCACCGCGCCGGCCCCGAAGCCAACTGCGACGAAGTGCCGCTCGACGCGACCATAGTGGTCGATGTGCCCGAGTCGCTGGCGGGAGGCGATCAATGAGCGATCACACTTCCACAGCGAGCCCGGCCAATACCGACTACACCGGCCGGCCGAGCGACGTGCCCAAGCCCAGCCCGCGGTTGTACAACAACGACCTCGCCCCCGTGCAGCGTGATTTTCGCCCCTGGGGCGCCTATAGCGTGTTTACGCTCTGGGCAAACGATGTGCATAGCCTGGGCAACTACACCTTCGCGATCGGGCTGTTCGCGCTGGGCCTGGGCGCCTGGCAAATCATGACCACCATGCTCATTGGCGCGATCGTGCTGTTCGGCATGCTCACGCTCTCCGGCTTTGTCGGCGAGCGTACGGGCGTGCCCTTTCCGGTGATGAGCCGTATCGCCTTTGGTATCCACGGCGGGCGTATTGCCGCCATTGCCCGCGGCGCCGTGGCCATCGTGTGGTTCGGTATTCAGACATTTCTGGCCGCGGAAGTGCTCAACGTGGTGCTGGTGACGATCGCGCCCGGGCTGGCCTCACTGGAACAGACCCAGGTACTGGGTCTGTCGTTGCTCGGGTGGATATCGTTTTCGGCCCTGTGGCTGTTGCAGGTGGTGATCGTGAGCTATGGCATGGCCATGGTGCGCCGTTATGTATCGCTGGCCGGGCCGGTGATTCTCACCACCATGGCGCTGCTGGCGATCTGGGTGCTCGCCCAGGCCAACTTCACCATGGCGTGGTCGATCGATGAGCCGCTTACCGGTGCCGCGATGTGGCAGAAGATCTTCGCCGGCGCGGGCCTGTGGGTGGTCATCTATGCCACCTTCGCCCTGAATTTCAGCGACTTCACCCGCTGTGCCAAGAGCCGGCGCGCGATCGTGGTGGGCAACCTGGCCGGTATTCCGCTCAACATGATGCTGTTCGCAGCGATCGTGGTCGTGCTCGCCGGCGCCCAGTTTCAAATCGACGGCCAAATCATCCAGAGCCCGGCGGATATTGTGAGCAGCATGGCCCAGCCCTGGCTGCAGATCCCGGCCAGTTTGGCGCTGATCGTGCTCACCGTGGCGGTCAATCTCGTGGCCAACTTCGTGGCCCCGATCTATACCCTGGCCGATATCGCCCCGCGCGCGCTCAACTTCAAACGCGCTGGCGTGATCAGCGCGGTGCTGGGCGCGGTGATTCTGCCCTGGAACCTCTACAACAGCCCGCTGGTGATCGAGTATTTCTTGGGCGGGCTGGGTGCTGTGCTCGGGCCGCTCTTCGGCGTGATCATGGCCGACTACTGGCTGCTGCGCCGCGAGCGCGTGAATGTGCCGGACCTCTACAGCGAACGCCCGGACGGCGACTACCACTACACCGGCGGCGTCCATCGGCGCGCTTTCGCCGCGCTGATCCCGGCTGCCATCGTCGGCGTGGTGATCGCCCTCGTGCCCGCGTTTGAAAGCGTGGCCGGTTTTTCGTGGTTCTTCGGCGCGGCAATCGCGGCCGTGCTGTATCTGCTGATCGTACCGCGCGGCCAGCGCTTCAACGACGTGAGCGGCGCGGGCATTTCGCGCCCCGGTATCTGAGGAACCTCTGATCTATTCATGCACGGTCGCGCCGGAGTCTTTTGCGCGCGACCAACGAGCATCCGCGAGCCGCAGTTTGCTGATTGCAAATAAACAAGAATGCGCGCCGCTCAGGCGCGCGCAAAAGCCCTGCCGCAGGGCGGTTTGGCCCAAAAGGCCCCGCTACGGCGTTGCATGGCTTGGTCATAGAATGGCTATGACGCGGCGCCATGCGCCTTGTATCGAGGCCTTTTGGGACACAAACGCGAACCGTGTATGAACAGATCAGAGGCTCCCTAACTTAAAAGAGCATTGCATGCGAATTCTCATCGCCAACGTCAACACCACCGCTTCCATGACCGATGCCATCGCCGCCCAGGCGCGGCGCGTGGCCGCCCCCGGCACCGAAATCGTCGCGCTCACGCCGGCCTTTGGCGCCGAATCGGTCGAAGGCAACTATGAAAGCTATGTGGCCGCGGTCGCGGTAATGGAAACCATTCGTGCCTACGAGGGCGAATACGATGCCATCATCCAGGCCGGCTACGGCGAGCACGGCCGCGAAGGTCTACAGGAGCTGTTCGACGTGCCGGTGGTGGATATAACTGAAGCCGCCGCGGCGAGCGCGATGTTCGTCGGCCACAAGTATTCGGTGGTCACCACCCTCGACCGGGCCGTACCGCTGATCGAAGACCGCCTGCTGCTGGCCGGCCTCGATCGCCGCTGTGCCTCGGTACGCGCCAGCGGACTGGCCGTGCTCGATCTCGAACGCGACCCCGACGCCGCTATCGAGCGTATCGTCGAACAGGCCGTGGCCGCCGTGGAAGAGGACCGGGCCGAGGCGATCTGTCTGGGCTGTGGCGGCATGTCGGGGCTCACCCAGCGGGTGATCGAACGGACCGGCGTGCCGGTGATCGACGGCGTGGCCGCCGCCGTGTGTCTGGCCGAAGGGCTGGTCCGCCAGGGCCTGAGCACCTCCAAGAGCCGCACCTATGCGCCGCCGCGGCCCAAGCAGTTCAAGAACTGGCCGCCGCGCAGCTGAGCACGTGTTTGATGTCGTACAGGCGTTAGCCGCTTTCGGCGAAATCCAGTTCGGCATCGACCACGCGATCGAACGTCCAGCCGATGTCGAAAGAAAACGGACGGCCGGTTTCGGCGACACGTTTGTTGCACTCGTCGTGACTGCCGCTCGAAGCCATGCCGCCGCGGCCCGGCCCCATGTCGATGGCATCACCGATGACGCCAAAATCCAGTCTTACATGGTGCAGCGTGGGCGAGACGCCGAAACCGGTGCCATGGGATTGGCTCACCTCGAAGCGATCCGATGTAAAGGCCTCGTGCAAGGGCGCATACTCGAAATCGATCGCATGTTTTCTGGCCGCGGCATCGAAGGTGTCGAAATCGACTGGTAGTGGTGGCTCGAATTCGAGCCGGACGATGCAGTGCGTCGGATTATTGGTGGCCGGCATCTCGATGCCATAGCGGTATTGCTTGAAATAGATCAGCGATGCGCCGCCATGGCCTAGCGCTACCTGACTGGTGTCGCCGTCCACCGTGATTCCAGGCGGCCAGTTTTCGCGTGCGTCGTGCAGCTCGTCGAAGATATCTCGTATCGACTGACGCTGACTGGCGTCGAGATCGTCGACGAAGGTCAGTCGCATGCGATAGCGATGCTTGTAGAACGTCGTGCCCGGGTTGTTCTTGCTCTCGTACGGGATTTCCTGCGGCTCCATCGATTCGAGCCGCAGCTCGCCGAATTGGCCGAACCGCTCGTCGACGGAAACCCTGAGGCTTGCGGGAATCGGCCGCATGCCGCCGTTGAGCGGATCGCTTTCGCCGAACTCGAGTACGGCCGTGCCGCCGTCGCTACAACCTGAAAGCGGACTTATACCGGCGACGACAAAAAGCGCACAGCCGATACGAACCGAAGATGAGGGCAAGCGCTGAAACTCCTTGTCGGCATTGCCAGCTCATCTTACGCGAAAAACACAAGCGCATGATATTGAAGAACTTTGAGCATAAAATTGTCCACGATCGATCGTGGCGAGGGGACGGCGTAGTCGGGCAGACTATGCAGCGACCCCGCCCGCCTGGTGCCACATGACAATTGACCACCACCCGGCTCGGGATCATTCACTGCACCGACGCTCGGGTAATCGGGGCCTACTGGGCCCGATCTGGGCCGGCACCTGGCGATTCGCCCTGGCTGGACCGCCGGTCGGCACGGCTCTGTTGGTGCTGCCGATGCTCGCGGCGTCGGCGTCGGCGTTGGACATGCCGGTTAGCTTAGATGAGGTAATCGGCAGCTGGCTGTTCTTCTCGATATTCGCCTATTTCTTTGCCGGCCCCTCGGCGGCCATGGCCGGTGCTTTGTACGGCTGGATGAAATATCACAGCGGCCATCGCAGCCGATGGGGTATTGGCGCGCTTGCCGGCACGCTGGGCTGGCTGCTCCAGGTCGCAGCCATAGCGCTATGGACCCCGGACGTAGAGAACATACAAGCCGTCGTCTTCACCCCGATCGCGCTGGCGTCGGGCGCCCTCTGTGGGCGTTTGTTCGAGCCTGCCTCTTCGGCGGCGAAAGACAGCACCGTGCCGCGATGACGACAACGCCTACGTCTGTTCGCAGCCGGCGTCGCCTGCTGACCCGTACGGTACTGCTCGCATTGCTGGCGCTTGCTCTGGCCGCGTGTAGCACGCCTGACGACAAGGCACCCGATACTCGGATGGTGCCGTGGCGCGGCGCCGACGGGCAGTTCGGCTTCTCGACCCGCGACGAACAACTACTCATCGAGCCGCGCTTTCAAACAGCCCGACCCGGCAACCACGGTTTTGCGCCCGTCGCCACCGCCAAGGATCGCTGGGGGCTGGTCGACGCCCACGGCCATATGGCACTGGATTTCGACTATGCCGCCATGGAGTTCATCGACACGCCGTATGCCGCGCTCGTCGTGACCAAGACGGAATACAACGCCTGGTGGCGCGTCTGGGAATGGCGCCTCTGGCCGGAATTCAACATTCTGAGCACATCGCATAACGGGCCGACACTGACCACCCGAGTGCCGCGCGCCGTCTGGCGGGTATACGACCCCGCCACGGGCGAAACGCTCTATGAAAGCGACCGCCCCGACGACAAAAAGGGCGGTGCCGATAGCCAGTACTGGCGCGATGACTGGGAACCCGAGCGCCATCGCCCCCGCGACCTACGGATCGACCATTGGCCGGACGGTGCGGTGGTGATCGACAACACCCTCTATGCCGACAGCGGCACCGGCCGTTTGAGCGCCGTCGCGCACGATATTCGCGACCGCCTCGCCGGCGGTGATTTTCTGCAGCGTATCGATGACAAACGCCACCGCCGCACCGACGCCAACGGCCAAGCAACCGATGCGCCTGTCTATACCGAACGCTACGGCGTGCCATTCGAAACCGAAGACGGCGAATCGATCACCGTGCCGCGTTCAAACGTCTTCGAAGACGAGGCCGGCCGGTTCTATCTGTTCCCCGACCTGTCGCACCCACTTCCGACCACGCTGGCTGACTACCGATTCGCGGACGGCACACGCCTCGCGGCACGGGATTTCGCCGGCACGAACGTAGCCACGTTCATGCCCGTGCCGAACAGTCCTTGGTTTGCACTCGTCTCGCGAGTGACGCGCACCGGCCAGACCGAGCCCGGCAAGACGCTCACGTTCCTGTTCGACGGCGACGGCCGCTGGTGCGAAGGTTTCTATTGCATGCTCGCCGACGGGCGCATGCTGTTTCGCTATACCGAGCCCTATGGCGTGCTCGCGCCCAACCTGACGTTCGAGCCGCTGCCCATGGCCGCCATGGGGCGCGGCGCGCTCGGCCCGCACCGCTACGCAGGCACGGATAGCAAGGACCGCAAGGGCGTCTACGACAGCGAAAACCGCCGCTCGGTGTTTCGAGCGGCGAACATCGCGATCGACAGCCTGCCGTTGGCCCCTGGCCGCGTCGGCTACCGAGCCAAGAACAGCGAGGGCAAGTCTGTCGGCGCCGGTCTGCTCGACAGTGAGACCGGCTACGTCGCGGTGCCGCCCATATACGGCTATATCAAAGACGATGGCCACGTGCTGTTCGATCCTGACGACGGCGAACCCATGCACTTCTATATCGATTTGCAAAGCGGACGCGAATATCGTGACGGCGCTGCGCAGCGGCCTGCCGACGAGTCTTAGTCATGCTCCATGTCTGACCATCGGTTTCCAGTAACACGCTCGTACATCCATGGCGGATTTCAGCGATACGCGCTCATCCGATGCCATGCCAGCGCGCCGCAACGGCGCCTACGTCGGCCAGGACACGATCGCGCTGTGCTTTCGACGCACTTGAGCCCGTGTAGTACGTCGCAATCAGTACCGGCGCGCCGCCTTCGGGCCAGGTGATGGCAATATCATTGGCCGTGTTGTTGCCGCCGGAGCCGGTCTTGTCGCCGATACGCCAGCTTTCGCTCAGGCCGGCGCGCAAACGGTTGTCGCCGGTTTCATTGGCTTCGAGCCGTGCAATGAGCTGATCGCGCGAGGACGAAGTAAGACGATCGCCCAGCAGAATCTTCTGCATGAGCCCCACCATCGCTCGCGGCGTGGTGCTGTCGTGCGGGTTGCCGGGCGTATATTCGTTAAGCGCTGTTTCGTAACGATCCAGACGGGTCACGTCATCGCCGAGTGAACGCATGAAGGCAGTCAGCGCCTTGGGGCCACCCAGGCTTTGAAGCATGAGATTGCCGGCGGTGTTGTCGCTCAACGTGATTGCGGCACGACAGATCGCGCCCAGCGTCATGCCGGTGCCGGCATGCTTTTCGGTTTCGGGCGAATAGGTCACGAGGTCGGCCGTGGCGTAGTCGATATGCCGGTCGAGAGACTCCTCGCCCGCGTCCACACGCGACAGGATCATCGCCGCGGCGACAACCTTGAACGTGCTGCACAACAGAAAGCGCTCATCGCCGCGCTGGGCGATATATCGATCGCTGCCGGTATCGAGCACGCAAACGCCAAGGCGACCGCCATGACGCTTTTCGAGCTTGTGCATCGTGGCCGCAAAATCGTCAGCCTCGCGGGCAAGAACTGCGGGCATACCGAGCACTGATAGCGCGGCACCCGCAGTGAGTTGTTTGAGAATACGACGACGCGTGGTCACGAGACAGATCCAGGACAAAAGCGGGGCGGGATCATAGCAGCGGCGCTTGCGCGCATCGCCAACGGTTGTCGAAGCCCGGTTCGAGCAAAGCTCGCTTCGCGGTTGCGTAATTCTCACGGCACTCGTACAACGGTCGGGATAAGCGCCCCGATTTTGGCGCCTACCTCTTCAACCCGAGAAATACGATATGAGCAATACCGTGGCAATCGTCGGCAGCGGCCATACGAAGTTCGGCCGGCTCGAAGACAACCTGGAAGCGCTGATCGTTGCCGCCACGCGCGAAGCAGTAGAAGAATCCGGCCTCGCCCCCGAGCAGATCGATGCGGTATTTCTCGGCCACTTCAATTCCGGCATGGTCACCGACGGCTTTGCCTCGTCGCTGATTCATCAGGCCTATCCGGAGCTGCGCTTCAAGCCGGCCATGCGCGCCGAAAACGCCTGTGCCTCCGGCTCGGCTGCCATCCATGCGGGCATGAACACCATTCTCGCCGGCAAGGCCCAGACCGTGCTGGTGGTCGGCGCCGAAAAAATGACCCATCGCCCCACTGCCGATGTGACCACGGCTCTGGCTGGCGCGGGCTATCAGAACGACGACGATGAAAAGATCCTGAGCTTTCCGCAGGTGTTCGGCGTGGCCGCGCAGCAGTACGCCGAGCGCTATGCCAGCCCGCTCGATGCCATGGCCCATATCGCGGCCAAGAATCACCACAACGCCATGCGTAATCCGCTGGCGCATATGCAGAAGGCATTCTCCTTTGACGCGTGCAGCCAGGTCAGCGACAAGAACCCCGAAATCGCGCCGCCGCTACGCCTGACCGATTGCTCACTGGTCACCGACGGTGCCGCCGCGATCGTGCTCACCGCCGAAGACAACGCCGCGAACTTCCAAAACGCCGCCCGTTTTCGCTCGGCCGTGCACGTGAGCGATTTCCTGCCCATGGGCCGTCGTGACTTCGTGGCCTTCGAAGGCCCCGAACGCGCATTCGCGATGGCACTCGAACAGGCCGGCGTCACAGTCGACGATATCGACTTCGCCGAAGTCCACGACTGTTTCACCATCGCCGAACTGCTCACCTACGAAGCCATGGGCCTCGCGCCCAAGGGCCAGGGCGCACGGGCGATCGAGGACGGCAGCGTCTATCGCGACGGCCGCCTGCCGGTGAATCTCTCTGGCGGGCTCAAAGCCAAGGGCCACCCGGTCGGCGCGACCGGCGTATCCATGCATGCGATCGCCTATCGCCAGCTCACCGGCCAGGCCGGCGAGCTCCAGCTGCCCAACGCCAAGCTGGGGCTGATTTTCAATATGGGCGGTGCGGCCGTAGCGAACTACGTTTCCGTGTTGGAGGCGTAAAGGGGCCGGCCCTCAGCGTCGCGCGCTCGCCAACCCGTTTTTGACGGCCGCTCGGCGAGCTGTTCCAGTCCGTCTAAAAACGCTTGCACAGGCAAGGCGGCAACAAGCCGCCCTGCCTTTATGGCTACATCAGTCTGCGGTCGCCGGCTCAGCGATCATATCGGCCACACCGATGGGGAACCGGCGGACGCGTTTGCTGGTGGCATGCCAAACGGCATTGGCGATGGCGCCGGCCGTGCCGGTGACCGCGATTTCGCCGACACCCTTAATGCCAAGCACGTTCACGTGCGGGTCGTCTTCGTTGACGATCAGGGCTTCGATATTCGCGACATCGGCATTGGTCGGCACATGATATTCGCCCAGATTGGCGTTCATGATGCGGCCGGTGCGCGGGTCAGTTTCGGCTTTTTCGTGCAGCGCGAACCCCAGGCCCCAGATCATGCCGCCAAAGAACTGACTTTCGACCATACGCGGGTTGATCACGCGGCCCGCGGCGAATGCGCCGACCATGCGTGTGACGCGCATCTGGCCCAAATCGGGGTCGACCTTGACCTCGGCAAACACCGCGCCATGCGCATGCATGGCATAGCGTTCGCCCACATCGGCATCGGCGCGCCCGCGGCCATGGCCTTCGAGTTCGCGAAGCCCGGCACGCCGCAGAATATCGGCATAGCCTTCGCTGCGGGCCCCGTCGTCCACGGCCTGCAGCCGGCCCCAGCGGGCTTCAACCTGATCGGCGGCCAGACCGTGTAGCGGCGAGTCCGTATCGGCAACGGCCATGTCGATGAGCCGGGCAATGGCATTGCGCCCGGCCGCGTCGATGGCGTTGCCCACAGTCGCGGTATGACCCGAACCGCCGGCGACACCGCCGTCCGGCAGGTCGGACGTACCAGCACGAAACACGGTCTGATCGAGTTCGAGTTTGAGGCTGTCCGCTGCAATCTGGGCAAGCGCGGTCCAGGCGCCCTGGCCCATGTCCTGGGCACCGGTTTCCATCACGCCGGTGCCGTCGGCACGGATGATCGCGCGGGCTTCCGCTTCGAACATGATGACCGGGAACGTCGCCGTCCCCAGGCCCCAGCCCACGAGCAGGCCGTTCTCGTCGCGCATCGAGCGCGGCGCCAGTACGCGCTTTGCCCAGCCGAAGCGTTCTGCGCCCTGGGCATAGCAGTCGTAGAGCCGCTTGGAGGAAAACGGCTTGCCGGAGATCGGCTCGACGTCGGCATAGTTGGCCAGCCGGAAGGCCAGCGGGTCCATGCCACAGGCATGGGCGGCTTCGTCGATCGCGGATTCCAGCGCGACCGAGCCACTGGCTTCGCCGGGCCCACGCATGAACATGGGCGTACCGGTATGCACGCGCACGGCGTCGTGCGTGGTCGAGATCGCCAGGCTGGCATAAAGCGTATGTGAAATATTCGCTGACGGCTCGAAGAACTCGTCGAACATCGATGAAGTGGTACGGGCATGGTGCGACAACGCGGTGAGTTTGCCGGCGTCGTCCATGCCCAGACGCAAGGTCTGGCTTGTCGGCGCGCGATGGCCGAGCGGGCCGTACATCTGCGGCCGGGTCGGCACCAGCTTGACCGGACGACCGACCATTTTCGCGGCCAGAATCCCCAGAACCTGCGGGCTCATCAGCGCGCCCTTGCAGCCGAAACCGCCGCCCAGATAAGGGCTGCGGATGAGCACGTCGTCTGCATCGATACCGAACAGCCCGGCCAAGCGACCGCGCGCAATCGTCATCGCCTGGCTGGGCGTATCGACAATGAGCTTATCGCCTTCCCAGGCTGCGACCACCGCATGCGGTTCCATGGGGTTGTGATACTGCGCCGGCGTTTCATAGGTCGAATCGACCCGATGGCTGCCTTGGGCCAGACCCGCGTCGATATCGCCGACATGGCTTTCAGCCGGCGCGCCGGGGCCGACCGCTTCGGGCACGAACGCCTCGCTATCGGCGTGCATATCGAGCTGCGCCGGCTCGACGTCGTACCGCGGTGCCAGCAACGCGGCGCCCTCGGTCGCAGCCTCGAAGGTTTCGGCAATCACCACGGCGATGGGCTGATTGGCGTAGCGCACGCGATCGCTTTGCAACAGGTCGAGCCGGAACATGAACGGGTTGTCGCGATCGTCGGGGTTCTTGGCCAGTGCCGGGCGATTCTCCGGCGTCATGACTTCAACCACACCCGGGTGCGCTTTGGCCGCCGCTACGTCGAGCGCGCGCACGCGGCCGTTGGCGATGGTCGCTACTGCCATGACGGCATGCAGCATGTCCTTCGGATGATTGTCGGCGGCATACGTGGCGGCGCCAGTGACCTTGGCCACGCCGTCGCGGCGCTTGACCGGCTGGCCGATGCTGGCTTGTTGGCGCTGACGCGCCGGGGCGGTGATGGGGACGAACTCAGACATGGGCGAGCTCTCCAGTGGCAGTGGCGAAAGGCGCGCCGGGCAGGGCCGGCAATTCGCGCGGGGTGCCGGCAGCCGCACGAGCCAGTACGCGCGCAACGGCATTCTGGGCCAGCGGGATCTTGTAGGCGTTATCGCCCGAGGGCGCTGCACCGGCCAAAGCGGCCCGCCCCGCGGCAGCGAATGCTTCGATGCCGATCTGAGAACCGATCAGCCCGGCCTCGGCGTCATACGCGCGCCATGGTTTGGCGGCGATGCTGCCCATCGCGATACGCGCGTCGGTAATCGTGCCGTTATCGTCGATCTTGAGTGCAGCAGCAGCCGAAACCAGGGCAAAGGCATAAGAAGTCCGCTCACGCACTTTCAAATAACGCGAATGCCATGCAAATGCCGCGGCTTCTTTAGGCAGGCGAACGCCGACGATGAGTTCGCCGGGCGCAAGCCGGGTTTCCTGGTGCGGCGTGTCGCCCGGCAACCGATGGAAATCGGTGAGCGCGACTTCACGCTGGCCTTCGCGACCTGCAATTTCGACCACGGCATCAAGCGCGGCCAGCGCCACACAGAAATCGGAGGGCTGGGTGGCGATACAGGCGTCGCTGAAGCCAAGCACCGCATGATTACTGTTCAGGCCATCGCGTGCATCGCAGCCGGCGCCGGGCACGCGTTTGTTGCAGGCACTAGCCGGGTCGTAGAAATAGGCACAGCGCGTGCGCTGCAGCAGATTGCCGCCGACAGTAGCGGCATTGCGCAGTTGCGGCGACGCGCCGGCAAGCAAGGCTTCGGCCACGGCCGGGAAGTCGTGGGCGAACTCGTCGTCGTAGGCCAGACCGGCATTTTTTACCAGCGCGCCGATGCGTGCGCCGCCGCCCTCGTCGCGTTCGATCCTGTTCAGTGCCGGCAGGTGCGTGATATCCACCAGCCGCGCCGGCTTGATCGCCCCGCCCTTCATCAGATCGAGCAGGTTGGTGCCGCCGGCCAGATATGTCGCGCCGGGCTCGCTCGCGGCGGCGACGGCGTCTTCGATAGTCGTCGGGCGAACGTAGTCGAAGTGATTCATGCCACACCCCGCTCGGACTCGCGCGCCGTGAGGCGTTCGGCGTCAAGCACGGCCTCGACGATGCCGGCGTAGGCGCCGCAGCGACACAGATTGCCGCTCATCTGCTCGCGCACGCGTTCCGGGTCGCCGTGAACGCGTGCTTCGCGCAACAGGCCGATCGCGCTCATGATCTGCCCCGGCGTGCAGAAACCGCACTGAAAGCCGTCGTGATCGATAAAGGCCTGCTGAACCGGATGCAGTTCGGGGCCATCGGCCACGCCTTCGATCGTTTCGACGCTCGCACCCTCCAGGCTGGCCGCGAGCGTTAGGCAGGCGTTCACGCGCCGGCCGTCGACCAGCACGGTGCAGGCACCGCACTGGCCGCGGTCGCAGCCTTTTTTGGTGCCGGTGAGCTCAAGGCGCTCGCGCAGCAGATCGAGCAACGTGATACGCGGATCGTCCAGTTCAATCGCGCGCGATTCGCCGTTAAGCGTTATTTGAATAGCCAGCGACATGCGCAGCCTCCGGTAAGATGACGGGTAAAACCGTAGCCGTGAAACACTATACGCGCCGTTTCACGTCTCCGATTCAATATACGGAGGCGTCCTCCGCTTTGTACAGACACTTCGACGATGAGCAATAACGAGGGGAAGACGAAACCACGCGGCCGCCCCCAGCGAGCGGATGCACGGCGCAATCGCGAGCGGCTGCTGTCAGCGGCGCGAACGGTGTTTGCCACAAACGGCGCAAACGCCAGCCTGCAAGGCATCGCGCGCGAAGCGGGCGTGGGCATCGGCACGCTATATCGGCATTTTCCCTCGCGCGAAAATCTCTATACCGCGGTCTATGAGCACGAGGTCGATCACCTGGTCGCCCTGGCCGCATCACGCACGCAAGCGCCCGATCCGGTGGCTGCCCTGCGCGACTGGCTGCAAGCGCTGGTATCGCTGGTCGCCACCAAGACCGGCATGATCTCGGCGTTGGCCATATCGGCCGAAACCAAGTCGGCCGTGTCGCAGGCCACCTCCGCCCGTTTGATCGACGCGCTCGGCAGCCTGCTCGACCGATGCGTCACGCAGAAGCTGCTGCGTGACGCGCTTTCCGCGCGCGACGTACTGCATGCCGTGGTCGGCATGTGCCTGATCCAGACCGAGCCCGACTGGCAGCAACGTGTCGCACCGATGATCGATGTTCTGATCGACGGACTGCGCCGACCTGCGGGCGACTGAGGCCGCATCGATCGCCGTGGTCGGCAATCGAAGTCCGTGAACACAGACCACCCGCGCTGCCCACACACTGGAAATTGCGCCCGAATGCACATAGCGTTGCGCGCACGAATATCCCGAACACCGCCGATACTGCGACGAACGCCATGAGTGAAGACGATCTGATCGAGGCCAGCCCCTGCAAACTGCGCAACGGCGATTGGGGCTGCAAAACACAGGAGCCGGTCCAGGTTGGCGATGCCGTTCAGATCGTCACCCGGGCCAACAAGCAATGGCGCGCCGAAATCACGCAGGTGGTCTGGACCGACGGCCAGGTCTGTATCTGTGCGACGGCCAGCGACAAACAGAAAAAGGCGCCGGACGACGCGAAACAGCCGCCCCGTAAGGCAACCCCAGAACGCACGCCAAAAGCCGCCGCTTCGCCGCGCAACGCCACGACAGACTCGGCCGTTGACGACGCGCCGCCGGCGCCGCCGCGCTTCGACGTGCCGCCCACGGACGAACTCGACGCCATGGCCGACAGCGCCGCCGAACAGGCCGACGATGACGACGACCTCATGAACGCCATGAACGAGTTCGAGCGCGACTCACGATAAGCAGCCTTTCCCCTGCCGGCACGGCAGGCGCAGATGCCCGCCTATACCTTGTCGCGCGGGCTGTATCAGAACACGCGCTTTGCATACGCGCCTGCAAGGCAAGCGTCGAGCCTGTGCGCATCGCTCACATCGACGAGCCCGTTACGCGACATGCGCGGCCTGCGCTCAGTGCGTAGCACTCTACTGCGCAGATGGATTCTGCCCTTCTGCAACGCTGCCGACCCCGCGTTTCGCTCCGTCAACGCGTAGAACAGAATTTTTCTAAAAAAAAGCCGCCTTGCTGCCGATAGGACTAACGTATCTCTAGGTAAATCGGTTATCCACGACAACTGTCGAGACTTTTGTCTTGTCGTGCGTCCCTAGCTGCAGCTTTCAAACCAATGACAAACTTCTTGCATCGCATTGGCATCAGTCGCAAGTTTCTGTTGGCGCTGACCCTGCCAACGCTGGCCATGCTTTACTTCGCCGTCTCCGGCATTGTTCAACGCCAGCAGGTGGTTAGTGAAATGGATCGCCTTCATTCGCTGACCGCCGTGGCCGAACAGGCCGGCAATCTGGTACATCAGCTCCAGCGAGAGCGTGGCATGACAGCCGGCTTTCTCGGCAGCCAGGGCCAGACCTTCGGCGACGAACTGCGAGCACAACGCCCCGCTACGGATACCGAGGCGAATGCTTTCATCGATCAGCTCGCCGCGCTGGACGAAAGTCAGCTCAGCACTGACCTGAGCGCCCAGATTGATGCAGCCCGCCAGCGCCTGGACGCAACCACCGATATGCGTTCACGGGTGGATGCGCTCTCGGTACCGCTGGGCGATGCACTGGAACACTACACTGGCACGAACGCAGCCCTCATGGGTCTGGCCGGCAAACTGGGGCATACGACAGACCAAGCCAAGATCGCACAACGCCTGTCAGCCTATTACAAGCTGCTGGAAGCCAAGGATCTCGCCGGCATCGAACGTGCAGTGCTCGCAAACGCATTTGCAGCGGACCAGATGCCGCAGGCGTTGTATCGCCGATTCCTGAAATTGATCGGTGCTGAAGCCGCGTTTTTGAAAGGGTTCCAGACCCTTGCCACCCCCGCGATGCGTGAAGAATACCGGCAAGCCCTCTCCGGACCGGAAATCGACCGCCTGAAGGACTTGCGAAACCTGGCTATCGATCGCGCCGACCAGGGCGGTTTCGGCGTCGATCCCAAGCAATGGTTCGACTGGCAGACCATCAAGATCAGCGGGCTGAAGACCGTGGAAGACGCAGTGACGGCCGAAATCATGGCAACCGAACAGGGGCTGCGCAGCGAAGCCCGCGCGGACCTCTGGTTCTATGTGGCCATCGCTGTGG
The DNA here is from genome assembly GCF_000215955.2 of Salinisphaera shabanensis E1L3A. Lineage (GTDB taxonomy): Bacteria > Pseudomonadota > Gammaproteobacteria > Nevskiales > Salinisphaeraceae > Salinisphaera > Salinisphaera shabanensis. The sequence goes on from NZ_AFNV02000005.1 coordinate 30,101, forward strand.
TCGCATCCCTGCTCGCGCTGGTGCTCACCATTGCCATCGTGCGCGCTATCGTTGGCCCGCTTAAGGAGGCCTTGCATAACATCACGAATCGTAATGGCGACCTGACCCAGCGCCTGGTCGTACCGGGTACCGACGAGCTGTCCCAGCTCTACAAGGCCTTCAACGAGGCCACTGAAAGCACGGCCCAACTGGTGCGAAACATCCAGCGCAGCGCCCTGTCCGTCGAAGTGGCCAGCGGTGAAATCTCGCAAGGCAACCAGGACCTTGCCCAGCGAACCGAGCAGCAGTCCGCCTCGATCGAGGAAACCGCTGCGAGCATGGAGGAGATTACCTCGACGGTCCGCCATACCGCAGAGAACGCAGGCCAGGCCCAGCATCTGTCTGAAGACGTATCCGAACAGGCCACGCAGGCGCGCGCCATCGCCGACGATGCGCGCAAGGCGATGAGCGATATTCATAGCGCCAATCAGGAAGTCACCGACATCGTCGAGGCGATCGACGGTATTGCATTCCAGACCAACCTGCTGGCCCTGAATGCGTCGGTCGAAGCCGCCCGCGCCGGCGAGCACGGCCGCGGCTTCGCCGTGGTCGCTGCAGAAGTACGCCAGCTGGCCAGCCGCAGTGCCAACGAAGCCAAGCGTATTCGTGTGCTGATCGAACGCAACGTATCGACCATCGATACCGGCAACAAGCTGGTGGGCGATACCCACAGCACGTTAACCGAAATCGCATCGCGGATCCGACAGGTAACGGGCCTGGTAACCGATATTTCGAGCGCGACAAACGAACAGTCGCAAGGTATCGAACAGATCAATCAGGCCATTGCACAGCTGGAATCGGTGACGCAGCAGAACTCCGCCCTAGTGGAAGAGGTCGCCGCTGCCAGCAAGTCGCTCGATGAACAGGCGGTTGAAATGGCGCGTGAAGTCGGTCAATTCACGGTCGACGACAGCGGGCATGCTCACGCCGCGCATGCCGAGAATCAAGCCGGAACAACATCAGCGCGCTCGCATCACACGCCGTCTTCCAGCATGCCGTCGGGCGCACTTGCCATGGGCGGCTAGCTCGGCAGGCTCATGCTCTGCGGCAGGCGCAATCCGGCTCTATCTCGGTTCAGCCGGATAGGCAGCGGACCCATCCAGCTCACGAGTTGGCGCGGCGGTTAATCGTTAGCGCCGCGAAAGCCGCTTTCGGCCCGATTGCGGCCCAGATTCTTGGCCCGATACAGCGCCTTGTCAGCCGCGTCGATCGGTTCTCGTGTCGACGGCGCGCGCCGCTTGCCGCGGCTTTCGAACTGACTGTACCCGATGCTCATGGTGACGACTTCGAGTGCATCGGGGCGATAGCGGTGCTCGATCGCCAGCGCCTCTACGGCAGCGCGCAGCCGCTCGACCGCTTCCTTGATATAACCGTGGTTGGCTTGCGGCAGAAGAATGATGAACTCCTCGCCGCCATAGCGGGCCACGAGATCGAAATCGCTGCGTGTGGAATCCCGCAGCGCCGCGCCAATCGCATACAGCGTTTCATCGCCTCGCAAATGACCGTAATGGTCGTTATAGAGCTTGAAATAGTCGATATCGCATAGCACGACGCCGACCAAGGTGTCCGGTTTTTCAGACCACCGCGCGAGAAACGCCTCCACGGCTCGACGATTGGGCAACTGGGTAAGCACATCGGTCGCACTCAGTTGTGCAAGTTCCAGGTTCGAATCCGTCAGGCTTTCTTCGACGGCGTCGATCTGCTGGCGAAAAAGCACCATAAACGCCGTTATCAACGCGACCGCAGCAACCGTACTGAAACCGAAGACCAGCGTGAGAATAACCTCTGGCACCGCCAACGGTGGTGTGGCATGGCCGAAGTTCTGATCGCATATCCAGAACAGGAGCGCGTTGCTCCCTGCCAGCAGGGCAAGCGCTCGAGCGCGCGCACGCTCGAACAACAGCGGCAGAATGCTGATGAGGGTGAAATAGAACAGATGGACGCCCAGGTCGCGGCCGATGTACCAGGTCACCATCGCGAGCTGCGCCATCACTACGACCACAATGAAATTACGGGCGGAATCATGACGCCGGCGATAGTTCGCCCATAGCGTCCATAGGTACCCCGCCATGATCGCCAAATTGCTGGCGAAAACCGGCGCATAGTAAGACAGCGACGTCAGGCCATAGAACAGCTGATAAGGCACGGTCGTAACCGCGCCAAACAGGCCCAGCTGATTGACGAGCATGATGCGCCTGCGCAAGGCCGGTTCCGTATCTTGCGCACCCAACTTCCAGAGTTTGGCCAACCATCTCAGCATGTCGTCCGGGCCAGACGTCCTTTAATTGATTCGTGTTTCCGGCACGGCCGTCGGCCGCAAGCTACACGTCATAGCCCCAATCCAACACGCCGGCATGCATCCTGTTACCCAACCCATGACCGTACAGCTGATCGTGTCCTATCGGCCAGCGCGCTCACAAATTGATGACAGCATCCCATGCTGGCTCAACCGAACATGCTCACCAGAGCACGCCCTTGATCGGGGCGACCTCAGTTGGTGCCGGTCGACCGATCGCCTTTATGAGATCGAGCTCGATCAACCTGCCCCGGCTGAAGAACCAGCGTGACACAAGAAAAAATCTTTCGTCATATCCGTGGGCGGCGTACTTAATTCCGGATTCCACGAAGCAATTAGCCCAAGGCCCTTAGCCCGTGCCACGAATTCCGTACACTGTCACCGGATTCCACAGACGGGCTGCCGCTCAAGCGCCGGGGTGCGATCTGGCCCGACGAAGTCGATAATCTGGCAACGAAACGTGCCGATCTACTGATTACCCACGAAGCGCCGGGCTGTCATCGCTACGGCTTCGAGGCGCTGACGGAACTCGCACACGGCCTGGGTGCGCAAGCGCTGTATCACGGCCACGTTCACGTACAGTACGATCACGACACGGATGATTGCGGTTTGACGGTCCACGGCATCGCGCTCGGCGCGGCGGTGGATCTCGACGGCACGATTCTGCACTGGGGGCCGCGGTCTCAACGGCCATATTGAGCGGCTCGCGAAAGTCAGTATTGGAGACTCAGGCCATCCCCCTCAAGCCGGTCGATTCCGACGAGTAACAGGGTCGAGTCTTTCATCGCGTGCAAATTCCCGGAACTGCCCCTCACTTTCGCGCTGTAAACGCGAAACGTCAGGCTCTCGAAGGGTTGACCGTGGCGGCGGGGTGCCGTTTTGATCAGTTTGTCTTATCGCGGTTGCCTGACGATTCGATCCACGACGCCGGACACGGCGACGCGTACGCACAAGAGGGCTCGCTCACAGACCGACCCGCGTCACAGCAAAAAGCCCCGGTCGGCTGACCGGGGCTTCGTTGGTGATCACGCTCGTGTCGAACGGGTCAAATCGTCAGGCAGATCTTGCCGAAGTGCTGGTTGGTTTCCTGATAGCGAAACGCGTCGGCCAGCTCTTGCAGGGGGAAGGTTTTGTCGATGAGCGGCTCGATGTTGCTGGCCTCGATGGCGCGCACCATGTCCTGCTGCTGACGGCGATTGCCTACCAGCACGCCTTGGAGCCGAATCTGCTTGGCGAGCATCGGCATGAGCGAGACCTCGCCGGCCACGCCGCTCAACACGCCGATGACGGCGATATGCCCACGGACACGAACGGCCGTCATCGACTGTGCCAGCGTATCCGGGCCGCCGACCTCGATGACGTGATCGACACCGATACCGCCGGTGATATCACGCGCGGTCTGGCCCCAGTTCTTGTCCTGCTTGTAGTTGATCAGGTGATCCGCGCCCAGTGCGCCGAGTCGCTCGAGCTTGGCGTCGCTCGACGAGGTGGCGATGACCGTGGCCCCGCAGTGCTTGGCGAACTGGAGCGCAAAGATCGAGACCCCGCCCGTGCCTTGCACGAGCACGGTTTCGCCCGGCTTTAGCGCGCCGTCTTCCATAAGCGCACGCCAGGCCGTCAGGCCCGCGGTGGTGAGCGTGGCCGCCTGGACAGGCGTGTAATTCGATGGCGCCGGAGTGAACGCCTGGGCCGAGCGGGTGACGCGTTCGCAGGCATAGCCGTCGATGCCGTCGCCCGGCACGGTGTCGAAGCCTTCGACTTCGGTTTCGCCGTCGTACCAGGTGGTAAAGAACGTGCTGACGACGTGATCGCCCACGGCAAACTCGGTGACGCCCTCGCCGATGGCTTCGACTTCGCCGGCACCGTCGGCCATGGGCACGCGGTCTTCGCTCAGCGCGCCCCACAGGCCGGTGACCACGGCATAGTCGTGGAAATTGAGGGAGTTCGCCCGAAGACGCACGGTGATTTCGCCGGGCCCAGGCGCGGCCACATCCCGCTGTTCGAGGCGGACTTTGTCGTAGCCGCTACCGGCACCGACGACGATGGTTTGATTGGACATATCCAAGCTCCTTTAAACGATTCGTTATTTCGTTAAAAAACGAAATGTATGTCGAAAAGATATCAGAGATTGGCGCGGATGTCGTCCAACAATGTGTCGATGGCAGCTTCGTTGCGGCGATAGTAGGTCCACTTGCCAATGCGCGTGGCCTGTACGAGTTCGGCGCGCTGGAGAATCGCCAGATGGGTCGATGCCGTCGACGGCGACATGCCCGCCTTGGATTGGATATGGCTCACACAGACGCCAATACCCACCGGATCGCCGTGCGCCTGGGCCGGGAAATGCTCGGCCGGCGCGCGTAACCAGGCCATGATCTGCAAGCGAGTATCGCTGGCCAGCGCCTTGAGTTGATCGACCATCATGCGTTCACGATAACGGCTTCGTCGGGCGTTGTCGCCGAAAGTTCACGCAGCCATCTTGGTGGTGCGATCCGGCAAGTTGGTCACACACCCGCTGCTCGATGCGTATTCCTGGATCACCCAACGAGCGCTCGCCGCTAGTGCCAAAGCTTGTCGCGCGAGGCCTCGGCCGCTTGGAGACGTTCCAGATAGTCGTTCCAGTTCGCTTCGTAGGCATCGCCCAGCTCGCGCAACCCGGCCCAGGAGAAGATGCCGGTGTTGTGACCGTCGTCGAAGTGGAGCTGGATCGCATAGTTGCCGACCGGCTCGATCTTGTCGACGCCGACATCGCGCTTGCCGGTGACCAGCTGCATGGGCCCGCCGTGGCCACGCACTTCGGCCGACGGCGAATAGACCCGCAGGTATTCGAGCGGCAGCTTGTAGACGGCGCCGTCGGCGTATTCGACTTCCAGCACCTTGGATTTCTGGTGGAGCGTGATGTCGGTGGGTGCATCGGCCATGATCGACCTCGTTGACAGCAGAAATGAAAAAGCCGGGACAGGATAACCCCGCCCCGGCTTGGCAGACACGCAAGCGTGCCTGATGGCCTGCCTGTCGACTACAGAATATAGCGCGACAGGTCTTCGTCGGCGGCGAGGTCCTTGAGCTTGGAGTCGACGTAGTCGGCGTCGACCTTGAGCGTTTCACCGGCCTTGTCCGGGCCTTCGAAGGAGATTTCCTCCATCAGCCGTTCCATGACGGTATGCAGACGCCGGGCACCGATGTTTTCGGTGCCTTCGTTGACCTTGAAGGCCATCTCGGCGATGCGGTGCACGCCATCGTCGGTGAACTCGATGGTCACGCCTTCGGTGTTCATCAACGCGCCGTACTGTTCGGTGAGCGAGCAATGCGGCTCGGTGAGGATACGCACGAAGTCTTCGGCCTTGAGCGCGTCGAGTTCGACACGAATCGGCAGACGGCCCTGGAGCTCGGGGATCAGGTCCGACGGCTTGGCCACATGGAACGCACCCGAGGCGATGAACAGGATATGGTCGGTCTTGACCATGCCGTACTTGGTGGAGACGGTGGACCCTTCCACCAGCGGCAAGAGGTCGCGCTGTACGCCTTCACGGGAGACATCGCCGCCCGAGCCGCCGCCGGCATCCGAGCGTTTGCAGACCTTGTCGATCTCGTCGATGAAGACGATGCCCGAGTTTTCGACCTGATCGATGGCCTGGGTCTTGATCTGCTCTTCGTCGACCAGCTTGGCGGCTTCTTCGTCCACGATCTGACGGTAGGCGTCCTTGATCTTGATCTTCTTGCGCTTGGTCTTGTCGCCCTTCATGTTCTGGAACATGGACTGGAGCTGGTTGGTCATCTCCTCCATGCCCGGGGGCGCCATGATTTCGAAGTTCTGGCCGCCCTGCTGCAGTTCCAGCTCGATTTCCTTATCGTCGAGCTTGCCTTCACGCAGGCGCTTACGAAACACCTGACGCGTGGCGCTGGATTCGACCGCCTTCTGGTCGGATTCGCCGGCTTCTTCCCAGCTGCTCGGCTTGGGCAGCAGCGCATCCAGGATGCGTTCTTCGGCGGCGTCCTCGGCCTTGATCCGCACCGCCTTCTTGGCCGATTCGCGCGTCATCTTGATGGCGACTTCCACCAGATCGCGGATAATGGAATCCACTTCCTTGCCGACATAGCCCACTTCCGTGAACTTGGTCGCTTCGATCTTGGTGAACGGCGCATTGGCGAGCTTGGCCAGGCGTCGGGCGATTTCGGTCTTGCCGACACCCGTGGGGCCGATCATGAGAATGTTCTTGGGCGTGATCTCGCCGCGGATGGATTCATCCAGCTGCATGCGCCGCCAGCGGTTACGCAGCGCAATAGCGACCGAGCGTTTGGCTTCGCCCTGACCGATGATGTGGCGGTCGAGTTCGGCCACGATCTCGCGCGGCGTCATTTCGTGGCGCGGCAACGCAGCGGTTTCTTCGCGGCTGTCGTCGGCCATGGTCTCGGAGGCTGTATCAGACATTGTCCAGCACCTCGACGGTGATGTGGTGATTGGTATAAATGCAGGTGTCGGCGGCGATATGCATGGCCTTTTCGGCGATGGTGGGGGCATCCATATCGGTGTTTTCCACCAGCGCGCGGCCGGCCGCCTGGGCATAGGAGCCGCCCGAGCCGATCGCCATGCAGGCGAACTCGGGCTCCATGACATCGCCGTTGCCGGAGATCATCAGCGTGGCGGTTTCGTCAGCGACCAGCAACAGCGCTTCCAGACGGCGCAGCGCGCGGTCGGTACGCCAATCCTTGGCCATTTCCACCGCCGCTTTCACAAGCTGGCCGCCGTGTTCCTGAAGCTTGCCTTCGAAACGCTCGAACAGCGTGAAGGCATCGGCCGTGCCGCCTGCAAAACCGGCGAGCACCTTGTCGTTATAGAGCCGGCGCACCTTGCGCGCATTGCCCTTGAACATGGTGTCGCCCATGGAAACCTGGCCATCGCCGGCCAGGGCCACTTTGCCGTTATGGCGCACGGCGAGAATTGTTGTGCCGTCGAATTGTTTCAACTGGTGCTCCTTCGACCTACGTTGACGTCGGTTCGATTCGAGTTGGGGCCATGCATAACACGATTCAAGCAATCCTTTTGTGCGGCCGTTCGGCCGGCGTTCAGCTTCGCAGATCGGCGCTGACAATGCGTTCGGCAAAGATCCTGACTCGCAATGCCGGCCAGAGCGCGCACACGCCCTCGGAAGAATGCTACGAGTCGCTGGGCTCGGCGCGTTGGCCCGCGCGCGGATGAGCGGCGTCGTAGACCTTGGCCAGATGGGCGAAATCCAGATGCGTATAGATCTGGGTGGTGCCGATATTCGCGTGGCCAAGCAATTCCTGCACCGCCCGAAGGTCGGCGCTGGATTCCAGCAAATGGGTGGCAAAAGAATGACGCAGCTTGTGCGGGTGCAGATGCACCGGCAGGCCGTGCTGCTGGGCCCAGCGCTGCATACGCGCCGCCACGCTCGAACGCGACAGACGCGTACCGCGCTGGGAGACGAACAGTGCCGGTTCGTCGGCAGCGGCCAATTGGGGACGCACCTTCAGCCAGTTCCGAAGGGCCGCAATCGCGCGTGAGCCGATCGGCACGCTGCGCTGGCGGGAGCCCTTGCCGAGTACCCGTGCTTCGCCGCCGGTTAGATCGACATCGTTGACGTCGAGGCCCACCGCCTCGGCCAGACGCACGCCCGCAGAATAGAACAGCTCCAGCAGCGCGTGGTCTCGGACGTCGAGATCGTCGGACGGGGCCACATCGAGCATCGCGGCGAGATCGTCCACGTCCACGGTTTCCGGCAGACGGGCCGGGCGCTTGGGCGCGCGCACGTCGGTGGCCGGGTTGCGCACGGCCAGGCCTTCGCGCATCTGCCATGTATAAAAACTGCGCAGCGCCGAAACCAACCGCGCCAGGCTGGCCGGCTTCAAACCCGCACGATGGCGGGCCGCGATGAATTCACGCAGGTCGGCTGTGGTTACGCGGGCCCAGTCCGGTATTCCGCGTTCTTCGAGCCAGTCGGCCGCACTGCCCAAATCGCGTGCGTAGGCAGCCTGGGTATGCGTCGACACGCGGCGCTCGTGGGTGAGATGGGCCAGAAATACATCGACCCGGTCGTCAAGCTCGCTCACGCGCTAGGGCAGCGTTTCGCGGCCCAACAGACGTTGCAGGGCGACTGTGACAAGTTCGCCCATCAATTCCAGAAACAGGGTACCCATATCGGGCACGAAGCGCTCGCCCTTGCGGCTGGCCAGCACCAGCGCGCCGTGCACGCCGCTCGTGCCCAGCGGGATCATCGCGGCGCTCGCCAGAGCGGGCACGTCGTTGCTACGGGTGGCGAACAACGCTTCGGACTGCTCTTCGGACAACGGCCCGCAGATCGGCTTGCCACGACGATAAACGTTGATAAGCGCCTTGCCCGCCGGGGTGTCGTCGGCAACCGCGTGGATTTCGCCGTCGGCCAGGGCTTCGACATCGCCCGCGGTGCCGGAGAGCCCAACATAGATATGATCCACGTCGAGATGCTGTTGCAGGCAATAGGCCAGTTCCGGCACCAGTTCGGCCGCGCTTTGCACCGTCACCAGCACCTTGGCCAAGCGATTGAGCTGGACTACACGCTGTTCGTTGTCGCGCGCGGTTTCCACGAGCTCGTTGAAACGCGCCTGCAACTGGCGATTGGTGTTGCGCAGGCCGGCGACCTGGCGTTCGATCAGCGATACCGCGTTGCCGCTGTCGTGCGGCACGTCGAGCGCCTCGAGCACGGCCGGGTAGCGGCTGAGCAGATCGGGGTGCGCCTGAAGATAGGCTGCGACCTCGGCTTCATCCAATGCCGGCGTTGGATTTTGTTTTTCGGCTTCGTTCATGTCGGAGCATCTCTTCAAAGAGGTGAAAACCCACCCGCCGCCGGGCAAAGCACAAACCACGCCACGCTGGGCGCGATCCGTGTCATCTGCTGGTATTCGACAATAGCAGTTCGCCGTCGAATACGCGCTCGGCCGGCCCACTCAAATATACCTGTTTGCCGTGACCGGCCCAGTCGACCGTCGCCGTACCACCGGGCAAGTCGACCGTAACGCTCGGATCCAGCACGCCGGCACGAATGCCGACCACCGCCGCGGCCGCCGCGCCGCTGCCACAGGCCAGCGTCTCGCCGGCGCCGCGCTCGTACACCCGCAGGCGAATGCGCTCTGGCGTGACGAGCTGTGCAAATCCCACGTTCACACGCGCGGGAAACGCGGCATGGCTCTCCAGAGCCGGGCCGATCGTGGCCACATCGGCGGTGTCGACATCGTCGACGCGAACCACGGCGTGCGGGTTGCCAATGGCAAGCGCGGCAAAACGTACGGTGCGCCCGGCGATATCGTCGAGGCGATATTCGTCGGCGGTATTGAAACCGCTCAAGGGGATATCGGCCGGTTCGAACACGGGCACACCCAGCGCGACACGATAGTGATGGTCGTCAAGGCTTTCGAGCACCATCTGGCCGTCACGCACGTCGACGACGATCTCGTTTTTCTCGGTCAGCCCCTGCTCACGCACGTAGCGGGCGAAGCAGCGTGCACCGTTACCACACTGGCCCGATTCGCTGCCGTCGGAATTGAGGATGCGATAGCCGAAATCTGCGTTGGCACTGCGTGCCGGCTCCACAATCAGAATCTGATCGCAGCCGATGCCGAAGTGGCGGTCGGCTATCGCGCGCGCGGCTTCGGCATCGAGCGTAATCGACTCGCGCGTACCGTCGAGTACGACGAAATCGTTGCCGAGACCGTGCATCTTGGTAAAACGCAAACTCATCGATCCCCCTATTCGGCGCTGGCCGAGTCCTCGTTGGCGTTGCCGGCGCTGTCCGCATCGTCGGACAGGTCCGGCTCGCTGGCGTCTTCGTCGGCCCCGTTGCCGTGGCCCATCCCATCCATATCGTGACCGCCGTGACTCATATCCGAGCCCGGCCCATCGGCCCGCACGGTGGCGGCGATAGGCAACTCGGCCTGATCGCTGCCACAGGCCAGAATCAGCTCGACCTGATCGCCAGCCGCATAAGCCTGGCTGGGCGAAAACAGCATGACATGACGACCGCCGGATTCGAACGCTACTTGCTCGCCCGGCCCGACCACAACCTGTTCGATCGGGTGCATGCTCGCCTGGCCACCTTCATTCACCACGGTTTCGTGCATTTCGGCGCGGTCGAACTGGCTGCTGCTCACGCCGTTGACGATGACCTTGTCGTCGCCGTCGTTCGACAAGGTGAAATAGGCACCCATGACATCCGCGCCTTCAGGCGCCACACGAACCCACGGGTCTGCGGCGCTCAACGACCCGCAGTCCGGCGCTTCGGATGTGCCACATGCCACAAGCGGCAACGAGAGCACGCCAGCCAGCGTGAAAACCAGCCCCTGCCGTGCGCGCGCCCCAATTAATACTCTTTTCATCGCTTGCTCCGCTTAAAATGTTATATACTAACGATTGAATATCTTTCGATCAGGGCATCGCCGTGAGCCGAGGCTCTCCCTCCAATGTTACCGGCAAATTAGATAAGGCCGCAGTGATCCTTTCGGGAATCTGCCTGGTGCATTGCCTGGCGTTTCCGCTGCTGATTGCGCTGTTCCCGGTGTTCGGCTTTTCCTTCGTTGCGCATACCACCTTTCATCAGATCATTTTAATTGTCGTGGTGCCGACTACCACGTTCGCGCTCGGGCTGGGGTATTGGCGCCATCGGCATATTGCGTTGCCCATCTTTGGCGTCGCGGGCGTATCCATGCTGGTGGTAGCCGCGTTTGGCGTGCATGCACTCGGCGCCGAAATCATCGAGCGCGGTGTGACCGTGGCGGGTGGTCTGCTGCTGGCGGCCGCGCATATCCAGAATTATCGGCTGACCCGCGCCGGGCACTGCCCCCATCATGAACGCGCGCACGTATCGAGTGTCTAGTTTTTAACGCTCGAAAAGTGCACGCTCGCCATCATAATGATTGATGCTCCCCAAAATTCCGTATTCGACGCCAGTGGTCACGACCACGGCGCCTGTATCCACGATGCGCTGGCGCGCGCGGAAACCCTCTGCCAGCAGCAAGGTCTACGCCTGACGGCCATTCGCCGGCGCGTGCTTGAACTGATCTGGGAAAACCATCGGCCGACCAAGGCCTACGATCTGCTCAACACGATCAACGCCGAACGAGGCAATGCCGCGCCGCCGACGGTCTATCGCGCACTCGACTTCCTGCTGGATGCCGGCTTGATTCACAAGATCGAATCGCTCAATGCGTTCATCGGCTGCGACGCAGGCCATGGTGACGGGCATCCGAAATTCCTGATCTGCCGTGCCTGCGAGCGCGTGGCCGAGATTCCAAGTCCTGCCGTCGACAACGCCCTTGCGCGGGAGGCCAAACGCGCCGGCTTCACCATCGATCACGAAACCATCGAGATTGGCGGCACCTGCGCGGCCTGCGCCCACCGCGGCTGATCGATCCGGGCCGGCCACGCCGCGCCAGCACACCCTCCATAAGTCGAAGCGACTAACGTCGAATAACCCGCGGCCCTACGCGCCAGTATAGTCGGATCGATAGCTGACTGGGCTGTCAGGTTCGTTTCTATTCACCGCCGGACCACGGGTTATGACGCGACGGTTTCTTACGATCATCTCCACCGCGCCCCGCGCGACTAATACCGCATGACCGATGCCATCCTGCAGGCACGCGGTCTGAGCAAGACCTTTGCCGGCTTTTCGGCCGTGTCGAATATCGACCTGGACGTCGAGCGCGGCAGCATTCATGCGTTGATCGGCCCCAACGGCGCCGGCAAGACGACGGTGTTCAACCTGCTCACGCGCTTCATCACGCCCAGCGCCGGTTCGATTGTCTACGACGGCACGGACATCACCCGCGCCAAACCCACCGATATCGCCAACCGCGGCATGGTGCGTTCGTTCCAGATCTCGGCGATCTTTCCGCACTTGAGCGTGCTGGATAACGTGCGCGTGGCCTTGCAGCGCCACCTCGGTCTTTCGTATCACTTCTGGCGCTCGAACAAGGTGCTGGATTCAACCAACGAGCGCGCGATGGCGCTGCTCAAGGAAGTCGGGTTGGCCGAATTCGCCGGCACCACGGCCGTGGAACTGGCGTACGGCCGCAAGCGCGCGCTCGAGATCGCCACAACGCTCGCGCTCGATCCCAAACTGATGCTGCTCGACGAGCCCACGCAGGGCATGAGCGCTGAAGACGTGGGCAAAGTGACGGCATTGATCCGGCAGGTAGCAGCCGATCGCACCATTCTGATGGTGGAACACAACTTGAAGGTCGTCTCGACGCTGGCCGACAAAATCACCGTTCTCAACCGCGGCGAAATTCTGGCCGAAGGCCCGTACGCGCAAGTGTCGAAAGACCCGGCGGTCATGGAAGCCTATATGGGCAGTGCCGAGGTGGCGCATGGCTGAGTTGCTGCGCATTGCCGATCTCAACGCCTGGTATGGCGAATCGCACATCCTGCATGGCGTGAATCTGAGCGTGAACGAAGGCGAAGTCGTGACGCTTCTCGGGCGCAATGGCGCCGGACGCACGACCACGTTGAAATCGATTCTCGGCCTGGTCGACAAACGTAGCGGCTCGATCACCGTCAGCGGCACCGAGGTAATCAAACAGCCCACCCACAAGATCGCGCGTCTGGGCCTGCTCGGCTATTGCCCGGAAGAGCGCGGCATCTTCGCGCGCCTGAACGTGGACGAAAACCTGGCCCTGCCGCCAAAGCTCGGCGATGACGGCATGAGCGTGGAAGAGATCTACGACATGTTCCCGAACCTTGCCGAGCGCCGCCGCAGCATGGGCACCCAACTATCCGGTGGCGAACAGCAAATGCTGGCGATGGCCCGTGTGCTGCGTACCGGCGCGCGTTTACTGCTGCTCGACGAGATCACCGAAGGCCTGGCGCCGGTGATCGTCGAAGCACTCGGCAAGACCATCCGCCAGATGAAAGAGCGCGGGCTCACCATCGTGCTGGTCGAACAGAACTTTCATTTCGCCGCACCGCTGGCGGATCGTCACTACATCATCGAACACGGCCACGTGGCCGAAGTCGTCGAAGGCCACGAGGCCGACGCCAAGCGAGAACGTATCAACGAGTTCTTGAGCGTCTGAATCATAAAAAACCGGCGCGACCGGGGGAGACATAATGAAAAAGACCATGATCGGGGCCGTCTGTGCAGCCACGCTGACCGCCGTCGCCGCCACCAGCGCGCTCGCGGCGGCGGACGGGTTGTCCAACGGCAGCGTGAAGATCGGCGTGCTCAGCGATATGTCGGGCGTCTACAAGGCGATCGAAGGCCCGGGCGCGGTGATCGCCGCGCAGATGGCGATCGACGACTTCGGCGGCCAGGTGCTGGGCGAGGACATCGAACTGGTCTCGGCCGATCACCAGCTCAAGGCCGATGTGGCCTCGTCAATCGCGCGCCGCTGGATCGATCGCGACCATGTCGACATGCTCGTGGGCATGGATAATTCAGCGGTCGGCCTGGCCGTTCAGGGCCTGGCCTCGGCCAAGAAGACGATCGCAATCAACACCGGCGCGGGCACCGTCGAACTCACGGAAAGCCAGTGCTCGTCCTACGGTATCCATTACGTCTACGACACCTATGCCCTGCCCGTAGGTACCGCGACCGCCATGGTGCAGAACGGCGGCAAGAAATGGTTCTTCATAACGGCCGACTATGCCTTCGGCCATTCGCTGCAGGACAACACCGCCCGCGTGGTCAAGGAACTCGGCGGTGAAGTGGTCGGCAGCGTCAATGCGCCGTTGAGCACGAACGATTTCTCGTCCTACCTGCTCCAGGCGAGCAGCTCCGGGGCCGATGTGATCGGCCTGGCCAATGCCGGCGGCGATACGGTCAACTCGATCAAGCAGGCCAACGAATTCGGCATCGTCGCCCGCGGTCAGAAAATGGCCGGCATGCTGGTCTTTCTGACCGACGTGAAAGCGCTGGGCCTGGATACCGCCAAGGGCCTGCAGTTCACCACCGCGTTTTATTGGGACCGCAACGACGAAAGCCGCGAATGGTCGCAGCGATTCTTCGATAAACATGGCGCCATGCCGACGATGGTCCAGGCGGGCGTGTATTCGGCCACGATGCATTATCTGGAAGCGATCAAGGCCGCGGGCACGGACGATGCCGACGCGGTACGCGCCGAACTGGGCCAGATGGAGCTCAACGATTTCTTCGTGAAGAACGGCAAGATCGAGGCCAACGGGCTGATGTCACACGACATGTATCTGGCCAAGGTCAAAACACCCGATCAGTCGAAGAGCGACTGGGACCTGCTCGATATCGTGAGCACGATTCCGGCAGAAAAAGCCTATATCCCGGTGGCTGAAAGCAGCTGCTCGCTGGTCAAGCAGTAAGCAGACACGGTTAAGGATCGGTAGCGATGAATATCGACGCCATTCTGGCGCAGACGATGCTGGGGCTGAGCCAGGGCGTGTTCTACGCCATGCTCAGCCTTGGCCTTGCGATCATCTTCGGGCTGCTCAACGTCATCAACTTTGCCCACGGTGCGCTCTACATGCTGGGCGCGTTCGTGGCGTTGATCGGCTATTCGTATATAGGCCCGTGGCTAGGCTACCCGGATTTCCAGATGGGCTTCTGGTGGGCGTTGATCGTCGCGCCACTCGTCGTGGCCTGCTTCGGCATGCTCATGGAACGCTTCATGCTGCGCCGGCTGTATCAGTTCGACCATATCTACGGTCTGCTGCTGACTTTCGGCGTGGCGCTGGTACTCCAGGGCGTGCTGTCGAACTATTTCAATATCTCGGGCACGGCTTACCCGGCCACGCCGGAATCGCTGCGCGGCATCGTGAATCTCGGCTTCATGTATTTTCCGAAGTACCGGCTGTTCGCGATCGTGCTGTCGGTGATCGTTTGTTTCGCCACCTGGTACATGATCGAACGCACCAGCCTGGGCGCGGTGCTGCGCGCCGGCCAGGAGAACCCGAAACTGGTGGAAGCCTTCGGCATCAACGTGCCGCGCATGATTACGCTCACCTTCGGTTTCGGCGTGGCGCTGGCAGCACTTGCCGGCGTGCTGGCCGCGCCGATCTATTCGGTGAGCCCGCTGATGGGGGCCGATCTGATCATCACCGTATTCGCCGTCGTGGTCATCGGCGGCATGGGCTCGATTCTGGGGGCGATCGTGACGGGACTCACGCTCGGACTCGTGCAGGGCCTGACCCAGGCGCTCTATCCACCGGCGGCCAATACCGTGATCTTTTTCATCATGGTGGTCGTGCTGCTGATCCGCCCGGCGGGCCTGTTCGGGAAGGCAGAAGGATGAATAAAGTCTTCTGGGTACTGCTGATCGTGCTGGGGCTGGCCGCACCGTGGCTGACCTATCCCGTGTTCGCCATGAAGCTGCTGTGCTTCGCACTTTTCGCCTGCGCATTCAATCTGTTGCTGGGCTATGTGGGTCTGCTGTCGTTCGGCCATGCCGCGTTTTTCGGCGGCGCGGCGTACATCACCGGGCATGTGATTACAGCCTGGGGCTTCGGCCCGCTGCCGGGTATTCTCACCGGCACCCTGTTCGCGATGATGCTGGGGGCGATCTTCGGCGCGCTGGCAATCCGCCGCCAGGGCATCTATTTCGCCATGATCACGCTGGCGCTGGCCCAGATCATCTTTTTTCTCGCGCTCAAGCTGCCGTTTACCGGCGGCGAAAACGGGCTGCAGGGCATTCCGCGCGGCACTCTGCTGGGCGTGTTCGATCTGAATGAACCGATCACGATGTACTACTTCGTGTTCGCGGTATTCATGGTCGGCTTTCTGATCATCTACCGCACCATTCATTCGCCGTTCGGTCAGATTCTCACCGCGATCCGCGAGAACGAACCCCGCGCGCGCTCGCTGGGCTACAACGTGGAACGCTTCAAGCTGATCGCCTTTACGCTGTCGGCCACGCTGGCCGGCACCGCGGGCGCGACCAAGGCCGTGATCTTCCAGTTCGCCTCCCTCACCGACGTGCACTGGCAGATGTCCGGCGAAGTCGTGCTCATGACCCTGCTCGGCGGCATGGGCACGCTGTTCGGCCCTATCGCCGGGGCTGCTGCCGTGATCACGCTGCAGGACGAACTCGCCTCCTTCGGCTCGTGGGTGCAGGTCGCCATCGGCGGTATCTTCGTGGTCTGTGTACTGCTATTCAGGCGCGGCTTCGTGGGCGAACTGGCGCGGCTGGTCAAGGCCAAGTCCAGCTAGCGGGGTACGCTGTCACCGGTTAACGTTGGCGTTCTATGCAACCACGACGCGCACAGCAGGACGGTGATAGCTGGGGCGAGCGGCTGGCTGGCGCTGCCGCCAGTCTGTTCTTTGAGGAATCTCTGCACCACCTCTCGCGGTTCGCGTTCGAGTCCTAAAATGCGTTGCGACAAGGCGTCCGAGCGCAGCGCCTGCCTTATTGGCAGGTCAAGCTCGGCAACGCAGTCGCGGCGAATTTTAGGCCGAACCCCTTCGGGGCCGGGTCTTTGCGCGCGCCTGATCGGCGTCGAGGCAGACGCACCGTGCAACCAGCACGCTACGCCCGCCTCTCCTTGCCAGCCACGCGCAAAGCACGCCGGCGCGACCTCGACAGGTGGTGAAGAGATTCCTTAGCGTGCCGACGGCGGCGTTCATCTGGTTTGCGCTCAACAAGCGGCTGGCGCTTCACAGCCTGCCATTCATCGAAGGGCCGGTCGGCGGGGGGATGGCTTGTTGCAGCCATCGTCTTTCTCGCCTGCTTCGCTTTCGTTTTTCCGCGGCGTTTCACCCGTTTTCTTGGGGGCGTATGGCACGGGCTGCATCGCATCATCAATCTTTGGTGGTAGTTCCGCGGCTTCGCGTTCTGGTGCCCTCGCCGAGACGTCTTGGTCTTGGAGTTCGTCCTGCTTGCAGCAAGGGGACTAATCGAACTCGTGAGTGCGGAAAGACCCGCGTCCCGAAACCAAAGCCCCGACAAACTCGTGAGTGCCAACAGCCCGAGCGCAACTACCCCTTGAGCTCAGGAAAATCCGCTTCGCTATAGGCAAACTCTCCCTTCTCATCCCCCGCCGCATGGGCCCGCAGTTCCACGCGCCGAATCTTGCCCGAAATGGTCTTGGGCAATTCAGCGAATTCCAGTTCGCGGATACGCATATAAGGCGCCATGCGCTCGCGACTGAAAGCAAATAACGCCTTGGCGGCTTCCGGGCCCGGTTCATGGCCGCGACGTAAAACCACATACGCCTTGGGGACATTCAGCCGCATGTCGTCGGGCGCCGGCACCACGGCCGCTTCGGCCACCGATTCGTGCTCGATGAGAATCGACTCCAGCTCGAACGGCGACACGCGATAGTCGGAGGACTTGAACACGTCGTCGGCCCGGCCGACATACCAGTAATAGCCGTCTTCATCGCGGCTGGCGACGTCGCCAGTACGGTAGTAGCCGTCGTGCAGGGCCTTGGCCATACGCTCGGGATCGTCTCGATATTCCTGCATGAGCCCAAGCGGGCGATCGGCGCGTACGTCGATCGCGATCTCGCCTTCGTCGCATTCCTCATCGAAAGCGTTGAGCAACGCGATCCGGTAGCCCGGCAGTGGTCGGCCCATGGAACCGGACTTCATCGGCTGGCCGGGCGGATTGCCGATCTGGGCGGTGGTTTCGGTCTGGCCATAGCCATCCCGAATCTTGAGACCCCAGAGCCGTTCCACGCGGGCGATGACTTCCGGGTTGAGCGGCTCGCCGGCGCCGACCAGACTCTTGAGTTTCATATCGTAGGCAGACAGCTCTTCCTGGATCAGCAACCGCCATACGGTTGGCGGCGCACACAGGCTGGTCACGCCCTTGTCGGCAATCACCTGCAAGGCGTCGGGGGCGGAAAACCGCGCGCTGCGATAGACGAACACCGTGCAGCCCGCATCCCAGGGCGCGAACAGGTTCGACCAGGCATGCTTGGCCCAGCCGGGCGAGCTGATATTGAAATGGATATCGTCCGGCTGCAGCCCGAGCCAGTACATGGTCGACAGCGAGCCCACCGGATAGCTTTGATGCGTATGCAGCACGAGCTTGGGTTTGGAGGTGGTGCCGGAGGTGAAATACAGCAGCATCGGGTCAGTGGCGCGGGTCGTGCCCACGGGCTCGAACTCGGTGGCGCATTCATACGCCGCCTCGTAACCGACCCACTGGCCGACCGGTTCGCCGGCTGCGATACAGGTCAACCCACCGGCCACGCCTTCGAACTTGGCGATATGTTCTTCGGCCGCCAGGATGTGCGACACCCCGCCCCGGCCGAGGCGATCACCCAGGTCTTTTTGCGACAACAGCGTGGTGGCCGGGATGACTACTGCACCGAGCTTGATCGCGGCCAGCATGGTTTCCCATAGCTCGACCACGTTATCGAGCATCACCAGCAGCGTATCGCCGCGGCCGAGTTCGTGGTCGCGCAGGAAGTTGGCGACCTGATTCGAGCGTTGGCGCAGCTGCTCGAAGCTGTAGCGTTCTTCGCTGCCGTCGGCGTCGACGAGCCATAGCGCAATCTTGTCGTTATCGCGGGCATAGTCGTCGAACCAGTCCAGTGCCCAGTTGAACTCATCGAGCTCGGGCCATTTGAACGCCTCGTAGGCGCGGGCGTAGTCCTGTCGCATGTCCAGCAGTTGCTGGCGTGCGGCCTTGAATGCGTCTACCGAGTGCATCGCCTTCTCCTTCTCGCGGTCGGCGGTCCGGTGTTCGGCCGCCGTGATTATGTTTTTTTACTCGATAGCGTCGGCGCTCAGCCGCCGGCGCTTCCATCGGTATAGCCCTTGAGCAGATTGAGAATGCTCGAGAAATCGTCGCCGCCGTGGCCGGACTGGCTGTGTACCGAATACAGATTGCGCGCCATCGAGCCCAGCGGCGTGGCGACGCCTTTCTTCAGGCTGGAGTCCATCGCCAGGCCCAGATCCTTCAACATGAGATCCACGCCAAAGCCGGGCTTGTAGCCGTTCGAGGCCGGGGCGTTGTCCATCACACCCGGATAGGGATTGTAGACATTGAGCGCCCAGTTGCCGCCGGAGGCGTTCTTCATGATGTCGGACACCACGCTCGGGTCGAGGCCGTTGGCCACGGCCAGATTGATGGCCTCCGAGGTGCCGGTCATGAGAATGCCCAGCAGCATGTTGTTGCACATCTTGGCGACCTGCCCCGCGCCGGCCGGCCCGGCATGGAAATAGGTCTTGCCCATGACGTCGAACAGCGGACGCGCCTGTTCGACCGCCTCGGCCTCGCCGCCGACCATGAACGTCAGCCCGCCCGCCTTGGCCCCGTTCACGCCGCCGGAGACCGGGGCATCGAGCATGGACAGCCCGCGTTCGCCCGCGGCCGCGGCCACCTGGCGCGCGGTTTCGGCATCGATGGTGGAGCAGTCGACCAGTAGCGTGCCGGCGGCGACAGCATTCAGCAGGCCGTTTTCGCCCTGATAGAGCGTGGCGACGTGCTTGCCCGCGGGCAGCATGGAGATGACGATATCGGCGTGCTCCGCTGCGGCGGCGGCACTCTCGGCGCGCTCGGCGCCCAGTGCCACGGCCTCGGCCATGGCCTGTTCGACCAGATCGAACACCGTCAGCGCATAGCCGGCCTTGATCAGGTTGGCGGCCATCGGCGCGCCCATATTGCCCAGGCCGATGAAAGCGATTTTGTTGGCCATTCTCTCCTCCTTGTCGTACTTGTTTATCGGTTTCGCGCGCGGCCGCGTACGGCCGATCAAAGATCGGCCAGCGGGTGCTGCGCGTAATCGTCGGGCAGCGTGAAATGGGCCGCGATCTGTTCGGGCGTCACCGCATCCAGCGTGGCCGGCGACCACTGCGGGTTCTTGTCCTTGTCGACCAGCAGGGCGCGAATGCCCTCGGCGAAATCGGGCCGGCGGGTACAGGCAATGGCCATGGCGAGTTCGCGCTGAAACACCTGTTCGATCGACAGTTTCGGATCGCGGGCGAGCTGTCGATGCACCACCGCCAGCGACAATGGCGACGCGCCGGCGATGGCTTTCGCGCCGTGGGCAAACCAGTCGTCGGTTCCGGCCTGCGCTGTCAGGCGCTTTTGAAATTCAGCAACGGTGGCGGTATCGGTAAGCCGGGCGATGGTGTGCTGATGGGCGAACAGCGCGGATTCGCGGCGTGCCTTATCGCTGGCTTCGGCGTCTTCGAAATCACGTAGCGCACGCGCGAGTACGGCATCGTCGGCAGCGCGTTCACCCCGCCAATCCAGCTCGGTGAGCGATGCAAACACCGCCTCGCGTTTGCCGGAGTCGACACGGTAATCAGCCAGGCCCAGCCAGAGCGCGTCGCCCGGCTGCATGGGCGTTGTCGTCAGCCCGAGAAACAGGCCGATACGTTGCGGCATACGCCCCAGAAACCAGCTCGCACCCACGTCCGGAAACAACCCGATGGTGACTTCCGGCATGGCAATCTTGCTGCGCTCGGTGACCACCCGATGGCTGGCCCCCGCCATCACGCCCAGGCCGCCGCCCATGACCGTGCCGTTGCCCCAGCACAGCACCGGTTTGGGGTAGCGATGGATGCTATGGTCGAGCCGGTACTCGTGGGCAAAGAAGGCTTCGGCATCGGGGCTCGGCGCATCGCCAGTGCTCGTCATGGCCTTGTAGAGGCCGATGACGTCGCCACCGGCACAGAACGCTTTTTCGCCCGCACCGTGGAGTACGACACACACGATATCGTCGCGTTCGGCCCAGGCGTCGAGCTGGGCCTGCAGGCGGTCGATCATCGGCCGCGACAGCGAGTTCAGCGCCCGGGGCGCGTTGAGCTGGGCGAAAGCCACGCAATAGCCATCGCCGGTATGACGCTCTTCGAACAACACGCTGCTGTCGGTCGTTGCTTCGCTCATCGATTACGGCTCCTGTCGTGTTCCCATACGGGCTCGCGTTTGCCCAGGAAGGCGGCGACGCCTTCGGCAGCGTCGGCGGTTTCGAACAGCGTGCCAAAGGCCGCGCGCTCGCGCGCCAACGCCGTGGTCAGCGCGGCGCCCTGATGAGCGTCGATCAAACGCTTGCTGGCCACAAGCGCGATCGGGCTCTGGCGGGCGGCCTGTTCGGCAAGCGCCAATGCGGCCGGCAAACTCTCGCCGCTGGGCACCGACTGTTGGATCAGCCCGATACGCTTGGCGGTTTCCACGTCCACGGTTTCGCCGCATAGAATCAGCCGCTTGGCCCAGCCGCGGCCGATCTGACGGGCCAGCGTGGCCGTGCCGCCGCCACAGGGCAGCAGCCCGACCCGCCCTTCCGGCAAACCGAAACGGGCCTGGGTTTCAGCGATGCGAATATCGCAGGCCAGCGCGCATTCCAGCCCGGCGCCGAGACACCAGCCATTGATCGCCGCGACCGTAAGTCCGGAAAAATCGTGCAGCCGGGTCACGACCGCCGCGAGCAGGCGCGTGAGTTCGCGGGCCGCGGCCGGACTGATGCCGACATACATGTTGAGATCGTCGCCAGCACAGAAAAACCGCTCGCCGGCGCCCGTCATCACCAGCGTATCGATCGCGCTGTCGGCCTCGAGCGTATCCAGCTGCGCGGCCAGTTCGCGCAGAATCGCGGCCGTGAAGACATGCGCCGGCGGATTGTCGAACGTGAGAATCGCCACGCGCTCCCGGCGTTCGAGCCTCGGCAGGCCGTCGCTCACCGCAGCCTGTCTCCGTCGTGATCGGCAAGCACACGCCGGGCGATGATCAGGCGCATGATTTCGTTGGTGCCTTCCAGAATCTGGTGCACGCGCACGTCACGCACATGGCGTTCCAGCGGATACTCGCGGATATAGCCATAGCCGCCGTGGATCTGCAGCGCGTCGTTGCAGATATCGAAGCAGCGATCGGTCGCCATGCGTTTGGCCATGGCACAGAATGCCGTGGCTTCGGCATGGCCCGCGTCGAGCCGGCTGGCGGCCAGCCAGACCATTTGTCGTGCCGCGATGAGTTCAGTGGCCATATCGGCCAGCTTGAACTGGAGCGCCTGGAAATCCTCCAGCTTGCGCCCGAACTGCTGGCGTTCGCTCATGTAGCGGCGCGCGGCGTCGAGCGCAGCCTGGGCGGTGCCCAGCGAACAACAGGCGATATTGATCCGCCCGCCGTCGAGGCCTTTCATGGCGATAGAAAAACCCTGACCTTCCTCGCCCAGCCGGTTGGCCGCCGGCACGCGCACATCCTCGAACGTAATGGTGCGCGTGGCCTGGCTGTTCCAGCCCATCTTGGGTTCCTTGCGCCCATAGCTGATGCCGGGCGCGTCCGCCGGCACCGCAAAGGTGCTGATGCCGCCCGCCCCGGCCTTGCCGGTGCGGGCCATGACCACCAGCAAATCGGTATCGCCCGCGCCGGAGATGAAGCACTTGCTGCCGTTGAGCACGTAGGCGTCGCCGTCGCGCTCGGCTTTTGTCTTGAGCGAGGCCGCATCCGAACCGGCACCGGGCTCGGTCAGGCAATAAGAGGCCAGTTTCTCGCCGGCCGTGAGCTCGCCACACCACTGGTCGCGTACGTCGTCGCCGCCAAACGTGGCGACCATCCAGGTCGCCATGTTGTGGATGCTGATATAGGCCGCGGTCGAGGTGCAGCCCGCAGACAAGGCTTCGAAGATCATCGCGCTGTCGAGGCGGGCCAGGCCCAGCCCGCCCTGATCCTCGGGGGTATACAGCCCGCAGAAACCCAATTCGCCGGCCTGGGCGATCACTTCGCGCGGGAAATAGGCCTCGGCGTCCCATTGCGCGGCGTTGGGCGCGAGTGCCGAACGGGCGAAATCCTCAGCGGCTTCGCGCAGCGCGATCTGGGTCTCGTTGAGTTCGAAATCCATACCAGCTCCTCAACGCATGCTGATGGTCATGTTCGGGCCTGAGGGCACATCGTCTTCGGGCCAGCGCGAGATCACGGTCTTGGTTTCGGTATAGAAGCGCACCGCCTGCTTGCCATAGGCATGCAGGTCGCCAAAGAACGAATTTTTGGAGCCGGTGAATGAGAAGAACGGCGCTGGCACTGGAATCGGCAGGTTGATGCCGACCTGGCCCACTTCGGTTTCGTACTGGTACTTGCGTGCGGCCGCACCCGATTTGGTGAAAATCGATGTGCCGTTGCCATAGGGGTTGGCGTTGACCAGTTCGATCGCTTCTTCGAGCGTATCGACATGCATCACGCATAGCGCGGGCCCGAAGATCTCTTCCTGATAGATCTTCATGTCCGTGGTGACGTTGTCGAACAACGTGGGGCCAATCCAGTTGCCGTCCGGATAGCCCTCGACCGTGCAGTCGGAGCCGTCGAGCAGTACATCGGCGCCTTCGCCGGCTGCGCCCTTGATGAGATCGCGTACGCGATCGCGCGATTTTTTATTGATCAGCGGGCCGTAGGCCGCGCCCTCATCGCCCGGCGCGCCGGGACGAATATCGGCGAGCGCATTCTTGATGTCCTCGACCCAGTCACGGGTCGATTCGCCCACCAGTACGGCCACGGAGATCGCCATGCAACGCTGCCCGGCTGCGCCACAGGAGGAACCGACCAGCGACGACACCACCTGATCCTTGTCGGCATCGGGCATGACGATCATGTGGTTCTTGGCACCGGCCATGGCCTGGACCCGCTTGAGGTTATCCGTACCGCGGCGATAGACATGCTCGGCCACCGGCACCGAACCCACGAAAGACACGGCCTTCACATCCGGGTGATCGAGAATCGCATCCACTTGGCGCTTGTCGCCGTGGATGAGCTGCAACAGCCCCTTGGGAAAGCCGGCTTCGGCGAACAGCTCGGTGAGCATGACCGGCGTGAGCGGATCCTGCTCCGACGGCTTGAGGATGAAGCTGTTGCCGCAGGCCACGGCAAGCGGATACATCCACAGCGGGATCATGGCCGGGAAGTTGAAGGGGGTAATGCCGGCACAGACGCCGATCGGGTGCACATAGCTGTGCGTATCGATATTGCGGGCGACGTTCTCGGCGGTCTCGCCCATCATGTGGGTGGTCATGCCGCAGCCGTGTTCGACCACTTCGATCCCGCGCCAGACATCGCCCATGGCGTCTGCAAAGGTCTTGCCCGTTTCTTCGGAAAGCACCTTGGCAATATCTTCCTGACGTTCCTTGAGCAGCGTCTGATACTTGAACAGATAGCGAACGCGCTCGACGGTGGGCACATCGCGCCAGCTCTTGAAGGCCGCCTTGGCAGATTCGACCGCCCGCTGCATTTCCTCGTCGGTGGCCACCGGCACCTGGGCGATCACTTCCTGGGTGGCCGGGTTATTGAGCTCGATCCACTCCGAAGTGGCGCTGTCGACGAATTCGCCGTCGATGAACAGCGGGACTTTCTGGCTCTGTCGAATCGTGTCGATACGGGATGAAGACATGGGCTTGTTCCTGATGGGATCACGGGTTGGCCGTATCGTGTCGAACCGCTGAGCCTGCAGCGCAGGGGTCGAGCCGGCCGTTGAAAAGGTCATGGAAGAACCACGGTGGCAAAACGCACCGGCGTTGTGCCGCCGTCGACGCTAGCCGAGGGTGTTCGACGCGGCGAGAAAACGACGGTTTGGCGAGGCATGAGCGTCGGCGTACGCCGACACGTGCTTAGCACTCGAGCGCTGAATGAGGCAGGCGGTACGCATTGGATCTCCTCCGTGGCGTTGTATTGGGCGGTCAGCGTTCGTTATGCGGGACACGCTGCCGTTTTTTTTTCGATATCGAAACAGCCCGGCACTGCCTGCTGTTTCATCGCGGCCCTGCTTTGTTTTTTGTGCCGCGTTTATAACTTATTGCCAATCAGATCACGCCGATCCGGCGTCTGAAATAGTCTTAATTGCCGCCGGCTGGACAAAATTGCTTCGCGCATGATCAAGTGTCCTGTAACGCAAATTCGCCACACCCACACGAAATTCATGTCGTGAACTTAGCGCCCCGCATACCTGCGTATGCCGGTATCGAGACCTCGCGCTGGCCGCTGCCGGAAACCGGACGGCGCGTGATCCTGCCGCAAAAACTCGTTGACGAAATGGCCGCCAACCCGCTGTGTCGCGACTGCCTGCCGCATGGCGTGGGGTACTACCCGAGGGCGGCGGGCCATCGCATGGGCCGTCGCAATCCGCGCGATCATCTGCTGATCTATTGCCTGTCCGGCGCCGGGGTGGCCCGGCGCGAGGGCCGGCGCCAGGCGGTACAGGCCGGCGACGTGCTGCTGCTGCGCGAAGGCGAGCGCCATAGTTATTGCGCCGACCGTCACGAGCCGTGGTCGATCTACTGGGCGCATCTGGGCGGCCATGCGGTCGCGCGTTTCTTCGACGAGATCGCGGCCGGGCACGATGACTTCGTGGTGCCGGTGGGCCTGCACCCACGCCTGACCGAGGATCTGAACCTGCTGCTGACCGTGGCGGATCGCTTCAAGAGCCAGCACTTCGTCTATGCGGCGAATCTGCTGCAGAGCATTCTGTCGTTCATGGCGCTGGTCCATCACCAGCACCGCGATCGCGGCGCGGCGCTGGATATCGACCGCGTCCAGGCCTGGTTGCAGGCGCATCTGCACGAGCGCATCGATCTCGACGAATTGGTGACCGCGACCAGTACGATCTCGCGCTATCACTTCATCCGCGAATACCGCCGCCAGACCGGCCAGACGCCCATGCAGGCCTTTCAGCGGCTCAAGATCAGCCGCGCCTGCTATCTGCTCGATATCACCGACTGGAACGTCGGCGAGATCGCCAGCGATCTGGGCTATGACGACCCCTATTATTTTTCGCGGCTGTTCAAGAAGGTCATGGGCGTGCCGCCGCGCGACTATCGGCGCGAGCATCAGGCCGGCTGAAAACTTTTCTGACGAGCCCTGCCCACCCTTATAGAAGGGTGCAGATTGGCAGTCGCATACAAAAACACCGGCACGCGCACTGGGCACGTACCGGTGTCTACGCACAACAACCGTGTTGAACTACTTCAGGCGCGCGCAGCCAGATTCGGCCAGCGACGGATAGGCCTGATCACCTGGAATCGTACGCTCGACAGTAGCGACATCCCATTCGCCTTTCGACGCATCCGGCCCCTTGACCTTGAGCAGATACATATCGTGCTCGAGCAGGCCGTCGTCGCGGATGGTGCCGCCCTGGGCAAAGAAATCGTCGATCGGCTTGTTACCGATCGCCTTGCGCACGGCATCGCTTTCATCCGTGCCGGCAGCGTTGACCGCATTCAGATAGGCCATCGTCGCCGAATACAGCGCCGCATGCGGGAACGTGGGCGTGGTGCCGCCGCTGGCCAGATAACGTTTCGCCCATTGCCGCGAGTCTTCGTCGTGATCCCAGTACCAGCCGCTGGTGAACTGCAGGCCCTTGGCGGTATCCAGGCCCAGGCTTTTCACGTCGCTAATAAGCACGAGCATGCCGGCCAGCGACTGGCCGCGCGAGACGATGCCGAACTCATTGGCCTGCTTGACCGCGTTAATGGTATCGGTGCCGGCATTGGCCAGACCGATCACATCCGCGCCGGAGCTCTGGGCCTGCAACAGATACGAAGAAAAGTCATTGGTGTTCAGCGGCGCGCGTACCGAGCCGACCACGCTGCCACCCAGTTCCTTGACCACGTCCGAGGTATTGCTTTCCAGGGCCTGGCCGAAGGCATAGTCGGCAGTGATGAAGAACCATTTCTTGCCGCCATTCTTGACGATGGCCGTGGCCGTACCGACCGGTAGCGCATGGGTATCGTAGCCGTAGTGGATACCGTAGGCCGTACAGGCATCGTTGGTCAGCGCCGAGGTGGCACTGCCGGTATTGATGGTGATGATGCCCTTGTTCGAGGCCAGCTGCTGTACCGCCAGGCCGACCGCGCTGTTGGTCAGATCCATGATGACATCGACATTATCGCGGTCGATCCATTCGCGGGCGGTAGAGGAGGCGATATCGGCCTTGTTCTGATGATCGGCCGAGATCACCTCGATATCCTTGCCGAGCACACTACCGCCAAAATCCTTGACCGCCATCTTCACCGCAGCGGTCGCACCGGGCCCGCTGAAACCATCGGCATAGACGCCGGACATATCGCCGAGCACGCCGATGGTTACCTGGCCGTCGTCGTTGCCGGCCGCCTGGGCCGTACCGACCGTGAGCAGGCCCGCCGCCGCTACGCCCAACAGGGCGTTTCGCCATATCGTCATGGTCCTCTCCTCGTTTTATAGGCTTCGTCGCTGCGCTTTGTACAGGCCGAACCGCTCGTTGTTGTAGTTGCACATTGCAGCACCGGCCAAACCCTGGCCCATTCGACCTTTGTCCAATGGCCACGCCGAGAGTGCGGGTTGCCGGCCTTAGCCACCACCGCATCGCGCCGCGACCGCACCGTTGTCGAAATCACCCCGCACCAGCTACCCGCCCGGGTAAGCTCGCAACCGTCCAGTGACTGCCATTAACCGGGACGTATCGTTTTGCCTGTTTCTCGTTTGACCACCGCCGTCCGCGTACTGGTCGCGCCACTGCTGCTTTATGCGCTGGCCGCCCTGCCGCTGCGCCCGGGTGGCAGCGTTACCTGCATGCCCATCGAGCCGGCGCTGGTACTGGCCGCCATGCTATGTGTGCCGCGCCGTGCCGAACGGGGGCTGCGCGTGCTCGTCGTTCTGGGGTATGGCCTGTTACTGGCGCTCACGGCCGCGGACTGGGGCACCGGGCTTGCCTTCGGTCGTTCGTTCGAGCTGGCCCGCGATTACCGCCTGCCCGTCTTCGGCTGGAATGTGTTCGCCCATGTCGTGGGTTACGGGCTGGCCGTGGTGGCGCTCGTTGCGGCAATCGTTGTTATCGGCCTGCTGCTCTACCTGCTGTTTCGTGGCCTCGCGGTCTGGACGCGTACAGCCGGGCCGCACCGCCTGCGCTACGCAGCGCTCGTCGCGGCATTGCTGATTGCGCCACTGACAGTCAGCCTGACGCGTTCGCAAACCGCTGCCCCGGTTTACGAGCGCATCGCCCTGCATGCGCATCAGTACCTTGCGCGTCGCACCGAGCGCCGGGCGTTCCAGCGCAGCCTGCAAACGCCAGCAGTAGACGCCGGTACCGACCTCGCCCGGCTCGCCGGCAAAAACGTATTGTTCGTTTTCGTGGAGTCCTACGGGCGTACGGTCTTCGAGCGCGCACTCTATGCCGAGACCATCGGCCCGCGGCTGCGCGCCTTCGAACACACCATTGCCGCCGCCGGATTTCGCGCACGCAGCGGCTGGCTCACCTCGCCGACGGTCGGGGGCCAGAGCTGGCTGGCCCATGCCACGCTGTTGTCCGGTCTCTGGATCGACAGCCAGCCGCGCTACGAGGCGCTGATCGCCAGCGATCGCATCTCGCTGAACCGACGCTTTCGTCAGGCCGGCTGGCGCACGGTCGCGGTCATGCCCGCCATTACCCGTGCCTGGCCGGAGTCCGCCTGGTTCAGCTACGACCGCGTCTATGCCAGCGACGATCTGGGCTATGAAGGCGAGCCGTTCAACTGGGTGACTATGCCCGACCAATACACCTTGGCCGCGTTGCAGCGCGCCGAACTCGATCCGGCCGGCACACAGCCGGTGATGATCGAAGCCGCACTGATTTCCAGCCATGCGCCCTGGGTGCCAATTCCACCACTAATGGAGTGGTCGCGTATCGGCAACGGCGCGGTTTTCAACGACTACGCACGCGCGGGCGATCCGCCGGTGGAAGTATGGAAAGACGCCGACCGGGTGCGCACGCAATACCGCAAGGCCATCGATTATTCGCTGGCAACGCTGGCCTCGTTCATTGCCGAACGCGCCGACGACAATCTGGTGCTGGTGATTCTGGGCGATCATCAGCCGGCGCCGATCATCACCGGCAACAACGCCTCACGCGACGTCCCGATGCATATCGTATCGGCGGATCCTGCAGTGCTTGAGGCAGTCGAGGGTTGGGGCTGGAAACACGGCATGACACCGGATGCCAATACACCGGTCTGGCGGATGGATACCTTCTACGACCGATTTTTGAGCGCTTTCGATAGCAATGCCGACGCCGGTCAACCTCCATCCCCGGCCGGAACGCCAGCTCAGCCCAAGTAGAACGCGCCCTGCGAACACGCGGCATCGGTCGGCGCGATACGCCGCAGCGCAATGCGGCGAGTGCCGCGCCGGCAGGCTATTCACCGCGGGTGGGGAATAGCCAGCTGGAATATCGGAAGCGCTTGCACATGGCGCAAGCTGGATCTATCATTCTTTCATTTCATGGAATGACAGAATAAACGATGCCTTCAGCGCACAGCCCATGTGAACACTCGACCGATCCAAAGCCGCCGCGACTACCGGCGGACGCTGACCTGTCGCTAGCCGCGGAGATGTTCAAGGCGCTCGCCGACCCGGACCGCCTGCGCCTGCTCGCACGGCTGGCCGACGGCGAAACCTGTGTCACCGAGCTCGCCGCGCTGGAAGATCAGAAGGTGACCACCGTCTCGGCCCGACTGAAGCTGCTGCTTACCGCACGACTGGTCAGCCGCCGACGCGAAGCCAAGCATATGTATTACCGCCTGACCGACGATCACGTACTGCAGATCGTCATCACTGCCCTCGAACATTCAGCCGAGGATGCCCTCTCGCGTTGAACGCGCAGATGTCTCCATCACTATCCAACCCAAGGAGCCACACAATGAGCGAATGCAATCACGACCATCATCAGCCCCATCCGCATACCCATGGCCCGGAGTGCGACCACACTTTTTTCGGATGCAAACAGGCCGGCTATGTTGATCGAATATTGAGCCATGGCCGGCAGACCGGCACGAAAATAGCGCGCGCCGGCTACCCAGCGCGCCAGGACGACGGATTGCCGCCCTTTCCGGACTTTCCAAGCCTGCTCTTTTCAAGCCGTAATACCCTTCAAAAACAAAACCAACGCGCTGCGACCTGAAAAAATCGCGATCGTGGCTCGCAGCGATCCGCGCGGCGTGCACACATACGACTTCGTGGATACGTCCGAATGACGGCATCCGCGGCAAGAGCCATAGCCAACACAACCATGCCGCTTGCCCAAAGTAGCGCGCTGCCGTAATCGCACCCGCGCCGTCTTGAACCGTCGATCAACCCCCGAATGGAATACGCGCGGTCAGCCGGATATCGCGACCGGGCGAGAGCGCGTAGCCTTTATAGGTATCCAGAAAACCGCGATAGTCGGTATCGAGCAGGTTGTGTACGGCCGCATCCAGATGCACGGTCTGGCCAGCGATCTGCGGCGAGAAGCCGGCGCCGAGATCGACCAGAAAATAGCCGTCGGTCGAGGCGGTGCCGAACGGCGCGCCATCGAACTGCGCGAACAGTTCACCCGGTGCGGCGTCCTTGGCAGCGTAGTAGCGCACCGTCACCGAGCCGCGCGGGGCGCGAAGCCAGCCATCGCTGGCTGGCGTGAACGTCGCGCCCAGACGTACGTTGTCGGCCGGCAATAGCGGCAATTCGTCGTCGTTATCGCGCCGCTCGCCGTTGACGGTCTCGGCCGCGGCGTTGAGCGTCAGCCAGGCGTTAACGTCTTTTTCGATCGACAGTTCGGCGCCAATCAGCTCGGCGTCGGCCTGATCGTAGGCCAGTACCGGCAAGCCGTTCATGGCCTGGCCGGTATCCCGCAGGAAGGTATAGTTGTCGATCACGTTGCGATAAATCGTGGCCTTGGCCCGCAGCGATTCCGAGACCCAGCGCAGCGACAGATCGGTGTTCAGCGAGGTCTCTTCTTCGAGGCTCGAATCGCCGCGCTGGAATGCAGCCACACCGCCATGCTGACCGGCCACATACAGCTCGAACAAAGTGGGCGCGCGAAAACCGCGCCCCACGTTAGCCGCAACCGAGAGCCGATCGGTCAGGCTATAGATGCCGCCGAGCGACCCGGTGACCACATCGAAATGATGCGGCTCCGCGTCGATCACGCTTTGCGAAGGATTAGCCGTTTTGGAGGCCTCGCCTTCAATTTCGTGATGGTCATAGCGCAGTCCCGCTTGCAACAACAGGCCGCCGAGCTGTTTCTCCTCGAAAGCAAAGATCGCCGCGTTGTCGATCGTACCGCCGGGCGACAACTGCGTGGTGCCGCGCGATACCTGGTCCTTGGTCACATACTCGATACCGACCGTACCGCCATCGAGCCCCAGCACCGGCCCGTGCTGGGCTTCCAGGCGTGCCGTGTACTGATCGAACTCGATATCGATCGCGTGATCGAAGCCCGCGACTCGCGGCGTGCCAGCAGCATTCGAACGCCGACGGTTGTTCTGCCAGAGCAGGTTCGGCTTCCAGGTGATATTGCCGGCTTGTTTTTCGCCTGCAAGTTCGATCTGTTCGTTATCGATGTATTGACCGATACCCTCTTCGCCGGCGGCCGGCGGTAGGTTACCGCCCGGCGGTGGCAACAGAAAATTATGTTCGTCGCTGTAGCGCGCGTAACGGGCGGTCCATTCGCCGCCCGAGTCGTCACGATAGCCCAGAGCAAAGTCGCCGTTGACCTGTTCGAAGCCGGTAAAGCCGAGACGGCCGGTATAAGCCGGGGCATCCCGGAACTGTTCAGCCGGCGGCGGCGGGAAATAGGTCGGCTCGTCGGGCGTTTCGATATTGCCCGCGCTACGCCGTATAATGCCGAAGGAATAACCCAGCGTGCCATTGCCGCCAGAGGCCTTGACGCCGGGATCCCACTGGCCGTTGTTGGTCGAATAACGCGTGAGCGTTTCGCCCTCGAGCGGCCTACCCCAAGCAATCCCGGGCGGCAGAAGATTGATCGCGCCGCCCAGCGCGCTCGAACCATAGAGCACGCTGGAAGCGCCGCGTACAACCTCGGCACGATCGATCAGAAACGTATCGGTGGTCGGCATATGGCGCACGCCGTACTGCTGGTGGTCCACGCCCACGCCGTTCGACAGGATCTTGATACGTTCACCCGACAGCCCGCGTATCACCGGCTTGCCCACACTGTTGCCGGTGCTGATCGAATTCACCCCGCAAGGGCGTCGAGCGCCTCGCCCAGATTGGTCGCCCCCTTGGCTTCGATTGCGTCGGAGTCGACCACATCGACATCGGCTGCCTGGGATAGCGGACTGCCGGGCAATGGCACTCCGGTTACCGAAATCGCCCCAAGCTCATGCCTTGCCCTATCGGCCGGCAACGATAACGTTTCGACATCGCTGTACTGCGCGAATGCCGACAGCGGCAGGCACAACGCGACGACGCCCCACGGCACGCCCCGATATTGCCCCGTCGTACTGCAAGACCGACGCCGTTCAGTATTCCGGTTTTCAAACGCATTCATGGCTCTATTAATATTATGTAATAACATTAATAGAGCATTCGCGTCAAGAGCCTTCAGGCCATTTCAAGCGTCGACGTGAACCAGACCCGCCCAGAACACCCGCCAGCTCGACGCCAAGCGGCGTTCGTACTCGGCGTGAGAATAGATGAAACGCTGGCTATAGAGCCCGTCCATTAGGCAATAGAACGCATCGAGGAAAGCGCGTTCGTCGAGCCTATGCCAATAGCCTTCGTTACGCCCCTGGATATACAGCGCGCGCAGCGCCTCGTCGATCCGGGCTTCGTTCTGGGCATTGATGGCACGTATCTGGGCATCGAGCGGTTCGGGGGGGAACAACAGACAACGTTTGTAGAACGCGCCCTGCGACTCGGTAAAAATAAACGTACTCAGGTCCTCGACCAGTGCGTGCAGGCGTTCTTCCGTACACGCCAACTCATAGCGCGCCAGGCTCGCATCCTGGATCGCGAAAAACGCGGCTTCGACCTGTCCGACGAGATACAGGAACAGGCTTTCCTTGCTCTCTATATGGTTGTAGAGCGAAGGTTTTCGAATGCCAACACCCTCGGCGATCTGCGCAAGAGTAGTTGCTTCGTAGCCCTGACGCGCGAACAGCGCGAGGGCCGTCGTTTCAATACGTTCGGCGGTAGAAGCAGCGGCGTCATTCATCGTTCCCATTCTAGCGCGGCCGGCGTGGCCAGGCCTGCCTTGCAGTCCAACCGTATTCGCTTATACTAACGACCGTTAGTTAGTAGGACCGCATCATGTGGAACATTGCCTGGCTGATTCTGGCTGCGGCCGCTGAAGTCGGCTGGATTTCGGGCCTTAACGCCGC
Organism: Salinisphaera shabanensis E1L3A; assembly: GCF_000215955.2. Classification (GTDB taxonomy): domain Bacteria; phylum Pseudomonadota; class Gammaproteobacteria; order Nevskiales; family Salinisphaeraceae; genus Salinisphaera; species Salinisphaera shabanensis. The sequence goes on from NZ_AFNV02000005.1 coordinate 63,428, forward strand.
CGACAGTCCGCTCGACTGGTGCGCGACCGCGGTTTGTGTGATCGCCAGTTTCAGCCTAGCGCTGGTTGCTGCCCGTCGGCTGCCGGCAACCACGGTCTATATCCTGTTTGTCGGCCTCGGCACGGCCGGCACTGCCCTGCTCGACCATCTGCTGTTCGATATGGGGTTGGAGCCCACCGCCATGGCCTGGCTGGCGCTGCTGCTTGCCGCGATCTTCGGGCTCAAGCTCACAGCCACGTCGGCGCCGAGCGCGTCGTCGTGAACTGGCTCGTTCTGATCTGTGCCGGCGGCTTCGAAATCGTGGGCGTGGCCGGTTTCGAGCGACTGACACGGAGGATTTATATCTCCGGTCTGCTGCTCGGCGTGGGCGGTTTCGGGCTGGGACTGGCCTGCTTGCACTACGCCATGCAAAGCATTCCGATGGCAGTCGCCTACGGCGTTTTTACCGGTGTCGGCGCGGTGGGCAGCACGGCATTGGGCATCTTTTTCTGGGGCGATTCGGCACGCCCCGCGCGCCTGTTTTGTATTGCCCTGATCGTAATCGCGGTCATCGGACTCAAAACCAGCTACTGACCGCAGGCGGCTTCGAACGACACTAGCTATCGCCGCTTAGGTCGGCAGCACACCCTGGCGCACCGACTCCGTTACCGATTCCTTGGGTGGACGCTGGCGATGTCGGCGTTCGCGTGGCCCGGCGGGGCCGGCAGTGTCGGTGGAGGCGGCTGTTTCGATACGAAAATAGCCGATGGCTTCGCCCAGCATATCGGCCTCATGGTTCAAGCGATCAGCGACTTCACGCGTACTTTCAATCGATTGCGCCGATAACGCCAGCGCGTGCTGCATGGCGAGAATGCCCTCGTTGAGAATCTCGATGCCCTGATGCTGTTGCTGGCTCGATGTGCTGATTTCGAGCATGCGCATCTGGATCTGCTCGAATACCGCGACGACCTCCTGCATCCGTTGTGCCGCGCTCTCGACATCAGCCACACCGGTTTCGACATGACCGATCGAGCGCTCGACACGATCGCGAATCGCCTTGGCGATAGCGGTACTGCGCTGCGACAGGGCGCGTACCTCGCCGGCAACCACCGCAAAGCCGCGGCCTTGTTCGCCCGCACGGGCTGCCTCGACCGAGGCATTGAGCGCGAGCAGGTTGGTCTGAAAGCTGATTTCGTCGATCTCGCCGAGCAGGCGCGCGATATCGCGCGCGCTCTCATCGACCCGTGCCATCGTATCGTCCAGGCGCTGAACGCTCTGCGCGCTTTGATCAAGCGCGCCACCCACGGTCAGTGCCAGTTCACGGGTTCGTTCGGCTTCGGCGGCGCTCTGCCGTGTCGTACTGGATAGCTGTTCCGCGCTGCTTACGATTCGTTCGATCTGCTCACCGCTGCGCTCGGCCTGCGACTGCAACTGCTGTTGCGCCTGCGCGGTATCGCCTCCGAGCCGGCGTATCGCATGCGCCGCCTTGCGGGCGTCGGCGAGCACGCCGGACAGTCGGGTCTGTAATCGCGCGACCGCCGCAATCGCCGGTCGCGCAAGGCGTGCGGGCGAAAACATATGGTCCAGACCGCCACGCTCCGCTCTTTCGGCAAAGGCCTGGATATCGAGGCTGTCCACAACCTGCCGACGCAGCGACTCGGCCAGATAGACGAGCACTATTGCCTGGCCCACAACCGCGCCTGCATGCATGCCCAGACAAGCCAGCAACATGGCCGGGTCGGCCGGTATTTGCGCTGACTGCGCATACAATTCGACTACGCCGAGATACTGCAGATAAGTGAATACGGCGTGATGAACCGCAATGATCGCCGCACCGGCAACATTGACCCGCCAGTCGCAGTACAGAATGAGGGCCGACAGCATGATAAATATGCTGAAATGCGCCTCGACCAACCCGCCGGTCTGCTCGATGAGCAACGCCGATAGCGTCATGAACTGCGCAGCCATGGCGATCGCGCTTGCGATAGTTCCAGGGGCCAGACGTGTCACGAGCGCAGTTGCGCCGGCCGCCAGCACGATCACGCCGACCGCCAAAAACCAGCCGCCGGTGAATAAACCCACCCCCAGACACAGCAACATATGCACAATCGCCGGGCGCCACATGAGCCTGTCGATACGCTGCCGATAGGTGGTGGTGATCGTGCCGGTCGATTCTTTCATGCCGTGGTTCTCGTCGCGCCATAACCAAGACACGCGAAGCGTGTTATCGCCTTGATCGAAGCGTTATATGCTGAGAACGAATAGCGGCAGGAGGTCGGCATTCTTGAGCAACGCGCGGCGTACCGGGCGGCGATGCTAGACTTCGCGCACTGGATTGCAACGAGTGGCGTTCGTGGACAAGAAACTGCTGGATATTCTGGTCTGCCCGGTTTCGGGTTCGGCCGTGACACTCGCTGACCAAGACACGCTGACCCAGCTTAACGAGCGCGTGAGCGCCGGAAAGGCTCGTTATGCGGATGAAAGTACGGTCGACGCCCCGCTCGAACAGGCATTGATCACTGCCGATCGTCATACCGCCTATCGTGTCGACGACGGCATCCCGGTCATGCTGCCCGAGCGCGGAATCGACCTGTCGAGCCCCGCTTAAACGCCTCGAAGGCTGCATGTACTTCACGTCGCGCCGCGAACGACTAGACTAGGCGCAAATTCATACCGCGCCGACGCATGACCGATTACCTGATTGCGAACGCCCGTCTCGTTAACGAAGGCCAGCGCAGCGAAGCCGATGTGCTGATCCGCGACGGGCGTATCGAAAAGATCGCCCGCCATATCGCTGCCCCGTCCGATGTCGAAGTCATCGATGCCCAAGGGCACTACCTGTTGCCCGGCATGATCGACGATCAGGTGCATTTTCGTGAGCCGGGCCTGACTGACAAGGCCGATCTGGCCAGCGAATCGGCCGCAGCCGTGGCCGGGGGCATCACCAGCTTCATGGACATGCCCAACGTCAAGCCGCCGACCGTCGACCACGACGCGATGGTGGCCAAGCACGCGCTGGCGAAGGGCCGCTGTACGGCGAACTACGGTTTTCACTTCGGCGCGACCAACGACAACATCGAAGAAATCAAGAAGCTCGATACGCGCCTGTCGGCTGGCGTGAAGATCTTCATGGGCGCCTCGACAGGCCGCATGCTCGTCGACGACGACACCGCGCTCGAACAGATCTTCGAACATTCGCCGTTGACGATCCTTACGCACTGTGAGGACACGCCGATGATCGAGGCCAACGCACAGCGTGCGCGCGATCTGTACGGCGACGATGTGCCGATGAGCGAACATCCCATTATCCGCTCACGCGAAGCCTGCTATGCCTCATCGTCCAAGGCGATCGATCTCGCCCGGCGCCACGGCGCGCGACTGCATATCCTGCATATCACCACCGCCGACGAACTGGATCTGTTCGAAGCCGGTGTGATGGGCCCCAAGCAGATCACCGCCGAGGCCTGTGCGCATCATCTATTCTTTGAAGACAGCGATTACGCGGCGCGCGGCACGCTGATCAAGTGCAATCCGGCCATCAAGACCCATGCCGATCGCATGGCCCTGTTGAAAGCCGTCGCCGACGACCGCATCGATGTATTGGCCACGGATCATGCCCCGCATCAGCTATCGGAGAAGGATCAGCCTTATTTCGCGGCGCCGGCCGGCTTGCCGCTGGTTCAGCATGCCATGCCCTCGCTGCTCGACCACGTGAGCGCCGGGCATTTCAGCTTGGAACAGCTGGTTACCAAGAGCGCGCACAACGTGGCGGATCGTTTCGATATCGCCGAGCGGGGTTATATTCGGGAAGGCTACTGGGCCGATCTGGTGATTGCGGATATCAGCGGCCAGACGGTGGTCGACCACGAACCGATCCTGGCCAAATGCGGCTGGTCGCCGTTCGCCGGCTATACGTTCCAAAGCCGCATCATGAGCACTTTCGTGTCTGGCCAACTGGCCTATCATGAAGGTAAACTTAGCCAAGGCTGTATCGGCCGAGCGCTGACCTACGATCGCGATTACGCGCGCTAGGCTGCGCCCCGACCGGGCTGAATCATTCAGCGCCCGGACGGTCCCAATCAACAGCGGGCCGTTCTGCGATCTATCGAGGTGCCGACGCATGGAAACCAGCGATCTACGCAAAGCCGGACTCAAGGCGACACTGCCCCGCCTGAAGATCCTGGAAGTGCTGCAAAACAATCGAGAGGATCACCTCTCGGCCGAAGACGTCTATCGTCGGCTCATGGCCGAGGACGAGGACATCGGCCTGGCCACGATTTATCGCGTACTGTCCCAGTTCGAGGACGCGGGCTTGGTGATTCGCCACCATTTCGAGGACGGCCATGCCCTGTTCGAACTCGAGCAGGGCCCGCATGACCACCTGATCTGTGTGAAATGCGGCAAGATCGAGGAATTCTTCGATACCGAGATCCAGGAGCGCCAGCGCGACGTGGCCCAGAAGTCCGGCTTCGACCTCTCCAAGCACACGCTCGTGCTCTACGGCGAATGCCGCGCGGACAACTGCGAAAACGACACCAGCAAGAAGAGCTCGTAGTCACGACCGCCCGCGCATAGCGTGCGCTCGTATCGCGATCTACCCTTGCATCGCGGGAGTTACGTCCGCAATACGTTAGAATCTGCAAAATTCTGAATAGCGAAAACGCGTCAAGCAGCCGCGTTTTCTATTGCGCGTGGCACGCGTACCGAGCCACGCGATCTGTTTTGCCATTCGACAACGCAAGGCGCGACGACATGATCAAACCGCACGGTTCCGATACGCTCAACCCGCTGTATGTGGCCGATGAGGCCGATCGCGAGCAACTCATGCAGGAAGCCCGCGAACTGCCGGCCATCACGGTGAGTTCGGCCGCCGCGGCCAATGCCGTGATGCTGGGCGCGGGCTATTTCAACCCGCTGACCGGCTTCATGAGCAAGGCCGACGCGCTATCCGTGGGCGAAAACCTGCGCACCGCTGACGGCCTGTTCTGGCCGGTGCCGGTGCTCAACCTCGTCGACGATATCGAGCCGATCAAAGGGGCGGCCCGTATCGCCCTGCGCGACCCGAACGTCGAGGGCAACCCGGTGATCGCGGTGCAGGATATCGAGGGCGTCGATGAATTCAGCGACGATGAGCTGAACACCCTGCTCGAGCAGATCTTCACCACGACCGACGACGAACACCCCGGCGTGGCGACGTTCAAATCGCTCGGCCGTCATGTCATCCACGGGCCGATCCAGGTTCTGAACTTCAGCTATTTCGAGAAGGACTTCCCCGACACCTTCCGCACTGCGCAGTCGATTCGCGACGAGTTCGCCGAACGCGGTTGGGAAAAGGTCGTCGCCTTTCAGACGCGCAACCCCATGCACCGCGCGCATGAAGAGCTTTGCAAGATGGCCATGGAAGCCACCGGCGCCGACGGCATCCTGGTGCACATGCTGCTGGGCAAGCTCAAGCCGGGCGATATTCCGGCCAACGTGCGCGATGCCGCCATCCGTACGATGGTAGACCACTATTTCCCGAAGAATTCGGTGATGATCACCGGCTACGGCTTCGACATGCTTTATGCCGGCCCCCGAGAGGCCGTGCTGCATGCCGTATTCCGCCAGAACGCCGGCTGCTCCTATCTCATCGTCGGCCGCGACCATGCCGGCGTAGGCGATTATTTCGGCCCCTTCGATGCGCAAACGATCTTCGAGGAACGCGTACCTGACGACGCGCTGGATATCGAGATCTTCGCCGCCGACCACACCGCCTTTTCGAAAAAGCTCGGCAAGGTGGTGATGATGCGCGACGTGCCCGATCATACCAAGGAAGACTTCGTCATTCTGTCCGGCACCAAGGTGCGCGAAATGCTGGGCAACGGTATCGCCCCGCCAGAAGAGTTCTCGCGTCCCGAAGTGGCCGAGATTCTCATGCAGTACTACCAGAGCAAATAGCTCGGCCGGCAGGTCACGCCTACATCAAGGCCCGGGCGCATGGCGCGACCCGGGCTTTTTTATACCCGCTGTTTGCCACGCCGACAGCACGTGCGGGCATCGAAATGACAGGGCGTTACCGAGCGGGATCTGCTTCGCCGTCAGGCGACGCCTGGCCGTCGGCGATCACTTCGGCCAGGTCGAGCCGTCGTATCGAACTGATGGCCATTTCCAGCGCGCCTTCACCGCATAACCCCGCGATCGCCGCCTCCTCATAGCCGGCCAGCGCCGCTTCTATGCAGGCCGCCCGAATGCGTTCGGCTTCATCGATGGGCCGCGCTTCGCTCATGTGCCCCCTCCAGCCAAGACTTGAGTACGACCGCGTGATTGCACTCGGTATCACGGGCCGCGAAAAGCAGCGTTACGTCCTGGTCGGCGACGATCTCGCGTAGCGCCACGAGATCGTCATTGTCGGATGCGTCGAGTTCGGCGCGATAACAGTCGCAGAATTTCTTCCAGCGGTCGCGATCATGCCCGAACCAGCGCCGCAAATCGCTCGACGGGGCCACCGATTTGTACCAGTCGTCCAAAGCCGCATCGGCCTTTTTTACGCCACGCGGCCACATGCCGTCGACCAGCACGCGCCGCCCGTCGTTATCGGCTACCGGATCGTAGATACGCTTGAGTTGTATCGACATAGCCAACCTCTGCCCGTTCTCTCCCGGGCACTGTCTTCAAGTGGCCACGCCGCAGTCCGAATCCATCGCACAGGTCATGGCGGTCTGACGGTCTTCCGGCTGCAGCGTGGTATGCGTGATCGAGAATCGTTCGGCCAACAGCGCCTGCAGACGCGGCAGAATCGTCTGCCAGTCGCTCATCCGACCGATCTCGATATGCGCAGCCAAGGCGCGCTGGCTCGATGACAGACTCCAGATATGCAGATCGTGCACCGAATGCACGCCTTCGACGCCGGCGAGCTCGTCGCTGACTTTTGCTGCATCCACGCCCTTGGGCACGCCTTCCATGAGCACGTGGACCACCTCCTTAAGCAATCGCCACGCGGAAACCAGGATCAGCGCGCTCACCGCTAGTGACAGCAGCGGATCGATCGGCATCCAGCCAGTCAGAAGAATGACCGCGCCGGCCACGATCGCCGCAACGGAGCCGAGCAGATCCCCGAGCACATGAATCAGCGCGCCGCGTACGTTCATGGTCTGTTCGCCGCGCATGAGAATGGCGGCCACCACAATATTCATCACCAGACCGATGGTGGCGATCACCATCACCGGCACGCCCGCGACCTCACGCGGTTCGGCAAAACGCTGTATCGCCGAAAAGGCAATCGCCACTACAACGACGATCATCAGCACGGCGTTGATGAGCGCGCCCAGCACCTCGGCGCGCTGCAGACCGAAGGAATGCACCTTGGAGGCTGGCCGCTTGGCCATCCAGGCAGCAAGTGCGCCGATCGCCAGCGACGAACTGTCGGTGAGCATATGTCCGGCGTCGGACATCAACGCCAGCGAGTCGGCCCACCAACCGCCGATGGCTTCGACAAACGCAAAGGCGAGTGTCAGACAAAGCGAGAAGACGAGCGCCCGTCCCGTACCGCCATGGTGATGACCACCCAACCCATGATCGTGACTGTGATCATGATTGTGGTCAGCATGCGAATGATCGTGCATATGGACCATGGCAGCTACTCCTGGGCGCTGTGTTCGACCATGTCGCGCAGCACGCGTTGTACATGGGCATCGGCGGCGACATAGAACACCTGTTTGCCACGCCGCTCGGCGCGCAGCAGACGTGCCGCGCGCAGCAAGCGCAGATGGTGGCTCGCCAGCGACATGGAGATATCGATATCGGCCGCCAGCGTCTGCACGCTCTGCGGCTCTTCCAGGCAGGCATAGACAAGCGACAGCCGGTTCGGCTCACCGAGCAGGCGGAACATCTCGGCCAGGCGCGAGGTCTGGCCCGTGCTCAGAACCTGCAGTTCAAGATAGGTGGTGGTCATGCGAACCTCGACAATTGAACAAGCATTGTATCGAGCACGCGGCTGTTATGGTATTTCGCACCATACGAACCCTGCGAAACGTCCGTTGCGATCGCGATACAAGCTGCTCAGCTTCGACGGCGATATGACGCTGTGGGACTTCGAGGCCGGCATGCGCGCCGCGCTCCACAACACTCGTACGTTGCTGATCGAGCGCCGGCCGCATATGGCGACATCGCTTGCCGATATCGAACCGATGATCGCCGTGCGCGATCGTATCCTCGCCGAACCAAGTGCGGCAGATCTGTCGTTTGCCGAAATTCGCCGCCGTGCGTTTCATACGCTGCTCGCCGAGCATGACCAGCCCGACGACGCGCTCGCCAACGAGCTGTACGCCGCCTATCTACAGCATCGACTCAACGCGACTGCGTTGTATGCCGATGCGGCCCCGCTTTTCGCCAGCCTTGATCCGACGCTGCGGCTCGCCCTGCTCTCGAACGGCAATACCCATCCAGAGCATTTAGGTATTGCCGATCGCTTCGACGTGATCGCGTTCGCGGGCGACGACTATCGTGCCAAACCGGCACCCGACTTATTCGCGCAGGCACTGGGACATACCGATTGCCGCGCGGCCGACATGATCCATGTCGGCGACGCGCTGGAAACCGACGTTGCCGGCGCCAATGCCATCGGCGCCACCTCGGTCTGGCTCAATCGCGATCACCGACCCAATGAGACGGCAATCGTCCCGGATTACACAATCAGCACGCTGACCGAGCTGGACACTCTGCTTTAGCCGTTCGCGTTTAGCCCGGTTCCGAGGCAAACGCAGCGACCGCCGCATCCAGGCGTGCCAACGTTTCGTCGCGGCCCAACAACACGAGGGTATCGTCAATCGACGGCGACACCGGCCCGCCGGTTACCGCGATACGAATCGGCTGGGCGACCTTACCCATGCCGACTTCGTTATCCGCCGATACCTGCTTGACCACCGCACTCGCGGCTTCGCCGGTCCATTCATCCAGCTTTGCCAGGCCATCGCGTACCTGCGCGAGCAGATCGGGCGTGGCGGCCTTGACATGTTTCTTGACCGCCTTGGGTTCGTATTCGGTGACCGGCTGGAACACAAACAGTGTCTGCTCGGCCATTTCCAGTACCGTTTTGCAACGGCCTTTCTGGATCGCGGCAATTTCGGCCAGACGCGTATCGTCCACGTCTTCAATGCCAAGCCGCGCGAGATGCCAACGCAACTCGCCGACCAGATCCTCAGGCGCGGCCATCTTCAGGTGTTCCTGATTCACCCACAGCAGCTTGTCGGGGTCGAAGGTCGAAGCCCCGCCCTGGACATGCTCAATATCGAAGTGCTCGAGCATCTGTTCGCGAGTGAAGATTTCCTGATCGCCGTGTGCCCAGCCCAGACGCACCAGGTAGTTGAGCAGCGCTTCGGGCAGAAAGCCTTCTTCGCGGTAGCGCATCACGCCTACCGCGCCATGGCGCTTGGACAGGCGCTTGCCGTCGGGCCCTAGGATCATGGGCACATGGGCATAAACCGGCAGCTCTGCGAAATCGCCGATCAACGCCTTGAGAATATTGATCTGACGCGGCGTGTTGTTGACGTGATCGTCGCCGCGAATGATATGACTGATCGCCATGTCCATATCGTCGACGACTACACAGAAGTTGTAGGTCGGCGTGCCGTCGGCGCGGGCAATCACCAGATCGTCCAGCTCGGTATTCGAGATGGTGATATCACCCTTGACCAGGTCGTGGATAACGGTCTCACCGTCCAGCGGCGTGGCAAAGCGGATGACCGGATCAACGCCTTCCGGCGGCTCCGGCAGCGTCTTGCCCGGCATCGGCCGCCAGGTGCCGTCGTACTTCGGCTTCTCGCCCTTGGCCCGCGCGGCTTCACGCATGGCTTCGACTTCCTCGGCGGTCGAATAACAGCGATAGGCCTTGCCTTCGGCCAGCAGCCAGTCGATGACTTCGGCGTATCGATCGAAGCGCTTCGTCTGATAATAGATCTCGCCGTCGTGCTCGAGATCCAGCCATTCCATGGCATCCAGAATCGCCTGCACGGCTTCGTCGGTCGAGCGCTCGCGGTCGGTGTCTTCGATACGCAGTACGAAGCGACCACCACTGGCTTTCGCATGCAGCCAGGAATACAGCGCGGTACGCGCGCCACCGATATGCAGATAACCGGTCGGCGAAGGCGCAAAACGGGTGGTGATGGTCATAGGAGCAGGCCGAGCAGGGAATGACAGGCGGCGTAGTTTAACAATCCGCCAAGCTGGGGGTGGCAAGACTAAGCGCTGCGGCCCAATTAGTTGACTAAATCAACCAACACGACGACCATTAGTTGCCTCAGTCAACTACCACGCGTCATGCATACTCCGATCGGCGAGACTCTGCACCGGCTTTTGCACGCCTACAAACGCGCCATGCGCGACGGCTACACAACCGCCGGCATCGAGCTCACCGGTGCCCAGATCCGCATGATCAAAGGCATTGCCAGCGATCCCGATGCCTCGGCCCAGGCTATCGCCAAGCGCACACGCCAGGACAAGGGCCATATCGCGCGCCTGATCAAGGATCTGGAAGGCGAAGACCTCATCACACGACGTCCGCACCCGAGCGACAGTCGCTACCGCCAACTCAAACTGACGGCAGCGGGTCATGCCCTGGCCACGCGTATTGCCGAGGTCGAAGCCGAAGCCGGCGCGCGCATGGCCCGCCACCTGCCCGATCCCGATATCGAACGCTTCGTCGAACTGGCCGAAGCGATGATCGCCAACCTCGAGTCCAGCGAGAACCCTCTATGAGCCGTCGCGCCCCGCCCCGCACCTTCACCGTTCTGGATAAAACCGAACTTACGCCGAACATGCTGCGCATCACGCTCGGCGGCGAGGCCATGAACGATTTTCCCGCCGACCAGCCCAGCGCCTATGTGAAGCTCCATCTCACCGATCCGACGCGCGAGCGACCGCTGCTACGCACCTACACCATTCGTGCCCAGCGCCCGGACTCGGTCGATATCGACTTCGTCCGTCATAGCGACGACGGCCCGGCCGCGCGCTGGGCCGAACACGCACAAGCCGGCGACACCATCGATCTCAGCGGCCCTGGGCCGAAGAAACGCGTCGATGCCAGCGCCGACTGGCTGCTGCTCATCGGCGACATGACCGCGCTGCCGGCCATCGGCGCCAACCTCGAACAGCTGCCGGCAGACAGTCGTGGTCATGCAGTGATCGAAGTGCTCGACGAACGCGATATTCAGCCGTTGGCCGCGCCGCCACACCTGCAACTGCACTGGGTGATCAACCCCGCCCCCGGCGAAAACAGCGACGCCCTTTTCGATGCCGTCCGCGCAATCGACTGGCTCGAAGGCCGGGTAGCGGTATGGTGTGCCTGCGAATTCCAGACCATGCGCCGGCTGCGCACCCACCTCAAGCAGGAACGCGAGGTTGCCCGCGAAGACATGTACATCTCCAGCTACTGGCAACACGGGGCAAACGAAGAAAGCCACAAACAGGCCAAGAGCGCCGATGCCGAGCGCACAGGCTGACCGCTTTCAACAAATACAGGGAATGACCATGGCCGACCCCGTTTTTCGTACGGCCCGGGCCGAGGATCTCGACGCGCTCGTGCAGCTGCTTGCCGACGATGCGCTGGGCGCTACACGCGAATGCCCTTCCTATCCTTTGCCGACGAGCTACAACCGGGCGTTTGCGGCGATCGACGCCGACGCCAACAACGAGCTCATCGTCGCCGAGCAGGACGGCGAGATCGCGGGCATGCTGCAGCTGACGTATATCCCTTATCTCACGTATCGAGGCAGCTGGCGCGCACTTGTCGAAGGCGTGCGGGTCGCCGACAGCCGGCGCGGCCAGGGCCTGGGCCGAAAGCTGTTCGAATGGGCGATCGAACGTTCAAGGGAACGCGGCTGCCGACTGATACAGCTGACCACCGACAAGCAGCGCCCCGATGCCCTGCGCTTTTATGAAAGCCTGGGTTTCGTCGCGTCCCATGAAGGGCTTAAACGCACGCTCGCAAACTGAATCGGCCGCCTATCCGCCCGCCAGTCGCGAACGCACACTCGCCGTATCGAATGCATCGATAAGCGCCTGTCTAAGCGCACGCACACGCGCCGTGCGCCGCATGTCCGGATGCACCAGCAGCCAGACCGGCGTCGCCAATGCCGGTATGACCGTGCCAACACGCACGAGCTGAGGATCCGTATCGGCGAGATAACAGGGCAACAACGCATCACCCATGCCATCAGCCGCGGCCCGCTGCATGGCCACCAGGCTGTCGACGCGCAGCGCGTAGTCGCTGTTATCAACGTGGGCCGCCATCCAGCGGTGCAAGGCGGTAAACGGCACCGTTTCGCTCAAGCCGATCCAGGCACTCGGTAGCGACACCGACGCGGCCGCGCGATAGCGGGCCATGGCGATGTCGCCGAGCGCGTGAGCGATCAGCGGGTCCGGCGGTTCGGCCGCTGCACGAATCGCAAGATCGGCATCGCGACGTGCCAGATCGAGCGGCGCATGCGATATACGCAAGTCCAGGTCGATTGCCGGAAAGCGCTCGCGAAACGTCGCCAGCATCGACGATACCAGCCCCTGCAGCAGCGTATCGGCCAGGGTCAGCTGAACCGTGCCCGCTGGCATGAAATCACGACCGGCAATCCGCCGGCTCGCATCGGCAACTGCGCCGTCCATATCGTCGGCCACCGCCACCCACTCCGCGCCGGCTGCGGTCGGCACATGGTGGCCCCGGTCGCGCTCGAACAGCCGCACGCCCAGACTGCGTTCGCAGGCGATCAGGCGGCGATAGACCGTCGCGTGGTGAAGGCCAAGCGTGCGCCCCGCGCCGGCCAGCGTTTGTGCACGTGCGATGGCCAGGACAAGGCGTAGATCGTCCCAGGCGACATTCGTTTGCATGAATGCAAAATCTCATTGCTCGTATGTCTATTTATTGACGATAACGCAAACCCCAGACTGGCGACCTGACTTCCTACCGACATATGCAATGCACGCCCATATCGTATTCGCCCATCCCGAGGCTCGATCGTTCAACGGCGCACTTGCCGATATCGCCGAGGAAACGCTTGCCGCGCAAGGGATAACGGTTACCCGCTCGGACCTGTACGGCGAGCTCTTCGATACAGTCGAAGGGCCGGCTCACTATGGCGAGCGGGCGGACGAGGCCTATTTCTCGGCGCTGGCCGAACAACGCCACGCCGGCAATGCGCGCACGCGCCCGGCCGACGTACAGCGCGAGATCGATCGCCTGACCGCAGCCGATCTGGTCATTCTGCAATTCCCGTTGTGGTGGCATGCCCAGCCGGCCATCCTCAAGGGCTGGTTCGACCGCGTATTCGTCTACGGCGAACTTTATACCGGGCGTCGGCGCTACGACGAAGGCCATTTTCGTGGCAAACGCGCGTTGCTGTCCGTAACGACGGGCGGCCCGGCTGCCACGTTTTCGCCCTACGGGCGCGGCGGGCCAATCGAACGACTGCTCTGGCCTATCCACTACTCTTTGCACTACATGGGCTTCGACGTATTGCCGCCGTTCGTCGCCCACGGTATTCAGGGCGGCGGCATCGCCTATGAACAACGCGACGTGTTCGAACAGCATCTCGACGGCCTGAAACGGGGCTGGGCCGAGCGCCTCAACACGCTCGACTCGGCCCGACCGATCCCGTTCACCGGCTGGCAGGATTGGGACGACCACGGCGTACTACGCGCCGATCATCCGCTGCGCTGGGCCTAAGACAGTGACGTAACCTCGGCCGAACGGATGCGTTCACCCGACGTTATCGGCGATAGTAGCGGCCTGCGACTTATCTCCAGGTAGACGATGGCAAAACGCACACCCACCGGCGGCGGCGATCTCGGCTTCGAAGCCGAGTTATTCCAGGCCGCCGACAAGCTGCGCAGCAACATGGAGCCCAGCGATTACAAGCACATCGTACTCGGGCTGATCTTCCTCAAGCATATTTCCGACGGCTTCATGGCCAAGCGCGCGGAACTGGAAGCCGATTATCCCGAAGAAGTCGAAGACGAAGACGCCTACCGCCAGGACAACGTGTTCTGGGTACCCAAGGCCGCACGCTGGCCGGCGCTTAAGGCCAACGCCAAGCAATCGAACATCGGCAAGCGCATCGACGATGCCATGCTCGAAATCGAGAAGGTCAATCCGTCGCTCAAGGGGGTACTGCCCAAGGACTATGCCCGCCCGGCGCTGGACCCGACCAATCTGGGCGAGCTGATCGACCTGATCTCCGGCATCGGCTTCAAGACCGACGACGGCTCAAGCCGCGACGTGCTCGGGCGCGTGTATGAATACTTCCTCGCCGAGTTCGCCGGCGCGGAGGGCAAACGCGGCGGCGAGTTCTATACGCCGCGCTCGGTCGTACGCACCATGGTGGAAATGCTCGAACCCTACGAAGGGCGTGTTTACGACCCCTGCTGCGGCTCCGGCGGCATGTTCGTGCAATCCGAAAAATTCGTGGAAAACCACGGCGGGCGTTTAGGGGATATCGCCATCTACGGCCAGGAGTCCAACCACACCACGTGGCGGCTGTGCATGATGAACCTCGCCGTGCGCGGTATCGATGCCGACATTAAGTGGAACACGGAAGGCAGCTTCCACCGCGACGAACACCCGGACCTGCGCGCGCATACGATACTGGCCAACCCGCCCTTCAACGTCTCCGACTGGGGCGGCAAGCGCCTGCGCGAAGACCAACGCTGGCAGTACGGCACCCCGCCCGCCGGTAACGCCAACTTCGCCTGGTTGCAACATATTCTCCACCACTTGTCGCCCACCGGCACGGCCGGCGTGGTACTGGCCAACGGCTCCATGTCCTCCACCCAAAGCGGCGAAGGCCAGATTCGCCAAGCCATGGTCGAGGGCGACGTGGTCGACTGCCTTATCGCCATGCCCGGCCAGCTCTTCTACTCCACACAGATCCCGGTCTGTCTCTGGTTTCTGGCCAAGGACAAGGCCAACGGCCTGGCCGGCGATACGCGCCTGCGCGACCGACGCGGGGAAATTCTGTTCATCGACGCCCGCAAGCTCGGGCATATGGTCGATCGGACGCGGCGTGAGTTTTCGGACGAGGACATCGCGCGAATCGCCGATACGTATCACGCGTGGCGCGAAGGCAGAGGCTACGAGGACACGCCGGGTTTTGCTTATTCAGCTAACCATGAGGAGGTCGCGCAACACGGCTATGTTTTGACGCCAGGGCGCTACGTGGGAGCCGAACAAACGGTGGACGACGATATGCCGTTTACTGAAAGAGTTGCGTCTTTAACAGCTAAACTCGATGAGCAATTTAGTGAAAGCGATAAATTAGCCAACGTTATTCGGAAAAGCATTTCCAGTCTTATCATCAAAGAGGAGGGCTAATGAGACCCCTCCGGCTTGGCAATTACTGTTGGAAAATTGGCAGCGGTGCGACACCTCGCGGTGGTAGAGACACTTATTTAGCGAGCGGACCCTACTCGTTGATACGCAGTCAAAACGTATACAACGATCGATTCTCTAAAGATGGACTCGTTTATATTTCGGAGCATCAAGCTGCAGCACTGGCTAACGTCAACGTTGAATGTGGCGACGTGTTGGTGAATATAACTGGCGATAGCGTAGCGCGCGCCTGCCAAGTTAATTCGGAAGTCTTGCCGGCGCGAGTAAACCAGCATGTCGCAATTATTCGGCCTGACCCCGAAGTAATTGATCCCGGTTATTTACGCTACTGGCTCATAACCGAACAGACACAGAATCATTTACTAGCTTTAGCGTCCGCAGGTGCGACTCGTCCGGCGCTCACGAAAGGAATGCTCGAAACGCTTTCGTTCCCAGACGTTAATATCGCTTCACAACGAGCGATTGCCCGTACTCTCGCCGCGCTCGACAATAAGATCGAGCTAAACCGCCAGATGAACGAAACGCTGGAAGCGAGCGCACGGGCGCTGTTTCGCGACTGGTTCGTCGACTTCGGGCCGACGAAAGCCAAGATGGCCGGTGACGCGCCCTATCTTGCCCCTGACCTGTGGTCCCTTTTCCCTCACCGGCTCGACGACAATGGGGTGCCAGAAGGTTGGGCCACCGGAGCCCTCAAAGACACCACAGAGTTGCAAAGTGGCTTCGCGTTTAAAAGTAAAGACTGGCGAGACAGTGGCATACCAGTAATAAAAATTGGCTCGGTAAAACCACAAATGGTAGACATGTCACAAGTCAGTTATGTTGCGAAAGAGATAGCAGAAGCAAGTTCGCGCTTCGAGCTTTGTCCGGGAGATATGGTTGTAGGAATGACGGGATACGTCGGCGAGACTGGCCGCATTCCTCCTACTTCACACCGCCCCTTGCTCAATCAGCGCGTGGGGCGATTTAAGCCCAAAAAACATTTTTCTAGCTATGTTTTTGCTTGCGTCAGAGGAGAACAATTCAAGAACTTCGCCATATCTAAGGCGCATGGGTCAGCGCAACCTAACGTAAGCGCCAAAAGCCTGTTGGAATGCCCAGTGATCATCCCATCTGAAGGTGTTTTAAAAGACTTCGATGCATTAACGTCAAAATATTGGCAGCTGTCGCTAGCCAACATGGCTAACAACCACACACTCGCCCAAACTCGCGACCTTCTTCTCCCCAAACTCATCTCCGGCGAAATCCGCGTCGGCGATGCCGAACAGGCCGTAAGTAAAGCCGTATGAATCGAGCACCCGTGCAACCCGAACTGCTGATCTGGGCGCGTGAGCGTGCGGGGATGGCGTCGGCTGATCTGGCGCATCGCTTTCCAAGGATTGGCGAATGGGAAGCCGGCGAAGTCGCGCCGACACTCAAGCAGTTGCAGTCCTTCGCGAACGCGGTGCATGTGCCGATCGGCTATCTGTTCCTGCCGAAGCCACCGGAAGAGGCACTGCCGATTCCGGACTTTCGTACGATGGATGGCGCGGGTGTTCAACGCCCCAGCCCGGACCTTCTGGACGTGATCTACAGTTGTCAGGAGCGCCAGGGCTGGTATCGCGAGTATGCGCGCGCCCACCGGTTGCCGGACCTCGGTTTCGTCGGCAGTGCGAGTACGGACGATGCGCCGGACACCGTTGCGGCCACCATCGCCGCGACGCTTGGCGTCGACGTTGCGGCACGTGCGGCCTGCCGGAACTGGGAAGAAGCCCGTCGGCAGATGATCGCCCAGGCCGAAGAGGCTGGCGTACTGGTGATGGTCAGCGGCGTGGTGCTATCCAACAACAACCGCAAGCTCGACCCGGGAGAATTCCGTGGCTTTGCCCTGGCCGATACGAGGGCACCGCTGGTGTTCATCAACGGCGCGGATAGCAAATCCGCTCAGATGTTCACACTCGCCCACGAACTGGCGCATCTCTGGCTGGGCGCAACGGCCGTGTCCGACGCAGGGGCCGCGCCCGTGCCGAATGCCCGGCGGGAAGAAGTCTGGTGCAACGCCGTGGCCGCCGAACTGCTGGTACCGCTCGCCGCAATCGAAAGCGACCTAACCACCGACGAGGACTTGCCCGGGCTCACCGCACGACTGACGCGCAAGTACAAGGTGAGCACGCTCGTCATTCTGCGCCGCCTGCTGGATGCGGAGTGGCTCAGCCGTGACGAGTTCGCCCGTGCCTGGGCCGCGGAGCGTGCTCGCCTTCGGCAGTTGGCCGAGCGCAGTGCGAGTGACGGCGGCAATTTCTACTACACCACGCTCACGCGTGTGAGCCGCCGCTTCGCTCGTGCGCTGGTCGAAAGCACGCTGGAAGGCCAGACGCTGTATCGAGACGCGTACCGCATGCTGGGCTCGCATAATGCTGCGATATTTGAGCGACCCACGCAGTAAACGATCAGTTATACGGGCTCCGGCGAAGAGTACCTACGACTATATTTCGATATTAAATTAAGGCTTCGAGGGGAACGCGGGATGAGCGATTTGAAGACATGCTTCAAACGCGTCGATTACGACCTATCGAGTTTGTTGCATTTCATCGATGTCGGCGATATCGGCCTGCCCGATATTCAGCGACCATTTGTATGGAAAAACGCAAAAGTCCGCGATCTATTCGACTCGATGTATCGAGGCTTCCCGGTGGGCTATCTTCTGTTCTGGGAAAACGTCGCCCAGAACGGCTCGAAACAGATCGGCACGGATAATAAGCAACGCGAGGTACCTGCGCGTCTCATCGTCGATGGCCAGCAACGGCTGACTTCACTGTATGCCGTGTTCCGTGGAAAAACCGTACTTGATGCCAATTACGTGGAACGACAGATCGAAATTGCGTTTCGTCCACGCGACGGAAAGTTCGATGTCGCAGACGCTGCAATTCGTCGTGACCCGGAATGGATTCCAAACATTTCGGATTTATGGTGCTCAGGTGCGTCTAGCTGGCGAATGGTCAATAATTTCATCGCTAAACTCGAGGAGAAAACCGCTCTCTCAGAGGAAGACGAAGAGCGTATTGCGCATAACCTAGACCGACTTTTTGACTTACAGAAGTACCCGTTTACAGCCCTTGAGATCGCGCAGTCGGTCGACGAGGAACAGGTCGCCGATATATTCGTACGCATCAACAGTGAAGGGGTAACGCTCAATCAGGCCGACTTCATCCTGACGCTTCTATCCGTTTTCTGGGATGAAGGTCGCGCGCAGCTTGAGCGCTTCTGTAGAGACGCGAGGGTACCCTCCAAAGGTTGGGCGGCCTCGCCGTACAATCATTTCCTCGAACCGGATCCGGATCAGCTACTCCGCGTTGCGGTAGCACTCGCTTTCAATCGCGGTCGACTGAAAAGCGTCTATCAGATCCTGCGCGGCAAGGACCCCGAGACAAACGAATATGACGCCGAGCGCCGCACCCAGCAATTCGAGCGCCTTAAGGTAGCGCAAGAGCAGGTGCTCGATATCACCCACTGGCATCAGTTCTTCAAAGCGCTTATTGGCGCAGGGTTCCGTAGCGGAGAATTGGTGTCTTCAAACAACGCACTGCTTTTTGCTTACGCGTTTTATCTCATCGGAAGGGTTCGGTTCGATATTTCCGAGCACTCCTTACAAAAAGCGATCGGGCGTTGGTTCTTTTTCTCGACGCTGACTGGCCGCTACACGAGTTCACCGGAAACCGTTATGGATGGCGACCTGGCTCGAATTCGGAGTTTGCAAACGGGCGACGCGTTCGTCAGTTGGCTTGACTCAGAGATGGCGAGCGTCCTCACCAACGATTTTTGGCAAATCACATTGCCAACAGAGTTTGATAGCTCATCAGCGCGCAACCCGCAGCTATTCGCATTCTTCGCCGCACAGAGCAGACTCGGCGCGCCGGCATTATTCTCGGACCGAAGCGTAGCCGATATGCTCGATCCGACAGTAAAAGCGAAGAAAAAAGCTCTGGAGCGCCACCATCTCTTTCCTAAAGCCTGGCTAGAAGCACAAGGTGTTGTTGATCAGCGAACGCGTAATCAGATGGCTAACTATGCGCTGGTTGAATGGCCCGACAACATCGATATCAGCAATAAGGCACCCGATGTTTATGTGCCCGAGATCCGGTCTCGGTTCGACGAAAATGACTGGCAACGCATGCTGTATCTCCACGCCCTTCCGCATGGTTGGGAAAACATGGCATACGACCAATTTCTTGATAAGCGGCGCGAGGCCATGGCGCAAATCGTGCGAGAAGGATTTGAGAAACTCAGCTAATGACTGGACTCTCCGAATCCCACGTCGAAGAAGCCGCGCTCGAATGGCTAGAGGCGCTGGGCTGGACAGTCACTGCCGGCATCGACGCCGCACCGGATGGCAACGCACCGCTGCGCGCCGCCTATGTGGACGTGATTCTGGAAGATCGCCTGCGTGCGGCGATCGCCCGATTGAACCCGCACTTGCCGGCCGAACCGCGCGACGAGGCATTGCGGCGTGTACTGGCCAGCGAAACGCCGGCACTCGTCGAGGAGAACCGGCGGCTGCATAAATATCTCGTGGACGGCGTTCCGGTGGAATTTCACGATGGCGAATCGGTGCGTGGCGATTCGGTTGCGCTCGCCGATTTCGACGCGATCGAGAACAACGACTGGTCGGCGGTCAACCAGTTTACGGTGGTCGAGAACGGGCATACGCGCCGGCCGGATATCGTGCTGTTCGTCAACGGTCTCCCGCTGGGCGTGGTCGAGCTGAAAAACCCCGGCAGCGAAAATGCCACGCTGC
The DNA here is from genome assembly GCF_000215955.2 of Salinisphaera shabanensis E1L3A. Lineage (GTDB taxonomy): Bacteria > Pseudomonadota > Gammaproteobacteria > Nevskiales > Salinisphaeraceae > Salinisphaera > Salinisphaera shabanensis. Next base: position 83,527 of record NZ_AFNV02000005.1, read on the forward strand.
ATTCGGCCTATAACCAGGTGCAAAACTACAAGGCACAAATTCCCTCGCTGTTTCGCACCAATGCGCTGCTGGTGACCTCGGATGGCATCAAGGCACGGGTGGGCTCGCTCACGGCGGATGAAGAACGCTTCATGCCCTGGCGTTCGACCGATGGCGACACCATCGCACCCGCCGGCGATCCGCAGCTGGAGACTCTGTTAAACGGCGTATTCGATCGCGCCACACTGCTGCGCTTAATACGCGATTTCACCGTCTTCGCCAACAACGGGCGCGATATCGCCAAGATCGTAGCTGGTTATCATCAATTCTATGCCGCACAGAACGCGCTCGCGGCAACGCTGCATGCCCTGCCCTATGCCGGCGCCCGAGCCTCGAGCACGACATCGGCCGTGGCCGAAGACCCGCGCCAATACGGCCTGAAAAGCGCTCGGGATCATAGCGCGGGCGACAAACGCATTGGCGTGATCTGGCATACGCAGGGTTCGGGCAAGAGCCTGCTCATGGCGTTCTACGCAGGCTTGCTGGTGCGCGAGCCAAGGCTCGAAAATCCCACCATCGTCGTGCTGACCGATCGCAACGATCTGGACGACCAGCTTTTCGGCACCTTTGCCAGTTGTCGCGACCTGATCCGCCAGACGCCGGTGCAGGCCGAAAGCCGCGACGACCTGCGCGCCCAGCTTGATCGCGCGTCAGGCGGGGTGATCTTCACCACGATTCAGAAGTTCGCGGCCACGGACGAAGACCACGCCGCGTCGGTCAGTGAACGCGAGAACATTGTGGTGATCGCCGACGAGGCGCATCGCTCCCAGTACGGCTTCAAGGCGCGTATCGACAAGAATACGGGCCAACTCAGCTATGGCCACGCGAAGTATCTGCGCGATGCGTTGCCCAACGCCTCGTTCATCGGCTTTACCGGCACGCCAATCGAACAGGACGACGTCAACACGCCGGCCGTGTTCGGCCATTACGTGGATATCTACGACATCAGCCGTGCGGTCGAAGACGGCGCCACGGTGCCGATCTATTACGAAAGCCGACTGGCGCGCATTGAGCTATCCGACGAGGCGCTGCCCGAAATCGACAGCGAAATCGACGCGCTGACCGAAGACGAAGACGCCACTGAACAGGAAAAACTCAAGGCGCGCTGGGCGGCCACCGAGCGACTGGTGGGCTCGAAGAAGCGGCTGGCGATGGTGGCTGCCGATCTGGTCGAACATCTGGAACGCCGTATCGAAGCGCTGGACGGCCGGGCGATGGCGATCTGCATGAGCCGACGCATTTGTGTGGCGCTCTACGACGAAATTATCGCGCAACGGCCGAACTGGCATTCGCAGGATGATGCCGCGGGTGCCGTGAAGATCGTGATGACCGGCAGCGCCTCGGACCCGGAAAGCTGGCAGCCGCATATCGGCGGCAAAGCCCGCCGTGACGCCTTGGCAAAACGAGCCAAGGCGCCGGACGACCCGCTCAAACTCGTAATCGTTTGTGACATGTGGCTGACCGGTTTCGACGCCCCGCCGATGCACACCCTGTATATCGACAAACCCATGCGCGGGCATGGGTTGATGCAGGCCATTGCACGCGTGAACCGTGTTTTCCGGGACAAGGAAGCCGGGCTTGTGGTGGACTACATCGGCATCGCCCAGAACCTGAAAGCCGCGCTCGGCGTTTATTCGCCGTCCGACCAGGCCCAGACCGGCATCGACAAAAAATTGGCCATCCGGCTGATGCTGGAGAAGTTCGACATCGTGCAATCCATGTTCGATGGCTTCGATTGCACGCCAGGTGTATCGGGGACGCCGGGCCAGCGCCTGAAATGTCTGGCGAACGCGATTCAGTGGATACTCGAACGCCAGCATGCCGAGGCCCAGCGCCAGGAAACGGATGACGCCAAAAAAGCTGCGCGAAGACGTTTTCAGGACGCAGTGCTTGCACTGAGTAAGGCGTTCGCATTGGCCGCTGCGAGCGACGAGGCCAGGGCGATACGCGACGAAGTGGCGTCCTACCAGACTGTACGCGCCGCATTGGTCAAAAGTAGCGCGCGGAACATTTCGAAGCGCGAGCGCGAGTTCGCGGTGCAGCAACTTATCGACCGCGCCGTGGTATCGACCGATATCGTGGATATCCTCAAAGCCGCGGGGATGAAAAGTCCGGATATTTCCATTCTTTCGGACGAGTTTTTGGCCGAGATCAAGGACAGCCAGCGCCCCAATCTCGCTCTGGAAGCGCTGAAAAAACTGCTCAACGATCGTATCCGTGCCCGCTCGCAGGCGCATATGGTGGAAAGCCGCAAATATTCCGAACGGCTGGCCGATGCAATTGCCCGCTATCACGCCAATGCGATCAGCACGCTCGAGGTCATTCAGGAGCTGATTGATCTCGCGAAGGACATGCAGGCGCGAATATTGGCCGGCGAGCAGGAAGGGCTGTCCTCCGAAGAAATTGCGTTCTATCGCGCCTTGGCCGAAAACGAGAGCGCGGTGGATGTAATGGGCGATGCCAACCTCAAGGTGATTGCGGCAGAGCTGGTGAACCAACTGCGCGCGAACGCGACCGTGGACTGGGCGCACCGTGAATCGGCGCGAGCGCGCATGCGTGTGCTCGTCAAACGCACCTTGCGCAGATATGGTTACCCCCCCGATCTCCAAGACGCTGCAGTGCGTACAGTCATCGAACAGGCGGAGCGGCTTGCCGCTGGATGGCAATAGCCTCGGCAAATATAGCCTGGGACCGTGGGTCTTCATTGTAGTCAGCTTTGCATCGCGGCGAGCTCTGCTTGCGAGGTCAATAAATTATCGACTATATTCGTAATTCGCGAATCGCGAATTACGAATATGATATTAAAACCACAAGATGTTTTGATCACGCTCAAGCTGGTCGCCTCGGGCAAAGCCATCCAATGGCGTTTCAACGATCTCGCAATCGAACTGGATATGAGCGTGTCCGAGACCCACGCGGGCGTGAAGCGCGCTCAACGGGCTGGCTTGGTACACGTTTTTGACGGTCGACTGCAGGTCAGCCTTCGTGCGCTTGAGGAATTTCTCCTACACGGTTTGCGCTATGTATTCGTGCCAGACCGCGGCGAAATAACACGCGGGCTGCCGACCGCGCACGCCGCACGGCCGATCGCCTCGCACGTCGTGACAAATGAAGAACCGCCGCCCGTATGGCCCTCTAGCGAGGGTCCCGTGCGTGGCTTGGCCTTCTCCCCGCTATACAAGTCTGCGCCGCAGGCGGCGCTTCGGGACGCAACACTTTACGAATTACTGGTGATCGTCGATACGCTGCGCGGTGGGCGCGCGCGCGAACGAAAGATCGCCGCCTCCGAATTGAGCCGGCGCCTGGCCGACTACGAGCGATAACATGCATCCCAACCGACGTATCCTTGAAGAAACCGTCCTGCATCTTGGCCCTTTGGCCGACGACATGGTTTTCCTCGGCGGTTGTGCGACCAATCTTCTAATCACCGATCCAGCTGCGGCGGACGTACGCCAAACTTTCGATGTCGATGTGATTACCGAAGTGGCGGGCTACCTGGAGTACCACTCATTGGGTGAAAAGCTTCGCGTGCAGGGCTTTCGCGAAGATCCCGGCGACGGCGAGACCGCAGTCATATGCCGTTGGCGGCGTGGCCCGCTAATCCTTGATGTCATGCCCACCGACGAACAGGTTTTAGGCTTCGGCAACCAATGGTATGCACCAGCTGCTCACGCCGCGATGCCCTATGCGCTGACGCCGGATCGCACAATACGGCTTATCGCACCTGCTCATTTCCTGGCAACCAAACTGGAAGCATTTGATGGACGCGGCGAGGGCGATTTCCTGGCAAGCCACGATATCGAGGATATTGTGTCTGTGCTCGACGGCCGGTCAACACTACCTACGGAAGTCGCGACCGCCGATCTGTCTCTTCGCCGCTACCTAGCCGAGCGCTTCTACGCGCTCCTCGAAACGCCGGACTTCATCGCGGCAACAGCCGGGCATTTACCACCCGATTCCACGAACCAAGAACGCGTAGCGCTTGTCATCCAGCGTATGCGCGATCTAGTGGAGGCGGGGAACGCGTAATGGCCATTCCGTGGCGACAACATACGCTTGAAGCTTTACCGGCAGACGACGTCCTCGACGCCAGGCCTCCACGGTGCTAGCCGCCCCCACCCTAAAAACCGCCCCGGCGAACCGGGGCGGGGGCCACTACGGCTGACCAAGGCCGCAGCGACGGGGAAAATCTTATTCAGGCGGCCTTGGCGCGCAGTTCGCGGGCGGCATCGACCATATGCTCGAGCGCGGGCCGCACTTCGGCCCAGCCGCGGGTCTTGAGGCCGCAATCGGGGTTCACCCAGATACGCTCGGGCGGTAGCACTTCGGTCGCTTTTTCCAGCAGCGCGATCATCTCGGCCTTGGCCGGCACGCGCGGGCTGTGAATGTCGTACACGCCGGGGCCGATCTCGTTCGGGTACTGGAATTTCACGAAGGCATCGAGCAGCTCCATCTGCGAGCGCGAGGTTTCGATCGAAATACAGTCGGCGTCCATCGCCGCGATCGCCTCGATGATGTCGTTGAACTCCGAATAGCACATATGGGTATGCACCTGGGTGTCGTCGGCGACCCCGCCTGCGGTCAGGCGAAAGCTCGCGCTCGCCCAGTCCAGATACTCGGCCCAGTCGGAGCGGCGTAGCGGCAGGCCTTCACGAAAAGCGGCCTCGTCGACCTGGATGGCGGCCAGTCCGGCGGCTTCCAGGTCGCAGACTTCGTCGCGAATGGCCAGGGCCACCTGTTTGACCGTTTCGGATCGCGGCTGGTCGTCGCGCACGAACGCCCACTGCACCATGGTGACCGGGCCGGTGAGCATGCCTTTCATGGGTTTGTCGGTGAGCGACTGGGCATATTGCGACCATTTCACGGTCATGGGTTCGGGCCGCGACACATCCCCGAAGATGATCGGCGGCTTCACATAGCGCGAGCCATAGCTTTGTACCCAGCCGAACTTGGTGAAGGCATAGCCGGCGAGCTTTTCGCCGAAATATTCCACCATGTCGTTACGCTCGAATTCGCCGTGCACGAGCATGTCGAACCCCATGGCCTCCTGCATTTGCACGGCCTCGGCGATCTGCTTTTTGAGAAAGGCATCGTATTGGGCATCCGTCAGATCACCGCGTTTGTGGGCCGCGCGCTGTTTGCGCACTTCGGCGGTCTGTGGAAACGAGCCGATCGTGGTGGTCGGAAAAGCCGGCAGGTCGAGCTTGGCCTGCTGCTTCGTGGCCCGTTCGGGATAGGCGGAAAAACGTTTGTAGTCGGCCTCACTCACGCCGGACACCCGACTTTTGACCGCGCTGTCGTGAATACGCGCGGAGTTGGCGCGATCGGCCATCGCAGCGCCATTGGCGGCCAGCATTTCCTTGTCGAGGTCGTTGTCCATGGCCCGCGCCAGGAACACGATTTCGTCGAGCTTTTCTTCCGCAAAGGCCAGCCAGTTAAGAAACTCGTCGTCGAGCTTGCGTTCGCTGCGCAGCGTGACCGGGCAGTGCAGCAGGGAGCAACTCGGGGCTACGATCAAACGTTCGCTGCCCAGCTCGCCCAGCACGGGTTGCAGCGTGTCGATCGCCCGTGTGAGATCGGTTTTCCAGATATTACGGCCGTCGACGATGCCGACCGAGAGCTGCTTGTCGTCGGACAAACGCGTTGCCACCGCCTCGATTTCTTCGCGAGCGCGTACGCCATCGATATGCAGGGCGGCGACCGGCAGCGAAGTAAACAGCTCACGGTTGTCGGCCAGCGCACCGAAATAGTTGGCCACCATGATCTTGATGCCCCGCACACCGGCCAGGGCGTCGTAGGCCTTGCGAATGACTTCGCGTTGGACGTCGTCCAGATCCAGCGAGAATATCGGCTCGTCGATCTGCAGCCATTCGGCACCCTGCGCGGCTAGCCGTTCGGCGATCTGGACATAAACCTTAATCAGCTCGTCGGCCAGATCGAACTTGTTCAAATCCGAGCCGTCTGTGACCTTGCCGAGGGTCAGATACGTCCCCGGACCCACGATCACCGGCTTGGTGATAATCCCCTGGGCCTTGGCTTCTTCGAACTCGTCGAAGATTTTCGTGCCGACCAGCGCGAACGCCGTGTCGCGCGTGAATTCCGGCACGATGTAGTGGTAGTTGGTATCGAACCACTTGGTCATTTCGCAGGCGATGGCTGTATCGGTGCCGCGGGCCATGTCGAAGGCCACATCGATGTTCATGTCGCCGCCGTTCCAGCCGAAGCGTTCGGGCACGTTGCCAATCAGGCAGGACAGCCCCAGCACCTGATCGTAGAAAGAGAAATCGTTCGACGGGATCAAGTCGATGCCGGCGGCCTGCTGCTTGGCCCAGTTGGCGCGACGCAGCTCGGCCCCGGTGGCTTCCAGCCCGGCGTAATCCAGATCGCCTTTCCAGTAGGCCTCGGTGGCCTTCTTGAGTTCGCGGCGTTCGCCGATACGCGGGAAACCGAGGTTCTGGGAAATCGTCATGGTCGCTCCGATTGGGTGTGGGCAGGCTTACGACAACACGCAGGCTGCACACAGGGATTCGAGGCCGGAAACTCTATAGCGCCTTTTCGATGAATAAAATTGGTATATTTGCATTAACCAATTCATTTAATTCATATAATGCAATGATCGAGCGTATTCACCTGAGCATTCTTCGAGCGATCGACCGGGAAGGGTCGCTTACCGCGGCCGCCCGGACCCTGCACTTGAGCCAATCCGCCCTGAGTCATGCGATCCGCAAGCTCGAACGGCGCTCGGGTACCGCGATCTGGAGCCGGGAGGGTCGGCGGGTGCGGCTTACCGCCGCCGGCGAACACCTGCTGGCCGCCGCCAACCGGCTATTGCCCCAACTCGAACGGGTAGACGACATGCTGGCCGACTATGCCAGCGGCACGTATGGCTCGCTGCGTATCGGTATGGAATGCCACCCCTGCTATCGCTGGCTGCTCAAGGTGGTCGAGCCCTATCTGAGCGTGTGGCCGGGGGTGGATGTCGACGTGGTCCAGCAGTTCCAGTTCGGCGGCATGGCCGCTCTGTTCAACCACGAGATCGATATCCTGGTCACGCCCGACCCGCTCAAGAAGAAAGGCGTGCAGTTCGAGCCGGTGTTCGACTACGAGCAGGTGCTGGCCGTTTCGGCCGATCATCCGCTGGCGTCGCACGACGCGGTACAGGCCGAAGATCTGGCCGGGGAGACGTTGCTGTCCTATCCCGTCGACCCGAGCCGGCTGGATGTGTACGTATCGCTGCTCACCCCGGCCGGCGTTACGCCGCATCGCCACAAGACGGTCGAGTCGACTGACATCATGCTGCAGATGGTGGCCGCCAGGCGTGGCGTGGCGGCCCTGCCGCGCTGGCTGATCGAGGAATACCAACCCCAGCTTGCGATCGTTGCGCGGCCACTGGGCGATTCCGGCATTGCCAAGCAGATTCATCTGGGCGTTCGGCGTGGTGATCGCGGACTGCCGGCACTCGAGGGGTTTCTTGAGCTTGCCGCTGCGCACAGGGGAGGGTTTGATTGGGGGGCCGCCCTAAAGAGCTAAACCTTCGGCCCTCGACGCGAATTAAAGAAGGGAAAGGTTCGAGCTATCGGGCTTTCGGCGCTCACGAGTTCGTCGGACCTTTGGTTTCGCACTGCTGTGCGAAAACCCAAGCCAAAATTCACCTGCTCGGTTCATCCAGGAAACGAGCGGTTCGAGCCATAAGCCTTTCAGCACTCACGAGTTTATCGAACCCCTGGTTTCGCACTGCTGTGCGACTCCCTTTCGTTTGCTCGTCCAAACGAAAGGAAGCAAAGGAAAAGACGCCCGGGTTGCGCGTCGGCGCGAAGCGCGCCGAACCACTGCGATGCGCGGGCCGAAGGGTGCGGCCCTAGTCAATCAATATGGCTCGGATCGCTTTGGCGATCCTCAGACAGCCTGGCCACACCGGCGCTGTGCGCCGGAAACCCTTCGGCCCTGTGCTTCTCGTTCGCTTCACACGGGGCCGGAATACAGCAGGTAGCCCATAGCCGTGAGTCGGTGCAGCTACATACCGGAACCGAGGCCGTTGGCTGCGTTCTTGTCGGCTTACGCTTCGCTAGGCGACCTACACAAATCGTGACCTTGAGCGAGCGCCAGCGAGCTTGCCTGTATTCGGCCCCTTGGGCGTAGCGCCGAGCAGCACGAATCGTGAGCGGAATAAGACGGCCGGATGTTTGAGCGCAGCGAGTTTCCGGCCGGCCCGCTCGCGATTCGTGATGGGAGGGAACCGATGCGTAGCATCGGCGCAAGACAGGGTGTCCTTTGCTTTGGTTACTTTCATTTGGACAAGCAAATGAAAGTCACTCGCGCTGCAGCGCGAAACCCCAAGCCGAAATTCACCCGTGCAGTTGATTCAGACAGCGAACGATTTGAGCCACACGTCTTTCAATACTCACGAGTTTATCGAACCCTCGGTTTCGCACTGCTGTGCGACTCCCTTTCGTTTGCTCGTCCAAACGAAAGGAAGCAAAGGAAAACACGCCCGGGTGGGGGCCATGCGTTGACACAACCCAGGCCACCCAAGTGGCCATCTAAAAACGCGAATGGCGGACACGCAAAAGCCGGCCGGCGTATTTCACGCCGGCCGGCTTGAATGCATCACGCGCCGCGCCCGAATGCGATCGAACGCGGGGGCCAGAAGCCTTACTGCTTCTTGGCGCCCTTCATCATGCCAAAGCGGCGGTTGAAGCGCTCGACCTTGCCGGTCGTGTCCATGATGTTCTGCTTGCCGGTATAGAACGGGTGCGTCGCACTCGTGACTTCCAGCTTCACGAGCGGGTACTCGTTGCCATCTTCCCATTCGATGGTTTCGTTGGACTCGATGGTCGAGCGCGTGAGAAACGCGAAATCGCCGCCCATATCCTTGAATACGACGGGGCGATAGTTGGGGTGGATGTCTTTCTGCATGGCCTGCTGTCTCGACTGTCGATCGTTAAAAAGTAAAACCGTTGCGATTCGCGCGTTGTTAAACGCGCGCCAGGGCTAGCGTGATCTGCGCGCCGTCGATATCGAAGGCCTGTTCGACCTCGCCCGACGGCTGCGCGTTCGGTTCGTACGCTTCGGCCAGGGTTTCACGTGCGATCACCGTCCTGTGGCTTTCGATCGCCTTCGCCAGTTCGTCGTCGGCGCGATATTGCACGCGAATCCGATCGGCGACATGAAAATCAGCCTGTTTGCGCAACCGCTGTACGCGATTGATCACTTCGCGCGCCAGCCCGCGTTCGCGTAGTGAATCCGTCAGTGTACTATCAAGTGCGACCGTAACGCCATCTTCTCGCCCAACGAGCCAGCCTTCCACGCCTTCGGCGGATACCAGCAGGTCGCCTTCGCCGAGTTCGATGTCTTCGCCGTCGGCGGTAACGATGAGCCGCATATCGCGCATATAGCGGGCAATGGCCTCGTCGTCGAGCGCCGCGACCGCGCCGGCAACCGCCTTCATCTTCTTGCCCAGACGCTTGCCCAGGGTCTTGAAGTTGGGCTTGGCGCTGCGCTTGACCAGGTCACCCTCGCCGGCCACGAATTCGATGGCATCGACGTTGATCTCGTCGCGCACGATGGCGGCAATGGCATCGACATCGGCGCGTGCTACGTCGGCTTCTTCCACCACCAGAATACGCGCCAGCGGCTGGCGCACATTCAACCCGGCTTCGTTACGCAAGGCGAGTGCGTTGGCCACGATCGCGCGTGCCAGCGCCATGCGCCGTTCCAGGTCGGCATCGATGAGCGCGGCGTCGGCGGCGGGGAAATCAGCCAGATGGACCGAGGCGCGGGCGCCGCTTTCGTTGACCAGCTGGCCGTAGAGCCAGTCGGCAAAGAAGGGCGCAATCGGCGCCATCATGGCTGCGACATCGCGCAGACAGGTCAGCGTGGTGTGATAGGCCGCGCGCTTGTCCGCAACTTCCGCTTCACTGGCATCGCCACCGGCATCGGCGCGCGCGCCGGCCCAGAAACGGGCCCGCGAACGGCGGATATACCAGTTCGACAAGGCATCGATAAAACGCTCGACCGCACGTGCCGCACGCGTGGGGTTGTATTCGTCCAGCGCGGCCGAGGCTTCGGCAGCCGTGGATTGCAGCCGGGAAAGAATCCAGCGATCCAGTTCGGGACGCTCTGCCACGGCCGGTGCCGGCGTATCGGCGGTGAAACCGTCGATATTGGCGTAGGTGGCAAAGAACGAATAGACGTTTTCCAGCGTACCGAACACCTTGGTGCGTGTTTCGCGCAGACCACGATCGGCGTATTTGGTGTTATCCCACGGCGGGCTGTTGGCCAGCATGTACCAACGGATGACGTCGGCGCCGTGTTCATCCAGGGCTTCGAACGGGTCGACCGTATTGCCCTTCGACTTGGACATCTTCTCGCCGTTGGCATCCAGCAGCAGGCCGTTGACGACCACGTTCTTGTAGGCCGGCGAGTCCTTGATGAGCGTGCCGATGGCATGCAGCGAATAGAACCAGCCACGGGTCTGATCGACGCCTTCGCAGATGAAATCGGCGGGGAAGTTGGCTTCGAAGCGCTCCTGGTTTTCGAACGGGTAATGCCACTGGGCGAACGGCATGGCGCCCGAGTCGAACCAGACGTCGATGATTTCCGGAACACGGCGCATGGTGCCGCCGTCTTCGGCTGTCCAGGTGATGGCATCGACCTGCGGCTTGTGCAGATCCAGGGTGTCGTCGTCGGCGACCTGATCGCCCGCGTACTCGCGCAGCTCGGCGATGGAGCCGATGACCACGATCTCGTCCGGGTTGTTGTCGTTGACCCAAATGGGCAGCGGCGTGCCCCAGAAGCGATGCCGGGACAGCGCCCAGTCGACGTTGTTTTCCAGCCAGTCGCCGAAGCGACCGGTGCCGACATGGGCCGGGAACCAGTTGATACGGTCGTTGTAGGCGACCAGCTTGTCCTTGTTCTGCTGGGTGGCGACGAACCAGGACTCGACCGGGTAGTTCATCAAGGGGGTGCCCTTGCGCCAGTCGTGCGGGTAGTTGTGCACGGTCACCTGTTGCGAGAACAGCAGGCCGCGATCCTTGAGATCGCGTGCGACCGGCTTGTCGGCGTCCTTGAACCACAGCCCGCCGACCAACGGGAAGTCGGCCTGAAAATGGCCATTGCGCTCGATCGGGTTGAATACCGGCATGCCTTCAGCCGACGTCACACGGAAATCGTCCGCACCGAAGGCCGGGGCTTCGTGGGCAATGCCGGTGCCGTCGTCGGTGGTGATGAAATCGGCCGCGATCACGCGCCAGGCCTGATCGGCCTCGGGATGATCGGCAAAACAGTCGTAGGGGGGCTTGTAGCGCTTGCCGATGAGGGCATCGGCGCCAAAGGTTTCGAGGATTTCGGCGTTCTCGCCCAGCGTGGCGGCCACACAGGCCTTGGCCACGATGTAGACCGAGCCGTCTTCGGCGCGTGCCTTGGCATATTCGATATTCGGGCCGACCGCGAGGGCTACGTTCGAGGGCATGGTCCAGGGCGTGGTGGTCCACGCGAGTATCGCCACGTCCGGCTCGTCTTCGAGGAAGAACTTCACCGTGATCGACGGATCTTGTACTTCCTTGTAGCCGAGGCTGACCTCGTGCGAGGACAGCACCGTGCCCGAGCCCGGTGAATACCAGTGAATCTTGTGGCCCTTGTAGAGCAGACCCTGCTCGTGGAGCTGCTTGAGCAGCCACCAGACCGATTCGATATATTCGTTGGAGAAGGTGACGTAGGGCGCATCCAGATCGGCCCAGAAGCCGATCCGCCGGGTCAGATCGTCCCACTGGGTCTTGTAGCGCAGCACCGATTCGCGACAGGCCGCATTGTATTCGGCGATGCCGTAGTTCTCGATATCCTCGCGCGACTTCAGGCCCAGTTCCTTCTCGACCTCGATCTCGACCGGCAGGCCGTGGGTATCCCAGCCGGCCTTGCGATCGACCCGATAGCCGCACATCGTCTTGTAGCGACAGAAGGTGTCCTTGATCGTGCGCCCGAGCACATGATGAATACCCGGCCGGCCGTTGGCCGTGGGCGGGCCTTCATAGAAGGTGAAGGTCGGGCCATCGGCACGCGCGGCGGTGCTGGCCTCGAATACCTCCTCCTGATCCCACCAGCGGCGGATATCGCCGTCCAGTGCAGACAGGTCAAGCGGCTTGTGTTCGGTGAAACCGGTCATGGGCGTGACGTCGATCCAGGCAGGCGTGGCAATCAAAGCGCGACATCATAAACCCTGCGTGCGCCCCACGCATCGGGCTCGGGCTTTGTCAACGCTTGTCGCGAGCCGGTGGCACCGGGTCGAAACCGCCTTCGCGCAGCGGATGACAGCGCGTGATGCGTCGAAACGCCAGCCAAGAGCCGCGAATCGGCCCGTGTACTTGCAGCGCTTCCAGCGCATAGGCCGAACAACTGGGCATGTAGCGACAGCGCGGGCCCAGCAGGGGCGAGAGCGTATAGCGATATATCACGATCGGCAGCTGCAATAGCCGGACGAACAACCAGCGTATGGCCGCACGAATCGATGTCATAGCGCTCTGCTGTGTCATGGCGTATCCAGTCTAGCGTGCGTCGATCTCTGCCGGCGACGCGACCAGCGGTACGAACAGCGACAACGTCACGCCGCGACCAGCGTTTCGCAACAATCTGAAGCGTCCGCCGAGCGCAGCGACGCGTTCCTGCAGCCCCGTCAGCCCCAGCCCGAGCGGCGTGTCTTCGCCCATGCCACGACCATCGTCCACAACCTCGATCGCCAGACCGCGATCGCCCCCCGCACCGACCACCTGCAGGCTTATCTGCACGCATCGCGCCTGGGCATGGCGCGCGACATTGGTCAGACATTCCTGTACAGCGCGATAGACCGTCACGCGCACGGCGTCATCCAGATCGTCGTCCAGCCCGTCCATATCGAGCTGCCAGTCGATCTCGGGCAGACGGGTTTGCCAGTCCTCGACCAGATAAGACAACGAATCGCGCAGGCCGAAGTCGTCGAGCACGGCCGGGCGCAGGCGATTGAGCAAACGCTTGATACGCTGCTGAAGCAGGCCCACATGCGCCTGAATCGCGGTCACACGCTGCAGGGCACTGTCCTTGTCGTCGCGCCCGAGCGCCCAGGTGATCGCCTGCACATCACTGCGAATGCCAAACAGATAGGGCGCCATCTCGTCATGCAACTCGCGCGCGATCGCACGGCGTTCTTCTTCCTGCATGCCGACCAGTTTCTGGGTGAGCAGCCGCCGCTGTCGGGTGGCATCGCGCAACACAGCCACTACATGATTGAACTTGACCTGCGTATCCGCGAGTTCGGCCACGGCCGGGCCACAGACCGGCGCACTGAAGTCCCCTGCTTCGAGGCGCTCGAAACCGGCATGCAGATCGCGCAATGGCTTGAGTCCGAACCATAGTCCCAGATAGGTCAGCACACAGACACTCGCGAGAATCCAGACCGCGAGCCAGAACAGATCGAAGACATCGCGCCACACCTCGGCGATTTCGTCTTCGATGCGGGCAGTAATACGGATACGCCCGAGGTCGCTGCCGCTGGCAAAAAGAATGGTGGCGAATTCATGGGTCGGCGGCACGATGAGCCGCTCGAACCAGTCCGGCGCAGGATCCGCTGGCATGGTGGGTGTGAGCGTGTGCCATTGGCCCGCGTCCGTTTCGATCTCGACCTGGACATGGCGCAAATCCTCGAACGCACGAGACAAGACCGCCAGCGCATCCGATGTGCGCGGACCGCTCAGATCGGCCATGAGAAAGCCGACCAGGCGCTGACTGAAATCCAGATTGGCCTGGATCTCCTCGACCGTGGCCTGGCGTGCGTTATGCAGAATAATGGCTGCGCCGCCCACCAGGCCCAGGCCCAGAATGCCGACAACGATCGCCAGAAGTCGTCCTTTCAAGGAAATACGCCGGGTACGGATCACGCTGGCCCCCTATGACTCGAATGCGCACGAGGCCTGCTGACCGGCCCGTCTGCGCCTGCAAGCAAACATGCCGGCCAGCCGGCGCCCAATCCTCGCACGCACAACAGTCGACGCAAACGTCTGCCGCGTCGGGCGGCCATGCGCGCAGGCCCGGCACCTGCGCGCATGCACGAGCGCGAGTGCGTGCCGTATCAATGGATGAAGCGGCCAAAGCCGCGTGGTCCCGAGCCGACGTCAAGCACGATCTGCTCGTTCGTGTCGGCCAGATCGACCACCGAGACGGTATCGTCAAACCAGTTCGCGACCACGGCCCGGCCGGTCTGCGAATCGACCGCGACACCATCCGGCTGGCGGCCCACTTCGGCCTCGCCCAGACGCCTGCCCGTGGCCACATCGAAGCGTGCCAGCACGCCCGCTCTCTGCTCGCTGACCAGCAAGCTGCGCCCGTCGTCTGCCAGTGCCAGACCGTAAGGAAAAAGGCCGGTCGCGATACGTGCGGTGGTCGCGCCCGCGGCGATATCGATCACGCTGATATCGTCGCTACGCACGTTAGCTACATAGGCGCGTTTGCCCTGCGGGCCGACGATCAGTGCAAATGGTGCCGTGCCCACATCGACAGTGGCATGTACCGTATTCGTGGCTGTATCGATGATCGACACGCTATCGCTTTCCCGATTGGCGGTGAGCAAATGGCCGCCATCCGGCGTGACCGCGACCCCGGCCGGCGCCGTGCCGACCGCCACGCGGGCGATGCGCTCGCCCTGTGCCGCGTCATAGACATCGACACAATCGGCTGCCCAGTCGGCCACATAGACACGACCGCTGGCCGGCGCAAGGGCCACGCCAAACGGCTCGCCGCCTATCGACCACACATCGACGACCGCGTCGCGGCTGCTGTCGATGACGGTCAACTGGCCGCTTTCCGGGTGCGTCACATAGACGTTATCTGTACCCACGGCCACGCCCACCGGCCCGTCCGCCACCGCGATCCGGGCCGCGATACGGCGTGTTTGCGTATCGATACGCACCACGGTGTTGGCAACCTGCACGGTCATCCAGGCATCGGCGGCCCATAACGGGCCGGGCAGCAACACCCCGGCAGCAAGCACCAGCGCCGCGATCACGCGCATCAGCCGTTACCTTCGACCTGGGCTTTCAGCGCTTGCAGGCCTTGCTTGAAAAAGTCGTGGATGGCTTTTTGGGCGGCCTCGTCGTTCTGATCCTCAGCCGGAAAATTACCGGTATCGCCGCGATAAAAACGCGCCAGCCAAGTCACATCGCTACCGCCGTCAGCCGCGGTGATATCGATGGTGGCGGTATAGAAACTGACCGGGAAAACCGCTGGATCTTCCTTGAGCAGACGATAGCCGAGATAGTGTTCCTCGGGCTTGTATTCATCCATGCTTTCGGTGATCTCGCCGCCGCCGTCGGCGAATACAAGCACGCGCTCGGCGCCGACCTTATCGGCGATTTCGTCATTGCCTTCGCTGGCCTGTACGGCCGAGAGTTGCGGCTGCCAGTCGGCGAAGGCGGATATGTCGCCCACCACTTTCCACACCTCGGCCGGCGCGGCGTCGATATGGATCGTCTCCTGGGCCTTTTGTGGCGTCGGCCCATGCGCCAGGGCCGCGATCGGAAACGCCAGAGCCAATACGACCAACAGGCCATGCAGCAATTGTTTGGATCGAATCATCGGTCATTCCTTCTCTTCGTTTGAGTCAGGGTTCTGAAAAAGCGGGCAGAGCGCGGGCGCCGGCGCAGATCGCCCACCAGCGTGGCCAGCGGTACGCATACCGCCAGTACCAGCGCGGCGACGCCGAACAGCCAGCGGACATCACTCGCGCGGGTCTGGATCTCGGCCCAGTCGGGCGGCGTGATCAATGGGTACAACGCCGAATCGGCGTCGAGATGGACATAGCCGAAATCGGCTTTTTCGGCCATGTCCTGCAGGTGTGTTTCACGCACCGCCGACAAATGTTCGGTGCCGTTCTTGGCCGCTCGCCCCCACGGCGCGTTGCGGGGCACATAGCCTTCGATGGCTTCGGGGTTGGCCGGCTGGCCGAAGTTGGCGGCCTGCGGGACGTCGTCCTCGTCGTAAACGCCTATCCGTTCGCCCTCGGGGCTGTACTTGGGAATCGGCACCGGCGTATAGCCGCCCACACCCACGATCAGGCCATGCAACGGCGCGCTGTCGGCCGGTGGCGCGCCCGGTTCGTCTTTTTTCTTGCCGGGCACCAGCAACGCCGGGTCCGGCTCGTAGCGCGAATTCACCGGCGGCGCTTCATGGCCGTCCGTGAGCATGACCAGGCTGGTGGTGTCGTCGATTCCGGCCTGGCCGCGCAATGCCCGCAGCTTTTCCATGCCGTCCACCAGCGCCCGATTGACGTTGCTGTCGGCCGCCCAGGCCATGCGCCAATCGATCTGGTCGATGCTGGCTTGCAGACTGTTGAAATGGGCACAGACCTCGAGCGGCATCAGGGTGATATTGACCGTGCGCTCGGTAAACAACGCCAACCCGGCCTGCGAGCCACAGGGCAGACGCGCAATCGTTGCGGCCACCGCGGCCTTGGCCTGGGCCAGACGCGTCACCGGCTCGCCTGCTACCCGGTAGTCGGCGACATTCATGCTGCGGGTGATATCGATCACGAACAGCGTGCTGTAGACCCGCTGCTGCAACGGCCAGCGCGGCACCACGAAGGTAGCCGTGGCCAGCGCCAAGGCACACAGCAGCGCCCAGAAGCGCCAATCCGCCAGACACGCCCGCTCGATCACGGCAACCCTCGTGGAAAGCCGGGCATCTGCGACCACACATCCGGCTTGGCCTCGGGGTCAGTCGACGCTTCGCCATCATGCGTCGGCAAGTCACGCACGAGCCGCTGCGCCGCTTCGAAATTGTGTTTTGCCGGCCAGTAGTCCGGCGCGGCGCGTAGCGCATCGCGATAGGCCTGCTTGGCCAACTCGGCCATGGTGCGTGCGCTGTCGATGTCATAACTCTCGGCTGCAGCCACGGAACGCCGCGCATAGAGATTGCCCAGGTTATAGCGGCTACGCGCGGCCAGCCCGTCCGGGTCGCTCCCATCGGCGCCGTAAGTCCGATTCCAGACCGCCCTATATGCGGCGCTTGCCTCGCGATAACGCTGCAACCGCGCCTGGCCGTAGCCCCGAGCAAACAGTACCCGGAGCCCGGTGTCCGGCGTGATCGCAACCTCCTGGTGCGCCAACGCCGCCGTAATGCGGCGTTGATCGCGTGCATGGTCATACCAGATCATCCCCTGCCAGACGGCAACGCCGACAGCGCAGCTCGCCACCGTCAACGCCAGCCATCGCAACTTACGCAGCCGGCTCATACGGCGAGCCTGCGTTCCGCGGCCTTGGCGAATACCCCGACCAGCAGCAATACGGCGGCCGCGCCATACGCCCAGCCACTCAGATCCCAGCGCGGAATACGTTCGCTATAGACCAGCGGCTGGGTTTCCAGACGGTCGATATCGGCAATCGCCTGCGCCAGGGCGGCCGGATTGTCGGCCTCGTATGGCGTATACGGCACCTGCAGTGTCTGGAAGAACTTGTGCAGATAGCGCTCGGGCATCGCCTTGGCGTTGTCGTTACGGGCGTCCTTGGGCTTATCGAAAAGCCCAGGACTGCCGGCAGTGCGCAGAAATATCCAGTACAGCGATGCGTCGTATGTGGCGAACTGGGCACGCAGCCGTTCCGCGCTACGGAAATCGATTTCAGCCGCCCCATCGGAGATGAGCACGATCGCGCGCGATGCGCTGGCGCGCCGCTCGCTGAAATACGACAGCGCCATGAACAGCCCCTCGGCCACATTCGTGAACGCCAACCCCGGCGTGGCCGCGGCTTCGACCGCAGCCCGGGCTGCGACCCGGTCGTCGGACAGCGGCACCACCGCCATCGGCCGGGTACTGAAAGCCACCACGCCGAACAGATCATGCTCGCGTTCATCGATGAACGCGCTCAGCAGACGGCGCGCGGTTTCGCTCTTGGACGCGTCGCCGCCGCGCGGGTTACGCCCGGCAAAGGTCTGATCCATGCTCAGGCTGCGATCGAGCGTGAGCACGATATGCGCACCGCGCGCGACCTTTTCGACGCGCTGTGCGCCGATGAACGGGCGGGCGAGCGCGAACACCAACGCCGCGATCGCCAACGAGGCCAAGGCACGCAGTGCCCAATCCAATAGCACAGACACACGATCGGCCGGCAGCATGGCCAACGATGCCGCCTCGCTGTCGGCCAGCGGCTGGCGCCACCATGGCAGTAGCGCCAACACCAGCGCCAACAGCACGACCGGCATATCGACACCGATATTCATGCGTTGAGCTCACGCTTTCGACAGCGCCGAACCAGGCGTTCGAGACCTGCCAGCAGTTCGCCGTTATCACAATCTGCAGGCTGTGTCGCGGCAAAGAAATAACGGCGCGAAAAATCGAAGAACGTGGCGATGTCGTCGACCAGATCGGCAAAGACCGGGTGCGCAGCGATAAACGCGTCGAGATCGTCGGCGAATACAGCCTGGCCGGCCGTTTCGTCGAAGGCCCTGTGTACCGTGCGCAGGGCTTGGGCCGCGGCCGGCGCACGGCGCTGGCGGCGCAGGCTCAGCCACGCTTTGGCAAACGGCCCGCGTGCACGTGCCGACAGATACCCGGCCGCCCAGGCCCAAATCAGCAGCGCCGATAACGCGATCGTCAGGCCGGCAAAGGTCGCCCACCGCGGCCCGGCCACGGCTGGACGCATGGGCACGGCATCGGCAAGCAACAGGTCATTTTCGGCATCGCCGAACCGGGCATCCGGGTTCAGTTCCAGAATGGGCGACATGGTGAACACGAACGCCGGCACGCTGCGCGTGATGCGTTCACCCCCGGTATTGACGGCCGCCAGATCTAGGCCCGGCAACTCGCGACGCGTGGCCTGCAACGGTGCATAGAACAATTGATAGTCGAGACGCACGCTGACCGCACCGCCAGACGCTTGCGCCGTGCGAATATCCACGGCGGCCAGATCGAGCCAGTACGACTGCTCGCCGCTCCGGGGCAGCGATGCGCGTTCGAGCCGAAACCCAGGCGGCAACTGCAAATGCAGCGCCCGCTGGACACGATCGCCCACGACATGCCCATAAGCGCGCGGCTCGTCGATGGATAGCCCGATCTCGGGCCTTGTTTGAGCAGCGACATCGCCCCAAATCAACAGCGCACAAATCAGCGACAGCACGCCAACGATCGAACGCTGCCGAACGCTCATGCCGTGCGCAGGAAGTAATCGGTAAACGTGCTGGCGACAAAGTGCGGGCCGGCAAAAAGCGGTGGGCGCCCGCTACGGGTAAAACGCCGAGTGAGCTCGGCTCGGCGGCCGGCATAGGCCGCGCGCCATTGTTCGGCCAAGGCCTGACGCATCCATAGCGTACGGCGACGGCCCGTTTCGGGATCGACCAGATGCACCAAGCCACGCCGCGGCAAATCGGCATATTCGCGTGCATCCCATACCACCACCGGCACCACATCGTGGCGCGCCAGATGCGCGAGAATGCGCGCGAGGCGTCCTGTCGGCCAATGAAAATCCGACACCAGAAACACCAGCGCGCGACGCTGCGGCAACCGTTCGGCCAGGGCGGGCTCGTCGTCCACGGTGCCGCCCAGCGGTAACGGATCGGCCAGCCGGCGCAGCAGGTCGTCGACCCCACCGCGGCGAAAACTCGCGGGCAAATAGAACGCATCGCGACGGTTACGATCGTCGCTTGTGCCACGCATGCTGCCCTGGCCTATACCGATAAACCCGAAGGCATCACCGCCGCCATGCGCCGAGCGCGCCACGGCCGCGACACAGTCGCTCAGAAAGCGTTGCTTGTCGGCAAAACGCATCGAGGCGGACAGATCCGCCACCATGATCACGTTGATCGCACTACGCTGGCGATACACTCGCGTATACAGCATGCCAAACGGGTCGCGCACACTGGCGCGCACGTCCAGGCGACGCGGATCCGGATAATCCAGCAACGAGGCATAGCCCGAAAACAGCTGGCCCATGCCGGCACGGCGACTGGTATGCATGCCGGGGCGCATGCCGCGTGCCGGCCAGGACACCCGGTAGATGAACTCTTCTGCGCGCTGGCAGGAATCGCTCACGGCGCAGCCACACGCGCGACGGCGGCCTCGATCAGCCGGCCAATGATTTCGTCGCGACGGATTTCATAGACCGGATTGAAGAAGATGCGATGACCGGTGGTTTCGAGCAAGACGGCCCGAATATCCTCCGGCACGACCATGTCGCGCTCGGCCAGCCAGGCGTTCACCCGCGCAGCGCGAACCATCATGCTCATACCGCGCGGGCTGCCGCCGCCGGCGACCAGCGCCTCGATGTCCACATCGTCGAGCTCGATACCGTGGGCTGCCGGTGCGCGTACCACCTGCCACAGATCAAGCGCATAGTTCTGCAGGGTCTCGCTGACCGTTACCGAATCCTGGAGCGTCTGCGAGAACGCGTTCAGTGCGGTGTAGTCGACCAAGCCCGGTTCGACCTGGTCGATCAGCGTATCGGCATCGTGATAGCGGGTATCGAACATGAGCGACCGCAGTGCGTCACGCTCGGTCGGTGCAGCGATACCGATTTCCATGAAAAAACGATCGCGCGCGGCTGCCGGCAGCTCGAAGGTTTCTTCGCGCTCGATCCGGTTGCGGTCGGCAAACACGAGCAAATGCGGGAAACGGTATTCGCGATTGAAGGCATGCATGGTGCGCTCGGCCATGAGCCGTAGCAGCAGCGAATGCACCTGCGGGCGGGCACGGTTGATCTCGTTGAAAAAGAAGGTCGCCAGCGCCTCACCATGGCGTAGCACCGGCCCCGGCTCGACGCGTGGGCGCCCTTGTTCATCGATGAAGGTGTGATAAGCCATGTCCGACGGCATCAGGTCGACGGTGCCTTCGAGACGTTCGTAGCCACCGCCCAGACCACGTGCCATCGCCCTTAACAACGTGGTCTTGCCTACGCCGACGTCGCCTTCGAGCAATACATGGCCACGTGCGAACACGGCGATGAGCATCAGGTGAACCGCGCGCTGCTGGCCCACCATGACCGAATTGACCTGGTGGGCCAGACGCAGCGCACGCGCACGCCAGTCGGCGAGCTGGTTGTCGTTATCCATCACTAGCGTTCCAATACGCAGCGGCGGCGCCCCGCAACTGTCAGAAAGTCGCCGCACCCGCCGGTCTTGTCGAAGGCTGCGGCTCGGTCATAGACGTCACGCTAGCTCTGCTCGTCTTCGCTCATCGCTTGCTGGAGTTCCAACTCATCCGTGTCGTTGACCCATTCGCCGGTTTTCTTGAAATGCTCGACGCGCATGGCGTTGCGTTTCTCCATGCCCTGAATGGACTCCTGCTGCTTGTTGAGCTCGCTATCGCTGTGCTTCGGGTCGTACTTGCTGCCTTCGATCTTGTCCGGATACCCGGGCTTGGGCTCCCAGCACACACCGGGCTCACTGCAGTTCGTGCCGTCGTAGGCAAGGGCGGCGCCCGCCCCCATTCCGCCGCCGATTGTTACGAGCACCGTGCCGATGATCAGATTGCGTTTACGCATGTTGATATCTCCTTTGTTATCGCCTTGGCTTTTTGTTGTTATGCGCCTTGATCAGCCCGCGTCGTCGCCGGCGTCGGGTTTTGCCTTGCGCTTTTTGAGCAATGCCTTCTTTTCTTCCAACGTCAGCCACTTGGCCTTGGAAGCCTTGCCTTCATAGATGCTGCGGATATAGGCCATCGACTCGAGCATTTCGGTCTTGGTCATCGACATGTAGTGCGGACCCATCTGGGCCCGGGCGCCACCGAAGATGGTGGAAAACAGGCCGGCATCGGTCATGTTGGTTTCGTAGGTCCAATAGTCGTCGACGAGCGACGGGCCGATCTTGCCCTTGCCGTAATGACCATGGCAGCCGGCACAGGCGACCAGAAATTCATCCTTGCCTTTCTGCACGGCCGCTTCGTCGCCGTTGAGCGGGTTCTTGCCGGTCTTTTCGAACTGCTTGACCGCATCCGGGTTTTCGCCCACTTCGGCCTTGGAAAGATCGAGAACCTCGCCGTTGAGCGTGTTACGAAACGTTTCCGCCGCCCCAGCGAGTGTCGCGATCGAGGCCAACACCAGCGCTGCCACAGCAAGATTCCTAGGTTTGCCATACCGCATCAGGACGATTCTCCGTTGGCTCGAGACTCGCTCTGCGCCGAGGCCGCCGCCTTCTGGCCAACTAACGGAAAGCCCTCCTCTTCCAATACCGCTTGAATCTCGTCGCGACGGGCCGTCAAGGCCTTGTCGAGCGCATCGCGAAGCTCTGTGTCGTCGCTGCGCGTTGCCATGGCCTGGGCATAGCTGAACTCCAGCGTTTCGTCGCGGCGCGTGCGTGTATCCGGCACGCTGTTCATGGTCAGCGGTTCATCGCTGGCCTCGACATAACGGGCCGCCTCCGGACCCCAGAGAATGGCGATATCGGCTTCGCCATCGACGACCTCGGAAATCATTTTCTCGGGGTCGTAACGCACGTATTCGTTTCGTCGCGACTTGAAGCCAATTAGCGAATACATGTAGTTGAGGTTGTCGTCCCACTTGTTCATGTCGCGCAGCTTCGGCTCGACCGGGCTGTATGGCGATACCGCAAAGCGCGTCATCTTGGCCAGATCGGGACTGTCCCAATCGGTGACGGTCACGTCCTCATCCGCGGGATAGATGAACACATAGCTCGAGCGGTAATAGGCCTCGGTGGTGGCCACACGTGGGTCGCCCGAATCCACCCCGGTGATCACATCGCACTTGTCTTCCTTGAGATAGTTGGGCACCAGATAGATGCCCGGGTCGTCGGCCCATACGAATTCGGCCTCACGGCCCATTTCATCTGCCACGATCCGGGCAATATGGTTTTCGAAACCACTGCCGTCACTCGCGGAAAAGGGCAATTCGTTCTTGGCCGCACAGATACGCAGCGGCTCGGCCGCGGATACCTGCGCGGACGCTGTGACCACGATGGCGGACGCCGCGGCCAGACTCAGCAACTTGCCTGTAGCTGTCATGCTCGAAAACTCCGATCGATAAGAGATAAAGACGGCGGGCTGTGTAGCCCGCCGCCCCGATAGTCATCGGGCCAGAATCAGTTGCTGGCTTGTCGATCGTTGCCGGCAGAAGCACTCTGGGACTGGTACTCGCCAGTCTGGATGTCCTTCGTATACGGGCTCTCGCCGTCGAGCGAGAAGGCAATGAAGCCGCCGCCCATCTGGGTATGGTTGGCCAGTTCCTTGAACGCGCCCACCGCACCGAGACCGGCCGACGGGTCGTTCAGATCGAAGACCAGGCCCACACCCGGCCAGCCGCCGACGCCGTAGTTGATGCCGACGTACTGAGTGCCGTCATGCATGTAGGTAATCGGGTGCCCGATCACGCCGGACGGCAGCTTGAACTTCCATAGCAGTTCGCCGGTACGCGAGTCGCGCGCCTTGATGAAGCCATCCAGCGTGCCGTAGAACACGAGGTTGCCAGCGGTCGCCGTAGTGCCGCCCCAGACCGCAAAGCGCTCCATGACTTCCCATTTGAAGTCGCCGGTCTTGGCGTCATACGCCTTGACCTGCCCCGAACCGGTGCCTTCTTCGCGATTGCCCTTCGGGCCCGGATAGGTCCACACATTGGCGCCCACGAAGAACTGACCGGCACGGTAGGGCAGCATGTAGGGCTCCCAGTCCATGCACAGGTGGTTCATGCCGATGAAGAACAGCTGCTGATTGGGGTCGTAGGAGTCTACGCCCTGGTTGTGATAGCCCATCGCCGAGGGGCAGATATCCTTCGAGCGATGATCCATACGGGTGCCGTATTCCGGGTCGCGTACCGGCTGGCCGGATTCCATATCGACATGCTTCACCCAGTTGACGGTATCGTCCATCTTGTCGGCACGCACCAGGTCGCCGTTGGTCCGGTCGAGGCTATAGAGAATGCCGTTGCGATCCGGATGGGTCAGCAGCTTGCGCTTCTCGCCGTCGATCTCCTGTTCGGAGAGCATCATCACGTTGACGCCGGCATAGTCCCATTCGTCGTGTGGCGTCTTCTGATAGCCGAACTTCGCTTCGCCGGTTTCCAGATCGCGACCGAAAATGGTCATCGTCCACTTGTTGTCGCCCGGACGCATGGTCTCGTTCCAGGGCGCCGGGTTGCCGGAACCGTAATAGAACAGCTCTTCTTCCGGATCATAGGCGTACCAGCCCCAGTTGGTGCCGCCGCCGATCTTCCAGGCGTCGCCTTCCCAGGTCTTGGTGCCGAGGCCCTCCTGACCATATTGGGGATTATTGATGTTGAAATCGTCGGCAAGCAGCAGATCCTCGTCCGGGCCGGTGGCATAGGCACGCCACTCCTGTTCGCCGGTTTTGACGTTAAAAGCTGTGACCACGCCGCGAACACCGAGCTCCGCGCCGGAGGAACCGACGATCACCTTGTCCTTGACCACATACGGCGACTGGGTGAGCGTCTGGCCGACCGACGGGTCCATGACTTCCAGCTTCCAATACTGCTCGCCGGTCTCGGCGTTGAGGGCCAGCAGATGGCCGTCGAGCAGCGTTTCGATCACCAGCGGCGGCGTATCGCCGTCGCCCGGATAGTAGGCCAACCCGCGGTTGACCACGTCACAGCAGGCCACCGAGCGTGCGGCCGGATCCTGCTTGGGCTTGTACTGCCATACGATCCGGTTGGGGTCGTCCAGGTCAAGCGCGAACACGTTGTTCGGATACGGCCCGTTGATGTACATCATGCCGTCGACAACGATCGGCGCGCCTTCATGGCCGTTGAGCACACCGGTGGAAAACGACCAGGCCGGCGTCAGATTCTGAACGTTCTCTGCGTTGACCTGGGTGGATTCGCTGAAATGGTTGCAGTCGTAGTTCTTACACTGCATGACCCAGTTTTCTTCGCTCTGGGACAGTTCGTTTAGCTTGTCGCCTTGGCTTTGCTGTGCTGTCGCGGGTACCGCCGCCAGACAGACTGAAACCGTAGCCAGAGCAAAACAACCCTGACGTATCGACGTACGCCTTGCTCGTGCCATGTGCTGATCTCCTCTTTGCGCTTATTGTTTTGTTTTGTTTTTTTCATCTCGCGATGACCGCGACGACGCTCTAATAGGTATAGAGCAACACCCGATTCGCCGATACGGCCGAAAACCACCGATCTACTTGAGTCGTTTCCCATTTCTCGCGTCTTTATTTCTTGCACGATTGGGACATATTCCCGACTGGAGCCGGCACGCAAAGGCTGCGGAGGCAATACGGCAGCCGACGCAGGCCGATATCGGGCGAGGATAAATCCGACGCACGGGTTTACCGCCCGGACAGCACCGCAACATCGGGATCGCGCAGCGACTTCATTACGGGAGAAAGTCCCGGCGACCTATTGGCTAGCATTGTGGCCAACAGACGTAGCCGCGACGGCTACCCTCACTGCAACCCGAAGTTCGCCTATGAATACATCGATACTGCTGGTGGACGACCACGAAATCGTGCGGCGTGGGTGCCGCGAACTGCTCGCGCACGGCGACTACCACGTAACCCATGAAGCCGCGTCCGGCGAAAAGGCATGGCGGCTGTTCCTGTCCGAGTCCCCGCGCGTGATCGTGCTGGATCTGTCGATGGACAATATGGGTGGTCTCGAAATCGTCCGACGCGTACACGCCCACGACACGCGTACCGCGGTGCTGGTGTTCACCATGCACGATGATCCAACCTATGCCACGCGTGCGCTCAAGGCCGGCGCCATGGGCTATATCACCAAGACCAGCCCGCCGGAGAGCCTGCTGGAAGGCATCGAGAAAGTACTCAAGGGCTCGATCTATCTCAGCCAGGACATCGCCCAGGCGATCGCGTTGAGCGAGCTGTCGATACACGACAACCCCGTCAAGGCGCTTTCGGCACGCGAGTTCGAGGTATTCCAGCTTCTTGTCGACGGCCACAGCAATCCGCAGATTGCGCAGACCTTGTCGTTAAGCCATAAGTCGGTATCGAACTACGTGCTTCGCATAAAGCACAAGCTGGCGGCCGACAGCATTGCCGACCTCGTGCGACTGGCCATCAATCAGGGGCTGACCAAGCATAACGTGGTGCCCGACCGACGCCCGAGCCGGTCGCGTTCCGGGCGCCACCCTTCATCCATGGCTTGACTGAACGCCGTGCAGACCCAACCTTGGGAATAACACTCATACCGGCGCGCCCCAAGGCCATGGATACACAGATCGAGCAACTCAAGGCCACGTTCGAGATGCTGCCCGACTGGGAGGAACGCTATCGCTTCATCATCGATCTGGGTCGCAAGCTCGAGCCGCTAGACGACGAAGAGCGCAACGAGGCCACCCGTGTGCGCGGCTGCATGAGCCAGGTATGGCTCGTGGCCGACGAAAGCGAGGACGACCGGCTGCATTTTCGCGGCGACTCGGATGCGCATATCGTGCGCGGCCTGATCGGCGTTCTGTTGATGATCTATTCCGACAAGACGCCGCGCGAGATCGCCGAGATCGATATCAACCAGATATTCACCGATCTCAATCTCGAACAGCACATCACCATGAACCGGCGCAACGGCCTTTATTCGATGGTAGAAACCATCCAGCGTACCGCCAATCGGCAGCTCGATTCCTAATCTTCGCTACGATCGGCTATGCTGCGGCGTCGATTCACGCCGCGCCTTGTTCTAGGCTTTCATGCGCGGCCTGCGCAGGAAATAGGCCATGTCCAAGAATCGCCCCGTCGCTCTGATTACCGGCTCGTCTTCCGGCATTGGTGCGGCCACCGCCCGCCTGCTCGCCGAACGCGGCTACAACGTGGTCATCAACTATTCACGCAGCGCGGATGCCGCCGAACAGGTCGCCAAAGAATGCGAAGCGCTGGGCGCCGACACGATCGTGCAGCAGGCCAATGTCGCCGAAGATGCAGACTGTCGTGCGCTGGCCCAGAGCGCGCTCGATCGCTGGGGCCGTATCGATGCGCTGGTCAACAATGCTGGCACGACACGTTTTTGCGCGCACGAAAATCTCGAAGGCCTGAGCGCCGAAGATTTCCATACACTCTACGGCGTCAATACCATCGGCGCGTTTCAAATGGTGCGCGCGGTGACACCTACGATGCAGCAATCCGGCCAGGGCAGCATCGTAAATGTCGCATCCATTGCCGGCGTAATGGGCTTCGGCAGCTCGATCGCCTATGCCGCTTCCAAGGGCGCGCTGATCACGATGACCAAATCGCTGGCCCGCGCGCTTGGCCCGGCCATTCGCGTGAATGCGGTATGTCCCGGTTTCGTGCGCGGCAGCTGGCTCGCCGAAGGCCTGGGTGAAAAGCGCTATAACGCGATGATCGCGCGCTTGGAAGCCAATACGCCGCTCGCGCGCGTGTGTACACCGGAAGATGTCGCTGAATCGATCGCCTATTTCACAACAGGCGCCGGCATCACAACCGGGGAAACACTACTGCTGGACGGCGGCACCCATCTTGGCCGAATGTAAGCGCCTAATAACGCGTTGACGCCAATGCAGCGCGTGTAAGCCTGTCGATACGGTCATGACCGGTCAGCGCCAGGGTGAGATCAATATCGGCGAGCAGACGGCGTAGTACCTCGGCCACGCCTTGTTCGCCGGCACAGGCCAGCCCCCAAGCGAATGGCCGCCCGACGAGCACTGCATCCGCGCCGAGGGCAACGGCCTTGAGCACGTCCGCGCCGCGCCGAATGCCGCTATCGAAGAGCACGCTCATATGGTCGCCCACGGCATCGACCACGCCAGCCAACGCGTCGATGGCGGCAATACTGCCGTCGACCTGACGCCCGCCGTGATTCGATACGATCACACCGTCCATGCCGGCCCGCCGCGCGGCCAGCGCGTCTTCGGGGTGCAACACGCCCTTGAGAATGAGCGGCAGGTTGGTGGCGGCACGCAGTTTGGCCAGATCCGACCAGCTGCGTTCGGGCGAGGCATAGACCTGGGACCAGTGCTTGACGGTGGCCACCACGTCTTCATCCGGCGCTTTGTCGAGCCCGGCACAGAACACCGGATCGCTGGTGTAGTTGGCCAACCCCTTGCCCTGTAAAAACGGCAGGTAAGCGCCTTCGAGATCGCGCTCACGCCAGGCTAGCATCTTGGTATCCAGCGTGATGACAATCGCTTCGTAACCGGCCTTCTCGGCGCGTTGTACGAGGCTGGTCGCCAGCTCGTCGTCGTTGGGCCAGTACAGCTGATACCAGCCGGTGGTATCACCCAGTTCGCTCTTGACCTGCTCCATCGGATACGACGACACCGTGGACAGAGTCATCGGCACACCGACGTCGGCCGCGGCGCGCGCGACCGCAAGCTCGGCATCCGGGTGCAGTATTTCCTGTACGCCCAGCGGCGCGAGCATCAGCGGGGTTGCGTGCTTCTTGCCGAGAACCGTCGTACTCAGATCCCGTTCGCTGACGTCGGTAAGCATGCGCGGAAACAGCGGGTAACGATCAAAGCTGTGGCGGTTGGCCGCCATCGACGCCTCGCCTGCGCCGCCGGCCACATACCAGTACGCCGCCGGGTCGAGCACTTCGCGCGCCCGCGCTTCCAGATCTTCATAACGCAACGGCAAGATGGGCAATTCGCCCTTGAGCCCGGCGCTGTAAATACCGAACTGATGATTGCCGTAAGGGGTGTTCGTCCGATCCACCGGCGTGCTCCTCGATCATTGTTTTATTTCGTATGCACCGGCCGTTCCATACAAAAACAGCCGGCACAAGGCCGGCTGAATCAGAACAGCATTTCGTTTTTCACGCAAGCGCGCAGCGCGCCTGCGTGAGGCAGCTATTCGAGGCCGTAGCGCTTGCCGTCCTTTCCTTTCTGTTCCTTATTCCAGGGTCGGTCGTTGGAGGAATCACTGTTCATCACGGTAGCGCG
This sequence comes from Salinisphaera shabanensis E1L3A, assembly GCF_000215955.2. Classification (GTDB taxonomy): domain Bacteria; phylum Pseudomonadota; class Gammaproteobacteria; order Nevskiales; family Salinisphaeraceae; genus Salinisphaera; species Salinisphaera shabanensis. The sequence goes on from NZ_AFNV02000005.1 coordinate 112,387, forward strand.
ATTGGGCGCGTCCTTAGCCTCGGCTTTTGCGGCTTCACCAGCTTTATCATCAGCCTTTACCTGGGTACCGGCGGCCCCAGCTTTATCGCTGGTTTTGGCCTGAGTGCCAGCGGCTTCAGCCGTCTTTGCCGGCTCCGACGGTTGCGTGTCGGCCGGGGTGGCGCGCTGACCCGTACTCTCGGCCGCCGCAGCCGCCGGCTTCGCTTCGGCCGTGCTTTTGGCGCTTTTATCGCCACCCTGCTTGGATTGCGCTGCCTGCGTATTTGTCGACGACTTGTCGACCGAGGTGTCGCGCGTAATCGCTTCCGGGGCGGGCGGCGGGGTCACGAGCTTCTCGGGATGCATCTCCGCGAGTTTTTCGGCGCCATCCGCCATGTGCTGATACATATCGCGATAGTCATCGACCATGCGGGACATGATCGCCGACGTCTGCTCGAAGTGCTCACGCACGTCGTTCTTGTAGCTGTCGTGCTTTTCCGTGGCCTCCTTCATGGCGACGGATTTCTTGCCACCGAAACGGCTACCGAGGAAGTAACCAACGATGAGCGCAACGACGGCGCACACGACAACGATCAGAATGAATGCGATAGGGCTCAGATTGGCCATGAAGCGGTTTCTCCCGGTGCAAAGCGTAAATCGTACTTGCGCCCATACTGTGTCGTCGCGCCGCTAACGGCAAGTCATCGCCATGCAACCTTGGTCGGGGTTCAGCGGTGGACACAACATGACTTTCCATAGCGGGACCCGTTAAATGCGGGCGCGTCGCAGGCAGGACGCAAGCCCACCGCTGCACGCCGATTGAGCGCCAGCGATGGGCCTGTTTCAGTCGGGGCGTTGCGGCATATCAGCCCAACAGGCGGCGGTATTCCTTGAGCATGCAGCGGTCCATGACCACCTCGATGCCGGCGTCCACGGCCTTCTGCGCGGCTTCGTGGTGAATCACGCCTTCCTGGAGCCAGAGCGTGCGCACCCCACGTTCGATGCAGGCATCCACGATCTGGGGCACATGCTCAGACGCGCGAAACACATCGACCACGTCGACCATGCCGGTCACGTGCCTCAAGTCCGGAAATGCATTCTCGCCAAGTACCTTGTCTTCGTTCGGATTGACCGGAACGATATCGAAGCCTTCGCTCTGCAATGCCTCGGCAACACCATACGACGCTCGATCGGGATTGGAGGACAGGCCAATCACAGCCACGCGCCGCGTCTGCGTCAGGATCTCTCGGATACGGCTATCTTCAGTGATTATCGACATCGGGTTGAACTAGGAAGCGGAATTGAAGTTGTCGGTCACCCGATCGCTGGCCGCGGCCAACGTATCGATGATCGCTTTCTTGAGCGCCTGGTTGGTCCAGATCAGTTCAGGCTGGCCCTGGAGTGCCGCGTATTCACTCAGCGTGCTGTCCTCGACATTGCGATAGACGAACAACAGCATCAGCGGCACGCGCTGCTCCAGTTTGGCCGAAATATTGGTGCGCGTTTCTGCCACCATCTGTTCGACACGGCTGTTCTCGACCTGGTACTCGGCGGCCGAGGCCGCGTTGCGCGCACGAATCATGGCTTCGAGCAGGGTGACGTTGAACTCGGTCTGCAACTGGACCACCTGCATGTTCTCGGCCAGCAGATCGATCTGCCGCAACCGCTGTTTGCGGTCGTCGGTCGCGGGCTGATCGACGAACGCCTTGAAGTTGTCAGCGAAGTTCGGATCACCCGTGGCCGATTCCAAACCGATCATGCGTGTAGCCAGCGGTGTGTGCAGGGCATCGGCCGCTACCGTCAGCGACCGCTGCTGGTCGTCTTCGGCCGCTGCGTCCCGCAGACGGTCGAGCACATCCTGCTGCAGCGTTTGCGGATCGTAGGCTTCGTAGACCGCGTCGCGTAGCGCGCTGCGCGTCGCGGTGTCCACGTCCTCGGGCAGATTCTGATTGAGCGACTGGGTCACGGCCGGCGCGGCCTGCGCAAGCAGGTCCGGCACGTCATACGCAGCCATGACACGGTCGGCGGCGCTTTCCTGCGCGGCTCTGTCGGCCGGGCCGGTCGCACAACCGGCCAACACGGCAGCAGTCATCAATACGCCAATAAGATAGGATTTCGCTTGCGGTTTCACGTTTCACCTGTGCATTGAGCAATTTGCATACTGTACGCCAAAGCCCCGACCCCGTGCCCGTAACGCAAGGCGTGCTCGCTGTCGAAGCGCTGGGTTTCGACACTCTTGGCTCGTTTTTCGCCCGCCTGGGTCTGACCCTTGCGCGTGTAAATCCCGGCCAAAGTATCCCCGGCAGCTTCTGGGGCGACGAGGAAGCCGGCCTGATCGGCGACACGATCTACGTGCGCGACGACACGCCGGTCCACTCGGCCATGCATGAGGCCGGCCACTATGTGTGTATGGACCAGACGCGACGCGACGGCCTGCATACCAACGCCGGCGGCACCTACGACGAGGAAAACGCGGTTTGCTATTGGCAGATCCTTGCCAGCGCGCATCTCGACGGTATGGACCACGAGCGCATGTGTGCCGATATGGATCGCTGGGGCTATACGTTTCGTCTGGGCAGCGCCGCCGCTTGGTTTGCGCAAGACGCCGAAGACGCGCACGCCTGGCTCGTATCCGCCGGCCTGATCGATGCCGAGAGCGGCGCGCTCATTATTGGCGTACGCCACTGAGCGCGCGTAAGAAGCTCTGATCTATCCATACAAAGCGCCGGCGTAACCGGAGGCGAATAGATCAGAGGTTCCCCAACTTCGACTTCGCCTGATCAGCCACCGCTTTCGCGGCCGCCTCGGCCGCGTCGGCGTCGCCGAGGTAACGCGACTCGATGACGTTGAGTTCGCCGTCGAGCGTGTACAGCTGCGGAATACCGGTCGGGATGTTCACGCCGGTGATCACATCGTCGGCGATGCCGTCGAGATACTTCACCAGCGCGCGCAGGCTGTTGCCGTGCGCCGTGACCAGTACCGTTTCGCCCGCCTTCAGGCGCGGCGCGATCGCGTCGTGCCAGTACGGGAGCACCCGCTCAAGCGTGAGCGCGAGCGATTCGGTGCCGGGCAGTACGCGTGCGTCCAGATGCCGATAGCGCACGTCGTTGCGCGGATGGCCCGGATCGTCAGCGGCCATTTCCGGCGGCGGAATATCGTAGCTGCGGCGCCAGATATGCACCTGCTCCTCGCCGTGCTTGGCCGCGGTTTCGGCCTTGTCGAGGCCTTGCAGACCGCCGTAGTGGCGTTCATTCAAGCGCCAGTGGCGGACCACATCGACCCACGGCTGCTCCAGCTCTTCGAGCGCAAGCCACATCGTCTTGATCGCGCGCTGAAGCATCGACGTGAACACGATATCGAACCGAATACCTTCTTCGGCGAGCAGTCGACCGGCGGCACGCGCCTCGGCCCGGCCTTGGTCAGTGAGATCAACGTCGACCCAGCCGGTGAATCGATTTTCGAGGTTCCACTGGCTCTGGCCGTGGCGTAGCAGTACGAGCTTGCCGGGCATCGTTTCTCCTTGTTCTGGTCGGCCGGCGCCCAACCGACGCCGGGGAACGATCAGCTGCCCGGTTCGGCCCAGCTGATCCGAAGATCGTGTTGTATCCCGAATTCACGGGCGGCGTCGATATCCTTGCCCATATAGATATCGATCTTGTTGCTCCAACGGCTGTTCATTTTGTCGCGTACAACATAGACGCCGGGCATGCCTTCGATCTTAACGCGAGCGCCATGAGTCAGCCCTTGCCGGATCAAATCACGAGAGACAGCAATGGCGCGCATCCCTGGGCGCAGTTCATCGCCCCATGCAGCGATCGACGGCTTCTTGGCCGTTGTCTGCCAAGGCACGGAATTATACGCTGTAGCCGACACGCTCAGCTCTTTCCATTCGACCGATTCGGCCGCGGCTGTAGAGAGTGACGCGCACAACAGTACGAGCACGCTTATCGTTGTTATGACAAAACGACGCATGAAAACGTAGGCGACTAAATTAAGCCGCGCAGGATACACTGCCTAGCTTAACGTGGGCTGTCCGAGACGACTTTTTTCACGAACGCTGCAAAGTCATCAAGCTCGCTGCCGGTCGAACGCAACGGCGCCGCAAGCGGCGCGACCAGCCCAATATGACTGGTTTTGGGATAGATTTCCAATTCGACCGTTCCGCCCACATCATTCATGCGCGCGGCCATGTTTCGGCTGTTTTTCGGATACACCGTCGTGTCTGCCGCACCGTGCATGAGCAGCATCGGCGGCTCGTCGCCGTCGACGAACTCGATCGGCTGACTTTCAGGCCAGCTGCTGCGCGGCGCGAAAATCTCCTGCAGCACCGGGTCGCGTATCGGCAGGAAATCATACGGCCCGGCCATGCCGACAAAGCCGGCCAGGTCCGTGATCGATGAGCCAGCCGCGTTTAGATAACGCCCGTCCGTGGCGAGCATGGCCGCGATATGCGCGCCTGCCGAATGCCCTGACACGAACAGATGCGTTGGGTCGCCGCCATAGTCGACCGCATGATTTTGCGCCCAGGCAACGGCCCTGGCCCCATCTTCCACAAATCCGGGAAACGTGGTTTCCGGATAGAGACGGTAATCGGGCAATACGGCAATGAAGCCACGCGAAGCCAGGGCCTGCCCCACAAAACGATAGCCGTTCTTGTCGCCGCTCTGCCAGCTGCCGCCATAGAAGAACACGACGACCGGCGCGCCAGCGGCGTGTTCGTTGGGCACATAGACATCGAGCGTCTGGCGCTCGAGATCGCCATAGGCAATATCCGCATGCCGCTCGTAGCCCCAGCGCGGGGTCAGCGCATTGGCCCAGAACTGACCCGAACAGGCGGTGGCCAATAGCGAGATCGCACCCATCAGCAACGCACCAGCGGTCCGCGTACCACGCCTCACGTCATGGTGACGAATTCTTCCGCACTAGTCGGATGAATCGCCACGGTATCGTCGAAATCGGTCTTGGTCGCGCCCATTTTCACGGCGACCGCAAAGCCCTGCAGCATCTCGTCGGCGCCATCGCCAATCACATGCGCGCCGACGATTTTTTCGTCATCGCCCACGCATACGAGCTTCATATCGCTGGGGATCTTGTGTTCGAGCACGCCGTGATACAGCGCGACATAGTGGCTGGTGTAGATCTTCACCGCATCGTCGCCGTACTGCGCGCGGGCATCCGCTTCGGAAAGGCCGACACTGCCGATGGGCGGGTGCGTGAACACCACGGTCGGGATGTTGTGGTAATCGAGCTTGCGATCCGGCTGGCCGCCAAACAAACGGTCCGACAGCCGTCGGCCCGCGGCGATGGCGACCGGGGTGAGCTCGATCGCGCCGGTGACGTCGCCCAGCGCATGCACGCCGTCGATGGACGTGTCCTGCCATTCGTCCACGACGGTCGTGCCGTCGGACGCCAGCGCCACGCCTGAAGCCTCTATATCGAGATTATCGGTATTCGGCAGCCGTCCGATCGCCCAGATGAGCTTATCGACGGTCACCGAACCGCCGTCTTCGAAGTCGACCCGGATCTGCTCGCCGGCTTCGCTGAGCTCGGCGGCACTGCGATGCATCTGTACATCGATACCGGCGTCTTTCATGCGTTCGATGAGCGTATTGCCCAGCATCGAATCGAACTCCTTGATGACATGGTCCTTTCGCAGCAGCAGCTTGACCTCGCTGCCGAGCGCATTGAGCACGCCCGCAAGTTCCACCGCGATATAACCGCTGCCCACGATCGCCACGCTGTCCGGGCGTTCGCGCCAGGTAAAGAAGCCGTCCGAGTCGGTGCCCAGGGCCGCGCCGGGGATATCCGGCCAGTGCGGCTTGCCGCCGGTGGCAATCACCACATGTTCGGCTTCGAGCTCGCGCTCGCCGACGGCAATCCGGCGCTCGCCGACAAAACGCGCATCGCCGGCAATGAACTCGACCTCGTCCTTGTCGAGATTGCGCGCGTAAATGCCGTTGAGACGCTGGATATAGGTTTCGCGGTTATCGACGAGTTTGGCCCAGTCGTGCTCGGGCACGCCGGTGGCGAAGCCATAGTGCGTCGCATCGCGCGCGTGCTGGGCGAATTCCGCCGCATGCCACATAACCTTCTTCGGCACACAGCCCACGTTTACGCAGGTGCCGCCGAGCCGGCCGCGCTCGATCAACGCCACTTTCTTGCCATAACTGGCCGCCCGGCGCGCGGTCGCCATGCCGCCGCTGCCACCGCCGATTACGACCAGATCGAAATGTTCACTCATAATCGTTCGCTCACCATATGATGGTGCCCATTGTATTCACCGCAACGCGGTACGTCGTCGCACGCTCTTGATCGCGCGACGGCGGACCGCACATTCGCTGCTACTGACGGCGCCGCAGCGCCCGCTTCGTTTTCCATACGAGATGATCATGACCGATACGCAAATCAACCCGCTGGTGGCCATGCTCGACGGCGGCCAGCTACCGGATTTCGACTCCATCAAGCCCGAACATGCCGAGCCCGCCGTTGAACAGATGATTGCCGACGCCCGGCGCGCGGTGGATCGCGCCATCGCCGAAAGCGTCGACCCGAGCTGGAACAATCTCGTCGCGCCGCTGGACGCAGCCGAGGATCGCATCGGCCGTGCCTTCTCGCCGGTATCGCATCTGCATTCGGTGATGGATTCACCGGCATGGCGCGAGGCCTATCAGGCCTGCCTGCCCAAGCTCACCGCCTTCTCTTCCGAACTGGGCCAGAACACGGCCCTGTTCGAAGCAGTGCAGCGCCTGCGCGAGTCCGACGAGTTCGACACCCTCGACGCCGCCCAGCAGCGCGTCGTCACCGACATGCTGCGCGATTTCCGTCTTTCCGGTGTGGCACTAGACGACGAGAAAAAGAAGCGCTATGCCGAGATCGCCCAGCGTCTGAGCGAACTATCGACCACCTTCCAGCAGAACGTGCTCGATGCCACCCAGGCCTGGCGCAAGCACCTCACCGACGAAGCACGGCTGAGCGGCCTGCCCGACTCGGCGCGCTCGCTGCTGGCCCAGAACGCGGCCAACAAGGAGCTCGACGGCTGGCTGGTCACCCTCGATGCGCCAAGCTTCATCGCCATCATGACCCATGCCGACGATCGCGCGCTGCGCGCCGAAGTCTACGAGGCATTCTCCAGCCGTGCGTCGGAAGTCGGCCCCAATGCCGACGAATTCGATAACAGCGCGATCATGGACGAGATTCTGGCATTGCGGCACGAGGCCGCAGGCCTGCTCGGCTTCGACAACTATGCCGAGAAATCGCTGGCCACCAAGATGGCCGAAACGCCGGACGAGATCGAAGCCTTCCTGCTCGATCTGGCCGCACGCAGCCGCGGCCCGGCGGAAGCCGAGCTGGCCGAGCTCAAGGCGCTCGCCGCCGATGACGGCATCGAGGACTTTGCTGCCTGGGACGTCGGCTACTACGGCGAAAAACTCAAGGAACAGCGCTACGATTATTCCGCCGAGGACCTGCGCCCCTATTTCCAGGCGCCGAAGGTGATCGACGGCCTGTTCAAGGTCGTGGAAAAGCTCTACGGCATTCGGATCGCCGCGCTTGAGGGCGTGTCCACCTGGCATGAGGACGTCACCGTCTATGAAATTCGCGATGAGGCCGACGAGCGCCGTGGCGTGTTCTATCTCGACCCCTATGCCCGCGAAGGCAAGCGCGGCGGTGCCTGGATGGACGGCTTCCAGAGCCGGCGGGCCGGCGACGAGGGCCTGCAGCTGCCGGTCGCGTTTCTGACCTGCAACTTCTCGCCGCCCATCGGTGGCGAACCGGCGCTGCTCACCCACGACGAGGTCACCACGCTGTTCCACGAATTCGGTCACGGCCTGCACCACATGCTCACGCGTGTGGACTACGGCCCGATTTCCGGTATCGCCGGCGTGGAATGGGACGCGGTCGAGCTCCCCAGCCAGTTCATGGAAAACTGGTGCTGGGAGCGCGAATCTCTGGATCTGTTCGCTGCCCACTACGAGACCGGCGAGGCCCTGCCGCAGGACCTGTTCGACAAGCTCTATGCCTCGCGCAACCACATGGCCGGCTGGCAGATGCTGCGTCAGGTGGAAATCTCCTTGTTCGATCTGCGCCTGCATCGGGACTACGACGCCAACACCGCCAGCCAGGTGATGGATACCCTGTCCAAAGTGCGTGCCGAAGTGGCCGTGCTCACGCCGCCGGCGGTCAACCGCTTTCCGCACAGTTTCCAGCACGTATTCGCAGGCGGCTATGCAGCCGGCTACTACAGCTACAAATGGGCCGAAGTGCTTTCGGCGGACGCCTTTGCCGCCTTCGAAGAAACCGACCTGTTCGATGCCGACACCGGCCAGCGGTTTCTCACCGAAGTGCTCGAGCGCGGCGGCACCCGCGATGCGATGGACAACTTCGTGGCTTTTCGCGGCCGCGAACCGTCGATCGATGCGCTGCTGCGCCACAGCGGGCTCGACGGCAACGAGCGTGCCGCCTAGCGCGGCTCCGGATCAGGCCTTGGCCGACAGCTGCGCGTTAAAACGAGCGCGCAGCTGTTCCACCCGTTTTCGATTGACGCTGAAATCGTAGTAGCCCAGACGCGAGGACGATTTCACATCGATGATTTCGGCCTCCGGTCGCACGATAAACGTCACGTCATCGACAAAACCCAGCGTGCTGCGAAAGGTGGCATGGATGAAACGCTCTTCAGCGCGCTCTACGGTCGCGCCCTCGCTGGCGGCAAGGATATCCAACAGGGTCTGGCGGGCAGCCGCGGCCGTCGCCTGCTTGTAGGCAAACGGCGCGACGTATTTCGATCCGCCCTTGTCGGCCTGGGAAGACACGCAATGGGGCGCGCTCGAACAAGGCGTGAATTCGTCCGCCGAACGGGTGAACTGCTTGGGCGGCGGACTCGCACAGCCGATCACGCCCGAGGTCATTACAATAGCGGCCGCAAACGGCTTGGATAGAAGTCGACGCACGGTGTGATCCGCGAGGGCAAAAGCGAGCCCAGGTATATCGCGCCCACCGCGTCGTACGCAACGCAAAGGAACTCTGTCTCATGCAGATCGCCACCTGGAACGTCAATTCGCTCAACGTGCGCCTGGAGCATGTCCTCGCCTGGCTGGAAAAGCACCCGGTCGATGCGCTCGCGCTGCAGGAAACCAAGCTCACCGACGACAAGTTCCCGCGCGACGCCATCCGTGAGGCCGGCTACGAAACCGTATTCACCGGCCAGAAAACCTACAACGGCGTCGCCCTGCTCACGAAAACGCCGGCCGAAGACATCGCTTATGCGCTGCCCGGCTTCGAGGACGACCATAAGCGCGTGATCGCCGCGACCGTCAACGGCGTACGCGTGATCGGCGTGTATTGCCCCAACGGCCAGGCGCTGGATTCGCCCAAGTTTGAATACAAACTGGCCTGGTTCGAAGCGCTGGCCAGCTGGCTGAATACCGAACTGCAGAACCACGACAAGCTGGTGCTCACCGGCGATTTCAATATCGCCCCGCGCCCGGAAGACACCTACGACCCGGAAAGATGGGAAGGTCGCATTCTGTGCTCGCCGCCCGAGCGCGCGGCCTTGCAGACCCTGCTCGACGCCGGGCTTGCGGACTGCTGGCGGCTGTTCGACGAGCGTGAAGGCCGCCACCGTTTCACCTGGTGGGACTATCGCAACGGCGGCTGGGCCCGAAACGCCGGCCTGCGTATCGACCACGTGCTCGCCACGCCGGCGCTGGTGGACGTCTGTCGCGAGTGCAAGGCCCATGTCGGCGAGCGCGGGCGCAAGCGCCCGTCGGATCACGTACCGGTGGTTGCTGAGTTCGACGTCTAGACTAGTCAGGTGCGCGCTGAGTGATACGGCCGACACCGATAAGCCCCAGCCCGAACAAAAACATCAGCACGCCGTACACGGCCGACGGCACCGACATCTCGCTGGAATCCAGCAACGTGAGGGTGACGAGCAGGCCAAGCGTGGCGTTCTTGATGCCGAGTTCGATCGCGACGGTGAGCGCATCCCGCGACGGCAGACCGGTAAGCCGACCGCCGAGAAACCCCAGGGCGATCCCGGCGATATTGAGCGCGGCCGCGGCCGCGCCGGCCGTTTGCAGCAGGGTCCAGAACTCGTCGCGTACCTGCATCACGATCGCCGCGATGAGTGCGGCCAGCACGAGCATGCCGAACAGGCTGACCAGACTCTCCGAGCGTTTCGCAAAACCCGGAGCAATACGGCGTATGCCCATGCCCAGCGATACGGGAATCAGGATGATGACCACCAGCGTGGCGATCGTGCGCAGCACCGGCAGCGAGATGCGCTCGCTGGTATCCATATAGAGCTGCATCGCCAGATTCGTGAACAGCGGCAGCGTGAGGATAGTCACCAGACTTGCCAGTACCGTCAGCACGATCGAGAGCGCGACATTGCCACGGGCGAGAAACGTGAACAGGTTGGACGTGGTGCCACCCGGACAGGCGGCAATGATTACGAGCCCCACGGCAATGGGGCCGGGCAAACCCAGAAGCATCGCGATCGCAAAAGCCGCGACCGGCAGCAAAAGAATCTGGGCGATGGCGCCTATGATCGTCGCCCGAGGATAGATCACCACATTGCGAAAATCGCGCGGTGCGAGCGTCAGCCCCATCCCGAGCATGATGATGAACAACGAAACCGGCAAACCGATCTGAATCAGTGGGCCCTGTTCCATGCGCGCGCTCCCCGTTTTTGGCGCCGGTTGTCGTTGACGCCTGGTTATTATTATTCGAGGATCGCCGCCGGCGACCCGCTACGCAGAATATGTCCCGTATCGACTTTTCGGGCAAACAAAAACGGCGCCTCGCGGGCGCCGTCGTTGAGCAGCGAGCGTCAGCTATGGCTAGTAGCGGCTGGACTCCTGGACCGCTGCATTGATGCGCTCGAGCGTTTCCACCACCGCCAGCGCGCTTTCGCCGTCGGAGCGGGCGGGTTCGCGGTCGACGATACGATCGAGGAAATGCTGCAGTTCGAGTTTGAGCGGCTGGCCGTCGCCGCGGTGGACGACCTCACTGCCTTCGTCGTGGTTCTGCAATTCGGCATCAATCCAGCGACGGTGCAGGGTCACCGTCTGGGCGACTTCGTCATAGACGAGCATGCCGCGCGAGCCACGCAGGATCGTGCGGCGATCGGTCTCTGGCCACAGCCAGGACGTATGGATATTGCCGCGCACACCGTTGCCGAATTCCAGATGCACGTGCACTTCATCTTCCACGCCGAGGCCGAGCATGCGATGGCCGGTACCGCGCACCCGCTCGGGCGCCTCGCCCACCAGATAAAGCATGACTGCCATGTCATGAACGCCGATATCCCAGATCACGTTCTCGGCACTGCGCGCCCGACCGAGATTGAGCCGTTCGTGGCGAATCGAGAACAGCTCTCCGATCTCGCCGGACGCCACGTAATCGCGTATCCAGGCGATCGCCGGCTGATAGATCAACAGATGGCCGACCATGAGAATCGCGTTATTGTGCCGGGCGGCATCCACCAGCTGACGGGCTTCGCCCGAGCTGTGCGTAAGCGGTTTTTCGACGAACACGTCCTTGCCGGCTTCGATGGCCGCCATGGCGATCTCGAAGTGCGACGGCGTAGGTGTGGCGATGGTCACCGCATCGCAGTCGGCGGATTCCAGGGCAGCACGCCAGTCCTCGAACAGCGACACGCCCGGATACTGTTCGCCGTAGCCGTTCAGCCGTTCCGTGTTGCCTTCCGCGATCCCGGCCAACACGCCGAGTTCGTCGAGATTGCGGATAATGTTCTTGCCCCAGGCGCCGGCCCCAATCGCCACTACTCGCATACGTCGTCGTCCTGTCACCGGTTCGTAACGCGCCGTAGTGTACGCGCTTGTTTTGCTGCAAGCCCGATCCGCACGCGCCAGGGCCGATGCGCGCCCGGCCAGACTGCGCGAATCGCGAGCTCAGCGTGGGTTGCCAACACCTCTGCCCGATATTTCCCCGCGCACCGCCAGGCCTTGGCCGCATTGGTCCTGCGCGCAATAACACGCACAAACTCCGTACCCGGGTCCACGTTGTGCAGCTACCGCGTACATGCCTATATTCGGTCGACCCTCTGCCGCGTTCAGCCCTCTATCTGTCGGAGCATCACCATGACCGCCTCTCGCTTTCGCTCGCTATCGCGATTTGCTGCCACCCTGCTGCTATGGGCGCTCGCCAGCGCGGCGATCGCCGCGCCAGTGAGCGCGACACTGTATCGCGATGCAAGCTGCGGCTGCTGTCACAAATACGTCGATCATCTGCGGGTCGCTGGCTTCGACGTCACCGTCGCCGATATGGGCAATCGCGCCGAGCGGTTTGGCGCCGCGGGCGTACCGCCCGAGCTGAGTTCCTGCCACATGATGCGTATCGGCGGTTATACCGTCGTAGGGCATGTGCCACTCGAAATCGTTGCAAGACTGCTGCGAGAACAACCCGATATCGACGGCATCGCGCTGCCCGGCATGCCCATCGGCACCCCCGGTATGCCCGGCGAGAAAACACAGACGTTCGTCGTGCGTACGTTGCAAGGCGATGTCTATGCGCGGCTTTAGCCTCGTTTGATCTGACGCGCGCAGGGCCGCTGATTCGGCCGACCCATGGCCTCAAAACTGAGCCAACCCTGCGCCGTTTACCTTGTAGATAGATACGCTCGACATTCCTGGGCACCTGCGCTCGATGACGGCAGCCGTCGCCGCTTGACACCGTAGTCGAGTACGGACTTAACCTCATGCCATATCCACCGGATGTCGATATGGCTTACTCCATCGGACAACTCGCCCGCGCTGCCGATACCGGCGTGGAAACCATTCGCTACTACGAACGGCGCGGCCTGATGCCGGAACCACCGCGCGCGGCCAGCGGCTATCGACGCTATCCGGACGATGCCGCGCAGCGACTGCATTTCATTCGGCGCGCCAAACGCCTGGGCTTCACGCTCGATGAAATATCGGCCTTGCTGCAACTGCAGGCCGGCGGCCAGCGCGCGGACATCAAGGCGATTGCCGAAGCCAAGCTCGAAGAAATCGAAACCCGCCTGGACGATCTGCAGCGCATGCGCGCCACGCTTCAAGACATGACTCAGCGCTGCTCGGGCCACGGTCCGGTCGAGGGCTGCCCCATCATCGAAACGTTGAACGATAATGACTGACTGCTGCCACCAAGACGCGGATCACGACGATACGGTCAAGGACCCGGTCTGCGGCATGAGCGTCGTGCCCGGCGAAAAACCGCAGTACGACTACAACGGCCAGACCTATCATTTCTGCTGTGCGCGCTGTCGCGACCGCTTCGCCACCGACCCGGAATCGTTTCTGAACCCGGTGAAGGACGACACACCCGCGCCACCCGGCACGCGCTATATCTGCCCGATGTGCCCGGGCGTGGAAAGCGATGGCCCGGCCGAATGCCCGAAGTGCGGCATGGCACTGGAACCGGCCAAGCCGCCGAAACGCCAGACCCAGTACACCTGCCCCATGCATCCGGAAATCGTCGAAGACAAACCCGGCGACTGTCCGAAATGCGGTATGGCACTGGAGCCGACCACGGTCAGCCCCGACACCGAAGATCCGGAACTCAAGGCCATGCAGCGCCGATTCTGGATCAGCCTGCCGCTGGCCGGCGCGGTTTTCATATTGGCCATGGGCGACATGATTCCCGGGCTCGACTTGCATAGCTGGCTCGGCGCGGGCTTTGGCTGGTTGCAGTTCGCGCTCGCGACACCCGTGGTCTTCTATTGCGGCGGCTTTGCGTTCAAGCGCGCCTGGCAGTCGGTGGTCAACGCCAGCCCCAATATGTGGACGCTGATCGCGCTGGGCGTGGGCGCGGCCTACGGCTTTTCGCTATTCGCGCTATTGCTGCCCGGCCTACTGCCCGACGCCTTCATTCAGGACGGACACACGCCGCTGTATTTCGAAGCCGCTGCCGTAATCATCACGTTGATCCTGCTTGGACAGGTCATGGAAGCTCGCGCCCGCGGCGCCACCTCACGCGCGCTGTCCGCCCTGCTCGATCTGGCCCCGCCCAGCGCGCATCGCCTCGATGACGAGGGCAATGAAACCGATGTCGCGCTCGACGATCTGACCCAGGGCGATCGCCTGCGCGTACGACCGGGCGAAAAGGTGCCGGTCGACGGCGTGATCGTCGACGGCCGATCCACGCTCGATGAATCCATGATTACCGGTGAGCCGGAGCCGCAGAGCAAGCAGCCTGGCGACACGGTCACCGGCGGCACGGTCAATCAGACCGGCGGCTTCGTGATGCAGGCCGAGTCGGTGGGCGACGACACGGTGCTCTCGCGCATCGTGGACATGGTCGCTGCGGCCCAGCGCTCGCGCGCGCCTATTCAAGGCATGGCCGACAAGGTCGCGAGCGTATTCGTGCCCGCCGTGGTGCTCTGCGCCGTTGCCGCGTTCGCGGTCTGGGCGCTGGTGGGGCCGGAACCCGCGCTTTCCCATGCGCTGGTTGCGGCGATTTCGGTACTCATCATTGCCTGCCCCTGCGCGCTAGGTCTGGCCACCCCGATGTCAGTGATGGTGGGCATTGGCCGCGGCGCGCGCGAAGGCGTGCTTATCCGTGACGCCGAGGCGCTCGAGCGCATGCAGGACGTCGATGTGCTGCTCATGGACAAGACCGGCACGCTCACCGAAGGCGCACCGCGTCTGGTCGGCATCGAAACCGCGGCCGATTTCGACGAAACCGAGTTGTTGCGTCTGGCCGCCACCCTCGAACGCGCCAGCGAACATCCGCTCGCCCGCGCGATTTGTAATGCCGCAAGCGAGCAGGAATTGTCGCTCGGCGAGGCGGCGGAGTTCGAATCGGTGACCGGTCAAGGTGTGGGCGGCCGTATCGACTATCATGATGTGCAGATCGGCAATGCCGCGCTGATGAAAGACAAGTCCATCGATACCGGCGCCTTGGATACACGTGCCGAGGAACGCCGCGGCCGCGGCGAGACAGTGATGTGGGTGGCCGTCGATGGCGCCCTGGCCGGCTTTGTTGCCGTGGCCGATCCGATCAAGGCAAACACGCGCGATGCCGTGGCCATTCTTCACGAGGCCGGTTTACGATTGGTGATGCTCACCGGCGATAGCGAAGCCACCGCCCAGGCGGTCGCACGCGAGTTGGGCATCGACGAAGTGCATGCCGGCGCGCTGCCCGAAGACAAGCACGCCCTGGTCGAAAAGCTTCAGCAGCAAGGCCACCGCGTCGCCATGGCCGGCGACGGCGTCAACGACGCCCCCGCGCTCGCCCAGGCCGATGTGGGCATCGCCATGGGCACCGGCACCGATATCGCCATGGAAAGCGCGCCGATTACGCTGGTCAAAGGCGACCTGCGCGGTATTGCCAAGGCTCAACAGCTTTCGGCCCAGAGCATGCGCAATATCCGCCAAAATCTGTTCTTTGCCTTTGCCTACAACGGCGCCGGCGTACCGATCGCGGCAGGCGTGCTCTATCCGCTGCTGGGCACCATGCTCTCGCCGATGCTCGCTGCGGCGGCCATGAGTCTTTCGTCGGTTTCGGTGATCACGAACGCGTTGCGTCTGCGCCGGGCATCGCTGTAATAAGTCGAAGCCGTTCGCCGCGGGATGTTCCTTCGTGCAGGACGCTGTCTTTAGGGATTACGTGGTTGTCCTGATAGCCGCGCCCCGGTCTTGTAGGCACAGTCGCCAGTCTGTCGATACGCCGCCTAGGCGTCGACGAATCAAACAACAGCAAGGGATTGCATCATGCAGACCGAAGACTTCATTGCCCGCGTAGAGCAGGCCGAAGGCGTCAACGACCGCACCGTGGCGACGAACGTGACCTATGCGACCATCGAATCGCTATGCCTGCACTTGCCGCAGGAAGAGATTCGTCAGCTCACCTCGCAGCTGCCGGCAGAGCTTTCGCAATCCGCACTCAAGGGCGGCCAGCAGCAGACCGGTGACGCCCAGAGCACCGTCGCGCTCGATGACTTTTATAGCGAAGTCGCCACTCGCGCCAACATGGATGCGAACGATGTGCGCGAACCCGTGCGTGCCGTGATCAACACCCTGAAACAGGCCGTGACCACGGGCGAATTCGTCGACGTCACGTTCGACCTGCCGCCCGAGCTGAATACCCTTCTGGCCAGCTAACGACTGAACGCGATTACGCCCGGGCGGCGGATAGGCGCCAGCGGTTCCAAGCCGTGCGTCAATCATCGTCTAAAAGTGCCCGGGCGTGCGCTTTTTCGATGCCGGCCAGTTTCTGCATCGCTATGGTGCCGACCACTGGCCCGAGCGCAAGCACAGCGAAGGCATACGACCAGCCCAGTGCTTCATGCACGATGGGAATGAGCCAAATCGTGGGTATCGTCAGGACATAGCCGATAGCCTGCTGCAGCGTAAGTGCGGTCCCGACATACCGTTGATCACCCAGTTCCGTGATCACGGTCGAGAACTGGGCCGAATCCGCGACCACCCAGAACCCCCAGATCAGGCCCACGATCATAATCACGGGCCAGGCGCTTACCGAGATCAAACCGATAAGCAGCGCACAGCTGCCGGATACGATCATGGCCAGCGATGTGGCCCGTCCGCGTCCCCAGCGATCGCCCAGAATGCCGCCGACCCAGCAACCCACAGCGCCCACGCCGATCACGGCGAAAGTCGCCACGGCGCTCATCGCCAGGGGTGCCTGAAACGCATGCGCACTGAGCACATCGCCGAAGAACACGCCGAACCACGCCCACATGGCATACAGCTCCCACATGTGCCCGAAATAGCCGATACAGGCCAGCCGCACGGGCCGATCGGCGAACACCTGCCACGCCTTGCGCGGGTCGAACACGGCGCGCGGAAAGTCGAACGGGCCATCGCGCCCCAGATACTGGGCGATCGCGCCGCCGGCGAGCGACATGATCGAACTCGCTACGATCACGACCTGCCAGTCCACCCCGCCCAGACCGTTGATCAGATGCGGGGCAGCCGAACCGACGGTCAGTGCGCCAACCATGATGCCGAGCGCCGTGCCCCGCTTTACCTTGAACCAGGTCGCCATTACTTTCATGGCTGGCGGATAGACGCTGGCCAGACCGAATCCGGTCAGCATGCGCAGCACGACCGCCAGAGCGATCGGCGGCGTCAACAGCAACAGCGCATTCGACAATGCAGCGAGCGTTGCACCGTAGAACATCAGCCGGCGCGGCGCGACACGATCGGCGATATTGAAGATCGCACTGGCTAGCGCCCCGGCCACGAAGCCGATCTGTACCGCAATGGTCATCCATGCCGCTGCGCCCGCGGATAGCGCCCAGGTTTCGCGCAGCTGTGGCACCACGGCCGTAGCGGAAAACCAGCTTGTCATACCCAGAAGCAGCGCAACGGCAAGAATCACGAGCGCCTGCCAGCGACCCGCCGGATCCCGGATGGCGGCGTTCGGCTGCGCCGGCATCATCGTGTGCGCTTTAACATAACCGCATTGCCCAGGCACCGCGAGCGGGCTTTCTCGTATATCGCCATGGTCTGTTCTCCGGTTCGCGAATAAAGCGGTCTTGGCGCCGCCTTGTGGTGACATACCACAGTCCTCATCCTGCAATAAATGCCGAAATCCCCCACGAGGTTGCGATCGGTTTGCGGTAGGCTGCTCAATCGAGGGCATCGTGCGCGCCGATCCGACATCGAAAACCGCTTCGAAACACGGCTTAGCGCGCGTAAGGGGGAGAGTCTTGAAGCGTAAAAGAGCAGATGTGAAAGAAGACGAAACATTGACGCTCGATACGCAATCGTTGCGCTTGATACTGGCCGGGGTGTTCGCCGACGTCAGCGAGGCCGTCATCGTCACGGACGTCGACCGCCGAGTGGTGATGACCAACACGGCCGCCAATAATCTCTTTCGTTATTCCGCCGCCGAATTCGCCGGTCTTTTCACCGCCGAGTTATACGAGCGACAGCAGGATTTCGAAGAGCTCGGGGCAACCCGATACAACGCCCAGGCCGACGACGTCCACCGTACTTATCTCATGCGCTATCGTCGTCGCGACGGCAGTGTATTCGAAGGCGAGACCACGGGTGGCGTCATTCGCGACAGCGAGCAGGGCAGCCCGATGTTTCTGGGTATCGTTCGCGATGTCTCGTCGCGGATCGCCACCGACAAGGTCCTGCACGCACTCCACCAGATCACATCCGATCCCACGCGCGGTTTCGAACAACGCCAGCGCGAGATCATCGAACTGGGCGCACAGCATTTCGGCCTGCCTTATGGCGTGGTCGCTCAAATCGTCGATCAGCGCTACGAGATCATGGAGGCGCTATCACCCGACGGCAGCATGGCTGCCGGTGAGGTCTACGACGTATCCGATACGTATTGCTGGCATGTGCTGGCGCAGCGCGGCCCATTCGGGGTTCATCACGCCGCCGAAAGCCAGCTGTGTGCGCACCCGTGCTACGAGAAATTCAAACTCGAGGCCTATCTCGGCGCGCCGATTGCAGTCGACGGCCGTGTTTATGGCGTGCTCAGCTTTTCCAGCTCGCTGCCTACGACGGCCTTCGGCCAACGCGACTATGACCTGATGGGCATGTTCGCGCAGTGGCTGGGCCATGAAATCGCTCGCGAACAGGATCTCACCGCCCTTCGCGTTGCACACGAGCGGCTGCACCGGCTCGCCACCCATGACGAATTGACGGGCCTGGGCAACCGCCGGCTGCTTGTAGAGCAGTTCGACCATGAACTCGATCGTGGCCACCGCTATGCCCATAGCCTGAGCGTCGCCTTGATCGACTTCGACCATTTCAAGCAGCTCAACGATCGCTATGGTCACGCCGCCGGGGATGCCGCGCTCAAACTGTTCGCCCGTCTTGCCCGCCAGACGCTGCGCACCAGCGATACCATCGGACGTTGGGGCGGTGAGGAATTTCTCGCTCTGTTACCAGAGACGCCGCTGTCCGCAGCCGCTGGTACGCTCGAACGGCTCATCGCAGCCATGCGGGATACACCACTCGAAATCGATGGCGAGACGATTCCGTTGACCGTATCCGCCGGTGTGACGAGTACACGTGGCGACGAAGCGCCGGAGCAGGTGCTCAAGCGTGCCGACGAGGCGCTCTATCGCGCCAAGGACGACGGCCGCGACCGCGTCCACTGCCGCTAGCCCGCCTCGCCCCGCTCAAGTTGGCAGGATAACCGCCGATCAACCGTCGTACTACCGATTTGAATCGCGCGGACCGGCGTCGCCGGTCTGCCCAGTGTCGCTGTGCGGCAAACGGGTCCTGAGCATGATCGACAGCGTGCCGCAGCTTGAGGCGCTTGCTACAGGCATTGCCATCATCAATGGCGACAACGTCATCGTGCACGCGAACACCGCTTTCGCCCGTCGGCTGAACGTCGATGCGCTTCCCTATCGTTTGACCGATATCGATCTGCCCGAGGCACGCTCCCGAGATCTGCTCGAGTGGCAGCTACGCGATATCGGCGAATCAGCGCTCACGGTTGCTATCGCGCCGGGGCGTTCACTGACGTTTTATATCGGCGCCCAACGCGAGGGGCAGCGGCTGATCATCGCGGCCAGCGGCTGGCCGCACCGCGACGAATCCACGCGCGACCTCGCCGCGCAACTCGACCCGTTGACCGGCTTCGGCAACCGTCTGATGTATGCCGAACGCCTGCGCGAATTCGAAGCCATGGGCACCAAGGCGGCCGCGGTGCTCATCATCGATCTCGATCATTTCAAACAGGTCAACGATACGCTCGGCCATGGCACGGGCGACGAACTGCTGGGGCTCGTCGCTCAGCGTATTCGTGCGTCGACTCGCGGCAACGACACGCTGATCCGCCTTGGCGGCGACGAGTTCGTGGTTCTTATACCGGAAGAAAAACATTGCGAAGGGCTCGAGGCCCTGGCCGGCCGGCTGGTCAATCTGCTCGGTCGCCCGTTTCTGGTCAACGGGCATCAGATCAATATCGGCGCCAGCATCGGAGTCGCCACCCTCGTCGGTGACAGCGACCAGCTACAGGATTTGCTGCGTCACGCCGACCTCGCACTTTACGAGGCCAAACATCGCGGCCGCGCGGGCCACTACGTGTTTCAGTCACCCCTAGAACAACGTGCGTTCGACCGGCGCGAGTTCGAAGTCGATCTGCGGCGCGCCCTCGGACTGAGACAGTTCACCCTCCACTACCAGCCACAGACCTCGATCGCGGATCGACGCGTCACCGGTTTCGAAGCATTGATTCGTTGGGAACATCCCACGCGCGGACGCGTGTCGCCGCTGGATTTCATCCCGCTCGCCGAGGAGATCGGCGAAATTGCCGCCATCGGCCGCTGGGTGATCCGGTGCGCCTGCGAGGAGGCCATGGCCTGGCAAGACGAGCGTCTGAGCGTGGCGGTGAACGTCTCGCCAGCCCAGTTCGCCGACGACACAATCGTCGATGCCGTTCGCGATGCACTCGATCACAGCGGGCTCGCACCGGCGCGGCTCGAGCTGGAAATCACCGAGGGACTCTTTCTCGAGGAATCGGAATCGATCATGCGCCGGCTATGGGCCATCAAGGAGCTGGGCGTGGCCGTCGCGATCGACGATTTCGGCACCGGCTACGCATCGCTGGGTTACCTCAACAGCTTCCCGTTCTCCAAGATCAAGATCGACAAGTCGTTCATTCAGGCCGAACCGTCGCCGCGCGCGAAGGCCCTGATCAGCGGCATTCTGGCCATGGGCTCGAACCTCGGCATGGCGACCACCGCCGAGGGCATCGAAACCCTAGAGCAATACACGCAGCTCGAACACGATGGCTGCAGCCTGGCCCAGGGCTACTACATCGCCCGACCGATGCCGGCCGGTCAGATTGCCGATTTTCTCGAACGTTTCTGCCCGCCTACGGCAAGAGCCAGCTGATTTCAGGAGACCTCATGACCGCTGTGTTGTACCGCCTCGTCTATATGAGCCGCAATGATATTACCGACGAGATCGATACCCAGATCGACGGCATCCTGAAAACTTCGCGCGAAAACAACCGCCTCGCGGAAGTCACCGGCGCACTGATGTTCAATACGGGCTGCTTCGCCCAGGTGCTCGAAGGCCCGCACAACGCGATCCAGGCAACGTTCGAGCGCATCCAGTGCGACGAGCGCCATTCCGACGTGACGGTGTTGCTGTTCGAGCCATCGAACAAACGCTCCTTTTCCAGCTGGGCGATGGCCTACGTTGGCGCGCAAGAATCCGCTCTGGAACGTTTTGGAAATCTTGGCGACGAATCCGGCTTCGAGTTCACTGCACTTGACGGCGATGACATCTACAACGTGCTGCTCGATAACCTGCACGATGCCGAAGCACAGTAAAGCCAACGCGGCAGTGACACGTCGAAAAGCCTAAGTCGAGGCTCTCAGCCCTGGGCGAGCGCGCTCTCCTGAACCTCTTCGGCGAAATGACAGGCCGCCGAGTGCTCGGGTGCCATGCTCAGCAGGCGCGGTTCGGATTCCTGGCAGAGGTCGACGCCGCGCGGGCAGCGGCCATAGAAACGACACACGTTCGGGTCCGGATTGACCGGGCTGCGCGGATCGCCCGGCAGGTGAATCCGTTCGACCGGACTTTCCTCGATCGTGCGCGGGATGGCCGAGATCAGCGCGCGCGTGTACGGATGCGCGGCCTGTTCGAAGACCTGCTCGGCGGTGCCGGTTTCCACGATACGGCCCAGATACATCACGATCACGCGGTCGCAGAGCAGCCGCACCACGTTCAGATCGTGGGACACGAACAGATAGCTGATGCCCAGGCGCGTACGCAGATCGTCCAGCAGCTTGAGAATCACCGCCTGTACCGACACATCGAGCGCCGAGGTGGGCTCGTCGAGCACCAGCAGGCGTGGTTCGGGCGCAAGTGCCCGGGCAATGTTCACGCGCGCTTTCTGGCCGCCCGACAGCTGGTGCGGCAGCCGGTCCAGCAGCTCTTCCGGAAAACCCACATCGCGGGCCAGTTCGGCCACGCGCGGCCGGCATTCCGCTGTTGATCGTTTCTTGAGACGCCGCAACGGTTCGGCAATCGCATCGAAGGCGCTATGCCGCGGGTTGAGGCTGTCGTGCGGGTCCTGAAAGACGACCTGGATCGCACCGCGCTCGGGGGTGCGCGCGAACGCGCGGGTATTGATGGCAGCAATATCCTTACCTTCGAACAGGATCGTGCCCGCACTGGGCTCGATCAGCCGCGTGATCAGACTCACCAGCGTCGATTTGCCACAGCCGGACTCGCCGACCAGGCCGACGCTTTCGCCCGTGCCGATGGTGAAGCTCACATCATCGACCGCATGCAGCTTCGGCGCCGGGCGCGGCTGGTGGCGGGCCCAACCGCGCAATGCACGCATGGGCGCCGACTCGCCGTCGGAAACCGGATACAGCTTGGACAAGCCCTGGATGTCGAGCAACGGTTTTATAGCGGCCTCCGACAAGCGAAATAATGATCGGGCGCCTGCACATCGGCGTCGAAGCGCGGGCCGGGGTCGTCGCACTCGGCGACCCGGCGCGGGCAGCGCTCGGCAAACCGACAGACGGGCAGATCGGCATTGAGCGGCGGAATACGCCCGGGCACCGATTCCAGCGCATCGAGTGACGTAGTGCTGGTCGGCGTCGCCGCCATCAGGCCAGCGGTATAGGGATGTCGCGGCGCGGCAAACAAGGACGCCGTCGGCGCGGTTTCGACGACCTGACCGGCATGCATGACCGCAATTCGGTCGGCGTACTGCGAGGCCAGGGCCAGATCATGGGTAATCAACAGCGTAGCCAGCCCGGTCTCGCGGCCAAGCTCGGCGAGCAGATCCATGATCGTGGCCTGGGTGGTCACATCCAGACCCGTGATGGGCTCGTCAGCGATCAGCAGGCGCGGCTTGCAGCACAGGGCGATCGCGATCATCACGCGC
Organism: Salinisphaera shabanensis E1L3A; assembly: GCF_000215955.2. Lineage (GTDB taxonomy): Bacteria > Pseudomonadota > Gammaproteobacteria > Nevskiales > Salinisphaeraceae > Salinisphaera > Salinisphaera shabanensis. The sequence continues at coordinate 135,220 of NZ_AFNV02000005.1, forward strand.
TGACACAGCCCGCCCGACAACTCGAACGGGTAGGCATCGTAGCGGCGCGCCGGGTCGGGAATACGCACCTGTTCGAGCGCTTCGATTGCGCGCCGTTTCGCGTCGCCCCGGGCGACCGGGCCATGCCGGCGCAGCACGTCTTCAATCTGGTGGCCGACCTTGCGAATGGGGTTGAGCGCAGTCCGCGGGCTTTGAAAGATCATCGCCATTTCGCGCCCGCGTACTTCATCCAGATCGCGGCGGTTGGCGTTGAGCAGATCCATACCGCCGAACTGCACCTGTCCGTTCGGAATCCGCGCCGCATCGTCGAGAATGCCCATGATCGAAAACGCCGCGACCGACTTGCCGGAGCCGCTTTCGCCCACCACGGCCAGGGTTTCGCCGCGTGCGATCGACAGCGCCACATGGTCGAGCACATGCACCGTACCCGCCCGGCTACGAAACTCCACGCTCAGATCGGAGACCTCCAGCAACGCGCTCATGTGCGTCGCCTCGGGTCGATCAGATCGCGCAGCCCGTCGCCCATCATGTTGAAGCAGAACACGGCAATCATCAGCGATACGCCGGGGAAAACCGCCAGCCACCATTCGCCGGAGACGATGAACTGGGCGCCTTCGGCGACCATGATCCCCCACTCCGGTGTCGGCGGGCGCACGCCCAGACCGATGAACGACAGCCCGGCCGCGTTCAATATCGCCCAGCCCATGTTCAACGACAGCTGCACCATCATAGCCGGCAGAATATTCGGATAGAGATGGCGCGCGAGCACGCCGATATTGCCGTTGCCGGCCACCTTGGCAGCGGCTGCGAAACCCGATTCACGGCGCACGCCGATTTCGGCACGGGCCACACGCGCATAAAACGGCAGGTTGATCACCGCGGTGGCGTAGACGATGTTCTCGACACTGTTACCCAGCACCGCGACGATGCCCATCGCCAGCACGAACAAGGGAAATGCCATCACCGTATCGATGACGCGGCCGATCACGCGATCAGTCCAGCCGCCGTAGTAGCCAGCGAGGCTACCCAGCACGCTGCCGCCAAAAAACGCGAGCGCGACGGCCGAGAGGGCAATCATCAAGTCGAGCCGGGTGGCCACGATCACGCGGCTGAGCACATCGCGGCCCAGATGATCGGTGCCGAACCAGTGCTCGGCGGACGGCGCCATGAGCTTGATCGCGGTATCGCTGGCCAGCGGGTCGTAGGGGGCAATCCATGGGCCGAAAGCCGCCAGCAGCACCAGAACAAAGAACATCGCAAAAGCAACAACCGTCAGCGGGTTCTCGCCGAGCACATAGCGGGCATGGGTGAATGTCGAGGCGGCAGCCATCAGGATGCGGCCCTAATTCTGGGATCAATCACCGCGTACAGCAGGTCGATAGTCAGGTTGAGCGTAACGAACAGCAGCGCCATCGCCAGGACGAAGCCTTGGACCGCCGCGTAGTCCGATGCCACGAGCGCATCGATCGCAAACGAGCCGATACCCGGCCAGGAAAAGACTTTCTCCACCAGCACATTCGCGCCCAGCAAAAACGAAAACACCATGCCCAGCGTCGTGAGCACCGACAGCAGCGCATTACGCAGCGCATAGGTGAACAACACCGTGCGCGTGGCCAGCCCGCTGGCACGGGCGGTGCGAATATAGTCGCTCGACAACACATCCAGCATGGCGGCCCGGGTCATGCGCGCGATCGGGGCGAGCGCGAAGATGCCGAGTGTGAGCGCGGGCAGAAATATATGCGCCAGGCTGGCCCGGAAAACCTCGACATCCCCCGCGATGAGGCTATCGACCAGATAGAGCCCGGTGACCCGATCCGGGGCGATATGCATGAAATCCAGCCGCCCGAGCGGTGCCGGTGCCCAGCCGAGCAGGTAGTAGAAGACATAAACCAATAACAGGCCGGTGAAGAACACCGGCATGGATACGCCGGTGGTCACAATAATCCGACAGATATGATCGACCCAGCTGTTCGGTCGCGTTGCAGCCAGTACCCCCAACGGAATTGCGACCACGATCGCGATCAGCAGACCGAGCAGGGTCAATTCGAGCGATGCCGGCAGGCGCCGGCTCAGCTCTTCGGTGACATCGCGACCCGTGCTGAGCGACACGCCCCAGTCGCCCGCAGCCAGGCCTTCCACATAGCTTGCAAACTGCACCGGCAAGCTGCGATCCAGCCCCATCGCATGGCGCACCTGGGCAATGGATTCGGCATCCGCAGCCGGGCCCGCGTAGAACACCGCCGGATCGCCCGGCAGTGCACGCGTGAGCATAAACGTTACCAGAATCACGCCGAACAGCGTCGGCAGTGCTTCGAGCAGACGCTTGGCAATCGTGGCCAGACCGGACATGGATCAGACTTTCTTCAATGGCCGGCAATCGAGCTGGCGATGGAACCAGTACTCGTAGCCCTGCACGTTCTTCTGCATGGCCACGTCGAGGTTCGGCTGCCAAAGCGGTATCAACGGCACGTCCTCGAAAGCGATCGCGATCATCTGCTTGATGTTCGGCACATAGGCCGGATCGTCGACCGGGATATGCAGCGTCTCGTCGACCAACGTATCGATGGTCGGATTGCTGTAGTTCATCGAGTTGAACAGATGGCCTTTCACATAGGCCCAGAAGAAGTAGTAGTCGGGATAATTGAGCCAGCCGCCGAAGTTCTTCAGGTGCATGGCCAGGCTTTTCTCGACCAGCGCCTGGGTGCGCCAGTTCGCGCCGGGAATCTTGTCGATCGGCGTGCGTATGCCGATCTTGCCCAGGCTTTCCTGGATCAGCAGCGCGGTCGGCTCGGTCCATTGCGCCAGGCCCAGATTTATTGACAGCGGCACTTCGAAACCGTTGCCGTGGCCGGCTTCTTCAAGCAGCGCACGGGCCTTGTCGAGATCGGTGTCGTAGGGAAACGGCTGTGGCCAGTCTGCCGATGCCGGCGTAAACGACTGGCCACCGTGCATCATGCGCCCACGCCGGTAGGCCGCCGCATCGAAGATCTTTTCGTAGGGCAGCGCATAGGCAATGGCCTGGCGCACGCGCTTGTCGTCGAAAGGGGCCATTTCCACATTCAGGCCGAGCGCGTTGACACAGTTCTCGATGGGCACGCCGGCTACGTTGATCTTGTCGCTGGCATGCAGATCGGCTGCTTCCTTGGGCGGCAGATCGAGCGAGATATCGGTATCGCCGCGTTCGATGAGCGCACGGCGCGTGGACGCGGACGGCACTTCGCGGATGATTACCCGCTTGAGTGCCGGCACCTCGCCGTTCTGCCAGTCGTCGTAGCGTTCGTAGACGGTTTGCTCGCCCGGATCCCAGCGCAGCAGCTTGTAGGCGCCACCGCCGGCCGGCGTGCGGTGCAGATAATCGGTCGCCCAGGGGTCGTCATCGGTGGCATGGGCCTTGGCCACTTCCGAATTGATGATAATCGGCACTGGCACGGCCAGATCCGGCAGCGTGAGCTTGCTCGGACGCAGGAAATTGATCTTGAAGGTGTGCTCGTCGATCACTTCGAACTGCTCGGGCTTTTCCAGCGAGCCGGCTTTCATCTGCACGGTGGGAAAGCCGCCAACGGTGACTGCACGATCGAACGACCATTTCACGTCATGCGCGGTAATCGGCTTGCCATCCCAGAAGGTGGCTGTCTTGCGCAGATGAAATACCGCCGACATCTTGTCGTCGGCGACGTCCCAGCTTTCGGCCACTTCGGGCACGAGTGTTTCGTAGTCGTACGAGACGGTGCCGTCGTCCAGTGTTTTCGTGCCGTAGCTGAGCAATCGATCATAGAGATTGACTGCGATCGCATAGCTGGGCCGGTTCGTACCCTCGCGATGAATATCCATGCTGTTCGGGCCGGAACCCGTAACCACGATCAGCGTTTCGCGGTTGCCAGCCGCATGGGCCGGCATGAACTTGAACAACGGCAGGCTGCCGGCCGCGCCCGCGATCAGCGCGCTGTTCTTGAGAAAGGTTCTACGATCCATGACGGTCCCGTGTCGATTACCCGCAGCGCGCCTGTTGCGCCATAGCGGATTTCAAACCAGACCGGGGCTATCGCAATTTGTGTACCAGCTTGCATACATATTGATTACAGACGTGTTCGGGTCGTCGGAATGGCCAAACTGCAAGGCTTGAGCAATGGCGGGGAAGCGGATCTACCCTTGTGCCCCAAAAGTGTGCATACGCGGCGACGGCGCACCGCGAGCGGCTCGAACACGGGCCAACGCAAAAAAGCGGATACCGGCCGAAGCCCGTATCCGCTTTTTCATCTTCGCGACGCTGCAGGGGACAGCGTCTACAACCGGCTATTCGCTGTCGTTCTTGATCAGTGCTTCCACGGGAATATCCCATTTCTTGGCATTTTCGTCGGCCTTGCCCGAGCTCATGTACCAGGCCATGTCTTGCTTGATGTCATCGGCGAACTCGCTGTTCTTGCGAAGCGCGATACCCACTTTCGTGGTGTTCGGGTCGCGGAAGGCGATCTCGAACTTGCCTTCGTTCTGACTCTGGGCATAGGCGAGCGTGGTCAGCGTTTCAAGAATGCCGGATAGACGACCGTTGGCCAGCTGCGGAATTTCCTGGGCAACCGACGGATACGACTTCGGCTGGATGGCCGGTTTGCCCTGCGATTCGCAGTGTTTTTCGCTGGCCGCGGTCACAGCATCCATCTCCGGCGCGCTACCGGTGAGAATGCCGATATTCTTGCCGCACATATCGTCGTAGCTGGTCAAAGAATCGGCGTCTTCAGCTCGCACCATCACGGCAAAGCCGTTTTCGATGTAGTTGATGAAATCCACGCTCTTGCGCCGTTCGGCCGTGTTGTAGATATCGGATACCACCATATCCACGCGCCCGCTCTTGAGCGACGGCAGCAGGCCGTTGAAGGCACTGGTCTTGAGCTCGTAGTCCCAGCCGCCGTGCTCGGACATGGCTTCGATCATGTCCATCTCGAAGCCGATGATCTTCGAGGTATCTTCGGAATCGCGATAGCTCAACGGCGGAAAATCAGCCGAGGTGGCAATCGTGTAGGAATCACCGTCGGCGGCGAATGCCGGTGCTGCAGTCACGGCGGCAGCCAGCAGGGCGGACGCGGTCATCAGTTTCTTGAAGGGTGTGGTCTCGGTCATGGCTCATACCTCTTGAGTTTTGGATGGTCTACCTTCGGAACGTTGCTCGATCAGATGCACGAAATTCTTCGTGCGTGGGTTGTCCGGCGAGTTGAAGACCTCTTCCGGCGCGCCGTGCTGGACGATTTCGCCGTCTTCCATGAACACGACCTTGTCGGCCCAGTCGCGGGCGAACACGATCTCGTGGCTGACCACCACCATGGTCATGCCGGATTCGGCGAGCTTGCGCATGAGGTCGAGCACCTCGTTGACAAGCTCGGGATCAAGCGCAGAGGTCGGCTCATCGAACAGCAGCAGCTTGGGTCGCGTCGCCACCGCACGAATGATGGCGATACGCTGCTGCTGGCCACCGGACAGCTGATGCGGATAGTGGTTTTCGTATTCGGCCAGCCCGGCCCAGGCCAACAGCTCGCGAGCCTCGGCACGGGCCTGATCGCGTTTCGTGCCGTGAACGCGTACCGGCGCTTCGATCACGTTTTCGAGCACGGTCAGGTGGTCGAACAGATTGAAATGCTGAAACACCATGCCGACGCCGACCCTGGCGCGAGAGCGCGCCGCATCACGCAGGGGCACCGGACGACCGGCGGAGGCGCGATAGCCCACGAACTGGCCGCCCACGGTGATCTCGCCGTCGTCAACGGTTTCCAGACGGTTGATGGTGCGTAGCAGCGTGGTCTTGCCGGAGCCGCTGGGCCCGATCAGAAACACCACCTCGCCCGGGAAGATATTGAACGACACGTCGCGCAGCACGCGTTTGCCGTGGAAGGATTTGGCGACCTTGTTGATCACCACATACGGCCGGCGCGGGCCGTCGGCGCGTCTGCCGTCCTTGTTTGCAAGCGCCCGTCCGGGATTGAGAAATTTCTGCAGGGCCGGCGCTTCAGTATCGATTGTCTTGCCGCCACTCTCGGCACCGGCCGGCGCCGTCTCGCCGGTGAGCGGGTTCTCGCCGCGTTCACGCCCGGCCTGGGCCGCGATCGCAATAGCGTGCCCGCGCCGTTCGAGATCGAGATGGCGCTCGAGATAATTCTGGGCCAGCGCGATCAACGTGGTGGCGCCCAGATAGAGCACGCCGGCCGCCAGGAAGACCTCGACATACTGAAAATTGGTCGACACCACCTGCTCGCTGCTGAGCGTGAGCTCCTGCACGGTGATTACCGAGGCCAGCGAGGTGTGCTTGACGATGACCATGCCTTCGTTGGCCATCGCCGGGGCAATCGAGCGCATCGCCTGCGGCATGATCACGCGGTGCATGATCTGCCAGGAACTCAAACCCAGTGCACTGGCCGCATCGCGCTGGGTCTTCTTGATCGACTGCAGACCGCCGCGGATGATCTCCGACATGAAGGCGATCTCGTTGAGCATCAGGCCCAGAACCGCCGTCCAGAATGCACTCAGGCCGAGGCCGACCAGCGGCAGCACGTTGTACCAGAACAACAGCTGCAACAGGATCGGCGTGCCGCGCATGACCCAGATAAAGGGAATGGGCAACAGCCGCACGATCCGGTAGTGCGACATGCGCATCATCGCCATGCCCAGCGAGAACGGCAGCGCCGCCGCGAACGCGAGCACGGCGATGATCATCGCTGTCTTCAACCCCTCCCACAGCAACGGCAAGGTCAGGTAATGCAGAAATGCGCTAGCGTCCATCGAACCCTCTTTTCGGTGACACGACCCGCCGCGGCGGATACGCCACCGGCAGTTATCGCGACATACGGTTGTCGTTTCGTCGGTCGGCGCCGGATATCGACGCCGTCGTCCTGCTTTCTTTGCGGCATGCCACGTCGCGCAGTCGACTACGTGCTGCGGCGCAGCATCGCGGGGTCGTTACTACGGCAACGACGCCGCCTCAGTTAAAAAAAGCGCGACTGCGCCGCCCCCACGACGCAGCCCCGCTATCCCCCAAACAAGGCCAGGTCTGGCGCGTAGAAACCGCGCCCGGCCAATCCACCGTCCGGCGTATCCGCAACCATGGCCAGATGCACAAGCGGCACCCGCCCGCTTGCCGCAATGCGATGACGACAGACCAAACCGGTCGCCGCATCGCAGACCGCCTCGGCCCGCGTGTCGGCATCTGTCGGTAACAGCTCGTGCCAGGCGTCAACTAGGGCGGGCGCGAAAGTGAGCGCCTGGCCGCCCAGACCACAAAAATCGATCACCGGACTGTCGCCAACCGCGCCCAGCACCGGTATTTGTTCGCAATCGGTCATACGGACGCCGGTCGGCGCGCCGGCGCCCGTCGTGCGCCAGGCTTTTTCGCCCGCGAAGCGCACGCCGAAGCAGCGGCCATTGCCACCCACCGACGCGATCGAGCCGCCGTGTTTGTGCATTGCCCAGGCACTTGCCGCCATCAGAATCGGCAAGACAAAGTTGGCGTTCGCGGCAATCGATTCGCGGTAGTCGTGCGGCAAGTCATTCAGCACGAACAGCAGGCGATCGTTGGCTACCGCAGTACGGGCATGGCATTCGTCGCCGGCCACCAGCGACACATCGATCCAGTCGCACACCGGCAACGGCACCGCGGCCAAACGGGGTGCCAGTACATCGAACGCCCATTCGGCCTGTTGACGCAGATGGCTCACACAGATGTCGTCTGCCGAACCAAAACGCAGCGCTGGCGGCGCGCTTTCGGCGATGGGCGCCAACATGTCGTGGCCGTCGTCGCCCACTTGAAAGACCGGCATCGCGGTCGACACCACCTGGGCCAGCGGCGTGACCACGCCGTGGTCCTGAGCCGGCGCCAGCTGAACCGCACCGGCGTCAATCGCTTCGGCGGCTTCGTCAGCCGTTCTGCCGGCATAGACGAGCGCGTGGATGGCCGCATTGCGTAACGGATACGACAGCGCGCGCGTATCAAGCGGCGGGCCGGCATGCAGCAGCACATCGTCGCCGAGCGCCGGGCGTACATCGCCGAGCCGCGCGACGCCACGCAGACGGGCGCCCTCGAAAAGCGCGGCCATCTGTGCGCGCTTGGCCTCAAGCCGGTTTGCGACAACAGCGCTCATGCCGACGATTTGCCCAGCAGCCGGCGCCACCAGTTCACGATCATCCGCCAGATCAGGCTCAGTGCATTGACCGAACTCGTATCCACCGATTTCAGCCGCGGGCGGGAGCCGGCCGGCATCTCGGCGCGTTCGGGCGTCGGGCGGGTTTCGTCCGCAGACACACATGCATCGGTTGCCGCTTGGGCCGGCTCGGGCTCGGATTGGAGCGCCTGCTGCAGGTTGTCGGCAAAGTCGCGTGTGAGCTGGTCGGCCAACGCCTTGACGATGCCCTCGCGGCTGAACTGGGCCAGCTTGCCGGTGATCGAGAAAGACACGTTCAGCTCGACCGCGGTTGCGGCCCCTTCGTCGAAAACAGCAAAGGCGGCTTCGCCTTTCACGCGGCTGTTGCTCTTGCGATCGGTACCGCAGCCCTGCAGGCCGCCGGTGCGCGCGGCGTCATCGAGACGCAACTCACCTTCGCCGGCAAACGCCGCCGAAATCGGACCGAGCTTGACCTGAAAGGTCAGCTTGAGCTGGTTGTCTTCGACCGGTTCACGCAGCGTGGCGCCGGGCAGGCAATCCACCAGCAACGCCGGATCCTGAAAGGCCTGCCAGACATCGTCGGCCGGGGCGGCGATCGTGAAGCGTTGTTTAACGTCCATCGGAACTCTCGTGGGGATAGGTTTCGAGCACGCGCTGAATCGCCCGCACGATGCCGCGATAGCCGGTACAACGGCACAGATTGCCGGCCAGCTCTTCGCGGATACGGGCCTCGTCGGCCTGCGGCAGGCGCTGCACGATGTCGCGCGCGGTAATGAGCATGCCGGGCGTGCAGTAACCGCATTGCAGGGCATGTTCTTCGCTGAAGGCACGGCGCAGGGCCGCGCCGAGCGGGTCGTTTTCGAAGGCCTCGAGGGTACGAATTTCGCGGCCTTCGAAGCGCGTGGCGGACTGTAGACAGGAACGCTGCGGCACACCGTCGATCTCGACCGTGCAGGCACCGCATACGCCCTGCTCGCAGCCCAGATGGGTCGCGGTCAGGCCACAGTGCTCGCGCAGCACATCGGCCAGGTGCGTGCGCGGTTCGGCGCTGACTTCGCGTTCCTCGCCATTCACATGCAGTCGGAACGTCACCGTATGGCTTTCGGGGAATTCGAGATGGGCGCTCATGCGGTACCTCGGATATCAGCAATCACGTCGGCGAGCAGGCCGGCATGCAGGGCGCGGCGATGGCCGCTGATTGATAAGGCGTCGTCGTCGAGCAAGACCTGGCGGGCGTCTGGCTCGGCCAGTTCGTCGAACAGGCCTGCGCGTTCGATCACCACGGGCGCGCCGTCGAGTGCGGAGAACACCAGCCGCTCGATGCCGGTCTGGCCGTCGACCACGCCGCTGACAATGGCCAGCGCGAATTCGCCGGTCTTGCGGCAGAACTTGCGATAGGACCAGCGCGCGGTGTCGCCGAGCGCCGGCACGCGGATCGCGGTGAGTACGTCGGCCTCGGCCAGTGTTGTCTCGAACGCCGAGGTCATGAAGTCGCGGGCGGCGACCTGACGGGTGCCATCCGGGCCCTGGATATCGAAAGTCGCACCCAGCGCGGCGGTCGCGGCTATCCAGTCGGCCGCCGGATCGGCATGACAGATGCTGCCGCCGATGGTGCCGCTGTTGCGTACGGCTCGGTAGGCAATACCGGCCGCCACATGCGCCAGCATGCCGCCCGTCGCATCGTCGTAACGGCCGTCTTCGAGCCTGGCATGCGTTACGAGCGGGCCGATGACCATCTCGTCGCTCTCAATACGCAGGCCCTTGAGCGCGTCCAGCCCGACGATATCGATCACGCATTCCGGCTGGGCCAGACGCAGATTGAGCATGGCCCCCAGCGACTGGCCGCCGGCGATCGGTTTGGCGAACGGGTCGGCCTGCAGCGCTTCGACTGCCCCGGCCACATCGGACGCGCGTTCGATGCGGTAATCAATCGCTTTCATGCGCCGCCTCCAATGCCGCGATCACCCGTTCGGGGCTGATCGGCACGCTATGAATCTCGGCGCCCAGGCCGCCCAGCGCATCGTTGACCGCATTGGTGATCGCCGCGGGCGGCGCAATCGCCCCGCCTTCGCCGATACCTTTCTGGCCGAACGTGCTGAACGGACTCGGCGTTTCCATATGCTCGATAGTGAGATGCGGCATTTCGGCCGCGCCCGGCACCATGTAGTCGGCCAGCGTCGAGGCCAATGGTTGGGCTTCGTCGTCGAAGGGTATTTCCTCGTAGAGCGCAGTACCGATGCCCTGGGCCAGGCCGCCGAGCAGCTGGCCTTCGACCACCATCGGGTTGAGCAGCACGCCGCCGTCTTCGCAGATGGCGTAGTCGAGCAGCTTGACCGCGCCGGTGACGGTATCCACCTCGACCGCGCACGCATGGGTGGCATAGCTGAATGTGCCCATATCCGGGCGCATCTTGTAGCCGGCAACGAGGCCGAGCCCGGCCGGGTCGACGTCGTCCGGCAACAGCTGCGGCGCGCGATACCAGGTATGCGCGATGTCGGCAAGCGTCATCGAACGGCTGCGATCGCCGCTGACCACACCGCCATTTTCGAAGATCAGATCGTCCGCTGCGACGTCCATCAAGTGGCTGGCCAGACGACGCACGCGATCGGCGAGTTTTTCACAGGCGGCAGCGACCGCGCCGCCTGACATCACGGCATTGCGCGAGCCCCAGGTCCCGGTGGAATACGGCGAACCGCCGGTATCGCCGTGCATGATGCGCACCTGTTCCGGGTCGATACCCAGCACGGTGTTCGCGACCTGGGCCATGGTTGTTTCCATGCTCTGGCCATGCGAATGCGCGCCGATCTGAAGTTCGAGAATGCCGTCGGTGGTCACGCGCGCATTGCACTGCTCGTAGCCGGGCACCATCGGAATGCCCCAGCCGTGGTAGACCGACGTGCCGTGGGCGCCCTGTTCACAGAACGTGGCCAGGCCCAGGCCGATCCGCTTGCGGCCATTGGTTTCGGCCTGGCGCGCGCGCCAGCCGGACCAGTCGAGCGCTTCGACCGCGCGATGCATGCAGGCGATATAGTCGCCGGAGTCGAACAGCTTGTTCGTGATGTTCGTATAGGGCATGTCGTCGGGGCCGACGAGACTGCGCTCGCGCAGCTCGAACGGCTCGATGCCCAGCTCGCGGGCGGCGATATCCAGCATCACCTCCAGCGCGAAACACACGCCGGTGCGGGCCACGCCGCGATACGGCAGGATCGGCGGCTTGTTGGTCGCCGCCGAGCGCGTATGACAGCTGTAGCTGTCCATCTTGTACGGCCCGGGGAGAATCGAGCCGATCTGGGCCGCTTCCAGACAGGCCGAAAACGGATATGACGAATAGGCGCCCGAATCCACGATAGCATCGCAGTCGATGCCGGCCAGCCGGCCGCTACGCTCGACGTGCACGCTGATGTCGTAGGCGTGTTCGCGACAGTTGGCATTGGCCGACAGATGCTCGTTTCGATCCTCGATCCACCGGATCGGGCGATCGAGCTTCATCGCCAGCCACGCACAACAGATTTCTTCGGGCAGCAGAATGCCCTTGTAGCCGAACCCGCCGCCCACGTCGGGCGAGACGACGCGTACCTGGCCTTCATCCAGGCCCAGGCATTCGGCCAGGCCGGTTCGGTTGATATGCGGCATCTGTGCCGCGCTGGTCATTTCCAGGCGATTGAGCCGATGGTCCCACCAACAGACGACGCCGCGGCCTTCCAGCGGCACCTGACACTGTCGCGAAGTGGACAATTGCCGGCGCACGCTCACGACGTCGTCAGCTATGCCCGCCTTATTGTCGACTTGGGTTTCCAGGAAAACGTTGGAATCCCAGTGCTCGTGCAGCTTGCCTTCGGCCGTCCCGTTGGCCGCGGCATGCATATCCGAAACGACCGGCAGGTCTTCGTAATCGACGAACACCTGCTCGGCCAGATCCTCGGCACGGGCGCGACTGGGTGCCACACACATGGCCACCATTTCGCCGACGAAACGGACCTTGTCCTTTGCCAGCGGATACTGCTCGGATTTCTGAAAGCCGGGCAGCTTGGAGGCGGCAACAATCGGCTTCACCTCGGCCATATCGGCCATGGTGTAGACCAGCGATTCCCAGCCTTCCGGTTTTTCGATGTCCACGATGCGGGCATGGGCCACCGGCGCACGTACGAACGCCACGTCCAACATGCCGGGGCGCCGGATATCGGCCACGAACTCGCCCCGGCCACTCAGAAAACGCGCATCTTCCTTGCGCGCGAGCCGGGCGCCGATGCCCTTGGCCTGGGTGTCGGGCGGGGCGCCGGTCATGCCGAGGCTTGGGCCGGCGTGAACTGGGGCAGCGTGGGCGCGTCGGCATCGAAACGCTCGCCCGCGCGCAGACAAAAGCGCGGCGTGAGCATGCGCTCGGCGCTCACGCGATGGCCTTCGTTATCGCGCAGCGTCCATTGGCCGCGCTCGTCGTTGAGTACCGACACGTCCGCGACCGCGCCCGGCTTGAGATGGCCGATCTCGTCGGCCATGCCGAGCAGGGCCGCCGCATTGGAGGTCACCATCGGCACGACCTGATCGAGCGTGAGCCCCAGCGCGAGCATGCTGGTCATCGCCGAGGTCAGCGAAAACCGTACCGCGCCCGCGAACATGTGATCGCCTTCTTCGGGGTCGGAATGGATATCCGGCGTGCCCGGCGGCGGCGCGATACGCGTGTTGTAGCCGTGCATGTCGGCGCCGAGGGTGTTGGGCACGATGCCGGCATCGAGCACCTTGCGAGCGACATCAAAGCTGAAGTGCGAGCCGTGGCCCACATCGATCTTCACGCCCTTTTCGATCACGTCGCGAATGAGCTCATGGACCTTGCCGTGCTTGTCCACAAAACCACCGGGATGACGGGTGAACGGATGCGCGAGCACGTCGCCCGGCTTCACCAGTTCGAGCACGCTCGGAAAGATGGTGTCCGGATCGATATCCATCGGATCTTCCGGCGACGGCCAGAGCTGGCCGAAGTGCAGATAGACCGGCATGCGCGACTGCCGCCCGATCTGGGCCGCGAGCTTGATCACATCCATGCCCCAGCGCTGGAAACCGCCCAACTCGGCGTGCGCCTTGATCCCCTTCACCAAATCAGGATTCGCGTCGACCGCCTTGGCGGTGGCATCGATATCCAGACACTCCGGCTGATAGAGCTGCGGGTAGTAGTGCCCTTCCAGCCCGCCAACGAGATAGGCCGAGATGAAGGCGAGCACACGCGTTTTCGCCGGCTCGGCGATGAAATGGCGAAAGCCCGGCAGCGTCATACAGCTCGGCCCGCCTTGGTCGACCAGCGTGGTCACGCCCGAGCGCACGCCAACCATATCCGGATCGAGACCGAAGCGGCCGGTCACATAGCGATAGATATGGGCATGCGTATCGATCATGCCCGGCAAAACGAGATTGCCCGTACAGTCGATAACCTCGGCGTCCGAAGCATAGGGTGCGTTCAGACCGGTAACAATACCGTTCTGTATGACCAGGTCGGCCTGTTCATCCGTACCCGTCACCGGGTCCACGACCCGACCGCCTTTCAACACCGTTGTCGACATTCTGGCTCCTGCATCTTGCGATCTGCGATACCCAGAGAGCGCAAGGCCTATGCCAATACACGACGTTGCATACAACATATGACACGTAAGTAACTAATATATATTGTTTTAAATATTTATAAATTAAGTGGCACACCCCTCACTAGGCGATGACTGGGCGCCGAACGCCAACTGCCTCGTGCTCTAAAAAAAAACGCTGCTGCACCAGCATGGGGAATTTATGTGGCGCACCTCACATATCGATGCGGCACGACCCGGGTCGCCGTACGCTCAGTGCATCGCCGGCAAACGATCGGGGGATTCGATGCCCGGCCCCGCCCCAACCACTGGTTGCGAGACGACGCGGCAGAACAGGCGTGCTAACGCAGCCGAAACGGGACGGTGCCCATCTCGTTGTTCGCCTCCACCAGGCGCGCCAGATACAGGACCAGCAGGTCGCGATCCGGCCCGGCGAGGGCTTCGACCGTGCGCTCGTGGGCGCGCTGTACCGCAGCGGTCATCTGCTGCACGTGCTGGCGCCCTTTATGGGTGGCGCGGGTCAGGCGTACGCGCCCGTCTTCAGTACTCTGCCGGCGTTCGACCAGTTCGCGCTGCTCAAGCCGACGCAGCACCTCGCCTACGCTCGTGCGTTCCAACCCGATCTCGTGGGCCAGCGTCATCTGATCCAACTCGCCGTGTTCGGCCAGCGCGGTGAGCACGCTGTATTGCACCGGGGTGATATTGAATCCCTCGGTTTCCTTGGTGAACAGCGCGCTATGAATCTGGTGCAGCCGACGAATCAGAAACCCGGGGCGAACCAGCAGCGGCGACCGCTCTTCGATAGCAGCCAGTTCTTCGGAAACATCGACAGGATCGGGCATGGCAATGGAACACGCGTGGGAAGGGGGCCGGCGATGCCGCGACAGTCCAAAAGCCCGAACCGGGGCCGGTGATCGCGAATCGACGGGCGGTCGGTCGGCGCTGCATCGGCGACCGACTCACCCGGCGTTTTACACACCCATCAATTCTTTGGCAACGCAGACACGTGCGCCGAGACCACTCGCCAGCCCGCCTCGAAGCGCACCCAGCACTGGCTTTGCCGGCCGATCGAGACGCCGTCCGCACCGTCGCGCTCGAATTCGACACTGGCGGTGGCGAAATCCTCGCCGAACGTCGTAATTGCGATATGCCGTATCCGGCGATCGAGATTCGCAGGACTGCGTGACTTGCGAAACGCCTGGATCTCGTCGTAACCATAGAGCATTTCGGTCGCCCCGAAGCGCACCGTGTGCTCGCTGGTCCAGAACAGTTCGTCGAGCGTATCGATATCGTTACCGGTGAGCGCGGCTTCATAGCGCATGAGCGCATCCGTGACTTCGGCGACCACATCGCGCCGGTTGACCTGTTCGAGCGACTGACTCATGCCGGCACCGCCTTGGGCGGCACCGGGGCCTGCGGACACACACGACGGGCCAGTTCAATCAGGCGCATATCGCCGTTTCGACGCGTCATGATCGATAGCCCCAACGGCAGACCGTCCTTCATCGCCAACGGCAGGTTCATCTGCGGCAAGCCGGCCAGCCCGGCGCTGCACAGCAACGACATCGCTTGGTAGCGATAGGTGGTTTCCAGTGCCTCATCCGTAGCGCCGCGCGGCGGCGCGGGACGCGGTGTCGTGGGCAGGACCACGACATCGTCTTCGCCGATCAGCGCGTCGAGCCGCTTAACAATCTCGGCGCGATGGGCCTGGGCTTCGCGCAGCTGCGCGGCGTTGATCTGCCCGGCCTGTTCGATACGCTCGCGCACACCGGGGCCAAGCGTGGGACGAGTTTGTGCGACCCAATCACCCAGCGCGTCCCAGACATCGGCGGCCTGGATGATACGAAAGGTCTCGAACCATTCGGCCAGGCCGTCTTCGGCCAGCTGTATTTCCTGCATTCGATCGGCCTGCGCACCGAGCGTTTCCAGCGCCGGCAAGAAGGCGGCCGCGATTTCCGTATCCACCGCTTCGAAGGCGTCGGTGGCAATCAATACACGCTTGAAAGCGCCCTGCTCCCGGGCATCCGGCAAGAGCACGCGCCCGACCCGTTCGAAGATATGGGCATCGCGGGCGAACCAGCCGATGCAATCGAACTGGCTGGCAAAGCGCAGCAAACCGCGCGTGGCGACCCGGCCATGGGTCGTGCGCAGGCCGAGCAGGCCGCAATAACTCGACGGCACCCGCACCGAACCACCGCAATCCGTACCCAGCGCGAAATCCACCAGCCCGGCACATACCGCCGCCGCCGAGCCACTGGAGGAGCCGCCGGCCAGGCGGCCGAGGCCCCAGCTGTTCGCCGGGGCACCGTAATGGATATTGTCACCCGTCAACGAGTAGCACAGCTCATCGGAAATCGTACGACCGACCAGTTCCCCGCCAGCCGCCAACAGGCGATCGATGCAATCGGCATTGGTATCCGCCGGCGGGTGCGAAGCCAGCCACTGCGGCTGGCCGAACCCGGTCCGCGTACCGGCAATATCGAATACATCCTTGACCGCAAAAAGCAGCCCACTGAGCACGCCCTCGCCCGTCGGTGCCAGGGCCGCCGGATTGTCGCGACAAAAGGCACCGACCGTATGGAGCGTAGTGCTCATCGCTGGCCTGCCCACGGCCGGCCGCAATAATCCGGCGCAGCGGCCACGATATTCGCGCCGTACGCGCGCTTCACCGTCGAAGTGGACCGTCTTCGCAAGCAGGTCGATGCCACAACACTCTCCTTTCGCCGTCACAAGCGAGCAGTTGAACGCGTCGTTGTATGCAACGCCTATGCCATGTAATGATCTGCGACCGAACGATGTCTCGACGCATTGCCTGGTGGTGCGGACAGGTGTCTGCAGGTCGAAAGCCACCAACTGAGGCCAGCATGCGCGCGTCGCATCCGTCATCATTTCGCGGCGACGCACTATCAACTCGGGCGTGAGCCGGTATGGCAACGCCGCTAGTCATTGAGGACGTTATCTATGCTGCAAAGCGCGAAAGGCCGTTACGGCTGTGTCACCGCCCCTCATCTATCCGCCGCGCTCGCCGGGCGCGACGTGCTCGCTGCTGGCGGCAATGCCATTGAAGCCATGGTGGCCAGCGCGGCAACTATCGCCGTGGTCTATCCGCATATGAATTCGATCGGCGGCGACGGCTTCTGGCTGATCAAGAAACCCGGTCAGGCGACGATCGGCATTTCCGCTTGCGGTCGGGCTGCGGCGCTGGCTACGCCGGACTGGTATGCCGAGCACGGTCATCGCGACCAGATCCCGGCGCGCGGCGCGCAGGCCGCGCTGACCGTACCGGCGACGATCGCCGGATGGCAGGCTGCGCTGAACCAGCTCGAACGCGAGCCGATGGCGCTGGAGACCCTGCTCGCGCCGGCGATCGCGCATGCCCGCGAGGGCTTTGTGACCACCGGCAATCAAGCTGCCTGCACCGCCGCCAAGGCGAACGAGCTGCGCGATGTGCCCGGTTTTGCGGGTATTTTTCTGCCCAACGGCCACGTCCCGCGCGAGGGCGACATCTTCGTTCAGAACGCGCTTGCCAATACGCTCGAGACGCTGGCGCGCGAAGGGCTCGACAGCTATTACACCGGTTCGCTGGCGGCAACGCATGGCGCCTATCTGGAGGCCATGGGGTCGCCGCTGCGTACATCCGACCTCGCACAATGCGCGGCCGAACTCGTCGCCCCGCTGTCGACGGAACTGTCGGTGGGCACGATCTACAATATGCCGCCGCCCACCCAGGGCGTGTCGTCGTTGATGATTCTGGCCCTGTTCGACCGTTTGAAGGTGGCCGAAGCCGAGGGCTTCGATCATCTGCACGGGCTGATCGAGGCGACCAAGCAGGCTTTCCTGATCCGCAACGCGGAACTGGGCGACCCCGACCATATGACGCGCCCGGCCGAATCGTGGCTGGAGGCCGCGTATCTCGATGAACTGCATGCCGCGATCGACCCGCGCAAGGCCCTGGACTGGCCCTACGAAGCCAAACGCGGCGATACCATCTGGATGGGTGCGACCGACCGCGACGGCACCATGGTGAGCTTCATTCAGAGCGTGTTCTGGGAGTTCGGCTCGGGGCTGACCTGTCCCGACACTGGCGTGGCGTTCCAGAATCGCGGTGCCGGTTTCTCCCTGGCCCCGGGCGCCAACCAGCTCGCGCCCGGCAAGCGCCCGTTCCATACCCTCAACCCCGCCATGGCCGAACTTAATGACGGGCGCGTGATGGCTTACGGCACCATGGGCGGCGAAGGTCAGCCGCAGACGCAGGCCGCAGTCTTCTCGCGCTATGCGATGTACGGTCAGGGCCTGCAACGCGCGGTGACCGCACCACGCTGGCTGCTCGGCAAGACCTGGGGCGATGCCACCACCAGCCTCAAGCTGGAGAATCGTTTCGATCCGGCGCTGGTGGAAGAACTCATCGCCACCGGCCATCAGGTCGAGATGATCGATGCGTTCTCCGATCTGGCTGGCCACGCGGGCGCGGTGGTGCGTCACCCCGAGGGCTATTGCGAAGGTGCGAGCGATCCGCGTGCCGATGGCGGCGCGGTCACGCTCTAGCCGCCAAACGACGATCGGCGCCGCCATGCCAGAATAGCGGGCTAGCTCAGGCAGCCCTACGACGCATGGCACGGCGCCCTATTCTGGTATTCGACTCGGGCATCGGTGGCCTGACGGTACTGCGCGAAATCCGGCGCGTACTGCCCGACCGCCGATTGATCTACGTGGCCGACGATGCCGGTTTTCCCTACGGCGATTGGGACGAAGATCGCCTGCGCGCTCGCCTCATAAGTCTGATTAGCGGTCTGCTGGCTGACTACACCCCGGAGATCACCGTCATCGCCTGTAATACCGCAGCGACTCTTGCCCTCGCTGATCTACGCGCGGCCTATCCGGGCGCGTGCTTCGTGGGCACCGTGCCGGCAATCAAACCGGCGGCCGAGCAAAGCCGTTCGGGCCTGATCTCGGTACTTGCCACACCGGCGACCGTGCGGCGCGACTACACGCGCCGATTGATCGCAACATTCGCCGCCCACTGCGATCTCAATCTCGTGGGCAGCCGACACCTGGCACGGCTGGCCGAAGCACATGTTCAAGGCACGCCGTACGACAGCAACACGGTTCGTACGGAGATCGCGCCCTGTTTCATCGAAAAGGCGAGTCGAAGAACCGATATCGTTGTACTCGCCTGCACCCATTACCCCTTTCTTACGAAGGTTTTCGAGCAACGCGCCCCCTGGCCGGTTACGTGGCTCGACCCGGCGCCCGCGATAGCACGCCATGTGCTCACGGTCTCCAAGGCTGGCCGCGACTTATCCGAAACGGAGCCAGCCCCGGTCGATGACACAGCGGATATCGCCATCGTGACGTCCGGCCGGGCGACACCGACCCTGCACGCACTGTTACGCCAATTCGATCTTGCATTGGCCGCCTCGACAACGAACTGAGTTACGTGTCGGCGCCTTCTGCCGGACGGCGTTTGAACGCTTGATCCGCTGCTGACTTGCGCGACGTTGCTCTTGTCTTAACCGCCCAGCGCTTGTGTCCGACATTCCCGTCTGCGGTTTTAAAATCGTCTCGTGACGCCGCTCGCGATCATTCGCCACCGCGCCAAGCGAATACGCGTTGCACAAGCGCCAAATCTAAACGGCTGATTTAGCGGAACTAAACTTAAAAGATAACGTTTCCGAACCTTACGCCTCGATTGATAAAGACGTTTTTATACGACGAGTACGATTCATGGCGGTGTAAGCGAAGAACAGCACGGGCATACCGGAAACAAAAAGAGCTGTGCTACAACAAACCAAAACAAGCAGTCGAAGCGCGCCCAAGCCAGCACGATTGCAACGGCCCCGCCGAGAGAGGAGAACCAATGAAGCCGATCGTGAAGAAGGTGCTGCAAAGCTCCCTGGCCGAGTCTTTGACGAGCCCGTTGTCGGTCGATCACTACCTGGGGCTGATCGACAGCAAGCTATCCATCAACGAGCCGCGCGGGCGTATTGCCGACGTCGAGCGCCAGACCGAAGACAGCGTGACGCTCACGATCGCCCCCAACGACAACTGGGTCACCCCGCGGCCGGGCCAGCATATTCTGTTCGGTATCGACCTCGACGGCGTTCGTCATCGCCGCTGCTTTTCCATCGCCAGCGCTGCAGGCGACAAGCGCGTGGAGATTACAGTCAAGCGCAACGGCGACGGCGTGGTGAGCAATTTCCTGGTCGACCATGCCGAGGAAGGGCAACTGGTCTATCTGAGCCATCCCGAAGGTGAGTTCTATCCCAACGTGGAGCCGCCGGCGCTGGCTTTTCTCCTCAGCGCGGGCAGCGGCATCACACCGGTGATGAGCATTCTGCGTTCCTGGATCGGCCAGGATTGTCTGCCGGACGTGGTGTTCATGCATTACGCCACGACGGCCGAAGACATGATCTATACCGACGAGCTCGCGGCACTGGCCGAAGAGCATTCGCGGCTTACGCTGATCATCCGCTATACCCAGAAGCACGGCCGTATCGACGGTGAAACGCTCGATCGCGAGGTGCCCGAGCTTGCCGAACGCATGACCTGGCTGTGCGGGCCGTCGGGCTTCATGGACGCCGCCCAGGAACTGCTCGATACGCGCACAACGAAACCGATCTTTCGCGAACAGTTCGAATCCACCCGCCGCGAGGCCGCCGAGGGCGAAGGCGAGGTGCATTTCATCAAATCCGACGTGGCCGCGTCCGGTGACGAAGGCTCGCTGCTGGAAGTCGCCGAAAACGCGGGGCTGAACCCGCCCTACGGCTGCCGCATGGGTATCTGCCATAGCTGCAAGTGCCGCGTGAGCGAGGGCACGGTACGCGACCTGCGCAACAACGAAGTCCACGAGATTCGCGATACCGATATCCAGATCTGTATCCACGCCGCGGCGGGCGACGTCGCGCTGGAAATCTAACAGGCGTTCTCAATGCAATAACGCCGTCATACCTATCCGAGGAGAACACCATGGGCCGACCGACACATTTAACCGACGCCGACGTCGAGCAACTCGGCGCCGAACTCGACGCGCTGCGCGACGAGGTGATGAATAGCCTCGGCAAGGACGACGCGCGCTATATCTATCGCGTGCTCAATACCCAACGCTTTTCCGAAGTGGCCGGCCGTGCGCTGCTATTCGCAGGCATCCTGCCGCCAGCCTGGCTGGCCGGCACGGCGCTGCTATCGCTCTCCAAGATTCTGGAGAACATGGAAATCGGCCATAACGCCATGCACGGTCAGTGGGACTGGATGCAGGACCCGGCGCTCGACTCGGCCACCTACGACTGGGACAACACCTGTCCGGGCCGCGAGTGGAAGCATTCGCACAACTACATGCACCACACCTACACCAATATCGTGGGCATGGATCGCGACTTGGGGTATTCCATCCTGCGCATGAGCGAAGATCAGAAATGGAATCCGGCCTTTCTGTTCCAGCCGTTCTATGTACTCGTTCTCGCCGCCTTCTTCCAGTGGGGCGTGGCCCTGCACGATCTCGAATGGGAACGCCTGGGCAAAGACAAGAGCTACGCCGAGGCGCTATCGCAGGGCCGCGATATCTGGCGCAAGGTCCGCCGGCAGGTGCTCAAGGACTATGTGCTGTTCCCGGTGCTGGCCGGGCCGATGGCGCCGTTCGTGTTTTCCGGCAACCTGGTGGCGAACTTCAATCGCAATGTCTGGTCGTTTCTGATCATCTTCTGCGGGCATTTCACCGAGCAGGCCGAGATGTTTCGTATCGAGGAAACCGAGAACGAAACCCAGGGCGAGTGGTATCTGCGCCAGATGCTGGCCTCGTCAAACGTGAACGGCTCGGTGCCCTTCCATGTGCTCACCGGTCATCTGGGCTACCAGATCGAGCACCATCTGTTCCCGGATATGCCGTCGAATCGCTATCGCGAAATCGGCCCGAAGATTCAGGCCATCGCCGAGCGCTACAACCTCAACTACAACACTGGCCCGTTCTCGAAACAGCTCGGCGGTGTGGCGAAAAGGATCCTGCGCATGGCGCTGCCCCACCGGCGCAAGCGCAAGGGCCCGATGCCTTCGAGCATCCACCACGAACGCCCGGCGCCGAAAACACAGGCGCAGCGGCGTACGCGCACAAACGGAGCGGCGGCCACCGCAGCGGCGACCCACTAAAACGCTGCGTCGCCCCGACTATGTCGCACGCACACGCCGTTAGCGAAACCGGCGCGCCCCGCTTCGGTGGCGCGCCGGTCATGCCTTGCCGTTGCCAAGACAGGCTGGCGCTAGGTGTGATCTTTCAGTAGGT
>NZ_AFNV02000004.1 GCF_000215955.2 Salinisphaera shabanensis E1L3A
TTCCTACAATCAATAACTTAGCGCAAAACGGCAACACGCCCTAGAACACGTAGCCCGGCAGCCAGGTGGCAATCTGCGGGAACATCATGATGATCGCCAACCCCACGATGCCGACCATGACGTAGGGCAGTACCGATCGGTAGATATCCTGCATCGTGATCGAGGGCGGCACCACGCCCTTGAGATAGAACAGGTTGAAGCCGAACGGCGGCGTCATGTAGCCGATTTCCATATTGATCACGAACAGAATGCCGAACCAGATCGGGTCGAAGCCCAGGCTTTGCACGATCGGCATGAACACCGGCAGCGTGATCAGCATGATGCCGACCGGGTCGAGCACCATGGCCATGAGGAACAGGATCACCTGCATGGCGATGATCGTGCCCCACGGGCCACCGGGGATCAGTTCCATCCAGCCTTCGATCATGGCCTGTGCATCCATGCTCTGATAGGCCGCGCTGAACGCATGGGCTGCGAACAGGATCCACATGATCATGCCGGTGAGCGAAAAAGTACGTAGCGAAGCGTCGCGGATCAACGTCCAATTGAACTTACGATAGACCGCGGCCGAGATCAGCGCGCCGAGCACACCCATCGCGGCCGCCTCGGTCGGCGTGGTCATGCCGAGCATGATGGAACCCAGCACCATCATCACGATCAGAATCGGCAGCAGCACGGCGCCCAGAGACCGAAACTTCTCCGGCCAGCTGGCCCGCTCTTCCGGCGGCAGGGCGGGTGCAAGCTCCGGCTGGAAATAGCACCGCACGAGCACGTAGATCGCCACCAGAACAACGAGCAACAGGCCGGGAAACACACCCGCGGCGAACATCTGGCCGACCGACACGCCCGTGATCATCGAATACAGGATCATGATGATGCTGGGCGGGATGAGAATGCCCAGACCGCCGCCGATATTGATGGCGCCCAACGCCATATGCTTGTCGTAGCCGCGTTCGAGCATC
This sequence comes from Salinisphaera shabanensis E1L3A, assembly GCF_000215955.2. GTDB lineage: Bacteria > Pseudomonadota > Gammaproteobacteria > Nevskiales > Salinisphaeraceae > Salinisphaera > Salinisphaera shabanensis. The sequence continues at coordinate 963 of NZ_AFNV02000004.1, forward strand.
GACGGCAGCGCAATCGTGCCCATGGCCACCACCGCCGCGCCGCTGATGCCACACATGGCGGCGAACACGGCACAGATGAACACCGTGCCGATGGCCAGGCCGCCGCGCGTGCCGCCCCACCACAGATACATCATCCGGTAGAGCGAATTGGCCACGCCCGTGCGTTCCAGAATCATCGCCATGAACACGAACAGCGGGATGGCGACGAGGGTGAAGTTCTCCATCGTGCCCCACATCTGGGAGGCCACCATGTAGAACGAATCGATCCCCCAGGTGAAGTAGAGGAATATCACCGATACGCCACCGAGCACGAACGTCAGCGGCAGCCCCAGAACGAGGAAGAACAGCAGCGCCCCGAAGAAGGCCAGCGTGGTGAGCTCGATACTCATGCCGTTTCTCCGGGGTTGCTGTCACGATCCGAGGCCACGGCGGGCGGCTCGATCGCGCCCACGGCGATGGCAATATCCTCGACCAGCTTGGCGATTCCCTGAAGAAGCAACAGCAACGCCGCGACCGGGATAGCGATCTTGAACGGCCATACCGGCGGGTTCCACGCCGAGTAGGACGTTTCCATGCTGTCGACCGATTCCCAAGCGATAGTGCCGCCGTAGTAGAGCAGCGTGATGACAAACAAGAAGAACAGCGACGACGTGAGCACGTCCAGCACGGCGCGCACGCGCGGTGCGAGCGCACTATAGAGCAGGTCGACGTTCACGTGCCCGCGGTGGGCCATGACATAGCCACCCGACATCACCGCGTAGAAACCGAACACGAATTGGGTGAGTTCGGTGGTCCACACCCGCGGCGCGTCGATCGCGTAGCGGTAGAACACGCCGAGCAGAAGCACGGCGAACATCACGAATATGAGTAACGCCACCGCCCGGCCGATCCAGTCGTTGAGCCGGGTGATTGCGTTGATGAAACCATTGAGCAGGCGCATAAGCGACTCCCGCAGATAAGTCCGCCCCGATGGCCACGAGGGCCAGCGGGGCGGCGGTCAGACAAAAACGCGATCAGGCGTTGTCGTCGAGATAGCCCAGGTCCGTCAGCATACTCTTGAGCTTGTCGAGCGCTTCGGCGGCCTTGTCGCTACGCTCGCCCTGCTCTTCCCAGGACTTTTTCGCGACCTCGGTGAGATGCTGCTGCACGTCGTCCGGCAGCGTGGTGATCTGCACGTCCTGCTCGGCCATCGCGTTGGCCAGCGCGATCTGCTCTTTGTAGAGGTACTCGTTGGTACGCACCCAGAACTGCTCGTCGAGCGCCTGCTTGACGGTCTTGGCATCTTCATCCGACAGCTTGTCGAGGGCCTTCTGGTTGATGATGAACACGTCCGTGCCGGCGATATTGAGCGCCGGTTTGACGTGGTACTTGGCCACTTCGTACAGGCTCATGCTGGCCGCGCCCTGTGCCGCACCCCAGTGCGCGCCATCGACGACGCCGCTGGAGAGGGCCGTGTAAAGCTCGCCGCCCGGGATATAGCTCGCCGAGGCGCCGGCTTCGGTCAAGAAGGTCTGCAGCGCGCCGGAGGAGCGGATCTTCAGGCCCTTGAAGTCGTCCATGCTGTTGATCGGACGATCGACCACCATTTCGGTCGGATAGACCTTGTCGGTGGACCAGTACACGCCCTCTTCGGCGGCCTCTTCACGCAGCATGTCCTCAAAGCCCATGTTCTGGTGGAAATAGGCCGCTTCCCAGACGTTGCGGAACGCGAACGGCAGGCCCGAGGCGATGCCGGCCAGACTCATCTGGTTCTGGGCATAGGCCGGCGAGATCGTGCCCATCTGGATGGTGCCGCGCTTGACCGCATCGAAGGTCTGCTGCGCCTTGAACAGGGCACCGGCAGGATAGAGCTTGAGTTTCACGCGACCGTCGGTGCGTTCTTCGATGACGTTCTTGATGCGCACCAGGCTGTCGTCATACGAGCTGCTCGAACTCGGCCAGTGCGATTGCACGCGCCAAGTCGTGCTGTCCTGCGCGAGCGCGCTCGTGGGGGCAATAAAGGCCGTCAGTGCGAGCGCGGTGGCGCCCGCCAACAGACCCCGTTTTAAAGGTGTCGAAAGCATCGGATCTCTCCTCCATGAATGGTGCGTTGCAAACGGTCCACGCATTCGCGGCACGCGGTACCCGTCGCAATCCGGCAAGTCCGGATGGGCCGATCATGCCCGAATTGAAATCGCGTTTCACGCATATTTTCTCTGTGTTTTACAGCCTTTGCGCCCGGCCATACCTGACCCGCCGCGAGAATTGACCGCCGTACGTCCATCGACGAAGCGGCATCAAAAGCGCTTTTTGCCTGTCGTCACGCCTGTGTGTAAGCACTTCAGCCTTTATGCCAGCAGCGATTTTTGACACTAGCGCAATTGCGCTCGATCTGCCCGCGAAGTGCCAGCATCGGCTATAAAACCGACACACAACACTGGGTAGATCGCGGGTACCGATGCGTTCAGCGATTTTTTATGCGCCTGTTCGCTCGCGCATACGCCGAACAAAGTAACCTGTAGCGCGCACCGTATGCGTAACACCGAATACCCCAACTTCAGGCCAGGCACGACCTCGCCGCCAGGTACGCTTCGCTCATGACTATGCCGAACGAAAACGCCGATTTTTCTACCCTGACCGACGCCTTCGAGGGCGCGATCGCCCAGTTGAGCGAAGCGGCCGAAGACACCCGTAAAGCCATCAAGAACGAAGCGCTGGAACATGCCGCGGCGATTCTCGCTTGCGAGGGCGGCGCGCAGGCGCTCTACGAGCGGGTCGCTCTTTATGAGAAGGCCGGCATCTTCGCTAAAAGCGACTGGGGCCGCCCTGCCATCCTCCAGCCCGCACTGGCCGTGCGTTCGCTACGTGAGGGCGACGCGGTGCTAACCGCCATGGAAGCGTTGAGCGAACTGCGTTTGCTCGCGGTCGCACGCGGTGATTTTCGCCACCCCGGTATCACCGCCGAGCGCGCGCGCAATTTCCTGACCCAGGTCATGGCGCTCAATCTCGACCTGCTCTCGGGCACGCTCAGCGAAGCCGATCGCGAACGCCCCGATCAGCTCGGCGAGGCCGTGCGAGCGCTGTATCACTATCAGCTCGAGCACATGGGCTACGAGAGCATTCTCGACAGCCTGGTCGCCGAGGTCTGGCGCATCCTCGCCCAACGTCCGATTCAGGTCGACGATGTGCGCCAGATGGTCATTCAGATCGCCACCTGTCTATACGACCCCGACATCGAGAGCACGACGGGCAACGACGACGCCCGCCGGCTGGTCGAATCGCTGTTCGCGCCCTCGCCGGGCTGTGCCGAAGACCCGGGCGTGACTGTCTACGCCGAACGCCTGCAAGCCATGGACGAGGGCGCGTTGGAAAGCGAAGCGCTGGGTTTTGCCAGCGCGATGCACGATACCGGGCTGGCCTCGGTCTATAACGCGGTATTTCTGCGTCATCTGCGTAGCCTGCCCGACGGCGCGGGCGATACGCTGATCCCCATTGCGCTCGGCCTGAGCCCGACCGGCCAGGATGCATTGCTGTGCTATCGCCAGCTTGTGTATACGCTCATCGACGAGACCGTATTCGTGGAAACCGCCCAGGCGATCTACGGGCTTGCCATGCTGCTCGAGCGTGGCGTGCTGTTCTCCACCCCCGTCGCGGCCGGCCTGTGGCGCCAAATCGGCCTCAAGCTCTCGCCGGCCACCGAAGACAATATCCGCCTCGTCTGCGGCGACGCCCAACCGCCGCGGGTGTTCTTGCTGGCGGGCGTACTCAAACTGCTGGGCCAGCCGCTCGGCGTGGGTCAGGGCAACAATCCGACCTGCCAGTCGGTGATCGGTCTGTCCATGTGGGCCGACAACGATCCGGACTATTTGCTGCAACTGGTGACCTGGGCCGCGCGCGACGACGAGGTGCTCACCCGTTTCGAAGGCCAGCATATTTCCTCGAAAGGCCTGGAAGCCGGGCTCGCCAAGGAAGCCCCGCTGGATGTAGATCCGGTTTCGCTGGTGCTAGTGCCACACCTCGACCGGCTCTATATCGAAATGGGCCGGCTGTGCGGCGAACGCGACAACGACCTGCATCGCTGGATCAACCCCGAGTTCTATGGCTGGTGGGTCGGCCAGGGCTTTGCCGTGGTGGCCGACCCCAAGACCGGCGAGATCAACGACCACGCCGGTTTCGTGCGCCATTTCTATGCCTGCTATCACCCCTACTACAACGGTAACGTGCCGGTCATTCATTCCCAGCCGGCCGGCATCGCCGTGACCGACAGCGCGGCACGCTACGTGGGCCGCCACGCGATCGCGATTCTGCGTGTTGCCCTCGATCCCGACGGCGAGATGCGCGTCTACTTCTTCAACCCCAACAACGACAGCGGCCAGGACTGGGGTCAGGGCATCATCACCACCACGGAAAAACACGGCGAACTACCGGGCGAAGCCTCGCTACCGTTCGCAGAGTTCGCCTCGCGGCTGTTCGTATTCCATTACGATCCGCTCGAACACGGCAACGCCGATGCGGTGCCGGACGAGGAAATCGCGCGCGTGGTCGAACTGGCCTACGAAAGCTGGGGCAAGGAATTCGACACGGACTGAACCCGGTTTACCCGCGCGGCAATCTTTCGCCCACTCGATAATCGAATGTCGTCATGAGCCGAGCGCCACGTAAAGCACCGCAGAACAAACCGGCACCGCGTGGCCGTAAACCGGTACGCAAACCCGCGCCGCGCCCCGAAACACCGCGGCTTGTTGCGTTCAACAAGCCGTTTCGCGTGCTCACCCAGTTCACCGACGGCAACGATCGCGCCACACTCGCCGACTATATCGATGTGCCCGGCGTCTACCCGGCCGGGCGGCTCGATCGCGACAGCGAAGGCCTGCTGCTGCTGACCAACGACGGCCAGCTGCAATCGCGCATCACCGACCCGAAGCACAAGCTGGCGAAAACATATTGGGTACAGGTCGACGGCGATGCATCGGACGAACAGATCGAAGCGCTACGCGCCGGGCCGACCCTCAAGGACGGCCCGACCCGACCTGCCGATGTGCACGTCATCGCCGAACCGGATCTCTGGCAACGTAATCCGCCGGTACGCTACCGCAAGAACGTGCCGACCACCTGGCTTGAAATCACCATCCGCGAAGGTCGCAACCGCCAGATCCGGCGCATGACCGCCGCGGTCGATTTACCGACGCTGCGCCTGGTCCGCGTGCGTGTCGGCCCCTGGTCGCTCGATGGCCTGGGCAGTGGCGAGTCGCGAGAGCTTGCGCCGAGCCTGCCCGGCGCAAGCTAGACCGGCCGGCGTATTCAGGCCGTGCCAGCGAGCGCAGTCGGCGCGGCTTCGCTGATCAAGCCTTCGCGCTTGAGCGCCTGCCAGAAGGCCGGATCGATCGACGCACGCATGGACGCGGCATTCTCGCGCGCCTGTTGTGCATTACGCGCCCCCGGAATCGTTGCAGACACAATCGACGGTGCCGCGGTGAACTGCAACGCGGCGGTACGCAAATCGGTACCGTGCGCCTTGGCGATCTCGCTGATTCGGGCGCGCTTTTCGCGATAGCCGTCGGGGATGCTGTCGCCGCTGTAGAGCCAGCGATCCTTGCCCGCGAGAAAGCCAGCACCCAGCGGTGCGCCGATCACGACCGAACAATCCTGCGCCTCGCATTTCGGAAACAGCCGCTCGAGCGCGTCGTCGTGGTTCATCAGCGTATAGCGCGTGGCCTGCAGAATGACGTTGGGCTCGGCGTTGTCGAGTGCCGCAAGCGCGGGTTCGATATCGTTCACGCCCATGCCCCAGCCCTTGATCAGACCCTCGTCACGCATCTTGGTGAGCTCCGGCATGGCGCCTTCGATCGCGGTCTTGAGCTGGGCGTCGTAGTCGTCCAGATCCTTGTTGCTGGGGGCGAGATCGTGGATGAAGACCACATCGAGGCTGGGTACACCGAGCCGCTGCAGACTGTCTTCCACCGAGCGGCGTACGCCGGCCGCGGTGTAGTCGTAGCGATAGTTGAAATTCAGATCACCGGCCCAGATGCCGTGGCTGTCCATCGACACATCGGGCGTCAGCAGCCGCCCGACCTTGGTGGACAACACATAGTTGTCACGCGCCTGGCCATCAAGAAAATGCCCCACCCGACGCTCGCTCAGGCCCAGGCCGTACCACGGCGAGGTATCGAAATAACGTACGCCCGCGTCCCAGTGCGCCTGCATCATGGCTTCGACGGTTTCGTCGGAGGTTTCGAAGAACATGTTGCCGGCCTGGGTGCCGCCGGCGCCGTATTTGTGCGGCGGACGATACCCCGCGGCCGCGCCATCGCCGGGGTTCGCAGGCATCGAGTCGGGGCTATGCTTGGGTTGCGCCGCGTTGTCGGCAGCAAAGGCACGCGGCACAAACAAGGAAGCCGCGCCGGCGACTCCGCCAAGCGCGGCGGTACGGAGAAAATTGCGACGACTGGTCATAGCGTATCGGGTGTTGAATTACTGGCGCCAAGGTAGCAGACGCGCCAAGCCGTGCTCGATATACAGCGAATCGGCCCGTCGCGTAGCCGGCGCGCTATCGAACGCTGTCGCTCAAGCGCTGCAGGGATTCGAAACGTCCTGTCGCGTCGTAGCTCAGCCGATAGACCCCGTGCACCCCGTCACGCGTGACGACACGGCGCAGCGCCTGGGCCGGCAACAGCACCCGCCGGCCGTCCACGCTACGCGCATAAACATGGTCCACCGAACCCGCGTAATGGGCGCGGCACTGGGCCGCAGACAGTTCGATGATCACGTCGATACTCGGCATGCTCGACGCCAGGTTATAACGGGCCGGGTTGTTCGGTCGGCCGGTCGACCACGCGCTGACAGGCAGCTGACCGCGACTCGGGGTGGGCGAGTAGAAAGCCCTGACTGTACTCGCAGCCAAACGAACGTATCCACTCGTGCTGGACACGTGTTTCCACGCCTTCGGCTACCACATCCAGATCTTGTCCATGCGCGAGATCGACGATGCCACGCACCAGTTCGCGGGCAACTGCATCGTGCTCCAGCCGCTGAATGACGCTCTTATCGAGCTTGACGATCGAGAGCGGCAGCCGGGTGAGATAGGCGATCGACGAGTAGCCGGTGCCGAAGTCGTCCATCGCGATACGAATACCCAGCGTATTCAGCCGCTTCATGGTTCGGGCGGCAACTTCGAAATCCGCGATCAGGCTGCGTTCGGTGAGTTCGAAAACCAGTCGATGGCCGTCGACGCCATGTTTTTCCAGTACCGCTGCAACGCAATCGTAGAAATCGCTTTCATAGAATTCGCGGCCGGGAATGTTGACTGCGACATAAGGAATGGGCGCCTGTACCCCATCCGTTTGCCATTGCGCGATCTGGGATGCGGCCGTGTCGAGCGCATACTCGACGATCGCGCGGCTGAGATTGTGCTCGGCTTCTGCCACGGGGATGAATTCGTCCGGATAGATATCGCCCAGTTCGGGATCGCGCCACCGGGCGAGCAACTCGAAACCGGCCAGCACGTCGCCACGGTTGCTGAACAACGGCTGCCAATGAAAATCGATGCCGCCCTCTTGCAACGCGGTTTCGAAAAGCCGGCGGATATGACGATCACGCAGCAACTGGCGGTTGATCGTTTCCGAAAACAGGACCACCCCGCGGCTGATATCGGCGCGCCGATGCGCCTGGCGCGCGCGTGCAACCAGTTCTGCGGCATGGCGGCCGTGGTCGCCATACACGGCAAGCCCACCGACAACGCGCAACGCCACCTGTGCCGCGCCGGCACTCACGGCGCGGTTGGCATGATCCACCTGGCGCTCGCAGTCGGCCCGCATGGTTTCCATATCTTCGGTATCGGGTACCGCGCCGACGAATTCCGTATCCGAAAGGCGGGTGATATAGCAGAAGTCCGCGGCGCCGGCCTGGAGCTCGGCCAGCCAGGTCGCGACCGTTTCGCGTGTGACCTGTTCGCCGTAGGTCTGTTCATAGTGGGCGAGATTGACGATATCCAGATGTAGTACGGCACTGCCCTGGCCGTTACGCGCTCGCGACATCAGCACATCGTCCAGACGTTCGAGCGCGATCGTGCGCGTGGCCACGGGTAACGACGGATCGCGGTCCATGAGCCGGGCGACGTGCTGATCGTGTGCTGCAATACGCCGGTCGAGATCGAATTCATGTTCGATCCAATCCGCCAGTTCCTTGAGCAGCACATGGTCGCGCTCACCGAACGAGCGCTTCTTGAAACCAGCCACACAGATCGTGCCGACCGGCTTGCCATTGGGGCCATGCAACGGCATGCCGGCATAGCTACGCAGATACGGCGCCTCGACCACGTTGGGCAGGTGTGCAAACCGCTGATCGCGACTCGCGTCTTCTACGAACAGCGCCTCGTCATGGCGAATCGTGTGATCGCATACGGACGCACTGCGTGCCGATTCCTCGAGTTCGACACCGCAGGTGGACTTGAACCACTGACGGTCGCCTTCCATCAACGACATCAACGCGACGGGCATTCCGAACAGCTCGGTAGCGAGCCGCGTGATGCGGTCAAAACGTTCCTCGGGACGCGTATTGAGCAGGCCAAGTTCAAGCAGATCGGACAGGCGGTTGTACTCGCGCCGGTCGGTCTCGACGGACGCGGGCGCGCGGTCGTGCGTCGCGGCCTGCCGCGACGGGCCATCGCCGGTCGTTTCGCTTGTCACGGTGCCCGTCCTCTCGCTGACGCCTCACTAGATGCGCATATCCCGAGGGTTATCGCTCGGCCGGCGATTTTTTTCAAGCGCATCGTGGCGTACGCAGCTGGCAGGCCGCGCCATCCGACACCGTCCACAACGGGTGTTACGTGCCGCGCCGCGACCTCGTCGACCAAGTCGCGGCACACCGGCGCTGCACCGCGCCTGGATACACGCATCCGGGCAGCCCCGGCCGAACGATGTGATGCCCGCGCCATGATTTCGGTCAGCCCTTCGATTCGAGCTTGTCCTGGGTGCGGTGCTCGAAATCGCTGGCATCGTGTCGTTCGCGCAGCTGTTCGTGCGGCTCGCCCCAGACCCGGTTGACCATGCGTCCACGCCGAACCGCGGGGCGTGCATCGATTTCCTTGGCCCAACGTTGAACGTGCTCGTATTCCTGAACCTGGAGGAACTCACCGGCGTCGTAAAGACGGCCGAGCGCGAGTGCGCCGTACCAGGGCCAGGTCGCAATATCGGCAATGCTGTATTCGCCGCCCGCCAGATACTGGGATTCAGCCAGGCGCCGGTCGAGCACGTGGAGCTGGCGTTTGACCTCCATGGTGAATCGGTCGATCGGGTACTGCATCTTCTCCGGCGCATAGGCATAGAAGTGACCGAATCCGCCGCCCAGATACGGCGCACTGCCCATCTGCCAGAACAGCCAGTTCATCGCCTCGGTACGCGTGGCGGGGTCACTGGGCAGAAACTCACCGAACTTCTCGGCCAGATACACCAGGATGGAGCCCGACTCGAACACCCGTGTGGGCGTGGACGTGCCGTAGTCGACCATCACCGGGATCTTGGAGTTCGGGTTGATGGCGACATAGCCACTGGAAAACTGTTCGCCTTCGCCGATGTTGATCGGCCAGGCATCGTACTCCGCGCCCGCGTGGCCAAGCTCGAGCAACTCTTCGAACATCACCGTGGCTTTTACGCCGTTGGGCGTGGCCAGCGAATAGAGCTGGAAATCGTGCTTGCCGACCGACAGCTCGGCCTCATGGGTGGGCCCGGCAACGGGTCGATTGATATTGGCGAACTTGCCGCCGCTGCCCTGCTCCCAGGTCCAGACTTTCGGCGGTGTGTAATTATCGTTGTCGCTCATTGGCTGCGCGCTTTTAAAAATGGTGTAAGTACGATTATCGGGCGGCTAGGCCTTCGCGTCGAATCCAGCGCTAGCCAAACTGCGCACACCGCTCGCAAAGCAACCGTCCAGAACGCGAAGACTCGCCACCGCGATCGAACCCGATTCATCACGCAATTCAGAATAAACGGGCTCACGCAAGCCGGCGCCAACATGGAAAACGAGTGCCAAACCGCGCGTGGTGCGAAAACACAGCGCGTTACCGTAATACGGCTATCCAAAACAGGCACAACACAAGATTAAAAAGCCATGAAGCGAACTCAGCGACCGTCGAGGTTGATCCGCAATGCGTATTCCTAAGACCACACTGGAACAATGGCGCGTACTTCAGGCCCTCGTCGAATACGGCGGCTTTGCGCAGGCGGCTGAACGCCTCAATCGCAGCCAGTCGGCAGTGAGCTATGCCGTGGCCCGCTTACAGGAGCGCGCCGGTATCGATCTGCTCGTGATCGACGGGCGCAAAGCGCAACTCACCGATGCCGGACGTAGCCTGCTGGCCGAAGCCGTGCCACTGGTCGACGAGCTACTGCGCATCGAACAACGCGCGCAGGCCTTGACCGAGACCCAGGCGAACGTGCGCCTGCATGTGGACAGCATCTATCCACGGACCAAATTGTTTGCCGCGCTGCGCGCCTTCAGCGCCGCTTACCCACAGGTAGAGATCGATCTACGCGAAGCGACACGGCTGGCTGCATACACCGAGCCCGGTTTCGATCTGGCCATTGTGGCGTGGACGCCCGCCCGGGCCGATCAGCACCATCTGCTGGATGTCGACATGCTGGCCCTGGCCTGTCCGGCGCATGCGCTGAACGGCCGAAGTGGCCGCACCCTGTCGGCGTCGACCCTGGCCGGGCATCGCTGTGTGTCGATCATCGGCGAAGGCGCATCGGCCAACGCGGCCACGCTGGCGCCCACCAACGGCCGCGTCTGGCAGGTGAACACCCTCGAAGCCGCCGTCGAAGCCGTGGCGAGCGGCCTGTGCTGGGGCTGGTTGCCCGCGCATCTGGCCGCGCCCTATCTCGACGACGGACGCTTAGTGCCGCTGGCCTTGTCCGGCCCCATCCGACGGCCGATACCACTGGCGCTTTGCTATGCCGACGAGGCCGAAGCGGGCACTGCGACCCACGCACTCGCACAACTGTTACGCGACGCCTAGGGCACAGCTCTAGTTACGACGGTCGGCGTAGCCTGCGGGCAATTGATCCGGGGCCTCGGCAACCACGCTTTCGTCATCGACCGCGCAGCGTTCCAGAAAAGTGACCGTGGCGAACTCGTCGATAACCAGAGTCGGATACGTCGGGCCGGCGTCGCGATAGGCCAGCATCGTGTCCAGATGGTCGTTCTGATAGCAGACTGTTTTTTCTGGCGCATCGGCAACCCAGCGCGGGAAGAAGATCACCCCGTGAAGATGCCGTTCGGCGAAATTCACCGCCACGCTGACCGACGTGCCGGTCGGCTCGTTCCACGACACCTTGCAGACGTCGTCGGACAAACGCGCGAGATGCACTGCCTGATCGCGCACCCAACGGCCACCGACCATGCCGCTATGAATACGGTAGTCGATCGTGCGGGCATTCTTGATATACATCTCGTACTGCCAGCCGTTGTCGTAGGTGTAGATGAAGTGGCGGCCGACGAACGCTGTGAGCGTATCCGGTTGGGTGGATTCGAAAGACTCTTCGGTAATCATGGGGCTGTGCCGTTGTTGAGAAATCAAACCCCATGATTGATCGACTTATCGTATATAAAAAGCGCGAATTCTGCGGTTATTCGATCGAAAAATTCGATACTTCTACTTGTTACGGTTCAAGCGGCGAATGACCCGCCCGACACTCAAGCCCTGGACCACAATCGAAAACAGCACCACGCAGTAGGTGATGGTCAGGATCGTATCGCGCGCTTCGCCCTGCGGCAGAGCAAGGGCTAGCGCCACAGAAATCCCGCCGCGCAGACCTGCCCAGGTCAGCAGCGCGCTGGCGTTGTCGCCCAGGCGATGCCAGGGCCGCACCAGGCGCAAAGCAACACTGACACACCCATAACGTGTGACCAGCACAAGCGGAATCGCCAGCACGCCGGCCATCAGATAGCGTCCGTCGAGGGTGATATGGATCATCTCCAGGCCGATCATGACGAACAGCACCGTATTGAGAATCTCGTCGACGATTTCCCAGAAAATATCCAGATGCTCGCGCGTGGTATCGCTCATCGCGAACATGCGGCCATGATTGCCGATCAGCAGGCCGGCGATGACCATCGCAATCGGGCCCGAGGCATGCAGCGCCAGTGCCAGCTGATAGCCGCCCAGCACCACCGCAAGCGTAACCAGAATCTCGACCTGGTGATCATCCATCTGGCGCAGCATCGCGAAGGCCAGGCCGCCCAGCGCCAAGCCCAGCAACGCGCCACCGGCGACTTCCTGGACGAACAACAGCGCGATCTCACCGGCACCGTCGACATGCCCGGCACCGGTCAGCCCCAGCAACGCCAGAAACACGACCACGGCCACGCCATCGTTGAACAACGACTCGCCGGTGATATTGGTTTCGAGTTCCTGCGATACCCCGGCCTGTTTGAGCAGTGCCAGTACGGCGATCGGGTCGGTGGGCGTGATCAGCGCGCCGAACAGCAAGCAATACACGAACGGCAGCTCGAAGCCGAGAAACGGCACGAGCACATACGTTACGCAGCCAATTACCGCAGTCGACAGGACCACGCCGACCGATGCCAGCACACCGATCGAAAAGCGATGCTTCCAGAGATCGCCCAGGTTCACCTGCAGCGCGCCCGCAAACAGCAGGAAGCTGAGCATGCCGTCCATCAACGCCTTGTTGAAGTCGATGGCCAGCCACCACGAGCCGGTTTGTTCTTTCACCGCCAGCACGCCGAACAAGTCGGCCGCCACGAGTGCCGCGGATACGATCAGGCTGAGCAGCATCACGCCAATCGTGGTGGGTAGCCCGACAACGCGATAATTGAAAAATGCCAGTAGCGCGGCGAGCGACACCACGACAGCGCTGATTTGCAGCAAACCCACGGCCTTACCTATGCGAAAAACGCTACAGAATAGCGCGTTGTGTCACTGTGCGGACACCGAATCGAGCCGATAGACGCGTGCCGCGGTTTCGAAGAACAAGGCGTGCTTTTCGTCTTCCGAGCAGTCGCGCGCCAGGTGCTTGAACGTGTTCCAGAGCGTGGCGTAATCACAGGTGAAGTGATCGACCGGGAAATTACTCTCAAACATGCAACGCGTTGCACCAAACGCTTCGATACAGGTTTCGATATACGGCGCCCAGGCACGGGCCAGCGCTTCGTGCGAATCCGGTCGATTGGCATAGGACCATTCGAAACCGGCAAACGGCATCCCCAGGCCGCCGAGTTTGACGACCACGTTATCGCAGGCCGCCAGCGCCTGAATCTGCGCGCGCCATTCATCGAACCGGGCATCGCGCTGGCCAGCGTATACCCCGATGCCGACCGGGCCGCCGACATGATCGAGCACGATCGTCGTTTCCGGGAACGTCTGCGCTAAATCCACGAGATCCAACAACTGCGGTTCCAGCAGCCAGGCATCGAAGCTCAGCCCGCGCGGGGCGAGTTCGGCAAAACCCTTGCGAAAATCCGGGTCGCGCAGCAAATGTGCCGGCGTACCGCGGGTGGAGAGCGGCCCCAGAACGTTCTCATCCGCATCATAGGCCGCGCTATGACGAATACCGCGAAAACGGCCCTGCCCGGCTGAAATATGCGCCTCCAGCACCTCGGCCACGTCCGCGCCGAGGCGCAGATCGGCATGCCCGACAATGCCGGTACAGGCGCGCGTATCGCCATACACGCCGCTGGCTGCCACCGCCGCCACGCCACTGACGAACTCGGTTTCGCCCACGCTGCGCAGGGCTTTCGGCCCGTCGGCGCGATACATCGCCCGGCATTCAATGAATACGGTGCCGCGGACATTGTGGCCGATGTCGGTATCGGCCAGCAGTTCATCGAGCATGTAGCGCGAGCGCTCGCGTAGCATTTGGCTAAAGCCGTGCTCGGCAAACGGCATGTCGCGCAGGTCCAGCCGCGAGCGATCCCATAAGTGATGATGCGGGTCGATGATCGGACGGCTGGGTTCAAGTATTTTGTGAGTCGCGGCCATGGGATCTCCTTCAAGCGCACGCGTTTCGGATCATTATTGTCGAACGCAACTTATCATCGAACGATCGTTCGCCCGCGAAATGTCGTGCACGGTTATTTGATGTAGCAGCCATATTCTGGCCTTCTATGAGGCCTTGGCTTCTTCAGGCACCGATATGAGTGCTTATCGAGACGGAATACGCCTGGGCGTAGCCGGCGCGGCCGCCGCAGCTGCGATCTATTTCCCGCAGCCGTTGGCCGCGCGTATCCAGACCACATTCGATGTGTCGGTGCTGTGGGCAGCGATGCCCATGACCTTCGCCTTTATCGTGCTCACCTCCGGGCCGGTGCTGTTCGGGCGATTCATCACCGTGGCACGTGCGATGCGGATCGTCATCGTCACCGAATTGTTACTGGCGGCGCTGTTCGCGGTGCATTCGACTCGGTGCCCTATTTCGCGTTGCGCGGCCTGCAAGTTTTGTTACTGCCGTTGCTGATTCCAGCCGTGATCACCGGCTCGTCGAATATCCAGGGTTCGGACAACCGCGCCCGCGATCTGGCGTTCTATACCGCGGGTACGATTGTGGGCGGCGTCGGCGGCCGGCTGATCGCGGTCGGCTCGGTCACCTTCGAACACTGGCAGATCGGCAGCCTGGCGATTACGGCGATGCTGCTGTTCTCGGCCTGGCTGCTGCGCGATCCACCCGAACTGGCCAGCGAAATACCGCGCCGGCCTGCCACGGCTGGCGATACGGCGACCGCCCCGGTCGAGCAAAAGAAAAGCTGGTGGTGTCAGGTGACCTTGTCCTACCCCGGTCTGGCGCTAGCCTTTGGCGTATTGACCACGGTACTCACCTGTCTGCCTTTCGAAATCGGTTACAAGCGCGGCGGCGCATTGATGCTGGCCATCGTCTACGGCGGTTATGCGGTCGGCATTGCCACATCGCTGGGCGCGCCGGCGATCACGCGTATCAGCCGCGGCTTGCCTAATGCCACGCTGGTCGCTGCCATCCTGTTTGTCATCGGTCTGTGCGGCGTGATCCAGGGCTCGTTCCTGGCGCTGGTGATCGGCGTGGTGCTGCTATGCGGCAGCATGGTGTTCCAGCAGGCCACGCAGATCGTTCTGCTCAACGATTACTTCGCCCGTTCGCAGTCCGGCACGGTCAGCGCGTTGTTCGTAGCCGCAGTATTCGCCGGCGGCACAGTGGGCTCGAGCGTGATGGTATCGCTGTATGAATGGGCCGGCTGGGGCGTCGTGATGGGTATTTGCCTGGTGTTTGCCGTGGTCGCGGGCTACTGCGTCTATGTCGCGGCAAGGCGTCAAGCGCAGGCTGCGCGCATGCCAGCTACCCAATAAGCCTGGCATGTGGGCAATGCATACGAGGCATACGAATGTGCGCCAGCCGTGCTCGCTTTCGCTCATGCGCCAAACCGACTAAAGCACGCGCAGCTACTTTTTTATATCAGCCAACCATCCAGCAAGGAAATCCGCTAAAGCGAAACGCATGCCGGCCGATAAGCGCAGTGAATAGGTAAGACCATGCGATCCTCGCAGCCCGCAATGCGATCGAATTTTTAAAGACTCATCGCCGAGCGGATGCGCTTAGGTATCGAACGATGCCGATTTCCAATCTACGGCTGGGCAAAGCCGGCGTCGCCACCCGTGTCTCGCTGTTAGCCGCTTTGATGTTGTTCGTGGGCCTCGGCGCCCTAAGCCTGGGTCTGACCCGCGAAGCAGGCCAGGAACTCGACCGGGAGGTGGGGCGTAGCCTTGCTCGCCAACAAACCCAGGTCGCAGACATGCTCTCGCTGTTCGATCACACCTTGCGTGAGCAAGCGACCCAGTTCCTCAACCTTTTCCTTGCTGCGCCGGAACTCTCCGCCGGCTTCTCGCTCAACGAGTCACGTCGCGTGTCCGTCGCCGGCGAATCGACGCCTGCCCTGAGTAATGGCGCATCGCTGATGAATAACGATGCGACGCTGCCCGATCAGTTCACTGCACGCACCGGCGCGCCGGTAACCCTGTTTGCCCGCGACGGACAGGATTTCGTGCGGGTGACGACATCGCTCAAGAAAGCGGACGGCGAACGCGCGGTCGGTACGAAGCTCAATCGGGACAGCCGCAGTTATGCCCAAATCATGGCATCGCTGCGCTGTTGCTGGCGTTGGCGCTGGCCGGCGGCCTCTACTACATACAGCGACGCATGATCGGTAAGCCGCTGCAGTCGTTGGTCGGCGTGGCGCAGAGATTGGCTAGCGGCGATTTGTCCCATCGCGTCGAGCCGCGCCGGCAGGACGAAATCGGCAAACTTGTTACCGCAATGAACGGCGTCGGCGATGGCCTGACAGGCCTCGTTCAGGACGTGCGCCAACGTACCGGCCATGTCGAGAATGCGGCGCAGGATATCGCCCAGGGCAGCCAGGACCTGGCGTCGCGTACCGACCAGGCGGCAAGCAGCCTGCAACAGACATCCGCTTCGCTCGAGCAAATCACGGCGACCGTAGCCAATACCTCACAAGCGGCGGACGAGGCCTTCAAGCTGGTTCACGAAGCGAGCGACCGCGCCAGTCAGGGCAACAGCGCGGTGCAGAGCGCGCGCCAATCCATGCAGGATATCAACGCCTCGGCGTCGAAGATCGGCGAAATCGTATCGCTTATCGATAGCATCGCTTTCCAGACCAATATCCTTGCACTCAATGCTTCGGTGGAGGCGGCACGCGCCGGCGAGCACGGCCGCGGGTTTGCAGTCGTCGCGCAGGAAGTCCGTACGCTGGCGTCGCGTTCGGCGGACGCGGCACGCGATATTCATGGCCTTGTCGAGCAGTCGACCGAGCACACCCGCATCGGCAACGAACACGTGGAACTGGCGGCCCAACGGATGGACGAGATACTCAGCGCTATAACGCGCGTGAATACGACCATCGAGGAAATCAACACGGGGGCACGAGAGCAAAGCGAGGGCATCGGACAGATCAATACCGCGGTCGTAGAGCTCGATAACATGACGCAACAGAACGCGAGCATGGTGACCCAGTCCGCCCGGGCAGCCGAGGCCATGCGCGCTCAGGCCAAAGGACTCGTCGAGTTGATGGCCCGATTCAAGCTCGATGCAGCAGATGCCCGCCCTGCCATTTCGCCGCCACCGATTGTCCAGCAGCCTGAGCCGGCACGCCGACCCGCACCACAGAAAACCCCGTCGCGCCGGCAAGAGCCGGGCCTGGTCGATGACGCAGACGGCTGGAGCACGTTTTGACGGCCTGTCAGGGGCCCGTACGAAACGATTATGTCAGCGTTGAGGGATAGCCCGTAAATGGCCGTGACGCGGCTGCGTATCTGACGCGAATAACGCACGCCGTGTATGCCTCATGCCAAGGCAAGACGAGACACGCATCGTGACGCCTCGATAGCCAAACCATGGCGAACAACTCAAACTGGTTTCTTTCATCGTCGAAAGCAAGCCATGACCGGTATCATTCTGCACCATTACGAGGCCTCGCCTTTTTCCGAAAAGGTACGTGCCGTCCTCGGCTACAAGCAGCTCGAATGGCAGTCGGTTCTGATTCCACGGATCATGCCCAAACCGGATCTGCTGGCGCTGACCGGCGGCTATCGCAAGACGCCGGTGATGCAGATCGGGCGCGATGTGTATGCCGATACGCATTTGATCACACGCCAAATCGAAGCCCTGGCGCCCGAGCCCAGTGTCTTCCCGACCTCGGATATGGCGAGCAGCCTGGCACTCGAACAGCTGGGCGACAAACGGCTGTTTCTTGCCGCCGTGCCGGTATTGTTCCGGCCGGCCGCACGCGCGGTTCTGATCGAAAAACTTGGCGAAGAGTATCTGGCCCGCTTTGGCGCTGACCGCGCCGCATTGTTCAAAGGCGGGCATGTAGAACGCCCGGATGGCGCCTTTTCCGATGCCGTGCTCCCGCCCACGCTACAAGCCCTGGATACACAGCTGGCCAACCGCGATTTCCTGCTAGGCGAACAGCCCTGCATCGCCGATTTTGCCGCGTATCACCCGCTCTGGTATATCCGCGCCAACAGCGGTGTCGCACCGCTGCTCGACGACTACCCCAACCTGCTGGCCTGGGCCGATCGTATTCGCGCCTTCGGCCACGGCCAGCGCCAAGACATCGAGGCCAGCCAGGCGCTCGATATCGCGGCCCACTGCAGCGAGTGGCAGCCCTTGCCGTCGGCGGTGAAGAGCCGGCTCGAACCCGGCACACGCGTGGCAGTCGCTGCGACCGATTACGGCACCGACCCCACAGTGGGCGAACTGGTATCCACCGGCCACGACTGTGTAACCATCGAGCGCGACGGCCCGGGCGGCACGCCCATCCGGGTACATTTCCCGCGCGATGGTTTTCAGGTGAGCGCGGTATCGGAATAAATCCATCGGGCTTGCCAGCGCCGTCGCGATCAACGGCGCACGAACCGTTGTACAAACGCGTTGACGCCCACATGATCGGTAGAAGATTCGAAAGCTGATAACGAGCGATTCATGAAACGAGCACTGGGCGCGATGGCCGCCAATTGGCTGCGCAAACCGCAAAATCAGGAACGCATCAAACGCACCGCGCGCGACGTCTGGGGCAAGTTCAAGCAACGTCGTGATGCCCGCAATGGCAGCCGCGTGGAAGACAGCAAACCCAATGCCGCCCGCGACGCCAACCGTACGCCCTCTGATCGCGGTGATGCCTGAGCCACGCGTGAGCCGTGTTCTAGCCTTCAACCGGCTAACCGTTCTGGTGGCAGCCGGCGCGTTGCTCGCCGGCTGCGCGAGCTCGCCCAGGCAAGACCCGACCGAACCCGCCTATCAACGCTACTGGCAGTGCGCCTATGGCGCGGCCATGCCCTATGCCGAGGATTACAGCGTAAGCCCGCGCGCCGCTGCGATGCGGGCCCAGGCCGCTTGCAACGCCAGCTATCGTGCCTACCGCGATGCACGTATCCGCTATGTGCGCTCCGTGGTGCCCAGCCAGGACAGGACCATGGCCACAACGCTCGGCACCCAGGCCGCGCTCGCACGGCGCAAAGCCGTGACCCAGCGCTTGACCGAACTGGTCGCCGACGCACGCTAGCAGCCGGCCTTAGCGACCGTGTGGCGGCAATAACCCCAAGCGCGCCTGCCGACCTGCGCGCGCCTGGTTACGGCTAACGCCGCTGTCTTTGATACGGTCGGTCATTAATCGAATACACCGACCCAAGACTTCGGCAATGACTGCACAAACACTGCCCGACACCATGCACGCCATGCTGCTGACCGGCCATGGCGGCGTTGACAAGCTCGTTTATCACGAGGACGTCAAAACACCGGTGCCGGGCCCGGGCGAAGTGGTGGTACGGGTGACGGCCACGGCCAAGAACAATACCGACCGCAAGGCCCGCGAAGGGCTTTACCCGACACGTGAAGCAGACGATGTCACCTCTTTCGCGATCGGCGGCACGCCCACGCTGACCTTTCCGCGTATTCAAGGCGCCGATATCGTCGGTCGCGTGGCCGCCGTGGGCGACGGCGTGGATGCATCGCGCATTGCCGATCGCGGCCTGCTCGATTTCAATATCTATGCCGAAATGCGCGGTGGGCCGCGGCGCGATATCAATCTCACCCCCGACTACTACGGCCACGGCGCCGATGGCGGCTATGCCGAATATGTGGCCGTGCCAGCCGATCAGTTCCATACCATCGATAACAACCTCAGCGACGCGGAACTCGCCAGCCTGGGGATGTGTTCGTATCAGACCGGGTATCACATGCTGACCGCGGCCAACGTCGCGGCAGGTGAGCGTGTGCTCGTCACGGGCGCCAGTGGTGGCGTGGGCACTGCGCTTATTCAGCTGTGTCGCGTGATGGGCGCTATTCCCTATGCGCTGAGCACGCCGGACAAGGCCGACGCGCTGCGCGCACTTGGCGCCGAAGCGGTGTTCGATCGCGCCGATATGGACGACTTCACCGATACGGTCCGCCAAGCGACGGACGGCGAGCCGATCGATGCGGTCATGGATCTGGTGGGCGGCGAGATGACCCATCGCTTCATCGATACGATGATCTTCGATATGACCCGGCGTACGACCTATCCACGGCTCAGTATCGCCGGGGCCAGCGGCGGCAATGTCAGCGAAGTGCTCTGGACCCGGATCTATCTCTACCAGGTACAGATTTTCGGCGTCTCTCACGGCACCCGTGACGAGGCCGAACAGCTCATGCGCTGGATACGCGGCGGCGAGCTGCAGCCGGTGCTGCATGCGGCGTTCAAACTCTCCGAACTGCACAAAGCCGAGCGCTATTTCGTGGATCGCTCGAGCAACTATCTGGGCAAGATCGTCATCGTGCCCGATAGCCAGTGGGCCGAGCACGGCGAGCCCTACGCGCTGACCGAGTAAGCGATGCTGCGTAGACGCCTGTTGGCCCCATTTTTGAAAGAGAACGCTGCATGAGCGCAGAACTGACGTTTCAGATCATCGACACCCATGCCGGCGGCGATGTCAGCCGTATCGTGGTGGGCGGTATCGCCAAGCTGCCCGGCGCCACCGTGCGCCAGCAGATGGAATATCTGCGCGACCATGCAGATGGTCTGCGCACCGTGTTGCTCGAAGAGCCCTACGGCATCCCCGAGATGTCGGTCGATCTGATCGTGCCGCCTGCCAACCCGGAAGCCATGGCGGGCTACATCATCATGGAAGTCATGGGTTACCCCATCTATTCCGGCTCGAACACGATCTGTACGGCCACCGCCCTGCTCGAAAACAACATGATCCCCAAGCGCGAAGGCCAGCAGCAGTTCGTGCTGGAATCGCCCGCGGGCCGGGTGGCCATCGACGCACGCGTGGAAAACGGCGTGGTGGAAGCCATCACCTGCGAAGGCCTGCCCAGCTATATCGATACTCACCGGGCGACCATTCATGTGCCGCTGATTGGCGATGTGACCTACAGCATTGCCTATAGCGGCGGTTTCTATGCGCTGGTGCATGCAGCCGAACTGGGCTTTTCACTAACGCGCGACGAAGAGTCGCGTCTGGCCCATTGTGCCCAGGCGATTGTAGAAGCGATCCTTACAGAACGCGGCTTTTCCCACTACGAACTCGGCGACGTGGGGCCGCTGCCGTTTCTGCATTTCATGGGCGATGTCGAACAGATCGCCGGGGGCCACTACCGCTCGCGCTCGGCCACCTATGTACACCCCGGCGTGATCTGTCGCAGCACGACCGGCACCGGTACCTCGGCGCGCATGGCGCTCATGCATCACGAAGGCCGTATGCAGCCCGGCGATACGCTGGAAACCGTTTCGCTACGCGGCTCCAGCTTCTTGGGCACGTTCACGCGGGTGGCCCAGGCCGGCGGCTACGACGTGGTCGAAAACACGATTACCGGTAAGGCCTATGTGATTGCCCGCTCTCAGATCGTGGTGAACCCGGCCGACGAACTCGTCGACAGTTCGCAGCTGCGCGGCATTCTGACCTGCATACAGCCCGCGGATTAAACCGGCGCTAGCGACATGAAATGACGCGCGATCGCGCCCGGCGTGGTCAGCCAGACATCGTCGCGCGGCGCGGCGACATGAGACAGCGCCCGGCGTAGCGCCCGCAGCCGAAACGGCTGGCCGACGATATACGGGTGCAGCGCAATGCCCATGACCAGCGGCTGGTCGCGCGACTGTTCGTACATTTCATCGAACTGATCGACGATGCGGGCCGCGAACTCGCGGTAGTCGATATGGTGAGCCGCGATCGACGGGATATCGTTGATCTCCTGCGGATACGGCACCGACAGAATGCGCCCGCCGTCGCGGGTGGCCATCCAGGTGGGCTGATCGTCGTGACACCAGTCGAGGTGATAGCCAAAGCCGGCTTCGGCCAGCAGATCCGGCGTGGTTTCGTTCTGTGCGATCGACGGGCCCAGCCAGCCGTTCGGTGTTTCACCGAACGCTTCCGAAAGTCGATCGCGTGATTCGGCGATGAGCGCGACCTCGCCCGGCTCGTCGAACGCGTTCTGGGATTCGCTGTTGGTACGCCCGTGGGCGATCAGCTCGGTATCCAGGCGTTCTTGATAGGCAGCGACCAGTTCCGGGCAGTAGTCGGCGATCGTGCTGTTGACGATCAACCCCACCGGCAATTCCAGCGACTCGAACAGATCCAGCATGCGCCAGGCGCCCACGCGGTTGCCATAGTCGCGCCAGGCATAGTTGAGCACATCCGGTTCGCGCCGGCCGGCGGCCAGTGCCGAGCCGTGGCCCTCGCCGAAATCGAAGTGTTCGAGGTTCAGCCCGATATAGACGGCCAGCCGTCGCCCCTGCGGCCAGTCGAAATCGGGGCGATCGACGATGGCGCTATAGCGATAGCGCCCGTGGCTTCGAATCGTACGCGGCATGGCAGAGCAAGCAGGAATGGCGACTTCAGTGTAAGGCCCGGATGCATAGGCCGGCCATCTGCGCTAGCGTCGGATACACAGATGCAGGGAGATCAAGCCGCGCCGGGCCGATCGAGGGAACGCAGTGATGCGCCGCAAGGAGAAGACACATCCAATCACCCGATTGCTGGCTATTGTGGCCGCGATCGTCCTGTTCTTTGTTTTGAATTGGGCGGTCCGGGCCGCCCCGGCGCCGCAGGTCACGCTGGCCGAGCGTTATGACGGCCAAAGCGATCTCGCCGACTATTGGGTAAGCGAGAAGTTCGACGGCGTACGCGGCTACTGGACCGGCGAGGCGCTCATCACGCGCGGCGGCACACCGATCGATCCGCCGGCCTGGTTCACCGCCGGCTGGCCGGACACGCCCATGGACGGGGAGCTATGGATCGACTACGGCGAATTCGCACGCGTCTCGGGCATCGTTCGCACGCACGACGCCAGCGATCGGCAGTGGCGCCAGATCAGCTACCGCGTGTTCGACTTGCCGGAACATGGCGGCGAATTCGACGCGCGCGTGCCCGCGATTCGCAAAACCGTAGCCGCGATCGATCAGCCCTGGGTCGTCGCAATACGCCAGTTCAAGGTCGACGACCCCGAGGCGCTCGATACGGCGCTGGCACGTGTACTCGCCCGCGGCGGCGAAGGTTTGATTCTGCATCGCGGCGATGCGCCCTATCGCGCCGGACGCAGCGACGACGTGCTCAAACTCAAGCCCTATGAAGACGCCGAAGCTCGTGTGATCGGCATCAATCCCGGCCAGGGCCGACTCGAAGGCTTGATGGGCTCGCTCGACGTGCGCACGCCGGATGGTCGCGAATTCGCCATCGGCAGCGGCTTCACCGACGCCGAACGCGCCGACCCACCGCCCCTTGGCAGCTGGATCACCTACCGCTACAACGGCGAAACCGCGACCGGGTTGCCGCGCTTTGCCCGTTTCTTGCGCCGGCGACCAGGCGGGCCACCACCCGAGCCGTCCACGGGGCGTTAACGCGCTCGAAAGCGCTACCGCTTAGCCGAACGGCAGGCGCGAACCCACCACCGCTGCGACTGTCAGCAGCATCAGCGCCGTCGGATAAAAACAGGCGGTAAAACCTAGCGAGCGGGCCGGTGCACCGCGTGCGTAGCCAATAAAAAACAAAATACGACCCAGCACGAATACGATCGCCGCGAGGCCGACGACCGAGAGCGTGCCGATAGGCATGAGTACGGCCCAGGCAACATAGGCCAGCACGGCGAGCAGCGCCTGTTCGTGGGTGTTCTGCGCCAGCGCACGTAACAACTGTACACGCGGCGCGCCCTGGGTGAGCCCGGCGCCGTCGATATCCGCCGCATGAAAGAAGCGATGCTTGGCGATACGCCCGAGAGCGATCATCAGGCACAGCGCGGGCAGTACAGCCGCACCACTGGCAATCGACAAACGCGTGGCCGGCGTATCGTCGAACGGACCGAACACCTCGACGAACGCACCGCCCCACACCACGGCAACAGCCACGATGGCACCTGCCGCCATGCCGCGAAGCACGCCGCGCTGGTGGGCCGATAAACGTGTCATCGACGCGCTATCCGTTACTAGATCTTGACGTCGAAACCCTCGAACTGGGGCGGGCCGAGATAAATATCACGGCGCGCACCGGCGTTCGCATGGGCTTTACGAAAAGATTCACTCCGGGTCCAGGCTTCGAATGCCTCACGCGATTCCCACTCCGAGTGCGACGCGAACAACGTGTGTTCGTCGTTGGTCGCGCCCTGCAACATATTGAACTGTTTGAAGCCGGGCACATCCTGTAGATGACTGTCGCGTTCACGCCAGATCGCGAGAAACTCCTCCTCACAGCCAGGTTTGATCTTGAAACGGTTCATGGCGATGAACATGGCCTGCTCCCATCTTTGAAAAACCGTAGCGAGTATACGCATCGCGCCACACCGCCTGCCCACGATCCTTGCGCAATACAGCTAGAATAGCGCGCTTTGTGACTGGGCCGAGCGTTCGCACTCGCCCCACGGGAGCCGCTGTGCTGATTCGTATTCTCGAGATCACGGTGCCGGTGTTCGGCATCATCGCCCTGGCCTACGCCTATGGCCGCCGGCGCCCGACCGATCTGCGCGATGCGAACCGGCTCAATATCAGCCTCTTCACACCCGCGCTGATTTTTCATGCGCTCACCGAACGCTCGCAGGGCGGCGAGGATTTCTTGATGGCCGCCATCGGCGCCACGGTCATCGTGCTCGGCTCGGGCCTGCTTGCCTGGGTCTGGGTGCGATTCACGAAACGCGACCCGGCGATCTATATCGGCCCAGCGATGTTCAACAACTGCGGCAACCTGGGTTTGCCGCTGGCTATCCTCGCCTTCGGCGACGATGCCCTGCCGCTGGCCGTCGTGCTATTGGTCACCGAAAACCTGCTGCAATTCACTCTCGGCCTGTGGCTGCTGGGCGATTCGATTCATATCAAGCGCCTGGTCACCAACCCCATGCTGATTGCCACCTTCGCCGGTGTACTCGCCATGATTATGGACTGGCACGCGCCAGCGATGATCGAACCGGGTATTCGCATGCTCGGCGAAATATCCATTCCGCTCATGCTCGTTGCGCTGGGCGTACGCCTGGCGGACGGCGCGCCCGGCCAATGGGCTGCGGGCTTCTGGGGCGGGCTGCTATGCCCGCTCACCGGCCTGATCGTGGCCGTGCCCTGGGTATTGATCACGCAACCCGAGCCACCGCTGGCCGCTCTGCTGATCGTGTTTGGCGCCCTACCGCCGGCGGTACTCAACTACATGCTCGCCGAACAGTTCGAGATTGCCCCACAACAGGTGGCCGCGATCGTAGCGGTCGGGCACGTGATCGCCCTGGCGGTTATACCGATCGCGCTTTATTGCGTTCTATAGTTTTGTTGAGAAGGCCTGTCCGACTACGCCATCTTTTACAAACACGTCAGCTTCGACCGGTAATGCCCAGTATTGAAATGTCTCCCCGGCACGCAGGTCCACTAGCGCGCCGAATTCAGCATTGAATTCTGCTGCCAAACCGGCCTGTCGCTGTTCCTACTACTGCTACGCTTCGACAACATCGCGTGTTCTGCAAATGCACTCACGACACGCATAAAAAAAGCCGGCCGATCACGTGATCGGCCGGCTTTTTAACGTCGGAACGTCAGTTAACCAATCAGTTCTGTTCACTCAGAAACGGATAATCGGTATAGCCTTTTTCGTCGCCGCCGTAGTACGTGGCTTCGTCCGGCTTGTTGAGCTCGGCGCCGACGCGGAAACGCTCCACCAGGTCCGGGTTGGCGATATAGGGACGGCCGAAGGCAGCGCCGTCGCCGAGGCCCTTCTCGATGAGTGCTTCGGTGCCTTCTGCCGTGTAGTGGCCGCAGAAGATCAACGCGCCGTCGGCGAAGCGTTCGCGCATGGACTGGCGGAATTCGTCGGTGAGCTTGATATCGCCGCCGGCCCAGTCGGGCTCGTTGATATGCAGATAGGCCAGGCCGCGCTTGTTGAGCTGTTCGGCCATATAGAACGCCATCGCCTTGGGTTCATCATCGGTCAGGCCGAAGAGTTCGATGAAGGGCGACATCCGAATGCCCACGCGATCGGCGCCCATGACTTCGACCACCGCATCGACGACTTCCAGCGGCAGGCGCGCCCGGTTCTCGATGGAGCCGCCGTAGGCGTCGGTACGCTTATTCGAGCCCGTGGCCATGAACTGTTGCAGCAGATAGGCATTGGCGGCATGGACTTCGACCATATCGAAACCGGCCCGCTTGGCGCGGATGGCGGCCTGGCGATATTCGTCGACGACCTCGGGAATTTCCTTGGTTTCGAGCGCGCGCGGCGTGGAGGAATCCTGCAGGCCTTCGCTGCCGTCCTCGAACTGGACATAGGATTTTGCGCCTTCGCCGCGGATGGCGCTCGGGGCGACCGGCTTGCGGCCGTCCGGATGCACCATCTCATGGCCCACACGGCCGACATGCCACAGCTGCAGGCACATACGCCCGCCGGCTTCATGCACGGCGTCGACAACGCCTTTCCAGCCGGCTTCCTGTTCGTCGGTGAAGATGCTCGGCGTGAAGACATAGCCGCGGGCGGATTCCGAGATATTGGTGGCCTCGGAGATAATCATGCCGGCGCCCGCACGCTGCGAGTAATAAGTGCGCTGCATTTCGCCCGGCACCTGATCGCGACAGCGCGCGCGGGTAAGCGGCGCCATAAGTACGCGATTGGGCAGTTGCACGGCACCGAAATTGATAGGCGAGAGAAGTTTGTCGACGGCCATTGTGTTCCCTAGGTCGAAAGATTGTGTGATGTACAAGGAGTTGGTGGCCACGACGATCAAATCAAGTCGATCGTGCACAACGCTTTTGTGCGTCGTGGGCAAAAAAAGCCCTGCCGCAGAGCGACAGGGCTGGACTCGGAAAGAGCCTTGCGCTTATTCGGCCTTGACCGTCAGCGTGCCCTTCATACCAGCCTGGAAATGGCCCGGGAAGGTGCAGATATAGGTGTAGTCACCCGGCTCTTCCGGCGCGGTGAAAGTCACCGTATCGGATTCGCCGCCGCCGACGAGGCCGGTATGGGCGATGATCTGATCGCTCATGTCTTCCGGCACGTAGTCGTTGGCCTTGGCGCCCATCGCAGCTTCATCGACCTTGCCGGCATCGGCATCGGACTTGAGCAGAAGCCAGTTATGCGCCATTGCCGAGGCAGGCAGTTTGCTGTTGTTCACGAGCTTGATCGTGACCTCTTCACCCGGCTTGACCGTAATCGATTCCTGGCTGAACCGAAGGCTGTTGGTGCCTTCGATCTCGACCGTCTTGGCCTGAGCGGCAACTGCCAGCGTGGACAGCGCGGCAAACAGCGCGAACAGGATTGTTTTCTTCAACATATCGTTTTATCTCCATCGGATTTGTACGTGCACAATGCAACGAATTCGCGCGATACGCAAGCTGTGACAAGGCCTTGCGCGCCTTCGCCACATTGCAAGCGTCTCGCCGACTACATCATTCGAGAGTCTAGTCGACAAGGCTTAACGTTTGCTGACGGCGTCACGCGGCGCCTGCCTAAAAGACGATTACCTGGCGGATGGCCTGACCGGCCGCGAGGCGTTCGAAACCGGTGTTGATTTCGTCCAGCGACAGGCGATGCGTGAGCAGCCGATCTACCGGCAACCGGCCCGCCTGATAGAGCGCGATGTACTCGGGAATATCGAGCTTCGGCACATGCCCGCCGAGATACGACCCCATGAGGGTACGTTCCTGGGCCACGAGCTGGGTCGGGGATACGGGCAGGCGCACGTCCGGATGTGGCAGCCCGGCGGTGACCGTCTTGCCGCCCTTGCCGGTCGCCGCAAACGCGAACTCCAACGCCGGCTGTACGCCCGCGAATTCCGCCGCGACATCCACGCCGCCGCCTGTCCATTCCTTGATCTTGTCGAGCGCGTCGTCGTCCTTGGTGTTGACCGTCGCCGTGGCACCCAGTTCGCGCGCACGTTCGAGCTTGTCGTCGTCGATATCGGCCGCGATCACTTGCGCGGCCCCACCGGCGATCGCACCCAGAACCGCCGACAGACCGACGCCGCCAAGTCCGACGACCAGGACGGTCTGCCCCAAACGCAGCTTGGCGGTATGAATCATCGCGCCCACGCCGGTGAGCACGGCACAGCCAAAGATCGCGGCAATCTCGAAATCGAGATTCTTGTCGATCTTCACCAGGGATTCGGTGCGCACCACGGCATGCTCGGCAAAGCCGGACACGCCCAGATGGTGATAGACATCGTTGCCCTGCTCTTTCAAACGAATGCCGTCATCGAGCAACGTGCCGGCATTGTTGGCCTGTGCGCCGGGCGTGCACAGCGCGGCACGGCCATCGGCGCAATATTCACAGTGGCCGCAGCTGGGCACGAACGAGCACACGATATGATCGCCAACTTCGAAATCCTTGACGTTCGGCCCGACCTCGATGATCTCGCCGGCGGCTTCATGGCCGAGCACCATCGGCGTGGGCCGCGGACGGTTGCCGTCGATGGTGGATAGATCGGAATGACACAGACCGGCTGCATGTATCTTGATGAGCACTTCGCCGGCTTGCGGTGCGTCGAGCTCGAACGTCTCGATCTTGAGCGGCTGGGAATCACTGTAGGGACGCTGCGCCGACATTTCGCGCAATACGGCAGCTCGGGTCTGCATAAGAACTCCTGATCCTGAAAATAAGACGGCGCCAAGGGCAGCCTGCGCCCGAATCTATCATTTGAAATGACGTGTCGGGGGTATGAATTTTACGCCGGGGTGTCGAGGCTGCGCCCAAGTCGTGCAAAACTATGCGTATCACATCGTTTATTCGACGGGCGACGCGCTGCGCGTGCGGGTTGCCCGCAAAGGCTTTGCCATGACCCCGAGTACCGAGACCTACCCGATCGATATCGCCGGCCTGCACCGTGAACTGCCCTTGTTCGAAGTTTCTGCGGGCACACGGATCGCAGTACTCAACGTACTCGGCGATACCGAACTGGTCGAAACCGCGAGCCGCGCGCTTGCGCAAAAACTCGAACCGGTGGACTACAGCGTTCTCGTGACGGCCGAGGCGAAATCGATTCCGTTGGTGCATGCGCTGTCGGTCGCGACCGGCAAGCCCTATATCGTGCTACGCAAGAACTACAAACCGTATATGGGCGACGCGCTCAAGGCCGAAACCTTGTCGATCACCACGGGCGAGCCGCAGACGTTGTTCCTCGATGCCAAGGATCGCGCGCTCGTACAGAACGCAAAGATCGTGCTGCTCGACGATGTGATCAGCTCCGGGTCAACGCTCCAGGCAATGCGCGCGATCATGGACCGCGCGGGCGCCACCGTGGCCGCTGAAGCGGCCATCCTGACCGAAGGCGAACGCGAAAACTGGCACGACATCATCTCGCTGGGCCATTTGCCGGTATTCACGGACGACGCCAGCTAGGCTCGTTCCGGCGGCTCAAGCCGCCAGCACGGCCGTTGCGATGCCGAAGCCATAAAGCACCACCATCGTCGCGCTTTCGAAACCGATATTGCCCACGCCGTTTTTCTCACGACGAATCAGGCCCAGCAGCAGTACGCCCGTCATCAGTATCGAGAGCGCCATCCAGAGCAGAGTCTGCTCGGGGACGGCGTGGTAAATCGAGCCATCGCGATAGGCAAGATCGGCCGCGCCAGCAAACAGGCAATCGAAAGCATTGCCGCCGATGATGCCGCCGACCGCCAATTGCAGCGCGCCACGCCGTACCGCAGCAATCGAGGTCACCAGTTCCGGCAATGACGTACAGATAGCCGTGAGGATGACACCAACCGCGGTCGCACCCAGCCCGGTCTGTTCGCCGATACGGCTCGCCACGATCTCGAGCACGAAGCCACTCAAACCAAGCAGTGCGGCCAGTGCCAGAAACCCGAGCCAAAGCGAAATCAGCGAGCGCGACAAGGCGCTATCGTCGGGTCTGTCTTCCCGGGTTTCGCCGGTTTCGCGCGGCGCCCACATGCGCAGTTGCTCGGCATCGTTGACCACACGCAAGCCAAAACCATAGCCGACGAACAGAACAAGCGTTGCCGGATGGATGCCCAGCAGCGTGTAGGCCGGCGTATAAGGCGCGAGCAGCAACAACGACAACAGACAGATCAGCAACGCGCTCTGAGCCAGATTCGCTGTCGATGCGGCCGCATGTTCGAGGTTGGCGCGCTGATAGACGCCGTCCGCAATCGCGAGAAAAACGGTCTGCACTGCGATGCCGCCGAGCGCATTGCTCATCGCCAGTTCCGGCTCGCCTTTGAGTGCGGCCGTGACCGATACCACGATGCCAGACAACGACGTCGCCGCGCCCAGCAAGACCGCGCCGGCGATCGCCTCGCCCAGGCCAGTGCGGTCGGCCAGATCGTCGGCGATATGCGTCAGCCGCGTGCCAACCACGGCGATGATCACCGCGATCAGTGCAAAAAAGCCCAGGCTGGCCTCAAGACCCAGCCCCGATATCCAGCTCATTTGGAAACGCTGCGCCGCTTGAAGGGTTTGTCGCTTTGCTTGCCGTTGCGCGCGACGCTGATGCGCTGATTCGCACGTCCGATCAGACGTCGCTGCCAACGCCGCTCGGCGGCCGTGGCCGACGACTCGCTGGCATCCCAGGATTCCTGCAGCAGGAACTTGCCAGCCGCCACGGCATCCGGCGAATAGGCGCTCATTTCGAGTGCGATATCGCGGGCCGCCTGGGCGGGGTTGTCGTCGAGATGAGTGACCAGACCCAACTCGTGCGCTTCGTGGGCGCTGATGATCTTGGCGCTCATGACCAGTTGCTTGGCCACATCGATACGTACCAGCTCGCGCAACAGGGCCACGCCGCCCATATCCGGCACCAGCCCCCATTTGGCTTCCATCACGGAGAACTTCGCGTCGGGCGATGCCACCCGTACATCCGCACCCAGCGCCAGCTGTATCCCGGCGCCGAAACAGTTGCCGTGAATGGCAGCCACCACCGGTACACCGATATCGCGCCAGGCCAGACTCCAGCGCTGAAAACGATTGGCATAAGGCAGCAGCAATTGCGCCATCGCCGGCGCCGCAGCGAGCGGCGATTTCATGACGGACGCGAAATCGAGTCCGGCACAGAACGACGGCCCGTTACCCTGAATGACGATGGCGCGCAGATCACGATCCTTGGCCAGCGTGCTCGCAGTGTCGTTGACCGCATCCAGCATCGCCAGATTCATGCCGTTGTGCTTGCGCGGGCGATTCAGGCACACCCGTGCCAGATGGCTCTCGTGCTCGACGACGACGGTTTGATCCGATTCGCTCATACGCTTTCTCCGGCGCAAAAAGCGCCACTTTGCCGGCTTTTTGTTCGATCGCCTAGAGCACGCCGGCGCGGCGCCGGCCGATCCACTTCCTATACCGTTGGCCATGCGGGCTCGCACTCGCATTCGGTTGCCCGACACGCCCGCGCTGCGTGGCCGCTGGTCGAGAACACTGTAGTCGCCCATAAAAAAGGCGGCCCCGCAGGCCGCCTTCTCGCCACCCTGGTGTACCGATTTACCCTTTCAGGTGTTTTTCAAAGAAGGACATGCTGCGTTCCCAGGCTGCCTTGCTGGCCTGCGGGTCGTAGTAGTCCCAGTCTTCGTTGCCGAAGGCATGCGGTGCATCGTAGCGATAGGCTTCATAAGGCACATTCGCGGCCTTGAGCTTGTCTTCGAACGCGTCGGCCTGATCGATCGGAAAGAAAGTGTCCTGCTCGGCAAAATGACACTGCAGCGGGATGGTGATCGAGCTCGGATCACCGGCTTCATCCGGCGGGATGCCGTACCAGGACACCGCCGCATCGGTTTCGTCGTTATGCATGGCCGAAAGCACGGCGAGTACACCCCCCATACAGAAGCCAATCACGCCGACCTTGTCGCTATCGGCCTTGAGATACTGCAGCGCGCCGCGGATGTCCTGGGTGGCCGCATCACCGAAGTCGAGCTCGTTCATCTTGTGCTCGGCTTCTTTTTCATCGAGCGCCTTGTCGCCGTGATAGAGGTCAGGCACCAGTACACGGTAACCGGCATCGGTCCACTGCTGGCCGACCCGCTTGATCTGATCGTTGAGCCCCCACCATTCCTGGATAACGACAATGCCGGGCGCATTCGCGTTGGCCGGTTCAGCATAGAAGCCGCTGGCGCTACCGCCGTCGGGCCGTTTGTATTCGATATGTTCGGACATGGAGTGCGTTACTCGATAATGGAACGTACCCACATGCTACCGCGCCCGACATCGGTTTTTAAACGCAACGACGCCGGGCACGGACGACAAGCTGCAGAGCTAGCGCGCGGCCTGCTGACGCACGCCGGTGAGCGCTGCGAACTGCGTATCGTTGAGCACCGCGTCCAACGGCAGCCAGGCCTGGCTGTCCGGGGTACGGGTACGCAGTGCCGGATCGGCCAGCGAGACTTTTTCGCCGGTTTTCTCTTCGATCATGCGCTCGATGGTTGCTGCGTCCAGCTCGCCTTTCTTGAGCTTGACCAGTTCGGCTTCGTTAAGGTCGAGCGTGGTGTTGTTCGCACTGCCCGGCAGATAGATGGCACCGGTCCCGAAATCCACCGCAAAGGCAATCACGCCCGGCACGATGAAGAACAACAGCCCCACGGCATCAAGTACGGCCACTGCCGGATCGATACGGCCGTCGACCTGGCCCTTGCGTTCGGGATACAGGATCACGCCGCAGGCGGTGGTGCCGATCAGCGTTCCTGCCATGGCTGCCACGATACCGGCGCGGCGCGCGCCTCTGAGTCGATCGGTCATATGATTCCCCTTAGATGAATTGACTGTCGAATTTTCCGGCCATGGCCCTTCCAGGCGGTTCTACCGACTAAATAATTGTAGCGCCTACTCAGGATTCACGTCTGCGGCCGATCAAGTAAAAATAGGCCATCGGCTGCCGATCCAGGAATCATGTCACAACAATACGGGGCGGCTATGAACCGAACCCAATCTCCAGCAAACGGCCATCAACCGTGGCGATCCACCCCCGGCTTCACGCTCATTGAACTGATGATTGTGGTGGCGATCATCGGCATTCTGGCCGCGATCGCGGTGCCGGTTTATATCAACTACATCGCGCGGGCCAAGGTCAGTGAAGGTCTGGCGTTGGCCGGGCCAGTAAAAACGGCGGTGACCGAGTATTACAGCATGCATGGCAAACTGCCCGAGGGCAGCAAATGGACCGAGGTTCTCGAAGCGCTCAATTTGCCCAACAGCTTTGAGTCGGGCGCAGCGTCGGGGAATAACGTCAAACGTATCTGGTGGCTCAACAACGAACAGTTATCTGCGATCAAAATCCGCTATAGCGGCCTACCGATCGACGACGATCTACTTTATCTAGAGGCGGATTTCGAAGGCGGTTCGATCACCTGGAACTGTACGGCACCCAGTAGCGGTGGCGTCGCCGAGCGTTATTTGCCAGCGAGCTGCCGCTAATCGAATCCGTTTCTCATTCACCCTGTTTGAAACGCCTGAGTTCACGCCGCTGTTTCTTGTCCGGCCGTAACGACGGTCGTGGCATGGACATGCGCGCGGCCCGTCGTTCGGTAGCCTGGGCTTCGCGGCGCTCACGGCTGGCCTGCGTCTCGGCATAGAGTTCCACCGCCCGCGCGGCCGGGCCGCGTTGTTCCGAGAGTCCGCGCACGTCGATCTCGAATGCCGTTTCACCCTTGGTGACTTCGAGCCGGTCGTCAACTTTCACGCCGGTGCTCGCCTTGGCCCGGTGGCCGTTGACGTGCACCTTGCCGCCTTTGACTGCCTTGGCCGCCATCGAACGGGTCTTGAAGAAGCGAGCCGCCCAGAGCCATTTATCGACCCGTACGGCGTTGTTGTGCGCAGGCTGCGTCATACGCAGACTGTGACATCAAATTCAACGCCCGCAAACCATCGCGTGTTCGATCGTTTCCGCTTGATCTACCGACTACGTGCTACCCCCGAGGGCATCGAGGTTGTCGCCGGCCGCGTGCCACCACGTTTTTTGGCCGCGGTGCGTGATGTCGCGCGCTTGCACGGCATCGATCAGGGCGAAATCGAATGCAAGGGCAAAGGCCGCAAAGCGCGACTGCGCTTTTCCGACAGTTTCCCCAAAACGGGACGTCAGGCGATACGCAACGTGTGGTCGCCGCCGACAACGCCGGGCCCGGGCGGCGGTCGACGCGCCAGCGGCTGAATCAAGGCATCCGGAATAAGACGAAGGTCTGACACACGCATACCGAATGGCGTATGTTTACGCTCGACTTCAATATGCAGGGATAGGCACATGATTACGGTTCATCATCTTGAGGATTCGCGCTCGCAGCGCGTCTTGTGGCTACTCGAAGAGTTAGAGTTGCCTTACGAGGTCAAGCACTACAAGCGTGATCCCAAGACCATGCTTGCGCCGGCCGAACTCAAGAAAGTGCACCCTCTGGGCAAGTCCCCGCTCATTACCGATGACGAACGTACGGTCGCCGAAACCGGCCTGATAATCGACTACATCGTCGAAACGCACGGCAACGGCCGCCTCGCGCCGCCGCGCGGCAGCGACCAGCGTCTTAATTACGACTACTGGCTGCACTACGCCGAGGGTTCGGCCATGCCTCCGCTACTGCTGCATCTGGTATTCGACACCGTCGAGAAACAGGCCCCGTTCCTGATCAAGCCAATCGCCAAAGCGATTTCCGCCAATGTGAAGAAACAGTTCATCCGGCCCCAGCTCAACCTGCATATGGACTATATCGAGCATTCTCTACGCCAGCACAACTGGTTCGTGGACGACGAGTTCAGTGCCGCCGATATCATGATGAGTTTTCCGCTGGAAGCCGCCTGCGCGCGTATGGATCTTCAGCCGCGGTGTCCGAACATCGCAGCCTTCGTCAAACGCATCCACGAGCGTCCCGCCTATCAGCGCGCTCTGAAAGCCGGCGGCCCTTACGCATACGCGTAATGCAACAAGGCCCGCACGTCGGCGGGCCTTGTCGATGCGGTTGGCGTGAATGTATCAGTTGTCTTGCGCCTCATCCGCCGTGTCGTCTTCGGACATGCCATCGTCGGACATAGCCGAATCGCCGTCGACCGTTACCTGATCGCGAATACGATCGACAGTCTTGCTGCCAATACCATTGACCCGGGTCAGATCATCGACCGACTCGAACTCGCCATTGGCTTCGCGTTCTTCGATGATCGAGGCCGACTTGGATTCGCCGATATAAGGCAGCTGACTCAGCGTCTCGGCATCGGCACTATTGATATTCACTGCCGCCATGGCGACCGCACTCATGCACAGCAGCACAGTCGCGATTATCAGAACAAATACGTTTTTCATCTTCCCCACTCCTCTTATTATTGGAGAAGTTATAAATTATCGACCATGAAAACGGAGCGCAAACACCCATGACTATCAGGGCTATCCATCGATAATGCGCTTCCACTTTTCAATCACTTATTAAATTTTTAGAGTGATTATTAAAATGTCGTTTTAATAATCAATTGCATGCTGCGCCACTATCGCAGAGGCCGTGCTAACGCCTCGCCGGCGAAACGAACCTCGCGTGTACGATCTCCCAGCGGCGCGCTAGGCCGCTGACTGAATCGCAACCCAACGGCTTCGGCTCGGTCTTCGGATCGAGGATAAATTCGCTATCACCCTGCGCCCGTGTCTTGCCGGTATAGGCGATCAGAACCACTCGGATTGCACGTGTTGGATGCGTATTTGCAATTCGTCGAGATCGGCCGCGGTGCAGCATGCAATCGGCGGTGAGCGCGTCGCTGAATACGAGATATTCGCCGGCCGCATTGGCCACGCGTGCCGGACCCGACTGGTCCGAAGGGTTGGCGCCGGCGACACCCGGCGCGCAGATAAACAGCGCTATTGCTACGGCATGCCGCAGCGTCGATCTCACCGCTCGCCGGCCTCGCACAGCGTACGAATATGGATCGCCGAGCTGGCGGCCAGCGCATCGAGGGCATACCCGCCCTCCAGAGTGGAAACCACACGCCCGTCGCACAGCCGGTCGGCGGCTTCGACGATGCGTTCGGTAACCCACTGGTAATCCTCGGCCTCAAACATAAGATCGGCGAGCGGATCGGAACGGTGGGCATCAAAACCGGCCGACACGAAGATCATATCGGGCGCGAAGGCATCGAGCGCGGGCAGCCAGTCGCGCTCGACGGCCTGCCGGAACACGCTGCCCGGCGTACCCGCCTTCAGGGGCGTCTTGATTAACGTGTCGTGTGCATTGTCGTCTGCGGTAAACGGGAACAGCGGGTTCTGGTAGCTCGAACAGAACAGCGCGCGTGGCTCGTTGCGCAGTACGTCTTCCGTGCCATTGCCGTGATGGACATCGAAATCGAGGATGGCGACGCGCCGCAAGCCGTGCACGTGCAGTGCATGTGCGGCGCCGACGGCGACGTTATCGAAAAAACAGAAGCCCATTGCCCGATCGTGTTCGGCGTGGTGACCGGGCGGGCGAACGGCACAGAACGCGTTCGCAGCCTGGCCCGCCAGAACGGCATCGGTCGCCGCGACAACGGCGCCCGCCGCATGTAATGCTGCGGTCAGGCTGTGGCCGTTCATCGACGTATCGTCGTCCAAACGAACGCGCCCCCGTGTGGGAGCAAAGGTCACCAACTCGTCGACATAAGCCGGGCTATGGACGCGCTTGACCGCGTCCAGCGGCGCCTGCGGCGCTTCGCGGCGCGCTACGCGACGATCCACGCCAACCACGCCCATGCCTTTTTCGACGGCCACCAGCCGTGACGGCGACTCGGGATGACCGCGCCCCATGTCATGTAGCGGGCAACTGGAATGACTAAAATAGGCAGTGGTCATATGGGGCGCATCCGAATACCAGTAAGCATCAAGCCGAGGCTACAACAAGCCGGGCTGCTACAGGCATCGAACAACACCGACACGCGCAATGCAAGTATGCATATGGGTTACAGCCGTATGCTGGGGCGAAGCCCCGAATGTTCGCGCAAAAAAAAGCCGCTCGAAGCGGCGTTTTTCCTGTCAGCCCGTCGTTGCGAACTAACGCATCGCGACGATGCGATCGACCACGTTGCTGTCAGAGGAGACCTGCGGCCCATACAACTGTCCATAGTTGGTCCGCATCCAGCGACCGAACGCATCTGGGTTTTCTTCATGCAGAAGCGCGGCCAGCGCATCGAGATTTTCACCTTCACCGGTCGCGGCCTCTCGGCGTAGTGCAACCGACTGGGTATCGGCGAAGTCCTGAGCCTGGGTGAAATCGTCGTCGATATTCTTACCCACGATATAAGCGGTGGTGCCCGCCGTACTCGCGGTCGTGATCAAGTCGTCCCGATCGCGAGCCGAGCTGATGGTCGCCACGCTCAGACCCACAACGGCCACGCCGCATAGCGTGAGACGCCGCACCAATGTACCGGTTTCTTTTCTCATGGGTTTCTCCCGTGTGATTCGATCTGCTTCGAAGTTGAACGCTAGTCTCTGCAGGATGAATTATCGCTGAATTCGTCTGACGCCGTTATTTATAAAGCGTGCTCCCACCCTCGCGGAACTCTTCGGCCTTTTCAGCCAGACCGGCATCGAGCGCGTCCTGCGGGGTTTCAATGCCACGCTCGGCCGCAAACTCGCGGACTTCCTGGGAAATACGCATGGAACAGAACTTCGGCCCGCACATCGAACAGAAATGCGCGACCTTGGCACTGTCCTTGGGCAGCGTTTCGTCATGGAACTGGCGCGCCTTCATGGGATCGAGCCCGAGATTGAACTGATCTTCCCAACGGAATTCGAAACGCGCCTTGGACAAGGCGTTGTCACGAATCTGGGCGCCCGGATGCCCCTTGGCCAGATCGGCTGCATGGGCCGCGATCTTGTAGGTAATGATGCCTTCGCGCACGTCGTCCTTGTCCGGCAGGCCCAGATGCTCCTTGGGCGTGACGTAACAAAGCATGGCCGTGCCGTACCAACCGATCTGGGCGGCACCGATTGCAGAGGTGATGTGGTCGTAGCCGGGGCCGATATCGGTGGTCAACGGGCCAAGCGTATAGAACGGCGCGTCGTGGCAATCGGCCAGTTCGGCGTCCATATTCTCCTTGATACGCTGCATGGGCACATGGCCCGGCCCTTCGATCATGACCTGTACATCGTGCTTCCAGGCGATCTGGGTGAGTTCGCCCAGCGTGCGCAATTCGGCCATCTGGGCTTCGTCGTTGGCATCGGCAATCGCGCCCGGGCGCAGACCGTCGCCCAGCGAGAAGGCCACGTCGTACGCCTTCATGATTTCGCAGATCTCTTCGAAATGCGTATAGAGAAAGGATTCGGTGTGGTGGGCCAGACACCACTTGGCCATGATCGAGCCGCCGCGCGAGACGATGCCGGTCACGCGATTGGCCGTCATCGGCACGAACGGCAGGCGCACGCCGGCATGAATGGTGAAATAGTCGACGCCCTGCTCGGCCTGCTCGATAAGCGTGTCGCGATACATCTCCCAGGTCAGCTCTTCGGCCTTGCCGTCGACTTTTTCGAGCGCCTGATAGATCGGCACGGTGCCCACCGGCACCGGCGAATTGCGGATGATCCATTCGCGGGTTTCGTGAATATGCTTGCCGGTCGACAGATCCATGATCGTATCGCCGCCCCAGCGCGCGGCCCAGACCATCTTCTCGACTTCCTCGGCAATCGAGCTGGATACCGCCGAGGTACCCATATTGGCGTTGATCTTCACCCGGAAATTGCGGCCGATGATCATCGGCTCGGATTCGGGATGGTTGATGTTGTTGGGAATGATGGCGCGCCCGGCCGCGATTTCGTCGCGCACGAACTCGGGGGTCACATGTTCCGGCAAATTGGCGCCGAAGCCTTCACCGGGATGGCGACGCAACAGGCGTGAATCCTTGATCGCATCGATCTTCGCGTTTTCGCGAATCGCCACGAACTCCATTTCCGGGGTGACAATGCCCTGGCGCGCATAGTGCATCTGGCTGACGTTCGCGCCAGCCTTGGCGCGACGCGGCGTGCGCACATCGGGAAAACGCAGATGGCCGGTCGATGCATCCTCGGCACGGGCACGCCCGAACTGCGACGACAGGCCGTCGAGCAATTCGGTATCGCCCCGCTCTTCGATCCAGCCCGCACGCAGGGCCGGCAGGCCGACGGTGAGATCGATCGTCGCCTCGGGGTCGGTATATGGCCCCGAGCAATCGTAGATCGTGATCGGCGGATTCTTCTCTACCCCGAATGTGGCCGGGGTGTTCGACTGGCTGACTTCGCGCATGGGCACACGAATATCGGCACGCGAACCCGTGGCGTAGATTTTCGACGAATTCGGGAACGGGACGCGCATCTCGTCGGCCAGACGCGCGGACACCGCCAGATCTTTGGGAACAGCGCTCATATCGGATATGCCGTCAGGGGGAATATCCGTCCAATCTACCAACCTGCTATGTGCAATAAAAGCCGTGCACATGCGTATTTACGCGCTGCTTGTACTTATTTGAGACCGGTAAGCAGCTCGCTGCTGTCGACGATCGTTGCCCCAGCAACCTGCATGGCATCGATCGCAGCCTGCGTGTCACCGGGCTGCATGTCCACGCCGCGCACGCCGTCGCGCACGAGCGTGACCCCAAAGCCCTCGGCCAGCGCATCCACGACAGTGAATTTCACACACACATCGGCCGCGAGCCCGAGCACCACGAGATGATCGATATCGCGCGCCTTCAAGTGGTCGGCCAGCCCCGTGGCGTTGAGGTGGTGGTTATCGTAGAACGCCGAGTAGCTATCCAGTCGCCGTTCCATGCCCTTGCGCACCACGTGGTCGATACCGGCAATATCCAGCGCCGAAGCGAATCCTGCGCCGGGCGCGCCTTGAACACAGTGCACCGGCCACAGAACCTGATCATGGCCATCCAGCTCAGTGACCTGAAAGGGCTCGTAGCCGGCATGCTCGGCCGCGAATGACAGGTGATGCGGCGGATGCCAGTCCTGGCTGGCCACCACATAATCGAAGGCGGGCATCAAGGCGTTAGCCACGGGCACGACCGCATCGCCCTCCGTCACCGCGAGCGCGCCCCCAGGCAGAAAATCGTTCTGGATGTCGACGAGTAACAGCGCTTGTTTCATATCGAGTTCACTCTGCGATTTTTCCCGTGCGCGACGGTCCTGGCGTATCGCGCCGCGCCAGCCAGTCACGCAGCGCGTCGGTAGATTCCTCGAGATAGCGATCGATCAGCGCCGGGTAATCGCTGTGCCTGGCGAAATAAGCGAACTGTTCACCGGCATAGGCACGCACATCGGCCAGATCCGGGGCCGCCCCCACACGCGCACCGTTGCGCACGACGCCCGCGAGCAGATCGATATGCGGTGCCTGCGCATCAAAGCTATGGCAATGGGGGCCACGCGTGCCTGCCCAGGCGGTTTTCGGCGCGGCCTCGTCGAACAACAGATCCGCGAACGGTGCGCCCTGCTCGGTGAAGCGGCGTACCTGATGCACACCGGGCCGGGTGAGCTTGCCCGGCGTATCCGAGAGCTTCATTCGATACGACCAGGTGCCGCGATCACTGCGAATCGCAGCCAGTTTGTAAACGCCATCGAGCGCCGCATCGGGCTGGGCGGTCGTCAGGCGCGTGCCCACACCCCACAGCACGATGGGCGCACCTTCGCGCTTGAGCTCGGCGATGACTTTTTCGTCGAGACTGGAGCTGGCGGCAATACGCGCGTTCTCGAACCCAGCGGCATC
Organism: Salinisphaera shabanensis E1L3A; assembly: GCF_000215955.2. Taxonomy (GTDB): domain Bacteria; phylum Pseudomonadota; class Gammaproteobacteria; order Nevskiales; family Salinisphaeraceae; genus Salinisphaera; species Salinisphaera shabanensis. The sequence goes on from NZ_AFNV02000004.1 coordinate 41,538, forward strand.
GAGCATTCGGCGCGCGGTTTTCGATAGCTCGGCGAGATCGCCTGAATCCAGCCGGATGCCGGCCATTTCGTGGCCGCTTTCACGTAGTTTCCGGCCGGCACGGATCGCGTTCTCGATGCCTTCGATCGTGTTGTAGGTGTCCACGAGGAAAACACAGTTCTCCGGCAGCGCTGCAGCGTAGGCATCGAAAGCGTCGATCTCGTCATCGAATGCCATCACCCAGCCATGGGCATGGGTGCCCGAGACCGGAATGCCGAACAGCTGGCCGGCGAGCACGTTCGAGGTCCCCGCGCAGCCGCCGATATAAGCCGCGCGTGCCGCGGACACGCCGCCGTCGATACCCTGGGCCTTGCGCAGACCGAAATCGAGCACCGGGTCGTCGCCTGCGGCATGCGCGATACGCGCGGCCTTGGTCGCGACCAGGGTCGGAAAATTCATCATGTTCAGTAGCGCGCTTTCGAGCAGCTGCGCCTGCAGGATGGGCGCACGCACTCGCAGCATCGGCTGATGCGCGAATACAGCCGTGCCTTCGGGCACCGCATCGATATCGCCGGTAAAACGAAGATCGCGCAGGTAATCCAGAAAGGCGGGGTCGAAAAGCGCGTCCCCGGCGTTGTCCTCGAGCGTGGCCAGATACGCAACATCGGCCTCGGAAAAAGACATCTGGGTGACGTATTCCACCGCGGTTTCCAGCCCGCAGGCGATCGCGAAGCCGTTATCGAACGGCGCCTCGCGAAAGAACAGATGAAAGACCGCCTCGCGCTCGCTCGAACCATTATGCCAATGCGCATAGGCCATGGTGAGCTGATAGAGGTCAGTCAGCAGCGCGGGCGCGCGGCCGTAAAGTTGCCCCAGCAAGGACATAGGCAAAAGCGGCGGGAATGGTTCGAACACAATGCGAACGTTCGGCCCGAGTTTCAACTCGTGGCCGATCTGCGCAACTTGCGCAACCCCCTGTCGGGCCGCAAGCTCCGCCGGATGGAGGATGAAAAACCTATGGCAGCGCAGACCGATCCATCGCAACCCGCGGGCAAGAAGACACCGCGAAAACGCCCGCCACCGAGCCTTGGCCAACGTGCGCTCAGAACGGTTTCACAGTGGGGTATGGCCGGCTATATCTGGCTGCTTCGCCTGACCTGTCGAATCAAGATCGTCGAAGGCCGGCAGCACCTCGAAGACAGCCTCGCTCGCGCCACCCCGGTAGTGCCCTGTGCTTGGCACCAGCGCCTGGTGCCAAGCGGGTTGTTTCTGCGTTCGCTCGTGGATCGCGGCATGAATGTCGGCTTTCTGATCAGCCCGTCGCGCGAGGGCGAATTCATGTCTCGGGTCGCACACAATCACCGTGTCGTACCGATACGCGGCTCATCCAGTCGCACCGGCAAGGAAGCGATGCAGGCGCTCACCGAGGCGGTCGCCGAGGGCATATCGCCGATGATGTACGGCGACGGTCCGCGCGGCCCCGCACGCGTATTCAAGACGGGCGCAGTCATTCTTGCCAGCCGTTCGGGCGCACCGTTGTTTTTGGTGGGCGCCGCGGCGAGTCGTTACTGGCAGGTGAAATCGTGGGACACGTTCCACGTGCCCAAGCCCTTCTGTTGTTTTAAAATCGCAGTGGGCGAACCGTGGCCGATCGGCACGTTGCACGACAAGCAGGATGCCGAAGACATCGCCGAGGAACTCGGCCATCGGCTCAATGCACTGTGTGAAATCGCTCAAGACGCAAATCCATAGGACAACCGCCTCGTCTATGAGCCAGGACAGTCAGAGCCCCCCAAGCTGGACCACACGGCTTGGCATGCGTATCGGCCTACCGCTACTGCGGCTGGTCGCCCGCGCCCTGCTCGCCAGCTGCCGAATCCAGCATGTAAGCGGCGATGGACGGTTGTCGGAGTCGATCGACAGCGGGCGCGCGTTACTGCTGTGCTGCTGGCATCAGCGGCTAAGCGTAAGCGTTGGCTTTTTGTTGCAGGCGAAAGCGCGAGGACTGCGGCCCGGGTTTCTGGTATCGCCGTCGCGCGACGGCGAAATCGTGGCGGGCGTGGTCGATGGCATGGGCGCTCACGTCATTCGCGGCTCGGCAACACGTACCGGTGCGCGGGCAATGCGCGATCTCTACGGCGTGATGAAAACCGGTGTCTCGCCAATCATTCATCCGGACGGCCCGCACGGGCCGGCATTCATCGCCAAGCCCGGCACGCTCATGCTTGCACAGATGACCCAGGCCACGGTGTTACCCATGTCCTTTTCGGCCGACCGTTATTGGCAGCTCGGTTCATGGGATCGGCTGATCATTCCCAAGCCGTTTGCGCGCGTCGTGATCACGATCGGTGAGCCGCTGACGGTGGCGCGTGGCGCTAATATCGACGAGGCTGCCAGAACGCTGGGTACACGGCTCGACGAACTCACGCGTGACGCCGATCACCAGACCGGCGCCACGCCGCGTCCGCCCCGATATCTCGGCACCGAAACCGAAAATGCGCCGGAGACGGACTCGGCTAACTCCGATTAGGCCACTGCAGTTTCCTCCTGTAGATACGCTGCCAAAGCGTTGATCGTTGGGTATTCGAACAAGTCGGTCATTTCCAAGCGGTTCGGCCAACGTGTTTCGATGCCCTCGTGAATCTGGGCCAGCTCCAGCGAGGATAGCCCGCTTTCGAACAGATCGTCGTCATAGCCCAGATCGCGCTCGGGAACGATGTCGTCGCAAATGGCCTTGAGTTCAGCCGCGATATCGCTGCGATCGGCCGTCGCGCTCTCAGGCTCTGCTGCGCCAAGCAGCTTGTCGAGTTCTGCAACGATTGCAGCGAATTCACCTTCGGCATACTGACGCGCAAGTAACGAACGCTGCAGCTTGCCGCTGGTGGTCTTGGGCATACGCGAGATGGGCAGCACCTGCGATGCCACCAGACCGGCGCGCTGATTGAGCGCCCCGCGCAGTTCGCGCGCGATCGCGGCGAAATCCTCGAGGTGACCACGAAATACGACGAACAGAACCAGCGCCTGTTCGGTCGTGCTCGGCGCCTGTACGCCGGCGGCTGCAAGCTTGTTGAGTTCCGCGCCGGGCACGTCCTGTAACAGGGCCTCGATATCCTGCGGATAGTGGTTCTGGCCATTGACGAAGATGATCTCTTTCGCACGGCCGGTAATGACGAGCTCGCCGTCGTAACAAAAACCCAGATCGCCGGTATCCAGCCAGCCGTCGCCCACCAGCGCATCGGCGTTTGCGTTCGGATTGCCGTAATAGCCGGCGGTCACATTGGCGCCCCGTATCCAGACCCGGCCGACCACACCCTCCTCGACCGCATCGCCTTGCGCGTCCGCGAGTTTGAGTTCGGTCGACCTGACCGGCGTGCCCAGGCAGACGAGTTCGAGCGCCTGCGCGCCGGGGTCGTAGCGCACGGTATCGCCCAAGCCCAATTCGCCTCGTGCCACCGACACGCTACGCAGGCCACGACCCGGTGCCGGGAACGTGGCTGCGAGACTGGCCTCGGCCAGGCCATAGACAGCGAACATCGTTGTGGCCTTGAGACCGGTGGGTGCCAAGGTCGCAAGAAATTCTCGCACCAGCGCCGGCGCGATCGGCTCCGCGCCGTTGTAGATCAGGCGCACGCTCGACAGATCGAGTTCAGGGCGGCCCTTGGCGGCAATCGCCCGCAGCGTATGGCGATAACCGAAATTCGGCGAACACAGCAGCGTGGCACGAATCTCGGCGGCTTTTTCTAGCCACAACAACGGCCGGCGCGCAAACAGATCCGGCGTCATCAGATAATGAACAAAGCCGTTGTACACCAGGGTGAGATGAAAACCGATCAGGCCCATGTCGTGGGTAAGCGGCATCCAGGACAGCGCCACCTCATCGCGCCCGAACTGCGAGCCGCTGCTGATCGCTTCGATATTCGCGAGCACGTTGGCATGGGTGAGCACCACGCCTTTCGGGTCACCGGTCGAACCGGAAGAAAACTGGATGAACGCCGTATCCTGCGGCGTCAGCGATGCGCGCTCGGCCGGTGTCTCCACCGCCGGCGGCTCGTCCGACAGCGAACGCTCGGCCAAACGTTCGCCGGTGTCGCGTTCGCCGCGCTGCTCCATGAAATCGCGCACGCGCTCGATATGCTTGGGGCTCGCCACGATGCGTGGTTCGTCGAGATGGCGCCAGACGCGCACCAGTTTTTCCAACTGGGCCGGCGTGGCACCCGCTGCAATCGGCACGGGCACGATACCGCCATAGATTGCGCCCCAGAAGAACTGCAGGAACCGAAGGTTGTCCTCGACGAACAGAATCAACGGTTCGCCGGCCTGTATGCCCTGCTCTTGCAGCACGGCCAAACGCCCCTCGGCGGACCGCGCAAGCATCCGGTAGTTGAGTCCGCGTTCGTCGTGGGCGCCATCGATAAAAACGATACCGTGCGGCGAATCGCCCTGCGCATCCAACACGTCGGCAAGCGTACGGAAACCAGACATAAGCAAACCTCTAGAAGAATTCTTTTCGGGCGCGCCAGCGAATGGGCACGCCGTCGCCGGGACGCAGATTGATCCGCGATTCCAGCTTAGGTGGATGATCGCCGGCGTAGACCGGCGTGAAGCGGCGCAACATCGTGACCAGGTGTTGTCGCATTTCAGTCATCGCCAAATGCTCGCCCACGCAGTGGCGAGGGCCGGCGGCGAACGGAATATAGGCAAAGCGTTGCGACGGCACACCCGCCTGCAGAAAACGTGTGGGGCGGAATCGATCCGGCATGGACCAGTACGCCGCGTCGCGATGCAACACGTAGGGGCTAATGAATATCTGATCGTCTGCTGCGATCTCGTAATCGCCCAGCGTGTCGGCCTGAATCGCCCGCCGCGACAACAGCCAGCCGGGCGGGTACAGACGCAACGTTTCGTGAATAACCGCCTCGATGAAGCACAGCCGATCGCTGGCGTGATCTACGACATCGGCTATCTCATGCTCGGCTAACGCATCGACTTCGGCTTGGGCCCGTGCGCACACCTCGGGATGCGTGGCGATTTCGTACCAGGCCCAGGCCAATGCGCTAGCCGTGGTTTCGTGCCCGGCCACTATCAGCGTCATGACTTCGTCGACCAGTTCGCGGCGGCTCATACCCGTGCCGTCGCGACCGCGTGCCGTGAGCATATGGCCGAGAAAATCGAACCGTTCGGGCGAACTTTCGGTACGCGCCTCGATGATCGATTCCACCACGCGCCCCAGCCGATGAAAACGCGCAGCAAAGCGCAGGTCGCGGGTGGCCTCCTCACTGAGTAGCGAAAACGGGTTGGCCGCGCCGTCCACGAGGCGTGGATAATCCTCGCCGAAGATCGACTTGAGCACGATTACCAGCGTGAGCTCGCTGATATGCGCTGCGACATCGACCGGCGCGTCGATACGGGCGGCCTCGGCCCAACGCTGGGCCAGATCGGCATTCTCGGCAGCGATCATGGCGTTGAAGTCCGCCAGACGGCGCGGCTTGAAAGCCGGCTGAAGCAACCGGCGCTGACGCGCCCAGAAGTCGCCCTCGCTGACCATGATGCCCTCGCCCAGCAGCAGCCGAACGCGATCGAGACCCATGCCCTTGGCGTAGCGCGCCGCGCGACGCACCATGATTTGTTGAACGAACTCGGGCTCGTGGATCACCCAATGACGCGCGTTCCCCTGCGGCGCCGGTATGCGATAAACCGGGCCGTAAACGTCATGCCAACGCACAAGCATGCGACGCGTCGCCTCATCAGGCGCCACATCGAAACCGGCGGAGGGGCCGCGCGCATCAGTTGGACAGGCAATATCGGATAGGCTGCTGGACATCTGGGAACGCCAAATCAAAAACGCAGCCTGTCTCTGCTGACCAACCTCGGCTGCGCGGCTTACTAAATTGAATCGATTATTTTTATGGTGCGTGTATTTTACACATTTTTGGATGCACACGATCAAGACTTGTTTATCCGCGGCCATGGCATATCCGATCCACCCGCCTATCGCGAACGTATCGAACGCATGGCCAACGATGGCGCACGTCGACGAACCCGTGCAGGACTCTGGTTATTGCAACAGTTGCTGGCGGCTGCGGGCTATTCGGGAAACACCGTAGAACGCATCGGATTCAGTGCGAGCGGGCAACCCCAGATCGCCGGTGCACCGGCATTCAGCATTTCGCATAGCGACAGGCTGGTCGCCTGCGCGCTGTGCGATAACGCACGGATCGGCCTGGATGTGGAGTATCGACGGCTACGCGACATGACGCGCATGGCGCGCCTGCTCGACCCTGCCGAGCGTCAGCACGTCGAGCGCACGCCCATGGCTTTTTTCGATTACTGGTGCGCGCGCGAAGCGACGGTCAAGGCCAGCGGCCGGGTCGGTCTCAAGCGCATTCGTGCCATTGATCTCGAGGGCAATACCGCACGACTGGACGATCATCCGTGGTGCCTGAATGCGATCGACCTGAGCAGCGACTACGCGGCCTGTCTCGCCAGTGATCGTCCGATCGGCCCTGTCGAGTTTCGTGAGTTCAGCGTTGCCGGGTCAGAAAATACAGGCCCGCAAAAATCTTCGGATCGATGAGCTTGCCTTCTGCCTCGCGTGCGCCCAGCCAATCTTCGACTTCGGCCAACGGTACGGCATGCGGAATGATGTCTTCGCTATCGTCACCGCCACCGGCGTCGATACGCGTCAGATCAAAGGCGCGATAGAAACTCAGGGTTTCGTTGGCGAGCCCCGCGCTGGGCGGGCCCGCGGCGAGGAACGTCATACGCGCCGGCCGATAGCCGGTTTCTTCTTCGAGTTCGCGCATGCCCGCGATCTCCAGATCTTCGTCCTCGGCGCCGGCAATATCGCCAACCAGTCCGGCGGGCAACTCGATCACGTTGGCCTGTAGCGGCAGCCGCGGCTGTTCGACCAGCAGCAGTTCATCGTCCGGGGTGAGTGCGACAATGACGACCGCCCCTCGGGCATTGGCGCGCTCGACGTATTCCCAATGGTCGCGGCGCTTCAAGCGCAGAAATTCGCCTTCGTGCAGGATGCGGTCGGCAGACATATCGGCTTTTTCGATTTCAACAGGAAAGCCGATAGTCTAACCGTGCTACAGCGCAAACGTTCACACGCCGGTTCAGGCCGCGCGAAGAGAACGTACGTTGCTCGGTTTTAGCGTGTCCTTGATATCGTTCCAATAGACGATTTCCATGCGCCCGTCGAAATGCTCGACCAACGCACTGGCCGACTCCACCCAATCGCCCGAGTTGTAGTAACTCACCCCCTCGATGGTCTTCATCTCGGCGTGGTGGATATGCCCGCAGACCACGCCGTCGAATCCGCGCCGTCGACACTCGTGGGCCACCGCCTTTTCGAACTCGCTGATGAAGTTCACCGCCGATTTGACCTTGTGCTTGGCATAGGCCGACAGCGAGAAATAGGGATAGCCCAGACGCGCGCGGGCATTATTGAAGTAGCGATTGACGCGCAGCAGCGTCACGTAGGCCACGTCGCCGATACGCGCCACCCAGCGGTGATAGCGCGTGACCACGTCGAACAGATCGCCGTGGATGACGAACAGCTTGCGATTGTCGGCGGTGACATGCACTGCGTCGTTGACGATCTGGATATTGCCCATGCGCAGCTCATAGTCGACGAACTTGCGCAGGAAATCGTCATGGTTGCCGGTCACGTAATACACCTGCGTACCGCGCCGGGACTTGGTCAGAATGCGACGGACAACGTTCGTATGTTCCTGCGGCCAGAAGAACGTCGAACGCAATCGCCAGCCGTCGATGATGTCGCCAACCAGATAGAGGTTTTCGCACTCACAGTGTTTCAGGAAGGCCGACAACGCTTCGGCCTGGCTGCCCGCCGTGCCTAGATGGGCATCGGATATGAACACGCTGCGATAACGTAGCGCTTTGCGTTGCTTGTTCTCGTTCGACATGGCCTGCTCCGTGACGGCTTCGCATGCAGCCTAGGATGCGCAAATCACGGTTCGATGACGCTTTCATGGCGTTTTCATGACAGCCACGAACGCACGCTTTCCGAGAGGCTTTTGCTAAGCTTCGCCGCACGAGCCGTACCACCGCGCTGTGGCGGCACGCCCCTTTATCTACGACAAGACATCAGATGACATCGACACAACACCGGGTTCTCATCGTAGGCAACGGCGGGCGCGAACATGCGCTGGCCGTCAAGATCGCCGCCTCGCAGCGTGTCGATCGGGTTTATGTGGCGCCAGGCAACGCGGGCACTGCGCGCATGACCGGCGTTGAAAACGTCGCGCTTGCAGCCACCGATATCGACGGTTTGCGCGATTTCGCGCGCGACCACGATATTTCACTGACCGTGATCGGCCCCGAGGCGCCGCTGGCGGCCGGTATCGTGGATGTGTTCGAACAAGCGGGCCTGGCCTGTTTCGGCCCGGGCCGCGATGCCGCGCGCCTGGAGGCCAGCAAGGCGTTCTCGAAGGACTTCCTTGCGCGTCATGCCATTCCGACCGCCGACTATGCGGTGTTCAGTGATTACGACGAAGCGGCCACCTACATCCATAACGTCGGCGCGCCGATCGTGGTCAAGGCCGACGGCCTGGCGGCCGGCAAGGGCGTGTTCCTGGCCGATAGCGTCGAAGCCGCCCTCGCCGCCGCGCGCGACATGCTTGAGGACAACGCCTTTGGCGATTCCGGCGCACGAATCGTGGTCGAGCAGTTTCTGACCGGCGAGGAAGCCAGCTTCATCGCGCTGGTCGACGGCGAAAACATCCTGCCGCTGGCCAGCTCACAGGATCACAAGGCCGCGTTCGACGGCGACACCGGCCCCAATACCGGCGGCATGGGCGCTTATTCGCCGGCGCCGGTCATGACCGACGCCGTGTTCGAACGCGTCATGGAAGACGTGATCCGCCCGACCGTTGCCGGCATGGCCGCCGACGGCAACGCCTTTACCGGTTTTCTCTATGCCGGCTTGATGATCGACGATGCCGGCGATGCACGCGTGCTCGAATTCAACGTACGTCTGGGCGACCCCGAAACACAGCCGATTTTGATGCGCCTGCAAAGCGATCTGGTCGATCTTATCGAGGCCGCACTCGAAACGCGTCTCGACCAGGTCGAAGCCGAATGGGACGCACGCGCCGCACTCGGCGTGGTCATGGCAGCCGGCGGCTATCCCGGCGCATACGAAAAAGGCGACGAGATCACCGGACTCGACGCAGCCGAGGCCACTGGAGCCCGGGTATTTCATGCCGGCACGCGCGCAGCCGATAACGACAGGGTGCTCACCGACGGTGGGCGCGTGCTTTGTGTATGCGCCCTGGGCGACGACGTTGCCCAGGCACAGGCCCGCGCCTATGCTGGCGTGGAAAAAATAAGCTGGTCCAAGGCGATGTATCGCCGCGATATCGGCCACCGTGCCATCGCGCGTACGCATGCTCCGGCAAAATAATAGACTCTACCTACCCCGCTGATCAGACTGCCCCAAGGAATGTTTTGATGAAAACGACTCGTACCCTGAGCCGTATGTGCTTGATGCTCGCACTACTCGGAATGGCCGCGGTCAGCCACGCCGCCAGTGAAAAGACGGTCTATGGCTGGGTGGAGAAGGCGCAGCTCGTACCGTGGGGCGTCACGCTCAAGGCCAAGCTCGATACGGGCGCGCTGACATCGTCGCTACACGCCACCGATATTGAAAAGTTCGAAAAGGACGATGAAACCTGGGTGCGCTTCACCACGCGTGTGGAAGACCAGCGCACCGACGAAATGGTGGAAAAGAAATTCGAGCGCCCGATGTATCGAGAGCTCGAGGTCACCGGCGCGGGCGGCAGCGACGAACGCCCGGTCGTGCTGCTCGATGTCTGCATGAACGATACGATCTACGAAGAGCAGTTTTCGCTGCGTGATCGCAGCGACATGATCTACCCGCTACTGCTGGGCCGGCGCACCATCAGCCATCTTGGCCTGATCGATGTCAGCAAGAGCTTTCTCAACGAGCCCGAATGCGATCACGATTCCAAGGTCGTCGAACATGAAGAAGATTCCGATTCCGACGACTGACGGGCTGCGCACTTAAGTGAAAGACTTCCATCTCAAGGCGCTGGCGCTTTTCCTAAGCGTTGTAGCCATCGGTCTGTGCTACTACAAGACCGAACGCCTCGGTGTACCACTGACACCACAGTCCAGTGCACAGGTCTGGACCGCTGAAGCCACGGTGCGTTTCAACGGCAAGGATCAGTCCGCCAAGATCAATCTCGCCGTACCCAAGACCCCGCCAGGTTTCTCGGTGCTCGATGAGAACTTTATTTCTGCGGGCTACGGACTGGCTACCGACGATGTGGGCGCAAACCGGGTCGTGCAATGGGCGGCACGCAATCTGAGCGGGCCGCAAACGCTGTATTACCGCGTCGTGCTCACTGAAGATAGCTCCGCGCACCGCGATCGGACCCAGCCCACCCCAAATTACCCGGATATCCCCGAATATTCGGATCCCGAACGGGCCGCTGTCTTTACCCTGCTCGACAGCGTACGCGCGCGCTCGGCCGACACGTCCTCGTTCGCGCACGAGTTGCTGCGTCGCTTCAACGACCCAACCCCCGAAGCCGAGGTCAAGGTATTGCGCGACGAGGCCGCGGACGCCACCGCCCAGGTCGAGCAAATCCAGCACATACTTGCCGGCGCGCGTATCCCCTCGCGTATCGCGCATGTCCTGCCGCTGGCCGGTAGCCTGCGCCACGGCAGCCTGACGCCCTGGCTCGAGGTCTACAACGGCGAGCGCTGGCTGGCGTTCAACCCACGTACCGGCGCCGCCGGATTTCCGGCCGATGCGCTGGTCTGGTACGCCGGCGATATGCCGCTGGTCGATGTGGCCGGCGCTGACGATGCCAGCGTGCAGTTCTCGGCGTTGCGTACGTCACGAGACGTGATGGGTCTCGCCCAGCAGCGTGCACGCCTGATCAATTCGGACGTGCTCGAATACTCTTTGCTGTCGCTGCCGATCGCGACACAGAACACCTACAAGATCCTGCTCACGGTGCCGCTGGGCGCGCTCGTGGTGGTACTGCTGCGTAACTTTATCGGCCTGCGCACTTTCGGCACCTTCATGCCGGTGCTGATCGCACTGGCGTTTCGTGAAACCGAACTGCTCTGGGGCTGCATCCTGTTTTCGGTCATCGTGGCGCTCGGTCTGATCATCCGTTTCTATCTTGAGCGATTGAAACTGCTGCTGGTACCACGGCTGGCATCGATGCTCACAATCGTGATTCTGCTTATGGCCGGCGTGTCCGTCATCAGTCACAAGCTGGGCATGGAACACGGGCTGTCGATCGCGCTGTTCCCGATGGTGATTCTGGCGATGACCATCGAACGCATGTCGATCGTCTGGGATGAAAACGGGCCGAAGGATGCCTTGCTCTCAGGCCTGGGCAGTCTGGCCGTTGCGGCCGTGGGTTTTCTCGTCATGACCCATCCGCTGGCCGAATACCTCGCTTTTGTATTCCCTGAACTGCTGTTGCTGGTACTCGCGTTTACGCTGCTGGCCGGCCGTTATACCGGCTACCGGGTTTCCGAGCTGTGGCGTTTTCGCGCTTCGGCCCGCGCGATCACGAACAAGCAATGAGTAGCCTCGGGCGCAGCTGGCGCAGCCGTTTGCGACTACTGCGGCGCAACCCGCCGCTGCGCATGCCGTCGACGCTGAAAAAGCTCGGCATTCTCGGCATGAACGAGCGCAACGGCGAGTACATCAGCATCTACAACAAGCGCGAGTTCTATCCGCTGGTCGACGACAAGCTCAAGACCAAGCAGCTGGCACTGGAAGCGGGTATTGCCACGCCCGAGCTCTATGGCGTGATCGAGATCGAGCATCAGGTGCGCGATCTCGACAACATCCTGGGTGATCGTCAGGACTTCGTGATCAAGCCGGCCCAGGGCTCGGGCGGCAGCGGCATCATGGTGATCGGCGGGCGGCGCGGCAATCAGTTTCTGCGCTCGTCGGGTGTGAGCGTTTCCCGCAGCGAGCTTGAGCACTTTATTTCCAACGTGCTTTCGGGCATGTACAGCCTGGGCGGGCTGCCGGACAAGGCAATCATCGAGTATCGCGTCAAGCCGCATGCCGTGTTCGATGCCGTGAGTTTTCAGGGTGTGCCCGATATTCGAACCATTGTGTTTCGCGGCATTCCGGTCGCCAGCATGGTTCGCTTGCCGACCCGTCAATCCGACGGCAAGGCCAATCTGCATCAGGGCGCGATCGGCGCAGGCATCGATCTGGCCACCGGCCGCACGGTCGACGGCGTGTGGTTCAACAGCGTGCTCGACTCGCATCCGGATTCGGGTAACGCCGTGCGCGGCATCCAGGTTCCGGACTGGCATTTGCTGCTGGAACTCGCCGCGCGTTCCTACGACCTCACCCAGCTTGGCTATCTGGGTGTCGACGTAGTACTCGACGCCGAGCACGGCCCGCTTGTGCTCGAATACAACGCGCGCCCGGGCCTGAACATTCAGCTTGCCAACCAGATGGGATTGCGCCATCGGCTGGAAAAAGTCCGCGCGCTCGAGAGCGTGCCGACTTCGGCCAACGAGCGCGTCGCTCTCGGTCAGGAACTGTTCGGCGAAGCCTAGCGGCACCGCCAGGCACGAACGCCCACCCGCCCTTATCGCGGCCGTGCCGAAGAATCCTCGGCACGGCCGCTAGGCCATCATCAGCCCGCTTTGTTGCGCGCGTGAATAAACGTCCAGTAGCCAAAGGCGTTGACCGGGCGCGTCTCGACCACGTCGAGATCGGCCATTTCCAGAAAATCGTCCAGCGGAAACGAGGGGCGAAAACCCACCAGCTTCGACAACGGCGACACCATGCGCTCAAGAGAAGCCATGGCACCCTTGCCCTGGCTGAAATGATTCACGATAAACAGATCGCCGCCGGGCTTGCAGACGCGCTTCATTTCTTCGACGACTTTCTTCGGATCCGGCGCGACCGAGACGACATACATCGCGACGACCTTGTCGAAGCTGTTGTCGGCATATTCGAGCGCCTGCGCATCCATCAGCGCCAGCGAAATGCGATCGGCGTTGCCGTTGACGCGCGCCTTGGCGTACTCGAGCATTTCCGGCGACACATCGATACCGACGACTTCAACGTCGTCTGCGTAATGATCGAGCGACAAGCCCGTACCGACACCGACCTCGAGTACACGATCGCCTGCACGGCACTCCATCTTGCGCACCGCGACTTCGCGCCCCTGTTCGAAAACCGGGCCGAAGAAACGATCGTATTGTCGTGACAGGCGGCGATACGCGGTTACGACGGATTTTTCATCCATGAATAGGTTTCCCGTAAATTAGCCGTGAGACCACTTAGGCGAGCGAAGAATACGCCTGTGGCGACATGGACACAAAAATCGGTCGCACGCGAGGTGCTCTATATCGACTGCCCCGGCGTTTCACGCAAGCCGTCGCCCACGAGTTCAAACAGCCCGCGCATATCCTCACCGCGATGGCTCAGGCGCGGACGGGCTTCGTTTTCGAAGAAACGAATCGTACGAAACGAACGACTTGAATCCATACGGAACCAGTGCCTGAGGCCCGGTGGCACCCGCACATAGTCCCCAGGCTCGCAGGACAGCGCAAACACCGTGTCGGCCGTACGCATGAACAAAACACCAGCGCCGTGCACCATTACTTGTGACTCGACCGCGTCGTGCGCGTGCTCGACCATGAGTTCACGCTCGATTGTTTCGCGCCGCGGATGCGAGATGGACACACTGGCCACGTCGAGTGCCACGCGCGGCATGCTCGCCATAAGCCGATCCAGCGGCTCGATATAACTGCCGATGATTTCGTCCGGACGTGATTCTTCGTCGAATACGACCGCCGGCAGAGGAACATGGTCGTAATGCACGCCGATGCCTGCCAGACGCGCGCCGATACAGCTGCGCTCGGTGTCGCAAAGCCTGAGCCGGTATGCATGGTCGATATCGCGATAGAGCTGGGTCATGGTCGTTGCCCTGGCGCAAAAAGGTTTATCAACCCAAACAAAACACTGCTGCCTACGCAGCGACCCTGAGGGCCGCCAAGCAAAAATGGCGCCGGCATGGTAACCGGCGCCGCATGACAGCGACGTGTCAGACCGCGCCCACCCGGGCCGAGGCTAGCCCTGATCGCGCTTCCAGTTAATCAACCCGCCAGCGCGCAGGATTTCGATCTGACGCTCGGACAGTGCATGTTTGCAGCTGATCGTTGCGCCGTCTTCGGTTTCCACTTCGACACTGTCGCCCGCAGCCAAGGCCTCGTGTAGGCCGGTGATCTTGAGCTTGGTGCCCTGCTTGAGATTATCCAGGTCGTCTTCGTTAGCAAAGGTCAGCGGCAATACGCCGAAGTTGACCAGGTTCTGCCAGTGAATACGGGCATAGTCCTTGGCGATGACCACACGCAGCCCAAGGTAACGCGGCGCGATCGCCGCATGCTCTCGGGAGCTGCCCTGGCCATAATTGGAGCCGCCGATAATGGCGTGGTCGCCCGTATCCTTGGCGCGATCGGGATAATCCTCGTCCACACCATCATAGACGAACTCGGCGATTGCCGGAATATTTGAACGAAACGGCAGTACTTCCGCCCCGGCGCGCATGATTTCGTCGGTCGAGATATCGTCGCCCACCTTGAGCAATACGGGCAGTTCGAATTCGTCCGGAATGCCGTCGAAATCCGGCAGCGACTTGATGTTCGGCCCCTTGACCAGCTCCACCTTGCGCGCCTCTTCGATCGGCAGCGGCTCTTCGAGCATCTTGTCGTTGACCACCGGATCGTCCGGGTTCTTCACTTTCGGATACTCGAAATCCAGCGTGCGCGGATCGGTGATCTTGCCCATCAATGCGGATGCGGTCGCGGTTTCCGGCGAACATAGGAAGACCGAATCTTCCTTGGTGCCCGAACGCCCCGGGAAGTTGCGCGGCGTCGTACGCAGGCTGTTGCGCTTGTAGGCCGGCGCCTGGCCCATGCCGATACAGCCGTTGCAGCCGGCCTGATGCAGCCGTGCGCCCGATGCGATCAGCGGCCCGAGCAGGTTGTCGCGGGCCAGCGTCTGCAGCATGGCCCGCGACGACGGGTTCACATCGAAGGAGACATGCTTGCTCACCTCGCGACCGCGCACCATTTCCGCGGTGACCGCGAAATCACGATAACCGGGGTTGGCCGAGGAGCCGATATAGGCCTGATACAGCTCGTCGCCGGCGACCTCTTCCACCGGTACGACGTTGCCCGGCGACGTCGGCTTGGCGATCAGCGGCACCAGCGTCGACAGGTCGATTTCATCGTGCTCGTCGTATTCGCAGTCCTCATCGGCCACGAGCTCTTCGTACTCATCCTCGCGGTCTTGGGACTTGAGAAAGCGTTTGATCTCGGCGTCAGCCGGAAATACCGTCGTGGTCGCGCCCAGCTCGGCGCCCATATTGGCGATCACGTGACGGTCCATGGCCTCCAGATTTTCCAGGCCCGGCCCGTAGTACTCGATGATCTTACCGACGCCGCCGGAAACGCCGTGCCGGCGAAGCATTTCGAGAATCACGTCTTTCGCCGATACCCAATCCGGCAGCTCGCCGGTGAGCTTGATACCGAAGACCTTGGGCATTTTGGTATAGAGCGGTTCGCCGGCCATGGCCATGGCCACTTCCAGCCCCCCCGCACCGATCGCGAGCATACCCATGGAACCGCCAGCCGGCGTGTGGCTGTCGGAACCGAGCAGGGTCTTGCCCGGCCGCCCGAAGCGCTCCATGTGCACCGCGTGCGAAATACCGTTGCCGGGGCGCGAATAATAGACGCCAAAGCGTTCACAGGCCGACTGCAGAAACAGATGATCGTCAGGATTCTTGTTGTCTTCCTGGATCAGATTGTGGTCGACATACTGAGCCGAAATCTCGGTCTTGACGCGGTCGAGCTCCATTGCCTCGAGTTCGAGCATCACCAGCGTGCCGGTCGCGTCCTGAGTGAGCGTCTGATCGATTCGCAGCGCAATCTCTTCGCCCGGCGTCATTTCTCCATCGAGGAGATGCGACGCGATGAGTTTCTGGGCAACGTTCTGGGCCATGGGTCCCTCCGGCGTGTTTGTTGCCTTCACCATAGCCTGCGTCGGTCCAATCAGAAAGTATTGACCGCACGCTTCAAGCAAAAAATATGCCGCAAATGAGAATTATTTCTATTTGGCGCAATTTTTAGTTCGCACAGATAGGGGCAAATCGGCTACCGTTGACGCGGCGATGCGTCATGCATCGGCTGGCCACGAGGGAACGCCGGCACCGGATTATTGTGTACACTACACTGATTATATTCGCGACCCGCACGCGATATGGATCCACGCACGAGTGCTTCGCGTAGAATAGGAACACGCAATGAATGCCGCTACCGAACAAGCCGTTGTGATCTGGCCCCTGCTGCTATTCGCCGCGGGCGCGCTGGGCTTGATTGTGTTCATGCTCGGCGTATCGGCCGTTCTTGGGGGGCGCCACAACTCGCGACTGGGCAACGAGCCTTACGAATCCGGCATCAAGCCCACCGGCAGCGCTCGTATGCGTTTCTCGGCCAAATTTTATCTGGTGGCGATCATCTTCGTGCTTTTCGATCTCGAAGTGGTCTTCATCTTCTCCTGGGCCATCGCCGCGCCTGCGCTCGGCTGGCCCGGTTATTTCGCATTTCTGTTCTTTCTCGGCGTACTCACTCTGGGTCTGATTTACGAGTGGCGCATTGGCGCGCTGGACTGGGCGCCCAAGGCGCCGCGCCAGTACCGCCTGGAGGCGATCGAAAGCAATCGTCGCCGCAACCTGGATGCCAAGCCGCGATGAATCAGCTGCGCTTTGAACACGACGTTCGATTGAACACCCGACAGGACGATCATTAATGGGATGGTCACTGACTAGTACCGACAAGAATCCGAAGCCCGGCTCCGCCGGTTCGGACGATGGCAGCGGCGGCACGATCGAGGATGCGCTGGCGCGTAATGTCGTCACCGCCAAGCTCGATGACATGATCGCCTGGGGGCGCAAGCACTCGATGTGGCCGTTCAACTTCGGCCTGTCCTGCTGCTACGTGGAAATGGCGACCGCTCTGACGGCGCCTCACGATATGGCCCGTTTCGGTTCGGAAGTCATTCGTGCCACGCCGCGCCAATCCGATGTCATGGTGATCGCCGGCACCTGCTTTTTAAAGATGGCGCCCGTGATCCAGCGTCTGTACGACCAGATGATGGAACCGCGCTGGGTGATCTCCATGGGTTCCTGTGCCAATTCGGGCGGCATGTACGACATCTACTCCGTCGTTCAGGGCGTGGACAAGTTCCTGCCGGTCGACGTGTACGTGTCCGGCTGCCCGCCCCGCCCGGAAGCCTTCCTCGAAGGTCTGCTGTTGCTGCAGGAAAACATCGGCGCGGAAAAACGCCCGCTGTCGTGGATGATCGGCCCGCAGGGCGTCACCCAACGCCCGAAACTCTCGATGCGTGATCGCAAACGCAGCGAGCGCCTGTCGGTCACCACCCTGCGTACGCCGGATTCGGTCTGATGCTCGATCGCGTCGATATCAAACAGCAGCTGTTCGAACGCTTCGACGAGCGTACGTTCACCGAGCAGATCACCGCCGACGGCATGCCCACGCTTTGGGTCGGCCGCGACAAGATCTGCGATGTGCTCAAGTTTCTGCGTCAGGACAGTACGCCGGCCTACCGCATGCTGTTCGACCTGACCGCGATCGACGAGCGCGTACGCGAGCACCGCCTCAATCAGCCGGCGGCCGATTTCACGGTGGTCTATCACCTGCTCAGCCTATCGCCGGTGGCCGAGATCCGGCTCAAGGTGGCGCTGTTCGACGACGACCTGACCACGCCCACTGCCACCGGCGTATGGCCCAACGCCAACTGGTACGAGCGCGAAGTGTGGGACATGTTCGGGATCACCTTCGATGGCCACCCGAACCTGCGCCGCATTCTCATGCCGCCGACGTGGAAGGGCCATCCGCTGCGCAAGGATCACGCTGCCCGCGCGACCGAATTCGAACCGCTGCATCTGGACCCCAAGCGCCAGGACGAGGAAGAGAACGCCCTGCAGTTCAAGCCCGAAGACTGGGGCATGAAGCGCGAGTCCGGCGATACCGAGTTCATGTTCCTCAACATGGGCCCGAACCATCCCTCGGTGCACGGTGTGTTCCGTATCGTGCTGCAGCTCGACGGCGAGGAAATCATCGGCGCGGTGCCGGATATCGGCTATCACCACCGCGGCGCCGAGAAGATGGCCGAGCGCCAGTCCTGGCATACCTACATCCCTTATACCGACCGGGTGGATTACCTCGGCGGGGTGATGAACGAACTGCCCTACGTCATGAACCTCGAGCACGTGCTTGGCATTCAGGTGCCGGAACGGGTCAAGGTCGTGCGCGTAATGCTGTGCGAGTTCTTCCGTATCACCAGCCACCTGATGTTCTTCGGCACCTATGTGCAGGACATCGGCGCGATGAGCCCGATCTTCTGGATGTTCTCGGATCGCCAGAAAGCCTATGACGTCATCGAGGCGATCACCGGCTTTCGCATGCATCCGGCGTTCTTCCGTATCGGCGGGCTGACCATGGACCTGCCGAACGGCTGGGATCGCAAGGTCAAGGAATTCCTCGACTGGTTCCCCTCGCGCCTGGCCGAGTACAAGAAAGCCATGGCGCGCAACAGCGTGCTGGTCAAACGTTCCAAGCATATCGGCGCCTACTCGCAGGACGAAGCAATCGACTGGGGCATTACCGGCCCGGGCCTGCGTTCGACCGGCGTGGATTTCGACCTGCGCAAGGCGCGCCCGTACTCCGGCTACGAGAACTTCGATTTCGAGATTCCCACCGGTACCAATGGCGACTGTCAGGACCGGCTGGACGTACGTATCGAAGAGATGTTCCAGAGCTGTCGTATCATTGAGCAGTGCATGAAGAACATGCCCGCCGGTGACTACAAGGCCGATCACCCGCTGACCACGCCGCCGGTCAAAGAACGCACGATGCAGGACATCGAAACCTTGATCGCGCACTTTTTAACCGTCAGCTGGGGCCCGGTGGTCCCGGCGATGGAATCGGCGTGCATGGTCGAAGGCACCAAGGGCCTGAACGGCTATTACAGTATTTCCGACAAGCATGCGATGAGCTATCGCACGCGTATTCGCACGCCCAGCTTCGCCCATCTGCAACAGATCCCGCTGATCTCGCAGGGCGGTCTCGTAGCAGACCTCGTGGCGATTATCGGTGCGATCGACTTTGTTATGGCAGACGTGGACCGATGAAGTTATCGAAAACCGAAATCGAGGCCATCCAGCATGAGATGACCCTGTACGAAGATCCGGGTGCCGCGACGATCGAAGCACTCAAGATCGTGCAGGAACATCGTGGATGGGTATCGGACGAATCGCTGGAAGCGGCAGCGGCCGTGGTGGGTGTCACGCCGACCCAGATGGAAGCGGTGGCCACGTTCTACAATCTGATCTTTCGCCAGCCCGTAGGCCGGCACGTGATCATGATCTGCGATTCGATCTCCTGCTACCTAACCGGCTACGAGGAAATCCTGGCCTACCTAAAGAAGACGCTGGGCATCGAATTCGGCCAGACCACGCCGGACAATCGTTTCACGCTGCTGCCGATCTGTTGTCTGGGAAACTGCGATAACGGCCCGGCAATGCGTATCAATACCGACTATCACGGCCGGCTCACGCCCGATAAGGTCGACGCCATTCTGGCGGAATACCCCTAGGCGCGGCGCAAGGACGAACAGTCATGGAAAAGGTTCTTACCAAAAACATCCGCGACAACCGCGAGCCGATGACCATCGGCGAGTACGAGCAGGCGGGCGGCTGGGAAGCCTATAAAAAGGCGCTTCAGGAAATGAAGCCCACCGACGTCTCTGCCCTGGTCAAGGAAGCCGGCCTGCGCGGCCGCGGCGGTGCGGGTTTTCCGACCGGCGTGAAGTGGTCGTTCATGCCGCGGTTCGAAGAGAATCCGGAGAAACGCCCGGCGCATGTTTATCTCGTGGTCAATGCCGACGAGATGGAGCCGGGCACTTTCAAGGACCGGCTCCTCATGGAAGGCGACCCGCATCAGCTGATCGAAGCCATGGCCATTGCCAGCTATGCGATCGGCGCGGATATCGCGTACGTCTTCCTGCGCGGCGAGTACACCGAAAGCCAGCGCAAGCTTCAGCGGGCCATCGACGAGGCCATGGAAGCCGGCTATCTGGGCAGCGACATCCTGGGCACCGGCTTCGAGCTCAAAATGTATTTGCATATGAGTGCCGGCCGCTATATCTGCGGCGAGGAATCCGCGTTGCTGTCGGCACTCGAAGGCCGGCGTGCCGTGCCGCGCCACAAGCCGCCGTTTCCGGCCGCTTCCGGCCTGTTCGGCCAGCCGACCACGGTCAACAACGTGGAAACGATCTGTAATGTCCCACATATCGTGAAAAACGGCGCCGAATGGTACAAGGGCCTGGGCCTGCACAAGGACGGCGGTACCAAGATCTTCGGCGCGTCAGGCCATGTGGCGCGGCCCGGTCTGGTGGAACTGCCGCTGGGCACCAAGCTATCGGATCTGCTGGATCATTTCGGCGGTATTCGCGGCGGGCGCAAGCTCAAGGCGTTGCTGCCGGGCGGTGGTTCCACGCCGCTGCTCACTGACGAGCATCTGAATACGCCCATGGACTACGAAGGCGTGGGCGCGGTCGGCAGCCGTCTGGGCACGGGCACCATGGTGGTCATGGACGACCAAACCCCGATCGTGGGCGTGCTCAAGAACCTCGAGCATTTCTATGCACAGGAATCCTGTGGCTGGTGTACGCCTTGTCGCGACGGCCTGCCCTGGGTCGAGCGTATTCTCACCAATCTGGAAGCCGGCCACGGCAAGCCGGGGGATATCGAGCTGCTGGATCTGCACGTCAAACTGCTCGGCCCGGGCAAGACGTTCTGTGCCCATGCGCCCGGCGCCATGGGCCCGCTCGAATCCGGTCTCAAGTATTTCCGCGATGAACTGGCGGCGCTTATTCCGCCGGACGCAGAAACGCTTGAGCTGACCCAGCCGGCCAACGCCGCCTCGAACAACTAGGGCACGGTTTAGCGATGGCAACGATCAAGATCGACGGCAAGCAGTTCGAGGTGGACGACACCGACAACCTGCTCAAGGTCGCGCTCTCCAAGGGCTTCGACCTGCCTTATTTCTGCTGGCACCCCGAACTGCACTCGGTCGGGGCCTGTCGCCAGTGCGCGGTCAAGCAATACAAGAACGAGGACGACACCGAAGGTCAGATCGTGATGGCCTGCATGACGCCGGCCTCGGACGGCGGCTGCTTCTCGATCGCCGATCAGGAAGCCAGCGACTTCCGCGCGCAGGTCATCGAATGGCTGATGATCAACCATCCGCACGACTGCCCGGTTTGCGAAGAAGGCGGCGAATGCCATCTGCAGGATATGACCCTGATGACCGGGCATACGCGCCGACGCTATCGCGGCCCCAAGCGTACCCATCGCAATCAGGACCTCGGCCCGTTCATCAATCACGAGATGAACCGCTGTATCGCCTGCTATCGCTGCGTGCGCTACTACCGCGATTATGCCGATGGCGACGATTTGCGCGTGCTCGGCTCGCATTCCAACGTCTACTTCGGGCGTGAAGCCGACGGCGCTTTCAACAGCGAATTTTCGGGCAATCTCGTCGAGGTGTGCCCGACTGGCGTGTTTACCGACAAAACGCTCGGCGCCCACTACAACCGCAAGTGGGATATGCAGAATGCCCCCGGCATTTGCACGCACTGCTCACTGGGCTGCAATACCAGCCCCGGTTCGCGTCAGGGCATTCTGAAACGTATTCAGAACCGCTATCACGGCGAGATCAACCACTACTTCCTGTGCGATCGCGGGCGTTTCGGTGCCGGCTTCGTCAATCGCGAAGACCGTCCGCGCCAGCCGCTGGTGCGCGCCGATAACGGCGTGCTCGAACCTCAGGATATGGACGTCATCCTGTCGTCGCTCAAGAGCGTGCTCGCCGAGGCCAAGGGCCTGGTCGGCATTGGCTCGCCACGCGCCTCGCTCGAAGACAACTTCGCGCTGCGCCATCTGGTCGGCGCCAACAACTTCTATAACGGCATGAGCGGGCCGGAAAGCCACGCCAGCCTGGCTGCCTTGGCCTTGTTACAGGAACATGCCGGACGCCTGCCGACGCTGCGCGATGTGGAATCCTGCGACGCGGTGTTCGTGCTTGGCGAAGACGTCACCCAGTTCGCGCCGCGTTTGGCGCTGTCGCTGCGGCAAGCGGTACGAAACGAACATCATGTACTCGCCGAAGCCGCCAACATACCGAAATGGCACGCCCGCGCGGTGCGCGACGAGGGCCAGCATTTCTACAGCCCGCTGTTCATGGCGGTACCGGCCGCTACGCGCCTGGACGACGTGGCGACCGAGCTGTTCCATCTGCGCCCGGCCCGTATTGCGGAGCTCGGCTTCGCAGTTGCGGCGATGCTCGACGATACCGCGCCCATGCCGGCCAATATCGACGACGAGACGCGTGCGCACGCCGAAACCATCGCGACCGCGCTCAGGAAAGCCAAGAAGCCCTTGGTTGTGGCTGGCACCAGTCTCGGCAGCGAAGCCGTGCTTACCGCAGCCGGCAATGTGATGCGTGCGCTCGAGTCGGTGCACGACGACGCGGGCCTGTTCGTCACCTTGAACGAAGCCAACAGCCTCGGCATGGCGATGATGAGCGACCGCGATGTGGACCACGCGTTCGAAGCGATAACCAGTCGGCGTGCGGATACGCTGGTCGTCATGCAGAACGATCTCTACGAGCGTGCGCAGCACGGCAAGGTCGATGCCGCGATCAAGGCCGCGAAGAACCTGATCGTGCTTGATCACAGCATGACCGCGACCATCGCCAAAGCCGACTATGTGCTGCCGGCTGGCAGCTTTGCCGAAGCCGACGGTACGCTGGTCAACAACGAAGGCCGTGCCCAGCGTTTCTTCCAGGTCTTCATTCCGGAAGCGCCGCTACAGGAAGGCTGGCGCTGGTGTGCGGATCTCAATAGCGCCATCGGCAAACCGGTCGACTGGCTGGGCATGGACGACCTTATCGATGCCATCGAAGCGGCCTGTCCGCAGTTCGTGGGCATCAAATCGGCCGCGCCGAGCACGAGCTTTCGCAAGGCCGGCATGCGCTTTCCGCGCAGCCCACATCGATATTCCGGCCGTACCGCGCTGTATGCCAATGTCGATGTGCGCGAGAAACGACCGGAAGTCGACGTCGACTCCGCACTCTCCTATTCGATGGAGGGCTACCACGGCACCGATCAGCCGCCGGCTCTGATGGCCTATGCCTGGACGCCCGGCTGGGATTCCAACCAGGCCGCCATCACCCGTTTTCAGGACGAGGTCGGTGGCCATCTCAAAGGCGGCGATCCGGGCACGCGACTGCTCAAGGTCGATCCGAACGTACCCGAATATGCGCCGGCCGAGCCCAAGCTGGTTCAGGGCTGGCAGGCGATCCCGCGTTATCACATCTTCGGCAGCGAGTCGCAGTCGGCCAAGGCGCCGGCTATTCAGGAACGCATGCCGCGTGCGTGGTTCACGCTCAACGAAGCCGGCGCCAAGGCGCTCGGTCTGGCCGCCGCGGATACGTTGCGCCTGACCATCGATGGCGAGATTCATGCGCTGCCGGTCACCATTGATCCCAGCCTGCCCGACAAGACCATTGGTGTGCCGGTTGGCGCGCATGGTTTGATGGGCGTGCGTCTGCCTGCAGCGGTGTCGCCCTGATGTTCGGCTTCAGTACAGAAACACTGATCGATTTTGCGCTGACCGCGTTTGAAACCATTGCCATTCTGCTGGCCGTGGTCATCGCGGCCGCGCTACTGATCTGGGTCGAACGCCGGCTGTTGGGCGTCTGGCAGGATCGCTACGGCCCGAATCGCGTGGGCCCGTTCGGCATCCTTCAGGTCGCCGCGGACATGATCAAGATCTTCTTCAAGGAAGACTGGATCCCGCCGTTCGCCGATAAGGCCGTGTTCGTGATCGCGCCCGGCATCATCATGTTCACGACGCTCATGGCGTTCGCGGTCGTGCCGTTCACCGAAACCATCGGCGTGGTCGATCTGAACATCGGCGTTCTGTTCGTACTTGCCATGAGTTCACTGGGCGTGTACTCGGTCATCCTGGCGGGCTGGTCTTCCGATAATAAATACGCCCTGCTCGGCGGCATGCGTACAGCCGCGCAGATGATTTCCTATGAAGTCTTCATGGGCCTGAGCCTGCTGGGCGTGGTACTGCTTGCCGGCAGCTTCGACATGCGCGCTATCGTCGAATCGCAGGCGGGGATGTGGAACGTGATTCCGCAGTTCCCGGCGTTCGTCATATTCTTCATTGCCGGCATCGCCGAAATCCATCGCGCGCCCTTCGATCTGCCCGAAGCGGAGCAGGAACTCACGGCCGGCTATCACACCGAATATTCCGGCATGAAATTCGGCATGTTCTTCGTGGGTGAGTACCTGGGCATCGTGCTGATCTCGTGCCTGACCACAGTGCTGTTTTTTGGCGGATGGCTCGGCCCGATCCTGCCCGGCTTCGTCTGGTTCGCGCTCAAGGCCGGTTTCTTCATCTGCTTCTTCGTGCTCCTGCGTGCGGCCACCGTGCGCCCACGCTACGACCAACTCATGGCGTTCGGCTGGAAGATCCTGCTGCCCATCGCGCTGGTCAACGTTGCGATCACGGGCGCTGTCGTGGTGGCCATGGCATGAGCACCTCGTACTCTTTACTCGATTTAACCGGTTACGCGAGTCACCTATGCTGAGTGTTCTGCGCACCATCTGGATGACCCTGATGCACACCTTTCGCAAACGCGATACGGTGCTGTATCCGGAAGAAAAGCCTTATCTGCCGCCGCGTTATCGCGGGCGTATCGTGCTTACGCGCGATCCGGACGGCGCCGAGCGCTGCGTGGCCTGTAATCTGTGCAGTGTGGCCTGCCCGGTGGACTGCATCAGCGTGGTAAAGGCCGAGGATGAAAGCGGGCGCTGGTATCCGGAAACCTTCCGCATCAATTTCTCGCGCTGCATCTATTGCGGCTATTGCGAGGAAGCCTGCCCGACCTATGCGATCCAGCTCACCCCGGATTTCGAGATGGGCGAGTTCGATCGCCAGAACATGGTCTACGAAAAATCCGACCTGACCATTGCCGGCGTCGGCAAGCGGCCCGGCTACAATTTCTATCGCGTCGCCGGCATGGCCGTGGGCGGCAAGGACAAGGGCGAGGCCGAGAACGAGGCTGCGCCCATCGACGTCAAAACCCTTCTCCCTTAAGGGCCGGTCATGGAAATCGCTTTCTATCTCGCTGCCATCGTCGCCGTTGCCGCCACAGCCCGGGTGATCAGCTGTGCCAACGCCGTGCACGCGCTGCTGTATCTGATCGTATCGCTGCTATCGGTTGCGATCGTGTTCTATACCTTGGGCGCGCCGTTTGCGGCAGCGCTCGAGGTAATCGTCTACGCCGGCGCGATCATGGTGCTGTTCGTGTTCGTGATCATGATGCTCAACCTCAATCACGAAACCGTGGCCCGCGAGCGCAGTTGGCTCGCCGCCAAGGTCTGGATCGGGCCGGGCGTGCTCGGCGTCGTGCTTCTAGGTGTTTTGGCGGTCGCGCTGGCCAGCGGTGGTTCGATGGGCAACGTCGATAGCACGCCGCTCATGGCCGAGCGTATCGGCATGACCATGTTCGGCCCTTATGTGCTGATCGTGGAGCTTGCGGCCTTCGTGCTGCTGGCCGCACTCGTGGTCGCTGCCCACCTGGGCCGCGATGATCGCGACGTCGCCGAAGAAAAGCGTATCGCCGCGGCACGCGGGCGTCGCCACCCGGGAGGCGAACAATGAACGGTATCCCCATGGAGCACGGGCTGGTGCTTGCCGCCCTGCTGTTCACGCTTGGCCTGGTTGGCCTGGTGGTACGGCGCAACACGCTGTTCATTCTCATGTGCCTGGAAATCATGCTCAATTCGGCTGGGCTGGCGTTTATCGTCGCTGGCGCGGCCCATGGCGCGCCTGATGGCCAGGTGATGTTTATTCTGGTGATCACCCTCGCCGCTGCCGAAGCCAGCATTGGCCTTGGACTGCTGCTGCAGCTGCATCGCCGATTCAAGACCATTGACATCGACGCCGCCAGCGAGATGCAAGGATGAATTTGCTAGCCCTGACCATTGTTTTCCCGCTTGCCGGCAGCCTGGCGCTGTCGTTCTTTCCGCGCATGCCCGATCGCGCCGCGGCGACTATAGGAGCTGGTTCGGTCGGTCTGTCGGCGCTGGTTTCGGCGCTACTGATCTATACGTTCGTCACAGGCGACGGCGCGGCCTACACGCAAACGCTCTGGACCTGGGTTTCGGTCGGCAACTTCACCCCGGCGTTCGCGCTTTATTTCGATGGCCTGGCGGCCACCATGTTGGGCGTTATCACCGGCGTGGGTTTTCTGATCCACCTGTTCGCCGGCTGGTACATGAAGCACGACCTGGAAGGCGGGCCGGGCATGGGCCGCTTTTTCGCTTACATGAACCTGTTCATCGTCGCCATGCTGCTGCTGGTGCTCGGCGACAACCTGTTTTTGCTGTTCCTGGGCTGGGAAGGTGTAGGCCTGTGCAGCTATCTGCTGATCGGCTACTACTACAAGGATGAGGCCAACGCCTGGGCTGCCTTCAAGGCGTTCCTGATTACGCGTATCGGTGACGTATTCCTGGCGATCGGCCTGTTCCTGCTATTCGCGACCTTCGGCACGCTCGATATCCAGACGCTGCTCGAACAGGCGCCCCAGGCATGGGCCGAGGGCGACACCATGGCCAGCGTTGCGGCCCTACTGCTGCTCGGCGGCGCGGTCGGCAAATCCGCCCAGCTGCCGCTACAGACCTGGCTACCCGACGCCATGGCCGGCCCCACGCCGGTTTCAGCCCTGATTCACGCCGCCACCATGGTCACCGCGGGCGTATATCTGATCGCGCGCATGCACGTCGTGTTCGAACTGGCGCCGGCCGTGCTTGCACTGGTGGGCGTGGTCGGCGCCGTTACACTGCTGCTCGCCGGCTTCGCCGCTCTGTGCCAGACCGATATCAAACGCGTCCTCGCCTATTCGACGATGAGCCAGATCGGCTACATGTTCCTCGCGCTCGGCGTTAGCGCGTGGGATGCGGCGATCTTTCATCTGATGATCCATGCCTTCTTCAAGGCGCTGCTGTTCCTGGCCTCGGGCTCGGTGATCATCGCCTGCCATCACGAGCAGAACATCTTCAAGATGGGCGGGCTGCGCAAGAGCCTGCCGCTAGACTACGGTGTGTTCATCATCGGCGGCGCGGCCCTGGCTGCCCTGCCACTGGTGACTGCCGGCTTCTACTCCAAGGATGAAATCCTGTGGCTGTCGTTCGCCAACGGCCATTACGTGCTCTGGTTCGCCGGTCTTGCCGGCGCGTTCCTGACCGCGCTGTATACCTTCCGCATGATCTTCATCGCTTTCCATGGCGAAGCCCAGATCAAGGCGCATGCGGGTACGGGCATCGCCCATCACCTGCCGCTGATCGTGCTGGCGATTCTTTCCACGTTCCTGGGCGCCTGGATCCATCCGCCTCTGGCCGACGTGCTGCCCGTTCATGAAGGTGGCGATCACGGCACCACGAAACTCGTGGTGGAAATTCTGTCGGCCGCAGTGGCCGTAGTCGGCCTCGGCGTGGCTGCAGCGTTGTTCCTGGGCAACCGGCAGACGGCTGAAAAGCTGGCCGCCAACCCGCTCGGTCGTAGCCTGTGGCAGCTCTGGCATAACGCTTGGGGCTTCGACACGCTTTACGACCGTGTGTTCGTGCGCCCGTACCTGCTGCTGACTCGTCTGCATCGGCGTGACTGGATCAACTCGACCGTCAATGCCGCGCCACAGTTCGCGCTCATGCTCAACAGCGCGCTGGTCACGACCCAGAGCGGCCGGCTGCGTTGGTATGCCCTATCGTTGTTCGCCGGCGCCGCCCTGCTGCTGGTCGCGCTGCTGTTCGGTTGATGCGTATGAACACACACGATAACGGCGTGACACTTGCGCGCTCATTCACAGGTCCCAAGGAACGCTTTCAATGATCCTGTGCTGGCTTTTATTCGTTCCCTTCATCGGCGGCCTGCTGTGCTGGCAGCTGGAAAGCCGCCATGCGCCGTCGCAGGCGCCGCGCTGGATCGCGTTGCTGACCATGCTGCTCGTGGTCGGTCTCGCGCTCTGGCTATGGCTGACGGGCGACTATTCGCTGGCCGGCGGCGTGGTGGGCGACGCGCCGAACTGGGCGCACGAAATCCGGTTGTCCTGGATCGATCGCTTCGGTATTTCGTTCCATCTGGCGCTGGATGGCCTGTCGCTGATCATGATCATGCTGACCGGCTTTCTCGGTGTGCTCGCCGTGGTGTGCTCCTGGCAGGAAATCACCAACCGGATCGGCTTCTTTCATCTGAACCTGCTGTGGATCATCGGCGGCGTGGTCGGCGTGTTCCTGGCCGTGGATCTTTTCCTGTTCTTCTTCTTCTGGGAAATGATGCTGGTGCCGATGTATTTCCTGATCGCGCTGTGGGGACACAGCGGCTCGAAAGGCAATACCCGTATCGGCGCGGCGATCAAGTTTTTCATTTACACCCAGGCCAGTGGCCTGTTGATGCTGGTTTCGATCCTTGGGCTGGTGTTCGCGCACTATAGCCAGACCGGCACGTTCACCTTCGACTATATGGTGCTGCGTGAAACACCGCTGACCGGCACGATTGCCTATGTATTGATGCTGGGCTTCTTCATTGCCTTTGCGGTCAAACTGCCGGTGGTACCGCTGCACGGCTGGCTGCCGGACGCCCATGCGCAGGCGCCGACCGCGGGTTCCGTCGATCTGGCCGGTATTCTGCTCAAGACCGCGGCCTACGGCATGCTGCGTTTCGCGATTCCGCTGTTCCCGGAAGCCTCGGCTCAATTCGCGCCGGTCGCGATGGCACTTGGACTGTTCGGTATCTATTACGGTGCCTTGCTCGCGTTTTCACAGACCGACGTCAAGCGTCTGATTGCCTGTTCGAGCATCTCGCACATGGGCTTCGTACTCATCGGCATCTATTCCGGCACGCTCTTGGCGCTGCAGGGCGTGATCGTGCAGATGGTGGCGCATGCCTTCTCGGCCGCCGGCCTGTTCATCATTTCCGGTCAGATCTACGAGCGTATCCATACCCGTGACATGCGTCAGATGGGCGGCCTGTTCGGGCGTATGGGTGCGCTGCCCGGCTTTGCGCTGGTGTTCGTCATGGCCTCGCTGGGCATGCCCGGGACCGGCAACTTCATTGGCGAATTCCTGATCCTGTTCGGCGCTTTCGATACCGTGCCGTGGGTGGTGGTTGCCGCCAGCGGCGGACTGGTCATGGCAGCGATTTATTCGCTCGTGCTCATGCACCGGGTTTACTGGGGCACACCCAAGTCGGAAGCTTCGCTCGGCGGGCTCGATCCGCGCGAATACAGCATGATGCTGCTATTGCTCGTGCTCACGCTCTGGCTCGGGCTGTTCCCGAATACCGTGCTCGATATCTCGCATACGGCGATGACCGAAGTCACCGACTGGTTCGCCGTTGCTCCGTTGCCGACTAGTTAAGCGAAAGGCGTCATGACCGACTTCTCTACTCATCTGCTCGCCCTGGCGCCTCTGGTCATCCTCTGTGCGACCGTCGTTGGCGTGATGCTGTCGATCGCGGTGCGCCGTAACCACTTCACCGCGGCCACGATGACTGTCGTCGGTTTGAACGCCGCGCTGTTGTCGCTGCTGGGCGTTCTCCAGATCACGCCGATCCAGGTCACGCCGCTGTTCATCATCGATGACTATTCGCTGTTGTTCGGTGCCATCGTGCTGGTGGCATCGCTCGCCTGTACGACGCTTGCGCATGCCTATCTGGAAACGCTGCCGGATCGGCGCGAAGAGTTCTATATCCTGCTGCTCTGTTCGGCCGGCGGCGCGCTCGCGCTGATCGCGAGCCGGCATTTTGCCTCGCTTTTCATCGGCCTTGAGCTGCTGTCGGTCCCGCTTTACGGCATGGTCGCCTACGCTTATCGCGACCGTATCTCGCTGGAAGCCGGCCTGAAGTACATGGTGCTATCCGGCGCGGCCTCGGCGTTTTTGCTGTTCGGCATGGCCCTACTCTATGCCGCGTCCGGCACCCTCGAGTACGCCGGGCTCGCAGACACACTGGCCAATGGCAGCGACAGTCAGTCCTGGCTGCTTGTCGGCGTGGGCATGATGGTCGTGGCCTTGGCCTTCAAGCTGTCGCTGGTACCTTTCCACATCTGGACACCGGACGTTTACGAAGGCGCGCCGGGGCCTGTATCGGCATTTCTGGCTACCGTCAGCAAGGTCGCTGTGTTCGCCTTGCTACTGCGCTTTTTCACGCTCGCGCCGCCGGCGTCAGATGGCTGGCTGCTGACGCTGATGGGCGTTATCGCGTTTGCTTCGATGATGATCGGTAACCTGCTCGCACTACGCCAACGCAACGTCAAGCGTCTGCTCGGTTATTCCTCGATCGCGCATCTGGGTTATCTGATGACCGCGATTGTCGCCGGCGGCACGTTCAGCATCGAGACTGTGGGCATTTATCTGGCGACCTACGTCGCCACCACGCTGGGTGCGTTCGGCGTGGTCACGCTCGTATCGAGCCCGTACTCGGGCACCGATGCCGGCGCCCTGCACCACTACCGCGGGCTGTTCTGGCGCCGGCCGTACCTGGCTGCAGTGTTCACGATCATGATGCTGTCGCTGGCTGGCATCCCGATGACCGCTGGGTTTCTCGGCAAGTTCTATGTAATCGCCATCGCCGTACAGTCCGGCCTGTGGTCGCTGGTTGCCGGCATCGTCCTCGGCAGCGCCATCGGCCTGTATTACTACCTGCGCATGATGGTTATCCTGTTTCTCGACGAGCCCGGCGAAAGCCGTCGCGATGCGGTCTCCGGCTGGGGTCAACAGTCGGGCGGCATCATGGTGCTGTTGCTGGCAGCGGCGGTGATCTTTTTCGGCATCTACCCGCAGCCGTTGATTGCGCTGGTTAGCGCTACCGGCATGGCAGGCGGCTGATTCATTCGTGGCAGCGTGGCACAGGGCAGCGTTCGGCGGCTTATTACTCGCCGCATTGATGCTAGCTGCCACCGGTTGCGCGACGCAGCCGCCCCACGTACAAAGCGACGCCAGCTTCGATAACGTGGCCCGCTCATGGCTGGGGCTGGTCGACAGCGGCGAATATGCACGCAGCTGGCAGCAGGCTTCCGCCTTGTTCAAAGGCGGGATCAGCGAGGCGAAGTGGGTCGACGCGATTGAAAACGCAAGAGAACGAGCCGGCCGGCTGGAACAACGTGCGCTGATCTCGGTCGCTCAAACCCGCAACCTACCGAACGTCCCGGAAAACGACTACGTCGTGATCGTCTACGCCAGCCGTTTCGATAAAACGGCAACCATGCAGGAAACGGTGACCCTGGTTCGTGAAGACGATGCCCTCAAACCGGCGGGATACTTCATCCGCTAGCAGTGAATCGCGAACGGTTTAATCCGACGCGACCACGGCCCCCGGGTTCAAGCGATTATCGGGATCGAGTGCTGTCTTGATCGCCCGCATCATGTCGCGCTCGACTTCGGATTTATACCGGTCGAGCGCGGCAACCTTGAGCCGGCCGATACCGTGTTCGGCCGCAATCGAGCCGCCCATCTCGGCGACGATGTCGTGCACCACGGCATGGGCCGCCCCTGCCTGGGCGAGAAACGCGGGACCGTGGGCGTTCACGGGCTGGGACAGATTGAAATGCAGGTTGCCGTCGCCCACATGCCCGAACGGGCACGGCCGGACGCCGGGCAGCGCTTCGCGAATCGCGGTCAGCGCCCGCTCGAGAAAAGCTGGCAGTTTCGATACGGGCAGCGAGATATCGTGCTTGATCGAGGCGCCTTCGGCGACCTGGGCCGGCGGTAACGACTCGCGCAGATGCCATAGGCGACGGCTCATCTCGACATCGTGGGCGACGATCACATCCACCCATTCATGCTCTCGGCGCGCTCGCTCCACCACGCTCGAGATCGCATCGAGCAGCCAATGGCCTTCGGCCGAGCTGGCCAATTCGACCAGCAGATACCACTCGTGATCGATATCGAACGGTTCTTCGCAGCCGTCGATATGCGTACAGGCAAGTTCTACCGCCTGACGCGACATAAGCTCGCAACCGGTCAGATTATGCCCCGAGGCCGCGGTCAGCCGGCGTTGCAGGCGCACCGCCTGCGCCGGAGACTCCAGCGCAAAGAGCGCGCTTACCTGCTGGACGACCGGCTCGTAGAGTTTCAATACTGCAGCGGTGATGATGCCCAGCGCGCCTTCGCTGCCGATGAATAAATCATCGAGATCGAAACCGCTGTTGTCCTTCCGTAGGCCGGTGAGGTTGTTCCACACGCGCCCATCGGCGAGCACGACTTCAAGCCCGAGCGCGAGATCGCGCATATTGCCGTAGCGCACCACGTTCAGCCCGCCGGCGTTGGTGGCCAGATTGCCGCCGATACGACAGCGATCGCGCGACGCCAGCGTCAGCGGAAAGAACAGGCCGGCATCGACGGCCGCCTGCTGCACGTCGGACAGAATACAGCCGGCCTCGACGGTAATCGTGGCATTGTCGGCATCGACTGCACGTATGCGGTTCATGCGCTCGAGATTGACGATCACGTGCCGTTGCGCATCGTTCGCGGCCGCGCCGCCGACCAGCCCCGTGTTACCCGACTGGGCAATTACGGCACACCCGGCGTTCGCACAGGCCACGATCACGTCCGCCACTTGCTGCGTATCCGCCGGTCGCACGACCGCGAGGGCCGTCGGTCGAAATGCACCGCGCCATTCCACCAGATAGGCGGACGCGGCCTGCGCCTGCAGAACGTCATCGGTACCGACGATATCGCGCAGCGTGGCAATCAGCGCATCGGTCATTCAGCGGTCTCCGAGCAGATCTTCCAACGCCGGCTGCAGCCGACGGAATTCGAACGTGAAACCGGCTTTCTCGAGCGCGCTTGGGACGGCGCGCTGGCCGGTGAGCAGCAAGTGTGCCATCTCGCCCACCATCAACTTGAGCGCCGGGCCGGGCACCCACGCAAAGTTGGGCCGGTGCAGCACACGCGCGAGCGTGGTCGTGAACTCGCGATTCGTCGCCGGTTCGGGCGCGGTCAGATTGAACGCACCGCTACAGTCCCGCTTATCGATAAGAAAGCGAATCGCCCGGACCTCGTCGCGGATATGAATCCACGGCATGTATTGCGTGCCGGTGCCGAAATGACCACCCAGCCCGAACTTGAATGGCGTGATCATCTGCGCCAGCGCGCCGTCCTCGGCGCCCAGCACGATACCGGTACGCACACGGCATACCCGAATACTGGCAGCTTCGGCACGCCGGGCAGCCTGTTCCCAAGCCACACACAGCTCGGACTGGAATTCGTCGCCGGGCGGTTCGCTTTCATCGAGCACATCGTCGCCACGCGCGCCGTAATAACCGACCGCGGAGCCACTGACCAGGACCTGCGGCGCATCCTCCCACTCGCCGAGCGCTTCGGTGAGTTCACGCGTAATCCGTAGGCGGCTTTCCAGCATTTCGCGCTTGCGCGCTTCGGTCCAACGACCGTCGGCCAGATTTTCGCCAGCGAGATTGATGACCGCATCGGCCGGTGCTGCGGTCTTGATATCGGCGACCGGCACCACGCCGGCCGGCAGCACCTTGGCCGCAGCCGCAGTATCGCGGGTGATCACCTGGACGGCCCAGCCATCTGCCAACAGCGACTCGCAAAGATGCCGGCCGATAAAACCGGTGCCGCCGGTCACCAACGCCTTATTCATGCCACCGCTCCCGCGACTGAAAGTCTATGGAAAAATGAGAGGTTACAGACTAGAACGCCGATACGCGCCGTACCAGCCCTACCCGAATGCTTTTATTACAATACGCCGATCGCCAATGCTGCGTTGCATCGTTTTTATCTGCCTATTGCAAAAACGCGACAGATCGCGTTAGCTGTGCGGGTGTGGCGGCGGTAGCTCAGTTGGTAGAGCGCGACCCTCCCACGGTCGAGGTCGCGAGTTCGAATCTCGTCCGCCGCTCCACTCTTTTGCGAGTGTCGATGCGTCCACGCCCTATCGCTGGTAAAGAAGCGATTCTTTCTTGAGTGCGGAAACGATCCGGCGGGCCAACTCGTCAGCCTGTTTCGCGACCGATTGGCGCGCGCCGGATGCGTTGTCGAACGCAAACTGCGCGGTCACTTGCTGAGCGGCATTGTCGATCACGCGCACGTTGTAGGCCGCCCGCCCGTGGCCGATCACCTGCCGCGAGACGCTATCCATATCGGTCAGTTCGATGACGATGCTGGCCTGGGCACCGCTCGTCTGGCTGGCAGCATGGCGGCTGGCCGCATCCTGTTCGCGCGTGGGCGGCGCGGCCTTGAGCATGGGCGTACAGGCATGCCCGGCCTGAAACAGCCGATCGCAGAGCGCGCGTTCGAAAGCGGCTTCGATCGCCAGATCGGCAAAGGCCGCATAGGCGAGAAAACCATCGTAACGACTGTCTTCGTGGGCCGGATCGACGAATCGATAAGCTGGCGCACTCGCGCAACCGAGCAAGGCAGTCGCTAGCGCTACACAGGTGGCAGCCAGCGCGGGGATACGGCGCAGATCGGGCAAGAGGGGTTCTCGAAGACGGGACAAGGCCTTAAAGATTATCCGCCGCGATCACGGCCAACAACTGGCGTGCCGCGACCTGGTCGCCCGCGGCGCAGCCCAGGCTTTCGATCTCGCCTTCGATATCCGCCGTGATCGTAAACTCCATCTTCATGGCCTCGAGCACGAGCAACGTGTCACCCACGGCAACGCGATCCCCCACGGCAATATCGACGCGCTGGATCTTGCCGTCCATGCGGGCCAGCACACGCCCATCGCCGGCGCCGTCGGCCGCTGCGGGTGGCAGGCGCAGTACATCGGTATAGACCGCGGTGTGGCCCTGCGCACAGAGCCACAGCTGAGCGCCGCGACATAACACGTCGGCACGCGCGGCCACACCGTTCAATACATAATCGAAACGCGTCCCGCTCATGGGCCCGATCTGGATATCCACGCGGATATCGTCGACTGCCACCTCGTAGCACGTGCCGTCGTGGCGCAGCCTGAGTTCGTAGCGGTTGTCCTCGTGGCCCAAGACTAGCGGCGTGTCGTTGGTGCCGGAACTTCGCCAGCCGGCAAGCGCGTTCGCCAGGCCTGCCTGCTCGGCCAACGCCGCCGCGTCGCGGGCATGACAGGCGGCCGCGGCCAGTGCCAGATGCGCAGGCGTGGGGGCGTCGGCTCCCAGCGCCTGCTGCATATGGGTGCCCACAAACCCGATATCGAAGTCGCCGGACACAAACGCGGGATGCGCCAGAATGCGGGCCAGAAAATCGCGATTGCTGGTCGGGCCGAACAACAACGTATCGTTTACCGCTGCAGCAAGGCGGCGGCGCGCGATATCCCGTGTTTCGCCCCAGGCGATGATCTTGGCGACCATGGAATCGTAATGCGGGCTGACGATCTGCCCTTCCAGCAGCCCGTGGTCGACACGAATACCCGGGCCTTGTGGCACGCGCCATGCGGCCACGACACCGGTTTGCGGCATGAAGTCCTGGGTGACGTCTTCCAGGCACAGCCGCACTTCAATGGCATGTCCGTTGAAGTGCACATCGTGCTGTGCCAGCGCGAGCGGCTCGCCGGCGGCGATACGCAGCTGCCAGGCGACCAAGTCGAGCCCGGTCACCAGCTCGGTGACCGGGTGTTCGACCTGCAGGCGCGTATTCATTTCCATGAAATAGAACGCACCACCGGCATCGAGCAGGAATTCCACCGTGCCGGCGCCGCGATAACCGATGGCGGCGGCCGCATCGACCGCGGCCTGACCCATACGGGCACGCAGCTCGGCGTCGACGGCCGGCGACGGCGCTTCTTCGACCACTTTCTGATGACGCCGCTGTACCGAACAGTCGCGCTCGCCGAGGTGGATGACATGGCCGTGTTGATCGGCCAGCACCTGAATTTCGACATGGCGCGCGCCGAGCACGGCTTTTTCCAGAATCAGCTCATCCGAGCCGAACGCGCTTGCTGCTTCCGAACGCGCGCCGCGAATCGCGTCGTGCAGATCGGCTTGTTGCTCGACCAGCCGCATGCCGCGCCCGCCGCCACCGGCCGAGGCCTTGACCATGAGCGGAAAACCGATCCGTTCGCCTTCGCCGATCAGCACCTCGTCGCTTTGATCGGCGCCTTCATAGCCCGGCACGCAGGGTACGCCGGCTTCGATCATGCGCTGCTTGGCTTCACGCTTGCGCCCCATCAGATCGATGGCTTCGGCGCTGGGGCCAATGAACACCAGCCCGGCGGCCTCGACGGCCCGGGCAAAATCCGCGTTTTCCGCGAGAAAACCGTAACCGGGATGAATCGCCTGGGCACCGCTGGCTTTGGCCGCGGCGATGAGCTTGTCGATCGCGAGATAGGACTCGGACGCCGGCGCGGCGCCGATCGCCACCGCCTCGTCGGCCTCTTGGACATGGCGTGCGTCGGCATCCGCACTCGAATATACCGCCACGCTGCGACAACCCACCGCACGCGCGCCGCGCGCGATCCGCACCGCGATCTCGCCGCGGTTGGCAATCAGGATCTTGTCGAATTCGGTCATTTGTTCGCCCATTGGGGTGCACGTTTTTCGCGAAACGCCTGGGTGCCTTCGGCCCCTTCCGCGCTGAGCAGACAATCGGCAAAGGCTTCCGCGGCGGCATCGGCGAGCGCGTCCATCGATCGGCCATCGAGTGCGGCCAGAAGCCGTTTGCTTGCTGCATTGGCGCCCGGCGCGCAGGCACGAATATCCGTAATGACCTTCTCCAGCGCAGCATCGGCCGCAGCCAGGTCGTCGACCAGTTCATGCGCCACGCCGAGTCGATACGCCTCGGCGCCGTCAAAGCGCAGCCCGCAGACGGCGATGCGCCGGGTGACGGTGATGCCGATACGTTTCACCGCAAACGGCATGATCTGGGCGGCGGGCAGGCCCAGCCGCGTTTCCGGCATGCCCGTGACGGCATCGCGGGTGAGGATGGTGATATCGGCCACACAGAGCAGGCCGAAACCACCGCCCAGGGCCGCGCCGTGGGCCACGACCACGACTGCCTGCGGCGCGCGATCAATCTGGGCCAGCACCTCGCCGAAGCGGCGGTTGAATGCAATGACTGCCGCGTGCGGATCATCGCCCGAGACAGCGCCGATTGATTTCAGATCCGCGCCGGCACAGAAATGCCGGCCGGCGCCGCGCAACACGATCGCACGCACCTCGCGATCGTCGCTAACCGCTGCAAAGGTCGCGGCCAGCTCTTCTACCATGTCGATATTGAGCGCGTTCGAGACATCGGCCCGGTCGAAAGTGACGACCAGCACGCCGTCGGTCTGATCGAGCGCCAGGTGTTGTGTTTCAGGTAGCGACATGGATATTCCTGCCCTCAGAGCGAGCGCAGATCGAGGCGCTTGGCAATGATCTGGAGCATGATCTCGTCCGCGCCGCCACCGATCGAATGCAGACGCAGATCGCGATAGAACTGGGCCGTGGTCGATTCGGCCATGTAGCCCTGCCCGCCCCAGAACTGCAGACAGGTATCGGTGAGCTGGCGGGCCAGGCGGCTGGTCTTGAGCTTGGCCATCGACGCATTGAGGGTCACATCGCGCCCGGCGACCAGATCGGACGTGGCCTGATAGGTGAGCGCGCGGGCGGCTTCCAGCTCGGTGGCGAGCTCGGCGAGCGTGAACTGCACATACTGGTTGTCGATCACGCCGCGCCCAAAGGCCTTGCGTTCGCGGGTGTAGGCCACCGTATCGTCGAACACCCGTTGCATGGCCTCGAGAATACTGGCCGCCAGAAACAGGCGTTCTTCCTGGAACTGCTGCATCTGGTAGGTGAAGCCCTGGCCTTCTTCACCAATGAGATTGCGCGCGGGCACGCGTACGTTGTCGAAGAAGATGATGGCCGTATCCGAGCTGCGCTGGCCGAGCTTGTCGAGCTTGGTTTCGCGGTTCACGCCCGGCGCGTCCAGCGGCACGACGATCAGCGACTTGTTCGTATGTTTTCCCTTGTCATCGTTTGGGCCGCCGGTCACGCACAGCAGGCAGACCCAGTCGCCCTGGGTGCCGTTGGTGATCCACATCTTCTGACCGTTGATGATG
The DNA here is from genome assembly GCF_000215955.2 of Salinisphaera shabanensis E1L3A. GTDB lineage: Bacteria > Pseudomonadota > Gammaproteobacteria > Nevskiales > Salinisphaeraceae > Salinisphaera > Salinisphaera shabanensis. The sequence continues at coordinate 79,757 of NZ_AFNV02000004.1, forward strand.
TAGTCATCGCCGTCGCGCTTGGCCGTGGTGGTAATGCCAGCCACGTCCGAACCCGCCCCCGGCTCGGATACGCCGATACAGGCCACCTGGTCGCCGGCGATCGCCGGCGCCAGGAAGTCGCGCTTGAGTTCATCGCTGCCATAGCGCGCCAGCGCGGGCGTGGCCATATCGGTCTGTACGCCCACGGCCATGGGAATACCGCCGCAGGTCATGCGCCCCAGACTTTGGGCAAACGCGACCTGATAGGAATAATCCAGGCCGAGCCCGCCGTATTCTTCCGGCTTGGTAATGCCCAGTAGACCCAGATCGCCCAGGCCCTTGAACAGCTCGTGGGCCGGAAACACGCCCGCCTTTTCCCATTCGAGCACGTGCGGATTGACCTGTTCTTCGATATAGCGCTCGGTTGTGCGGCGTATCTCTTCGTGTTCATGGGTAAACATTCGAATTCTCCTGGCAGCGAGGCCTTAGAAACGGGCGACGCCGAAGTCGTTGGGCCGCACATCGCGCTGGCGCGCGTCACGGCACACGGATAGCGTGAGCGCGAGCACACGGCGGGTATCGCGCGGATCGATCAGGCCGTCGTCGAACAGGCGGGCGCTGCCGTAAAAGGCATGGCCCTGTTGCTCGAACTTGGTGGTGATCTGCTCGTACATCTTGTCGAGCATGCCCTCGGGCGGGGCTTCTCCGCGGCCCTTGTATTTGGCCTCGGTGACGATCTGCATCACGCCCGCGGCCTGTTCGCCGCCCATGACCGCGGTACGCGCGTTCGGCCACGCAAAAATGAAATCCGGCGAAAAACCGCGCCCGCACATGCCGTAGTTGCCAGCCCCGAAGGAGCCGCCGATCACGAAGGTGATCTTGGGCACATGGGCATTGGCCACGGCCTGGATCATCTTCGAGCCGTGCTTGACCATGCCGGCCTGCTCGGCATCCTTGCCAACCATATAGCCGGTGATGTTCTGTAGGAATACCAGCGGAATATCGGCCTGGCAGCACAGCTGGATAAACTGGGCGGCCTTGTTCGCGCCCTGGGTGGTGATGGGGCCGTTGTTGCCGATCACACCGACCGTGCGCCCTTCGACCGCGGCATGGCCGCAGACGAGCTGGGCATCGAAATCGGCCTTGAATTCGTCGAAGTCGGAATCGTCCACCAACCGCGCGATCACTTCGCGGCAGTCGTAGGGCTTTTTATGGTCGGCCGAGACGATGCCGCACAGCTCGTCGATGTCGTAGCGCGGCGGGCCAAACGCCCGCAGGTCGGCCTTCGGCGCGCGCGCGTTCCAGTCCAGCCGCGCCATGACTTCGCGTGCCTGGCGGATGCCATCGGCATCGTCGGCGGCCAGATATTCGCAGGTGCCGGCGGTGCCTGCATGCATGTCCGCGCCGCCGAGTTCTTCGTCCTCGGCGATTTCGCCGGTGGCTGCCTTGAGCAACGGCGGGCCGGCTAGAAACACCTTGGCCCGGCCGCGCACCATGATTACGTAGTCGGACAGCCCTGGCATGTAGGCGCCACCCGCGGTCGACGAGCCGTGCACGACGGTGATCTGGGGCAATCCCTGCGCCGACAGACGCGCCTGATTGGCAAAGGTCCGCCCGCCTTCGATGAACATCTCGTCCTGATAAAGCAGATTGGCGCCGCCGGATTCGATCAGCGACACGATCGGCAGCTTCTGCTGCCGCGCGATCTCCTGGATACGCAGGGTTTTCTGCACACCCCAGGGCGTCATCGTGCCGCCCTTGATCGCGCTGTTGGAGGCATTGACCATGCAGCGCACGCCGGACACATAGCCGATACCACAAATACTGTTGCCACCAGCGAGCGAACCGTCGGTGTCGTCGTGACAGCCATAGCCGCACAGCGTCGACAACTCCAGAAACGGCGAGCCGCGGTCGAGCAACAGGTTGACGCGATCGCGTGGCAGCAGCTGCTCGCGTTTTCGATAGCGCTCGGCCTTGCTCTGCTCGGTGGCATGCACGCTCGCTTCGATATCGCGCAGCGCCTGCACGGCCGCAAGCATGCCTTCGCGGTTACGCTGGAAACTCTCGGCATGGCAATCCACGCCTGTCGCTAGAACGGCCATAAGAAACCTCTAACCTCGCTGGCCGGGCAGAATGCCCATGGTCTTGCAGATAATGCCGAGCATGACTTCGTCCGCGCCGCCGCCGATCGACACCAGGCGCGTATCGCGAAACGCCCGTGCGACCTCGGCTTCCCACATATAACCCTGGCCGCCCCAATATTGCAGACAGGCATCGGTGACTTCGCGTACCAGCCGGCCCGTCTTGAGCTTGGCCATCGAGGCCAGCTGCAGCACGCCCTTGTCGTTGGGGTCGGCGATATAGCGTTCGCAGCAGCGATAGGTCAGCGAGCGCAGCGCCTCGATCTCGGTCTGCAGCTCCGCAAGACGAAAATGCACGACCTGGTTATGGAGGATCGGCATACCGAATGTCTGGCGGTCCGAGGTGTATTCGATCGTCGCCTGGACGATGTTCTCCAGCCCCTTGAGCGCCGAGGCGGCGGCGAAAATGCGTTCTTCCTGGAACTGCTGCATCTGCATGGTGAAACCCATGCCTTCGTTGCCGATGCGATTACGCTGCGGCACCCGCACGTCGTCGAAGAACAGCTGCGCGGTATCCGACGACCACATGCCGAGCTTGTGCAGCTTGCGGGCGCGCTCCACGCCGGGCGTATCCAGCGGCACGACGATCAACGACTTGTTCTTGTGGGCCGGCCCGTCCGAGGTGTTGGCCAGCAGGCAGATCCAGTCGGCCTTCATGCCGTTGGTGATCCACATCTTCGAGCCGTTGATGACGTAGTCGTCGCCCTCTTTTCTGGCGGTGGTTTTCAGCTGGGCCACGTCGGAGCCGGCCTGCGGCTCGGACACGCCGATCGCAGCCACCTGGTCGCCGGCGATGGCCGGGGCCAGAAACTCGCGACGCAGTGCGTCGCTGCCGTAGCGCGCCAGCGCGGGCGTGGCCATATCGGTTTGGACGCCGATGGCCATGGGTACGCCGCCACATTTGATACGGCCCAGTTCTTCGGCTGCGACCATGGCATAAGAGTAGTCGAGGCCCATGCCGCCATACGCCTCGGGTTTATGGATACCCAGCAGGCCGAGATCGCCCATCTTCTTGAACAGCGCGTGCGACGGGAACTGCTGGGCTTCTTCCCAAGCCTCGACGTAGGGATTGATCTCGCCATCGACGAAACGGGCGATGGTGTCGCGCAGGGCGTCGTGTTCGGTGGTGAATTGCATGGTCGACTCTCGTTATTCGGTCTCGATTCGCGCCGCGATGTCCGGTGATACAGGCACCGGAAAATCGAGCAGTATCTGACCCAGGCACTTGCCCTGGGCATCGGCACGCAGCGACGCGATGCCGCCGCCACCCAACACGCGGGTGAGCAGGAAATTCATCGAGTGCGTGCCCGGTAGTTCCCAGTGGCACACCTCGCCTTCGAGCACATGGGCAAACCAGGCGGCTACAGCCTCATCGGTGAGCGCGGCGCGCAGCCAGGGCAGATACGCCGGATCGCGGGCGATCACACCGATATTGGCCGCATCGCCCTTGTCGCCACTGCGGGCGAGCGCCAGACGGATCAAGGGCACGCATACGCTGTTCTCCAGATCGGTCGCGCCGGCCGAGCCATGGGTTGGCGCCAGCCCGCGGGGATCGAAACCGCCGGCTGTAGCGACCGCGACTTCGCGGCGCGTGCCCTCGACATCCACCGCCACAGCGACGGCTTGTTTGGGCACGAAACAGGAATAAAGCCGTATGACCGGGCTCACACTCGGCCGCCCGCCGAAGAAACCGGTCACCCCCGGCACCATGCCGGTGGCAGCCTGTGCGAGTTCGCGGGTGAACAGGGTCAGCGCGTCTTTCGATTCGTGGCGCACGGAGAGTTTGAGCACCACCTCGCGGCTGTGCGCGGCCCCGGCATGGGCATGCGCGCCGTACATGGCTTCTGTGCCGAGCACGGCTATATCGTGATCGACATAGGGCGCAAGACCTTTTTCCGAGAACTGTCGTTCGGTCTTGGCGAGGATTGCGGCAGCGGCATGGCGGGCTTTGTCGCCGGCTTCGATACCGCCAACCACGAACACGGCGGTACAGCGATAGCCGTCCATATAGGTCGCCGAAATCTTGTAGTCGGCGTTGGGTGCCTGCCCACGCGCACCGGCGACCGCCACACGATTTTCACCCACCTGTTCCAGCGTCACGCCGGTGAAATCGCAGGCGACATCCGGCAGCAGATAGGCACGCGGATCGCCGATCTCGTAGAGCATCTGTTCGGCGACGGTATGGCAGCTCACCAGGCCGCCGGTGCCAGCCGGTTTGGTCACCACGAAGGCGCCCTCACGCTCGACTTCGACGATAGGAAAACCCATGTCGGCATAGCCATCGGCCACGAGATGCCAGTCGGTGAAATTACCGCCGGTGCACTGGCAACCGCATTCGATGATATGGCCGGCCAGGCTGCCGGCCGCCAGACGGTCGTAGTCGTGCCAGCCCCAACCGAACTCATGCACGAGCGGGGCAAGTACGACCGCGCTATCGACACAGCGGCCGGTGATCACGATATCGGCGCCGGCATCGAGTGCCGCGACAATACCGGGCGCGCCCAGGTACGCATTCATGCTGACCGGCGATTGCGGCGCGGCGCCCGCGCCGGCCATGGGTTCGATCGAGCCGGCCAGGCGATCGCGTTCGGGCATGAGGTCATCGCCGGTGACGATAGCGATCTTGAACTCGACGCCGGCTTCGGCTGCAGCAGCCGCCAGCGCATCACGACAGGCAGCCGGGTTGATACCGCCCGCATTGCTGATTACACGAATGCCTTGCTGCTTGATCCGGACAAGTACGGGCTTGAGCGCGTAAGCCACGAAATCCTCGGCATAGCCGGCGCCGGGATCACGCCGGCGTTTGGCTGCCAGAATCGACATGGTGATTTCCGACAGATAGTCGAAAACCAGGTAGTCGAGTTCGCCGTGTTCGACAAGCTGGGCGGCTGCGGTATTGGTATCACCCCAGAACGCCGACGCACAGCCGATACGCACCGAATCCACGGTATGGGTCTCCTGCCGAAAGGCGGGCCGACGGTCACGAGCGATTTTTATGCCCGTGCCACGGCTCATTGGTTCTAAACGACCTGTTTGAATGGAGATTGCAGCGCTCTCGATCTTAAGTCAAGTCGAGTGGCTCACCTTTGGGATGGTTACGTTAAACTGGCCTCCTGACCTTTTCAGGAAAGCCCATGGCCCGCGCGAGTCCGGCCGCTGCCTACCATCGCCAGATCTCTGCCGAGAAGCGCGACGCTATTCTCGATGCCGCGCTCGAGTGTTTTCTCGAACGCGGCTTTGCCGGCACCAGCCTCAACCGCATCGCCAAGGCCGCCGATGTATCGACGGCCACGCTTTACCGGCATTTTCCGAGCAAGGACGAGCTGTTCGCCCAGATCATCGAGCGGCCGTTTCTCGACGGCTCGCCGGAATCGATCGAGACGCTGCCCTCGGGCGAACCCGAGCGCGTGCTCCACGACATTGCCGACCGTTACGCGCGGCTGATCCTCACGCCCTATTTCCATCCGCTGGTGCGGGCCTTGATCGCAGAAGCGATACGGCTGCCGCAGATGGGGCATGCGCTGGAGCAACGCGGCCACGGGCCGTTTCTGGCCGCGGTCAAAGGCTATTTCGAGCGCGAGCATCAGCTCGGCACACTGGCGGTGCCCGATGCCGGCCTGGCCGCCGAGCAATTTCTGGGCATGATCTCCAGCGTGGTGTTCTGGCCGCGCATGCTCAACGACGAGCGCCGCCCCTCGGCGGCCAAGGTACAACGCACCTGCGATGCCGCGGTTGCCACGTTTCTGGCGCGATACGCCGCGCGCGAATAAAGCGCGTCGCGGCGGCATCGCCGCCGGCGATTGCCACCCGGCCCGCCCGGCAGGCCCGATTTGTACGAATGCTTTCGAAAAGCGACGATCGGAAGCGCTTCAGGCAGAATGGACGAACGAACGTCCGTTCATTGCTTCGCTGTAAAGCGGCGCTCGGTCCATACAGTCGTCAAAAAAAGAGGAGACCCCTATGCGAGCATTGCTCTGCAAACAGTTCGGCCCGCCGGAAACACTGGTCGTCGAAGAACAGCCCACGCCCGAAGTCGGCCCCAAGCAGGTACTCATCGACGTGCAGGCCGCGGCGGTGAACTTCCCCGACAGCCTGATCATCGAAGACAAGTACCAGCTCAAGCCGGAACTGCCCTTCTCGCCAGGCGGCGAACTCGCCGGCGTGGTCAACACCGTCGGGAACGAGGTCAAGCATCTCAAGGCCGGCGACAACGTGATCGCGTTTACCGGCTATGGCGCCATGGCCGAACAGATCGCCACCGATGCCAACCGCGTGATCCCGATGCCTGACGGCGTGGATCATGTCACCGCCAGCGCGTTCGTGATGACCTATGGCACCACCTATCACGCACTGGCCGATCGCGCGGCACTTAAGTCTGGCGAAACGCTGTTGGTGCTCGGTGCCGCCGGCGGCGTCGGCCTGGCCGCGATCGAGCTGGGCAAGGCGCTGGGCGCGCATGTGATCGCGGCGGCCTCCAGCGAAGAAAAACTGGCGGTCTGCCGCGAACACGGCGCAGACGAAACCATCAACTACGTCGAAGAAGACCTCAAGGACGCGATCAAGGCCCGCACCGACGGGCGCGGTGTGGACGTGGTCTATGACCCGGTCGGCGGTGACATGACAGAAAAAGCCCTGCGTGGCACGGCCTGGCGCGGACGTCTGCTGGTGATCGGCTTCGCCGCCGGCGAGATCCCCAAGCCGCCGCTGAATCTCGCCCTGCTCAAGGGCTGCTCGATCGTAGGCGTGTTCTGGGGCTCGTTCACCCAGCGCGAACCGCAGGAAAACCAGAAACAGCTCAAGCAGATCTTCACTTGGCTGGCCGAAGGAAAGCTGCGCCCGCACGTCTCGGGCACCTACCCGCTCGAACGCGGCGGCGAAGCGATCACCGTGCTTGCCTCGCGCAAGGCAGCCGGCAAGCTGGTCATCAAACCGCAGGAATAAACGGTTTCTGTGGCCCGGTCTGGTGGTGGCCGACCGGGCCGCACCGCGTTCGGCTAACGCGAATGAGATAACGACAACGCGGCGAGGCTGTCATTGAAACGACATCGCCGTGTCATCCTGGCGTTATCTGTGCAACCCACACTGCGCTCCAGTGCAAGCCTGTTGTCATGGTGATGACAAGGCAGCAACGAGGAGACGCATGCGTATCGCATTGCTCACCGACGCGTGGAAACCGCAGGTCAACGGTGTCGTCACCGCGCTGACCGCCCTGGTTCGCGAACTGGAAGTCGCCGGCCACGAAGTACAGGTCATCCATCCCGGGCTGTTCGTGACCGTGCCCTGCCCGACGTACGCCGAAATCCGGCTGGCGGCCGCACCGTTGCCCGGTGTCGCCCGTCGCTTGCAACGCTTCCAGCCCGACGCCGTACATATCGCCACCGAGGGCAGTGTGGGCCTGGCCGGCTGGCTTTACTGCCGCCTGCGGGGCTGGCGCTTCACCACCTCTTTCCATACCCGCTTTCCCGAGTACATCAATGCACGCTGGCCGATGGTGCCGGTGGGGCTGGGTTATCAGGTGCTCAATCTGTTTCACCGGCGCAGCGTACGCACGATGGTGAGCACGCGCCCGCTGGCCGATTATCTGCAAGACCGTGGTTTTTCGCGCTTGGCCCTGTGGGGTCGCGGCGTCGACACCCGGCTGTTTCGGCCGGTCGAGCCCATGCCGCTCGATCTGCCCGGGCCGGTATTCATGTACTTCGGTCGCGTCGCACCGGAAAAGAACGTCGAGGCGTTTTTGCAGCTCGACCTGCCCGGCAGCAAGCTCGTGGTGGGCGACGGCCCGGCCCGTGCCGAACTGGAACGCCGCTATCCCGACGCCTGTTTCGTGGGCATGCACCTCGGCGAAGAATTGATTCGCCATATCTGTGTCGCCGACTGCATGGTCTTTCCCAGCAGGACCGACACGCTCGGGCTGGTCCTCATGGAAGCCATGGCCTGTGGTGTGCCGGTCGCGGCCTATCCGGTGACCGGCCCACTGCAGGTCGTCGAGCACGGCGTTACGGGCGTGCTCGACAACGACCTGCAGGCCGCCGCCCTGGCCGCGCTCGAACTCGACGGCGAAGCCGGCATCGCCTATGCCCGCGCCAACAGCTGGGCAGCCTCGGCTGCCCAGTTCGCCACCCAGCTGGCGCCGGCACGTCGCCCCAACCTGCGCTTTGCGCCCCCGGCATTGGAGAACGCACGATGAAAGTCCTCATACTTGGCGGCGACGGTTTCTGTGGCTGGCCCACGGCATTGCATCTGTCGGTTCAAGGCCACGATGTCACCCTCATCGACAATCTGTCGCGTCGGCATATCGATAACGAACTGGGGGTGAGTTCGCTCACGCCGATCTCGCCTCTCGATATCCGGCTGGCGGCCTGGAAAGATCTGACCGGGCGCACGATTGCCGCGCTGCATATGGATGTGGCGCGCGAGTATGACCGCCTGGAAGCAACTATCGAGCGTCTCGCCCCGGATGCCATCGTGCACTTCGCCGAACAGCGCTCGGCGCCCTATTCCATGAAGCATGCACGGGCCAAGCGTTACACCGTCGAAAACAATCTCGCGGCGACCCAGAACGTGCTCTGCGCGATGGTCGAAACCGGCATCGACGCGCATCTGGTGCACCTGGGCACCATGGGCGTGTACGGCTACGGCGGCGGCCTGCGTATCCCCGAGGGCTATCTGACGGTCGAAGTCGACGACAGCGACGGCGCGCGTACCCAGCGCGAGATCCTGTTTCCGCCGGATCCGGGCAGCATCTACCACATGACCAAGACGCAGGATCAGCTGCTGTTCTATTTCTATAACAAGAACGACGGCTTGCGGATTACCGATCTGCACCAGGGCGTGGTCTGGGGCACCCAGACTCGCGAGACGCGTCTGGACGAGCGCCTGATCAACCGCTTCGACTACGACGGCGATTACGGCACGGTGCTCAATCGTTTCCTGATGCAGGCGGCGGTCGGCCACGATCTGACCGTACACGGCAGCGGCGGCCAGACCCGTGCATTCATCCATATTCAGGACACGGTGCGCTGTATCGAGATGGCGATCGGCAACGCGCCGGCGGCCGGCGAGCGCGTGCGTATCTACAATCAGATGACCGAGACCTGGCGGGTCGGGGAGCTGGCCAAACTCGTCGCTCGCATGACCGGCGCGAACATCGCCAACCTGCCCAACCCCCGTCGCGAGGCGCCCGAAAACGATCTGTGCGTGGACAACGCCTGCCTGCTCGATCTCGGGCTCGACCCAACCACGCTGCGCGACAATCTGCTCAGTGAGATCATCGATGTAGCCCAGCTTTACGCCCATCGCTGCGATGAAAGCCGGATCCTGTCCACGTCGCCGTGGGTACGACCACGTCCGAGCCACGCAGAGGCGATTGCATCCTGATTGCGCAAGACGGATTGCGTTCAATTGAGTTGCGCGACAGCTGACCTATAATTCGGGTTCGTCTCGAACCCGGTACGCCGCCTGTGCAAACCGATGGTCGCTGGACCCTCGCTGCGTTGACTACCGCGCTGCTTGTACTCTATTTCACGCCATGGCTGACCCTGGGCCATGGCATGGAACTGTCCGGCTTCAAGCTGGCATTCGGCCTGCCGGCGCTGCTACAGCCGATCGACCGATTCGGCATCGGCGACTACATCGCTCCGCTGCTGGGCTGGGCGATACCCCTGCTCGGGTTGATCGGCGTCGTACAAAGCGCCCGCGGCAAAGTCAGCGTGTGCGCGATCACGCTGGCGCTCATCGTCTGCGGGCTACTCGGTCTCGGATTATGGTTGTCACCCTGGCAACACGCGCCGACGTTCGCAACACTGCCGTTGACGCCTGCCGGCTTATTCGTGCTCGCTAGCGTAGCGCTGACGTTGGGCTTGAATGCGGTATCCGCTATGTGGGCCCACCGTGTCGAAGAACGACTGGGCATCACCGAGCGCCGCCGCCATAACGGCACCGTTGCCATCGACGTCCACGCGCCGCGCTGGCGCCCGCTCGCGCAACTGCTCTATATCGTCGCCAACGCCGCGATCGTGTATGCCGCCTTGCTGTTCTGGGCTCATTATTATCTGCTCGGCATGGCCGATGCATTCATGGTGCCGGTCACGGTAAGTTTGATCGTGCTGGTTTCGATGGCGCTATTCATGGTCGTGCGATCGGCGCTACGCCACCCGGCGCTGGCCCGCATCGTCATCGGTTACGAATCGCTGCGCGTGATCTCGGGTGGCGACCGCGGCCGCTACCAGCGTGGCCATATCGGCGGGCTTTATGTGCCCGAACAGGCGCAGGCAAACGTTCGTAACTATTACGACGAGGCGCTCGACGAGAACACGTTGACCCTACCGGTCGCGACCCAGGCCACCGGCACACCGCCCGCCGGTACATTGCTCTGCGTGCCGCGAACGCATGTCATGATGCGACTGCGTCATCGTACCGTTGCGCTCGCGCACCACTTGAGCCCTGCTCAGGCCAAGGAACTCGTACGTCGGATCACCATTCGCCTGCTGGATTGACGCACCCTTGAGCGTGAATCGCGCGGCTCGAGCGTTACGCTAACCGGCAGACGGCGCACTCAAACGAGCCGCCAGCGCGTCGAGCTGGGCGCGACCGACGATATCGCGTGCGCTCTGGGCGACTTCGATCAACTCGTGGCGGGCAAAACGCTCCCGAATCTCGGCCAGATATTCGTTTTGCTGGGCCACGCGCTCGGTGACGAACGCGCTGCTTTCATCGGCCGGCCATAGCCGGTTCACATACAACGCGCCTACGGGGATATGCGTATCGCGCAGCTGTTCGATCACGCGCGCGGTCTCTTCGATCGGCAGCCGTTCCGCCTGTAATACCGGATGAAATACCGATTCGTCGTGCAGCCGGTGGCGGGCCTGGGCAAAGCGTTCAGCGCGCTGGCGCAGGCGGGTCAGCACCCGGTCCTCGCGCTCGGGTTCACGCACACCGGCCATCGAGCGCCACATGCCCTGCAGTTTATTCACCTTGGCGCGCTGGGCCTGCAGACCTTCCACCCAGGCACCCAGCATCGAAGGCAGGGTAAGCAGGCGCAGCGTATGGCCGCTGGGCGCGGTATCGAACACGATGCGGTCGAAGCGTTGCGGACACCATTCCATGATGCGGGTAAACCGATCGAACAAGGCCGATTCCGCCGTACCCGGCGCCTGTACAGCCAGTTTCAGGTGCCGATCGAGCGCTGGCAGCACCGCTTTCGAAACCGCGGCTTGCGCATCTTCGCGGATACCTTCGACATAAGCCTGGGCATCGGCCTGCGGATCGATTTCCATCGCCCAGAGATTCTCGCCCGCGGCGGTGGGCTCGGCGCCCAGTCGTGCTTCCAGCAGATCGGATACCGAATGGGCCGGATCGGTCGACACCAGCAGCGTACGCTCGCCGGCCGCGGCCAGCCGCAGCGCGTTGGCTGCCGCGAGCGTGGTCTTGCCGACCCCGCCCTTGCCACCGAACAGATAGAACCGGGTGGGCAGATCATGATGATGTGCGTGGTCGTGCGCCATGGGCCTGGTCTGTCAGTGGGTACAAGCGTGAATGTGCGAACAACACGGCATACGCGCACGTTGAAGTGCGTCGCGTGGCCGCCCTCAGCGTGCTCGGCTCAACAGCACACGCCCGCCTCGGGAAACGTCTCCATGCCCATGCGCTGGTGCCAGCGATGAAACGCCTCGATCAGGTCGGGGTAGAGCTCCAGGGCATAGTAGTCTGCCGGCCCTGGAATACCGAGCGCTTCCAGAAATAACAACGCGACCAATGCGTCCTCTTCCGAGCGTGCCTCGCGGGCAATACCGGCCCGCCACGGCGCCATGAACAGCTCGTCGTGATAATCGGAGAAACGCTGCCAGAGGCTCTTATCTGTCATTGAGGTGTCCGATCGAAAAACAATAGGACGTTATGCGTTGAGTGGACGTGCCGTCCAGGCAAGCACTCTATCGACGACGACCTGTGCGCTCGGCAGGCGGCCCGAATACAGCGTCTTGCCATCCACGACCACAGCGACCGGCGCGCCCGCGCGTGCCATGGCTCGACAGGCTGAAAACGCCGTGCTGCCGTTGGCACGGGCCGCGCGCCATACCGCCGGGTAAAGCCAGATCAGGTTACGTGGATCGGCTATCACCAGTTCGAGATCGGGTGCGGCTTGCGCCAGCGCCCGATAGATCTCGCCGATCTGTTCCATACGTGCTCGGCTCTGGCTGAAATCGGCCGCCGCGCCCAGCGCGGTATGGCGTTCGCCCAGCCGGCCACAACAGCCGGAACCGCTATGCTGGGCATCCTGCTCGCGCACCAGAATCACCTGATGCGAACGCCTGCCCCTAGCCTGGCCGCGCGAGGCCGGGCCGACGGCAGACGTCGAACTCACGACTCTTCGGCGGCAGCGCTCGGGTTGCGACGTTCACGATTGAAGGCCGTGAACGCCTCCACCGCGAGCCAGGCTGCGAGCACAAAGATCGCGGCATCCATGACCAAGAGCAGCCAGTCGCCCTTGGCGAAGAAGTCGCCGAGGTTGAGCAACAACGCCCAGGTGGTCATGAACAACAGGAACACCAGCGGAATGAGTGCCGCCAGCGGATTGCGATTACGCGCCAGCAGCCAGACGCCGATGATCGACAACGCCAGACCTGCCGTGAGCTGATTGGTCGTACCGAACAATGTCCATAGCCGGCCGAAGGCAAAGCCCTTGCCGCCGGCGCTGTCGCCGCCGGGCACCAGCGCCAGACCGAGCGGAATGAGCACTGCCAGCGTGGTCAGCAGATTCACGCGTCCGACCAGCGACTTGATACCGGCCAGTTCCGAAATTTCTTCGAGAATGTAGCGCTGCAGGCGTACGCCGGTATCCATGGTTGTACCCGCGAAGGTGATGACCACTACCGCCGCAAACGTGGCACCCAAGGTTGCCGGAATGCCGAGATTGCTCAGGAAATGACCGGTACCGTTGACGAAGTGGCCCAACGCCCCGCCGGACGCCGCGCCAAAATCGGCATAGGCCGTATTCCAGTCGCCCGCTGCACCGAGACCGGCCGTACAGGCCAGAATCGCGGCCAGCGCCAGCGCGCCCTCGCCCAGCGCACCGCCGTAGCCGACGAAGCGCGCCTCGGTTTCGTTGCCGAGCTGCTTGGACGTGGTGCCGGACGCGACCAGACTATGAAAGCCCGAGATCGCACCACAGGCCACGGTGATGAACAGATACGGGAACCAGTGCGGCGAATTCGGGGCGACCTCGTTAACCGCCGGCGCGCTGATCGTATCCCAGCCAATGAGGACACCCAGGAATATCACCACCAGTGCCACGATCAGCTGCTGACCGTTGATGTAGTCGCGCGGTTGCAGCAGCACCCAGACCGGCAGGCGTGAGGCAATCCAGGTATAGGCAAAGATCAGAATGATCCAGGTCGTACGTACCGACAGACCCACCGCCTCGGCCAGACCATCGACATAGATCGGATAGGCCTGACCCACCGGAATCGCCACATAGAGCAGCAACAGACCCAGTATTGATGGAATGACGATCGACCGGCCCATCCGGTAGGCCCATTGGCCGATGAACACCGCAATCGGAATCACGATGAGCGCCGGAATGACCGCGCCCGGATTACTTTCGAACAGTATCGCCATGACCACGCCAAACACGGCGTTCACGAGCGTAAGCAAGAAGAAGATGATCAGCAGGAACAGCGTACTCGCCCGTGCCGACACGACCTTGCCGGACAAGGTGCCGATGTTCTGGCCGCGGTTGCGGGCTGATACCACGATGGAACCGAAATCATGTACGCCCGCGGCGAATATCGTGCCCAGAACCACCCAGGTGAGCGCCGGCAACCAGCCCCAGTAGACAGCAATGGCCGGGCCCACAATAGGCGCTGCCCCCGCCACGGAGGTGAAGTGGTGACCGAGCAGCACATGCTTGTGGGTGGGCACGAAATCCACGCCGTCGCGCATTGCATGGGCGGGCGTGACGAAATTGGGATCGAGCCGATAGACCTTTTCAGCCAGATAGCGCGAATAGAACTTGTAAGCGAAATAAAACGCGACGAGCGTAATCACGATTAGAAGAAAGGCTGGCATCTCGTCTCCCCACGCTGTCGCGCCCTGAACGGCTTGGCGCTGTGTAATCGGCGAATGCTAGCAATGGCATCCGAAACGCCGCTAGTCGACTATCGTCGATCGCATCGATACCAAAAGCCGGATGGAACTGCGTATCGCCCGCCTCAGGCGGTACCGCAGACCACACAGTGCGGCTCGGCCGGTATCTGCAGACTGCGCCAGCGGTGCGTCCGGGCGTCGAGTGTAAGCACCCGCGCGCTGAGCGTATCCGCCATGCCGACGATCAGCTTGATGGCTTCCAGGGCCTGCAGCGTGCCCACCAGGCCCGGCACCACGCCCAGCACACCGGCCTCGGCACAGGTCGGCGCGGACCCCGCTGGCGGCGCGCTGGCGAAGAGGCAGCGATAACACGGCTGGCCGCCGGCCGGGAATACGCCGACCTGGCCGGAAAAACGCTCGACCGCACCATAGACCAGCGCGATTTTTGCCGCCACACAGGCATCGTTGATGGCATAGCGGGCCGTGAAATTGTCGCTGCCGTCGACCACCAGATCATAGCCGGCCACCAGGTCGGCGGCGTTGTCGGCACTCACGCGGTTTTCAATGGGCCGTATATCGATACTCGGATTGAGCGCGGTGAGCGTGGCCATGGCCGAGCGCACCTTGGGCTGGCCGACGCTGGCATCGCGATGCAGGATCTGGCGATGCAGGTTGGAGCGATCGACCACATCGTGATCGACGATGCCGATATGCCCTACCCCGGCCGCGGCCAGATAATACGCTGCCGGCGAGCCGAGCCCGCCGGCGCCAATCACCAGCACCCGCGCATCGCGCAGCTTGGTCTGGCCGGCTTCGCCGACCTCCGGCAGGGTGAGCTGGCGCGCATAGCGGGCACGATCGGCGGTATCGAGCATGGCCGGCGTTTCGAATGCCAGCCCCGCGTCCTTCCAGGCGTCGAAGCCGCCTTCGACCGAGCGCACATCGGCATAACCCAGCCGCGAAAGCTGATCTGCAGCCAGCAGCGAGCGCGAACCCGACGCGCACAGCAGCAGAATGGTCTGGTTCGGATCGCTGACCTGCTGTTCGATACGCATTTCCAGAAAACCACGGCCCAATGGCTTGGCGCCCACCGGCGTGCCTTCGGCAATCTCGTCGGCCTCGCGAATATCCACAAGCAGCGCGCCCTCGCGCGCGAGTTCAGCCGCACGCGCGGCGCTCACCGGCGGGATGCGCTCACGCAAGGCAGCGAGTTGATCTTTAAGACTCATGGGGTCGATCCCGCGTCGTCATTGTCGTTATCACTATCGTCTTCTGGGCTTTCTAGTGCGTCTTCGGCGTCGGCCCCCAGTTCGGCCTGGCGTGTCCACGCCGCACCGATGGACTTGCTGGTATTCGCGCCCATTTTCTTGAGCTGTTCGCTGCGCCGCACGATATTGCCGCGCCCGCTCACCAGCTTGTTGCGGGCGGAATCGAAGGCCTTGTTGGCGGTATCCATGGCCCGGCCGAGCTTGTCCAGATCGTCCACGAAGCCCACGAACTTGTCGTAGAGCGCGCCGGCCTTGTTGGCGATTTCGGCCGCGTTTTCTTCCTGCTGCTGGAGTTTCCACAGGTTGGCGATCGCCCGCAGCATGGGCATGAGCGTGGTCGGCGACACCAGCGCGATGTTGGCATCCAGCGCTTCGCGCTGCAGATCGAAATCGCCGCGCAGTGCCTCCACATAGGCCGCTTCCGAAGGGATGAACATGAACACGTAGTCGAGTGTTTCGATCCGGTCGATGTTCTGATAATTCTTGGCCGACAAGCCTTTCAGATGACGCCGCACCGAGGCCACGTGATCGGCCAGGGCCGCACGACGCGTGGTTTCGTCTTCGGCCTCATGCACGCGCAGATAGGCGGTCAGCGATACCTTGGCATCGACTACGATGCTGCGCTGTTCGGGCAGATGCACCACCGCGTCGGGCAGCTGGCGATTGCCGTCTTCGGTGGTCGCGGCAAACTGGGTTTCGTACTGCACGCCTTTTTCCAGCCCCGAGCGCTCGAGCACGGTTTCCAGAATCATTTCGCCCCAGTTGCCCTGGGTCTTGGATTCGCCGCGTAGCGCATTGGCGAGATTGGTGGCGTCTTCGGCGATGGCCTTGTTGGACTGTTCGAGCAGGCGCACCTGCTCGGCCAGGGCCGAGCGCTGACGGTTTTCCTGATCGTAGGCCTCACGAACCTGTTTTTCGAAGCGGCCGATATGCTCGCGCAGCGGGTTGATCAGTGGTTCCAGGCTGGCCTTGTTCTGTTCGGTGAAGGCACGACTTTTTTCTTCCAGAATTTCCTGCGAAAGCGTTTTGAACTGATGCGTCAGCGCTTCCCGGGCTTCGGTCAGCGTCTTGAGCTTGTCCTCGGCGTGGCGGCGCTCGGCGTCCAGACGGGTTTCCAGCCGCGCATTTTCTGCACGCGCCTCGTCCAGCGCAGCGCGGGTGTCCGCGATTTCTGTAGCCCGCGTTTCGGCTTCGCGCAGCGCGCTGCTGCGCTCCGCGGCCAGCTGTGCCTGTTTCGAGCGCGCCCAGAGCAGCACGAACACACCGCCCAGCAGCGCGCCGGCCAGTAACGCACAGGCGATATAGAGTGTTGTATCGGATGCCATCGCGAAATCGATGCTCTTGCAGGTTGGGCGTTAGTTTAAACCGCGGCGTCGAGCCCCCAGGTGCCCACCACAACGAGCGGGCCTGCCAACGCGTACAATACGCGCTTCGTTTTCCCAGCTCGCGATGTGGTCGCGCCCATGATTCTGCAACTGCGCAACCTGCGTCTGGCCTATGGCACCCACCCGCTGCTCGACGACGCCGAACTGAGCATCGACCGCGGCGAACGTGTCGCCCTGGTCGGCCGTAACGGCACCGGCAAGTCCACGCTCATGCGGATCGTCTCGCGCGAAATCGAGCCGGACGAAGTCATTCGCGAACAAAAGCCGGATCTGCGTATCGCGCGCCTCGAACAGGAAGTGCCGGCCGGTACGTCAGGCGCCGTATTCGACGTCGTCGCCGGCGGCCTCGGCGATGTCGGCGCAGCGCTGGCACGTTTTCATGAATTGACCGCGCGCCTGTCGGCCGGCGAGGACGTCATGGACGCTTTCTCCCAGGCCCAGGCCCAGGTCGAGGCCATGGACGGCTGGACGCTCGCGCCGCAGGTCGAGTCCACGTTGTCGCGGCTCAATCTGGATGCCGACTGGCAGTTCGAAGCCCTGTCCGGCGGGCAGAAACGCCGCGTGCTGCTCGCCCGCGCGCTGGTACAGGAACCGGACCTGCTGCTGCTCGACGAGCCGACCAACCATCTCGATATCAGCGCGATTGCCCAGCTCGAAGAAATGCTGCTGGCCTGGAACGGCGCGCTGCTGTTCATTACCCATGACCGCGCCTTTCTGAAGAATCTGGCCACACGCATCATCGATCTGGATCGCGGCAAGCTCACCTCCTGGCCCGGTGATTACGACACGTTTACCGAAGGCAAGGAAAAGATGCTGGCCGACGAGGAGAAGGCCAACGCCTTGTTCGACAAGCGCCTTGCCCAGGAAGAGGTCTGGATTCGCCAGGGCATCAAGGCCCGGCGTACCCGCAACGAAGGCCGCGTACGCGCATTGAAAGCCATGCGTGCTGAACGCGCCGAACGCCGTGAACGTGGCGGCAACGCCAATATCATCACCCAGGACGCCGCGCGATCCGGCAAGCACGTGATCGTGGCCGAAAACCTGGCCTATACCTGGCGCGACGGCAACAACGAAAAACCGATCGTCAATAATCTGTCGACGGTGATCCAGCGCGGCGACAAGGTCGGCATCATCGGCCCCAACGGCTGTGGCAAGACCACGCTCATCAACCTGTTGCTTGGCCGTATCGAGCCCGATGCCGGCACCATCAAGCTCGGTACCAATCTCGATATCGCCCATTTCGATCAGCACCGCGCCGCGCTCGACGACTCCATCAGCGTGCTCGACAACGTGGCGCAGGGACGCTCCTCGATCACCATCAACGGCCAGGATCGGCACGTGATGAGTTATCTGCAGGACTTTCTATTCTCGCCCAAGCGCGCCCGCAGCCCTACGCACGTGCTCTCCGGCGGTGAACGCAACCGTCTGCTGCTGGCCAAGCTGTTCACCCGCCCGGCCAACCTGCTGATCATGGACGAGCCCACCAACGATCTCGACGTGGAAACCCTGGAGCTGCTCGAAGAACGGCTGATGAGCTACGAAGGCACTCTGCTGCTCGTTTCTCATGACCGTGCCTTTTTGGACAACGTGGTCACCAGCAGCCTCGTGTTCGAAGGCAATGGCGAGGTCAACGACTATGTGGGCGGGTATACCGACTGGCTGCGCCAGCGTCCGCGTAGCGCCGAGCCCACCCCAGCGCCGGCTGGCAAGAAGAGCAAGCCCGCGCCCCAGCCAGCGCCGGCCGCATCCAAACCCAAGCCAGCCAATCCGCTAAGCAGCAACGAGCGCAAGGAACTGCGTTCCCTGCCCGATACGATCGAAAAGCTTGAGAAAACGATAGCGGGCTACGAGGCCGAGTTCGGCAAGGCGGGCTTCTATGACAAGCCGGCGGACGAAATCAAACGCAAGACCGAAGCGCTGGGCAAGGCACAGAGCGAGCTCGAGGAGGCGTTGGTGCGTTGGGAAGCGTTGGAGGCGCGTCAGGGCTGATTCGGTCGGGCGCTGAACCGAGCATTCGCTCACGCTCCACGCGTGTGTTCGTCATGCTCTCCCACGCCGAAACTTTTCGGCCCGAGCCTCAAGCAAAAAAAACCGGCGGCTCTTTCAAGCCACCGGCTTTGTACGAGCTGCGCTAACTCAGCTCTTATCGTTCGGCCGATTGGCCTCGACCTCGATCTGAATATCGACTTCGTCAGCGACCATCGGTACGTACTTGTCCATACCGAACTCGCTGCGCTTGATCTCGGTTTCAGCCGAGAAGCCGCAGGTGTATTTCTTCTCGTCCATCGGATTGGTCTTGCAGACGATGTCATCGACATCGAGCGTAACCGGCTTGGTCGTACCATGCATGGTCAGATCGCCTTCTACCGTGGCTTCATCGTCGCCATCGAACGTCACGCGCGTCGACTTGAAACGCATCTCCGGATATTTGTCGACTTCGAAAAAGCCTTCCGTGTCACGCAGGTGTTCGTCGCGCTTGTCGTGACCGGTATCCACCGTGGCCGGATCGAGCGTCACGTTCACGCTGCTGGTATCGCCCTCGCGATCCATCACGATTTCGCCGCCGGTTACGTCGATACGGCCGTGCATGGTGGATAGGCCCATATGGCCGATCTCGAAATTACCGTAGGTATGCGATGGATCGACCGTGTAGGTTTCAGCTGCGTTGGCACTCATGGCCGTCGCGGCGAGCATGCCAGTCGCGGCCAGACCGATAATGGTTTTATTCATACGATTCACTTGCTTGCGGTTTTGGGTTTTGATGGCTGCATCCGAGTCTATCGGATTTTAAGTAGATGCTGATTTACCCGAGCCTAGCGCCTCTCCACATAAGCCAAACTGAACGACGAATGCCCGAAGGCCCTGAAATACGACGCATGGTGGACGACATCGAGGCCGCGATCGGCGGCCGTGATGCCGACACGGTATTTTTCGCCTTCGAACGCTACAAGGGTTTCGAGTCGGCGCTGGGCGGGCGCCGGGTCACCGCCGTCGAGGCACGCGGCAAGGCGGTACTGGTGTTTTTCGCCGCGCGCGGCGACGACGCGCCCTGGTGTGTCTATAGCCATAACCAGCTGTATGGCCAGTGGCGCATCGGCCGATCCAATGCCTTACCCACCACCAGGCGCCAGCTGCGATTCGCGGTAACCGCCGAACCGCGCGCCGCCCGGTTGTATAGCGCATCCGATATCCGGCTCATACGCCCGGATGCACTCGATGAAGTGCCTTATCTCGCCAAGCTCGGCCCGGACTTGCTGAACGATGCGGACGTGGACGATGACCGATTGGCGCAACAGCTCAACGAGGCGCGTTTCGCCGGCCGAGCGCTGGGCGGCCTCTTGCTCGACCAGGGGTTCATCGCAGGCGTCGGCAATTACCTACGCTCCGAAATCCTGTTCGTGGCCGGCCTGCACCCGGCACGCAAGCCGAAATCGTTGACCGGCGACGAACGCGCCCGATTGATCGCGGCGACGCGCTGCATGATCGAACGCGCCTACCGACTCAAAGGGATAACCAACGACCCACAGCGTGCGCAACACCTCAAAACCCAAGGCAAGCGCTTCGGCGCGCGCCGGCATATGGTCTTCGGCCGAGCCGGCCAAGGCTGCTACGACTGCGGAGCGGGCATCGAAAAATCCACCGTCGCCAGTCGTCGGCTATACCGCTGTCCGCATTGTCAGCCGGTGCCTAGTTGATCCCCGCGCTTAGCTGATCAAGGTATAGAGGAAATAGCCGGCAAGACCCGCCGGCACGAGCCCCGCCAGCACCCAGAAGCCGTCGCGCCCGGTCAGCCCCAGCCCCATGAACGCGATGGCGAAGGCAGGTGCCGCCGCGGCAAAGGGAATGATCTCGAGCGGTACCATGCACAGCCCGAGCACGACACAGGCCAGACCGATCAGACGTGTGCCCGCCCCCTGCACGAGCACGGTCAGACGCGGCCGGACAAGCCGGTCGATACGCCGGGTCCAGGGCGTGAGTCGGCGCGAGACTTGGCGATAGCGATGCCGCTCGATCGATAGCTGTCGCAGGCGCTTGGGCAACCAGGGATGCGCCTTGCCAAAAATCAGCTGCGTGGATACCAGCGCGATCGATATGCCGCAGACACTGGGAATGCCCGGCACGGCCCCTGTAGGCAGCGCGGCGATCAACGCGAGAATGAGCACCAGCGGGCCATAGCCACGCTCGCCGATAACCTGCAGCACTTCACCGATCGAGAGTCGATCGGCGGCGCTGTTGCTTTCGGCTTTGGCGTCGGCGCTGGAATCCAGCGATTCCAGCAGCCCGGTAAGGGTCGGCTGTTGGCCCATTGGGGCATTCATTGCAGGGTGCGGATGCCCCTCAGATTAGCATGGGAGTCGCCGGTTACAGAGTGACGCGTCCTGCTTTATTGTATGAGGCATCGATTCTTCAAAGTACGGCATCAATGCAATACAAACGTCTCGGCAGCACCGGTACGAAAGTCTCGCCGCTATGCCTCGGCACCATGACCTATGGCACGCCCGAATGGCGCGAATGGGTGCTCGACGAACAGGCCAGTCGTCCGTTCATCAAACAGGCGCTGGACGCCGGCATCAATTTTTTCGATACCGCGGATATGTATTCACGCGGCGAGTCGGAACGCGTGGTCGGCAAGGCCCTGACCGACTACGCCCAACGCGACGATTTCGTACTCGCCACCAAGGTTTTCATGCCCATGGGCAACGGGCCGAACGACCGTGGGCTCTCACGCAAGCACATCATGAGCGCGATCGATGGCTCACTCGAACGGCTGGGCACCGATCACGTGGATCTCTATCAAATTCATCGCTGGGATTACGACACGCCCATCGAGGAGACGATGGAGGCACTGCATGACGTGGTGAAAGCCGGCAAGGCGCGCCATATCGGCGCCTCGTCGATGTACGCATGGCAATTCGCCAAGGCGCAGCAGGTGGCGGAACGTAATGGCTGGACGCCGTTCGTGACCATGCAACCCATGTACAACCTCGTCTATCGCGAAGAAGAACGCGAGATGCTGCCGCTATGTGCCGATCAGGGCGTGGGCGTGATTCCCTGGAGCCCGCTGGCGCGCGGCGTGCTGGCCGGCAAGACAACGCAGGGCGAAGGCGGCGAGTCCACGCGCGCTCAGACCGACGAGAACACGCGCAAATGGCAGCTCGGCGGCGAAATCGACGCGCCGGTGATCGATGCGCTACGTGAAGTGGCCGAAGCCCGCGATGTGTCGATGGCCCAGATCGCGCTGGCCTGGGTAGCGTCCAATCCGATGGTCACAGCGCCGATCGTCGGCGCCAGCAAGTCGCATCATCTCGAGCAGGCGATCCAGGCGATCGATATCGAACTGTCGGCGGATGAAAAAGAAACACTGGAAGCGCCCTACGTTCCGCACCCGATCGCCGGGCACAACTAAGCGACGGCGTACACCGCCATGCAAAGCCGGGCCGAACGCCCGGCTTTTTTTATCAGCCCGCGACCGCGCGAATCCGGCGCAATAGCTCGTGTGTCGGGTAGCCGTCTGCGGTCAGGCCATTGGCACGCTGGAAGGCCCGCAGTCCCGCACGGGTATTCGGCCCCATGATGCCGTCCGGCGTGCCGGTGCCATAGCCGAGTTCGTTGAGCAGGCGCTGCATATCCTTGATTTCGGTGCGTGAGAGGTTGGCCAGCGTCCGCGGCCAATCGCCATAAACGCCCGATGCCCCTGCGAGCCGATCGGAAAGCAGGCCGACCGCCAGCGCATAGCTGGTGGCGTTGTTGTAGCGCAGAATGGTACGAAAATTCGGCCCCACCATGAATGCCGGGCCATGCGCGCCGGCCGGGGCGATGATCGAAGCTGCGGGAAATGACGGCAAGCCGCGGCTATCCACCGCGCGAACGCCGGCACTCTGCCATTGCGACGTGCTACGTCGCGTATCCAGTTCGGCCTGGGCGTAGTCGAAGTTCGGGGGCAAAACCACTTCGCGGCCCCAGGTCTGGCCGCGCTGCCAACCGTTTTTCTGCAGATAGTTGGCGGTCGAGCCCATGACATCGGCGATGCTCGCCCAGATGTCGCGGCGACCATCACCGTCTTCATCGACCGCATAGGCCAGGAAACTGGTGGGGATGAACTGGGTGTGGCCCATCGCGCCCGCCCAGGAGCCACGCATGCGATCGCGGTCGATATCGCCATTTTCGAGAATCTTGAGCGCAGCATAGAGCTGCTCTTCGGCAAACCCCGTGCGTCGGCCGTCGTATCCGAGCGTCGACAAGGCATCGATGGTTTCGTAATTGCCGAAGTTGCTGCCGTAGTTGCTT
Organism: Salinisphaera shabanensis E1L3A; assembly: GCF_000215955.2. Classification (GTDB taxonomy): domain Bacteria; phylum Pseudomonadota; class Gammaproteobacteria; order Nevskiales; family Salinisphaeraceae; genus Salinisphaera; species Salinisphaera shabanensis. The sequence goes on from NZ_AFNV02000004.1 coordinate 102,899, forward strand.
TCTACCCCCCAGATCGCGCCGATGATCGTGCCAGGCACGCCGTAACGATTCTCGGCCTCGCGCGCCTCCTCGGCATAGGTGCCCAGCTGCTCGCGGCCCTGGCGGACGCGCGTATCGGACACGGCGCTGTCGAGATAATCCCAAATAGCGCGAGAAAACTCCGGCTGGCGGCGGTCCAGCTCGACAATACGCGGCACGAATTCGGCCCCGTCGAACGCCTCGTCGAGCGTGCGACTGGATACGCCGCGCGCGGCGGCACGCTGACGAAAATCCGCGATCCAGCGTTCGAAGCCTGCCGTGTCGCGTACCGGCTCCGCCGACGCGGTCGCAACAGCCGGGGGCGCCGACATGCGCATATCGGCGGCCACATCGGCGGACCCGCTTAGTGCGGTATCCGACGATTGTGCCGTTTCCACGGACTGCGATGCACAGGCGGCAAGTGTGAGCACGCCCAGTGGCAGCAGAAGGTCACGCAACTTGCTCGACACGAACCGTATCCGCATAAAAACCAACCCTTTGGAAAGAGAGCCCTAGACTACCTCGCCTGCCGCCTTCGCGGACGCCCAGGCCCATTGAAAATTGTGCCCGCCGAGATGGCCGGTCACATCGACCACCTCACCGATGAAGTACAGGCCGTCCACGTTCTTTACGGCCAATGTGGCCGAGGACAGCACATTCGTATCGACACCGCCGAGTGTAACCTCCGCCGTGCGATAGCCTTCCGTAGCGTCGGGGGTGAACGGCCATGCGGAAAGTTCTCCGACAAGCGCTGAAGTCTTGGCTTCGTCCAACTGCTTGAGCCGCGCGTTGCCCGGCGTACAGCGCTCGGCCAGCCAGTTCGCCAGTCGACGCGGAAAACGTTTTGCGAGCGCGCTTGCCAGGCGAGCGTTCGGGCGCGCTGCGCGCTCCCCGTCGAGCCAACCGCCGACCGGCTCGCCTGCAAACCAGTCGATTGCCACCGTATCGCCCGGCTGCCAGTACGAAGACACCTGCAACATGGCCGGCCCACTCAAGCCGCGATGGGTGAACAGCAACCCGGCCTCGAACATGCCGTCGTTGCAGGCGGCTTCCACGGTGGTCCCGATCCCCGAGAGCTCGGCGAATGCCGAGCGCGCCGAGCCGTCGACGGTGAACGGGACAAGCCCTGCACGAGTCGCATGAACCGGCAGACCGAAATCGCGGGCTATGCGATAGCCGATATCACTCGCCCCCATCTTAGGGATCGACAAGCCGCCGGTCGCCACGACCACGCTCTCGGCATGCAGCGTGACTGCAGACGTGGTGACTTCGAAGCCGCCCTGCGCAGGACGGGTCACGCGCTCGATCGGCTCATTTACGCGAATCTCCACACCCGCCGACGCGCATTCATCGAGCAGCATGGCTACGATCTGCTTGGACGACTCGTCGCAGAAAAGCTGACCGCGTTCTTTTTCGTGGTAGGCAATGCCGTGCGCTTCGACCAGTGCAATGAAATCCGCTGGCGTATAGCGCGCCAGCGCCGACTTGCAGAAATGCGGGTTCGCGGAAAGGAAATTCTCCGGGCCGCTGTACAGATTGGTGAAATTGCAGCGCCCGCCGCCGGACATGAGAATCTTTTTACCGCAGCGCTTGCTGCCCTCGATCACGACCACTCGTCGGCCGCGCGCGCCAGCCACCGCTGCGCACATCAGCCCGGCTGCGCCGCCGCCGAGCACGATCACGTCTGTCGATCGATTGACGTTCATCCTACCGCCATGGTCTCTAGAAACAGCGCCCCGAACTGACACGAAACGCGTATGAATCCGGGCTTTTCAGCAGGTGATTGTCGCACGAGCGCGGGCGCCGTCGGGAGGCTGATCGAACGCGTACGCTGCGCCCTGCTTTCGATGAAACTTGGTTTCGGCCCGCGTAAAAGATATATTTTCCGAACTGCCCGTGGCGTTGTGGTCATCGATGTCGGATATTGATCGCAGTCCATGACGGCATGCACCGCTGGACCCCATGCGCCAACGGCACGACAAAAAGACGGCTTAGCCGCAGCACGCGTGGTGCGAGAACGTAAGACTTACAACAATACGTAGGAGGCTTAAACGCCATGCTGAAGAGACTCTCGCTGCCCCTCGTGGCAGGCCTCGTCGTTGGTTTGAGTGGCTGCGGCCTCATCTACAAGCCCACCGGGCACGTGCTCGCGCATTATTCGCAGGACGAAGTCGTACCGTATGTGATCGGCAGCGGTGATCTGGACCTGGCCGCTTGCGGTACCGGCATGGGGCAGCATCAGTTTCTTTCCTCCTTCAGCCGTGTCATCGGTCGGCCCTCCAACGTGTTGCTGAATACCAGCCTGCTCGCCGGCCTGTGCGCTGAAGCCGAGGCCCAGGAAGCACAGCTGCGCTTCGCACGAGCGCTGCGCGAAGGCAATACCGAAGAAGCACGCGATGCGCGTATCGAATCCCAACGCCTGTTCCGGCGTACTGCGCTGCGCCGCTATGCGGTTTATCGCGATACGGTGGATGCCTTCGGCGAACTGGGCAACGGCGAATGTCCTTCGCTGGGCAACGACACCGAAGAATTCGAGTACATGGCAGGCACGTTGACCTCGATTCAGGCACTGCTGAGCGATATTCAAGCCTCGAGCAGCGTAGGCGTACCGCAGGATGTCGCCGCGCGGGCCGGGCGTGCAACGACATGCATGGACAACGAAAAATGGTGGGGCGTGCCGAATGCCCTGCAAGCCGTCGTGTGGCTCAGCGTTCCCGGCACCATGCCGGAAGGCAAGGACCCTTGGGCGCAGCTCAAGGAAGCCGCCGACTATGGTGAAACCAAGGGCATGCCGATGGCCGCCATGCTGTATGCGGTGGCCGGCTATGGGCAGTCCGACGACGCCCGCGAGAAAGAAGGAATTCGCCAGGTTGCCAAGATCTACAATGCCGGCGACGGGCCGGAAGATTATCTGATTCTCAGCGAAGTGGCCTACGCACAAGCGCTTTATCTGTCCGATCGCATCTGGACACGCGAAACCGGTCAGCGCACACCGTTTCTCGCGCTCGGCGATTTCCCCGGCGAAGATAGCAGCGACTCGGATTCGGACTTCGACGCGGACAGCTTTCTTAACTGATGACTAATCAAAATCATGGTGGCGGATCGGCCCCGGTCGATCCGCATAGCGACGATCTGTCCACGACATACAGTGCAGGCCGTAACTGGCTGATTACATTGCCCATCGCGGCATTGCTGCTGTTGGCGATCCTGTTCGGCACGAGTGCGTTCATTCACGGCCAGCTGCTCAGCCTTGGCGGCGATATCTGGCAGAACTACAACATGTTACGCGTCGACATGGCCGAGCCGGCCTGCGACCCGGACATGGATATCGACGCCCGCGTAGCCCAGAGCCAGTCCAGCGCTTCAGCCGCACCCGATGAGGACAGCCTCTTCGACGCCGGACCGTCGGACCCGAAAGCGCTGCGCCGTTCGCTGGAGGCTCAACGCGGGCAGTGCCGTGAGAGCTACGAACGTTACGAATACAACCAGCAGACGACCTCGACGTCGACGCTGCGTGCCTACCGTTCCCTCGAACTGGGCATGGGTCGTATCAACCAGATGGGCCAGGGCGTCCAGGCTTATATTCTGGTACTGCTGATCATGCTGGGCGGGTTCATAGCGCTCGCGCTCAATGAACAGATCGCACTGCGCATGCCCAAGTCGCGACTGGACTACCGCGTCAGCGCTGGCGCCCAGGTGGCCGCCAATCTTGCAATGGCCGTGAGTGGCTTCGTCTGGCTGCGACTGGATTCGGGCGGTGACTTCGGCCTAAACCTCACCTGGCTCGTCGGCTTTCTGGCGCTCGCCGCCGTCGCCGCCTATCGCTTTTTCAAGGTGCCCGCAACCGCCACGCCCGGCGGCTCGATTCTGCGTGCACAGCTTGCTATACCGCTATATTGCTGGCTCGCGCTGGTGAGCCTGCTTTATTTTTTCATCAGCGAAGGCTATATCGCTGGGCCGGCCATCCAGCTCACCAAAATGATCCGTTTCGCGGATCTTTATACGGGCATCGGCCTGTACGTGTGGGTCGGCATGATGCTCAAACACACGCGCATCGCCGAGTTGCTGTTCGGCGTGTTCCGCTCCTGGGAGATGCGCCCCGAGTTCATCGTGATCATCGTGGTGATCGCCTCGGCCTGGCCCACGGCTTATACCGGCGCATCGGGCATCTTCGTGCTCGCGATCGGCGCGGTGATCTATCAGGAGCTGCGTATTGCCGGCACCTATCGACAACTGGCCGTCGCCTCGACTGCGATGTCGGGCAGCATGGGCGTGGTGCTCAACCCCTGTCTGATGGTGGTGATCATCGCCGCCCTCAACCGTCAGGTCACGACTGACCAGTTGTATGGCTGGGGCTTATACGTGTTCGCACTTACCGCACTGCTGTTCACGGCTTTCGTATACATGACGCGCAAGAGTCGCCCCCATCTGGCAACGCCCGACGATGCCCTGCCGGCCACACGCCGCGCCCTCGGGCCTATCATTCCGTATGTGGTAATTGGCGTCGTCGTGGTGCTCATCTACGCGAAACTGCTCGGGCAGAGCTTCAACGAGTTCTCGGCGCCGGTCATTCTGCCGCTGATGATGATCGCCCTGCTCGGCTACGACCGCTGGCGTGCCCGTCGTCTCTACGACAAGGCGATCTATGCTGCCGACCGCGGTCAGGCCAAGGCGCCCGATCACGAACCGGCCGGTTTCTGGAATGCGCTGCGTGCCTCAACCGCCGACACCTCGATGCTGCTTGGCGCACTGCTGATGCTGATGGTGCTTTCCATCGTATTCGGCGGCGTGATGGAGCGCTCCGGCATCATGGAGCTGTTCCCCGAAAACCTCGGCAGTGTCTGGTATGCCACCAGTATTCTGGTGGTGATGCTGGTGATCATCGGCATGATCATGGAGCCATACGGCGCCATCATTCTGGTCAGCGCCACGCTGGCGCCGTTGGCCTACGACAACGGCATCAATCCGGTGCATTTCTGGATGATCGTGCTCGTGGCGTTCGAGCTGGGTTACCTGAGCCCGCCGGTCGCGCTCAACCAATTGTTGACACGTCAGGTGATCGGCGACGCCGAAATTCAGGCAGCGAAGGCCGAGGTCGCCAACGATCCGAGTTTCTGGCGACGCCACGAAGCAATGCTGCTGCCGATCACGGTGATGGGCTCCTCGCTACTGCTGGTGGCCTTCATCCCGCTGATTTTCATGAAGCTGTTCTAGCGTGTGCGCTGTGGCACCGCTCGTTCCTGCAACGAACGTCTTTGAGCCCGTACTAGAAGACAACTCCGGAGGATATGATCCATGCTGTCCCGAAAAATGACCTCTTATCTGGGTGCAGCCGCGCTCGGCGCCGCGGCCCTGTTCGGCGGCGCACTACAAACTGCCAGCGCCCAGGAAACCCGTTCGCTTTGCGTCTACGACCCCATTGGCGCCAACGGCTTTATCTACCAATCGTTTCAGGATTACGTCGTACAGGCGCGTGAATGGGGCATCAAGCTCAACACGCGTGCCTATACCGACGAAGCCGTGGCCGCGAACGACTTCAAGGCCGGCAAGTGCGATATGGTCGGCGTAACCGGCATCCGGGCGATTCACTTCGTGAAATTCGCCGGTAGTCTCGATATGGCCGGGGGGCTGCAGACCTACGATCAGGAAAAGACGGCGATCAAGGTCATGTCCAGCCCCAAGGCGGCCGATCGTATGACCGAAGACGATTATGAAGTCGTCGGCGTGGTGCCGCTGGGCAAGGCGTTCCTGTTCTCGCGCGACAAGAGCTATCTGGAGAGCCTGGATACGGTGGCCGGCAAGAAGATCGCGGTCATGTCCTACGACAAGCAGGCATCCACGCTGGCCAATGTGGCCGGCGCCTCGCCGGTGGGTGCGTCGATCGCGTCCTTCGGGCCGATGTTCAACAACGGCAGCGTGGACCTGGCCTATGCGCCGTCCTTCGCCTATAACGCGCTCGAACTCTACAAAGGCCTCGGTGAACAGGGCGGCATTGCCGACTTTGTGCTCGGCATGCTGTCGGGCCAGTTGATCATTCATAAGGACAAGTTCGAGGACGGCTTCGGGCAGAAGTCGCGCGAATGGGTATTCAACAACATGTATGACTCGACCATGCGTCGGGTAAAAAACGCTGACCAGGAGATTCCGGACAAGTACTGGGTACATATCTCCGGCGAACGCGATGCGAACTATCGTGAGATGTTCCGCAACACGCGCCAGAAACTCTGGGACGACAACTGGTACGACCACGACATGCAGCACATGCTCAAAAAGATCCGTTGCTCGACCGATGCCGGCCTGGCCGAATGCAGTCAGCCCAGCGAGGGTGGCGCGATCAACTGATCCTCGCCTGCGGTTCCAGCCCGTCGCATGCCCAGGCATGCGACGGGTTTTTTTTGGACTTCATGTGCACAATCCAAAGCGGTTGTAAATTTCCGACAGTCCGACTAATCGCTCTCTAGCGTTCATCTTGTAGCGGGCGTAGGCTCGATCGAAACGCTGGGGTGAAAGCGTTTAGCCAACACTCAAGACATCTTGCGAGTACAGCTGGCGTAACAATTGCTTTAGTGCACCACGCGGCGAAGCGTGATGGCACGCCATACGCTCGCCTATCCGAACGGCATACAGGGGAACTCAATAATGGAATTCGTTGAAACGCTGCGCGGCGCGATCTACGCCGTGATGACGCCGGTTAGCGACTTTGTCTGGACATACATCCTGTTCTATCTCCTATTCGGCGCCGGCGTGGTGTTCACGGTGGCCACGCGGTTCATGCAGTTTCGAATGCTCGGGCACATGATCCGAATCACATTCGATAGCCGCAGCAGCGATCAGGGCGTGAGTTCCTTTCAGGCCTTGGCGACCTCGCTGGCCGCCCGGGTAGGCACCGGCAATCTGGCTGGTGTGGCCCTGGCCCTCTGGGTCGGCGGCCCGGGCGCCGTGTTCTGGATGTGGATGACCGCGCTTGTCGGTCTCGCGACGACATTCATCGAATGCACGCTGGGGCAGGTATACAAGATTCACTACGCCGACGGCGTGTATCGCGGCGGGCCCGCCTATTACATCGAACGTGCCCTCGGCCAGCGCTGGATGAGCATCATCTTTGCGGTGTTCTTGATCATCGCCTACGGCTTCGCGTTCTCGGGCGCTCAGGCCAATACCATCGCCAAAGGCATGGAAGGCGCATTTGATATCCCGACCTGGGCGACCGGTATTACGCTGGTGGTACTCGCCGGTATCGTTGTTTACGGCGGTCTGCGCTCGATTGCCAAGACCGCCGAGAAGATCGTGCCGCTCATGGCCATCGCTTATTTTCTGGTCGCAGTCTATATTCTTATCGCGAACTACGAGCAGGTTCCGGGCATGCTCTGGCTGATCGTTCAGAGTGCCTTCGGCTTCGGTCCGGCCGTAGGTGGCGCCGTGGGCTATACCATCAAGGTTGCCATGGAGAATGGCGTCAAACGCGGATTGTTCTCCAACGAAGCCGGCATGGGCTCGACCCCGAACGCCGCCGCGACTGCAGAGGTCAATCACCCCGCCGCGCAGGGGCTGGTGCAATCATTCGGCGTGATCGTCGATACGCTGATCATCTGCAGCTGTACTGCAGTCGTGATTCTCTTGTCCGGTGTCTACGACCAGATGCTGGCAACCCAGACCGGCGATGATTCGATGCAGGGCATTCAGCTCACGCAGGACGCCATGGCCGACCACTTGGGCAGCTTCGGCGTCGGCTTCATCGCGATCGCTATCTTCTTCTTCGCCTATACCTCGATTCTGGCGAACTTTGCCTACACCGAGATCAATCTGGAATATCTGGCGGGCAAACATCACAAAAAAGCCGTCACAATTCTACGACCGCTGATTCTGGCCATGGTCATGATCGGCTCGATGGCCACACTGACTTTCGTATGGGACTTCGCCGATCTGGCGATGGGCTTGATGGCAACGACCAACCTGATCGCCATTCTGCTGCTGTTACCGATCGCGTTACGCGTGCTCAAGGACTATGAGCGCCAACGCGCCGAAGGCATCGAAGAGCCGGTATTCCACCGCGCCGTACTGAAGAACCCGGATCAGGTCGAACCGGGCATCTGGGATTGAAATTCACGGCGTAGCGCAAGCCGCGCAATGAAAATGGTGCGGGCCTGTCGACCAAGAATCGGCAGGCCCGCATTCAGTCCACGCAGATGACCCGCTAGAGAATCTGCCGGCCCTGCCATTTCAGCGAGGCATCTTTGTCTTTAGCGCGTTCACGGGCACGCGCTATAAGCGAGTCGAAATCCTCGGGGTTTTCGAGCGTCTCCTCGATCCTGTCAGGATCGTCACCTTGCTGATCGGCGATCGCCTGCAGTATTTCGACGCTGGTATCGGTCTTCTCGCTGAGTTCGTTCAGGTCCGTCATAGTTTCGCACTCTTTCGTCATGTCTCGGTTTCGACAAACACTGGCGCGAATCATTCCCGAGAGAGGCTCCGTACATATACGGGCCGACACACATGCACACATCGTTCACGCCGCGTTAGCGCGTACCAGCGCAGGGCGCTTGCCGCCGCGCCGTGTCGACGGCCAGTTGGCCAGATCGACCTCATTGCGAATATCGCGACAGACATCGATCACCCGATTGAGCTGAGAATAACTATGGTTGCAGTTGACAGACAGTCGGATCAACGAACGCTTCGTCGCAGTAGCGGGCGCACAGAACACAGAGCCGAACACACCACGCGATTCCAGTGCGTCGCGCAATACGATGGTCTGCTCCTCCGGGCCTGACTCGAGCGCGATCATCTGCGCCTCGCCGCTATCGACGTTATAACCCAGTGCATCAAGATGGCGCCTTAGATAAGCGGCGTTCGCATGCAGCCGCTCGCGCTCGTGATTGGCGCCTTTGATCAGATCGAGCGTACGCGACAGCGCTGCAATATCGTGGGGCAACAGCGAGGAGCTGAAAATCGCCGGGAACGAGTTGTACTTGATGAACTGACGCAGTCGCTCGCTGCAGGCAATCAACCCTGCCCGACCGGCAAAGGCCTTGGCCAGACTCGCGGTCACGAAGTGCACTTGCGATTCCAGACCCAGCCCGGCTACCAGGCCGCGCCCCTGGTCGCCGTGCGTACCCAGGGAATGGGACTCATCGACGATCATCACACAGCCATGCCGATTGGCCACCGCGACGAGCTCCTTCAACGGCGCGATACTGCCCGTCGTGCTGTAGATCGAGTCCACCACGATGATGCCCGCGCCATTGCGCTTGATCATCGTTTCGAGGTGTGACGGGTCGTTGTGCCGGAACGGCTTCCATTCCAGTCCAGCACTGCGCACACCTTCCCAGAGAGAGGCATGGGCAAACATGTCGACATAGACTGGCGTACCCGGCGCGCCGATCGATTGAATCAACCCGACGTTCGCCGCATAACCCGACTGGCAAAGCAGGCTCGACTCCATACGCATCCAACGGGCCATACGCCGTTCCAGGTGTAGTTGCGGGCTGTCACCATGCAGATAGACGCCGGACATCACGACCGTATTGTCGGACGCACGCAGACAATCGATCTGTGCCTGAATGACTTCGGGATGATTGGCGAGGTCCAGATAGTCGTTAGTGACCATCAGAATCGAATTCGCATCGGGCTGGCGACCGTGCATGATATGCCCGCCCTTCCACGTCTTCTCGACGCGCTCACGAAAATAGTGGTCCACGTGTCGCTTGAGAAACGTGGGTTCCGCGACTGACTTCGGCCGGAGGGAGGAATAGCTGGAAGCTTCAAATTCGTTCATGACAACCTCGTATTGGTATTGATATGGCGGTTCATTGCTTTTTCGATCTGACAATTTTTGTCAGTAACGCAATTTTCTATTGAACTCTATTTATATTAAATATCTGCGCCATACAAAATTGCGAGGCGTCAATAGCACGCAATTTTATGTTTGCCGAGGCAATATCAGGATGTGTCCGAACGAATGTTTGAAAAGCGCACAGCCACGCTTTTCCATGAATACCTCACCGGCTATCTATAACAGGCGATAGCCAAGCACGAATAAGGCCTCGCGTGGGCCAGCGCAACGATGCACAGGCAGGCGTATGCACGCGACTACATCAGCGAATAACCCATCGTATCTAACCACTCGAGATAACGATTGAAGGTCGACCTTGGCCGCGACATCCCATGTTCACCGGGGTCCGATTCGAACACCGCCCAGCGATAATTGCGCGCCCCATTTATGCACTCCGCCACCCGCATATGCGATTTCCAGTGACGGTACGCGTCAGATGTGACGTTCTGCGCACGACTCATAAATGCCGGATCCAGCAAGTTTTCGCCAGAACGCAGCAATCGAACGCATTCCGCGGGCGCACCGAGCGCTGCGGCCTGATCGACAAGTGCCTGCTGCTCGAGTTCGTCGACTATGACCAGCCGGTAGAGCTCGCCGTCCCCATCAATCAACAGGAAACCGGCGGGATTGAACACCATGTAATATTCGACGAATTCGTATCTCGAACGCAGCGTCCCGAGCAGCTCCGCGATCGCCTCGTCGCCAAGCAACGGCGGCATTTCGATATCGAAGACGTCGATTGCTGTCTTGAATGTCTCCAGAATGTGCGCGTGCTGGAGTTCGCGAATCGTACGATTGAGGTGTTCGTAGACGTTGTGTTCGCTTTTACGGATGTAACGATCGATTACGCCGTCGTTGAACCCCTCCACCGCTTCCGTTTCCGTGGCTACGCCGGTAAACAGAATCTTTTTTATATGCGGATCGCGAATCCGTCGGCAGAACTCCAGCCCGTTCATGCGCGGCATGGCGTAATCGATCATCGCGATCGATATGCGTGAGAAGCGGTTGGTGAAATGCATCTCGCGCGCAAGCGCGTCAGTATCGAGCGTTACATGCCGGCGCCCCTCCTGCTCGTCCTCCAAACGGAAGAACCGTTGCCGCGACGGCGACTCGTCGTCGCGATCATTGATATAGGCGAGCGCTTTTTCGGTGGAGTCGAACAACAGATACGGTAAATCCGCTTCCAACTGAAGGCTCAAATTGCCCAGAAAATCAATGTCGTCGTCGACAAGCACGATTTGAGTGGGATGAAAATACGGCGCTAAACGGGTTTTACTCATCGCGGCCTACTGCGGGAAACAACATGACGAATTCGGTATAACGTCCAACAACGGAATGGCACCGAATATCGCCGCCAAAACTGGTCATCACCATACGCGCGAACGCCAGGCCGATGCCGGTGCCCTGGCCGTTTGGCATGGCTGAATAGAATCGCTCGAAAATACGCGGCAGCACGTCCGGGTGTATACCGGGGCCGGTGTCGCGAAAATACAGCCGATGCGCACCGCCCGGCTCTCGCTCGGCCCAGATACGGATATCACCCGCATCCGCTCGTGCAAGAAAATAAAGCGCGTTCTTCAGCAAATTGAAAAGCACGTGCACCATCAGCAGCGGCGATCCATAGAAACGAAAGTCTGCGCTGGCATCCCAGTGCACCAGTTCGCGTTCACGCACGGAATGAAACGGATACCGCTCGAGCGCGGTTTGCACGCATGCACCGACCGAACTGACCTCGAAGGACGTCTCGTCGATCGTGGTACGGCTCGAATTGACGAGCAGCATATCCAGGATGACGTTCGTATATTCCGCCTCAGTGTGGATGCGATCGAGTACCGAATGCATCTCGCGATAGTGGGCAGTGCGTATGCGTTTGACCGGTAGCCCATGTGCCCGCGCCATATCGAAGCCTTCGAAGATGGCCGGCAAATAATTCTGCAAACCGCGCGCACCGCTGCGAATCCCGAGCATTGGCGTGCGCAACTCGTGCGCCATCGTACCCACCGCCGAGGTGATCGCGGCCAGCTTCTCTCGCGCTACGAGCTCGGTTTTGTAGTTAAAAACGCTGCCGCCCAGCAAGGCGAACAGATAGGTCGGTACCAACTGGGCCAATGTGTCGGACTGCTCGCCCATATCGCCCCCGATCGCCACATAGGCCAGACATGCCGCGGCTGTGCCGATCAGCGCCATCAGCATGATCATCAGCCAGTCGAATACCAGCAGAACGAGAAATAACGAGGCTGCCATCGTCGACAGAGCCCAGACCGTGACGAAATGGTTCATCAACGCCATGAACACGAAGAAGAACGGCAACTGGTAGATCAGAATCAGGAACCAGTAGACGGTGATGCCGCGTCGCCACTCATCCGCGCGGAACAGGTAACGCTCAAAGAGCATGGGTAGCGCGACGATCACGCTGAAAGCGCGCAGCCACACACTCTCAAACCCTTGCGGCTGGAACTCCGTCCAATACACGTAAAAAAGCGGATGACAGACGACCGCAACGATCGCAAACATTCGCATGTTGGCCAGCGAATACGTCGCGCTTTGGTTCAACGACGCTTTCAGGCGAACTCGCAAGCGTCGAACAATGCTCGGCACTTGAGCGGAGGACAATGTTATTGGACGCCGTAAAAACACGTTAACGTCCCGTGTCCCGGTTTCGATTCGCAGGTCTTCGTTGATATAAATCGGCAGCCATCGCTACATCCTATACGTGGACCTTGAAAATTCGTAGCATCCCGGAACTAAAGGCAACGCTACACAGTGGTTTTTCGTACTGTTTGCGCTATGATTCGAGCCTGCAAACGTCGATAGAGGCTATCGCAAAAGTTATGTTTTCCAATCGCCGCTTGCGCTTTTCGACTGATCGCCACTTTAATCTGCCCGGAACTCACCGGCCATGAAGCTTGCGCCCCGCCGCCTCATTGCCATCGCGGTTGCACTCAGCGTAGTGCTTGCAACCCAGATCGTCGTACTGAGCGCGAGCTATCGAGCGGGCGCACTCGCAGGCATGACTACGCTCGGCCTGGCCTGTATCTCGATCCTCAGCACACTCCTACTTTGCTGGCTTGCGCTTAAGTCCACCCAATCAAATCGCGAGCAGACGCTCGCACCGCTGATCAGCTGGCTTGATCAGTCCGATATCGTCAGTGAACGCGCATCACACCGCCCACCGGTCTTGACTGGCGCCAACGCTCGCCTTGTCGACGCCGTCGAAAATCTCGTGGGCCGGGTTCAAAGCTATCGCGACAAGCTGCTGGTACGCCACCAGCGCGTACAACGACTGTTGCGCAACGTGACCGATGTGCTCTACCACACCGACAACGAAGGTCGAATCAGCTGGATCACCGACACGGTGACGGACATGCTCGGCTACCGCCCGGGCGAATTGGAAGGCCGCCCCCTGCGGGACGTGCTTGCCAACGCACAAGACGAGCGCGTGCTGCTCGACAGTACGCAACTGCATCGGCACCCCACCCGTGTTTATCGCCGCAGCGGCGAGATTGCCTGGCTGCTGATATCGTCTCGCCGTATCGACGACGCAGCCGGCAATGCGATCGGCAGCGAAGGCGTATGCCGAGACGGTACGCGCCTGATAGAAACGCAGCAGGCGCTCAATGAGGAGAAGGAGCGCGCCCAGGTCACGCTGGCTTCGATAGGCGACGCGGTGATCACGACCAATGCCGCCGGGGCAGTCGATTATCTCAACCCGCGCGCGGAACAGATGCTTGGGGTTAATGTCGACGACGCCACGGGGCGGCATTTCGACAAGCTCTGCAATTTCGTCGATACCGAGCGCAACGTGGCGGTGAACGGGCTGGTTCATAAGTGCCTGGCCAGCGGCGCACTGCAGGAGCACGACGAAGACCTGACGCTCTACGACCGAGCACCCGAGAAAACCGGCCATACCGTCAAGGTCACCATCTCGCCGATCCGCGATAGCGATCAGGTGATAACCGGCACCGTCATCGTGCTGCATGACATCACGCGGCTACAGCAGATATCGCGGGAAATGGCCTACCAGGCCAACCACGATCTGATTACGGATCTACCCAACCGGCGTGCGTTCGAACAATCGCTTGATCAAGCGCTGGCCGTGGTCGACGAAAAACACAGTCATGTGTTGTGCTATATCGATCTCGATCAGTTCAAGCTGGTCAACGATACCTGCGGCCACAACGCCGGCGATGAGATGCTGCGTCAGATTGCCGCGCGATTGGGCAGTTGTATTCGTGCCAACGATACGCTAGCTCGTCTAGGCGGCGACGAATTCGGGCTGATCATGCGCGATATGTCCCCCAGTGACGCGCAAGCCAAGGCCGAGGAATTGCGCACGAAAATCGATCGCTTCCGTTTCCGTTGGGACGAAAAGCTCTTCCGACTGGGTGCCAGCGTGGGCGTTGCCTCCATCGACCGCGAGGCAATCGATGCCACCGAACTGTTGCGCCGGGCGGATACGGCCTGTTATCTGGCCAAGGAAAAAGGCCGCAATCAAGTCTATGTCTACCACGGCGACAGTGACGAAACGCTCACCCGCCACGGCGACATGCAACGCATGCAACAGATCAGCGAGGCGCTGGACAGCAACAGCTTCGAGCTATTTGCCCAGTTCATACAGCCGATCGACCGTCGCGAACACGAGCGTTGCGGGGTCGAACTGCTATTGCGCGTTCGCGACACGGACGGCTCGATTCTTTCGCCCCAGAACTTCTTGATTACCGCCGAACGCTACAATATCGCTCCGCGTATCGACCGCTGGGTACTGCACCGCGCGATCCGGCTGATCACCCAGGCCGGCGACGATCATGCGGCCATCGAGCACTACAGCATCAACATCTCCGGCCAATCGATCACCGACGAACACTTCGTGGACTACGCACGCGGTTTGATCGAGGCATCGAGCGTTGATCCACATCGGCTGGTCTTCGAGATCACCGAAACGGCCGCGGTCACCAACACCCACCGCGCTGGCGAACTCATTCGTTCGCTGCGCGCGCTCGGTTGCCGCTTCTCACTGGATGATTTCGGTAGCGGCCTGAGCTCGTTTTCCTATCTCAAGAACCTGCCGTCGGATTTCATCAAGATCGATGGCAAGCTGGTATCGAACATCCTCACCGATCCGGTCGAGCGTTCCATAGTCGAGGCCATCAACCAGGTCGGCCAGGCGATGGGCTTGCTGACGGTGGCCGAACACGTGGAAACACGGGCCATGCTGGACGCGCTGCGCGCTATCGGCGTCGACTACGCCCAAGGCTACTACGTGGCGCGTCCGATCCCCTTCGAAATGCTGTCGGCGGCACTGGGCACCCGTGAACGCGTCGTGCGCGCGCGCTGATTTGTCGACCGGCGGAATCCACGGCCCGCATATCGCGCGTATCATCGAAACAATCTCGATAACGACACGTTCCGATGACAGCTCTCCAGAAGTTCACTGTTCTGCTTGCGCCGTTTTTGCTGGCCGCTTGCAGCCTGATGCCGCCCGCTGATTTCCCGGTCGAGGAGCAGGTCGATATCGACCGCTATATGGGCAAGTGGTATGTCATTGCCCATATTCCGCCGAGTGCGACGGAAAATGCCTACAACTCGATCGAGCGCTACGAGCAGACCGAACCCGGCAAGATCGAAACGACATTCACCTACCGCGAAGGCGGTTTCGACGGCGAACAGAAGACCATGCACCCGGTGGGCAGCGTGCTCGACGACACGAACAACGCCATCTGGGCGATGCGCTTCTACTGGGTACTGCGCATGCAGTACGTCATCTCGTATGTCGACGACGCCTACGAAACCACGATCGTGGCGCGCGACAAGCGCGACTATGTATGGATCATGGCGCGCACCCCGCAGATCGACGACGCAACCTACGATTCGCTCGTACAAAAAGTCGGCGACTACGGCTACGACACGTCCAAACTGCGCAAGGTGCCGCAACAGCCGCTCGACCAGCGCAACGACGGCTAGTTACAACAACCGCTCGAAGAAAACGAGACCGGGCCGGCTGGGTGACGCCGGCCCGTTCGCGTCTGGATTGAATTGAAAAACGACTCGACCGAAAACGAGGCGCCGCGCGACGAATGGCGCCGCCTGTCCAGGCTGTGGCCATACTTGTGGGAACATCGCGTGCGGGTCGCCGTGGCGCTGGTGTTTCTCATCGGCGCCAAGGGCGCGACAGTGCTGCTACCGATCGTACTCAAGCATATCGTCGATGCTCTGGATGCCAACGAAAGCGCACGTGTCGCACTGCCTGTGGTGCTATTGCTGGCCTACGGCGCGTTGCGGCTTGCCTCGGTATTGTTCGGCCAACTGCGCGACCTGGTATTCGGCCGGGTGACCGAGCGCGCCATGCGGCGGATCGCGCTGACCGTATTCGAGCATCTGCACGCGCTCGATATGGACTTTCATCTGTCGCGGCGCACCGGCGGGCTATCGCGGGATATCGAACGCGGTATTGGGGGCATCAGCTTTCTGCTGCGCTTCATGCTGTTCAATATCATTCCCACGCTGCTCGAGATCGCGCTCGTGGCGGGCATTCTGCTGTTCTACTACAGCGCATGGTTTGCCGTGATCGTGGTAGTCAGCGTGGTCATATATATCGCCGCGACGACGTTACTGACCGAATGGCGCACCCGCCATGTGCGCGAATCCAACCGGCTCGACGCACAGGCCAATACGCGTGCGGTCGACAGCCTGCTCAATTACGAAACGGTCAAATACTTCGGCAACGAACGCTATGAGGCCGACCGCTACGACCGCGAGCTGCGCGGCTGGGAAGCCGCCCTACGGCGTTCGCGGTTGTCGCTGGGTACGCTGAATACGATCCAGGCGACCGTGATCGCGATCGCTATCACGGCCATGATGATGCTGGCCGGCTCGCGTGTGGTTTCCGGCAACATGACCATCGGCGACCTGGTCATGGTCAATGCTTACATGATCCAACTGTTCGTGCCGCTGAATTTTCTGGGCTTCGTCTATCGCGAACTCAAGAAATCACTGGCCGATACGGCCCGGATGTTTCGTCTGCTTGACGTCGAGGCCGCCGTCGACGACGCGCCCCATGCCCAAGCGCTTGCCGCTACGCGCCCGGCCGTGCGTTTCGAGAACGTCCAGTTCGGCTATCACACCGAGCGCCAGATTCTGCGCGGTATCGATTTCACCATCGCGCCAGGCCGCAAGTTGGCGGTCGTCGGCCAGTCCGGCGCCGGCAAGTCGACGCTCGCACGGCTATTGTTCCGGTTTTACGATGTCGACGCCGGCCGCATTACCGTGGACGGTCAGGATATTCGCGATCTGACGCTGGCCAGCCTGCGCGACGCCATCGGCGTGGTGCCCCAGGATACGGTGTTGTTCAACGACACGATCGAATACAACATCGCCTACGGCCAACCGGACGCCGACCCAGAGGCGGTCGCGCGTGCAGCGCGTATGGCGCATCTGGACGGTCTGCTTGCACGGCTGCCGGACGGCATGAACACGCTCGTGGGCGAGCGCGGCCTCAAACTCTCCGGCGGTGAGAAACAGCGGATCGCCATCGCGCGTGCCATTCTCAAGAATCCGGCGATCCTGATTTTCGACGAGGCGACGTCGTCGCTCGACAGCCACGCCGAACAGGCCATCACATCCGCGCTGGCCGAACTGGCGGCCAACCACACCACACTGGTGATCGCCCATCGGCTGTCCACGGTCGTGGATGCCGACGAAATCGTGGTCATGGACGACGGCCGCATCATCGAACGCGGCCGTCATGCCGATCTGCTCGCCGCAGACGGCCACTACGCTGCAATGTGGCGGCTACAGCAACGCGAATCCGCCTAGCACCTGCTGCCGAAAACCGATCAATCCGATGCGCGACGACGAATGATCAGACCCGCCAGTGCTGCTGCGGCCAGTACGGCGACCGCTATCGAGAAACCGATACCGGCCGCTCGCAGGCCCAACATTTGGGCAGCGAGGCCGATACCCACCACGGGAATCGAGATCGCGATATAGAGCACTACGAAAAACGTTGATGCGACTTCGCCGCGGCGCGCGGGCGGACTCGCGGCAGTCACAGCGCCCATGCCGGCACGAAACGCCACGCCCTGGCCGATACCGGCCACGATCGCACCCGTGACCAGCACCATCAGCGACGACATGACGATAGCCATCGCAACCAGTGCGATGCCGATAATCAAGCCGATACAACCCAGCGGCAGGCGCCACTTTTGCGGCAACCGGGCCTGGCCGATCTGGCCCACCGTCGACGCCACGAACAGCAGGAATACCACCGCGCCGGTCAGGGCGTGGTTGTCATAGTTCAGGATCTTACCCATGAAAGCCGGAGCGATGGCGGTGAACAAACCGAGCACCGAAAATCCGGCGAAGCCGGCAATCGCAGCCGGTATGAAAACACCGCGCACTTCGGGCGGTACCTGTAAGGACTGGATTCGCAGGCGTGGCCGTGCCGGGCGTTCGGCCGTTTCCGGCACCAGCGCGATGGCCATACCGGCGATCGCGATCAGCACGAGATCGGCCACGAAGCAAAGCGTGAGCGGCGCGGGCAGATACTGCGACAACACACCGGCGAACAACGGCCCTAGCCCCAGGCCGCCCATATTCGCCGCCGTCGCGATCAGAGTAGCGCTGCCCGCCCAAGCCGCCGGCGCCAGCTCGACAACGGCCACGGTGGCCGTGCCGGTAAATATGCCCGCCGAAATGCCGGATAGCACACGCCCGAGCAACAGCGGCGCCAGACCACCGCCCCAGAGAAATGCACAGGCGCTCGCTGCCGAAAAAATGAGGCCAAGGGCTAGCATGGGCCGACGTCCGAGCTGATCCGACCAGCTGCCCGTGACAATCAGCGCGCTGATCACGCCCACCGCATAAGCCGCGAAAATCACGGTGATGATCAGCTGCGAAAAACCCAGTTCTGCCTGATAAATCGGATAGAGCGGGGTCGGCAGCGTCGTGCCCATCATGGTGACGACGAACGTCATGGCCGCACCAAAAAAGAGCACTGCGGAGCGATTCGACTCGGTCATTTAATCATCCTGTTCAATAAACCGCCAGCACGTGCCCCGTCGGCACGACGCCACCCGTAAACCAGGCGCGGAGGCTAACAGCCTTCATCATGCAACGACATCAATCGCCGACGAGCGCGCACGAAAAAGGCCCGGCAATGCCGGGCCTTCCTGAGCGATCGATTTACCGCAAGATCAGCTTTGTTCGAACCAGCCTTCGATCTGCTCACCGTTTTCTTCGATATAGGTCTGGATGGCTTCTTCGTAGCTCGTTTTCTGGGCTTCATCCATCGCGGCCTGGAGATCTTCCAGGTTCAGCTTGTAGTTGCTCAGAAAAGCCGCGACTTCGGGATAGTCTTTCTTGAAGCCCTTACGCGCAATCACGTCGACATGCTGTGCTTCGCCGAGCGTGCCTTTCGGATCGTCGAGAAAACGCAGGTCCCAGCGGCCAAACATCCAGTGCGGCGTCCAACCGGTGACCACGATCCACTCGTCACGCTTTTCCGCGCGCGCCAAAGCCGCCGTCATGGCCGCACCACTGGCCGATACCAGGCGGTAGTCGCCGAGTCCGTATTCCTCCATCGTGTCATTCGACAGTTGCATCAGGCCGGCGCCCGGGTCGATGCCCTGGATCTTGCCATCGAGCTTTTCTTGGACCTCAGCTTTCTTGAGATCCTCGATCGATGCCACCTGATCTTCCGGCACATAGCTCGGTACGACCCAGCCTAAACGCGCGCCTTCGTACATCGTCCCCAGATTGTCGACATCGTCCTTGACGCGATCCATGTAGTCAGCGTGCGTATCCGGCAACCAGGCCATGAGCATGGCATCGAGATCGCCGTTGGCCACGCCCTGATACTGCACGCCGATCGCCGACAGCGTGAGCTTGACGTTGTAATCGGTGTGCTCCTCGATGACCTGCTTGGCGAGCTTGGTGATGAACTCGGCGTCCGACCAGGCGGTCCAGCCGAATTCGATCGTATCGTCTGCGGCCTGGGCCGAGCCCATGGCGCCGAACGTTAGGCTCGCGGCCATCGCCGCGGTGCCCAGCCAGTGTTTGAATGAATGCTTATGCATGGTTGTGGTCTCCCTTCGAATGATTCATTGCCTGATAACACGCGCCCCCGCGCGTTATCTCAGTTGCTGCGCGCGCCTTCCCCGCGCGCGAAAAACTGCTTTAATCGTGTGGTGATCGCTGTGCGCTGGCGACTGCGCTGCGCGAAACTCTGAGTAAGACGATCGAGGATGATCGCGAGGATCACCACGCCGAGCCCGCCTTCGAAACCCGTCCCCAGCCGCAGCTGTTGAATGCCGGCAAGCACCGGATCTCCCAGGCCACCCGCGCCGATCATGGATGCGATCACTACCATCGACAGCGCCAGCATGATGGTCTGATTGATACCAGCCATGATCGAGGGCAATGCCAGCGGCAACTCCACCTTGAACAGTAGTTGCAACGGATTGCAGCCAAAAGCGCGCCCGGCTTCGACGTTTTCAGCCGGCACCTGGCGAATACCCAGATTCATCATGCGCACCGCCGGCGGCATGGAGAAAATCACCGTTGCAATCGTGCCGGGCACACGGCCCGTGCCGAAAAAGATCACCGCCGGAATGAGGTATACGAACGCGGGCAGCGTCTGCATGAAATCCAGCACCGGCCGCACGGTGGCAGCAAGCAGATCGCTTTTGGCCATCGCCACACCGAGCGGCAAGCCCAGCCCGAGTGCGGCTAGCGTCGCCGCGATCACGAGGCCCAGCGTATCCATGGACTCGGGCCACAGATCCATGCCCAGCACGACATACAGGCCAACGAGGACAAACAACGCGAACTGCCAACCCACGCGCCAGAGCGCGAGGATCGCCAGCACGCCAAATACCAACTGCGGCGGCAGATAATTGAAGAACGTGGTCAGGTTGTCGGCAACGAAACTGATTGCATTGGCGATGGCGGTAAAGAACAGGTCGAAATGCGCCTGCATGAAATCGACAACCGCCGTGAAACCTTCGCCGATTGGCAGGTCGACCACGAACGCTTCCTTGAGCGCTTGCCAGAACGAGCCGATACCGGCTTGCAGACTCATCATGCTGCCCCTTTATCCGTACGATCGAGCGTATGCAGCAGCGTCGCTCGTGAAATCGAACCCTTGTAGCGCCCGTTTTCATCCACGACCGGCACCGGATACGCGCTTTCTGCGACCTGGGTCATGAGTTCGGTCAACGGGGTATCGGCAGACACCGGCTGGATGTCGTTTATAAAGGCATCTTCGATACGCCCTTCATCGCGCCGGCCCAGGCTGTCGATACAGGCCATAAGCGAATCGACGCTCACCACCCCTTGATAGGCGCGGCCGCGATCGTGCACCACGGCGGCCGAACCGTCGTACTCGCGCAAACGCTCCAGTGCTGCGCGCACGCTCACGCCCGGGCGTTCCATGACCGTGACCTGATCGCGGCGGGCCACATCGGCCGCAGTGAACACATGACTGACATCGACCCCGCGAAAGAACGAGCGCACGTATTCATTAGCCGGTTCGCGCACGATTTCCTCGGGCGTACCCACCTGAACAACCGTACCGCCCTGCATGATCGCTATGCGATCGCCCACACGCATGGCTTCGTCCAGATCGTGGGTGATAAACACGACGGTGCGTGCATGCTCCGACTGTAGCCGAAGCAGCTCATCCTGCATTTCGGTGCGGATCAACGGATCGAGCGCCGAAAATGCCTCGTCCATCAACAGAATGCCGGGATTGACCGCGAGCGCGCGCGCCAGGCCGACACGCTGTTTCATGCCACCGGAGAGCTCGTCGGGATAACTGTGGGCATTGGCCTTGAGGCCAACGGCATCCAGAGCCGCCAGCGCCGTTTCCTCGCGCTGTTCGCGCGCGACGCCAGCGACCGCCAACCCAAACGCGGTGTTTTCAAGCACGCTTTGGTGCGGCATGAGCGCAAACGATTGGAACACCATGCTGATCTCGCGACGACGCAGCGCGATAAGCTGCTTGTGCGTCATTCGCGTGATGTCCTGACCGTCGATACGAACCGAGCCTGCGGTGGGCTCGATCAGGCGGTTGAGCATTCGTACGAGCGTGGATTTGCCGGAGCCGGAGAGCCCCATGACCACGAATATCTCGCCTTCCTCAACGTCGAAGCTGGCATCGGACACGCCCACCGTCATGCCGGTGGCGGCAAAGATCTCGTCCTTTGTCTGCCCTTTTTCGATGCGTTCCAGCGCGCGTTTCGGGTGCGCACCGAAAACCTTATAGACATGCTCTACCGATAATTTAGTGTTCAAACGCGTCCCCCCAACGCCTGCCGTGAAGCTGACCTTACCCTAACGCAAGTTTCACACCAGTGTCGCGAACACCGTCCGCGACCAGGCGACCGAGCCGGTCTGCGACGCTCAGTGGAGTGCGCGTATCCAAAAGGTCAGACGCTTATCGGTTTCTTCGCGCTGATCGATATCGCGCCAACGATAAAACGCGTTGATATCGTCTCGACGCGCAAAACCGCGACGCTGCCAGAACGCATCCAGCGGCTGGTAGCCGGCCGGTCGCAAGGGGTGCTCTTCCGGCCGCTGAACCGCACAAAAACAGGCGTGCGAGAAATCGCCGGCCTGCTTTGCCCAAGCCTCGCGTTCGTCGAAAAACCGGTGCCCGAGCCCGTGCCCGCGGTAGTTCGACAACAACAACGATTCGCCGAAATAGAATACCCGTGCGACATCGAAGCCAGCATCGGCAAGCGGCTTTCGAAACGCAGGTTCTTCGTCTTGCAGCGGCAACGCAGTCGTCGCGCCCACGAGCTGACCGCTGTCGTGTACCAGAAATGCGAGCGAGCGCGATGAGTTCACGTAGGTGGCCAGATAATCGCGCTCGTAGTCGATATCGCCATCGTAGAGATAAGGGAAATCCCGAAACACGCGGATACGCAATGCCGCGAGTTCGTCCACATAGGGCTGAATTTCGCTGCCGCTGCAGCGGGTCGTCGTCAGTTGCGTCATCGCGCCTGTGCCTGCCGGTTTACCTCAACGCGAGTGTAAAACGCCGGACAAGACACATCCACGCGAAAAGCTTCGGATGCCGCGATCGAATCGGCGGCATTGCGCTACGGCGCAATCGAGCCTTAACAACGAGGGGATGAAGAATGGTGGCCGGAGGTGGAATCGAACCACCGACACTGCGATTTTCAGTCGCATGCTCTACCAACTGAGCTATCCGGCCAGATCGTGCAAGGCGATCTTGAAGAGCGCGTATTAAACCGATCCTCGCGCCTAACGTCAACCTCGGAGAGGTTCGATCAGGCTACTGTTCGGGCGGTACGTAGTGCGTTTCGGCGGTCTCGCCGCTACCGAAGAAATACTCTTCGGTTTGTTCCATCAGGAACTCGCGCGCTTTCGGGTCGGCCAGGTGCAGGCCGTATTCGTTGATCAGGCGCGTCTGTTCGGTCATCCATTGCTGCCACGCTTGCATCGACACATGCTCGTAGATGCGTTGGCCAAGCTCGCCGGGCAACGGCGGGCGCGGCAAGCCTTCGGCTTCTTGATCGAGTTTGACGCAGTGTACGGTGTGGCTCATAGCGCTAGCGTTTGTTGCGGGCTGTCCAGAAGCTTTGCGATGGGTGCCGGCACGCCGGGGCGTGCAGTTGCGGCAAACCATTGCAGCGAAGCGTCCATGATACGTGCCCTGTCTCCGGCCTGTACACGTGTGGCATGAATCCGCAGTTCGAAATGGGTGAAACCGTGATGGATGGGCTGGAGTTCCCGCACGTTTTCCACGCTCAAACCCAAACGCCTTTCACACAGCACCGAGATATCAGCATCGACCGCAACTTCGGGCAGGCTCCATAGGCCGCCCCATATGCCGGCCGGCGGGCGTTTTTCCAACAGCACACGATTGGCTTCGTCCATCACGACCAGCACCCGGGTTTCGTGCTGTGGGCGTTTGGCGCGCTTGCGTGGTGCCGGGATGCGTGTCTGGCTACCATTCGCATAGGCATGGCATCGATCGGCCAGCGGGCACCGCTCGCAGTCGGGGCGACTTCGTGTGCACAGCGTAGCCCCGAGGTCCATTATGGCTTGCGTGTAATCGATGACACGTACACGCGGCGTATAGCGCTCGGCCAGCTGCCAGAGCGGTTTCTCATAGGCCGAGGTACCGGGCTTGGCCTCCAGCGCCGCCAGACGCGCGATCACACGCTTGGCATTGCCATCGAGTATCGGCGCCCACACGCCGAAGGCCTGTGCGGCGATCGCACCGGCTGTGGAACGGCCGATGCCGGGTAGCGCCATCAGCTCGTCCACCGTGCGCGGGAACTCACCGGCGTATTCGGCAACGATGGCCTTTGCCGCCGCATGCAGATTGCGCGCCCGGGCGTAGTAGCCAAGCCCGGCCCAATGCGCCATCACATCATCGTTCGACGCGGCGGCCAGCGTATGGACGTCGGGAAAATGGGCCATGAAGGCGTTGAAATAACCGATGACTGTGGCCACCTGAGTCTGCTGCAGCATGACCTCAGCCACCCAGACGCGATATGCGGTGCGCGGATGCTGCCATGGCAGGTCGTGACGACCATGGGCATCGAACCAGGTCAGCAACGCACCGGCTATTGCCTCGGGCGCGCGCTCAGTTGCCGGATTCGGTTTCGTCGTCATAATCGCTGGCAAGACGTTCGATGGATTCGGCAGTCACACGCGCCTGGCGCCGCAGTTCGCGCGCGATCAGATACGGACCGATCAACGGCGGCACCCAGAAGCCCGGCTCGATCTCGGCGTCGAAAACCAGACGCGCCGCGTTCGCACCCTCGGCGCTGATTTGCCAGTCGGCATGGCCTCGCTTGAGATCACCCGCACCGGGCACGACCTGCATCGTGATCGCGTCCGGTGGTGTTTCTTCGTAGCGCATCACCTGTTTGATCTGCTTGCAGAACAACGCAACGCACAAACGGATGTTCGAACGCAGCCGCGAGCCGGGCAAACGCTTGCTGCTGATAATGCTCGGATTGAACTCGGGCAGACGTTCATAGTCGCTCGCCGCGCGAAACGCGTGCACGGATGACACCGACAGCACCATCGATGCCGCGATCGTATAGCGCGTGTCATCGCGCTCGACCTGCATGCGCTCGATCGTGACCGCCGCGGCTTGGCCCGCCACGGCCAGCGCGATCACGGCGCCCATGAGCAGCGTGCGCGCGCAGCGCGGCCCGCGCTCACTCCGACGAGGAATCGGCGCTCTCTGGCGAGGCGTTGGCCGCTTCGCCCGAATCGGACTCGGCCTTGGCGGCCTTCTTGCTGCCACCGAAAAGGCTGTTCAAGCCTTTCTCGATGCGCGCACGAGTATCGGCATCGACTTCCTTACCTCGTTTTTCGAGTTTCTCGCGTACTTTGTCCTGCAGCTTTTCCTTCTCCTCGCTCAGCCGCTTCTCGGCAGCCCCGCGCAGGGCAGTACCCACATCGAGGCTATAGTTCGGCGACATCAGGTTGCCGGTGAGCTTGATCGGTACGCTCAACCCGGCCAGCTCGCTGAGTTTGCCGGAGGCATCGTCCGGCACGACGGCGGCCACGGTGTAGTCCAGCGCATTGTCGGCAAGATCGTAGCTGCCCGAGCCAGTCGCTTCGAGCACGCGCGTAACCAGTTGCAGATCCTTGCCTGCGAGCACGCCGTCGCTGACTGCGAACGAGGCCGCGAAGCGATTGAACGGTGTCTGCTCCTCACGACCGATACCGTTGTTTTTCGCAGCGACGTCGCCGTCGCCCAGGCGGGCGCGTGCCGCGGCGATCAGCTGGCCGAGATTGAATCCGTTGAACGTGCCATCACGCAGATCGAAGCTCACATTACCGTTGAGCGCACGCTTCATCGAGGCCACCTGCTTGCCCGCGCTCGTGATATCGACGCTCATGTTGGCGAGCGCGGCGACACGATCGGTATCGGCCACATCCTTGAGCAGCGGCTGAAACTGCAAGCCGTTGAGATTGCCCTTGAGCGCATAGCGCGGCGTGTCTTTCGATGCATCCACGCGTGCGTTGACACGCACATTGCCGTCGTAAAGATCGGCGGTGAGCGGTTCGATGGTCAGCACTCCATCGCGCGCTGCCACCGTGAGCTCGGCATGCGTGACTTCAATATTGGCAGCCGTCAGCGAGCCAGCCGAAAGCTGACCGTCCAGACGCAGATCCTTGAGGACGGACAGATCGATTTCGGCGGCTTTTTGTTTATCGCCGCCGCCGGTTTCGGCTGGCTGTTCGCTTTTCGCCTGCTCGGCGCTGCCCGGCGGCAGATAATCATCGACGTTGAGTTCGTCCAGATCGAGATCGAACTTGAACGCAGGCCGATCGAAATTTTCGACACTTGCCGAGCCTTTGAGCGAGCTGTCATCGAGTGTCGCGAGTATCTGTTTGAATTCGGCGCGCTTGTCGTTGATATCGAACTGCGCATCGAAGCCTGCCGATGACAGCGCGCCGGATTTCTGCGTGGCCGGCGCATCGATGGCCAGCTCGTTCATCACCGCGCGCGGATCAAAACGCTTGACCGTGACCCGGCCCGCATACGAGGGCTGGGCATTCAGGCCGGTGCCGTCCAAATTGGCGGTCACGTTCAAACCGGCCCCTTGGAATGTCATCCCAGAGAGTTTCAAGCGCCCCTCGGCCGCGTCGTATTCGCCGTTGCCGGAAAGCGACGCCTGCTGCTTGCCGTTGGGCACCGCGTCCCCGGCCGCCAGTACATTGAAGCTGAGATTGGAGAACCGATAGAACTGGTCGGCGATATTGGGTTCGACGCGCGCTACCACGTTGAAATCGGCGGTCAGCTTTTCACCCGGCGCGGCCAGATCACCGGAAAACTCGGTGCGTACGGGCTGCCCGTCAACCAGTCGGCCGGTCGACAGCTTTACATCGGTCAGACGATAGTCGGCGCCGGTGGTGGCATCCTGCCAAGACACGGCGGCATCCGAGATATCGATCGCACCAATCTGAAGCGATTCCAGGGTAAAGCCGCCAGGCGTGCGTGTACCGGTATCCGTGTCATCGGGTGCTTCGGTCTGTTCAGCCTCTTCGGCCTCGGCCTGGCCTTCGCTCAGACGCTCGCTGATATCGGCCCAGTTGCTGCGGCCATCGGCGTTGCGCGCCAAGCGCAGGCGCAATCCATTGAGGCTGACCGTGCCCACCTCGATCTCGCGCGTAATCAACGGCAGCAGTTTGACGCTGATTTCAGCCGAATTCATTTCGGCCATGGGCTTGTCGCCAAAGCCCTCGGCATTGGCCACCTCGACCCGGCCAAGTTCCAGGCCCAACCACGGAAACACCGACAAGCCGATATCCCCGCTGATATTCACCTCGCGGCCGATCTGGCGCTCGATGGCAGCGTTGATCTGGGGCTTGTAGTCGTTGGGGTCGAGAATCAGCGGCAGCGCGATGACCGCCACCACGATCAACGCAACGAGCACGCCCAACACGGCAAGCAGAATGCGGAAAGTACGTTTCATGCGGGCAAGGCCATACTGAAATTATCGAAGCGGCGCGATACGCGTTGCGGACTAGGCGAGTAGACCACGCATCGCCGCGGCGCGTTCCTCGCGAACGATGGCGCTTGAACACCGGCCGGCGCAAGTCGCATGCAGCCATGAGGCGCGTTATTCTAGCGCGTCTCGACAGGCGAGACGGCCTGCTCATCACTTTCGACAACGTCAGATAACATCATGCAGATCGAAGTCAACGGTGCACCCACCCAGTGCGCGGAGCATGCCACGCTCGCGCAACTGGTCAGCAATCTAGGCTATGGCGATCAGCGTATCGCCGTCGAGCATAATGGGCAGATCGTGCCCCGCGACCGTTACGAACAGACGATGATCGCGCCCGGCGATACGCTGGAAATCGTGCAGGCCATCGGCGGCGGCCAGGCGATTGCCGAATCCGACCAGCTCACCATCGCCGGGCGCAAATTCGAATCACGGCTGCTCGTGGGTACCGGCAAGTATGCCAATCTCGATGAAGCCGACGCCTCGATCCGGGCCTCGGGCGCTGAAATCGTAACACTGGCGATCCGGCGCACGCCGGCCTTGAACGATCCCGAGGCGGCCAAAAAGCGCAACCTGCTCGATATCATCCCGCCCGAGAAATACACCCTGCTACCGAACACCGCCGGCTGCTACAGCGCGGAAGACGCGGTACGCACATGTCGCATGGCACGTGAACTGTTAGATGGCCACAATCTGGTCAAGCTCGAAGTCCTGGGCGACAAGAAAACCCTCTACCCCGACATGAGCGAAACGCTCGTCGCCGCCCAGCAACTGGTCGACGATGGTTTCGAGGTCATGGTCTATACCAGCGACGACCCGATTGCCGCGCGCCGGCTGGAAGACATCGGCTGTGTCGCGATCATGCCGCTGGCGGGGCCAATCGGCTCCGGGCTGGGTATTCAGAATCGTTACAACGTGATCGAGATCGTCGAGAACGCCAATGTGCCGGTGCTAGTCGATGCCGGTGTAGGCACGGCCTCGGACGCATCGATTGCCATGGAAATGGGTTGCGACGGCGTGCTCATGAATTCGGCTATCGCCCATGCGAACAAGCCGATTCTCATGGCCCAGGCCATGCGCCATGCCGTGATTGCCGGTCGTATGGCGTTTCTCGCCGGGCGCATGCCGCGCCGACGCTACGCCTCCGCGTCTTCGCCGATGACCGACCTGCCCTTCTAAGCCTCCTTCTATTGCCTGCGCTCACGGCCGACCACGGCCGCGGGCGCGCCACGCGAGATCGCACGACGTGAACACGACGCACGAACGCCGTATCCGCAGCTTCGTACGCCGCGAAGGCCGTCTGACCAGCGGACAACAAAAAAATCTCGATCTGCTGTGGCCACGTTACGGCTTGTCGATGCCCGATGCACCGATCGACTGGGCCCGTGAGTTCGGCCGCGAGGCGCCGCGTACACTTGAAATCGGCTTCGGCGCCGGCGAAGTGCTGGCCGACCTTGCGACCCGATACCCCGATGAGGATTTCATCGGTATCGAGGTCTATCTCACCGGCGTCGGGAGATTGCTCGGGGCGGTCGATGACGCCGCGGCGTCGAACGTTCGAGTATTCAATCTCGACGCCGTCGAAGTGCTTGCAACAGCTTTTGCCAACGCCAGCCTCGATAACGTGCTGCTCTATTTTCCGGATCCGTGGCCCAAGAAGCGCCACCACAAGCGGCGTATCGTTCAGCCCGGTTTCGCCAACGAAATTGCGCGCGTGCTCAAACCCGGCGGCCTGTGGCGGTTGGCCACGGACTGGGCCAACTACGCCGAGCACATGCGCGAAGTGCTCGATGCGCACGCATCGTTCGAGAACGTCGGCGATCGGGAGGGCTTTGTAAGCGAACCACCGCGTACCGGCACCCGTTTCGAAGCCAGAGGACTCCGCAAGGGCCACGCTGTATTCGACATGGCCTATCGCCGTCTGCCCTAGGCATTCGATCGCCGTTGGCAGGCCAAACAGGGCCGGGCGAACGGCACGCCCGACGGCGCATGGCATCGCTTTTGCTAGCCGTAACACGCCATACGCGATGGTCGCGGCCAACGCGGCTGTTGTCCGAATGGCGAGTAGCGCCGGCTAAACGATGCCTGTACCGTCAAAAAGGACATCGGGCACAACGACCGACGTTATTGCTACCAGGGTTCGCGCAAGGTCGACATACAGATCGGCAGACTAAAACGCATCAGCCGGTGGTAGTCAGGGCGAATGAACGCGAGGCGGACATATGAGCGAAGACAACGCCGGCCAAGCCGGGAACCGCAACATTCTTCTATCGGCACTCAACGCGATCGATCAGGCCTTCGGCTGGCTTGAGCGCGTTGTCGTCGCCGGCAGCGTACTGATCATGGCAGGGCTGATGAGTGCCCATGTCGTGGGCAATCTGCTTTTCGATCGCGGCATTCCCGGCACGTACGAAGTCACCGAAATGCTGATCGTGGTGATGACGTTCGTCGGCGTCGGCTATGCCGCACGGTGCGCCCGGCATATCAGCATGTCGGCTATCTACGACCAGCTCAGTGGCTGGGCACGCAAGGCGATGCTGATCGTCATCTGTCTGGGTACCGGCGCGCTGATGTTCTATTTCGCCTATAAATCGGCCCAGTACGACATCACGCTCTACGAACGTGGCCGGGCCAGCTCATCGCTCGGTGTGCCGCTATGGATGGTCAATCTGGCGCTACCGATCGGCTTCACGCTGGCGGGCGTGCAGTACTTGCTCACTATCGTTCGCAACCTGATCAGCGACGATATCTATCGGTCGTTCAACGAAAAAGAAGAATATTCCGACATCCCGCTCGACGATAGCGGACAGACCCATACCAGCCAAGAGCCGCACGGCGTTTGATGCCCGTACGCTTTTCGGCTGTAACGATGATGACGAGGGGTAGCGCATGCTGATGTGGTTGGGCTTGATCATGCTCGTGCTGTTGATGCTCGGGTTCCCGATGATGGTGCCGCTGGCCGTGGGCACGCTCTACATGATGTTCACGGGCATGACGTTCTTCGGCCCGGATCAGGCCGTGAGCTGGATGATCAGTGGCGTGGGCAGCTGGGTGCTCGCCGCCGTACCGATGTTCATCTTTGCCGCCGATATTCTGACCAAGGGTCATACCGCCAACCGCCTGCTCGATCTGGTAGATGCGTTTACCCGCCACATGCGCGGCGGCTTGCCGATTACCACAGCCGCTTCCTGCGCCCTGTTCGGCGCCGTTTCGGGCTCTACTCAAGCAACGGTCGTAGCCATGGGCGGGCCCATGCGTCCGCGCTTGCTAGCCAAGGGTTATCCCGACAAATTTGCGCTCGCGCTGATCATCAATGCCTCGGATATCGCGCTGCTGATCCCGCCGTCCATTGGCTTCATCGTCTACGGCGTGGTGATGAAGACCTCGATCGGCGATCTGTTTCTAGCCGGCATCCTGCCCGGGCTGCTGATCCTCGGCATGTTCTCGATCTACTGCTATATCGGCGCGGTCATTCAGGGCATTCCCGCTGAACCGAAAGCAAGCTGGGGCGAACGCTTCACCGCACTACGCAAGACCATCCTGCCGCTGGGCTTTCCCGTGCTGGTCGTGGGGGGCATTTACGGCGGTTACTTCAGTGCCGTCGAGGCGTCGGCGATCGCCGTGGCCTATGCGCTGGTGCTCGAAGTCATCATCTATCGTCAGGTCTCGATCCGCGATCTCGGTTCACTTGCGCTCTCCACAGGCATGATCACCGCGGTGGTTTTCATTCTTGTCGCGGTGGGCGCGGCATTCTCTCAGACGCTGGGCACCGCGGGCGTACCCGAACAGCTGCTCGGGCCGGCCATCGATGCGATCGGCCAGAACCAGATCCTGGCGTTGCTGCTGATCGCAGCCGCGTTCTTCGTCGGCTGTATGTTCGTCGACCCGATCGTGGTCATTCTGATCCTGGTACCGATCTTCAAGCCGCTGGTGCAATCCGCCGGCCTCGATCCGGTACATGTCGGCGTGATCGTCACGCTACAGGCCGCGATCGGCTCGGCCACACCGCCCTTCGGCTGCGACATATTCACCGCGATCGCGGTGTTCCGCCGGCCCTATATGGACGTGATTCGCGGCACACCGCCGTTCA
Source organism: Salinisphaera shabanensis E1L3A (assembly GCF_000215955.2). Taxonomy (GTDB): domain Bacteria; phylum Pseudomonadota; class Gammaproteobacteria; order Nevskiales; family Salinisphaeraceae; genus Salinisphaera; species Salinisphaera shabanensis. Next base: position 134,340 of record NZ_AFNV02000004.1, read on the forward strand.
TCGCCATTCTCATGCTGGCGACCTTCATCCTCATCCTGTTCCCACAGATCTCGTTGTTCCTGCCGTCCATCGGCGGACAATAGCCGGCCCGGGTACTGCCGCGACGCCTGCGCCGCTCCAACCGCCTGCGTCCGGACACCGCCGCCCAGGCGCGGCGCGACTTACCCGCACGATGCGTCGCTGTCACACAGCCCGTCGCCCGACCGCGTCCGAGCGCGGCCGCGCTCCGGCACCATAAGAATCGCATCGCACCAAAAAAGGTCATGCCTGCGACAGTGTCGGCAATCGCATCGGCGCGCATGAATACGGGCTTTAACCACCGACAGGGCTGGTTCTCAGCACACGCATGCCTTGGACGCCGACCATCCCAAAACGGGTGATACGCCGCACACTTATCCCGCATTCGGGCACAAAAAAACCCGGGCAGCGTACTGCCCGGGCTCAGGGTCATGCCCAATCATACGATCGGGCCAGGCGGCGACAGTCGTTACTGGCTGGCGCTATCGCCCTTGTTTTCGTCGATGGCCTCGAGCAGCGCATCAAGCGAGGCCTGGCCACGTTCGCCCACCTCGTTGACGTAGGTATCGCGTACCGGCTTGGCTTTCTCCTCGAACTTGGCGCGCTCGTCGTCGCTGAGTTCGATGATCTGGATATCGCCTTTGTCCTTGATCGTATCCAGACGCTCCTTGTTGAACTGGCTCTGGATATCGTGACCGACCTGCACCAGCTCCTGGGTCGTCTGTTCGACCATCTTCTGCTGGTCCTCGGACAGGCCTTCCCACCAGTCGAGATTGCCGATGACGTTACCGACGAACTGCGACTGATTCGCGAAGATCATGTAGTCCTGAACTTCGTAGAAGCCCATTTCCTCATGCGCGAACACCGGCTGGATGTTGGCATCCGCCTGGCCCTGCTGCAGCGCGCTGTAGAGCTCGCCGTAGGCGATCGTGATCGGCGCGGCACCATAGGCACGATAGGTCGCACGCAAGAGGCTGTTATCCATCACCCGGATATGCAGATTCTTCATATCCTCCGGGCTGCGGATTTCCTTGTTCGCGGTCCAAACCTGATAACCCTCGGGCAGTCCCGCCAGGGGCACGAGGCCGCGCTTGCGAAACGACTGCTGCCAAGCATCGCTTTTCAGGAACGTATCCGAGTTGAGCGCTTTCGCGGTTTCGAGCTCGTCTTCCGGCATGACGAAGTTCAGGCTCATGAGCTGGCTTTCCGGCACGGTGCCGCCCAGGAAGCCGGAACCGAAGCCGATCTGAATCGCACCGTTCTGGATCGCGTCATAGAGTGCGGAATAGCTGGACCCCCACTTGCCATAAGGCAGCAGCTGCACGGTGATGTCACCGCCGCTCTCTTCCTCGATGCGCTCCTTGAATTCCTTGGCATATTCGTACTGGACGCTGCCCTCAATCTCTTCGAGACCGAAGCGCCAGGTTTCGGCGTTCGCGGAGCCCGCCACAGTGACGAGTCCGAACGCGATGGCCAAACCGATGGTTTTGAGCCGCATAAATCCCCCTTCGTGGATTCTGGATAGAGTGGTTTCACTAAATGGTATAGACCGGTTCGTGTCAAGCTGCGGCGCACCACAAACCGATTGTTTTCCCACTGCAATGCGCCCGTCGCACAGGCGTCGCAGCAGGATATGCAACGTATGCAAAAGCCCTGCCGCCCAAGCACAGCGCGCTGCGGTTCAGCGCACAGCGGTGGTATGGTTGGTCAGCGGTGACCAGCGCTTCAGCAGCTGTTCATCCGTACCCTGATCGCGCATTCTGGTCGGCAGCTATGGCGCCGACCGGAACGCTCGCTCGTTGGCCGCAGTACTGGGAGTTATCGCAACATGTCCGTGATCCATCCGATCGTCGCGGTGACGGGTTCATCCGGTGCCGGCACATCGACCGCACGTATCGCATTCGAACACATCTTTCATCGCCTGCACGTACGCGCCGCCTATATCGATGGCGATGCGTTCCATGCCTACAGCCGGCGCGAGATGGCCAAGGCCGTCAGGCGCGCCACCATTCGCGGCGAGAACTTCAGCCACTTCGGCCCGGGCGCCAACCGGCTCGACCGGCTGGAGAAACTGTTCGCCGAATACGGCGATCGCGGCACCGGCGAGACCCGACGCTATCTCCACGACGAGATCGAAGCCGCGGAGTTCGACCGAGAGCCAGGCACCTTCACCGACTGGGCGCCGATCGAATCCGATACCGAGCTCATGCTCTACGAGGGCCTGCACGGCGGCGTGGTCACCGATCAGGTCGACGTCGCCCAGCACGTCGATCTGATGGTGGGCGTGGTGCCGACCATCAACCTGGAATGGATCCAGAAGATCCGGCGCGATATCGATGTGCGCGGCTATGCGCCGGAGGACGTTGCCAAGGTGATCCTGCGGCGCATGCCCGACTACGTGCGCTATATCACGCCCCAGTTCACCCGCACCGACGTCAATTTCCAGCGCGTGCCGCTGGTGGATACGTCAAATCCGTTCGTGGCGCGCGACGTGCCCAACGACGACGAATCGATGGTAGTGATCCGTTTTCGTGACCCGGCGCACTGGGCAGTTGATTTTCCCTATCTGCTGACCATGATCCATGGATCATTCATGTCGCGTCCGAATACCGTGGTGGTGCCCGGCACGAAGATGCGCATGGCCATCGAAATCATCATCGGGCCGATCATCCGGCGCCTGCTCGAACAGCGCGAAGCCGCGCTTTCGCGTTGAGTTGGCGCAAGCGCCTCGTTACACGTCAATAAAGAAGACCTTTCATGCAATACCGCAAACTCGGCCGCAGCGATATCGACGTCAGTCGTATTGCGCTCGGCACCATGACTTTCGGCGAGCAGAACAGCGAAGACGAAGCCCACCGCCAGATCGACTATGCGCTCGATCAGGGCGTGAACTTCATCGATGCCGCCGAGATGTATCCGGTCCCGCCCAAGGCCGATACGCAGGGCCGAACGGAGGAATATATCGGCTCCTGGCTGGCGGCCTCGGGGCGGCGCGACGATGTGGTGCTGGCCAGCAAGGTCACCGGCCGCTCCAAGATGGACTATCTGCGCGACGGCTTCGAAACACGGCTCACGCCCAAACAGATCCGCAGCGCGCTGGAAGCCAGCCTCGACCGGTTGCATACCGATTATCTCGATCTCTATCAGGTGCACTGGCCGGACCGCTCCACCAACACCTTCGGCAAACGCGGCTATACCCATGCCGAAGACGATGATGCGGTGCCCATCGAGGAAACACTGGGCGAGCTGGGCCGTCTCGTCGAGGAAGGCAAGATTCGCTGCGTAGGCCTGTCCAACGAAACGCCGTGGGGGCTGATGCGCTACCTGCGCGCCGCCGAAAACGAAAATCTGCCGCGCGTGGTCTCAATCCAGAACCCCTACTCGCTGCTCAACCGTACGTTCGAAATCGGCCTGGCTGAATGCGCCGAGCGCGAGGATGTCCGACTGCTGGCGTATTCGCCGCTGGCGTTCGGCATGCTCACCGGCAAATATCTAGATGGTGCCGCGCCCGAAGGCGCTCGCCTGACGCGCTGGGAACGTTTCTCGCGCTATACCAACGCCCGCGGCAAGCAGGCCACGGCCGACTACGTGGCCCTCGCACGCAAGCACGGCATAGACCCGGCCCAAATGGCACTGGCCTATGTGAACAGCCGCAGTTTTCTGACGTCGAACATTATCGGCGCCACCACGATGGAACAGCTGGAAACCAATATCGCCAGCGCCGATATCGAACTGTCGGACGAGCTGGTCGAATCGATCGAGGCCATTCACGCCGACAACCCCAACCCCTGCCCGTAAGCCGACGGTTGGTAGTTCACGCGTTGGACCGCGCGCTGTTAGCGCGTGCGGTTCAACGTGTGACCATTGGCGACGTAGCGGTAGTACTCGATGCCCACATCGCGAAAGTCCGGCTCGTCACGTTCGCCAATCGCATCGACAACGAATTCGTCGTGCGCAGGCACCGGGTCGAGCGCGGCTACGCGGCCATCGTGCAGAGCCACGTATTGGTCCTGGTCGAGATCCAGGGGGTCGCCCAGTGCTTCGACGAAATTGATGCGTGCGGCGGCATTGCGCCAGTGGTCGGCGACCCGCATCGGCAAGGCTTCGGCGGCATCGCCACTGCCATAGCCCAGCGCGAGCCAGCGCTGGCCGTCGAGATTCGCTTTTTCGCGCAATGCCTGGACGAAGCCGGCTGCAAGCCATGCGGGCAAGGCAGCGGTATAGAGATTGCCCAGATCGCGCATCATTTCGCTGCCCAGCGATAGTTTGTCGGCCACCATAGCCTGCCAGAAGTCGCTGTGGCGCAGCCCGCGCAGCAGTAGCGAGGCCTTCGGAAACGCATCGTCGCCGCTCAGCCCGGCATGCACGCGTTCGCGCATATCCGGCGCAGCGCCACCGATCTCGGCGAGTACCGCTTCGTAATCCACATCCGCTTGTGCGCAGTATTCCCGTAATTCGGCGCGCGCGGCGGCATCGCCTTCGGCAAGCGCAAACAGATAGGCCATCGCCCAGCCCGATGCCGGCATCTTGTGATACGGGCGGTGCATGAACACGGCGTCCACGCTATGAAAATAGTCGCGCGAGCGCTCGCTCTGGCGGGAAAGCAGCGCATTCATGGCATGCCGGGTGGCATCGATATAACAACTGGTCGAATAGCGGCCGTTGAAGACCGGCAGATCCTGCATTTGCCCGTCGATCCGGCTGGGCTGGCCACGAAAACGTGCGAACGGCTTGCGAAAATCCACCATGCGATAGTCCGACGCACTGCCCGCGCCCGCCAGATCCACATGCAGCAACTGCGGCTCGGCTTCGAGCAGCATGGCAACCGCGCCAGCGCCCTGCGTGGGCTCGCCGCTGCTTCCGCGCTCGTATTCGGCGATATCCGAACAGATCACGATCGCCTTGCGCGTCGCGCCGTCGGTCGCGAGATAGCGCAACGCCCCTTTCATGGCATACACACCGCCCAGACAGGCGTGCTTGTATTCCGGCACTTCGCATTCGCGCGACATCGCCGGCATGCGGTGTGCAGCCAGCGCATCGTCGAGCATGCCCTTGACGATGACCGAGCCAGCCGAATTGTCGCTGGAGGATTCCGTACCCAGCGCCAGATAGCCGATATCACGCGGATCGATATCGTAGGCCTGAATCAGCCGCCAGGCTGCGTTCGCCGCGAGCGTATACACGCTTTGTTCCGGCCCGCGCATACGAAAACTGCGCCCGACGACGTTACGAATCTTGTCCCAGGACTGGTCGTTCCATTCGCACCAGTCGGCGAGCTGTACACGATAGGGCGGCAGATATAGCGCCAGTCCACTGATTCCAGGCATCGCGATCTCTTGTCTTCGCGGCTGTGCCGAGTTCGGCAGGCCAAGTTGAATACCGATATGCTAGCAAATGCTGCACCTTGTAATACGCCGTGCAACTGCGCCGCGCCAGCGCTTTCGCGTATCCTTTCGTCTGACTTCGACCGGCTTTGAACCCGCCACATGAGTGCTGCACCGATTTCGCCTGCCACTGCACGCGCGCATAGCAACATCGCCCTGATCAAGTATTGGGGCAAACGCGACGCGGCGCTCAATCTGCCGGCCGTGGGCTCCATTTCGATCACGCTCGATGCGCTCTATACGGATACCCGCGTGGGTTTTCATCCCGGCGCCGAACGCGACAGCGTCGATATCGGCGGGCGCAAGGTCGATGCTGCGCCATTCACGAAGTTTCTAGACCTGATTCGCGCACGCGCCGGCATCGCGCATCGCGCCCGCGTTGAATCCTGGAACAATTTTCCCACTGGTGCCGGCCTGGCGTCGTCTGCGTCGGGTTACAGCGCGCTGGCATTGGCCGCCTGTCGAGCCGCTGGCCTTGAAACGAGTGCGCGCGACTTATCGATTCTGGCCCGCCAGGGTTCCGGCTCGGCAGCGCGTTCGATATTCGGCGGCATCGTGGAAATGCACCGCGGCCAGGCCGACGGCGGCGAAGACGCCTACGCCGAGCCGCTACTGAATGCCGAGGACTGGCCGTTGGGCGTGGTCGTCGCGATTACCGATCGCAACGCGAAAAGCGTGAATTCCACCGCCGGCATGGCCGCACTCGACGAGCGTTCCGATTATTACGATGCCTGGGTCGCACGAGCACCGGACGATCTGGCGAGCATGCGCGATGCCATCGCCGCCCGCGATTTCGAAACCGTAGGCGCGCTCACGGAAATGAGCTGTCTGAAGCTGCACGGCCTGATGCTGTCGACGCGCCCCGGGCTGATCTACTGGAATGCCGCGACGGTTGCCGCGATGCACGCCATACGCGCGCTGCGCGCTGCCGGTACGCCGGTTTATTCACGATCGACGCCGGGCCCCAGGTCAAGGCGATCTGTGCGCCCGAACATACAGCTGAGGTTGCGGCTGTACTGGCCGGCGTACCTGGCGTGCTGGATACGCGTATCAGCGGCCTGGGCCCGGCGCCCACCCGCTCGACTGAACGTGACCGTCGAAGCCAGCGCCCCCGGCAAGCTGTTTCTGATCGGCGAATATGCGGTACTCGCCGGCGCGCCGGCGTTGCTCACGGCTGTCGATCGGCGCGTGCATGTCAGAGCCACGCCCTCGCCCGATGCGCGCTGGCGCCTCACCGCTGCGAATCTGGGTATTCGGGATCTCGATCTCGGCGCCGACCTTCAGCCCCCCCCTGAGTTCGACGCCGCCACACGCAGCAAGCTCGCTGTGTTCGAGGCAGTACGCGCGCATAGCGCTGCAGCGCTGGGCACACGCCTGACCGCGCAGCACGTTACGATCGATAGCCGGGATTTTGCCCAGGACGGCCATAAGCTCGGGCTGGGATCGAGCGCGGCGGTGGCTGCCGCGCTGACCGCGGCCCTGTCGCAGGCAAGCGGTGAATCGCTCGACAAGGGCGCCCTGGCAATGCGCGCGATCGCCGCCCATCGCACAGCCCAGAACGGACGCGGCAGCGGTGGCGACGTGGCAGCCGCCGTCTACGGCGGTTTGATCAGCTATACCCGCGATCACACGCCCATACCGCTCACCTGGCCTGCCGATCTCGCGGCCTACGCGCTGGTTACGGGCACTGGCGCGAGCACACCCGACCTCGTCGAACGCGTAGCGGATTACGGCAACCGCGCGCCGGACGCCCATGCCCGATACATGGCAGATTTGCGCGCGCTGGCGGACGCCGTCGTGGGTAGCCTCAATGATACGCGCAGCTTTCTCACGCTCGCCGCCGATTATTTTGCTGCGCTATGTCGACTCGATGCCGCGGCCGGCGCCGGTATTGTCACACCGCAGCATTTTCAACTGGCCGATTTGGCGGCAAAGCACGGCGGCGTATTCAAGACATCGGGCGCCGGTGGCGGCGATGTGGGTCTGGTGTTCGCACAACGTGGTGATGAGGAAAAGCGGTTGCACGCCGCGCTTGAACAGGCCGGCGCACGGGTCGTGGACCTGGATTTCGGCGCCGCCGGCGTGGCCTGTCGGACGCCGCAATCGCCGGGCTGACGCCGGTCTGCCATCGGTCTGCGATAAACTGCGCCCCTGATCTTTAGCGGGAACCCGGCTCCGGCCTCGTTTTCGCCCTTTTACGAAACGCTTTCAATTGCGATGAGTCATTCCCGGATACCTTCGTTCTACAAGTTTTCCGTCGCCAACCGGCTGCGCGTTCTGCTCGAGCGCGAGGTCATCGACGAGCGCGAATACGAGATGCTCGTCGATGGCGCCCACGTGATGGATGCCGCCCAGGCCGACCGGCTGATCGAGAACGTGATCAGCGTATTCGGGCTGCCGATGGGCCTGGGCCTGAATTTCCAGATCAACGGCCGCGACTATCTCGTACCGATGGTGGTCGAAGAGCCCTCGATCATCGCCGCAGTCAGCTCCGCGGCCAAGATCGTGCGTGGCGCCGGCGGGTTCGAAAGTCATGCCGAGCGCCCTTTGCTCATCGGCCAGATACAGATCGTGGGCGTGCCGCATGCGGCACACGCGCGCCAGGCGTTGCTGCAGAACGCCCAGGAAATTCTGGATCTGGCCAACAGCCTGCATCCGAACATGGTCGCGCGCGGTGGCGGCGCGCGTGAAATCGAGGTGCATACCCACGGCAGCACCGCCGCGCACGGCGAAATGCTGGTCGTGCACCTGCTTGTGGATACGCGCGATGCAATGGGCGCGAATCTCGTCAATACGATGTGCGAAGGCGCCGCGCCGTTGGTGGAAAAGGTCTCGGGCGGACGCGTTTTCCTGCGCATTCTGTCGAATCTCACTGACCGCGCGCTGGTGCGCTCGAAAGCGGTGATCCCGACTGCCCGTCTCACCGCCGGCGATTATTCGGGAGAGGAAGTGCGCGACGGCATCATCCTCGCGAACGAGTTCGCCGAAACGGACCCTTATCGGGCCACGACCCATAACAAGGGCATCATGAACGGCATCGATGCCGTAGCGATTGCCACCGGCAACGACTGGCGCGCGATTGAAGCTGCGGCCCATGCCTATGCCGCGCGCACCGGGCGCTACAGTTCGCTGACCCGCTGGTATGCCAACGCGGCCGGGGATCTGGTCGGCGAACTCGATATTCCACTCAAGATCGGCACGGTGGGCGGCCAGGTCGAGTCGAACCAGGCAGTCAAGATCGCGCATCGCGTGCTGGGTATTCAATCCGCGGCCGAACTGGCCGAAGTCATGGGTGCGGTGGGCCTGGCCCAGAACTTTGCCGCGATCAAGGCACTCTCGACGCACGGCATTCAGCGCGGCCATATGACGTTGCATGCACGCAGCGTCGCGATGGCCGCGGGTGCGGATGCCGCGATCTTCGACGATGTAGTCGACCGGCTGATCGCCGCCGGCGATATCAAGGTATGGAAAGCACGCGAGATCATCGCCGAGCTGGAAGACACCGCCCGGCTCGAGCAGGTTAATACGAGTACGAACACGCATCAGGACGTGATCGAACACGCCGATACCGCCGGCGATATCGGTTACGGCAAGATCATCCTGCTCGGCGAGCATTCCGTGGTGTATGGCCGGCATGCGATCGCTGCGCCTATTCCGCTGCATGTGCGCGCGGAAGTCACCGCGCAAGCCAACCATATCGATCTGGTCATTCCGCGCTGGGGCGTGGAAATGCGCCTGGCGGAGCCGGAACGCGCGATCAGCTCGTTGCATGCGTCGATCACGCTTATCGCCGAGCGCCTCGGCCTGGCCGATCGCGGCATGCGTATCGACGTCTTTCCGCATATCCCGCGCGCGAACGGGCTCGGCGCATCAGCTGCGCTCGCGGTCGCCGTGATCCGTGCCATGGCACGTTGTTTCGATATCGAAATCAGCGAGCGCGAGATTTCCAATCTTGCCTTCGACTGCGAAAAAATCGCTCACGGCACGCCATCGGGCATCGACAACACGCTGGCGACGTTCGGCAAGCCGATTCTCTTTCGCCGCGACAACGCCAATAGCCGTGCCGATATCGAGGATCTGACCACGCCACACCCCATTCCGGTAGTCATCGGCCTGTCGGGCGTGGCGACGCTCACCATGCAGACGGTGGGCAGCGTGCGTGCTGCCTGGCAGAAAAACCCGGAACGATATGAATCGATCTTTTCTCAGATCGATGCACTGGCGTTGGCCGGCGCCGAGGCCATGCGCAAAGGCGACCTGGTCGAGCTCGGCGAACTCATGAACATCGACCACGGCCTGCTCAATGCGCTGCAGGTCTCCTCGCGCGAGATTGAGGAACTGGTCCAGATCGCGCGCGATAACGGCGCGCTGGGCGCCAAGCTCACCGGCGGCGGCGGTGGCGGCGCGATGATCGCGATCAGCGAACCCGACCACTGCCAGGCGATTGCATCTGCCATGCGCAGCGCGGGCTATAACACATTCATTACCGAAATCCGGTAGCCGTTCATGTCCGACCCTTCTTCCGTTGCCCCGATCGTATCCTTCGACGACGAGCCGCTGATTCTCGTCGACAGCCAAGACAACGTGCTCGGCTACAAGCCCAAGGCAGAAGCCCATGAAGGCGACGGCGTGCTGCACCGTGCTTTTTCGATCTTCCTGTTCGACGGCACGGGCAAGGTCTGGCTACAACAACGCGCCCCGGGCAAGCAGCTCTGGGGCGGCTACTGGGCGAACAGTTGCTGCAGCCATCCGCGCCGCGGCGAAACGCTCGACGATGCCGCTGCCCGTCGTCTGCACGAAGAACTGGGCGTGAACGCCGAACTCACGTTCCTGTATCGCTTCGAGTACCACGCGCATTTCGGCGATATCGGGGCCGAACACGAGCTGTGCTCGGTCTACGTGGCCCAATCCGATACGCCCGTGGCGACCAACGCCAATGAAATCGCTGCAAGCCAGGCGGTCACGCCACGAATGCTGGATCGCGAGCTCGTCGACAATCCGTCGCTCTATACGCCCTGGCTCAAGCTCGAATGGCCGCGTATTCGCACCGACCACTGGGACACGGTCGAGCGCATGCTCGCCGGCTAGGCTTTCGGCAGCTGCGGATAACGCGCCAGCCCGCGATCCATCCAGGCGAGCACAGCCTGCGCACCATCGCGCTGCACGATTTCGGCCGCCCTCGATGCATCGAAACCCATCGACGGCGACATACGCACCACGCGCCATCGCCCACGCTCATCGACAAGCGTATAACGCGTGACCTGTCGCGTACCGTCGGGCGCGATCAGTGCCGCATCGACCTGGCGTGATTCGGGATCGATCTTTTCCCGACCGGCGATATCGAAACGCTGGTTCGCGTACTGGTCGTACGTTCGGGCATAGCCTGCGATCAGCATCCGGCGCATGCGCGTGATGTAGGCGCGCTGCTGGGCCGCATCCAACGCGTCCCAGCTTTTTCCAAGGCTGCGGCGGGCAATTTGCGGCATATCGAAATCGGTATCGATACGCCGCGCGAGCTTGTCGTAACGCGCGGCGAAGTCGAGATCGCGGCCCTGTTTCATCGTGCTCAAGAGCAAACTGTCGAAACGTTCCACCACGGCTCGTGCCGGCTCGCTGGCAGCCGCGCTCCATACACCGATACATGTCACGACCACCAGGGTGGCCACGACACAAACCGCGGTTTGTCTGAGTGATTTGTACTTCGCGTTCATGCGTTGTCCTGCGCGGTCCGGCGCGTCGATTCATCCGCAAATTCCGCTCTGTGACCACGCAGGCCGGCCCACAGTTCGTTGCGATGGCGTGCTGTCATCGAATCTTCAACGCGCGTTCAGCCCGTACGCCGGGCTCCGTATTTGACCGCTTCAATCTTTAGTGGCTAGCTAGCGCGCCATCGCCTATCAACGCGCCGCTCAACAACGGCTTGCCTGCCCATGGCCATCGATGCCCCGACCGACCTTAGCGCCCGTATCGAAGCCGCGCTGGAGCGCGCGTTGCCGCCGGCAGAAACCGAGCCCGTAACGCTGCACGGCGCCATGCGCTATGCCGTGCTGGGCGGCGGCAAGCGCATGCGTCCACGCCTGGTCCATGCCACCGGCCAGACCCTGGGACTGGCGCTAGAACAACTGGACGCACCGGCCACAGCGGTCGAATTGATTCATGCCTATTCGCTCATTCACGACGACTTGCCGGCCATGGACGACGATGCGCTGCGCCGCGGCCAGCCCACGGTGCATATCGCCTACGATGAGGCGATCGCCATTCTGGCCGGCGATGCGTTGCAAAGCCTGGCGTTCGAAGTGCTGGCCGGCGACGAAAGCGCGGCCGCACAGCCAGCGATCTGTAATGCACGGACGCTCACCCTCGCCAAAGCCTGTGGCTCGCGCGGAATGGTGGGCGGCCAGGTGCTGGATATGGCCAGCGAAGGCAAGGCCATCGATCAGGCCGCGCTCGAGCGTCTGCACCAACACAAGACCGGCGCACTGCTGCGCGCCTGCGTACGCATGGCCGCCGATACCGATCCATTGCTGGATGCCGATCGCCGCGACGCCCTGGATCGCTTCGCCGAGAACATCGGCCTGGCTTTTCAGGTCCGAGACGACGTGCTCGATATCGAATCCGACACACAGACACTCGGCAAGACGCAGGGCGCGGATATCGCCCATGACAAGGCCACGTATCCTGCGCTACTCGGCCTCGATGCGGCACGCGACTATGCAATGCGTCTACACGACGATGCCCTGGCCGCACTGGCAGTTTTCGCCAGCGACGCCGATCCGCTGCGGGCGATCGCCGCAGAGATCGTCAAACGCGATCACTAGCCACGATCGCTTCAGCGATCCTCGCGATAGAGCCCCGCCTTACGTGCTGCAAGTAACCAGCGCGCGATGGTGCGGGCACCCACCATGACCCCGAACGCCAGTACGCAGCGCAGCGCCATCGCCGCCGGTTGTAACCATTGGCCGGGCATGGATGTCGCCCCGCCCTGTCGACTCACTTCCCAGACCGTGACAAGCGTGACGAACAGCTGCGGCAGACTGTGGATCAGTATGACGATGCCGGCCACGCCGAACGCCGTCGCTGCGACAGACTCGGCGCTTAAACCGCCCATGTCCATATGCGCCGTGCGGCCGCGAACAACCAGCCTCGCGAGCCACGGCGCACTGGCCCACAACAGCGCCCCCAGAACCAGAGGCGCTACGATCTGTATCGCCACGGTCACATAGAGCATGGGCTGGCCGCCGGACGGGCCCTCCGCCCAGAAATAAGGCGCGCTTTGAGCCAGCACCACGATGCCGCGGGCGACCAGGTAGAAGGCGATCAGTCGTATGCCGATGACCGCGAGATCACGTGTCGCCACGGTCTCGCGCCCTAGTTCGACCACACCGCGGTATAGCGCAGCGTCTGCTCGCCGTTGGCCGGTACGTCGATCTGCCACTCGGCGGTATTGGCCGGCGCGTCATCAGCGGTCTTCGGTTCCGCCGATTCGACCGTCGCGCCCTGCGGCAAGTTTTCCACGACCTGTACCGTCGCGGCGTCTGCGCTGGCGTTGTGCAGCGTGATTTCGACAGTGCGCCGACGCTCGTTCTCGCCGGTCTTGCGATCCTCGACCAGGCGGCGCTCGCTGGTCAGATCGAAGGCGGTGCCGAGCGTGAGCGTGACCGGCGCCTGTTTGGGCGTATCGTCGATACGATCTTCGCCCATCAGATTCGCGCTACCGCTGCTGTCATAGATTCGGACCGCGCCTGCGGGCAGTGGCACCTCGGCGGTATTGTCGAACGCAAGCCGAATCTGGGCGTGGCTACGCTGACCTTCACGGCTGACCGAGTAAAAGCTGTTCTCGACACGATAGCTGCGCGTTGCGTCGAACGTTTTCGGGGCCATGATCGAAACCGCACGCGTGCCGCCTGCGGCCACGTCGATGCCATCCTCGAGCGCATAGCGGTAGGTATCGCCATTGGCCTCGGGCGCACCGGCATCGCTGGCCTTGGCTTCGAAGCGGGCCATCATCATCGGTGTCGGCGCATGGCCGTTGGTACGCGCGACATCACCCGCCACCAGCCAGGCCTTTTCGGCGGCCAGACGTGCGCCCGCGCTGTTGTCGATGATAGCCATGCTGGCCAGTTCGAGCTGGCCGGCCTGGGCATCGAAACGCCCTGTATAACTGGCCTGCCAGCTCGGCCCGTCGATCTGGTACGTCGCCGTCAGGGGTTGCTTGCCGGCCTTGTCGGCATCGATATCCAGTTGCAGGCCGTCGCCACTATCGTCACCGGCCGGCCAGGCCACTCGCCAGGGCGAATCGCCGGTCAGACGTTCGATGCGGTCGTCGACACGTACCAGCAGCGTATCGCCGTTGACGCCGACGAGCGTGGCCTCACGCGAACGCGCGTCACCGGCATCGTTGTCGCGCAATAGCGTAACCGGCTGGCCGACGCGCCCGGCGAGCAGACCCTGGCCGCTGTCGTCGCCCGCACGCGCCGTCAATCCGGTCAGGCGCACGCCTTCACCTTCCAGCCAGACGGTATCCGCACGCAGACGCCCGGAAATGGGCCAACCGATAGTCTGATCACCGGATTTGAGATCGATATCGCGCGTGGTCTGCACCACGGCCGCGCCGCGATTGTAGAGGGCCATGGCATCAACCCGGGTCGGGTCGGACGACGAGGCCGCAAATGCGGCCAGCGGTAGGAAGCTGGCCGGCAATACGACGACCAGGGCTTTGAGCAGATGATTCGGTTGCTTCATGAAGACGCCGATTCCTGTTGTTTGTGGGCCGGTTTTTCATGCCGGTGAATACGAAACAGCCACATCGCCAGCAAAATCGCCGGGACGCCGGCCAGCGCGGTATAGCTGAAAAACGTCATATAACCAAAGCTGTCGACCACCCAGCCCGAGAAGCCGCCAATGAACTTGCCGGGCAAGGTCATCAGTGACGAGAACAACGCATACTGGGTCGCGGTGTACTGAGTGTTGGTCAGACTAGATAAATAGGCGATGAACGCGGAACCCGCCATGCCGCCGGAGAGGTTGTCTGCCGACACCGTCAACGCCAGCGATAGCAGCCCTGGATTGCCGGGCTGCCAAGGGGTGTTCAACAACGGCGTCCAGAGAAATGCAGCGCTGTCAGGCCGGGTGGCCATATCCATCAGGCCGGTGTTGAACAGCAGCATCGTCTGCGCATCCGGGCCCTGCGCGGCGAGCCAGGCGAACGCCAGATTGGTGGATGCGGCCAGAATGGCGCTTGCCAGCAACGGCTTGAGAATGCCGTAGCGCACGATCAGCACGCCACCCAGCGCGGCCCCGCCGAGCGTCATTGCAATACCGAACAGCTTGGTCACGCTCGCGATTTCGTTGAGCGAATAGTGCATGTCCAGATAGAACGGATTGGCCATCACACCCAGCGTGATATCCGTGACTCGAAACAGGCTCACGAACAACAGGATCATGAGCGCGGGTACACCGTAGCGAGAAAAGAAATCCACCAGCGGACAGATCACTGCGCCCAGTACCCAGCCGTACGCCTTGCGCAATTTCTCCGGCAGGAAGTCACAGCGCGCCAGATGGGCATTCACCCACGGTTCGTCCGGCAGCAGGGACGCGCGTGCCGAGGCTTCCGGTTCGGCCACCAGCAATACGGTCACCATGCCGACACCCACGAGCCCAGCCATCACGAAATACGTAAACGGCCAGGTCGTGCCGGCGGCGATATAGAACGCGCCCGCACCGGCTGTCAGCAGTGCAATGCGATAGCCGGCCTGGTAAGTCGCGGCCATTGCGCCCTGAATGCTTTCGTCGACGGCTTCGATACGCCAGGCATCGATCGCCACATCCTGGGTGGCCGAAGAAAACGCCACCAGAAGCCCGAACCAGGCAATCGCAGCCAGGTTCTCGGTCGGGTCGGTCATCGCCATCGCGATCAGACCGGTCACGAGACCGAACTGGGCCAACAGCATCCAGGCACGTCGTCGGCCCAGAAGCCGCCCGAGCACCGGCAAGGGGAAACGGTCGACCACTGGCGCCCAGAAGAACTTGATCGAGTACATCACCCCGATCCATGAAAAGAACCCGATCGTGGTCTTGGACACGCCTTCCTGGGCCAGCCACGCCGAGAGCGTGGAAAACACCAGCAGAAACGGCAGGCCGGACGAGAAGCCCAGAAACGCCATGCCGATGACCCGGGGCTGGCCATAGACTTCGAGCGCGGCGCGCCAGCCGCGCTTGCCATCGCCGGCCGGCGTAGACAGTTCAGAATTCGACATCGTAATCAATCGTCAGCGGCGCATGATCGGAAAGCCGCTCGGCGCGATACACCGATTCGGCGGTGGCTTTGGCAGCGAGCGCGGGCGTGGCGACGTGATAATCGATCCGCCATCCCACGTTGTTGTCCCAGGCCCGGCCGCGATTCGACCACCAGGTGAACTGGTCTTCGTTCGGGTTGATCTCGCGAAACACGTCCACCAGCCCCATCTCGCCGAACAGCCGGTCCATCCATTCGCGCTCGTGCGGCAGAAAGCCCGAGTTCTTCTTGTTGTTCTTCCAGTTCTTGAGATCGATTTCCTTGTGCGCGATGTTCAGATCGCCACAAACCAGATAATCGCCCGGGGCGGCCACGCGGGCCGCCAGCAATTCGGGAAAGTGCACCAGATAACGCTCTTTCGAATCCTGGCGATGATCGCCAGAGGAACCCGACGGTGCATAAAGACTGGCAATACTCAGATCGCCATCGGGCATCTTGTAGCGGGCCTCGATATAACGGCCTTCGGCATCGAACTCTTCGTGGCCCATGCCGCGAATGATGGCGTCGGGTTCGCGCTTGGAATAGATCGCCACACCCGAATAACCCTTGCGGTTGGTCGCCTCTTCATAGAAGCAGTGGTAGCCCTCGGGCCAGAACGCCTCGACACCTTCGAGCTGATGCTGTTGCGCCTTGAGCTCCTGAATACAGACCACGTCCGGGTCCTGACTCGCCATCCACTCGAAAAAACCCTTGCGCTGCGCGGCTCGAATACCGTTGGCGTTGAAGGACATGACCCGCATCGACGTTCCCTTGCTTTGAACCTGTATGGCTTTCTGTACAAACGCTTGCACGCCGGTGACCGAGCCGTGAGCCGGTCGCGGGCGCATCGCGCAGGCCTTATCATACGTGCTTGCCAACCGTGCACGATCCAACTACGCCGGGAACCGCCGATGTCTGCCGAGCCGACCGAACACAGTCAGGAGTTTCTAGCCCTTGCTGATACCTACGACGCGCTCAAGTTCGGCGAGTTCCAACTCAAGTCCGGCCGTGTGAGCCCGTACTTCTTCAATATGGGGGCGATCGCCTCCGGTGCGGGGCTGAAACGCCTGGCCGCGGGCTATGCCGCTGCACTGACGAGTTCGGGCATCGAGTACGACAGCCTGTTCGGGCCGGCCTACAAGGGCATCCCATTGGTCGCGACGGTGGCCTGTGCGCTCGCCGATCATGGCCACGACGTACCGTTTACCTACAACCGCAAGGAAGCCAAGGACCACGGCGAAGGCGGCACGCTGGTCGGCGCGCCGCTGGGCCAGCGCGTGGTGATCGTCGACGACGTCATCACTGCCGGTACGGCCGTGCGCGAAGCCATCGCCCTGATTCGCAACGCGGGCAGCGAAGTCGCCGGCGTGCTCATTGCGCTCGATCGCCAGGAACGCGGCACAGATGCGCGCTCGCCGCTGCAGGCACTGGCTGCCGACGAGGGCATCCCCACCGTGGCCGTCTCCACCCTAGACGACGTGATCGGCTATGCCGAACGCGCCGGACTGGACGATCACAGGCTGGCCGCAATCAAACGCTATCGCGACGAATACGGCGTGGCGTGAGCGAGCGTCACGCCAACGCGAACGGCGACTACACGCCGGGTCTCGACCGGTTAACGCGCTATGCGCTGGTCGCCCTCGCCGTGGCACAGGCGCTCGCGCTTTACGGGCTTGCGCAGGTTATCGACGATTTCGACGATCTGCGCTGGCTCTACGGCGCCTATGCCGTCGTCGGTCTGCTGCCCCTCCTGTTTTATCTGGGCGGCACACGCCTGTACGACATACGCAATCTGATCGCGGCCGCCGTGCTGGCGCCGCTGCTGTTCGGCCTCGGTTGGCATCTGGGCTGGCTGTGCGAGCCGTTCGAAAATCGCAGCTACCACACCGAGAACTTCGTGTTCAGCTTTGCACTGAGCATCGGCGCCGCGGTATTCGTGCTTGCGAGCTATCTACGTGCCTGGCCCGCGCAGCAAAACCCGTCTTTGACTATCCGCAGCTGCTGATCTACACCCACGAGCAGGTATTCAGCGTTGTGCTCGTCAGTACGTTTGTCGGCATCTCCTGGGGAGTGCTCGCACTATGGGCGCAGCTGTTCGATGCCATTGGTATCACCCTGTTCTCTCAGCTGCTCGACAACACGCTGTTCGTTTACCTGTGCAATGGCCTGATCGCCGGCATAGCGCTGGTGGTCATACGCAATCAGCCACGACTGATCGCGACTCTGAGCGCCATCACCCGCGGCCTGCTACGGGTGCTGCTGGTACCGGTCGCATTGGCCATCGTGCTCTTCGCCACGGCGTTGCCATGGGTTGGCCTGGAACAGATATGGGCGACCGGCCGGGCGGCGTCGCTGATGATGCTGCTCAGTGTGGTACTGCTGGCATTGTTCGCCACGGCATTTCTCGAAGCACCGCACGAGTCGGGGTATCCGCGCCCACTACGCGCACTGGTCTGGGTGGCCGTCATACTCCTGCCGCTCAACGTCGTTCTGGCAAGTTGGGCGCTGGGGCTGCGTATCGGCCAGCACGGGCTGAGCGTCGACCGCCTCTGGGCGGCCGTACTGCTGGCCCTGATCGCGGCCTACGCGCTCAGCTATGCGCTGGTGATCCTGTGGTCGCGTGCCAAGGCAAGCGCAAGACTGCAGCGAATCAACGTCGTCATGGGCCTGATCGTCGTCGGCACGCTTATTCTCGTCAACACGCCCCTGGCCGATCTGCGCGCACTAAGCGCGCACGACCAGGCGCAACGGTTGACCCAGTCTCGGGTCACGCCGGAGCGCTTCGACTATCCCTATATGCGCGACGAGCTCGGCGCCTATGGCATCGCCGAATTGAAGCGGTTACAGGACAGCGATTTCGCCAAAGGCCATCCGCTTGCCGCTCGCCGTATCGCGGCGGTACTCCAACCTTCATCGGGCCGAGACACCGCACTCGCGGTCGATACGAACGACCCCGACGCGGTCACCGCGGTATTCGATATCATGCCGGGCGATGCAGCCGTACCGACTGAACTCATCGCGGCTGTCCCGCAGACAATGCCGTGGTGTCTAAACGCACCCGGCCGCTGTGCGCTGGTACGCGTGCAATGCCAGGCCATGACGTTCTGGTGGATCGTCACGAACCCGGCATCAAGTCATCCAAGCGGTCGGACCTACGGCGAGATCGACGGCCAATGGCGTCAGATCGGCCGGGTCTCTTCACGCGGCTGCAGCGAACAATCAGTATCGGACAAGAACGCCGACGTGGCTCCAAAGGCACTGCCTGGGCCGTTTGTCGCGTTTGAAGATAGCCGCTGTGTTTATGTCGTCACTCCCAATGAGGCCTACCTGCGCGATCTGAGTGATAGACGCTGACCGGCCGTTCAAGCACGTCATATGGTTGAAACCCGATAGCCGTAGCATGCTCGTGCCAACCTGCATTCTGCAGGCACGCCGGCGTGGCAATGCAGCACACGGCGCCCATGGCATGGGATTTGGGGGGAGCACGATGTCGACGAAATGGCGTATTGCCGCCTGGCTTGTTGTTGTATGCGTGGCATTGCTTGGCGGCTGTAGCGACGACGACACCGTCGACCTGACAGCAGGCAGCGGTGCCAACTCGCTGCCCACCGACAACAGCGAAGCGGAGCCCGAGATACCGGACGACCTGACCGATACGCCGCTCAAGGTTGTCGTACTGGTCATCGACAGCCTGATGCCGGACGAAATCGGCACCAACACGCCCAACCTGCTCGCGCTCAAGCAAAGCGGCACGTTCTACGCTGAAAGCCGCGCGGTGTTCTCGGCCGAAACCATTCCCAACCATGTCGCCATGATGACCGGCATGTACAGCGGGCGTAGCGGTATTCCGACCAACAACTTCTGGGATCGCGACGCCAAACCGGACACGCCCGAGGCCGAGGATCTCGACAACCCGAACGAGCTGGAAGCAAAGACGCTGTTCACACATATCGACGAACAATGCCGACGCGGCAACAACCCGCCGAACCCCCGATTCTCGACTGCCGCCGTACTTTCGAAAACCTATCTCTACGAAATCTTCGAAGGCGACGCCGCCGATTTGCAGCCCAACGATGCCGGCATCGTAAATCTCGCGCCCGACGACCATTGGGATCCACGTAGTTCGAAAGGCTATATTGACCCCGGTTTCGAATACACCCCGGACGACTTCACCACCCCGCAAGTGATCGAACGCATACCCGGTGCCGACTTTCTGTTCGTGAATCTCGGCTCGGTGGATCGTGTCGCCCACGCCTTTGGCGCTGCAGCGCGGGCCGGGCAAATACTCTCGACCGACACCCATGTCGGCGAGATCGTCGAAGCGCTGCGCGAGGGTGGCGAATGGGAGAACACGGTGCTGATCGTTGCCAGCGATCATGGCATGGACTTCTCCGATCAACTGGGTATCGGCGACAACATTTCGGTACAGGCCACACTCGACGGCTTTGCCGAGTGCGGCTATGAGCCAATGCTCGCCGTGGACAATGGCGGTACCGACAGCCTCTATATCAGCAACCCCGATGCCACACCGGCAAGCCGACAGAATACTCTCGAGACCGTCCGCGCCTGCCTTTCCGAACCTAACGGCCAGACCTGTACCCGCGTACGTTCCATGTGCGGCGGCCTGGCGTTTCTGCCGCCCCAAGTCGAGCATATCCTCGGTGCCTGGTATACCGCGCCGAATGCGGATGCTCCGCCCGGCAACCTGCCCGGCTCGATCGCGGCCTCAGCTCATCCCAATCTCGGCGATCTCGTGCTCGCGGCAGACGACGGTTTCAACTTCGGCGAACCGGTGGGTGTCGCGAACCCCATCCCTGGCAACCATGGCCATCCAGTCACATTCCATAACACGATGCTCATCGCGGGCGGTATCGACTTCATTCATCGCGGCCGAGAGGTCACGGCCTCCATCCCCGGCCCGACACCGTTCGATCGGCTCCCCGAGCAGTCCGAAAACATCGATATCGCGCCGACTATCGCGTGGCTGCTAGGGCTTCCCCTGGCTGAAGAGGATTTCGCCGACGGCCAAACCTTCGACGGTCGCATACTCGCGGAGGCGTTCAAACCATTCGACCAGGATCCGAACGCACCGGCGCCGGCTTACTGTGGATTGAGACGAGCGGCGCTATAAACTGCGCCTTGCAGGCCCTGCGGCGCTCAACTAAAGCAACCGAGTCGTACGCCGATAGAAAACCGATATTTTCTACCGGTCCTCACCATGCTCAACGGCTTTAAAATCGGGCCCCGTCTTGGAATCGCGTTCGGGCTACTGACGCTCCTTCTTATTATCGACACCGCAGTGGCCACCTATGGCCTGAACCACGTGGCCACGACGGCGAAACGAACCATTAACGTCGATACGCAAGTCGCCCTTAATTCGGCCACAGTTCAGAATCTCGCGCTGCAAGCACGGCGTTACGAGAAAGATATTTTCATCAATATCTCCAACGAACAGAAGTATGCCGGCTACAAGCAGGCATGGGACGATAATCACCAGGCTCTGCTCGCCGCGCTCGAGCGCGGCGACCAGATCGCGATAAGCGACAAGCAGCACACCCTCTACAAGGATGCAAGGACAGCGCTCGCCGGTTATCGCGAGGGCTTCAATCGTGTCTACGACCGGATCCGCGCGGGCGAGCTCACGTCGACCGCCGCGGCCAATACGGCGTTTGGCGAATACAAATCCTCCATATACGAGTTGGAATCGATGGCACAGGCCATTGACGAAGCCGCCCAGGCGCAGACGGCGCGCTCCATTACAACGCTCGAAGTCCAGCAACGCGAGGCGCTGGTGGCCCTGCTGATTTTCGCTGCAATCTGTATCGCCCTGGCCATCGTATTCGCCTGGGTGATCACACGCAGTATCACGCGCCCCGTGCGCTACGCGGTCGGCGTGGTCGAAGACGTCGCCAATGGCAATCTGCGTCGCGAAATCAAGGTCAGCGGAAAAGATGAAATCGGGCAACTGCTTGCTGCCATGAGCGCCCAGCGCGAGCGCCTTGCCGCCCTGGTGTCGTCACTACGCCAGCTCAGCGAAAACGTACACACCGGTGCACGTGAGATCGCCTCCGGCAATGATGAATTGAGCACGCGTACGCAGGAACAGGCGGCGAACCTGGAAGAGACCGCGGCGTCGATGGAGCAGATGACGGCAACGGTCAAACAGAATGCCGACAACGCCACCGAAGCCGATCAGCTCTCGCGCAAGGTGCGCACCCGTGCCAGCGAAGGCAATGACGTCGTCAAGAACGCGGTCGACGCGATGGACGAAATCAACGCCTCGAGCCGGCGTATCAGCGAAATCGTGGGCCTGATTGACGATATCGCCTTTCAGACCAACCTGCTCGCGCTCAATGCTTCAGTGGAGGCCGCACGCGCCGGCGAACAGGGGCGCGGCTTTGCCGTCGTCGCTTCGGAAGTGCGTAATCTGGCCAGCCGCAGCGCGGCCGCGGCCAAGGACATCAAGACGCTGGTCGAGGACAGTGCCAACAAGGTGGCCGACGGCTCGAAACAGGTCGCACTGTCGGGCACGGTACTCAGCGAAATCGTCGAGTCGATCAACAAGGTCGGCGACATCATTTCCGAAATCGCAGCCGCCGGCAACGAACAGGCCCACGGCATCGATCAGGTCAATATCGCGGTATCGCAAATGGATACCATGACCCAGCAGAATGCGTCTCTCGTCGAGGAGTCGGCAGCAGCAAGTCTCTCTCTGGAAGAACAGGCCGCCGTGCTCCAGCGTCAGATTGCGTTCTTCAAGCTGCCGGGTCAGGCGCCAACGCCTGCCGCCGCACCGGCTGCCCAAACATGCTGCGACCGCTACGCGTATCGAAACAAAGCCTCAGCCCGCGCCGGTAAAAACACAGCCTGCGCTGGACGAAGACGCCGATTGGGCCACCTTTTAAGCGTGACGCGGCGGCGCTGCTGATCCGCCCGAGCCGGCCTGGCGTTCAGGCCGGCTCGGGATCATTCGCAGCCGGCGGTTCTGTGCGTTGACTGGTGATCTGCGTACCCACCCCGGCGTCGGTGAACAATTCCAGCAACACCGCATTCTCCACCCGGCCGTCGACGATATGGGCCGACTTCACGCCCGAAGCCACGGCATCCAGCGCGCATTCGATCTTGGGCAGCATGCCGCCGTGAATAACGCCGGTTTCGATCAGCTCGCTGACCTGCGCCGGCGACAGACCCGTCAGCAAATGGCCTTCGGCATCGAGCACACCGGGCGTATTGGTGAGCAGCATGAGCTTTTCGGCTTCGAGCACGGAGGCGATCTTGCCGGCCACCAGATCGGCATTGATGTTGTAACTGCGTCCATCCGCGCCGACACCGATCGGCGCGATCACCGGAATGAAGTCATCGGCTTCCAGCCGTTTCACGATGCGCGGGTCGATATGCGAGACCTCGCCGACGAAACCCAGATCGGTGTCGTCACCCACCAGCGCCAGCTTGCGCGCATGAATCAGCCCGCCGTCCTTGCCTGTCAGGCCCACCGCGCGACCGCCGTGCTGATTGATGAGGTTCACGATCTCCTTGTTGACCAGCCCACCGAGCACCATTTCGACGACGTCCATCGTCTCTTCGTCGGTGACCCGCATGCCCTTGATGAACTCGGTCTGCTTGCCGACGCGTTCGAGCAGCTTGCCGATCTGCGGGCCGCCACCGTGCACTACCACCGGGTTGAAACCGACCAGCTTCATCAGCGCGATATCACGCGCAAAGCCGGATTTGAGCTCTGGATCGGTCATGGCGTTGCCGCCATACTTGATCACGACCGTCTTGCCGGCAAAGCGACGAATATAGGGCAGTGCCTCGCCCAGCACGCGGGCAACGCGTGCGGCCTGTTCGGGATCGAGTGACATACGTTTATTCTGGTCAAAGGGGTTCATGCGCGCGGCCTAACGCGTGCCGGTCGAGCCGAACCCGCCGACACCGCGCGTGCTCTCGTCGAATTCTTCGACCACCTGCAACTCCGGTGCAATGACCGGCACGAGCACGAACTGTGCGATGCGCTCACCCACGTCGATCGTGAATTCGGCATGACCTCGGTTCCAGCAGGACACCATGAGCGGCCCCTGGTAGTCGGAATCGATAAGCCCGACCAGATTGCCCAGCACGATGCCGTGCTTATGACCCAGCCCCGAGCGCGGCAGAATCATGCCGGCCAGATTGGGATCAGCGATATAAATCGACAGGCCGGTCGGCAAGAGTTCGCAATCGCCCGGGGCGAGCGTGAGCGGCTGCTCGATCATGGCACGCAGATCGATACCCGCCGAGCCGGCAGTCGCCCGCCCGGGCATATCGAAATCACGGCCCAGACGGGCGTCGAGCACCTTGACTTGCAGGGTGGACATCAAAGCATTCCTTCCGGTGAATCAGGTAACAGACCGACCTCTGCCGCCATGCGCTCGGCAATGAGCGCGACCAGCTGATCGGCCAATTCATGCTTGCTCGCTTTCGCGAGTTCGCGTTCGCCGCCGTCCCAGACCACGAACAGCGCATTGTCGTCACGGCCAAAGGCGTGTTCCGGGCCGACAACGTTGCCAGCCACCATCGACAGTTTCTTGCGCTCGCGCTTGGAGCGGGCGCTTGCTTGCATATCGGTGGTTTCGGCCGCAAAGCCGAGCGTGAACAGATAAGGATGGGCAGCCGCCACATCAGCGATGATGTCGCGTGTACGAGTCAGCGCCAGACTCGTATCGCCGTCCGATTTCTTGATCTTGTCAGCCGCGGTGGTCGCCGGCCGATAGTCGGCAACCGCGGCAGCGCCGATGAAGATATCCGCGCTGTCGATAACGGCCATCACGGCGGCGTGCATATCGGCAGCCGACTGCACATCCACGCGTTCCACACCCGCCGGCACATCGAGCGCGGTGGGCCCGGAGACCAGCGTGACGCTCGCGCCGGCATCGACACAAGCGCCAGCCAGGGCATAGCCCATACGGCCCGAGGAGTGGTTGGTGATGAATCGCACCGGATCGAGTGCTTCACGCGTCGGCCCGGCCGTAATCACGACGTGTCGACCCGCGAGCACACCGTCGCCGCCGGCCGCTTCGAAATAATCGACGATCGCATCGCGGATGACCTCGGGCTCGACCATGCGACCCGCGCCGGTTTCGCGTTCGGCAAGCTCGCCCTCGGCCGGACCGACGAAGTGCACGCCCCGCGCAGCCAGCGTCTCGACGTTCGCACAGGTGGCCGGGTGCGCCCACATCACGTAATTCATCGCAGGCGCGACCAATACGTCGGCGTGGCTCGCCAGACACACGGTAGACAACAGGTCGTCGGCGCGTCCGGCACCCAGGCGCGCAAGCGTATCGGCCGAGGCCGGCGCGATGACGATCAGATCGGCCCAGCGCGCCAGCTCGATATGGCCCATGTTCAGCTCTGCGGCCTCGTCCCATAGGCTTTCGCGCACCGCCCTTCCGGACAGCGCGGCCAGCGTCATCGGCGTGATGAATCGCTTTGCCGATTCGGTCATCACCACCTGAACCTCGGCACCGGCTTCGACCAGACGACGTATCAGCACGGCCGACTTATAGGCCGCGATACTGCCGGTTACGCCGAGCAGAATTTTGCGATGGGCAAGCATAGACATAACAAACATTGTACCTGCCTGACTGGACGGCGCCCGGCCGGCGCCTACAGGATGAATCAACCACCACGACCGACAACAATAATAGGGAGGGCGCGGTATGGGTATTTCCGATTGGCCTGCCGCCGAGCGGCCACGAGAGAAACTGCTGGAGCGCGGCGCGGGCGCGCTCTCGGACGCGGAGCTGCTGGCGATCTTTCTACGCGTGGGCGTGCGCGGGTCCAGCGCGGTCGATCTCGCCCGGCAGCTGCTTGCCGAATACGGCAGCCTGGGCGCGCTGCTTGCCGCCGACCAGCAGACATTCTGCGCCACGCACGGCCTTGGCGTGGCCAAATTCGCGCAACTACAGGCGGTCATGGAGATGGCACGTCGACACGCCACCGAAACGCTGGCCGAAGTCGATGTACTCAGCGCGCCGGAAGCCACCCGCCGCTATCTCACGCTCAAGCTGGCCCACGTACCGCACGAAGTGTTTGCCTGCGTGTTCCTGAACACGCGCAACCATGTCATCGCCTTCGAGGAGCTTTTTCGCGGCACGATCGACGGCGCAGCCGTCTATCCGCGCGAAGTGGTCAAGGCGGCGCTGCGTCACAACGCGGCCGCTGTGATTCTGGCCCACAACCACCCGTCAGGCGTCGCCGAGCCCAGCGCGGCGGATCGGGATATTACTCATCGGTTGGCAGACGCACTCTCTCTCGTGGACGTTCGGGTGCTCGATCACCTGGTTATTGCTGCGCGCCAAACCGTGTCATTCGCCGAACGGGGTTTGCTATAGCGTTGGCGCGCAAGGGTTTCAAGAAGCGTTAAGCTGCGTTAATGTTTCGTTAATTTAAAATTAAGATGATGTGCGCAGACAGACTTCTGTCCGCAGCCGGAACCCTTCCCGGCACCACTGTTTTGGAGTACATCATGAAAAAAACCGCGATTCTGCTCGGCGCCGCCTGTGTGCCGTTCGCTGCGATGGCCGCCCCGACC
Source organism: Salinisphaera shabanensis E1L3A (assembly GCF_000215955.2). Lineage (GTDB taxonomy): Bacteria > Pseudomonadota > Gammaproteobacteria > Nevskiales > Salinisphaeraceae > Salinisphaera > Salinisphaera shabanensis. The sequence goes on from NZ_AFNV02000004.1 coordinate 160,585, forward strand.
GCCCCCGAGGGTCCGAGCTATACCTATGTCCAGGGCGACTACATCCCCAGTGGCAAGGTCGACGGCACGAGCGCCGACTACGACGGTTTCGGTCTGGAAGGCTCGGCCGCCATCGTGCCCCATGTCTATGTCAACGGCCGCTATGACCGGCTCGACGTCGACAACTCGCGCACGGATGTTGATCGCGGCAGCATCGGCGTGGGCCTGAACGACTTTTACGATTATGGCGGAGCCGAAGGCACCGGCCTTGGCTACTACGGCCAGGTTTCCTACGAACGGCTGCAGTTCGATGATGTCGTTGGCAGCGCCGACACCAGTGCGACGGGTTATGGCATCGATGCCGGCCTGCGCTGGATGGTCGATCCCATGGTCGAAATCAACCCGAACATCGGCTACGTCGACTACGGCCGCAACTCCGGCGACGGCGTGGATCTGGGCAAGGCCGACGGCATGCGCTACAGCCTGCGCACGGTCGGTTACCTGACCGACAACGTGGCGCTGTCGGCGGAATACGCCAAGACCGATTACGACATCGGCCCGGCCGATCTCGATTTCGGCAACGAAGTCCGCGTTGGCGCGCGTTACAGCTTCTAGCGCCACCGCGTTGAGGTTCAAGCGGTCGCGCGGGTGCGCGGCCGCGGTCCCGGCACCCCGCTACGGCGGGGTGTTTTATATATTTCAGGGCTACACCGCAGAACTTTTGACATGTGTCTATCGCATCGTCACCATCGCATAAATTCTTTTCGTTCAAAATCTTGAACGGTCACCAATATTACTGACAACTGGAATGGTCTTCATGAAAAACACCGTCATCGCCCTCGGCTTGGCTGTCGTTCCGCTGGTCGGTTTCGCCGCGCCCAACGATACGCCCGGCGCACCGAGCTACAGTTATTTCCAAGGTGATTGGGTCGTCGACGGCAATGCCCACGGCACCGGCCAGGATTATGACGGTTACGCGCTCGAAGGCTCGGTCGCGATCACGCCAAACGTATTCGTCAATGGTCGTTACGACTGGCTCGACGTCGACAGCAGCGCGTTCGACGCCAACCGCACCAGCATCGGCGTCGGCGCGAACGACTTCTACGATTTCGGCCGCGGCGACGGCACCGGCATCGGCTATTATGGCCAGGTATCTTTTGAACGCCTGAACCTCGAGAACGTACCCGGTACCGGCGGGCGCGACGCCGACTCCAACGGCTACGGCGCCGATGTCGGCCTGCGCTGGATGGTAGACCGGCAGATCGAGATCAATCCGCACGTCGGCTGGGTCGACTACGGCGATCTCGGCTCGGGCCTCGGCGATGCCGACGGCGTACGCTATGGCGTGCGCGCACTGGGCTATCTGAACGAGGCCGTGGCCTTGACCGCCGACTTCCAGGCCAGCGATATCGAAACCTCGCGCCGGGATATCGGTTTCGATAACGAAATCCGTGTGGGCGCACGCGTAAACTTCTAAGACAGCAGCCGAGCTGGCGGGCGGTCGCGTTTCGTACCGTCTGCCCGCAAATTCTGGCGCACAACGGTTGTGTCGCGCGGTTTTTGATGGTTAAATGCGCGGCTCGCTGACGCATGAGCGCGCGACCCAGGAGTTAGTCATGTCCCAGATCTGTCAGGTCACCGGCAAAAAGCCGGTCACCGGTTACAACGTCTCGCACGCCCACAACAAGACGAAACGTCGCTTTGTGCCCAACCTGCACTGGCATCGTTTCTGGGTGGAATCTGAAAAGCGCTATGTGCGCCTGCGCGTGTCTGCGAAGGGCATGCGCATCATTGACCGCCAGGGTATCGACACTGTGCTTGCCAAGATCCGCAAGCAGGAGAAAGCATAATGCGCGAAAAAGTACGCATGGTCTCGACTGCGGATACCGGGTTCTTCTACACCACGTACAAGAACAAGCGGAACACGCCCGACAAGCTCGAGATGAAGAAATACGATCCCAAGGCGCGCAAGCACGTCGTCTTCAAGGAAGCCAAGATCAAGTGATCTTGGTTTGACCGGCTATGCCGGTCTGGATCGAAAAAGCCGGCCTTGAGCCGGTTTTTTTGTTTCAACACTTGCGTTCCGGCAGAGTCTTTTTGCACTCGCGAGTCAGCCGAACCTTTGGCTTAGCACAACCGTGCGAGACCCCAAGCCAAAGTTCACACAAGCTGTTGATTCAAGAACCCACCCCTCGGAGTCACGAGCTTCAGCGGGCACGGGCTCGGGCAATATACACATTTCAATTACCCGCCGCGTTGCTCGAAATCGTGCCGAAATCCGGTCTCGTTCAACGATCATGGCAGAATGGCGCGATGCCCGAATTGCCCGAAGTCGAAACCACGCGCGCGGGGATCGAACCGCATGTGCGCGGCCAGCGCGTGCGTACGGTCATCGTGCGCCAGCCCCAGCTACGCTGGCCGGTATCCGAAGCCCTGGCAGAAAAATTGCCGGGCCAAACCATCCGCACCGTGCACCGGCGGGCCAAGTATCTGCTGTTCGAAGCCGAGACCGGCCATATGTGCCTGCATCTGGGCATGTCCGGGCGGCTGCGTATCGTGCCAGCCGATACCCCGCTGGCCACCCACGACCATGTGGATATCGTGCTCGATAATGGCTGGACCGTGCGCTTCAACGATGCCCGGCGTTTCGGTTCGATCTTCTGGCTCGACGACGCACCGGAGCATTTTTCGCTGCTTGCACATCTTGGGCCGGAACCGCTCGGCGACACATTCGACGGCGCCTGGCTTTATACGCGTTCGCGCGGGCGCCGCGCGCCGGTGAAGACGTTCATCATGGATAGCGCGACCGTGGTCGGCGTAGGCAATATCTACGCCTGCGAGGCATTGCATGCAGCGCGTATACATCCGCGCCGGGCCGCCGGGCGTATCGGGCGCAAACGCTACGATGCGCTCGCTGCAGCCATCCGGCAGGTACTGGCCGATGCCATTGTGGCCGGCGGCACGACATTGCGCGACTATATTGGCGTCGATGGCGACACCGGGTATTTCCAGTTGCGTCTGGCCGCTTACGGCAAAACCGGCCAACCCTGCCCGCGGGGCTGCGGACCGATCCGTCGCGAAGTGATCGGTCAACGCAGTACCTTCTTCTGCCCGGTCTGCCAGAAATGAACGCGCAGTCTTGGCGCGCCGCTTCCAACCGCATAGATTGAGTCCATGCGCTATCTCGCTTTAATCGCCTTCGTTGTCGCGACCGTGGGGTTCGGCTATCTCACCCTGGGCATGCCGCGCTATTTCGGGTTGTTCTTTCTGATCAGTGTCGCGTTTCTGGGCATGGGCCTGCACGACTTTTTCCAGCGCGAGCACGCACTGTTACGCAACTATCCGTTGCTGGCACATTTTCGCTGGATGATCGAAGCGATCCGCCCCGAGATTCGCCAGTATCTGCTGGAGTCGGATACCGAGGCCGCGCCGTTTTCGCGCGAACATCGCTCGCAGGTGTACCAGCGCGCCAAGAACGTCAACGATGCCGACCCGTTCGGCACCGAACATAACGTGTATGCCGAAGGTCACGAATGGCTGGTGCATTCGATCGCCGCGAAAACCCCCAGCGAAACGCCGCCGCGGGTGCGCATCGGCGGGCCGCAATGCACCCAGCCCTATGAAGCCTCCACGCTTAATATTTCCGCGATGAGCTTCGGCTCGCTGTCGGCGAACGCCATTCGGGCGCTCAATCTCGGCGCGGCCAGGGGCGGCTTTGCCCACGATACCGGCGAAGGCTCGGTCAGCCGGCATCACAAGGAATTCGGCGGCGACCTGATCTGGGAAATCGGCAGTGGCTATTTCGGTTGCCGGCGCGCCGATGGCGGCTTCGATCGCGACCAGTACGTACAGGTCGCCAACGACGATCAGGTCAAGATGATCGAGATCAAGCTCAGCCAGGGGGCCAAGCCCGGCCACGGCGGGGTACTGCCAGGCTCCAAGGTCACGCCCGAAATAGCGGAAGCGCGTGGTATCGAAATCGGCCAGACCTGTGTATCCCCGCCGTCGCATTCCGCGTTTTCCACGCCCATCGAACTCATGGAATTCATCGCCGACCTGCGTGAGGGCGCGAACGGCAAGCCAGTGGGCTTCAAGCTATGCGTAGGCCATGGCTGGCAGTTCATGTCGCTGGCCAAGGCCATGCTCAAGACCGGCATCACCCCAGACTTCATCGTGGTCGACGGCGCCGAAGGCGGCACCGGGGCTGCGCCGCTGGAGCTGGCCGACCATGTCGGCACGCCGCTGCGCGAGGGTCTGATCTGGGTTCACAACACGCTGGTGGGCGCAGGCCTTCGCGATCGGGTACGTATTGGTGCCTCGGGCAAGATCACCTCAGGCTTCAAGATGGCCGCGAACATGGCGCTGGGCGCGGACTGGTGCAATTCCGCGCGCGGCTTCATGTTCGCCGTGGGCTGTGTGCAGTCCGAATCCTGTCATACCGACCGCTGCCCGACCGGCGTTGCCACACAGAACAAATGGCGCCAGCGCGCGGTCGTGGTTCCCGACAAGGGCGAACGCGTATACAACTTCCATCGCCGCACGGTCGCGGCCATGCAGGAAGTCGTAGCCACCGTCGGGCTCGACCACCCCGGCCAGCTGCGCCCTGAACATCTGTGCCGACGTACCACCGATTCCGAAATCCATACGGCCGACCAGGTCTATCGATTCCTGGGAACCGGCGAGCTGCTCACCCGCCTGGGCGACGGGCGCTACGAGCAGGCGTGGCTCAAGGCCCAGGCGCATAGCTTTCTGCCCGCGATCTAGGTGTGTAAACCCACCAGG
>NZ_AFNV02000003.1 GCF_000215955.2 Salinisphaera shabanensis E1L3A
ATCCGGCGCGCCGGCGCCCGTGCTGCGCAGCACATGGTCGAGATCGAACCACAGCTCCTGGGCGCGATGAATCGCGAAACAGGGCGCGACCACTGGCCCGCCGCCGCGTGCGTCGCTGTCGGCGAACACCCCGGCCCAGGCGGCCTGGCGATCAGCGAACGATTTGTAGTGCTCCGGTCGGGCCGGTTCGGCGCCGCGGGTGGATTCCACCACCAGATAATCGACCGGGCCCGGCGTCTGCTGGCCGGCGAGCAGGGACTGATAGGGATTGGCCGGCGTGTTGCCGCCGATATCGCCACTGAAACAGATCGATCGCCGCGTGCTGGTACGGCTGCGCCAGGCAATGGTGACGGCGACCGCGCCCAGAATATGCGCGCTGCGATGCAAGGTCACCGCCACGCCGTGCAGCCGCATCGGCCGCGCGAATGCGAAATCCGCACGGCGATCCAGCGGCTGGAAATCGATCATCTCGACGTCGTTCGCGTCGTACTCGCGCGAGAACTTCGCGGCATCGAACAGGGCGATCCGCGTCATCTCAGCTGTGGCCTGCGTGCAATACACCGGCCCACGAAAACCCGCGCGATGCAGCTGCGGCAGCCGCCCACAGTGATCGCGGTGCGCGTGGGTAAGAAAGACACAGCTCAGATGCCGCGCATCGAAACCAAGCCGCGGCGCGCCGTCCGGGCGCTCCAGCTCGCGTTCGGCATGGGCACCGCAATCCACAAGCGCACGCAGCCCGAGGCGTGTATCCGTAAGCAGGCTGGCAGAACCCGTGACGCCGTCGGCCCCGCCAATGAAGGTCAATTCCATGACGTCATTATGCGGGGAGTGCGGTAGTCGGTTTCAGCGGCGCCGCTGCGTGCGTCATATCGGACTATGAGACGCCGAGAGCACTATGCCCGTAATCGAGCGTTTCAGCTACGCATCGGCAATCATTTAACTAAATTTCTGCACGATGCACGACGCGACGCTCAGCTCGCTATGAAGTCTGGACAGCGTTTCGAGCAGAAATAGCGATAGCGGGGCTCGAAATTATCGAGGGTATCTGACCCTATTCTCCACTCACTGTGTAGTAGAAGAATACTTCATTCCGCTGACGAGAGCAGAAAGCAAGAGCCTGCTTAGACTATCCATATAAAGCCGAACAATATAAACACGAGATAAAGCGATTCTAAAAAACCAATAATATTCACCCATCATCAGTCTGGAGCCTTTCAATATGGCTTTTATCGATATCTCGATTTTGGGCAAATTGAACAGTTTCTAAAGTTACTCTTGGCAAATGCATCCTGCAAGTTTGGCTATTTAAGAGCTCCCTCCAGTATGGCCAAACATGAAAACTAGAATTTTTCAAGCAAAACTCGTCTATACTTTCCTGCTCTATAGGGGAAGTTATTTTGTATTCTGAGATAAACTGCGACTCAATGATAGATTTAATGCTTGCGTCGCCATCATCAGTTTCAGCATCTATCCAACGAGCGCCAAGCCGAGTATAAACGCGGAGTAAAAGTTCTCCGTTTCCAGTTTCAAGCACAGAAGATTTCTCCACAACATGCATATGCTGGAATTCAAGCTTATCTAAATCATCTGCATCTTTTGGGTTAAAGCTGTTTTTATGCTCTGATATCAATTCAATCAGATAAACATCTAGTATCTTTAACGACTCGATAGCATCCTGTAACGCTTTGGTAATCATGCTGCATACCTAGGCGAATTCCCGTAATTATAAATATCCACTACCTTTGTAGTTTTTATTTTCTTTCCTACAGTGTGGGCCGATACGGTTTCCCATTTTCCTACTAATTGTTCTTCTAGTCCCGCCTTCCTAGCTAAATATTCGAAAACGCCCGGAACTTCAACAGATAGTCGAAGAATTCTATCCATAGACGACGATTGAAAAACATCGTCGTTCTCGTATTTTGAGAATGAAACCGGCCCGCCGCCAAACATCTCTGCAGCAATATCCTGAGTGATCTTTAGCTCGGCCCGTAGCGATCGAATCTCGGCGCCGGTTAAATAGCCATTAGCCTTTTTCTTTGCCGCAATCATATTGCGTTTATTCTGTTTTAACTGAGAAGCATCAGCCTGTTCGCTTCCGCATGTATCGCAGACAGAATGAAGATTCTCTATTCTATAAACTTCACCATTGAAATCGACTCGTCGATAAAACTTAAGAGACTTAAGCGTTCCTTCGCCACATATTGGACATATTTTGGTAGCCATATTAATTCTCAGATATTTGACAGGTGGCAAGATATTAGAAGTATCACTCGTCCGGTTTTAGCGATTGAGATTTTTAAATAATACTCAGTCTGTCTGAAGCTATTTATCGCCGGATACCACTCTCGGCGGCTCACGGAATATGCATCGCATGCCGCCCAACTATTGCTATTCCCTCGACACCACTCGGAACCTATGTACCGGCCTTTTGTTGTAGCTAGTTGAACCAGCTCGCTGAGGTCGGACCCGTCCAAACAAAGCTCGCCAACATCGCCTATGCATCTCTTGGTCCAAGGTATGGGAGCCCTTGCCTCGGACCCAACTGAAGCGGCAAGAATTTGGTCGGCTGTATAAATAGGACCATCGCGTATAGTGCGGTCGCCACCGTCGTCGGGTAGCGCTCCTTCTCCATAAAGGCTGACGACGGAAATTACCATGATGGTAACTTTGAGGCTTTATCGGCAGGTTTGCAACTTCGAATAGGCGCCAATTTGCTACAAGGGAATCGTTAGCCGGCTCGACCGCGCTGGTTTTGGCAGCGCTTCGACCCAGAGTCCGAGGTTTAGGTGGGCGCTTCTGCGGCCGTCTAGGAAGCCTAGTCAGCCGGAGCTAGCCCTCTGAGTTCTTCCTTTGACCGCTCTTCGTTATACCCACGAACCAGTACTCGCTCCGGCCGCTGGCGTAGACGCGCCACACCCACTGACCGTAATCGAACCCTCGCCATGCTTGTTGATAAGCCCGTATGGGAAACGGTTTACAAGACAGCGGCGGGTACGGCGACCCACCGGTGAATAGGCGTCCGGGAATTGCTGGATGCGTGCTAGCGTCTCGCGCACGGCTTGGCGGAACTGCTGGCCAAGGCCTGGAAGCTGCTGCTCGTAGTAATCGACAGGGTCATCAAACTCGGCTTCCGCAGCCTCGTAGAAATGGACTTGCGAGGCTAGTCGTATTTGCCGAATACCTGTGACGCGGGAACGGACTTCATCTCGCCCCGCTCGGCCGCGTCGATGCGCGCCTCCGCTTCCTCGGCCCACAGTCGGTCGAGTTCTGGATCAGGCTTGTCGAGGCTCGATAGCAGTTCTTCGACCAGGGCCGCACGCTCGGCGGGCGACAATGTCAGGGCGTCGTCCAGGATTTTATCGACAGTCGCGCTCATGGTTGCGGCTCGTTCGTTCCAAGATCCAAGACTAGAACCTGCCGAGCGGCGAGTAAACGCATATCGGTTCGCCGGACTGCTTGGGCCGGATACGAAAAAGGCCGGCGCAATGGCCGGCCTTTCGAAAGTTCCACAAGGAACTAGGCTACTTCTTCTTCGGAATATACAAATCCGTGAGCGTGCCCGCCGCGGCCTCGGCGGCCATGCCGACCGTCTCCGACAGGGTCGGATGCGGATGGATGGTGAGGCCGATGTCGTGCGCGTCGCAGCCCATTTCGATGGCCAGGCCCAGTTCGGCGATGAGTTCGCCGGCACCGGGGCCGACGGCGCCGGCGCCGATGGCGCGGCCGGTTTCCTTGTCGAACAGGATCTTGGTGTTGCCTTCCGAGGTGCCCATGCCGAGGGCGCGGCCGCTAGCGGCCCAGGGGAAGGCGCCCTTCTCGTATTCGATACCGTCTTTCTTGGCCTGGGTTTCGGTGACGCCGGTCCAGGCGACTTCCGGGTCTGTATAGACCACGGAGGGAATAACCTTGGCATCGAAGGCGGCTTTTTCGCCGGCACAGCATTCGGCCGCGACCTTGCCCTGATGGGTGGCACGGTGGGCGAGCTGCGGTTCGCCGGAGACGTCACCGATGGCGAAGATGTTGTCCACGCTGGTGCGGCACTGCTTGTCGATGGTGATGAAGCCGCGCTCGTCCACCTTCACGCCGACGTTCTCGGCGCCGATCTTCTTGCCGTTGGGCTTGCGGCCGATGGCGGCGAGCACGCGGTCGTATTCCTTGCTCTCGGGGGCGTCCTTGCCTTCGAAGCTGGCTTTAAGGGACTTCTTGCCGGCCTTGATGCCGGTGACCTTGGTGCCGGTCCAGATATTGCCGCAGCGGCTGCTCATGCGTTTTTGGAGCGGCTTGACCAGGTCGCGGTCGGCGCCGGGGATGAGCGTGTCGGTCATCTCGACGATGTCGACATCTGTGCCGTGGGCGGCATAGACGTTGGCCAGTTCCAGGCCGATGATGCCGCCGCCGATCACGAGCAGCGATTTCGGGATTTCGTCCGGCGACAGGGCGGCTTCGGAATCCCAGATGCGGTCGTCTTCGGGCCAGTCGGGCAGGATGACCGGCTCGGAGCCGACGGCGATGATGCAGTTGTTGAAGCTGATCTCGCTGGTTTCGCCATCGCCATGACTATCGCCTTCGATGGAGAGCGTGTGTTCGTCCTTGAAGGTGCCCGTGCCGGTGACGACGTTTACCTTGCGCTTGGAGGCCATGGACTTGAGGCCGCCGGTGAGCTTGTCGATAACCGACTGCTTGAACTCCATGAGCTTGGGCAGCTCGATCTTGGGCTTGCCGAAGGACACGCCGTGGTTGGCCATGTCGGCGGCGTCCTCGATGACCTTGGCGGAATGCAGAAGGGCCTTGGAGGGAATGCAGCCGATGTTCAGGCAGACACCGCCGAGCACGCTGTGGCGTTCGACCAGGGTGACGTTCAGGCCCATGTCTGCAGCACGAAACGCTGCGGTATAGCCGCCGGGGCCGGAACCGAGCACCAGCACGTCGCAGTCGTAGCCGTGGTCTTTCTTCGGCGCGGACTTCGACTGGCTTTCTTTTTGACTCTTTTCGCCGCTCTTGGCGTCTTTTTCTTTGCCTTTCGACGACGATTTCTTCTTTTCACCGCCTTTCGATTGCTTCTTCTCGCGCTCTTCGGCGTCCTCGGCCTGCTTCTGGTTGGCGGCCTTTTCTTCCTTTTCGGCGTCGTCGGCCTTGGCGTCGGCCTTGGCGTCGGCCTTGTCGTCTTCGCCCTCGTCGTCGCTGCCGCTATCGGCGGCTTCGAGCAGGGCGATGACGTCGCCTTCGGAGACCTTGTCGCCTTCCTTGACCTTCATCTCCGTGATCTTGCCGGCCGCGGACGAGGGCACTTCCAGCGTGGCCTTATCCGATTCCAGCGTGATCAGCGCCTGTTCTTCCTCCACCTCGTCGCCCGCGGCGACCAGTACTTCGATGACCTCGACTTCGTCGAAGTCGCCAATGTCCGGAACCTTGATTTCCTGCGCCATGGTTTGTCCTGTCTCGATTCTCTATTCCAGACCGTCGGGCATTCGATCGACACTCTGGGTAATGTTTTCAGTTGCGCCTAACGATCAAAAACGACGCTGCAGCCAATATCCGGGGAGACGGCGATCATGCGCGACAGCCACTACAAAAACCGTCTGATCATCAATGAAGTAGAACAGCGATTGCGGGAATCGGCGCATGGCGAACCGTCGATAAACGTCGCGCCAGACAGGCGCTATCTCGGGCGATTCAGCGACAAGATTCAATGTGCTATCGAACGTCCGAAGATAGACGACGCCAAGGCCGGCTGCTTCGTACTCGTAATAGGCCGCCTGCTCGTTGAGTTCATACTCTGCTTCCGGATGAATTTCAACGTCCATCTTGCAAACGCGCGTAAGCGTCGGCCATCACCTCTGCGGCAGCGCGGGTTTTAACTTTCCCATCCCGTATTTCCTGCCGACGACGCTTGATTGTCTTCAACCAGGCGTCGTCCACGTCCGATTCATGGTCGCCGTCGGCATCGGCCAGCAAATTCCGAACTAGCCGATACTTGTCAGACGTTTCCAGTTGGCTGGCTTCACGCTGCAGATCTTCGACTGACTTGCCCATAGCGCCTCCAAGAGCTCGCGTTCTCTATCCTAGAGTAGCAACGTCCGAAGATCCGATAGCTTCTCACTCAGGAAGCCCGTAATCCTCGCCGCCTTGGCCCCGTCGATCACGCGGTGATCGTAGGAGAACGACAACGGCAGAATCAGGCGCGGCTCGAACTCGGAGCCGTTCCAGACCGGCTGCATGCTGTGCTTGGATACACCCAGAATGCCGACCTCGGGGGAGTTCACGATGGGCGTGAATGCCGTACCGCCCACACCGCCGAGGCTGGAGATCGAGAAGCAGGCGCCTTTCATGTCGTCGCCCTTGATCTTGCCTTCGCGGGCCCGGGTGGATACGTCGTCCAGGTCGCGGGCGATCTCGTAGATGCCTTTCTTGTCGACATCCTTGACCACCGGCATGAGCAGGCCGTTGGGCGTGTCGACCGCTACGGCGATATTCACGTATTTCTTGTGAACCAGATGCTCGCCGTCGGCGGTGAGCGAACTGTTCAAGTCCGGGAAGGCCTTCAATGCCGCCGCGGAGGCTTTCAGCAGGAACGCCAGCGGCGTGAGCTTGACGCCCTCGGCCTTGGCTTTTTCCTTGTTGGCCTGACGGAAGTCTTCCAGGTCGGTGATATCGGCATTGTCGAACTGGGTGACATGCGGAATGAGCAGCCAGTTCTTGTGTACGGCCTTGGCCGACATCTTGCGAATACGGGCCAGCTCCACGGTCTCGACTTCGCCGAACTGGCTGAAGTCGATATCCGGCTGGGCGGGTACGCTGCCACCACCGCCGGCCGGGGCCGAAGCACCGCCGCCGCTCTGCGCCTGCGACAGGGCTTTCTTCACATAGGACTGGACGTCTTCGACAGTGATTCGGCCTTTGCGGCCCGAGCCGTCCACATGGCCGAGGTCGGCGCCGAGTTCGCGCGCGTACTTGCGCACGCTCGGCGAAGCATGGGCCTTGCCAAAGCGCTCTTCGTCGACGTTTTCCAGCTTGGAGGAATCGCCGCTGTCGTCTTTCGCGGCCTGTTTCTTCGGCGCGTCGTCCTTCTTCGACGACTTGTCTTCGGACTTCTTCTTGCCCGCCTTGTCGTCTTTCTTGTCGGACTTGTTGTCCTTCTTGGCGCGGTCGCCGTCGCCGGATTTCTTGCTCGACGCCTTGTCCTGCTTGGACGACTTCTTCTTGTCGCCGCCGGAGGACTCGCCGCCGGCTTTTTCCAGCATGGCGATGACATCGCCTTCGGAGACGGTATCGCCTTCCGAGACCTTCATTTCCGTGATCTTGCCGGCCGCGGATGAGGGCACTTCCAGGGTGGCCTTGTCCGATTCCAGCGTGATGAGCGGCTGTTCTTCCTCGACCTCGTCGCCCTCGGCAACCAGCACTTCGATGACTTCGACGGCGTCGAAATCGCCGATATCGGGGACTTTTACCTCGATGGTTTCGCCGCCAGCGTCTTCGTCGTCGGTATCGTCTTCTTGCGCGTCGGCCGATTCATCGGCATCGCTGTCGTCGTTCTGTTCTTCCGCGTCGTCTTCGGACTCATCGCCGTCGTCGGCGGCGTCGTCGCCGGCTTCGGCGTCATCCGCTTCGCCGTCGTCGTCATCATCCGAATCGTCGTCTTCGTCGGCTGCTTCCACAAGCGCGATCACATCGCCCTCGGAGACGTTATCGCCTTCCGAGACTTTCATTTCCGTGATCTTGCCGGCAATGGTGGAAGGCACCTCGAGGGTCGCCTTGTCCGATTCTAGGGTGATGAGCGGCTGTTCCTGCTCGATCGTGTCGCCTTTGGACACCAGTACTTCGATGACTTCGACCGAGTCGAAGTCGCCGATATCCGGGACCTTGATTTCCTGCGCCGCCATAAAGCGTTTCCTTGGCTGCTGGCGTAACGGCTGACCGCCGTTACGCCGTGTCTATCGTTGCTGCCTGCCCGACAATCGCGAGCGCGATCAGTGCGTGATCGGCTCCGGCTTGTCCGGGTCGATACCGTACTTGCGGATGGCTTCGCCCACGACCTTGCGTTCGATCTTGTCTTCGTCGGCGAGTGCCTTGAGAGCACAGACCGTGATCCAGCGGCGGTCGACCTCGAAGAACTCGCGCAGCGCTTCGCGCGTGTCCGAACGACCATAACCGTCGGTACCGAGGGTATGGAACGCCACCGGGATATAGGGGCGAATCATCTCCGGCAGGCCACGCACATAATCGGTGGCGGCAATCGCCGGGCCCTTGGCATCGGCGAACTTCTTCGCCACGAAGCTTTGTTTGGGCTCTTCCTCCGGATGCAGCATGTTCCAGCGCTCGACCGACGCGCCATCGCGCTTGAGCTGGGTGAAGCTCGGCGCGCTCCAGACCGTGGTGCCCACGTCGAATTCGTTTTCGAGCATGTCGGCGGCGGCGATCACTTCATGCAGGATCGTGCCCGAGCCGAGCAGGTTGACCTGCAGGTCCTTGTCCGCGCCGGACTGCGAGAACTGATACATGCCGGCGATGATGTCGTCTTCCACGCCTTCCGGCATCGCCGGATGGGCATAGTTCTCGTTCATCATCGTGAGGTAGTAGTAGACGTCGCGCTGTTCTTCGAACATCTCGACCAGGCCACGGTGCATGATCACGGCCATCTCGTAGGAGAAGGTCGGGTCATAGGCACGGCAGTTGGGCACACAGTCGAACAGCACGTGCGAGTGGCCGTCCTGATGCTGGAGGCCTTCACCGTTGATGGTGGTTCGACCGGCGGTGCCGCCCAGCAAAAAGCCGCGAGCACGCATGTCGCCGGCAGCCCAGCAGAAGTCGCCCACGCGCTGGAAGCCGAACATCGAATAGAAGGCATAGAACGGAATCATCGTCTTGCCGTGATTCGAATAGGCCGTGGCCGCCGCGATGAACGACGACATGGCGCCGGCTTCGGTAATGCCTTCCTCGAGAATCTGGCCCTTGACCGATTCCTTGTAGAAGGCGAGCTGGTCCGAATCCTCGGGGACGAACAGCTGGCCGACCGGCGAGTAGATACCCAGGCTACGGAACATGCCTTCCATGCCGAAGGTACGTGCCTCGTCCGGAATGATCGGGACGATACGGTCCTTGATGTTCTTGTCGCGGGTGAGGATCTGCAGGATGCGCGTGAACACCATGGTGGTGGCCATTTCGCGCTCGCCGGAGCCCTGCAGCAGCTTGTCGAAGGCGGAAAGCTCGGGAATCTGGAGCTTGTCGCCTTCGGTACGCCGCTGCGGCAGATAGCCGCCCAGTTCCTTGCGCCGGGCCTTGAGATACTGGATCTCTTCGGAGTCTTCATCCGGCTTGTAGAAGGGCGCGTCGGCGATCTTGTCGTCGTCGACCGGAATTTCGAAGCGATCGCGGAATTCCTTGAGCGCGTCTTCGCCCATCTTCTTCTGCTGATGGGTGATGTTCTGACCTTCGCCAGCCTCGCCCATGCCGTAACCCTTGACCGTCTTGGCCAGAATCACGGTCGGCCGCCCGTTCTTGTTGTTCACGGCGGCGTGATAGGCCGCGAACACCTTGTGCGGGTCGTGGCCGCCGCGGTTGAGGCGGCGGATGTCCTCGTCGGACATCGAGGCGACCATTTCCTTGAGCTCCGGATACTTGCCGAAGAAATTTTCGCGGGTATAGTCGCCACCGTTGGCCTTGAACGCCTGGTATTCGCCGTCGACGGTTTCGTTCATCAGCTCGACGAGCTTGCCGTCGTGGTCCTGGGCCAGCAGGCCATCCCAGAGCGCGCCCCAGATGACCTTAATGACGTTCCAGCCGGCACCACGGAACGAGCCTTCGAGCTCGTTGATGATCTTGGAGTCGCCGCGTACCGGCCCGTCCAGGCGCTGCAGGTTGCAGTTGACCACGAAGATGAGGTTATCCAGGCCTTCGCGGGCCGCGATATCGATCGCGCCCATGGATTCGGGCTCGTCCATCTCGCCGTCGCCACAGAAGCACCAGACGTGGCGGCCTTCGTTGTCTTCGATGCCGCGATCCTGCATGTAGCGCATGAAGCGCGCCTGGTAGATCGCGTTGATCGGGCCGATGCCCATCGACACCGTCGCGAACTGCCAGTAGTCCGGCATCAGCCAGGCGTGCGGATAGCTCGACAGGCCCTTGCCGGTGGATTCGGCGCGGAAGTTGTAGAGCTGGTCTTCGTTGATCCGTCCTTCAAGATAAGAGCGCGCATAGATACCCGGCGCAGAATGGCCCTGGATATACACCAGATCGCCGCCATGATCGTCGCTGGGCGCATGCCAGAAGTGGTTGAAGCCCACTTCATAGAGCGTGGCCGCCGAGGCATAGCTGGCGATATGCCCGCCGACGCCTTCGTGGTGACGGTTGGCCTGTACGACCATGGCCATCGCATTCCAGCGGATGATCGAACGAATACGCCACTCGATGGCTGGATCGCCGGGCGAGCGTTCTTCCAGATGCGGCGGGATCGTATTGATATACGCCGTATTCGGCGAATACGGAATATAGGCACCCGAACGGCGGGAACGCTCGATGAGCATTTCCAGCAGATAGTGGGCCCGTTCCGGACCTTCGATCTCGATAACGGCATCGAGTGCGTCGCGCCATTCGGCGGATTCCTGCGGATCGACGTCTTCGACGTCGTCGGCGTGCTCGGGGTGCGGGCTCGCCTGGGCCATAAGGCGCTCCTTGAAAATAGGTCGATTGAAGACAGTCTGAAACCGATACTACGCCCGCATTTCCAGGCGAGACAACTGGCCGTGCTCCGGTATGGATGGCATGCTTTCAGCCTTTCTCGATTATGCTGCGTTGCACTATAGAATGACCACCCCCGACGCCGCCGCGGCAAAGCCCCCGTTGCGCCTGCCATCACGCCGCCATACGGTATCGAACGGTGAGCGTCGTGTCGGGGTGGAACTTGAATTTACCGGACTGTCGATCGAGCGTATCGGCGAGATCGTTCACCACGCGCTCGGCGGCGAAATCCGCCCGCACAGCGCATACGAATACACCGTGGCGAATACGCCATTGGGCGATTTTGCCATCGAGCTCGACTATGCGTTCTTGAAAGAGCGCGGCCGGCGCGAAAGCCAGCCGGGCCTGCTCGATGAAATCGAACGCGTCTCTGAAGACGTGCTGGGGGCGGTCGCCAAACGGGTGGTGCCGTTCGAAATCGTCGGCCCGCCAATCGCCATCAGCGAACTACATGCCATAAACCCGCTGATCGCCGCATTGCGCGAAGCAGGCGCGCGCGGCACGAGCCAGTCGGCGATCTATGCCTTCGGGCTGCATCTCAACCCCGAGCTGCCGGATCTGGAAACCGACACGCTGCTGGGTTATATCCGCGCCTTCGCGGTCGCCTTCGACTGGCTCAAACGGGTGAGCGAAATCGATATCAGCCGGCGCGTCTTCCCGTATATCCAGCCGTACACCAAGGCCTATGTACGCAAGGTGTGCGACCCGGCCTATGCGCCGACGCGCGATCAGCTCATCGACGATTACCTGGTCGAAAACGCCAGCCGAAACCGTGCGCTGGATATGCTGCCGGTGTTCGCCTATCTCGATGAAGCGCGTATTCGCGCCGCGGTTTCCGACGGACTGATCAAGGCGCGGCCGACGCTGCACTATCGTCTGCCCAATTGCGAAATCGAGCAGCCGGGCTGGGATTTGCATCCGGCCTGGAACCATTGGCTGGTAATCGAGGAACTGGCAGCCGACCCCGCGCGCCTGCGTGAGATATGTGTCGACTACTGCGAAACACTCGACCGGCCGTTCGGCGACTGGTTCGGCCGCTGGAGTCACGTGTTCGAACAGTACCTGCAGCGCTGAACGCCGATATGGCGCGCGTTCGACCTACAATCGCCGTAACGGGCAAGGCCAGCCGTTGGGCGCCGGGCTGGTGGGCTGCATGGCTTGCTATCGCGCTTGCCGGCGGCCGGGCCGTGCGTGCCACACCGCGCCATCCCATGCCCAAGCCTATCGACGGCCTGTTGATCGGCGGCGGTGACGATATCGCCACCGATCTCTACGGGGCGAGTGCGGCCTACGACAACACGGCCGATCGTGCCCGCGATGCGTTTGAACTGGCAGGCATCAAACAAGCCTTGGCCGAGCACAAGCCCGTGCTCGGCATTTGTCGCGGTGCGCAACTGATCAATGTTGCCGCAGGCGGCACGCTATACAGCGATATCAGCAATCTGCGCCGCTCGACATCGAACCGCGTGAATGTCTTGCCGTGCAAACCCGTCGCTATCAAGCGCCGGTCGCGGTTGGCCGCCGTCTTCGGTGACCGCCGCCTGCGCGTGAACAGTTTGCATCATCAGGCCGTGCATACACTCGGGCGCCAAGTCGTTGCCACCGCTCGCGATGCCGATGGCTTCGTGCAGGCGATTGAAGCGTGCGACGCGCGTTTCGTGATAGGCGTGCAATGGCACCCGGAATATCTGTGTTATCAGCGCGCCCAGCGCCGGCTGTTTCGAGCGCTGGTCGAGGCCTGCCGCGGCGGCTGACCCGCCGTCGAGCGCATTATCGCCGCTCATAAAAAAGGCCGCCCCATGAGGACGGCCTTTTTCAGCGGCATGACGCTAGAGATATTTTCGCTCGAATTCCTTGAGCATCTCTTCCGCTTTTTCCTTGCTCTCGCCGTACTTCTCCTGGACCTTGCCCAGCATGTTCTGGCGTTTGCCCTGGGTTTCTTCAACTTCGTCGTCGGTCAGACGGCCGAAATGCTCGCGGGCCTTACCCTTGACGCGATCCCAGCGGCCTTCCCATTTGTCGTCGGATTCTGCCATGACAGATTTTCCGTTTGAGTGGTGATCCGACTATACCGCATTGCAGCGACTTTGCCAGCCACCACTGAAAGCGTTATCAATCGCCCTTGTCGACGTCGCTGTCGTCGCGTTCGGAATCGCTATAGGCCACCTGGGCATAGTTGACCGCGGCCACCATGGCCACGCCACCGAGCACGTTGCCAAGAATGGTCGGCACGAAGAACACGCTGAAGAACTCCATCATGCCGTGGCCGCCGGTGAACACGCCATAGAGGGCGGCGACAGAGCCAGCAATGATGTGCGGGAAATGTGCCAGGCCTATCACATAGGTGACCAGGATGATTACGCCCACGCGCGCGGTTTCGGCGAACGGCATCAGCCAGAGCATGAGCGCGACCAGCCAGCCGGCGAATATGGCGCGCACGAACATGGTGGCAAAGCCGTTTTCGTATTCCTTGGCGGCGATCGATGCCAGGGCGCCATTGATCTTGGGGTCGAGTACGTCGAAGTACGACATCATGAACGCAAAGATCGCTGTGCCGACGATATTGGCGATGAGCACCACGACCCAGAGATTGGCCGTACGCAAGATCGTAGACAGCCGGCGTACACGCAAGACTTCAAGTACCGGCGTAAGCGTATTCTCGGTAAACAGCTGCTGGCGCCCGAGAATGACGAACAGAAAGCCGATCGAGTAACCGAAGCTGGCAATGATCGGGCGCCAGGCCGATTCCGGCGTATAGCTATAGAGTAGGGCCTGGGCGATGAACGAAAACCCCATTGACAGACCGGCCGCCAGCGCGGAGAACGCCAGCCCGGTCAATGGGCGGGTCAGTTCAGATTCGGCTTCACGCCGGATCGCTTCGTAGACTACCGCAGCGCTCGGCGCTTCGCGACGGCGTGCATCCCGCTTCTGACTGGAATCGAGATCGTGTTCTGTGTGTTGCTGTTCGGCCATGCTTGGCGTTTTCCGTAGCGGTGGTCAGTCATCAATGATATGCGCTTTTCATAGCTTGCAACGGCCTCGCCGACACAAACTCGCGCGATTTAATTGTGCGTCATATCATCGAGTAATGCCTCGTTTTTTTTTGCTGCTGGCGGTAATCCTCACGGCCCTGCTTTCGACCGCCTGTCCGGCCCAGACAGCGGCCACGAATACGGCACGTATCGCTGCCCAGCTCCCGCATGATGCATCTGCCTTCACCCAGGGCCTGCTGTTTTATGACGGGGCGCTGTTCGAAAGCACGGGCAAGTATGGACACTCCCGGCTACGGCGTGTGAACCCCGATACCGGAGCGATTGACCGGCAAATCAGCCTGCCACGCCGCTATTTCGGAGAAGGGCTGGCACGCGTCGATGACCGGTTGTTCTGGCTGACCTGGCGCGCCGGTCGGGCATTCGTACTCGATGCGAACACATTCGAACAGCTGGGCACGCGCCGTTACGACGGCGAAGGCTGGGGCCTGACATACGACGGCCACCACCTGATCATGAGCGATGGCAGTGCCACGTTGCGGGTACTTGATCCGGCCGATTTCACCGTGGTCCGACGTATCGATGTGCATGACCACGATCGCGCCGTCGACAAGCTCAACGAACTGGAATATATCGACGGCGAGATCTGGGCCAATATCTGGTATTCGGACCGTATTGCGCGGATCGACCCGGACAGCGGCGACGTCGTGGCCTGGCTCGATGCCCGCGCGCTGCGCGACGCCGTGGCCGGCAGCGACGATATCAATGTGCTCAACGGCATTGCCTGGGATGCCGAAGCAGAGCGCGTCTATCTCACCGGCAAGTACTGGCCGACGCTTTTCATAATCGAGCGGCCCGGCCGCGAAGCGTCGACCGGGGAGGCACGTTAGCGCTGGAGCACGCTGCCGTCGTCGTCGAGCAACGCATAGCTGCCCTGTTCGTCGTGATCTTCGGGGCCGACCAGCGATGGCGAAAAGCAGCACAGCACGGTCATGCCTTTTTCGCTGGAGAGAATATGCTGCTGGTGCTTGTCCAGCGCGTAGAGCACGCCGGGCTTGAGATCCCACTTGCCGCCTTCGGTGAGGTCCTCGATCTGGCCTTCACCCTCAATACAGATCACGGTTTCCTTGTGGTTTTTGTACCACATGTGCAATGCACAGCCGGGTTTGACGTAGGTTTCGTGGAAGGAATGCCCCATGCCGTCGGCACGCAGCGTGTAGCGGCGGCTAATGAACTTTTCTTCGTCGACCGCCGTTTTTTCGGCGTCTTCGTGATCTCGTACGATCATCGTTGTACTCCTGGTTTGAACCGATCGATCGCCCAGGCACCGCGAAGCGCCGGGCTTTTCAGAGGGCGCACACGGTAACGATGTCGAAACGCACGAAGAATCCGGCCAAGTACGGACGCGCTCGTTCCCAAAGTGTCCGCACTGGCACGGGCTCAGACGCCCACATAAGGTTCAAGTAGATCGCGCTTCGCGAACGCGCCGCTTTTCACCGAGGGAGGTATATCAGCGAACGTACAGACCGGGCCATGTTCGGGTTGGTGTTGAATCAGCGCACGGTCGAGTGCATCCGTGCTGAAAAGCCCATGGCGCCAGTGATATCGAGAAAGGAACGGATCGTGGCGTGCCCCCAGCACATCAATAGGAGCCGAGTGACAAGGAAAATGGTCGCGCTATCTCTACCGGGCATGACGTATGCCCTGATGTTCGCACGGCTCAATCGGGGCGCGTACCTACTTGCCGATACAAAAGCTCGAGAAGATAGCGCCAAGCAGGTCGTCGCTAGTGAAGGCGCCCGTAATCTCGCCCAACGCGTTCTGCGCGGTTCGTAGTTCCTCCGCCAGCAACTCGCCGGCCGCGTCGACAACCAGCCGTTCATGGCCGATCTCCAGCGCGGCATCCGCCCGCGAGAGAGCATCCAGATGACGGCGCCGCGCCACAAACGCCGGCGTGGCGTCTTCGTTCATTCCCGCGGCCTGTTTCAAATGGGCAGCCAGCGCGTCGAAACCGGCGCCGGTAGTTGCCGACACGCCGATATGTTCGTAATCCTGGCCGCGACGCAGGCCAGCCGGTGCGCCGCTGAGATCAATCTTGTTGGCGACCACGGTTACCGGGCATCGATTGCCGATTTCGGCCAACAGGGCCTGCTCATCGCAACCTAATCCGGACGTATCGTCGACGACCAGCAGCACGTGATCGGCATGTTCGATCTCGGCCTTGGCGCGACGTACGCCTTCCGCCTCGATCGGATCGGCCGTTTCGCGCAGGCCGGCGGTATCCACGAGCGTTAACGGCAGACCATCGATCGAGAGTTGTTCATGCAACACGTCCCGCGTGGTGCCCGCGATATCGGTGACAATCGCCGTATCGCGCCGCGCCAGGCGATTGAGCAGGCTCGACTTGCCAACGTTGGGCGCGCCGAGAATGACCAGACGTAGGCCTTCTCGCAGGCTGGCCCCCTGGGCTGCCTGGCCACGCAACGTCTCCAATCGCTGTCTTATCGCGTTCAGCCGGCGCTCGATCTCGCCGTCGCCGAGGAAATCGATATCGTCCTCGTCGGGAAAATCGATAGCGCCTTCGGTATACACCCGCAGCTCGATGAGCGCTTCGACCAGTGCGTTCACCTCGCGTGAAAACACACCTTCAAGCGAGCGCATGGCCGCGCGTGCCGCAGCGCTGCTGCCGGCATCGATGGTGTCGGCAATCGCTTCGGCCTGATCGAGGCTCAACTTGTCGTTGATAAAAGCCCGCCGCGAAAATTCGCCGGCTTCGGCCAGACGAACGCCGAGTTCGAGCAGGCGTGCGAGCAGCATGTCGACAAGCACCGGACTACCATGGCCTTGGAGCTCAAGCACGTGCTCGCCGGTAAACGAGGCCGGGGCAGCAAAATACAGGGCAACGCCACGATCGATGGCCACACCATCCGCATCGACAAACGCACACACACGCGCCTGGCGCGGCGATGGCAGCCCGCCGATCAGGGCAGCGGCGATCTCCGGTACTCGTGAGCCGGAGATACGGACAACCGCAACGCCCGCCCGGCCCGCGCCGCTGGCGAGCGCGGCGACGGTATCGTCGGCCGAGCTCGTCATCGGCTATCGATCAGCTGTGGGCCGCCTTGTGGCCCAGGCCTTCGGCGTCCAGCTTGCGGTAGATATACCACTGCTGACCGATCGAGAGCAGGTTGTTGGTGCACCAGTAGAGCACCAGACCGGCCGGGAAAAAGGCAAAGAACACGGCCAGACCGACCGGCATGATCTGCATGATGCGCTGCTGCATCGGGTCCATGGTCACGTTCGCGGTGAGCTTTTGCTGCAGGAACATGGTTACACCGAAGACCACCGGCAGGATGTAATACGGATCGGGCGCGGATAGATCCTGAATCCAGAGCATGAACGGCGCATGGCGCAGTTCGACCGATTCACGCAGCACCCAATACAACGAGATGAATACCGGCATCTGCACGAGCATCGGCCAACAGCCGGCCAGCGGGTTGAAGCCCTCTTTCTTGTAGAGCTCCATCATCTTGGCCTGGAGTTTCTGGCGATCGTCGCCGTATTGCTCCTTGAGCTGCTGCATACGCGGCGCGAACTTGCGCATACGCGCCATCGCTCGGTACTGCGTTTCCGACAGCTTGTAGAACACGAGCTTGATCAGGAACGTCAAAAGGATGATCGCTACACCCCAGTTGCCGACCAGGGCATGCAGGTGTTCCAGAACCCAGAAAATGGGCTTGGCAAGCACGGTCAGCCAGCCATAGTCGACAGTCAGCCCAAGCCCCGGCGCAACCGCATCGAGTTGGTCCTGCAGCTTGGGGCCCACGAACAGCGTGGTCTCGAGATTGGTACGCGCGCCAGCCGCAATAGACTGCTGGGCCCCGATAAAGCCGGTAGCGAAACCGCCGGCAGCATTGGGGATATCCTTGGGCTGACCGAAGAAACGCACCTTGGCATCGGGTGGCGGAATGGCGGCGCCAATGAAATAGTGCTGGATCATCGCCACCCAGCCACCCTGCTGGGTCAGCTCGAGCGGGCTCTCGGCCAGGTCGTCGTGGCTTTCGGTCTTGTAGCTATAGCTGTCGCCGCCGTCTTTACGGTTGTACCAACCCACGCCAAAGAAGGCCTGCGCAAAAGGCACGTCGCCCGTGATCTCGTAAGGCGCACGCCAGAAACGGACATACTGCGAGACCTTCCAGTCGTCGCTGGCGTTGTTGACGACTTCATGGCGCAGCCCGATGCGATAGCTATCGCGGCTGAAGGTATATACCTTGGTGACCTGATGACCGGCATCGTTGGTCCAGGTCAGGGGCACTTCGATGGTGTCCTCACCGTCGGCAAGCTCGTATTCCTTGCGTTCGGCGCTGTAACGCGACCGATGATCGGGCGCCTTCGCCCCCGCAGCCACCAGCCCGCTCTGTGCGATAAAGAAGTTGGGCGCGCTATCGTTGATCAGTCGCAGGTTGGTATCCGGCTGCTCGGAAGACACCGGCACGCCACGCAATTCAACCTTGCGCAGATCCCCACCACGCGTGTCGATGATCACATCGAGCTTGTCGGTGACGACATGGATCTGATCCGCCTGGCTGACCACCGGCGCGTTATCGGCGCCGCGTTCACCAGCGCTGGCCTGCGGGCCGCGCTGCTCGGGCCCCCCATCGTTTTCGGCAGACGGAGCGGATTCCAGCGACGGCACGTCGTCTTCGCCAGCGGCGTAGTCCTGCTGGGCCGTGCTCTGATTATTAGCCGACGTCGCATCGGCTTGGGTAGGCGCGTAGTCGTGCTGCCACGCCTGATACAGGAAGAAGCAGATAACGGCGACAGCACAGAGCAGTCCGAAGCGAATATTTTCCATGCGCGGCTAATGTCCTTCGGTTAACGGCTGCCACTCGGCGGGCGCGCTTGCGACGGCGTCGCCACTCGATCGAGCTGGGGCCAAAGCGCTTCGAGTTGTTCGAATAGCGCCGCATTGCTCATGGTGGCCGTGCGACTACGGGCAAGCACTACAACATCAACCGCAGCCAGACGATCACGATGCACACGAAATGACTCGCGCAACACCCGTTTGACTCGATTACGCTCGACCGCGCGCGCAATGCGGCGCTTCGCCAGAGCCAGTCCCAGCCGAGCCTGGTCGGTTGGACCATCGGCGGCAATGACGACGAATCCCGAACTGACAAACTTGCGACCGTGCGCGAACACGGCGCGAAATTCTGCCGATTGCCTCAGACGCGCAGTCGCGGGGAACGCTGCCTGCGGCACGACTTTTCACCTACGGCGTCAGGCGCTTACGGCCCTTGGCACGACGTGCCGACAACACAGCACGACCATTCTTGGTCGCCATGCGGGCGCGGAAACCGTGGGTACGCTTCCGGTGCAGATTACTCGGCTGATAAGTTCGTTTCATGACGGTCTCGTTCTGGCGCCACGCAGGACGCGCTTCACGGTAAAGAGCGCGGATTCTAGTCGCCTGTTACCCCTCTTGCAAGCATGGAAAATGCTGTGGATAACTTGTGGCCTGTGCGCTAGGGTAAGGCGCCAGCGCAGGCTGACGCCGCGCTTTTTTCGCTACGGAGTAACGGAATCTTGGCTGACACGCTCTGGCAACGTTGTCTGACGCATATCGAGGCTCGACTGCCTGAAAAGGACATCAACCTCTGGCTTCGCCCGCTCGAGGCCGACTTTACCGACGAGGGCCTCGACCTGATGGCGCCGAACGAGGTCGTACGCGATCAGGTCGAACGAGAGCTGCGTACCCCCATTGCGAATGCGCTAAACGACCTGGGTGCCGTGCCCAAGCGCATTCGGGTACTCGTGGGTGGCGGTCAGAAACCACGTGCGACAGAGAGTGAACCGGCCGCGGCGCCGCCGACGTCACGCCACAATCTCGACAGCCGTTACACATTCGAAAGCTTCGTACAAGGCAAGTCGAACCAGATCGCACGGGCAGCGGCAGAACAGGCCGCAAACCCGGACAACATGGCTTACAACCCGCTGTTGATTTATGGCGGTGTGGGTCTGGGCAAGACTCATCTGATGCAAAGTGTAGGCAACCGGCTACTCGATACGAATCCACGTGCCAAGGTGGCTTACGTTCGTTCCGAACATTTCGTCAACGAAATGATCACGGCGATCCGTCATAACCGCATGGACCGCTTCAAAGCACACTACCGATCGCTGGACGCCCTGTTGATCGACGATATCCAGTTCTTCGCGAACAAGGATCGCTCCCAAGAAGAATTCTTCCATACGTTCAACTCGTTGCTGGAGTCGAATCAACGGATCGTGATTACCTGCGATCGCTTTCCCAAGGAAGTGGAAGGGCTGGAGGACCGGCTCAAATCGCGGTTTTCCTGGGGCCTGTCGGTCGCGGTCGAGCCGCCAGAACTCGAGACCCGTGTCGCGATCATGCTTTCCAAAGCCGATTATCACGGCATTACGTTACCCCAGGAAGTGGCTTTCTTCATCGCCAAGCGCGTGCGTTCAAACGTGCGTGATCTGGAAGGGGCGCTGCACCGACTCAAGGCTTCGGCCCAGATTACCGGAACGCCGATCACCGTCGATTTCGCCAAGCAGGCGCTTCACGACATGCTCGCGGTCTACGACCGGCTGGTCACACTGGAGAACATCCAACGCACCGTGGCGGAATATTACAAGATGCGGCTCGCTGATCTGCTCGGTAAGAAACGGACCCGCTCGGTAGCACGCCCACGTCAGATCGCGATGGCCCTGGCCAAGGAACTGACCAATCACAGCCTGCCGGAAATCGGACAAGGCTTTGGCGGGCGCGACCATACAACGGTCCTTCATGCCTGCCGCAAGGTCAAAGAACTACGAGAGACCGACGCACGAATGGAAGAGGACTACGCCAACCTGAGCCGAATACTCACAAGCTAACTGTGGATAACCTGGGGGCGAGCACATAATTAGTCGATCATGACCGCTCAACCCCGAAAGAGAACACATTTTATCCACACGCAAACAACAACATCCCAACCCTGTTCAAGACAGAGTTGTCATCAAAGTAAGTAGATGATTTAAAAGAAATTAAGCATAGTATCAACAGATTTAGCCAACCGTTGTTACTACTACGACTAACTATTTTTAAAGCCTTTAAAGACAACAAGGCTGACTGTTTCGGGAGACCGCCATGCAATTCACCGTGCAGCGCAAGGATTTGCTCACTGCTCTTCAGACCGTCATAGGCGTTGTAGAACGCCGTCAGACGATGCCTATCCTGTCGAATGTACTGATCAAGGCAGAAAACGACCGCATCGTAATTACGGCAACGGATCTCGAACTCGAGCTGATAACCGATACGCCAGCGGTTATCGGCCAGCCCGGCGCTGCTGCAATCCCTGCACGAAAACTGCTCGATATTTGCCGTGGGTTACCCGACGATGCGGAAATAACACTAGAACACGATGGCCAGCAGACCCGCGTTCAATCAGGGCGATCACGATTCACGCTGTCAACCATGGCAGCCCAGGACTGGCCTTATCTAGACGAAGTAGAATCGGGCCAGCAAATCGCATTGCCGGAACGCCTTCTGAAAGGTCTGCTCGATCGCACCCACTTCGCGATGGCACATCAGGACGTACGGTATTACCTGAATGGCCTGTTGTTGGCACTGCGTAGCGATCGGGCACGTTGTGTCGCTACCGACGGTCATCGCCTGGCACTCAGCGACACCACGCTGAACATCGCAATCGATGAACCCATTCAAGCGATCGTGCCCCGAAAAGCAATCACCGAACTGGTACGCCTGCTCGACTCCAGCGAAGCAGAAATAACGCTTCAGCTTTCGACAAAGCATCTGCGTCTGCAACTACCCGGGTTGGTTTTTACAACCAAACTCATCGACGGGCGCTTTCCAGACTATGAGCGTGTCATCCCCGACCAAGCAGACAAGCAGATGCATGCTGACCGGGATACAATCCGCCAAGCCTTGTCACGCACAGCTATTCTGTCGAACGAAAAATTCGGCGGTGTTCGCCTGGCTCTGAGCGAACATAGCCTTCGACTCCAGGCACAAAATGTCGAACGCGAAGAAGCAGAAGACGAAATTCAGGTGACATACGATCACGAGCCGATCGAGATAGGCTTTAACGTCAACTATCTTCTTGAAGCACTGGGTGCGATGGATAGCGGAGAATTCACGCTTTCTCTGTCTGGCGCGGATAGCAGCGGGCTTTTACAAAGCGTCAATGACCCGGCAACCCGTTATGTCGTAATGCCGATGCGCCTCTAGATTCGGCGCAAATGCATTTAAGCCAGCTACGGCTTCAGAATTTCCGATGCTTTGAAGCCGCGGATCTCCAACCTGATCCTGCGATAAACGTCATTACTGGCGACAACGCCTCGGGCAAAACCACCTTGCTCGAGGCGATCTATTTTCTTGGGCGGGGCCAGTCTTTTCGGCAGTCCGGCCCGAGGCCAGCCATTAGAGCTGGCGAAAACGCGTTTACGGTAACAGCGGAAATTGCAGTTCCCGACGGTCGATCACATCGGCTTGGCGTAAGTCGTGACAAACGCGGAATACGCTATCGTCGAGACGGCAATAGCGATACCAGCCGAATTGATCTCATCAACACACTGCCGCTCCAGATGGTAGGCCCCAACGTGCACCGGCTCCTCGAGCAAGGCCCACGTTATCGGCGCCACTTCCTGGACTGGGGTGTGTTTCACGTGGAACATGCGTTCTTCCCCGCGTGGCGGCGTTTTCGCAGAGCCCTAAAACAACGCAATAGAGCACTGAAAGCCCGTTTACCCAAAGCCGACATTGTGGTTTGGGACGCTGAGCTGGTCCGTGCCGCCGAGATTGTCGATGCATCGCGCCGCGCTTATATAGACCATCTTTATAACAACCTTCCCGCGCAAGCAGCCAAGCTGTTGGGGGATGAACCGATCGTGCTTGAGTACGACTGCGGTTGGCGCGGAGAAGACGGTTACGGCGCGGCACTCGCGGCCGGGCTCGATCAGGACACCCGCGCAGGTTTCACACAGCAAGGCCCCCACCGCGCGGACCTCCGTGTTTCGATAGCCAGCGCCGCCGCACGTGATTGGGTATCGCGTGGTCAGCAAAAAATTCTTACTACTGCAATGCTACTCACACAGGCACGGCTGCTACACGCTCGTCGCCATGTTCAACCCGTTTTGCTGATCGACGATATGGCTGCAGAACTGGGGGTGAGATATCGGCAGGTTCTTGCCGAAGAAATTGCTTCACTTGGCGGGCAATGCTTTCTAACCTTCCTCGAGCCGCAGCTTGTTCCGGACGTAATAAAACAAGGCGCCATGTTCCACGTGGAACGTGGGGCCGTTACCCGCGGCTGATACGTCAGGGCGTGCTAGAATCCGCGGGTTGACTCGGACCCATCCAGCCTAGACGCGGTGATAAATGGCGGAATCCAACGGCGATTACAATTCCAGTAGCATCAAGGTCCTCAAGGGCCTCGAGGCAGTTCGAAAACGCCCCGGCATGTATATCGGCGATACCGACGATGGTACAGGCCTGCATCATATGGTCTTCGAGGTCGTCGATAACGCGATCGATGAAGCGCTGGCAGGCTACTGCAACGAGATCCAAGTCATCATTCATCGTGATCAGAGCATCACAGTGACCGATGACGGCCGCGGTATCCCGGTAGACATGCATGAAGGCGAGGGTAAGCCAGCCGCCGAAGTGATCATGACGGTCCTGCATGCCGGCGGGAAGTTCGACGCTAATTCTTACAAGGTGTCCGGCGGTTTGCACGGTGTCGGCGTGTCGGTCGTAAATGCGTTGTCAGACCGCCTTGAGCTCGATATTCACCGCGACGGTCAGCGATATCGCCAAAGTTATTCGATGGGCGAGCCGCTGGATGAGTTGACGGCCGTCGAGGCGACCGAGCTCACCGGCACCTCGATTCATTTTCATCCAAGCGCCGATGTCTTTGCGAATATCGCCTATAGCTACGATATCCTCGCCAAGCGCTTGCGCGAACTGTCGTTTTTGAACTCCGGCGTTCGAATCAGGCTGCGTGAAGAGGCCAGCGAGCGCGATATTGTGTTCGAATATGAAGGCGGCATACGAGCGTTCGTCGAGAATCTCAACGAGAACAAGACCCAGCTTCACGACACCGTGTGTTACTTCACCGCTGAGCGTGACGACATTGTCGTCGAAGTGGCGATGCAGTGGAACGACTCCTATCAGGAAAGCGTCTTCTGTTACACGAACAATATTCCACAGCGTGACGGCGGCACCCACCTGGCCGGGTTCCGCGGTGCACTCACGCGAACGCTGAACGGCTATATCGAATCTGAAGGGCTGGCGAAGAAAGAAAAAGTCGCGCCGGCGGGCGATGATGCGCGTGAAGGTCTGACCGCCGTCGTTTCGGTTAAGGTGCCGGACCCGAAGTTCTCTTCGCAGACCAAGGAAAAACTTGTCTCGTCCGAAGTGAGAGCCGTGGTCGAATCGACCGTCAACGAGCATCTTAACGACTTTCTGCTTGAGAACCCGCGTGATGCCAAGGTTATCGCCGGCAAGGTGATCGAGGCAGCGCGAGCCCGTGACGCGGCCCGCCGTGCGCGCGATATGACGCGCCGCAAGGGCGCGCTGGATATTGCCGGCCTGCCCGGCAAGCTCGCTGATTGTCAGGAGAAAGACCCGTCGCAGTCCGAACTGTTTCTCGTGGAGGGCGACTCTGCAGGTGGTTCAGCCAAACAGGGGCGTGATCGCCACAATCAGGCCATTTTGCCGCTCAAAGGCAAGATTCTTAATGTCGAAAAAGCGCGGTTCGACAAGATGTTGTCTTCCGTGGAGGTCGGCACGCTCATTACGGCCCTGGGCTGTGGTATCGGTCGCGACGAGTTCGATCCGGCGAAGCTGCGCTATCACCGCATCATCATCATGACCGACGCGGACGTTGACGGTTCACATATCCGTACGTTGCTGCTGACGTTCTTCTACCGGCAAATGTTTGAACTGATTGAAGCGGGCTATGTGTATATCGCGCAGCCGCCGCTGTACAAAGTTAAAAGCGGCAAGCAGGAGTATTACGTCAAGGACGATAAAGAACTTGGCAACTACCTTTTGCGGCTGGCATTGAGCAAGGCTGAGCTTCGTGTAGAAACGGATACGCCGCCCATATCGGATGATGCGCTTGCCAACCTGGCGCATCGCTATATGGGGCTGTTGGAAGATATCGATCGACTGACCCGGCGGTTCGATCCGGCGACCCTCAAGGAAATGACCTATCTGCCGCCCATGACGCCCGAAACGTTTTCGGATGCCGGACGGATGCAGGATTGGGCGGATCAACTGCAGACTCGGTTGGATGCGCGTAACGAAGCGCGTCACCGCTATGAAGTGCAGATCAAGCCTGCCGATGAGCAACGGCCTCTGCATTTGCAGGTCACCCGCTACAGCCATGGCATTCCGCATACGTTCGTGTGGCATGAAGATTTCTTTACCGGTGAGGAATACCAGCGCATGGCGGCCCTGGGCAACGAATTGTTGGCGTTGATGGGCGACGGCGCGCAGGTGAGCCGCGGTGAGCGCTCAGAGCCGGTAGAAACCTTCGAGCAGGCTTATGAATGGCTTCTCGCGGAGGCCAAGCGTGGCCAGCATGTGCAGCGCTACAAGGGCCTTGGTGAGATGAATCCGGACCAGCTCTGGGAGACCACCATGGATCCGAATACCCGGCGCCTCATGCAGGTCAAGATCGACGACGCCGTAGGCGCCGATCAGATATTCACTACCCTCATGGGCGATCATGTCGAACCGCGTCGCGAGTTCATTGAGCGCAACGCGTTGATGGTATCGAATCTGGATATCTAGACTGGTATCGGCCATTGGGGCGGCGCCTGTCGCCCCAACAATGCAAGGCGGCTGCTCAGCCGCCTTTTTTGTGTCGGCGGGATTTGTCCTGGGCGATGACGGCCCCTGCAGCCGCGGCCAAGTCGTCGTATACATCAACACCCTGGATATCCGGGTGGCCTGATTCCACCGGTTTACCGGTACGTACCAGAACCGGGGTGGCGCCTGCAGCGCGCGCGGCTTCGATATCGGTGACGCTATCGCCCACGAAGGGAATATTGCGAAGCGAGCGGCCAAAACGCTTGCCGATGTCGTCAAGCAGCCCTGTGCCCGGCTTTCGGCACGCGCATCCCTCGTTTGGGCCATGCGGGCAGAAGAAGATGCCGTCGAGATGCGTGCCGATATCGGCAAGCATGCGGGTCATCTTGTCGTGGATGGCGAACAAGGTGTCGTAGTCGAACAATCCCCGCGCGAGGCCAGATTGATTGCTGGCGACGACGACGCGAAACCCGGCGTTTTTGAGTTTCAGAATGGCTTCAAGACTACCGGGTATCGCGCGCCATTCAGCAGGCGATTTGATGTAATCGTCGCTGTCTTCGTTAATGACGCCGTCGCGGTCCAGAATGATTAGCTTCATAAGGCCTAGCCATACGATGGTTGCGCAGCCAGTCTAATCGCTCTGCTCAAGTGATAGACAGGAGATATCGGCGACTTCCCGGCACAGATCATCGAGTTCGCCTAATAAAGCGAGCCGATTCTGCCGTACTGACGCATCCTCGGCCATAACCATGACCTGATCGAAAAACGCGTCGAGCGGCTTGGCCAGTGCCGATAGCGCGGTCAGGGCTCGACCGGGGTCGTTGGCTTTCATCGCGTCCACGACGACCTCGCGCTGTGTCAAGTAAGCCTGGGCAAGGTCGCGTTCCGCGGATTCACTCAGTGCGTCGGCGTTGAAATCGGCTTGAGCGATCTCGTCGGCGTTGCGTCGCAGAATATTGCGAATGCGTTTGTGCGCGCCGCAAACCGTCTGAGCATCACTGTCCCGGCCGAAGGCGTCGAGCGCGTGGATGCGCCGGTCGAAATCGACCAGATCGACAAGATCCAAACCGATAATCGCTTCGAATCGATCCGAGCCAATGCCCTGATCTTGATAGTAGCCGCGCAAACGTTCCATGTGGAACATCCAGAGTGCGTCCAGGGTGTCGGCTTCGGCATCGACCGGTTGATTCGCCAGGGCCGCCGCCAATTCGGCGCGTAAATCCAGGACCAGCCCCGCTTCGATGACGGTGCGCAATACGCCGAGAGCCGCGCGGCGCAGGCCGAACGGATCCTTATCCCCGCTTGGACGGCGTCCTATTGCAAAGATACCGCTCAGCGTATCGAGCCGATCAGCAAGCGACAATGCCCGGCCCGCCGGCGTGGCGGCAATATCGGCGCCGGCGCGTGCCGGTGCGTATTGTTCCGCAATCGCATCGGCCACTTCAGCCGGTTCACCGTCTTCGCGAGCATAGTAGTAGCCCATGCGGCCCTGCAGATCCGGAAACTCACCGACCATTTCGGTCAGCAAATCGGCCTTGGCGAGCGTGGCCGCGCGTTGAACGATATCCAGCGAAGCGCCGGTGGGGTCGGCAAGTCGTTTACCGGCCGCCGCAATGCGGGCACTCTTGTCTGCCAGCGAGCCGAGCGACTGCTGGAACGTCACCCGCGCGAGCCCATCCACATTATGAGCCAGTCCCTGGCGACGATCCTGATCCCAGAAGAAAAGCGCATCCGATAAGCGCGGGCGTACCACGCGCTCGTTGCCCGCGATGACCTGCGCCACGTCACGACTTTCGATATTGGCGACCGTAATGAAACCGGCCAGCAAACCACCCGCGTCATTCTCGATAGGGAAATAGCGCTGATGTTCTTGCAACGTCGAGATCAGTACCTCGCGTGGCAGAACCAGAAAGCGTTCGTCAAAACGCCCGGCTATGCCGACCGGCCATTCCACAAGCGCGGTGACTTCCTCGACCAAGCCGTCGTCGATCACTGCCTCGCCGCCGAAGCTCGATGCGGCCTTTCCGACTTGTTCAACGATGCGCTGCTTGCGGCTGTCGGGATCGACGACGACCCAGGCGTTATTCAACGCTTCGGCATAGTCATCGGCGTTGGCAAGATCAATTGCGTCCGGGTGATGAAAGCGATGGCCGTATGTGCGACGCCCGGCGCTCTCGCCGAATACGCTCAGCGGTACGATCTCGTTGCCATGCAAGGCAACAACCCAATGCACCGGGCGTACGAAGGCCGCGTCGCTATCACCCCAGCGCATGAGCTTGGGTATGGGCAGGCGCTTGAGCGCCTGGTCGACGGCCGCCTGGACCAGTGTCGCGATCGGCTTGCCTGGTTCGGTCGCCCGGTAGACAAGGCGTTTGCCCTTGTCGCTGTCTTCTTGCTCAAGCGCGTCGACGCTCATACCGACCGAGCGTGCGAAACCTTCGGCGGCCTTGGTGGGCTTGCCGGCGTCATCGTAAGCAATCGCAAGCGTTGGGCCGGCTTTCTCGACCTCGATCGGTTGGGTCGTTTCATCCGTGTCGGCGATCGCGACTGCCAGACGGCGTGGCGTGGCGTAGCGCGTTGTCGCGCCAAGCGTCAGGCCGGCTTCCGACAGTGCGCCCGTGACACCGTCGGCGAACGCATCGGCAAGTGCGCGCATGGCTCTCGGCGGTAATTCTTCGACCCCGATTTCGATGAGTAGCGTAGCGGTCATGCAGCCTCGTTGTCGTTCTTGAGCAGCGGAAAGCCAAGCGCCTCACGCGAGGCGTAGTAGGCCTGCGCACAGGCGCGGGCCAGCGTGCGGACCCGCAGGATATAGCCCTGGCGTTCGGTCACGGATATGGCGTGACGCGCGTCCAGCAGATTGAATGTGTGTGAACACTCGAGCATGCGCTCGTACGCCGGCAGCGCCAGTTCGGCTTCGACGAGTCGCTGGCATTCGGCTTCAAGCGCATCGAAATGGGTGAACAATGCGGCCACGTCCGCATGTTCGAAGTTGTAGCGTGATTGCTCGACCTCGTTCTGGTGAAAGACATCACCGTAATAAAGCGTGCCGTTGCTCGATTCCGACCAGACCAGGTCATAAACGCTCTCCACGTTCTGGATATACATCGCAATGCGCTCCAGCCCGTAGGTGATCTCGCCGGAAACCGGGCGGCAATCCAAGCCACCGGCCTGCTGGAAATACGTGAACTGGGTGATTTCCATGCCGTTGAGCCAGATTTCCCAGCCAAGACCCCAGGCGCCCAGTGTGGGTGACTCCCAGTTGTCTTCGACGAAGCGCACATCGTGAATCGACATATCGAGGCCGAGTGCTTCCAGCGATTGAAGATAGAGCGACTGGATATTTTTCGGCGACGGCTTGAGCAGCACCTGGAACTGATAGTAATGCTGCAAGCGGTTCGGGTTGTCGCCGTAACGTC
The DNA here is from genome assembly GCF_000215955.2 of Salinisphaera shabanensis E1L3A. GTDB lineage: Bacteria > Pseudomonadota > Gammaproteobacteria > Nevskiales > Salinisphaeraceae > Salinisphaera > Salinisphaera shabanensis. The sequence continues at coordinate 28,983 of NZ_AFNV02000003.1, forward strand.
CGTCAGTCGGTCGGCGTGACGGTTGCACGTACGCCGAGCGCCAAGGCTCGGGGCCGATCGAGCGCAGAAATGTCGCCGGATGAAACGTGCCGGCGCCGACGGGCATATCCAAGGGCTGCACGATGGCGCACCCCTGCTCGGCCCAGAACTGCTGAAGCCGGAAGATGAGCTGTTGGAAATCCATGCAAACTGTCCTGTGTTCGAGCGCGGAGTATAACGAAACAGCGCTATTACAGGGCCCGGCGTTCTTTTGCACCAAAAACGCGCGCGATAAGTGTTAAGCACCAGTTTGGTGCGGTGATAAAACTATATTGGTGCGATAAGACGCGGAATGACCCGAAAACAGGCAAAGATGACGTGGCACGGATTCTGCCTTTATAGTGGCTATCCTCGTTGCTCTGCACCAGACAGTTCAACCGGGTTCTACATACAAGGAGTCATCAATGGCGAGTAGCGAAGCGCTCAAGCTGATCAAGGAAACCGAGGCGAAGTTTGTCGACTTCCGCTTCTGCGATACGCGTGGCAAAGAACAGCACATGACTATGCCGGCGCACGTCGTCGACGAAGAGTTCATGGAAGAAGGCAAGATGTTCGACGGCTCGTCGATCGACGGCTGGAAAGGCATCAACGACTCTGACATGGTGATGATGCCCGACGACAGCACCGCCGTGCTCGACCCCTTCTTCGAAGAACCCACGGTCATCATTCGTTGCGACGTCCTCGAACCCAACACCATGATGGGTTACGAGCGCGATCCGCGTACGGTCGCCAAGCGCGCTGAAGCTTATCTGGCCTCCACCGGCATCGCCGATACCGCGTACTTCGGTCCGGAAGCCGAGTTCTTCGTGTTCGATTCGGTGTCCTGGCAGAACGAAATGAACGGGGCCGGCTTCTCGATCGATTCGGAAGAAGGTCACTGGAGCAGCAGTAAGCAATACCCCGAAGGCAACATGGGCCATCGCCCGGGTATCAAGGGCGGCTACGTGCCGGTCCCGCCGGTCGATTCCCATCACGACATCCGTTCGGCCATGTGCCTGGCGATGGAAGAGATGGGTCTGACGGTTGAAGTGCACCACCACGAAGTGGGCACCGCCGGTCAGGGCGAAATCGGCATGCTGTTCAATACGCTGGTCAAGAAAGCCGACGAGCTGCTGGTCTACAAGTATTGCGTGGCCAACGTCGCCCACAGCTTCGGCAAGACCGCGACCTTCATGCCCAAGCCGCTGGTCGGCGACAACGGCAGCGGCATGCATGTGCATCAGTCGCTCTCGAAAGACGGCAAGAACATCTTCTCGGGCGAAGAGTACGGCGGTCTGTCCGAAGAGGCGCTGTTCTATATCGGCGGCATCATCAAGCACGCCAAGGCGATCAACGCGTTCGCCAACGCCTCGACCAACAGCTACAAGCGTCTGGTCAAGGGATTCGAAGCGCCGGTGCTGCTGGCCTATTCGGCGCGTAACCGGTCGGCCTCGATTCGTATTCCGTGGGTCTCCAGCCCGAAGGCGCGTCGTATCGAAGTGCGTTTCCCGGATGCCACCGCCAACCCGTATCTGGCGTTCGCGGTCATGATGATGGCCGGTCTCGACGGTATCCAGAACAAGATCCATCCGGGCGAAGCCATGGACAAGGATCTCTACGATCTGCCGCCGGAAGAAGAGAAAGCGATTCCGACTGTCGCCCAGTCGCTGGAAGAAGCGCTCAAGGCGCTCTCCGACGATCGCGACTTCCTCAAAAAGGGCGATGTGTTCACCGACGACCTGATCGACGGCTATATCGAACTCAAGATGGAAGAAGTGCTGCGCTTGAAGATGAGCACGCACCCAGCCGAGTTCGACATGTACTACTCCTGCTAAGGCGGGAGCCCCGCTTCAGGGGAGGCCGTGGCTTGCACGTGTAAGCGTGTGGCGCCGCTGGCCAGCAGGGCGCGCCCTTTTATCGGACGCGCCCTTTTTTATGGCCGCGCTTCGCGCTAGATTGCGTGTTATGAAAACGCTCTTCGTGCCGTTGTTCCTTATCCTGGTCGCCTCCGGCACCGCCCAGGCCGATATCTATACCTGGGTCGATGCGCAAGGCGTGCGTCACTACAGCGACAGCCCCATGGCTTCCGGCGCCAAGCGTGCCAATCTGCCGGGCTTGCAGACGGTGGACGGCAATCCCGACGCTTTGCAACAGCTGCAGGCCGCCGCGGATCGCGCGCGTTCGAAAACGAATAGCGTCGAATCGCGCATGCCGCGGCTTCTCAGCCCCGAGGCGGAGCAGACGTTTCGCGATGCACGCGGCATCGTGCCGGTGTCGGTCGCCATCAGCGGCTCTTCGGAACTGCGCGACGGCGAGCAGATCACCTACTATCTGGACGGCAGCCCGATTCCGCAATCACCAACCGACGATACCCAGCTGTCGCTGGGCAACGTGCCGCGCGGCACCCACACACTCAGCGCCGCTTTGCTCTATCAAGGTGCGGAAATCCGCCGGACCGAACCGGTCACTTTTTATATGAAGCCACCTTCGGCGATATCGCCGTTGAACAGTAATCAGAACGCCAGCGATAACGACAGCGACTCGCCCGGTACGACAACCTCTGCTCCGCCTGCCGGCAATGTAGGCGGCGCGCCGAGCACGCCGAAATTGAATACAAACACCAACGCGGCGCGCCCGCCCGGTTAGCGCGTTCGACAGGGTCGATGGCTGGCCACGCCTCGGGCTGGATCTCTCGAAGCAGCACAACAGAGTCTCGAAAGAACGGCTTTTCAGCTATGCCGCTACGCGACGACCCGCGGGGCCGTGGCTGAAAGGCCTAACGGGCCGATCCGAATCGTTCGTTAACGGACTCGCCGGCGCATTCAGACGCGTGTAGCACTATGATGGTGCAATCGCGTCGCGGGGGTTACGCTCCGAGCGCGCTTCGCACTGGCCCAAGTCTTGCTTTCAGCTGCCCCATGAGTTCCCGCGACAGTATCGGCGTTCGCCCCGACACGATTCTCGACAATCTTAAGACAGCCGTGGTTTGTCTGGACTCGCGGCTGAGGGTGACATATCTGAATACGGCCAGCGAAATGCTGTTCGGCGTGTCAGCCCGTCATTGCGGCAGCGAGCCGTTCGACCGCGCGTTGCCTTATCTGGCCGATCATCGCGAGAAGCTCGAGTCCGCGCTCTACAAGGGCGCGGCATTCACCGAACGCGAGCTGTACCTGCGTGCTGGTGGCGGTGATCCTCTAACCGTCGACTGTACGGTCACGCCGTTTACCGATCGCAACGGGGCTTCCGCACTGCTTCTGGAATTCCTTTCGCTCGATCGGCAACTGCGCATTTCGCGCGACGACCAGATGCGGGTTCAGAATCTGGCCAATCGAGAGATGATTCGCGGGCTCGCCCACGAAATCAAGAATCCGCTTGGCGGCCTGCGCGGTGCCGCGCAGCTGCTCGAGCGCGAGATCGACGACGACGAGCTCAAGGAATTCACCACCGTTATCATTCGCGAAGCCGACCGGCTGCAGAATCTTGTCGACGGGCTGCTGGGTCCGCGTCGCCCCCCCAACAAGCAGCCACTCAATATTCACGAACCGCTCGAGCACGTACGGGCTTTGATCAGCTCCGATCTGCCCGCTGATGTGACCTTGAAGCGCGATTTCGATCCCAGCATTCCCGAGATCAAGGCCGACCGTGAGCAGCTGATTCAAACGCTGTTCAATCTGGTCTGCAACGCAGTCACCGCTCTCGGTGGCAGCGGTGAAATCGTGCTGCGTACGCGTACCCAGCGCCTGTTCACGATTGGCGGGACCCAGCATCGGCTGGTCGCCCGGGTCGACGTAATCGACAATGGGCCCGGTATCCCCCGCGAACTGCTGCCTCGCATCTTCCACCCCATGGTGAGCTCGCGCGCCGAAGGTACGGGCATGGGCTTGCCGATCGCCCAATACCTCATTCATCTGCACCACGGGCTCATCGAATGCGAAAGCCGGCCCGGGCAGACCATATTCAGCGTAATTCTGCCGTTGGAGACCAGCGATGATTAGGAGAACGCCCAGGCCGTTATCGTGGCGCGTCGCGTACGTTGGCGCGCGGTCGACGATTGGCCACACCTTGGTGAGTCCGCGATGAGCATAGTGAACACAGGCACGCTCTCTGCGTGGATCGTAGATGACGACGAGTCCATTCGGTGGGTGCTCGAACGCGCTCTCAAAAGCGCCGATATCGATGTAACCACGTTTCCCGGCGGTGCCGAACTGCTCGATGCCATCGAAGAAAACACCCCCGATGTGCTATTGACCGATATCCGTATGCCGGGTATTTCCGGGCTGGATCTGCTCGATCGCGTACGTGCGATCAAGCCCGATCTGCCCATCATCATCATGACGGCGCACTCCGATCTGGATAGCGCGGTGTCGGCCTATCGTGGCGGTGCGTTCGAATATCTGCCCAAGCCGTTCGATCTGGACGAAGCGGTCGAACTGGTCACGCGCGCTGCCCGCCTAGCGCGAGAAGAGGAACCGGAAAGCGAAGCCGCCAAGCCGCAGGCGTCGATCATCATTGGCGAAGCGCCGGCCATGCAGGAGGTCTTTCGTGCCATCGGGCGTCTGTCGGCTTCCAACATCACCGTGCTGATCACGGGCGAGTCCGGTACCGGCAAGGAGCTGGTTGCGCATGCGCTGCACGAGCATAGCCCGCGCGCGAGTCGGCCGTTCATCGCGGTGAATACGGCGGCCATTCCGAAGGATCTGATGGAATCGGAATTCTTTGGCCATGAAAAAGGCGCGTTTACGGGCGCGGCTGCCCAGCGCCGCGGACGTTTCGAACAAGCCCACGGCGGCACCCTGTTTCTCGATGAAATCGGCGATATGCCGGCCGATCTGCAGACGCGCCTGCTACGCGTGTTGCAGGATGGCCAGTTCTATAGAGTCGGCGGCCATACGCCGGTGAGCGTGGATGTGCGCATTGTCGCGGCAACCAATCAGGAACTCGAAAAAGAGGTCCGCAAGGGCCGTTTTCGCGAGGATCTGTTTCATCGGTTGAACGTCATTCGCTTGCGCGTACCGCCGCTGCGCGAACGCCGCGAAGATATTCCGTTGTTGCTCGAATTCTTTCTCGGCCGGGCTGCACGCGAGCTCAATATGGAGCTCAAAACGCTGAGTAAACAGTCCAGCCAGTTCCTCAGCGCACTCGACTGGGCCGGCAATGTCCGCCAGCTGGAAAACCTGTGTCGCTGGCTTACGGTAATGGCCCCGGGCCGCGAAGTGGTACTCGAGGATCTGCCCCAGGAGCTGCGCGACGGCCGTGCCATGCCTGCTGCGAATGCGGCGACCTCGGTTGTGTCGGAAACTCGTGCCGAGCCAGAGTCTGCCCCTGCGAATAGCGCGCCCGTGCCGGCGCCCGTTTCATACGACAATGCAGGCGAACACCGCTGGGACGATCAGCTTGCGCACTGGGCCGAAACACGTCTGGCCGAAGGCGCCGATCACCTGCTCGACGAAGCGATTCCGAGCCTCGAACGGGTCATGATTCGCGCCGCACTCGCACGTACCGATGGCCATCGTCAGGAGGCTGCACGCCTGCTTGGGTGGGGCCGGAATACGCTGACGCGCAAGATAAAGGAGCTCGGTATGGAGTCCGAAACCGCGTGATCGCCGCGCTGCCCCGGTCGTTGTACTTGAACCCCGCTGTCGCCTCCCCATTCGACGCCTGCGTACGCGCGCAACATATTCGCCCGGCTGAATAGCCGCCGGGTCCAGTCCGGGTACGGGTTGCCACGGAATCGATGACCGCGGCAAGGTCGCCGACCCAAAAAATGTCGGGGTACCCCGCCAGGGCCGAGTCCACTGTAAGCCGCCCTGAGCGTGCTCGGCCGGAATGTCACCAAACACCGAAGCTCGTAAGCCCCCTGCCCCGAGCACGGTACGCGTGTTTGCTCGCAGTTCGGCCCGTTGATCACCACGCCGTTGTCGCCGATTCGTGAGACGAGCGTGCCGGTTATGACCTGGACTCCGAGCTCATCCTGCATGGTCTCGGCCCTGTGCGAGAGCTTTTCCGGATAGGCCGGCAGCACCCGCTCGGCGCCTTCGACCAACAGAACGCGTGTTTCACGTGGATCGAAGCTGCGAACGTCTTCAACCGCGGTGATTCCGCCAGCTCGACGATAGCCCCACAAGTTCGACGCCGCTCGGGCCGGCGCCGACCACTCCGAAGTTCAGCCAGGGCTCGCGTTCGCTCGCGTCACTGGTAAGCTCGGCGGTCTCGAATGCATGAAAGATACGTCGATGCGTACGCAGCGCGTACTCGCTCCACTGTTTATTGCGGACACAGGCATGTTTTCCGCCGGTAGTCACGACCTGCGTGTTAGGCCCGTTCGGCCGCTTTCGTGACGGATGATGCGCTTGTCGGGGTCGATATCGTAGGCCGTGCTCATCAACGAGCGAATATTTTTCTTGCGGCGCAAGGTCACGCGATGCGGCGTGCATACATCACCGGTAGTGAACATGCCGGCGGCGACCTGATAAGGCAGAGGCTGAAAGTATGGAAATTACGCTTGTCGATAAGCGTCACGTCGTAGCCGCTGCCGCCCAGCTTGCGTGCGACGAACAGACCGCTAAAACTGCCATCGACGATTACGACATGATGGCGTGTGCCGTGTTGTTGTGTGGGCGTTTTCTCGCCCCGAATCAGCGGCTGCGGCGCTTAGTGGCTTCGCCTGCCTGGGTGATGAGGCCCTACCGCCGCCCGCGTGAGAACGCCTTATGTGCCTGATAGCCTTTGCTTGGCAAGCCCACCCTCGGCTCGACCTGATCGTGGCGGCCAATCGCGATGAATTTCATGCTCGGCCGACCGAGCCCGCCCACTGGTGGCATGAGCCGGCCGAAGCGTTTGGCGGCCGGGACCTGAAGGCGGACGGTGCCTGGTGTGCGGCGGATCGCCACGGACGATTTGCGGCCGTGACCAATGTACGTGAACCGGGCGCGCCCGAGCCCGTGCACTCGCGGGGCCTGCTGGTACGCGATTATTTCGCCGTAGAAATCGATGCCGAGGATTGGGCGCGGCGCATGCATGCCGACGGCGCCGCATACGGGCCGTTCAATCTGCTGGTCGGCGATCGAACAAGTCTCTGGTTTGTGTCCAATCGGGGCCCGGTACGCCATCTCTGCTTACGCCCGGGTGTGCATGCGATTTCCAACGGCAGCTGGGGCGACCATTGGCCCAAGACCCAGGCCGCGCAATCGCGACTGCGTGCCCGCATAGAAAGCGACGACCTGGAGCCCGATTCGTTGTTTCGCCTGCTGTCCGATACCGACAATGCGCCGATGGCGGCGTTGCCCGACACCGGCATCGGCGCCGAGCGTGAACGCTTTCTGTCGCCGCTATTCATTCGCAGCGCCCAGTACGGCACGCGGGCATCGACGGTGCTCAAACGCAGCAAGAATGGCGCGACCGTGTTTCACGAACGCGGTTTCGATGCCGACGCACGGCCGACTCACGCAGTCGATGAACACTGGACCTGTCTTTAAGCCCGCCCTTTGGAGGGATAGAGTTGTCATGACGAGTACGTCTGAAACCGACCCGCGCGAACAACGGCCCTACGGTAGTTGGCCGTCGGACATCACCGCCGATCATGTGGCTGCTGCCGGGCGCAAGCTCAGCGATGTGCGAATCGATACGGCCGCCGGTAGGCCTACGCTGTGCTGGATCGAAAGCCGTCCGGATGAGGCCGGGCGCAACACGGTCATGCGTCTGGATGACAACGGTGATGCAATCTCGCTACTCGATGCGCCGCTGAGCGCACGCAGCGCCGTGCATGAGTATGGGGGCGGCGCCTTTGAAGTACACGCGGGGATCGTCTGGTTTGTGAACGCCGCCGATCAGGCAATCTACCGACGCAATACCGACGGCAAGATCGAGGCCGTCACGTCTGTCGAAGACGACGTTCGGTTCGCGGATCTGCAATATGATGCGCGCCATGATCGGCTATTCGTGGTCGCCGAAACCCCGTTAGAGGGTGGGGAACCCAAAGCCTCCATCGAAATCGTGGCCGCCGATGGCACACGCGGTGTCGTCGCCGAAGGCCACGACTTCTATGCCAGCCTGCGTCTTTGCGCTGACAGCGAACGCCTGGTGTGGCTGGCTTGGAATCATCCCGATATGCCCTGGGATGCGACCGAGCTCTGGCAGACCGAGATCGATGCGGATGGCATCCCCGGCACGCCGCAATGCCTGTGGGCGCCGACCGATGTTTCGTTGTTCGGCCCGCGTTTCGACCCGACGGGCCGGCTGCATATCGTCTGCGACGAGAATGAATGGTGGAATCTCTACCGCGAACAAGAGACGGGTACCTTTGAGCCGCTGACCCGCGAATGCGCCGAATTCGGCGTGCCGCAATGGGTGTTCGGTCAAAGCACCTATAGCTTCACCGACGATGGACGGCTTATCGCCATGGCCACGAAGGATGGCACCTGGCGGCTCGGTGAAGTCGATCAACACTCCGGCGAATTCATGCCCTGGCCGCTGGCATGGGATTTCTACGAACAGCTACAGGCGATGGGCGACGAGGTGGTGGTTGTCGCCGCCGATGCGCGTACGCCCAAACAGCTTGTCGCCATCGATCGAGACAGGACGCCACGCGTGCTGCGCGCCACAGACGGCCTACCGGCTGATACGGCGCTGGCCACCCCCGAACCGATGAACTGGCCGACCGCCGATGGCGATACCGCGCACGGGCTGTTCTATGCGCCGACGAGCCATGTGTATCGCGGCTTGGAAAATGAACGGCCGCCGCTGATCCTTAAATGTCACGGCGGGCCGACCGGCGCGACCAGCACCGCGCTCGATGCGCGTATTCAATACTGGACTTCGCGCGGCTACGCACTGCTGGACGTGAATTATCGCGGCAGCACGGGTTACGGGCGTACCTATCGCCAGAAGCTCACCGATGCCTGGGGCGTGGCCGATGTCGCCGACTGTGAATACGGCGCGCGGTATCTCACCGAGCGGGGCCTGGTCGACGGGGAACGCGTACTTATTTCCGGTAGCAGTGCGGGGGGCTATACCGTGTTGTGCGTGCTTACCTTTACCGACGTAGCGGCGGCGGGCGCCAGTTATTACGGCATCGGCGATCTGCGCCGTCTGATGGCATCGACGCACAAGTTCGAGTCGCGTTATCTGCATCGGCTGATCGGCGCGGATGATGCGTTGCTGACCGAGCGCTCGCCGTTGGCCCATGCCGAGCGGCTGTCCTGCCCGGTACTGTTCCTGCAGGGGCTCAAGGACAAGGTTGTCCCCCCTGATCAGGCCGAGACCATGGCCGAGGCCTTGCGCGAGCGCGGCGTGCCTGTGGCTTATGTCGTGTTCGCCGACGAGCGGCACGGTTTTCGCGACGCCGCCAATATCCGTACCGCGATCGAGTCCGAGCGCGCGTTCTATACCCGTGTGCTCGGTATCGAAGGCGTGGACGATTGCACGGCGCTGGCGATCGACAATTTTGATGGCCCGGCACGTGCCGATTGAATCGATACGATCGCGCGGGCGCGTAGAGTAATTCAAGCGCCAAGTGGCTGGCCGTTTGCATATCGCGCGGTGCGTTTACGGTAACCTACGTACGACGTATCTACGTGCTTGGGCCGGCGACCGTGGTTGCCTTGGGGGCTTTGTCGCGGCGACATGCGAATCACTGGGGGGGAAATTCAAGCAACGTGATCGAGCGCTATCGCAGATTCTTCAAGCGGCGGCATCTGCCGCTGGTCGTGGTGATCGTGCTCGCCGGCGTACTCGTGCGCCCGGCCGTGGCGGATACGGTCAACGTCAATATCGACGGCATCAATGATCCGTTGCTTGCCAATGTACGCAACTCGCTATCGGTGGCCGCCAAGCACGAGGCGCCTTGGTCGGCCGGTAAGATTCGCCGCTTGTATCGTCTGGCGCCCAACGAAATAAAGGCAGCGCTCGCGCCTTACGGCTATTACAACCCGGGCATCGAGCAAACGCTTAACGAGCCGGCCGGCGATGACGATACCTGGCAGGTCACCTTTCGTATTGATCGCGGGCCGCAGACGAAGGTCACCGCGCTCAACCTCGGCGTACGCGGGCCGGGCGATGAATTGGCCGAGATCAGGGAAGCGCTTCGCGCCAGTAAGCTCGCGACCGGCAAGCGCTTGATCCATTCGCAATACACGGCGACCAAGAACGCGCTCTATACCGCAGCCTATGAAGCCGGCTATCTCGATGCACGTTTCAGCCAGGCCGCGATTCGCGTGCGCCCTGACAACAATACGGCGGCCATCGATCTGGTACTCGATACCGGCGAGCGCTACTACTTCGGTGATGTGACGTTCGATCAGGACGTACTCAATGACGATTTCGTACGTCGTTTCGTGCCGTTCAAGGCGGGCGAACCGTTCGATGCGGAGCGTCTGGTCGATCTGCAACTGATCCTGTCCGATACCGATTATTTCAACAAGATCGCGATCCAGGCCGAGCGGGGTCAGGCCGAACGCGAAGCCCCAATCGGCGATTGGTTGTTCGATATCCTCTACCCGCCGGATGATCCGCTCATCAGTATCGGCCGGCTCCAAGTGCCGGTGGCTGTGACCGCCGAACCGAGCAAACCCCAGAGCTACCAGATTTCGGGCGGCTATGGCACGGACACCGGCCCGCGGGTGGGCTTGGGTGTGAAGTTCCGCCACCTCAACAAGCGCGGCCATCAGTTTCGTAGCGATCTGCGTCTGTCTGCGGTCCAGCAGGCATTGCAGGCTTCCTACGATATCCCGATTGCCAACGTCGCCGAGGACAAGCTCAGCTTTACCGCGAACGTCGCCAACGAGGATTTCGGCGATATCACCTCGATCAACTACGGTATCGGCGCAGTACGCGATACGGGTTGGTCGCTTGGACGCAAGCGTGCCTATATCAATCTCGAGCGCGAAACCTACGATCTGGGCGACGACGTGGGCGATCGCACGGCCACGCTGCTCTATCCGGGCTACACCATCACGCTGCAGAAAGCCGACGACCTGCTCAATACGCGCAAGGGCGTGAGCGCGTCACTGGACGTGCATGGCGGCAGCGAATCGCTGGCCTCGAGCGTGGATTTTGTCCAGGCCAAGCTCACCGGGAACGCGGTGCTGCCGCTCACGTCGAAATCACGCCTGTTGCTACGCAGCCAGTTCGGGGCAATCGAGGTCGACGATTTCGACGAACTGCCACCCTCGCAGCGTTTTTTCACCGGCGGCGACCGCACCGTGCGTGGCTACGGTTATCAGCAGATCAGCCCGGAAAATCAGGACGGCGATAATATCGGCGGCCGTTACCTTGCCGTCGGCAGCGTTGAAGCCGATTACAAGGTCTACAAGGACTATGGCGTTGCCGCGTTCTTCGACGTGGGCGATGTCGCCAACACCACAAGCTTCGATCTCAAGCGCGGTGTGGGCATTGGCTTTCGTTGGGCGTCGCCGGTTGGCCAGATCCGCCTCGATCTGGCTCATCCGCTGGATGACGAGGACAGCGATTTCCGTATTCACTTCAGCCTTGGCCCCGACCTTTGAGCGAACACGACGACAACGCCCAGCCCGAGCAAGGTAAAGCGAACGGCGACGACAAAGGCGCGGCCCCGAAGAAACGCTCGCGGGTCCGGCGTATCGTCAAATGGACGCTGCTCGTTCTGTTGGTGCTTGTCATTGTGCTCGTGGGCCTGATCGCCTGGGTGGCAACGACGCGCAGCGGCTTGAATTTCGCCTGGGGTCAGATCGGCCCGCGCTTGCCCGACGGCATCGAAGTAGCCAGCGTCGAGGGGCGGCTGATCGGCCCGCTGGAAGTACGCGGCGTGCGAGTCGAAGCCGAAACCATGAATCTGTCGGTCAATGCGGCGGATCTGGATTGGACGGCCAGTGAGCTGCTGTCGGCGACCGTGCATGTGCGCAATCTCGCCGTGCGCGGCGTGAACTACGAAGTCACGAAGGTCGTCGATACGCCGGAACCCGAACCGGAAGAACCCGCCGAACCGTTCAGCCTGCCGGACGCGATCGATCTGCCGGTGACGGTTCAGATCGATAACGTAGCGCTAGACGATATTGCTGCCACAACGGCACCGGACGCCGAGCCGTTCGTTGTCGATACCGCGCGCCTGGCCAATGCCCGCCTGGACGACGAAAGCTGGCGTATCGAATCGCTCACCGGTCATGGCCCGATGTTTGATGTGGATGCACAGGCACGGCTCAACCCCCGTGGTGGCTATGCCACGAATCTGTCGCTCAACGCCGCGCTGCGCCTGCCCGATCTCGCGCCGGTCGAGGTCGACGGTGAAATCGAGGGCGACCTGACCGACCTTGGTGTACGCGTACAAGTCGCCGCCCCTTACAACGTCACGCTCGACGGCCGTGTGACCGACGCACTGGACAATCTGGCTCTCGATGCCACGCTCAGGCTCGACAACACGCGCCTGCCGGCCATACGCGAGGATCTTCCCCAGGCTGGTGTCACCGCCACCATCGGCGCCAAAGGCCCAATCGAAGCGCTCGATGTGAACCTCGATGTCGATGCCGATAGCGCCGACTATGGCCGCGCGGCATTGACCAGCGCCTTACGTTATACCGGCGATACCGTGGTCATCGATCGTCTGAACCTGTCCAGCCCGGATATAGCCGGTACGCTGGAAGCAAAGGGGCAGGTCGCGCTGGCCGAAGGTAACGCGATGGATCTGTCGGTCGACTGGGCCGATCTCCAGTGGCCGCTGTCCGGCACACCCGACTATCGTTCCGGGTCCGGTACCGTGCGCCTGACCGGCGAGATGACCGACTACGAACTGGCCACGAATCTGGCCTGGCAGGTGGTGGGCCAGACCGAGGGCAAGCTCAGCCTCGACGGGCGCGGCAGTATGGAAGCCTTCGAGTTGACCAGGCTCGATATCAGCGGCGGCCCGGGCGATATCAGCGGCAATGCCGCGATTCGCTGGGCGCCGGCGCTGGATGTCACGGCTCATCTGGACGGTGAACATATCAATCCGGGTGCCGTGGTGGCGGATGTACCGGGCGATTTCAATCTTGTCGCCGATGTCCGCGCGAAGCAGGACGGCGAACAGGTTGTTGCCCATATCGATAAGCTCACCGCACGCGGCAGTTTGCGCCGTCAGCCGTTGCGCCTGGATGCCAAGGCCCAGTATCTGGGTGACCACGTGCTCGTGGATCGCTTCGATCTCGTCTCCGGTGCCACCGATGCCAAGATCAGCGGCCGTTTCGGCTGGACGCCGGATGCGGTGCTCGATGGACGCTGGACGATCGATTCCAGCGATCTGTCCACCGCGTGGCCGACATTGGCAGGCTCGTTGCAGAGCCGCGGTACCGTCAAGGGCCGGGTCGCGGCACCGAATGTCGATGCCACGCTCGCAGCCCGCAATATTGCAGTCGACGATAATCGTGTTGCGCGTGCCGATCTGACTGCCAGGGTCGACTGGTCCGGCAACAGCCGGTCCAATGTGGTGCTCGATATCGCCGGCGTGAATGCCGGCGGCCAGGCGATCGATAGCGTCGACTTGCGCATGAACGGCACGCCCGCTGCCCACTCGATTACCGCGAACGTGGATTCCGACATCGCGACTGCGGATATCGGCCTCGACGGCGCGCTCAACAAGAAAACGATGAGTTGGCGGTACTCGCTAAAGCAACTCAAGGCAGCGTATGGCGAACTCGCGCCCTGGACACTGGCCACGACAGCGAGCGGTGCGGTATCTGCGAATAGTCAGTCGATCGAAAATGCCTGTCTGACATCGGGCGATGCGCGAGTCTGCTTGCGCGGTCGGCACAATGATCGCGTCAGCACGGCCCATATCGACCTGTCGGATTTTGCCTACGACTATGCGCGGATCTATTTTCCCGAAGGTCTGGATATCGATGGTTCGGTGTCCGGCACCATCGATGCGAGCATGCCGGCCGGCGGCGATCCCGACGTCGATGCCCGCCTGAACACCAGCGCCGGCAGCGTATCCATGACTCAGCCCGACGAAAGCGTGGTGCGTATCGTGGATATGGAGCCGGGTACCCTCACGCTGCGTATGCAGCGCTCGGCGCTAGACGCTGCCGTCGACCTGCCACTGGGGCGTACCGGTGGCATAAAGGCCGATGTCGCGGTCGCACCCGGCGCTGCGCCGTTGACCGAGCGCGCGCTCAACGGGTCGGTGAATCTGGATATCCAGCGCTTGTCGGTCATCGAGAAACTTTCGCCCGAAGTTGACCAGTTCGACGGCAGGATCACCGGTGAACTCGATCTGGGCGGCACGATCGCGCGCCCGACCGTGCTTGGCGATATCGCCTTGAATGCCTCGCGTGTCGTACTGGTCACGCCCGGTCTGGTACTAACCGACCTGCGCCTGGGGGCGACCGGGCGTGGCGATGCGATCGATATCGACGCAACCGCCAAATCGGGCGGCGGAACGCTCACGGCCAACGGTGCGATCGCGCTTAACGACGACGGCCAGGACGTCGATCTGGCGATTCGTGGCGAACGTTTCCAGGTTGTGAATATTCCCGACGCCACGGCTTATATCAGCCCGGATCTAAAAGTCTCGGTGACGCCTACACGTGTCGATGTCGAAGGCAGCGTCACTGTGCCGCAGGCCTCGATAACGCCGCGCGATCTGCCGGCATCCGGCGTGACGACCGTATCCGGCGATCAGGTGATCGTCACAGACGAGCAGCCCGACGCGGCGACCGAGGCCATAACCCGGGCAATCCATGCCGATGTGCAGGTGATTCTCGGCGACAAGGTCAGCATCGAAGGCTTCGGCCTGAGTGCGAACCTCACCGGCGACCTGCGTGTGGTCCAACAACCGGGTGATGTGACCACCGGCACCGGCGAAATCCAGATTGTCGACGGGGCGTACCGCGCCTATGGCCAGAATCTCGATATTCAGGAAGGCCGGATTCTGTTTGCCGGTGGCCCGGTAAGCGAGCCCGGTCTGGATATCCGCGCGGCGCGTTATCCGGCCGAGGATGTCACCGTGGGCGTGGAAGTGCGTGGCAGTGTGGAAACTCCGCGCCTGACTCTGTTTTCCGAGCCGGCGATGGGCCAGTCCGAACAGTTATCTTGGTTATTGTTGGGCCGGCCGCTCGATGGCGCCAATAGCCAGCAGTCCAGCCTGGTGGCACGTGCTGCGCTCGCGCTCGGCAACAATCGGGCTAACCAGACGCTGGAAAACGTGGGCGATCGTCTCGGCGTTGACGATATCGGCATCGGCGCCGGTGCGGGCGAGTCCAGTGATAACGCGGCGTTCAAGGTGGGCAAGTATCTCTCGCCCAAGCTGTACGTCAGCTATGGCATCGGCCTGTTCAACCCGGTGTCGACGCTGTCGCTACGCTATACGCTCAGTTCACGCTGGCGGCTGGAAACCCAGTCGAGCAGCGTATCCACCGGCGGTGATCTGATCTATTCGATCGATCGTTGATAAGCGGCGTACCGGCAGGCTAACCGCCGGCGCATTCAGCGCTGGGCGGTCAGGCTACGGCGCATCCAGTAAATGGCAACGCCAAGACCGGCGCCGACGAGCACGATAGCGACCAGAATCTTTTCTACATCCTGGATATGCGCAAGCGCGTGCTCGATTGCGCCGGCGAGATGGACGCCGACGAAGGTGACAGTGCCGACCCACAGCACGGTGCCCAGGCTTGCCAGCAGAAAGAACCGGAGCGGCGAAACGCCAAGCGAGCCCAGCAGAAACGGGGTCACATAACGCAGCCCGTAGAGAAAGCGGAAACCGATCATCACCGGTGCGCCGTAGCGTTCGAGCAGACGTTCGACGCGCGCGATCTTGGGCTGCCAGCCAGGGCGTCGATCCAGTGCCGGTCGGCCCATGCGCCGGCCGATATGAAAGCACAGGTTGTCGCCGAGAATGGTGGCAAGCGTTGCAGCGATCACCACGCTTTCCAGCGAGAACCAGCCCCGATGGGCACCGAACACACCCAGAAGAATCGCGGTTTCGCCTTCGAACAGGCAGCCGATGGCGACCGCGAATGCGCCAAAATCGGCAATAAAGCCCTGCAGCGTTTCGATCATTACAACAAACGCTCGCCCAACCAGCGGCCAATGGTCGCGATCTGGGGCATACAAACCTGATGCTGCATCGGATATTCGTGCCAGGCGACATCGTAGCCGGCATCGAGCAGTTGATCGCGGCTGGCCTGGCCAAGTTGCGCCGGCACCACCGGGTCCTGGCTGCCGTGGGCCATCAGTACCGGCGTGGCGCGATTGGCGTCGCTGGCCTCTGTCGCCAGGCTGTCCGCCAGCGGGAGATAGGTCGATAGCCCCATAATGCCGGCCAGCCGATCGGCGTGGCGCACGCCGGTATGCAGCGCGATCGCGCCGCCCTGGGAAAAGCCGGCGATCACGATGGATTCGGGCGCGACACCGCGTTCGGCCTCGCGTGCGATGAGCTGTTCGATTTCGGCTGCGCTGTCGCGAATGCCCTCGGCATCCTGCTTGTCGGCGATCGCCATGCCCTTGATGTCGTACCAGGCACGCATGGTCATGCCATTGTTGATGGTCACCGGGCGTGGCTTGGCGTTGGGAAACACGAAACGGATGCCGTGGTCGGCGCCAAGCCCCAGTTCGTCGACGATCGGCACAAAGTCGTTGCCGTCGGCGCCCAGTCCATGCAGCCAGATCACGCTGGCGCGGGCGGTGGTTTTCGGTTCGATCTCGATACAGTCGAGCATGCTTTATCGCGCAGATGAGCAAACGAGAACGCGAAGTCTGGCCAGCCGCGGCTTCGGGCGCAAGGAATTCTTTGCTTGCGTATAAGCCAGATCAATGCGCTAGACTCCGATATCTGTGTTTTATACAAGAATGAATCTGCGGATTCATCACATAGCGAGGAAACGCCATGAAAAGTCGTGCCGCCGTGGCCTGGGAAGCAGGCAAGCCGCTGACGCTGGAAGAGATCGATGTCGCGCCGCCGAAAGCCGGCGAGGTGCTGGTACGGATTGTGGCGACCGGGGTCTGCCATACCGATGCCTTTACCCTGTCGGGGGCCGACCCGGAAGGTTTTTTCCCTCGTATTCTGGGTCACGAAGGTGGTGGCGTGGTCGAAGAAGTCGGCGAAGGCGTGACCAGCGTTTCGCCGGGCGATCACGTGATTCCGCTCTATACCGCCGAATGCGGCGAGTGCAAGTTCTGTAAATCCGGCAAGACCAACCTCTGTGGCGCGGTCCGCGACACGCAGGGCCAGGGCCTGATGCCGGATGGCACCACGCGGTTCTCCAAGGATGGCACCGAGCTGTATCACTACATGGGCACGTCGACGTTCTCCGAATATACGGTGGTGCCGGAAGTCTCGCTGGCCAAGGTGAGTAAGGAAGCGCCGCTGGACAAGGTCTGCCTGTTGGGCTGTGGCATTACCACCGGTATCGGCGCGGTGTTCAACACCGCCAAAGTCGAGGAAGGCTCGACCGTTGCCGTGTTCGGCTTGGGTGCTATCGGTCTGGCGGTGATTCAGGGTGCGCGCATGGCCAATGCCAGCCGCATTATCGCGATTGATATCAACCCGTCGAAATTCGAGTTCGCCAAGCAGTTGGGTGCCACCGAGTGTGTGAACCCGAAGGACTACGACGACCCGATCCAGCAGGTCATCATCGAACTGACCGACGGCGGTGTCGATTACTCCTTCGAGTGCATCGGCAACGTCAACATCATGCGTGCCGCGCTGGAATGCGCGCACAAGGGCTGGGGCGAATCCACCATCATCGGCGTGGCCGGTGCGGGCGAAGAGATTTCCACCCGCCCGTTCCAGCTGGTGACCGGCCGCGTATGGCGTGGCTCCGCCTTCGGCGGCGTCAAGGGCCGTACCCAGTTGCCGGATTACGTGAATCGTTACATGAACGGCGAAATCAATATCGACGACTTCGTCACCCATGATCTGCCGTTTGAAAAGATCAACGAAGCGTTCGATCTGTTGCACGAAGGCAAGGCCATCCGTTCGGTTCTGCACTTCTAGAATCGCGTGTATGGACCGATGTCGCCGGGGTGCCGATCACGACACCCCGGCGATGTCGTTTTGGATTGGCACGACTTTCTCGACTTTCCGTGGAGTCCACGATGGAAAAAATTGACGAACATCGCTCGTTTGGCGGCGTGCAGCGCCGCTATACCCATGCCTCGAAGGTCTGCAATTGCGATATGACCTTCGCGCTGTATCTGCCGCCGCTGGCCGATACCCGGCGTGTTCCGGTGGTCTACTGGCTGTCGGGCCTGACCTGTACCGACGAAAATTTCGTCAACAAGGCGGGTGCGCAGCGAGTCGCCGCTGAATTGGGCATTGCCATCGTCGCCCCGGATACCAGCCCGCGCGGCGATGACGTCGCCGACGAAGACAGCTACGACATGGGTAAGGGCGCCGGCTTTTATGTGAATGCCACCGAAGAGCCCTGGGCAACGCACTATCAGATGTACGACTATGTCGTGAAAGAACTGCCGAGCCTGTTGGCCGACGAGTTCGGCACGACCTTGGATCTGTCGCGCGAAGCGATCTTCGGCCATTCGATGGGCGGTCACGGCGCGCTGGTGATCGGCTTGCGCAATATCGATCGATTTGCGGCTATCTCGGCGTTCTCGCCGATTTGTGCGCCGACCGAGGTGCCTTGGGGCCACAAGGCGTTCCCGAAGTATATCGGCGACGACAAACAGGACTGGTATGCCTATGACGCCAGTTATCTGCTCGCCAACGCGGACAACCCGGAGGCGCTGCCGCCGATACGTGTGGAACAGGGCCTGGCCGATAATTTCCTCGACGAACAGCTGCACCCGCACCGGCTCGAAGAAGCGGCCGACAAAGTCGGCGCCAACGTTACCGTGCATCGGCGCGAGGGCTACGACCACAGCTACTTCTTCATCGCCAGCTTCATGGAAGACCACCTGCGCTTTCTGGCCGAACATATGGGCGGGGAAAGCTAAAACGACGGGCACGCGGCGCAGCCTGCTTGTACGGGCGCGCCGCTGCTTACGTGAGACTGCGATCAGGCCGCGACTCGTGGATGGCATGCGCACGCGATGTCGCACGAAACCACAACAGGCCCTAGACTAAGCGCTCAATTCACGGTGGCGAGCGATGATGAAGGCGCTTTCGAGTGCACTGCTGTTGGCGGTGTTGACGGTCGTGCTGGGCGGTTGCGGTCAGACCGGCCCCTTGTATCTGCCGGGCGACGCGCCCGAGTCGCAGACCGATGGCCCGTTCGGTATGGATGATGACGCGGCCCAAGACAGCAGCAAGCCGTCGTCTGCCGACAGCTCCGAAGCTACCGACAACCGCGTCGATACGCCCTAGTCATGGACTATTTCGAATATCGCGACGGCGTGCTCTGCGCCGAGGGCGTCGCGCTGCCCGAGATCGCTGAACGCTTCGGCACGCCTTGCTATGTCTATAGTGCGGCGACCATTGCGCGTCATTATCGCGTTTTTGATGAAGCGCTTGCCGGCATCGATCACGAAATCTGTTTTGCCGTTAAAGCGAACGGCAACATCGGGGTGCTGGGGCTGTTGGCTGATTTGGGCAGCGGTTTCGATATCGTTTCGGTTGGCGAACTCGAACGCGTCATCACCGCGGGCGGCGACCCGGCCAAAATCGTCTTTTCCGGCGTCGGCAAGCGGGTCGATGAGATCGAGCGCGCGTTGGAAGTCGGCATCGCCTGCTTTAATGTCGAGTCCGAGGCCGAGTTGGAGCGACTCGATGCTATTGCCCAACGCGTGGGCAAGACCGCACCCGTGTCGTTGCGGGTGAATCCCGATGTGGATGCGCAAACCCATCCCTATATCGCCACGGGCCTGAAAGAGAACAAGTTCGGGGTGGATATTGCGCGGGCCGAAGCCCTCTACGCGCGTGCAGCCGAGATGCCCGGACTCATGATTCGCGGTGTGGATTGCCATATCGGCTCGCAGCTGACCCAGCTGGCGCCGTTTCGCGATGCCGTCAAGCGAGTCCTGGCGCTGATCGACCGCCTCGCCGAGCGCGATATCGTGATCGATCATCTCGATGTCGGCGGTGGTCTGGGTATTCGCTATCGCGATGAAACGCCGCCCTCGCCGGCGGCCTATGCCGAAAATATCCGCGACCTAGTGGCCGATCGCGATCTCAAACTTGTGTTCGAGCCAGGCCGTGTGTTGGTCGGCAATGCCGGGGTGCTTCTCACACGCGTGGAATTGCTCAAGCCTGGCCAGTCCGAGGACGACAAGCACTTTGCCGTTGTCGATGCGGCCATGAACGACCTGCTGCGGCCCGCGCTCTACGATGGCTGGCACGAGATTGTAGCCGTCGCGCCTCGCGGCGATACGCAAGCGCGTGCCTGGGAGATCGTCGGCCCGATCTGTGAAACCGGCGACTTTCTCGGCCACGGCCGCGAACTGGCGCTCGCGGCGAACGATCTGCTCGCTGTGCGCAGTGCTGGCGCCTACGGTTTCACCATGGCCTCGAGTTACAACGCACGTCCGCGCGTGGCGGAGATCATGGTCGACGGCGATATTCCCCACGAAGTCCGCGCCCGCGAGACCGTGGCTGATCTCATGCGCGGTGAAAAACGGTTGCCGTTTGTGTGATTGCGAATGGGCCAGTCGCATCGGGTCGGTTTCAAGTCAGTTATCCACCGAATCGAGTTTGCCCGGCGCCGACGACCCCTCGTAAAGCGTTGCGTTAATCGGCGTCATCGGTGATGCCTTTATCCGTGATGGCTTTATCCTAGGCGCGCCGGCGTGCATGGGTCTTAATTCGTTGCTATCTGCGTTAATCTGCGGATCGATTGTCATTTACGGTTGGCGCGAAACATTGGCGCCGGCCAATCTATTGCCCGGTTGCTGCCATGTCCGATCCTGTCGACTCTTCTGCCACGAACGATGCTTCGACTACGCCGCGCGGCCCGTTGATTCTCATCGATGGGTCGTCTTGGCTGTATCGTGCGTATCACGTGCTGCCGCCGCTCACCAACGCGGCCGGCGAGCCTACCGGCGCGATCTACGGCATGACCAACATGCTGCGCAAGTTCCTGCGCGAATACGAGGCCGACCGAATCGTCGTGGTCTTTGACCCGCGCGGCCCGACCTTCCGTAATGACCTGTTTGCCGACTACAAGGCCAATCGCCCGCCGGTGCCCGAGGAACTGTCGGCTCAGTTCGCGGGCATTCGCGATGTGGTGACGGCACTCGGGCTGCCGCTGTTGCAGGTCGACGGCGTCGAGGCCGACGACGTGATCGGAACGCTCGCCACCCGCGACGCCGGTGAGGTTCTGATCGTGACCGGCGACAAGGATATGGCCCAGCTGGTCAACGAGCGCGTGAACCTGCTCGATACCATGCAGGACAGACGCACCGACGTCGCCCGCGTGCATGAAAAATTTGGCGTCGGCCCCGAACTGATCACCGATTATCTCGCGCTGGTGGGCGATAGTTCCGACAACATCCCGGGCGTGGCCAAGGTCGGGCCCAAGACGGCCGCGAAGTGGTTGTTGCAGTACGATGGCCTCGATGGCGTGATCGCGCATGCTGGCGAAATCGGCGGCAAGGTTGCGGATAACCTGCGTGCCGCGCTCGACGATTTGCCGCTGTACAAAGATCTGGCCACGATCCGTTGCGATCTCGACCTGGGCTCGGTCGGCGAAGCGTTGACGCGCCGCGAGGCCGATATTCGCGCGCTCAGCGATCTCTATCGCGGCTACGAATTCCACCAGTTTCTGGAAGACCTGGACGCACCGGCCGAACAACCCGATGCTGATGTGCCGGCCGCCCCGGCCGAAACGCATTACCACGAAGTGCGCGACGAAGACGCCCTTGAGGCCATGATGGCCAAACTCGAGGCCGCCGAGCTGATTTGCGTGGATACCGAAACCGATGCTCTCTCGGCGATGCAGTCGAACCTCGTCGGTTTGTCGTTTGCGGTAGAGCCCGGCGAGGCCTGGTATGTCCCGGTCGGACACGACTACATGGGCGCGCCGCAACAGCTGCCGATGGCCACGGTTATCGAGCGTGTGCGCGGTGCGCTGGAAAACCCCGACATCGCCAAGCTCGGGCAGCACATCAAGTACGACATCAACGTATTGCGCCGTCACGGCATTGATGTGCGCGGTGCCGATCACGACACCATGCTCGAATCCTATGTGCTCAACAGCACGGCCACGCGCCACGATATGGATTCGCTGGCCCAGAAGTATCTCGAACGCAGCACTACCAAGTTTGAAGAGGTAGCCGGCAAAGGGGCCAAGCAGATCACCTTCAACCAGGTATCGCTGGAAGAAGCCACGCCCTATGCCGCTGAAGATGCCGATATCACCCTGCAGCTGCATCATCGCCTTTACGGCGAACTGGCGGAGAGCCCGCGCCTGAAAGCACTCTATGAAGAGATCGAGATGCCACTCATGCCGGTGCTTGCACGCGTGGAAGCCAACGGCGTGCTGGTTGATCGCGCCATGCTCGGCCGGGTGAGCCAGGAAATGGCCGAGCGCATGGCTGAAATTCAGACCCAGGCGTTCGACGCGGCAGGCGGGGAATTCAATCTCGGCTCGCCGACCCAGCTCAAGGATATTCTCTTTGATCGGCTGGAACTGCCGGTCATTCGCAAGACACCCAAGGGCGCGCCGTCGACCGCGGAAGACGTGCTGCGTGAACTGGCCGATCAGCACGAACTGCCGGCGCTGATCGTTTCGTGGCGCGAACTCTCCAAGCTGCGCTCGACCTATGCCGAGAAGCTGCCTACGCAGATCAACCCGAAGACAGGGCGTATTCATACCTCCTATCACCAGGCTGTGGCGGCGACGGGGCGACTGTCCTCGTCGGACCCGAACCTGCAGAACATTCCGATCCGTACAGAGTCCGGCCGGCGTATCCGCGAAGCCTTTATCGCGCCGGAAGGCCACCAGATTCTGGCTGTCGACTATTCGCAGATCGAGCTGCGCATCATGGCGCATCTCTCCGGCGACCCCGGGCTGTTGGCTGCCTTCAACGAAGAGCGCGATATTCACTCGGCGACCGCATCAGAAGTGTTCGATACGCCGCTGGACGAGGTCAGTACCGACCAGCGTCGCGCGGCCAAGGCGATCAACTTCGGCCTCATGTACGGCATGTCGGCGTTCGGCCTGGCCAAGCAGCTGGAAACCTCGCGCGAAGAGGCGGGCGCCTATATCGACCGTTTCTTCGAGCGCTTTGCGGGCGTGCGCCGATACATGGATGAAACGCGTAAGCTCGCCAAGGCCGAGGGCTATGTCGAAACGCTGTACGGGCGCCGCCTGTATCTGCCCGACATCAATGCGCGCAACGGTGCGCGCCGGCAGGGCGCTGAACGTGCGGCGATCAACGCGCCGCTACAAGGCACCGCAGCGGATTTGATCAAGAAGGCGATGATCGAGGTCGATGCCTGGCTGCGCGACACGGGCGAACCGGCGCGCATGATCATGCAGGTGCATGACGAGTTGGTCTTCGAAGTACCCGATGCCGAAGCCGAGCGCCTCGGCAAGGCGATAAGTCAGCGCATGGGCGCGGTCGCAAAACTTGATGTGCCCTTGCTTGCAGAGGCCGGCATTGCGGCCAACTGGCAGCAGGCGCACTGAGCTCGGAATGCGGTTTAAATTTTTTTTCGAATATCGGGAACTCGGCGGTAAACGCCGGGTCTGACCTTCCATGAGCGTTACGATGCTCAACCGCTTTTCTCCCTGAGCGGTAATCAATATCCGGTTTCCCCCCAAGAACCGGAGTACTTGCCCCGACGGCGTTCCCCCGCGCCGTCGGGGTTTTTCTTGTCCAGCGGTTCTAATGGCGTCAGCTTAAGAGTGGCTTGAGCGGACCGTCGAAAATAAATCGCCGAGATCGGGAACTCGCCAGCCAGGGTCGTGGTCTGACCTTATACAAGCGCGGAGCTTGACCGCTTTTCTCCCTGAGCGGTAACCGAATCCGGTTCCCCCCAAGAACCGGTAAATTACCCCGATCGGCTCTCCCCCAGCCATCGGGGTTTTTTTTGCCAATTCAGCTGGTTGGTTCTCCCAGAACCATCCGCTGCAAGCAAGCAAAATTTTTTTTTTATTTCTTGGAACAAACCGATTCAGTGCCGGTCTGATCTTATGCAAGCGCAATACTTGCCCGCTTTTCTCCCTGAGCGGTAATTCGATCCGGTTCCCCCCAAGGCTGGATCGTGTGCCCTGGCGGTATTCCCCCTACCGCCGGGGCTTTTTATTCCCTGAGCAATCAAACTGTTGTTGTGGCTACTTTATGCCATAGAAAAACCGGCGCGTCGATTAAAACGGCCGGTTTTCCGATGAGCGGTCGACGTTTGCGGTATGGCGTGTAAACAACGCTTGGTCAATTGGGTTTTGCCGGCATGCGCCGGTTGAGATCCTCGCGCACGCTCAGCAGAAGCAGTTCGTGAAACAAGGACTTGATAGCGGGCGAGCGTTCGCCGCCACCGTCCCAGGCCACCTGCACATGGCCGGAATCGATATCGATGATCTCTAGCTGGGGGCGGCCCTGTCGGTCGAGCCAGGCCCGAATGTCATATCCCATGTATAGGCCCTCCTGAAGGATGCCGTTCGAGCATACATGAGAATGATTCGCATTTGCACCTATCGGCGCGCTATTGCACCACCTGCTCGTTAACGCCGGTGGCAAAGGCCGCGATCGCAGCGCGTGCTTCGTCGATACCCTGGCGTTTGGTGGCGGAAAACAACTGCACGCTCGCGTCCGGCATCTCGCGTTCGACCTTGCGCAGGATATTGAGCTGCTGATTGCGCGACAGCTTGTCGGCTTTGGTCAGTAACAGGTGAAAACCCAGGCCTTGTTCTTCACCCCAGCCAATGAGCTGACGGTCGAACTCCATGAGGGGGCGGCGTGCATCCATGATGAGTACAACGCCGGCCAGCGTGGTGCGCGTTGCCAGATAGCCTTCGATGAGCGCCTGCCAGGCGGCCTTGACTGCGGGCGGAACCTTGGCGAAACCGTAGCCCGGCAGGTCAGCGAAGCGAAGTTGGTCGCTGGTAAAGAAATTGATGGCCTGTGTACGGCCTGGCGTCTTACTGGTGCGCGCGAGCCCGGTGCGCTCGCAAAGGGCGTTGAGTGCGCTGGATTTACCCGCGTTGGAACGTCCTGCGAAAGCGATTTCCGCGCCCGCCGGTTCGGGGAATGCGCGCGGATTGGGTGCTGAGCATATGAAGCGCATTGCTTTAAAATCGGCAGGCGTAATGCTTGTCATGTCGAACGAACCGGCAGAAACAGAGTGAAAGAGAACAGGGCGGACATGTGCGAGACTGTGGCGTACGTGACGGGTGGTATACAATAAAGACTATATCCAGTGGGCAGCCAAGATCCGATAGGCATCGGATAGCGCCATTGTGCTGCCGTTTTGCGTCGGAGACGACTACGACATGACCAAGCGCTTTTTTGTGTTGTTCGGCTTGATGATCTGTGCCGGGGCGGTCGCTGCCGAGCCGTTGGTGGACGGCGACGTCGAGGCCGGCAAGACCCGATCCGCCCAGTGTGCGGCCTGTCACGGCCCGCAGGGCAACATGGAATCCGGCCAGTTTCCAAAGCTCGCCGGTCAGGGCGCGCCGTATATTTACGAGCAGCTCAAGCTGTTCAAGTCCGGCGAACGCCAGAACGCGATCATGGCCGGGCAGGCAGCGGGTCTGAGCGACGAGGACATGAAAAACCTGGCGGCTTATTTCGCGGCCCAGCAAACGCGCCCCGGCGCTGCTGATGTCGCAGTCGCGCCTGCCGGCGCCGTGCTGTACCACGGCGGTAATTCGGAAAAGGGCGTGCCGGCCTGTTCCGGGTGCCATGGCCCGAGCGGCCTGGGTAACGCGGCCGCCAAGTTCCCGCGGTTATCGGGTCAGTCGTCCCAGTATATTGCCGCCCAGCTCAAGGCTTATCGCAGCGGTGACCGCGCGGGCTATCGCAATGCCACGATCATGAACGGCGTCGCTGAAAACCTCAGCGATGACGATATCCAGGCGCTATCGTCCTATGTCGCCGGGCTGGCGCCCGCCACCGGCGATAAGAAAGGCAACGATTACGGTGCCTTGATGCAGAATGCCGGTGGCCCGGCGGGCGCTGCTGCCGGCCAGAATGCGGCGACAGGCGGCGACGGTGAGCAAGCTTCGCCGCAGGATGCCAACGCCAGCGAGCAGCAGTCGCAGGATGCAGATGCCGCTGCCAAGCAAGAAACCGGCGCGGCGGCTGGCGATGATGCGGCCGATACGGCGGACGAGAACGCCGAGGAAGATGACGCGGCTGATAACGAAGAAAATGCCAACGCGCAGTAGCTGACCGGTCGGGCTGCGCTTCAACAAGGTCGAGCGAAGATGAAGACGTGGCGCATTGGAACGGGCTTGATTCTGCTGTTGATCGTGGGCGTAGTCCACGCTCAGGGGCTTATGATTTCGCGCTATGTGGAAGGCGAGCACTATCTGCCGGCCAAGCAGCCGATCGATCAGCCCGACGACGGCAAGATTCACGTCACGGAGTTCTTTCTCTATAGCT
Source organism: Salinisphaera shabanensis E1L3A (assembly GCF_000215955.2). Taxonomy (GTDB): domain Bacteria; phylum Pseudomonadota; class Gammaproteobacteria; order Nevskiales; family Salinisphaeraceae; genus Salinisphaera; species Salinisphaera shabanensis. The sequence goes on from NZ_AFNV02000003.1 coordinate 55,440, forward strand.
GCCCGCATTGCTATCACCTGGAGTCCGATCTCAACGCCTGGCGTGATGCGTTGGGCGACGATGTCGAATTCGCACGGATACCGGTATTGTTCAGCGCCGGCGGCGAGCCCTATGCACGGCTTTATTACACTGCCGAAACGCTAGGCGTGCTCGAGCAGGTTCACGACAAGATCTTCGCCGCTATCCACGAACAAGGCCGGCGCCTGCTCAGCGAATCGGCAATGCGCGATTTCATGGTGTCGCAGGGCGTAGACGGCGAGCGTTTCGTCGAAGTTTATGAAAGCGACGAAATCACCGCCAAATTACGCCAGGCCGCACAGGCAATGCAGGCGTATCCGGTAACGGCCACACCGAGCCTTACCGTAGCGGGTCGTTACTATGTCACCGGGCGTACCGCCGGCAGCAACGATCGCATGCTCAAAGTGGCCGATTATCTGATCGCCCAGCAGCGCACCGCCGGCAAGTAATCTTTAATCTATCAGCCAGACCTAGCCCACAACGCTTATATGTGTGGGCGCCGGTGTGCGGCGGCTGGACGCCTGGCCGCTACCCGGCGACGACGATGCCAATACCCGACCGCCTGCGCGCGTGGCGTACGAGGCCTCGTCGATCGCGTAGAGGTGTTCGAGCCGAGCTGTTGTCTAGTCGCAGATAGGCCGCGCGTGGCTTAGCCGCTGGTGTTGCTGCTCAGTCCTGTTCGGTTTCCAGAACGATCTGCCAATCACCGTCGTCGCTCTGTCGCCAGTACTGAACCTTGCGATCTTCGGCGTGATAATTGTTGCTGGTGTAGGCCTGGTTGAACATCACCTTCATCATTCGGTCCTCGCCGGGATAACGCATGATGCTGATATCGCTCAGGTCGACTTCGATCTTGGTTTTGGTTGCGTTGATACGCTTCTTCTCGATCGCGAAGTCTTCCTTGTCGAGACCCTTATCGCTGATGAAGCTGGGCGCGTAGTAGGCGAGATAGGATTTCGTGTCGATCGCCTGCCAGCTGTGGCGCCAGGATTCGATCGCCGCAAGCATGTCGCTTCGCTGCTGCTCCACCTCGGCGGCAGAGACCCAGTTCAGGCCGGTGGTCATGATCACCGGCGTCTTGCCAATTGTGACCTGTTCACGAATGGACTCGAAGTCGTCGTTGGCGATGACGACACAGCCTTCGCTGGCACGCGGCGTGCGCGAATAGGTCGTACGTGGCACGCCGTGTAGCCAGATACCGTAACCGGTACGCCCGTGCAGCCGATCGAGAGCGTTGGGGTAGTTCACCGGCAGCGCACCGACGCCGTAGATTTCGGGCAGGCGGTTGTCGTCGATATAGCGGGTGATGTGATAAATGCCGATCGGCGTGCGCATGTCGCCTTCAACCTGCTTCCCGGCGCCACCACGGCCGATGGTGGTATAGAAATCGGATAGCAGCCGCGGCACGCCCTGCTCGTTTTCAAACAGGTACAGGCGATTGTTCGACAGATCGACCACGACGACGTGATCGTATTCCGGCGAGAGTTGCAGAATCACGTCCGGCACCTTGCCGTCGGTGGCCGCGGACACACGATGCGCCCAGCGGCTTTTTGCCTCGTCGAGCAAGGCGTCGCGCTGATCGCGCATTTTTTCGCTGATCGCAGGGTCGATGCTGCGCCCGGTGCGCGCGACCATCAGTTCGCCGTAGACGAGCTGCGCCAGGCGGAAATTCGGGCGCGCTTCGATCAGATCGGATAGATCGTTGATCGCGCTATCGTAATCGCCCTTCTGAGCGAGATTGAGCACCGCCAATAGCTGGGCTTCGGCACTGGAGTGAACCTTGCCGGCGGCCGCGGCCTGGGTTTCAGTCCCTGCGGCGAGCGCGGCTGTCCATGCCACGCAGCACGCGAGCAGCAGAAAACCGTAGATGGCCTGACGGGCACGCATAGAAACTAGTTGGCTCCCGTGGTTTCGCGCAGAATGCGCCAGCCCGCCGGGGTACGGGTCAGAACCAGCTGCTTGTCGACACGGTCACTATAGCGCGGCGATTCGTATTCCTGGGTGAAGTCCACCTGCACGGCACCGTTGGCCAACCGTGTAATTGTCGGATCCTCGACCCGGATATGAATATCCTCGGGCTTGCCCAACCGTGCCCGGCGCAAGTCCAGCCATTCGGCGCGGCTCATGCCATCCCCCGGATCGTAGTCGTCGGCGTAGAAGTCGGTGTACGCATCGAAGTCCTGAGCAGACCAGGCCTGCGCCCAGGCACGGATGCTCTGGATAATGCTGCGGCTGGCCTGATCGCTGATCGTATTGTTGTTTGAATCCGGCGTGGCAGGCCGTTTCGCCGGCGCCGGCGTCGGCGCGCTCCCGGGCGCGACCGATTCCTGCGCATAATATAGACGATCAAGCATCGTCAAAGGTAGTTGGGTGTCGTTGTCGTCGCTGCCCAGGGCCTTGCGATAGGCCAGCTCCGCAAGCGCGGTATACACATCACCCAGGTTGCGATGGGCGGTGGCATAGGCCGGCTGGGTCGCCAATGCTTTTTCCAGCCATTTGCGGGCTTTGTCGTATTCGCCCTGGTCGGCGTACAGCACGGCCAGATTGTTCGCCGGCTCGACGCGTAGCGGGTAGTCTGCGGCGAGTTTCTCGTACTCGGCGATCGCCTTGTCCACATGGCCCTGGCCGGCCAGCGCGCGCGCATGGATAAAGCGCGCATCGCGATTGCCCGGCCGCGCTTCCAGATACGTCTGCGACAAGCGCGCGGCGGCATCGAACTTGCCGGTATCGATTTCGTGCTGCAACTCGTCAAGGGTCACCGCCGTGGCCACCGACGATACGAAAAGCAGCGCACCCAGCAGGGCTGCGAACGGCTTTGTCGCTATGCGTGGTGTCACGGGTACATCGTCCTGTCCTGCTATAAAGCGTGAGAGCGCACACACCGTCGCGTATCGATACGCGACGGTCGTGGTCCTGAACTACAAAGAAATTATACTAGACGCCGGGCCTCGCCTCGTATCGGGCGCGGATAAGGCATCATTTTTGTTATAAAACCCGCGGCATGATGTCGCAGTATCTCATTCCTTATTACGGCGGACGTGGAGAAACTTGATGCTGATACCGGTTTTGCTCGCAGGCGGCGTCGGTACGCGCCTGTGGCCGTTGTCGCGAGAAAGCCGGCCCAAACAGTTTCTGGCGCTTAACGGAGAGTCCAGCCTACTGGAACAGACACTGGCGCGCGTGAGCCGGCTGGACGATGTCGGCCCGGCTCTGCTGATCGGTAACGTCGAACATCGCTTCGTCATGGCCGAACAGCTGCGGGCAAGCGCAATGCCGGGTCGGGTACTCATCGAGCCCGCCCGCCGCGACACCGCGCCTGCCGTAGCCGCCGCTGCGTTCGAAGCGCTGGCCGAGCACGGCGAAGACGCCGAACTGCTCGTATTGCCCACCGATCACGCGATTGCCGACGCCGTGGCCTTCGAACAGGCCATCCAACGCGCCCGAGCGCGTGCCGCGCGCGGTGGACTTACGCTTTTCGGCGTACGTCCCGGCCGGGCCGAGCCGGGTTTCGGTTATATCCAAGCAGGCGAAACCGTTGATGAAGGCGTACGCCGCGTACAGACGTTTGTCGAAAAGCCGGACAAGGCGCGTGCAGCCGTTTATCTCGAAGACCCCGACTATTACTGGAATAGCGGTATGTTCCTGTTCCGGGCGCGCGACTATCTGGCCTCTTTAGAGCGTCAGGCGCCTGCGATTCATGCAGCCGCCCGGGCCGCGCACGCCCACGCCCATATCGATATCGATTTTTTGCGGCTCGAAGAAAACGCGTTCGAACAGAGCCCGGCGAAATCGATTGACTATGCGGTGATGGAAGGCGCGGACGATGCCGTCATGGTCGAGCTCGATGCCGGCTGGACGGATCTGGGCAGCTGGTCGGCGGTGGCCGACGCCAAAGGTGCCGACGCGCACGGCAACAGCGTGCAAGGCGACGTCGTGATCGAAGACAGCCACGGTTGTATCGTGCACAGTCAGGATCGGCTGGTCGCCACGATCGGTCTGCGCGATACCATCGTCATTGAAACCGGCGATGCCGTACTCGTCGCCGACCGGGGCAGCGAACAGCAGATTCGTCAGCTCGTCGCGCGACTTATCGCCAGCGGTCGAGAAGAGGCCACGGCTTATCGCAAGGCGTACCGGCCGTGGGGCAGCTACGAGCAGATCGCGGTCGGCGAGCGCTTTCAGGTCAAGCATATCCGCGTGATACCGGGCGGGCGCCTGTCGCTGCAGAAACATCATCATCGTGCAGAACACTGGATCGTGGTGCACGGCACGGCCAGGATTACCTGTGACGGGCGTGAAAGCCTGCTCACCGAGAACGAATCCACTTTCATCCCGCTGGGCGCGGTGCACCGGCTGGAAAATCCCGGCAAGGTCGATCTCGACCTGATCGAAGTGCAATCGGGTAGCTATCTTGGCGAAGACGATATCGTGCGTTTTGACGACGTCTACGGCCGCAGCGACAGTGAACCTGGTGCCGAAGACAAGGTTCCAGGCGCGCCCGCCTCACAGTCGACCTCGACCCCGGACATAACCAAGGAGTGACCCGATGGGCCAGTATTATCCGTTCTTCAAGGCCTACGACGTACGCGCAAAGGTCCCGGATGAACTCGACGCGGCGCTCGCCAAGCGTATCGGCCGGGCGTTCGTGGCCGAACTGGGCGCGAAAACGGTCGTCGTCGGTCGCGACATGCGACTGTCCAGCGAAGAACTCGCCGATGCGCTCATCGACGGGCTGACCGAGGGCGGCGCCGATGTGCTCGACATCGGCCTGTGCGGCACCGAAGAAGTCTATTACGGCACGTTCTCGCAGAATGCGGACGGCGGAATCATGGTCACCGCCAGCCATAATCCGAAGGATTACAACGGCTTGAAGTTCGTGCGCGAACAGGCTAAGCCGATCTCGAGCGATACCGGCCTGTTCGATATCGAAAAGATGGCCTACGACAACGAGTTTCCCGAGCCGACGCGTACCGGCGAGCGCCAACCGCTGGACCAGCGTGCCGACTACGTGCGTTTTCTACTCGATCAGATCAAACCCGAGCAGATGAAGCCGCTCAAGATCGTGGCCAACCCCGGCAATGGTTGTGCCGGCCTGGTCGCATCGGCGCTCGAAGGGCATCTGGCGTTCGATATCGTGCGCGTACATTTCGAGCCCGACGGCAATCTGCCTAATGGTATTCCCAACCCGTTGCTGCCGGAGAATCGCGACGCCACGGCGGCAGCGGTACGCGAAAACAACGCCGACTTCGGCGTGGCCTGGGACGGTGATTTCGATCGCTGTTTCTTCTTCGATGAGCGCGGCGAGTTCATCGAGGGCTATTACATCGTTGGCCTGATCGCCGAAATGTTGCTCAAGATGAACCCGGGCGCGGCGATCGTGCATGACCCGCGCCTGACCTGGAACACGCTCGCCCAGGTCGAGGAAAACGGCGGCAAGCCGGTGCAATCCAAGTCTGGTCATTCGTTCATGAAGCAGACCATGCGCGAGGTCGACGCCATCTATGGCGGTGAGATGAGCGCCCATCACTACTTCCGCGACTTTTCCTATGCCGACAACGGCCACCTGCCCTGGCTGGTGCTGGCGCAACTGATTTCGGAAACGGGCAAGCCGTTGTCGACGCTGGTCGAAGAACGTATCGCCGCGTTTCCGGCCTCGGGCGAGATCAATCGCGAGATCGGCGATCCCGATGCGGCACTCGCCGATCTGGAATCGCATTACGGCGCCTCGGCCGAAGCGGTCGAACATGTCGATGGGCTGTCGATGGATTTCGGCGATTGGCGCTTCAACCTGCGTAAATCCAATACGGAGCCGGTCGTGCGTTTGAACGTGGAAGCACGCGGCGATATTCAGCTCATGCGCGACAAGACCGACGAACTGCTCGAGCGGCTAAGCCAGCACTGAACCACAAGGTCTATCTGCGCAAATTGGGCTTTATTCGGTGATATGGCCATCTGACCCGTTCTCGATGGGAAACAAGCGATGGTGACCTGCTATCTCCGTTACGAGATCGATCCGTACAAAAAGCGCGAGTTCGAGCACTACGCGCGCCTGTGGATACCGTTGGTCGAGCGCTTCGGTGGTACCCACCACGGCTATTTTCTACCGCACGAAGGAGCCAGCGATATCGCGCTGGCTCTGTTCGCCTTCGATAGCCTCGCCGACTATGAAACCTATCGAAAGCGCGTGGCTGAAGATGTCGATTGCAAAGCCGCATTTGCCTACGCCGAACGCACGCGTTTGTATCCGGCGCTATGAACGCAGCTTCATGCGGCCCGTATTCGAAGGTTTACAGAACAAGGACTCATTCGTTGTATGAAAGATCGTGATTGTCTTGCCCTGCGCGTGCGCAGCGGCCGATTGACGCTGTTGGATCAGTCGCGTCTGCCGCATGTTCAGGCGTGGTTCGCCGTCGACGACGTGGACACACTCGTCGAAGCGATTCATGCCCTGCGTACCCGCGGCGCACCGATGATCGCCATTGCAGCCGCGCTGCTGGTTGCCGTGCGGGTCGAAGCGGGCGACGATCGCGAAACGGTGGGCCGTGCGATAGCGCGTCTGCGCGAGGCGCGACCGACGGCGGTGAATCTGATGCATGCCATGGACGCCCTCGCCCGCGCGCTCGAACAGGAGGACTGGCGTACAGCGGTCGTGCACAACGCTGAAGCCCTGTTCGACAACGACCGCGCGCTTTGCGACGCGATGGCTGAACACGGCGCTGCGTTGATCGGTGCCGGCGAGCGTATTCTCACCCACTGCAATACGGGCGGGCTGGCCACGGCCGGCATCGGCACGGCACTGGGCGTGATTCGGCGCGCGCACGAGCGCGACAACAGCATCAGTGTTTGGGTGGATGAAACACGGCCACTGTTGCAGGGTGGCCGGTTGACTGCCTGGGAGCTCGGCGAGCTGGGTATCGATTATCGACTCATCACCGACAGCATGGCCGCGAGCTTCATGGCAGCCGGCGAAGTTGATCGCGTGCTGGTTGGCGCGGATCGAATTGCCGCCAATGGCGATTTCGCCAACAAGATTGGAACCTATGGATTGGCCGTACTGGCGCATCATCACGGGATACCGTTTGGTGTGGTCGCGCCGCATACGACCGTCGACGCCGGTTGTGCGACGGGTGCGGCCATACCGATCGAACAACGGCTGGCCGCGGAGGTACGGGGCGTGACCGGCGCCGCCGGTGAACTGTCCTGGGCGCCAGCCAATGCCACGGTCGCGAACCCCGCGTTCGATGTGACGCCTGCAGAACTGATCGACCACTGGATCCTGGATACTGGCGTGTTCGACCGGATGGAGGTCGAGGCCGGTGTGTTCCAGTTCGGCGGCGCAGCGGTTGGGTTCTAGGTCTCGATCAGCCGGCGCTCGCTGAAGACTTCCTTCGCTGCCGTCATACCGTTGAGCGCGGCCGGAAACCCGGCATAGACCGCCATCTGGATGATGACCTCGACAATCTGCTCCGGTGTGACGCCCACGTTCAAGGCGCCGTGGATATGCACCTTGAGCTGCGGTGCGCAGTGCCCGAGGGCGGTGAGTGCGGATACCGTCGCCAGTTCGCGGCTTTTCAGATCCAGACCCGGCCGTTGATAGATATCGCCGAAGGGAAATTCGATGGTGTAGCGGGCCAGATCGGGCGCAATCGTACGCAGGCTGTCGATGACCGCTTCGCCTGCGGCGCCATCGATTTCCTTGAGTTTGGCCAGACCGGCTTCGTAACGCGTAGCTGCCATGACACTCTCTCCTGAATATAAAACAGAAAACGAGTGGGTAACCTACGGCTTGGAGTGAACTCCAGGTCAAGCGTTTCGTCAGGCCGGGTCGTTCTGGGCGTAAAACGCGATCTTGGCGTGAAGATTCCTCAGATGGTCGCGATCACGCGCGATCCTTTCTTCCAAATACCGGACATGAGTTTCCAGCATCTGTCGGCGCTCGCCGAATGTGGATTCGCCTTGGGCGCGAAGCTCGGCATAGCGGCGGATATCCGCCAGCGGCATGGCCGTGGCCTTGAGCCGGAGGACAAAGGCGATCCAGTCCAGATCGCGCGAATCGAACACCCGATGACCGCTGGCGTTACGCGCGGTCTGGCGCAATACGCCGATCTTTTCGTAGTAGCGCAGGGTGTCGGCTGAAACACCGCTGCGCGTCGCGAATTCGCTGATATTCACACCGGCAAAGGGCGCCGACGACTACGACGCCCGAGCGCGATCAGCCCTGGCCGAGCATCTGTTCGCCGGCAGGGCGGAAGTCCTTGGCGATATCGGTACCGGTGAAGTTGGCCACCCAGCCTTCCTGGTTGTTGAACAGGCGAATCACCTTGAAATGCGGTTTGTCGCCCATGTCGAACCAGTGCGGCGTGCCGGCGGGTACGCTGATCAGATCGTCGGCTTCACAAAGCGTGGCATAGACGCGGTCGCCGATATGCAGGGTGAAAAGCCCGGCGCCATCGACAAAGAAACGCACCTCGTCTTCGCTATGCGTGTGCTCGTCGAGGAACTTGGCCCGCATGGCGTCTTTCTGTGGATGCTCGGGATGCAGGCCGATGACGTCCCAGGTCGCATAGCCGAATTGGGCCTGCAAACGCTCGATATCGGCTGCATAGGCCTCGCCGATCTGCTCGGCGCTGGCATCGGCAGGCAGGGCGTGCTCGGCCGGCCAGCGCTCGAACAATACACCGACCTTGTCCATTTCGGCGGCGATCCGGTCGGCGTCGTCGGTATCGAGCAGCGGGTTGTTGGTATCGTTTTCGTTGTAGACGGTCAGTCGACTCATGGTTCGCTCCTGTGTGCACTCGCGCGCCGATACATCACGGCGCGCGCCCCGGCATCAGATGAGTTCGATATCCTCGAACGACGCGACGACCGGGTGTCTTTCGCTCATTCTAGCTTTTTCCTGGGTGTTTTCATCGCGTGCGACCCAACAGGTCTGCAGGCCGGCGTTGGCGGCCGCATCCAGCTCTTCGCCCACGTCGGATAGAAACAGCAGGGAGGCCGGTAGCTCACCGAGTTCGGCCGCGATTGCCTTGTAGCTGCGCATCTTCTTCTTGCCGCCGATACGGGTATCGAAATAGCCCGAGAACAGATCGCTCAGATCGCCGTGGTCGCTGTAGGTGAACAACAACTTCTGGGCCGCCACCGAGCCGGAAGAGTAGACATACAGTGCGCGCCGGTCGTCGGCCCAGGCCTGTAGCGTGGCCACCGCGTCGTCATAGACATGGCCGGTGAAATCGCCGTCGATATAGCCTTTTTCCCAGACCAGCCCCTGCAGCGTCTTGAGTGGCGTGGCCTTGCGGTCCTCGTCCATCCATTTTTCGAGGATCGTGATGACACGATCAAGATCTGCATCGGGCTCGTCGGCTTCGGTACGCACATCTTCGATCAATGCCGCGACCGTCGGTTCCTGTGCATGCGCGCGTACGAACGGTGGCAGATAGTCGCGCGCGTAGGGGAACAGCACCTCATGCACGAAGGCGATATCCGAGGTCGTGCCTTCGATATCGGTGATTACGGCGCGTACGTCCGGTGTGGGCTCTTCCAGGCGCAGCCGGTCGTTATCGCCCATAAATTCGCTCATCGTCTATTCTCCAGTTGCTGACGCTGCAGTTCGCAGGCCAGCAGAAATTCCCAGCCTTCCAGATGCCGTCGTGCGCTGGCCAGATCGGCGCCCCAGGCGTAGATGCCGTGGCTGCGCACTAGAAACCCGAACGCCGGCGCGGCCTCGTCGAAGCGCGCTTCCAGCGCCGCCGAAAGCGTTTCCATATTCTGACTGTTATCGAGCACGGGCAGGTCGATCGCGGCCTCGTGCGTGATGTTGCCGGCAATGCTCTTCTGCATTTCATAGCCTTCAAAACGCAGCCGCTGCGGATTGCCGATACGTGAGAGCAGCGTATTGGCCACCGAATGGACATGCAGCACCGCGCCGATGTCCGGATCGCGCCGATACAAGGCCAGATGCAGGCCGGTCTCCGCCGAGGGTTTGCCCTCGGTCAGCAGCTCGCCGTGGATGGTCATCGGCAGCAGATCGGCCGGCGTCAACGCCGTCTTGTCGACACCGGAGGCGGTGATCAGCACGCGCTCGTTGTCCAGACGCATCGAGAAGTTGCCGCCCGTGGCCGGGCAATAGCCGCGCGATGCGAACCAGCGCACGGTGTCGCAGAGCGCCTGCGCGCTGGCGGTTATGACGGCGTCTTCCATTCGGTGGCGGCTGTTGCGGTGTGTTCAGTCGCGCATGCTAGCGCTGTGGTGGCGGCGCCGCCAATGCTAGGGCGTCGTCGTACGCGAAACCCGTTGGAAGTTCATAGCTGTATAGACGCAGTGCTACCGTCAGCCGCCTGTATCCGGGCCCCGTTTGGAGCGAACGAGAACTTGTTGATCGAACCGGTAGTGTTTTCCTTTGCCTGCTTTCGTTTGGACAAGCAAACGAAAGTGGGTCGAGCAGCAGCGCGAAACCAAAGGCCCGACAAACTCGTGAGGGCCGAAAGCCTGATGGCCTGAATCGGGCGAGTTTTCAGTGACCGCCCAGCGCCGCGCTCGAACCCGAATCAGGCCTGGGCACTTGCCCGTGCCGACACCGCATCGTGCCAACGCTTGAGATGCGTTTGATCCTCGCCGATACGCAGCTTGACCACGCGTGCGAAGTCGACCGTACACAGCGCGGTGATATCGGCTACCGAATACGAATCGCCGGCGATGTATTCGTTGTTGGCGAGATGCTTGTTCAGGAAGCCGAACATCTTGGTCGCCCGTTCGAGGCTGATTTCGCCGAACTCGGGCGAGCATTTCTCGCGGTCGGCGAAAGCGCCGCTGATGTTGCGAAAGGCCATGGCCACCGGGAACAGAAAGTTCAGTTCCATGCGCCGATTCCACATCTCGATGATCGCCTTGCTTTCGGCATCGGTGCCCATCAACGGCGGTTCCGGGTGGGTTTCCTCGAAATAGCGGCTGATTGCCATTGATTCGGCGATACAGGTGCCGTTGTCCAGTTCCAGCGTGGGCACGCCGCCGAGCGGGTTCTTGCGCTTGTATTCTTCGCTGAGGTTTTCGGCCGCCACAAGGTCGAGGTCGACGATTTCGATTTCGTTGAAATCGATGCCTTTTTCGGCCATGAAAACGCGTACGCGGCGGGGGTTGGGGGCGCGGTCGCTCTGGTAAAGCTTCATATCGATACTCGCGGTGGGGTCGTCGTTATTGTGTGTGCAGCAAACCGTATCAGGCAGCGCGGATTACGCGTTCGCACTGCTCGTGCAACACGTTCACAGCATGGCCAAAGGTGGCAAAACGTTTGTCGCGTGTCTTGCCTTCGACATAGCGCTTGTAGATCTGTTGGAGGATGACCGCCAGCCGGAACAGGCCGAAGACCTGATAGAACGGCCAGTCGTCGATCGTATGGCCGGTCTTTTCGCGATACCGCGCGAGCATCTCGTCACGCGTGAGCATGCCCGGTAGATGAGTCGGACCCATGCGGATATCGCGCATGGGCTTTGGGTCGTCGTCCTGTACCCAGTAGGCCATCGAGCAGGCGAAATCCATGACCGGATCGCCCAGCGTGGCCATTTCCCAGTCGAGCACGCCGATAATGTCGTTGAGCTTTTCGTCGAAGACGACGTTATCGAGCTTGTAATCGTTATGGATGATCGCGCGCCGGGTGACGTTCGGGATACGGGCCTCCAGCCACTGCATGAGCGCTTCGCAGTCCGGTACGTCGTCGGTGCGGGCATTGCGATAACGCTTGTTCCAGCCGGTGATCTGGCGCTCGATATAGCCCTCGGGCTTGCCGAAATCGGCCATGCCGGCCGCGTCCACGTCGGTGGTGTGCAGTTTCGCCTGCACGTCGAGCAGCTGTTCGCACAGCCGGGTGGCTTCGGTCGGGGACAGATCGACGCCTTCAGGCAGATTTCGGCGCAGGATCACGCCGCGCAGGCGTTGCATCACATAGAACTCGGCGCCGATAACGGATTCGTCGGTGCAATGCACGATCGGCTCGGGGGCGTAGTCGTAAACGCCGTGCAACCGCGATAGCACGCCGTATTCGCGGCCCATGTCGTGGGCTGATTTTACCTGGCTGCCGAAGGGTGGGCGGCGTAACACGTATTCGTTGTCGTCGACGGCGAGCAGATAGGTCAGGTTGGACGCGCCGCCCGGGAACTGGCGGATCGTCATTTCGCCGTTCCGGGGCACCAGCACTGGGGCGTGCTCGCGACACCACGCGGTCAGTGCAGCGGCGTCGATCCCTTCGCCCTCGCGAATATCGCGGGCCTGATCTAGTGCGCTCATCCGAATCTCCTCAGCTGTGCGTCGTTGTTGTCGTTTCACCGCTGGCGTCGAGCAACGCCTCGGCCGCGGCGGTCACGGTATCGGCATAGGCCGTTACGTCCAGGCCGCGCTCGCCGTGTTTGTGGCGCTTGAGATACCAGTCTTGGAGCATGGCTTTGATCAGCCCGGCCGCGATATCGGCGTTCATCGCGCCGTAGCGGCCTTCGCTCTGGCCCTGGCGGATAATGTCGGCGAATATCTGCTCGGAGTTGCGTTCGGCGGCGACCGCTTGGCGGCGCTCATCCGAGGCCAGGTGATGGGCTTCCATATATAAAAAGAAGAACCACTCGCGCAGCGCTTCGGTGGTAAGCAGATGCGCTTCGATAGCCGTCGCCAGGCGCATGCGGCTGGTTTCGATATCTGCGAGCGCACTGGCCATGACACGGCGCAGCGTGCGCGAAACCCAGGACTGGATCAGCCGTGCCAGCTCATCCTTGCTGCCGATATACGCATACAGGCCGCCCAGCGAGAGGCCGCTCTCGCGGGCCAGCTCGCGTAGCGTCATCGCCGCGAAGCCCTTGCGGTTGGCCAGCCTGAGCGTGGCTTCGATGATGCGGGTGAGATTGTCGGTGGCCGCCCCGGCGCTGCGTACCGCAATTGCGCCTTCACGCGCTTCGACGATCTGCGCGCACAGGCTGCGGCTATCCAGATGGTGCCGTGCGGTAAAGCTTTCGAGACTGGGCCGTTCCATGTCGAAGCGATCCGCGCTAGCGGAACGTCACCAGGCTGTCGTCGCCGGCGGCGCGCAGGGCGGCGATATCGTTGAAGGCGAGCATGCGCCAGCCATCTCGGGTCGAGCGCAGTTCCGCAACCGCTGCGTTGTAGACGCTCCAGTTGATCTCGATCGCTTTGGCGTCGGGTGCACCGGTCGCGGTCGCGATCGAGATGGCGATCGGCCCACCGGAGCTGCATAGGCCGATCCGTGCATCCTTGGGGTATTCGCCGCGCAGCTTTTCCAGCGCGGTTTGTACACGCGCTTTGAAATCCAGCCAGGATTCGCAGCTGTCATGTTCGTGTGGTGTGCCGGCGAGCCAGTGCCAGGTCACCTGTTCGAATACCTTCTGGAACAGGCGGCGGTCGGTCTTCAATTGATTGCGCGCGGCGCCCAGTTCGGGGTTGTCGGCGAAAACGCGCGGCGTATAGGCGGCAAAGATCGCGTCGGCGTCATACTCGTTGAACGCAGCCTCGGTGTGTATCGTGGGCGCGTCGTCGAACGCTTTATTAACGAGTTCCGCGGTACGCTGCTGGCGTTGCATGGTGCCGGCGATTAGAACGTCGAAGCGTTGGCCGGAGGCGGCCAAATGACGGCCGACCAGCCGGGCCTGACGTTCGCCGATTTCGGACAGGCGGTCGTAGTTGGCCGTGCCGAAACTGGCCTGGCCATGACGGATGAGTACGAGCTGGGTCATGGCGCGACTATAGGCAGGCGATGTTTGAACGGTCAATGTAAAACGGACGTTCGTTCTATTTTCGCTATGCTGTGCGCGCGCACTCTCGGTGCGCCACAGCTTGCAGGCTACTCATGACCCAGAAAACTCCGAATTCCAATACGTCACGTATTGCCATTACGGGCGCCGGCAGCGGCCTCGGCCGCGAGCTTGCGCTGCGCTATGCCCGGGAAGGCTGGCGTGTGGCGGTAACTGATCTTCAGAGCGGGCGGGCGAAGCGCGTGGCCGGCGAGGTCAATGCCGCCGGTGGCGATGCGATCGCGCAAACGTTGGATACCCGCAAGCCAGAGGATTTCGATGCGCTGCTCGATCGAATCCGAGAGGAATGGGGCGGGCTCGACGTGTTCGTGAACAACGCCGGCGTGTCCAATGCCGGCAGCGTGGTCGATACGCCGCTCGAAGACTGGGACTGGATGCTGGATATCAATCTCATGGGCGCGGTACGCGGCGCCCGCGCCGCACTGCCCATGCTGCGTGAAAGTCGGGGCCATCTGGTCAATATCGCCTCCTTCGCCGCGATCGCCAGTGCCCCCGGGATGAGCGCCTATAACGTCGCCAAGGCCGGCGTGTTGTCGCTGTCGGAATCGATCCGCGGCGAGGAATATGGTCACGGCGTCGGCGTTACCGTGGCCTGTCCGGCCTTTTTCGCCACCAATCTGCTGGATTCGTTTCGTGGCACGAACGACCGCCAACGGGCCATGGTGGAAAAACTCATGCGGCGTGCTCGCGTGAGTGCTGAAGATGTGGCCAACGATATCTATGATGCCGTGCGCGAAAATCGTTTCCTCGTGATTTCGCACCGCGATTCGCGTTGGCAGTATCGCTTCAAGCGTTTGTCGCCGGAACGATTCTTTACTGCTGTCCGCAAGGCCACACGTTCCTTTACTGGCTGATCTGTGGCCTGTGTCCGCATTCAAGAGACTCACGATGACCCAACCGACGTTCATGATCTACGGCGCCTATGGCTATACCGGTGAACTGATCGCCCGTCAGGCTGTAGCCGAAGGTTTGACTCCCGTACTGGCAGGCCGTCGTGCCGAGGCGCTGGCGCCGCTGGCTCAGGAACTGGGGCTGGACTATCGCGATTTCGGCATGCACGAGGCCGCCGATATCGCGCCCCATCTGGACGGTATCGATGTGCTGCTGCATTGCGCCGGCCCGTTTTCGGCGACCGCGCCTCAGGCCATGGCCGCCTGTATTCGCGAAAGCGTGCACTATCTCGATATTACGGGCGAAATCAGTATCTTCGAGCACTCCTTCAGCCGCCATGATCATGCTGCCAAGGCCGGCGTGGTGTTGTGTTGTGGCGTGGGCTTCGATGTGGTGCCCACCGACTGTATTGCCGCCTATCTGGCCGAGGCGATGCCGGATGCCGTAGAACTCGCGCTGGGCTTCGATTCGCGCTCGGGGTTTTCGCCGGGCACGGCCAAGACCTCGGTGGAAGGCCTGGCCGACGGCGGCAAGATTCGTCGCAATGGCCGCATCACCACCGTACCGCTGGCCGCCAGTGTGCGCGAGATCGATTTTGGCGACGGCCCGAAACAGGCGATGACCATCCCCTGGGGGGATATCTCGACCGCTTGGCATACGACGAGCATCGACGATATCGAAGTCTATATGCCGATGTCACCGAAACGCATCAAACAGGTGCAGCGTCTGAACTGGGTGCGCCCGTTGCTGGGGTTGTCGCCGGTACAGTCGCTTTTGAAAAAACGTGCCGCCAAGGTCGCGGGCCCTGACGAATCGCGGCGCGAGCAAGCCACGACCCATGTATGGGGCGAGGTCGTGAACGCGCGTGGTGAGCATCGGGTTGCGCGTGTGCACGTGGCCAATGGCTACGATGTGACCGTGCATGCCAGTCTGGCGATCGTGAAACAACTCTTGACCGAGGCGCCTGCAGGCGGCAGCTACACGCCCTCGCGACTGGCCGGCAAGGAACTCGTCGAGCGTCTGCCTGGCAGTTCGAACGTCGAGCTCAGCTCGGAATAGCGTTGCTGAATTCGGGCGGCTGGAGCGCCGTGTCGATATCGAAATAGGCCGCCATCAGGCGATACAGGTCGCGGTGTGCGGCTGCGAGTTCGGCGCCGCGTTGAAAGAAGGCCTCGACCGCGACAGCAAAGAACTCCGCAGGATTTTCGGCGCCGTAAATATCGATGGCCGGTGAGCCGCGCTCGCGCAGCGTCTCGAAAGCTGCGCCGAATACATGCGTCCAATCGTCTGCGTCATCGAGTGGCGGTGCGCCTTCTTGCGACGGGGCTGCAAAGTCCAGCAGATGGGCGAATTCGTGGAGTACGACATTGTGCTCGGCGCCGGCCAGCGCGGCTTCGATATCGGCCCAGGAAAGCACCACGCGGCTGTCGTCCCAGGCTTCGCCCGACGCCAGTAATGGCAGATCGTCCATCAGTCCCTGCTCGTCGGGCCACGTCTGCGGGATATAAAAGGCATCGGGATAGATCAGCACTTCGCTTGGTAACGTGAAGGCCCCCGGCGTGGCGCCCAGACACAGCAAGCTGGCCTGGCCGGCGACAACGAGGCGCATATCGTCTGTGATTTCAAGGCCCTGGCAGCCTATGAAACGCACATCGGCAATCAGCTGTGCCGCCAGTCGTGGCATGCGTGCGCGCTGGCGTGCGTCGAGCAAACCCCGCCAGGGCAGCAATGCCCAAAGCCGGCGGCGCTCGGCTTCACTTAATCGTGCCGGGCCACGCACGAGCAGGCGCAGGCGCGGATAAGCGATAATACCCGCCGCTGCGACGAGGCTACCGACGAGAACGGTAAGCGCGGCAATCGTATTCATAACGTATCGATCCCGGCGCCCGGCGTTTGCCCGGCGAATTGTCGATTAAAAAAGGACGGAAAGATCCCGGTGAGTTGGTCTCAAGTCGCGCTAAGCATATTTTCGACCGTAACGTCGTTCATTATCTGGTCGTTTCTGGTCTACGCGTTTTATGTGCTGCGTAATCGCAGTCTTGAGCATAAGCTCAAGCAGTTGATCCAGCCCGAGCGCAGCGTACCCGACGAGGACCGCGTGCATATCGTATGTGCCAACGCGACCGGCGTTCGGGTGACCGTGCGCGATGTGCGTCTGATCACCGACGACGACGTTCACGTCAGTCTGGCCTATATCGGCGATACCGGCGATGTGGTTCGCCCGCGCAAGCCGAACGACATTATCGCCCGGCGGCGCAATCCGGTGATCACATGCCACGAAAAGGCGGGCCTCATCGAGCGAAACTTCGTGGAGTTGCCGGCGCAGAGCGCGGGCATGTGGGCGCTGACCGCCAATCAGGTCGAAAGCTCAAAATGGCACTTCGTGGAATGCTTGCTGGTGATCGACTATCCGACCCTGCTTAACACCCGCAAATTGATGGTGGTGTACGCAAAGCAGTCGATCGTCGACAGCATCAACGAGGACTTCAATCGTTATATCGTCGATGCGCGCCGCCGTCATCGGCACGAAAGCTAACCCTGGGTTATTCGTTCGCGACGCCGTGGGGCACGTGGCCGGCGGCTACACGTTGAGAAGCGCTACCGATATGGGTCGCCTGATCGTCGAAGAAAATATCCGCACCGAAGGCTTCCAGAAACTCGGCCTTGGTCATGCCGCCGAGGAACAACGCTTCATCGATTCGGATATGCCAGGCGCGCAGGGTGCGAATGACGCGTTCATGCGCGGGCGCACTGCGTGAAGTCACCAGCGCGGTACGAATCGGGCACCGGGCCGGGTCGAACTCGGCCTGGATCCGCGTCAGTGCTTCCAGAAACGCCTTAAAGGGCCCGCCCGGCAGCGGTTTGCCGGCAGAGCTGACTTCGCTGGCGGCGAAGGCTTCGAGCCCCTGTTCCTTGAAGATGCGTTCGGCTTCATCGGAAAACAGGACGGCGTCACCATCGAAAGCGATCTTGAGTTCGCCGTCTTCATGCGCCAGCGAGTGGCCAGGCACGATAGTCGCGGCGGCACAGCCGGCCTTGAGCGCGGCGCGTACGTCGTCCGGATCGGCAGAAAGAAACAGATCGGCACCAAAGGCGCTCACATAGCGATAGGGCGAACTGCCGCTGGTAAACGCGGCGCGGGTAATCGGTAGCTTGTGATGGGCGATGGAGTTGAACACGCGCAGACCCGTATCGGCACTGTTACGCGAGAGCAGGATCACTTCCACGCGTTCGCTTTCGGCCTCGTTGAGCGCCAGCAGCTTGCGAACCAGCCCGAAGGCCACGCCGGGCTCGAGCACGTTTTCTTCGTGCTCGATCTGATAGTTGCAGTACGCCTCACGGCCATCGGTTTCGAACACCCGATGGCTTTCCTCGAGATCGAACAGTGCTCGCGAAGAAATGCCAATGACCAGTTTTTCGGGCCGGGTATTCATGCGCACAGTGTAGCGCCATTGCGCGCGATGAGCGCGCAATGCGTGTTCTTAAGTGGTGCGCCTAACCGCTTGAGACTAAAGTTCGAGCGCTGAACTTGGCCGCCGGAAAGGTGGTCTCGCTACCCACCGCGAGCGCGATTTTTTTATGGCAAAACCTTGATTCCATCGAAAATAAAAAGAAAACCTTCCGTTTCTCTTTAGGGGCCGGCATTCGCTTGGCAGGTTGTTTGCTTATACGCCGGATCTGCGCCGCGCTACCGCAGGTCCGGCACGGCCTTGGCAATGTCCCAGCCTTCTGGGGTAACGTACAGGGCAAGCCGGATCGTGGTGGGACACGGTCAGGGGGATCCAGCTTTTATCTCAGGGAGAAAAGGGATGAGTACGTTCAAATCGAACAAGGTTCGTGCGTCTGTGCGTGGCGCGATTGGTACGGCCGTTGCGGTACCGCTGCTGTTTTCGGCGATGCCGGCGATGGCACAAAGTCAGCAAGAGCAGATGCAGCAGCTGCGCGATCAGATTCAGCAGATGCAGCAGCGTTTCGACGAGCTGCAGTCGCAGCAGGAAGAAATGAAGCAGGCGCAGGAGTCGCCGCGTTCGGAAGAACGTCTGGTTTCGAAGTCTGAAGACGGCGAAGGCTTCATGGTTGGCGATACCAACGTGAAGATCAACGGTTACTTCAAGTTCGACGCCATCTATGATTTCGAAGACGATCACGACGCCTTGCTGGGCCCGTCTGATGCGATTGGCACCCTCAACGCCAAGGGCACCGACTCGCCCGGTGACGGCGATTTTGGCGTTACCGTCAAGCAAACCCGTCTCAAGATCGCGACCACCACTCCCACTGAGTTTGGCGATCTGGGCGGTTATATCGAGATGGACTTCTATGGCAAGCCCTACGATGAGTCGTTCGACAGCGCCCCTTCTCCGCGTGTGCGTCGTGCCTATCTGACGTTTGGCAACTGGCTGATCGGTCGCGACTGGTCGACCTTCTCGGACTTCAACTACGGCACCACGCTCAACTTCTACGGCCCGCAGGCGCAGCTGTTCGAGCGCCAGGCGCAGGTGCGCTACACCATGGACGCCGGCGAAAACACCAGTGTCGATTTCGCCTTGGAAAATCCGGGTGGCGGCAGCGTGCTCGCTGGTGATGGTGGCACTGCTGCTTCTGCGGGGCCGGATGGCCTTGATGGCACTGCCGACGACGTCGCCGCTACTCCTGCCGATCCGAATTTTCGTGGCTTGGAGGATGGCTCCGATACCGAAAATACGCTGCCGGACGTTGTGGTTCGTCTCAAGACTTCCAGTGGCCCCTTCAGCTTCCAGGCTGCCGCTATCGGACGCTACCTTACTACCGATATCAACCAGTTGGACGGCGATGGTTCCGACGAGGATTCCGTGGTCGGTTACGGTCTGAACCTCGGTGGTTCGCTGTCGCTGCCGACCAATACCACGTTCATGCTGTCGAGCGTGTATGGCAAGGGCATTGGTAAGTACGTCTATGCACCGGCCGGCGGCGCCGACGCCTATGTGACCAGCGACGGCGACCTGGAAGCACTCGAGCGCTACGGCTTCATCGCCACGATTTCGCAGGAGCTCACCTCGACGCTCACCACGAATCTGATCTACGGCAAGGCCTACTCCGAGAATCCCGACGATTTCGTCGGCAGCACGGACGCTCTGCATGACAGCTCGTCGTCGGCGCACGTGAACCTGCTCTACACGCCGGTCGATCCGCTGACCTTCGGTATCGAGTACAACCGCGTGGAATACGAAACCCAGGGCGGCGTCGACGCCGATGCCCAGAACGTACAGTTCTCCACGATCTACAACTTCTAGATCGTGACTGTATGACGCGCCCAGCGTTCGCGCCGGGCGCCTTGAAGCCCCGGTTCGCCGGGGCTTTTTTGTGGGCGCGGTTCGGCACGTCCCGGCGCGCCGGGACGAGTGACAGGTTAGGATGAGCGCATGAGTCGTCGTTTTGTATCCCGCACTCGAAACGCACAACACGCGCCGTCCGCGGCACTGGCCGACGGTATTGCGCTGCATCGTTCCGGGCGCTTCGACGAAGCCGAGGCCTGTTACCGGCGTATCAAGCGGCGTGATCCCGACTATGCCGAAGCGCTGCGTATGCGTGCGCTGCTCGCCCACCAGCGCGGCGACGGCGAAGCGGCGGTCAAGCTGCTGCGCCGCGCGGTCGACCAGCAGCCGGCCAATCCGATCTATCACCATAGCCTGGCCGGCTTGCTGCGTGCGCGCGCCGATCTGGCGGGCGCGATCGCAGCCTACCGGCGGGCCTGGGCGCTGCAGCCCGAGCGCGTCCAGAATGGCCTCGATCTGGCCGATGTCCTCGCCACGGCCGGCCACAGCGAGGCCGCACTGGCGGTTTATGATGAATTACGCGAAGCCGCCCCATCGCTGCTGGCACCCTATTTACAGAGCGCGGGCCTGCTATTCGAACGGGGTGCCCCCGACGCCGCCGCCACGTGCCTGCACCAGGCCGAAGCAGCGCTCGATCCGGATATCGACACCCGCTGCGACCTTGCTGCGGCCTGGGCGGGCATTGGCGCCTACGAGCGGGCGGCTGCGGGCTACGAGGCGGTGCTGGCTCAGGCGCCGGCTAATGCCCGTGCCGAGGCGGGACTGGGCAGCGCCTATCAGAGCCTGGGTCAGTTCGAGGCCTCGACACGGCATTTCGAACGGGCGCTCGATCTGGATGACCGTCTGGGCTGGGTCTATGCGGCCTTGATGACCAATCGCCGCTACGTGTTGTCCGACACACGCCGCGCGGCAATGCAGCGCGCGATGGCCGATCCGAAGCTCGACGATATCGCACGCAGCCATATGCATTTCGCGCTCGGCCAGCATTTTGATGCCCACAATGCGCCCGAGCCGGCCTTTGCCCATTTCGACGCCGGCAATCGGCTGCATGCACGCCGCCACCCGTTCGATCGGCAGGTTTTCGATGCGCGTATCGAGCGCATCATCAAACACTGTACGCGCGACTTCTTTACAGCACGCCAGGGCATGGGCGATGCCAGCGAGCGCCCGGTGTTGATTGTGGGCATGCCCAGATCGGGCACGAGTCTGGTCGAACAGATCATTGCCAGTCATCCACAGGCACACGGCGCCGGCGAACTGAACGATATCGGCCGCATGGCGCGTGAGCTGCCGGTGGTGGTCGGTCGCGAGAAACGCTATCCCGAGTGTCTGGATCACCTCGAGCCGGACGCCGCAGCCATGCTGGCGCAACGTTATCTCGGCGGGCTCGATGCGCGCGCGCCGGATGCAACGCGTGTGACCGATAAGATGCCTTTCAACATGCTCTGGCTCGGGCTGATTGCGCTGATTCTGCCCAATGCGCGGGTGATCTATTGTCGGCGTAATCCCATGGACAACGCGCTGTCCTGCTATTTCCAGCTGTTCAGTCGTGGCCTGCGCTTTGCCTACGATCTGGGTGATGTCGGTCATGTCTATCGCCAGCACGAGCGTTTGATGGCGCACTGGCAGACACATCTGCCGTTGTCCATGCTCACCGTCGACTATGAAGCGCTGGTCAGCGATCCCGAGTCCCAGTCGCGTCGTCTGATCGAGTTCACCGGCCTCGACTGGGACGATCGTTGCCTGAATTTTCATCGGCATGCGCGAGACGTGCGTACAGCCAGTGTCTGGCAGGTACGCCAGCCCGTGTATCAATCGTCGCTGGCCCGCTGGAAAGCATACGAACCCTGGCTGGCGCCGTTACGGGAGAGTCTGGCCGCGCCGCAATAGTGCGGTGCGCTAGAGCGCTTCATCACAGGGAGGGCCGCCATGGCCGCTGTAATCGAACCCACCGACAAAGGTCTCTACTGCGCGGCGGGCGATTTTTATATCGACCCGTGGCGGCCGGTCGAACGCGCGTTGATCACCCATGCGCATGCCGATCATGCCCGCAACGGTCACGACCACTACTGGGCAACGGCCCAAAGCGCGCCGATTCTCTACAAACGGCTTGGTCGCAATATCGAACTCACGCCCATCGAGTATGGAGAAAAGCTCACGTTTGGCGCGGCGCAGGTGTCGTTTCATCCGGCCGGGCATGTGCTGGGCTCGGCGCAGATCCGGGTGGAAGTCGACGGCGAGGTTTGGGTGGCCTCGGGCGACTACAAGCGCGACGCTGACCCGACCTGTGCCGATTTCGAAGTCGTGCCTTGCGATACGTTCATTACCGAAGCCACGTTCGCGCTGCCGGTCTATCGCTGGGCGGACACGGCCACGGTGGCGGCCGATATTCGTGCCTGGTGGCAAGCGAACGCGGCAGCCGGCAAAACCAGCGTGTTGTTTTCCTATTCGCTGGGCAAGGCACAGCGACTGCTGGCCGAACTCGCGCGTCTGACTGATGAAACGGTCTATCTGCACGGCGCGCTGGTGCCGCTGACCGATATATACCGTGAGGCCGGGGTGGCCATGTTGCCCACCGAGCCGGTCAGCGCCCAAGACAAGAAAGCCGACTTTGCCGGCACGCTGGTTATGGCGCCGCCGTCGGCGGCCGGCTCACGATGGATGCGGCGCTTCAAGCATCACGACACGGGTTTTGCGTCCGGCTGGATGCGTATTCGTGGCAACCGGCGTCGGCGCGGCTACGATCGAGGCTTCGTGCTGTCCGACCATGCCGATTGGCCCGGGCTGATCCGGACCATCGAAGAGACTGGCGCGCAGCGCGTGCTGGCGACGCATGGCCGTACCGACGTGTTGGTGTCCTATCTGCGTGAGCGGGGGATCGACGCAGCGCCGCTGGTGACGGAATATGCCGACAGTCTCGAAGCCGAGGATGGTTGAACGCAGCGCTCGTAGTCTGCCGATGTCCGGTACGGGTGCGTTATGCTGACGAGATTGTCAGGAACGATCGAAAAGGCGAGACGCATGTCGCAAAACACGGCAGCCGCTAGGCGCTACGCAAGGCCAACCGGCGGTTCGTTGGCGTGTGCTCAAGTCGATCCCGTCGAAGAAAGCGTGGCGCTGACCGGCCTGCTCGAGCGCATGCACGTAGCTGGCAGGTCGGTCGGGCCGGGGCAGTAATGAGTAGCGGACTGGGGGCAGATACGTCGAGTCCGGTCGGGGCCAATGCCGCGGCCGATCGTGATGAGCGTGAGCGTCTGCAACTACAGCGCATGGAGCGCGCGTTGGTACGTGCCTGGCTGGCTGCGCCCTTGAGCGTGTCGCAATCCGACTATGAATGCCTGCGTTATGCGCTGGGCATGGCGCGCCTGCATGTGTTTCGTGTGCCTGGCACGCGGCGCGATATCCATGTCGATGCCGCACGTATCATGCCGTTGCGGGCATGGCTGCTCGAACACCTCTACGACCGGCTGCGCGGCTCGGCGACTGCCGAACAGAAACTACTGTATTGCCACGAAGCCGTGCCCGAGGCGCGCCGGCGTTGTATCGAGTTGCGCCGTGAACTGCTGGCCGATCACAGCGGCGAGTTCGATGCCGCTGCGCTCGATCGCGAGGCGGGAAAGCGTTCGCTCGTGATCGTGGCGGGCGGCGGCGGTGGTTCCGGCTATGTTTATGCCGGCGCGTTTGCGCGGCTGATGGAAGACGGCCTGATTCCGGACTATCTGGTGGGCAACTCGATCGGCGCGATTCTTGGGCTGTTTCGTGCACAGCGCCGTCACGGCGACGTCAGCGACTATTTGGATTTTGCCCGCAAGCTCAAGAACGGCGATATCTTTACCGCCGCGCGCCGGCGTAGCGAGTTCTGTCTGCCCGGTCTTTTGCATCTGCATCTGCGTGCACTGCATCAGCGCATGGCTACGGGCGATCTGCGCCGGCCGCTGCGTCTGGATGAAATGGAGATAGCGCTGGATCTGGTGGTTGCCGGCATCCGGCGTCGGCCCTACGAGCGCCTGCCCTCGGACGTACGCGCACCCAACGAAGGCGCCGAGCGCTGGCTACCGATGTGGATGCGTGTAGCGGCCCGTTTCGCCCGGCTTCTACAGTTCTTCAGCGCCGATGTAGTGGAACCGATCGTGCTCGGGCGCGATACCGACACCCGGCAGGTGCATGCCGTGGATGCGGCCGGCTTTTCGGCAGCGGTACCGAGCATTCTCCAGTACGAGCCCGGCCCGGGCGCCGGGGTAACGCGCGAGATTTTTTCCGAACTTATGGCCACCCGCGAACTGGCCGCCATCGTGGATGGCGGTGTGGCCGACAACGTGCCGGCCCGGGCCGCCTGGCGCGGGGTGGCCGCTGGACGTGCCGCCACGCGCAATGCTTATTACCTGGCGTTCGACTGTTTCTTTCCGCGCGTCGATGCCAAGAATCTGTGGCTATGGCCGATCACCCAGACAGTGCAGATGCAGATGCGTGTTAATCGGGTTTATGCCGACACCATGGTGCGTTTCGATCGCACACTCTCGCCATTGAATATCGTGCCCAGTCCCGATGCACTCGATCTGTCGGTCGGCTGGGGCTATCAGGAAATGGATGCCCGTATGCCCGAGGTCCGTGAAATGCTGCGCACGGTAAGCCTGTTCGCGGACACGAGCGAGGCACGGGCCTCATGAGCGATCGAGAGGGCGACCATCACGATATGCCGCGTCCGTTCGCGGTCGTCACCGGCGATCGTACGCTCAGCGAACGGCTGTTCCTGCTGTGGGATCTGGCGATCATCGCGCTGGTATCGCTCAATCTCGCGCTGATTCTGTTCGATGCGATGTTTGCCATCGGCCCGCTGGCCGGCGTGTTCGAGTCGGCGGCACCCGGTGTGCATGGCTGGTACGAAAGCTCGGTGCACGAAAACTTCATCGCCATCGATCTGGTCTTTGTGGCCATTTTTGTTGCCGATGTGCTCGCCGGCTGGGCCATCGCGATCGCCCAGAAACGCTATTACCGCTGGTATTTCTACCCGTTTGCGCGCTGGTACGACGTGCTCGGTTGTATTCCGGTGGCGGGCTTTCGTTTTCTGCGTGTACTGCGTGTGATCACGATTCTGGTTCGCCTGCATCGTCTGGGCGTGATCGATATCCGCAACTGGGCGGTCTACAAGACCTTCATGGTCTATTACGACATCGTGGTTGAAGAGATTTCCGACCGCGTAGTCATCAAGGTACTCAGCGGCGCCCAGGAAGAACTGGAAAGCGGGGGCCAAGAGTTGTCGCACCGCGTAGTGCGCGAAGTGATCCAGCCTCGTCAGCAACGTCTGGTCAACGCCACCAGCACACATATCGAGAACGCGATCATGGCGGCCTATAAAGCCAATCGCGACGAGTTGCAGGCGTATGTGGCCAATGTCGTCAATCGCGGCGTAAACAACAACAGCGCGCTACGCAACCTCGAACGCGTCCCGATGCTGGGCAGCTTCGTCACCCATGCGCTGGACGATGCCATCACTGAAACCGTCAACAATATCCTCGACGAGGCAGTCGATGGGTTGTCCTCCGAAGATTTCGATGCGCTGGTACAAAACGTCACCGACAGTGTGGTCACGCGCCTGCTGGCCGACGATATCGGTCAGAACTCGGAATTGCGCGACGCGGTGATCGAAATCCTCGATATCGTCAAGGAACAGGTCGCCGTACAGCGCTGGCGGGAGCATTTCGAGTAGGATCGAGATCTGGTTTTCGACCCGGGATGTTCGTCATGGGTGTTGTATCGTTTGGAGCGGCCCGTCGCCGGTGGTCGCTGTTGTTGCTCGTTTGGGTCGTACTGGCCGTGTCGGCCTGTGAATGGACGGATCTGATCGACGGCGACGAGGACGGCGACGAAAACGACGCTACCCCGCCCGCTGCCGAAACCAATATTCCGGGTTTGAGTGTGGCTGTGTCCACGCGCGGCTTCGATACCACGCGCGATGCGCTGCTGGACGCTATCGGCAGCCGTGGCAATCTGGCGACGCGCGCCTCGGTCGATCATCAAGCCAACGCCGAAGACACAAACCTCAGTTTGCGTCCGACCACCGTGGTATTCGTTAGCGATGGCAATCGTGAACGGGCGCTGATTGCGGCCGACCCCCGCGTGGCGCTGGATCTGCCAGCGCGCGTGCTGTTGTATCGGGATAGCGACGGCGATGTCGGTGTGGGGTTCAGCAATGCGGTCTATCTGGCCGCCCGCTATGATCTGAACGATGCCGAAAACAGCACGCTCGATGCGCTCGACGACGACCTCGAAGCGATCGCCACTGAAGCAGCAAATGCCGATCTGGAGACCAGTGCCAGCGCTGCCGGTATCGCCGAAGGCGAAGGTATCGAAACCGTAGCCAGCGACGACGACTTCAATACCGTCGTCAACCGGCTCGACGACGCCATTGGCTCGCGCGACGCGCTCACACTTATCGATACGATCAATTTCCAGAGTGGTAACACCGGCATAGGGCCGAGCACGCTGTTCATCTTCGGCAATCCAAATGCAGGCACGCCGCTGATGCGTTCGAACCAGACCGTGGGTATCGATTTGCCCCAGAAAATGCTGGTCGCCCCGGCCGACGACGGCACGGTCACGATCTACTACAACGATCCCGCCTTTATCGCCGATCGCCACGATATCGACAATCGCGACGACGAGATCGATACGATTGCGGATCTGCTCGACGAAATCGCAGGCGAGGCCGCCGGCACGCCGTCCAGCAACAATACCGACACGAACGTCGACAATACGGCAGACGACGGCAACGCCGAGAGCGACGATACCGATACCAACGCCGCAGAAAACGCGGCAGGGGCTACGACTACCGGGATGTAGTCGGGTCTAGTATCGGCGCCGGACTCGAATGCGTTGGCTTACCAGCGCACGCGCATGCCGCGCACGTCGATATGCACGAACGGCCCGTGGCGCGAATTGGCCGGGTATACGCTCATGCCGCCCGCCAGCGGCGGGTGCTCGGCCACCACGGCTTCGACAAGGTCGGCCAGCCAGCGTGCATCGGCGGTATCGATCCGGCTGTCGCTGTTGAGATCGTCCATACGGCCATCGCCGTTGGCGTCGACGAAGATATCGGCGGCGCTGCCGAACAGATGCTGGCTATAGACGGTGGTATTGCCGATATCGGCGTTGTACCAAGGCGTGCGATAGCCGCTCATCACCGTGATCGTATCGAGATCGAAGCCGGCCTCGGCGAGCGCCGTATGCAGGCGCTCGAGTTTTTCCAGCAGGCGCGGGCGCACGAGCACGTACTTCGGCCAGTGATCGGGCTGTTGATGACACAGGAACTGGCCGAGCGTGAAATGCTCGGATAACGCCACATCGCGATTGGCGCGCGTTACCTGCACCAGCCCATCCGGCGGCGCCGAGCTGGCCCGGCCACGCAGCCCCTGCGGTTCGTAAGGGCCGATACGATAGCCATCAAGCTCAGCTCGGCTGGCATCGTATGGTTTCTTGACGAACACGTTCAGCCGCATACGGCTCATATCGTCGCGGTTATAGATGGCCAACGGATAAAGCCCGGGCTCGCGCGGCGCTTGCCACCGCCACTGGGTGGCCGAACCGCTTTCGAGCACGCCGGCGCCGGAGGTCTGCAGCACCAGGTCGGCTCCATCGGATAACTCGCGAGCGACGATGTCGACTCGCTCCCCCGGCATGACGAATATGGCTCGCACCGCCCTAGGCAGCGGTTCGCCATCGATGGTCAGGGCAAACTCGGCCGCGGTGCGCTGGCCGAGCTCCAGACTGTCGTCCAGTGTCAGGCGCGCCTGGGCCACCGGCACACACAGCGCCGCGCAGAGCATCGCGAGTGCGGCGGCACGTACGCTCAATTCGAGCCTATCCGGGCCGTCGAGTTATCGGACGTGGTGCGATTGACCTGCCGCAGCGCCGCTTCGACGCGCGGGTCGTTTTCGTAGAGGTCGGCACGGAAATTCACGCCGACGTCGTCGACGAATGCCGTCCAGTAGGCGAGGTAGACGGGGATCGATTCGTCGAGCTGAACCCGCTCTCGATCGCCTTCATGAAGCGCGCTGTCGATACGCGTGGCATCCCAGCCCGGATTGCCGGCGAGCACGAACTCGGCAAGCTGCGCCGGTTGTTCCACACGTACGCAGCCATGGCTAAAGTCGCGCTGGGTGCGGGAAAACAGCTGTTCTGCCGGGCTGTCGTGCAGGTAGACCGCGTATTCGTTAGGGAACATGAATTTAACCAGCCCCAGCGCGTTGCTGCTGCCACCACGCTGACGTACGTAAAGCTCGCCGGCCGCGACCTTGTCGATATTGTCCGGCGTGTTGGGTAGGACTTCGGCCTCGGGCGTGAATTGGGCCACGATTTCGTAGTTCTTCTCTTCGAGGTAGCCCGAATTCTTGCGCACCTCAGGCACGATTTCATCGGCCGCAATGCCCGCGGGTACGTTCCAGTACGGGCGAAAGACGACATATTCCATGGCGTCGGAAAACACCGGCGTGGCGCGATCGTCATAGGATTCGCCTACGACCACGCGCATTTCCAGCGCGGGCTTGCTGTCTTCGTAGGCGCGTAGGCGATATTCCGGGATATTGACCATCACATAGCGATCCCCGAGATCGGCCGGCAGCCAGCGCCAGCGCTCCAGGTTGATCTCGATCTGGCGTGCGCGCTGTCGTGCGGGAACGTTGAGTGCGGCAAGCGTGCCGGAGCCGACTTTGCCGTCGACCTTGAGCCCGTGCCGGCGCTGGAAATGTTCGACCGCGCGGGCGAGCTGGGCGTCGTAGCGTTGCGAACGCGTATTACCGGCTGCGGCCTCGGGCTTGTCCATGGTCTCGAGTGCATCGACACCGTCGTCGATGTTTTCTCCGGTTTCGGCGCCCGGCGTGAGATCGCCGCTGGCCTGCAGACGCTTGCGCAGCGTGGGCACGCGGCTGTCACGTACGCCGGTTTCCAGCAACGGCCCATCCGACACCTGCGGCCAACCGCCGGCATCGACGATCGCACGATAGTCGGCGAGTGCTTTCACCAGGCGCGTATAACCATCGTGGGGCGGGCGCAGTTCGGTGAGCGCGGCATCCACATCGCCGTCACGGGTGGCACGCTCGAGTGCACCGGCGTAGTCGGCTGGCGGCAGATCTTCGTACCAACGCGGGCGCAGTTCGCCCTCGCCGACCCGGCCCTGGTGCAGGTCGACGGCGTAGCTCACGAATGCCTGGCTCAAGCGAATATCGAGCGCGGCCACGGTCTCGGCATCCAGCGGCCCGGGGGCGGCATCCATGCGTTCGATACGCTCGGCCAAGGCATCGTAGCCGTAGTCGGTGATGACCAGTCCCTGCCGGTCGGCACGTGACAAGGCATCCAGCAGCGTCTTGATTTCAGGCCGCACGCGGCCCCGGGCGTCGAACCAGGCGGGCTCATTGTCATGATTCCGGTAGTACCCGGCCACGGCATGATCGACCGTCTCGTCCGTCAGGTCGTCCAACGCTGACGCGATCGCCCGGGCCTGGGCGATCTCGGGCGCCGCGCTGTCGCGCTGGCGCTTTGTATCGCTGGTCGGGTCGGCCGTCGTAGTCTTCGAGGCTGGTGTGGATGCCGTGGTGGTTTGTTCGTCGGGTGTACTGCTGCAGCCGGCTGCAGCGAGCACGCAAAGGCCGGCTAGAAGCCAGCGGTTGAAAATTGTCACGGCATGTCTTGTGGTCGTTCCCCTGACCGCGATGCTATCGCAGCTGCCGTCTCAGCACACCCCGAACGAGTCAGCGGGTGTTTTCGATCTCGATCATCGGCCGAATGCGGCGCAGGCGTTCCAGCGGATCGTTGGTGGCCAGCAGATCGTGCTTGGTGGCGGCATCGAACGGCAAAAGTTCGGTCAGGCGCGCCGACAGCCAGCTGGCCGAGTCGTAGCTGCAGTTTTCGGATTCGTACGGCAGGCCGACCTCGTCGATGAGCGCGGCCGCAATCTGCTTGAGCGCGGAGAATTCGATCGGGCAGGCGCTATCGGCGTCTTCATCGATGAAGTCCACGGTGCCCCACCACAGGCCGTTATCGGCCTGGCGTGTGGACAGCACCTCGAAACGTTGCCGGCCTTTCACGGTAATGCCGAGCGCACCGTCGTCGAGCCGGTCGAAATCCACGATCTCGACCAGCGTGCCGACCGCCCGCGGGCTGCTGAACTCGTGCTCGTTTTCAGCCGGGCGCGCGGCACAGATGCCAAAGCCGGTGGGGCCTTTCATGCACATCGCGACCATGTCGAGATAGCGGGGTTCGAAAATGCGCAGCGGCATGATGCCGCCGGGAAATACGACCGTACTGAGTGGAAATAGCGCGTAATCGGGATGATCCATGGGCGCGTCGACAAAGGGTGTGGGGAATGGAGCGGCGAGTGCCGTGTTCTTGCATCTTACGCGCTCGTGCACTGTGACGCTGGCGCGGCGATACGTGACAGCGGTGTAGCCGGCGGCTATCGTCTCGCGGCATGTATGAACAACTCGACAAGCGCGACCCGGCCATCCGTGCCGAAATCGCGGCCCGGTTCAACGGGCGTATTCCTTATAACCAGGCGATCGGTCTGCGTGTGGTCGATGTGGCAACCGAGCGTGTGGTTACCGCGCTCGACTATCGTGAATGCTTTCTTGGTGATCCGGGTGCCGGGCTTTGGCATACCGCGGTGGGGATGGCCGCGGCCGACAGCACCTGCGGCCTGGCGGTTTTCCTGGCGTTGCCCGGGTTGGAAACCATCGCCACACTGGATCTGCGCATGGATTATCTACGGCCTGCGGTTGCCGAGCAGGGCCTGTGGATCGAAGCCGAGTGCTATCACGTGACACGCTGTGTGGGCTTCGTACGAGCGACGTTGCATCAGGGGGATCGGGAACGCGCAGTCTCGCTGTGTACGGCCGCATTCATGCGGACCGGCAAGCAGATCAAGCCATGAGCGATACGACAGATTCAAAACCGGTACTGGATTCCAGCGACCTCGTGGCCGCAATTCCGTATGCGGCTTATCTGGATATCCGTATCGAGCAGGCCGACGACGGCGAAGCCCGTGTCTATCGCATGCCCTATCGCGACGATCTGATCGGCAGTCCTCGCCTGCCCGCCTTGCATGGCGGCACGGTGGCCAGCCTGCTGGAGCTGGCCATGCAGTTCGAGGTGCTCATCGCCGAGGCGCAGACACGCTTGCCGTATCCGGTGGATTTTTCGATCGACTACTGGCGCTCTGCCGCGGCTGCCGATTGCTGGTGCCGATGTCGATTGATTCGCTCCGGCCGACGTATCGCCCAGGTTCAGGCCGAATGCTGGCAGGAGGATCGCGAACGTCCGATCGCTTTCGCGCGCGCCGACTTTCTGCTGCGTGCCGTTGATGGCGCCAGCGAGGCTGAATAAGCGGCGTGCGGCTTTTTCAGCTTTGTGTCGTGATCGTTTGAATTAGACTAAGGGCGC
Source organism: Salinisphaera shabanensis E1L3A (assembly GCF_000215955.2). Classification (GTDB taxonomy): domain Bacteria; phylum Pseudomonadota; class Gammaproteobacteria; order Nevskiales; family Salinisphaeraceae; genus Salinisphaera; species Salinisphaera shabanensis. The sequence goes on from NZ_AFNV02000003.1 coordinate 86,893, forward strand.
ATACAGTCATCGCGGCTGCTTTAGCCGCGTCGTATTACAAAGTCGAACCGCAAGCTGCGGTTCGCGAAGGAGCGTAGCGCACGATGTCAGGGGATGGACAACGTCTGGTTCAGGATCTGCTCGACCAGCTCGATCTCGAGCCGCTCGAACAGCGGCTTTTCCGCGGCAGTTCGCGGGATATTGGCGGTAAGAGCGTGTTCGGCGGCCAGGTCGCCGGCCAGGCCATGGTGGCGGCCACGCGTACCGTCGATCCGCCGCAGCAGGCGCATTCCATGCACGGGTACTTTCTGCGACCGGGCGATATGCAGGCGGCGATCGTCTACGAAGTCGACAACATTCGCGACGGCAAAAGTTTTGCCACCCGGCGCGTGCAGGCCATTCAGCATGGCCGGCCGATCTTTTCCATGCTGGCCTCGTTTCATATCGAGGAATCCGGCTATACCCATCAGATGACCATGCCCGACGTGGTGGGCCCGGAAGAACTGGCCAGCCACGACGAGCTGCGCCGGGCCTGGGTGGATGCGCTCGATCGCGTGCCGGAATCGCTGCGTGAAGCGGTCGGGCGCGAAGTCGCGATCGACATGCGCGCGGTCAAACCCTGGAACATGCTGGATCCGGACAAGCGCGAGCCGATCCAGCATGTCTGGTTCAAGGCCAAGGCGCCGCTGCCGGATGATCAATCCGTGCACCGCGCTGTCTTGACTTATGCCAGCGATTTCAATCTGTTGGCGACATCGCTGTTCCCCCACGGTGTGTCGTTTTTCACCCCGGGCATGCAAATGGCCAGCATCGACCACGCGATCTGGTTCCATCGCGCATTCCGGGTCGACGAATGGCTGCTGTATGCCATGGACAGCCCCGGCGCCCAGGATTCGCGCGGGCTCTCGCGCGGGCTGATCTTCAATCGCCAAGGCCAACTCGTGGCCTCGGTGGCCCAGGAAGGGTTGATCCGCCAGCGCAAGCCGCGCGACTGAGCATCACGGCGCTCGGTTATGAGACTGTCATCGTGCTGAACTAGTCTGGACGTTAACGACAACGGCTTGCGGTATCGAAGGAGCGCCTCATGGTTCGAGTGCAGGCTACCCGGGCTTTGATCGGTCTGGCGATCATGCTGGCTACGCTGCCGGTTGTCGCAGCGCCCGGCGCTGAGGCGCGGCACAACGAAGCGGGTTCGCTCATGACCGACAATCACAAGATCGTCATCGCCCATCGCGGCGCCTCCGGGTATCTGCCCGAACATACCCTGCCGGCCTATGCCATGGCCTATGCGCTGGGCGCGGACTATATCGAGCCTGATGTGGTGATGACCGCGGACAAACGCCTGATCTGTCTGCACGATATTCATCTCGAATCCACCACCGACGTCAAGCGGCAGTTCCCGCAGCGTGCCCGCGCCGACGGGCGCTGGTATGCGGCTGATTTCACCCTCGAAGAAATCCACCAGCTCAACGTCACCGAGCGTACCCATCCCGACGGCACGCGCGTGTTCCCGGGTCGCTTCAATGCCGATGCCCAGGGCTTCAAGGTGCCGACGTTCGTAGCACTGGTCGAGCTCGTGCAATCGCTCAATCGCGAAAGTGGACGTGATGTCGGCATCTACCCCGAAACCAAGGCGCCAGTTTTTCACGACGACGAGAACCTGCCCATCGAGCGAGTCTTGCTCGACCGGCTGGCCGAGTACGGCTATGCCGGGCGTGATGCCAAGATTTTCATTCAGAGTTTCGGCTTCGACAACCTGCGTGAAATGCGCGAGACCATGGGTAGCGATCTGCCCATGATCCAGCTCATCAGCGAGGGCCCGGCCTACGACGACATGGTGACCCCGGCCGGGCTCGATCAGGTTGCGCAGTACGCCGATGGTATTGGCCCGGATAAAATACGGATCGCCAAAACTGAGGGCGCACTCGTCGAGCTCGCCCACGAACGCGGCCTTAAAGTGCACCCCTATACCTTTCGGGCCGACCAGCTGCCTCCCGGTACTGACCGGCTCGAAGACGAATTGGGTCGTTATTACTTCGAATACGGCGTCGACGGTGTGTTTACCGACTTCACCGATATCGCGGTCGAGGTCGTCCACCCCGATTACCGGACGCGTTTTCACCCGCGCTAGCCTGGGCGCACATAGGCAACGACACCGCCTGCCCGGGAGCGCCATCCGTTTTCGTGGCAAACTCGCGGGCCCGTTCGCTGTATTAACCACCCATGCCCATGAGTTCCGCCACACGCCTCGGCCTGGCCGGCGGCGTTTGTACGCTGCTCGGCATCGGGCTGGCACGGTTCGCCTATACGCCGTTAATCCCGGCGCTGGTCGAAGCGCACTGGTTTTCGTCGCATGCCGCGGCCTACCTGGGCGCGATCAATCTGCTCGGCTATCTCATCGGCGCGGCCACGGCACATCGGGCGACGTTGATTGTGGGCGTGCGTGCCGTGCTGGCGGCCTGTCTTTTGATCACCGTGGCCAGTCTCTATGCCTGCGCGCTGGACTGGGGCGCGATCTGGTACGGCTTCTGGCGTCTGACCTGTGGCATCACCGGCGCGATGCTGGTGGTGGTCGGCGTACCGGCGGCGTTATCGCGCGTGGCGGTCGGCACCCGTGCCTATACCAGCGCGCTGGTATTCACGGGCATCGGGCTGGGCATTATGGCCAGCGGTACGGTGGTGCCGTGGTTGGCCGATTTTGGCGTCGCGGTTACCTGGCTGGCCTTGGCGCTTGTAGCTACCGTGCTCGCGGGTTGGGCCTGGTTCGCGGTGCTCGGCAATCTGGCGCCGTTGCCACGTAGTACGAGCCACGAACACGCCGATGCGCGTTTGCCTGCGTTGGCGCTGTTCCTGGTGATCGCTGCCTACGGTCTTGATGCAGCGGGCTTTGTGCCGCATACGCTGTTCTGGGTCGACTTCATCGCGCGTGAACTCGGCGAGGGACTCAATACCGGTAGCGGCTACTGGGTGATTTTCGGTCTGGGTGCAATGTGCGGACCGATAGTCGCTGGCGTGCTGGCTTCTCGGCTGCGCTTTCGGCCGGCGCTGGCACTGGCGCTCGCGGTCAAGACAGTGGCCGTGTTGTTACCGGTTTTCTCGACGCACGCGCTTGCACTGGGGCTGTCGTCGTTTTTTGTCGGCCTGCTGATTCCGGGGGTGGTCACGCTCACCTCGGGCGCGGTGGCGGCGCTGGTTACGCCCGAGCGACAGCAACAGCTCTGGGGGTGGGCCACGTTGAGTTTTGCATTGAGTCAAGCGATCGGGGCTTATGGCATGTCCTGGGGTTTTGAACAGCTGGCCAGCTATCGGCCGTTGTTTGCGATCGCAGCCGTGGCGCTGGCCGTCGCGAGTATCAGTGCGGGCGCGGCCGCGCTTCGCCGGGTCTAGTGAGGGCGCAGAGTGACATGCCGGGCAGGCTCTGGCGGCTACCGCTGGCGGGAGCGGTAGCGCTACTGTTGGGCGTGGGCTTCGGTCGCTATGTGTTCACGCCCTTGATCACGCCACTCGTCGAGGCCGGGTGGTTCACCGCCGAGCAGACCGCGCGGCTGGGGGCGATCAATCTGCTGGGTTATCTCCTGGGGGCCGCCGGGGCGAACCGCTATGCCGGTTGGCTCGGGCCGCGCCGCGCGATTGCGAGTTGTCTTGTCGCGCTCGTGATCAGTCTGGCGGCCTGTGCATGGCCCTGGGGCATGGTTGGTTATGGTTTCTGGCGATTGATCGCCGGTGCGGCCGCCGCGACGCTTACGATCGTGGTCACGCCGGCGATCATGGCGCGTATGCCCGAGGCGCGGCGGCCGGCGGCCTCGGCAACGATCTTTACCGGTATCGGCGTTGGCACGATGGGCGTGAGTCTGATTGTGCCGTGGCTGGCCGACGTAGGCGTGGCCGCGACATGGCTGGCCACCGCGGTCGTCGGCGCGATTCTCGCGTGGGTGAGCTGGGTCGGCGTCTGGCGTTATCTGCCGGCGGAGGCGGCGGCTGGTGATGAGCCGGTGGCGCATGCGAGCGCCGCGACCACGCCCTGGCTGATCATCGGGCTGGTGCTGGTGGCTTATGGCCTGAGTTCAGCGGGCTATGTGCCCCATTCGCTGTACTGGGTGGATTACATCGCACGCGAGCTGGACCGCGGTTCGCAGGCCGGCAACCATTACTGGTTGTTGCTGGGGTTTGGCGGTGTGATCGGCCCGCTGCTGGGTGGGGTCGCGGCCAGGGGTGTCGGCTTCGCGTGGGCGCTGGTTGCGGCTTTCGTTCTGATGACGTTGGCGACCGCATTGCCGCTGGCATTCGTCGGGCCGGTGGGGCTGAGCCTGTCGTCACTTATCGTCGGGGCCATGGTGCCGGCGATCATCACGCTCACCGCTGGGACCGTCCATGCATTGTCGCCGGCCGCGCGACAGCGTCAGATATGGGGCTGGGCGACACTTTCATTCGCCACGACCCAGGCGATCGGCGGTTTTGCGATGGCGCGACTGTATGTGGTGGCCGACAGCTATGCGACGACCATCGCCGTTGGCGCCGCGATCCTGCTGGTGGCCACGATCTGCGCGCTTTTCGGTGCGATCGGTGCGCGCCTGTCACGCGCGGGCGCTTAAGGAAGGATAGATCCATGACCGGATTCGATACGACCGCTTTGTTTTCCTACGCCCCGTCTCATTGGATCACGTTCTTTACAGCGGCGTTGTTGCTCAATATCACGCCGGGCCCGGACATGGCGTATGTTCTGGCCCACTCGGTGCGTCGCGGACGCCGGGCCGGCTTTGTCGCCATGGGCGGTGTGTGGACCGGGGCATTCTTGCACGTCGTGTTGGCTGCACTCGGCCTGTCGGCACTGTTGGCCAGCTCCGCGGTCGCGTTCACATTGGTCAAATATCTGGGTGCACTTTATCTGGTGTGGCTCGGTATCCAGGCATGGCGCGCCAGCGGCGAATCGATGCCACAAGCGACCGGGCAGGTCGTATCGGGCCGGTCGACGTTCGGCCGCGGTGTACTGGTGGCCGCACTGAATCCGAAAGTGGCCGTGTTCTTTCTAGCGTTTCTACCGCAGTTTGTCGTACCCGGCGCCGGGCCGGTGGGGGCTCAGCTCTTTCTGCACGGTTGTCTGATCATCGCCGTGGCCGGGTTCGTCGAACCGCCGATGGTCTGGTTTGCGGCGGGATTTGCCAAGCGCATGCGTGAAAACGTGCGTATGCAGCGCTGGCTCGATCGGGCGCTGGGCTCGCTGTTTATTGCGCTCGGCCTGCGCTTGGCGATGGCACCCAAATCCTAGGATTTGGGCTTGCGAATACGCGGACGAAAGCCGGCTGGCTTGTCGGCCAGCCAGGCGACGAACTGGGCGATATCGGGGTGGGCCAGCAGCGCGGTTCGCGAGTTATAGGTTTCTGCCAGTTCCTTTTCGTTGAGCACCGCATGGATATGGCTGTGGCAGGGACGGCAGACGTGAAGAATTGCGCTGAGGCGCTCCTCCCGGTCGAAGCGCTTGCGGATACGCTTGAGTCGATGGGTGCGTCGCGGAATCAGATGATGGCGGGTCGTACGCAGGCCGCTGCGCCCGCAAAGCGCGCAGGTATCGCTCGCCGATGGGCTCACTCGGTGCGCGTCCGCATCAGCCGTACCAGCACATACACGATATGTGCGAGCCAAAGCCCGGCTGCGACCGGCATTGTGGCCAGCGTCAGCCAGCCGAACACGCCCGCGCTATAAAGCGCATTGCCGATATCCATGCCCCAGAGTTCACAGGGATGGGGACCTGATTCATCGACCGTGCACCCGAGCGTGGCGCCCAGCTGACCTGCGGTTATCGCCACGGCGACGGGGGCAATGGCAAACAGCAGGATCGCGCCCTGAATAACTACAAACACGAGAATGGAACGGGTGCGAGAGGAACTGCGCCTCGCCATCAGCCACCCGTCGCCGCAACGGATTCGTTGGCGGCGGCACTGTCGCCGGCCTGCTCCAGCGCATCCAGCGCGTCACTGAGATACTGCAACATATGCTGCATGCTCGGCACCGATCGGCGACAGGCCAGCAGGCCGAATTCGAGCGAGTCGCGATAGCTGGCCAGGCTGATGTTGAGCGCCTGACCATCGAGCACGATCGACACCGGATACATGCCCTCGAGTTTCGCGTCGCCGTAATAGAGCGTTTCGCTCGGCCCGGGCACGTTGGAGATCACCACGTTGAAGGCCTGGCGGCGCGGGGCGATGCCGGTGAGCAGATTCATGCCGGCCGGCGTCGACAGCGCCGCGGTAAAGCCCATGATCTGTTCGCTGGTCATGTCCTTGTAGCGGCGTTTCCAGTGGTCGACCGAGTGCTGGATCGCGGCAAGGCGCTCGACCGGATCGACCACATCCGTAGCGAGACTGGCAAAGATCATCGCGACCTTGTTGCCGGTGCCGCTATCGGCCGTATGCAGCGATACAGGCAGCATGGCCACCAGCGGCGCTTCGGGCAGTGCGTCTTGCGAGATCAGATAGTCGCGTAGCGCGCTGGCACACATCGCGAGCACGATATCGTTAACGGTTGCGTCGTAATGCTTGGCGAGCTTCTTGATCCGGCTGAGCGAATAGGACTGGGCGGCAAAGCGCCGCGACCCACTGATGCGTCGGTTGAGCATGCACATGGGGGCCTGTTTGAAGGCGGTGAAATCAGGTTCGTGGCGTGCCTTTTGCCAAGCCGAAAATACTTGCTGACCAACCCGGGGCATTGCCGCCACCTGGCGGCCAGTGGCGGTTGCCGCCTTCCAGGCGGCGTGCCAGGGCGCCTGACCGCCGCCTTGCGATTTATCGTTATCACTTTGGGGCAGCTGCCACGGCACGCAAAGCCCGCCCGGCGCGGGTGTGTCGTTGAGCGAGCGTCGCATCACGCGCATCGCGCTGATGCCGTCCATGAGTGAATGATGAAACTTGGTATAGACGGCAAATCGATTGCCGGTTACGCCTTCTATGATGTAGGTCTCCCACATCGGTCGCGAGCGATCGAGCAGAGCGCCATGCAGCATCGAGATTAGCGCCAAGAGATCACGAATCGCGCCCGGTGCGGGCAGGGCGAGATGACGGACGTGGTATTCCAGGTCGAAGCTCTCGTCATCGACCCGGAACGGCTGGCCGAAACGGTACTTCAGGCGCCGATTGAAAGGCGGCTGCACGTCGGTGAAGCTGCGCGCCTTGGTGACGACTTCGCGCACGTAATCCGGCCCCGCGTCTTCGGGTATGGAGAATAGCTGTAAACCGCCCACATGCATGGGCTGATGGCGCCCTTCCAGATGCAGAAAGATTTGATCGACCGGATTGAGCAGCTGCATGGCGCCTCCTGAGTGTCGGGCGCCCTGCCGAATCGACACGCCCAATCCACGAGACTAGCGCCTGCACCATGGCTGCGCATAGGCCTGTCGCACGCACTGCCGTGGCCAGCCGTTAGGACAGGTCAATCGCGTGTGCTTTCAGGGCCGGCAAATCGATGATCTCCAGTGCGGCTTCGTCGGTCGCGGTCAGTGCAACGCGCGGTGCGACGCCGGCCTCGAACGCCTCGGCCCAACGCGCCGCGCACAGGCACCAGCGATCGCCGGCCTTGAGCCCGGGAAAGTCGAATTCGGGGCGTGGCGTAGACAGATCGTTACCGCGACTGGCCGAGAATTCGAGAAATTCATCGCTGACTACGGCGCACACCACATGCCGGCCGATATCGGCTGTGCCGGTGCGGCAGAAGCCGTCGCGATAGAAACCGGTGGTTGGCGCATCGCAGCAGCCGGCCAGCGGTTCGCCAAGGACGTTGCGGGCGGGAGTCGTTGTCATTGTTGCTGCATTTCCTGTTGGCGCATGGGCATGCTGTCGATTTCGTCGAAGAACGCTTTGATATCCAGCGATTCACTTTGTCGCGCTTTCACGCCGCCGTCCTTGCCGACCAGCACGGCCTGGAAACCGCCTGTGTCGTGCAGTGCAGTGATAGAACTGCGCTCGATGGGTTGGGACAGATTGCTGTGCATCGCGTCGGGGCTGGCTACGAACCAGGCGATATCGCGCCCGGCAATGCCGACCGTATTCGACAGTTCGCCAGCCGCTTGCTCGCCGGCCGTATCGGTGGGGGTGAATACCGCGATAACGCGATAATCCCACTGCAGATCGTCGAGCGTGGCCGCGCCGGCACTGCCCGCGCCGATAAGCGTGGAAAACAGGCTGGCAAGAAGGAATTTACGCATGGGCGGCGGTCCTCACAGCGATGGGTTCGAGTCGCGCCGAGCGTGAGTTCGGGGTCGGTGCGTTATCCGGGCCGTAGTAGGTGGTGACGACCGAGAGTTTGCGCTCGTCGGTGGTATTGGCGCCGGCGGCATGAAACAGGCCGGCATCGAAGAACAGCACGTCGCCGGGCGCCAGTTCGGCCGTGATCGCGGTATCGATAAGCTCGGCATTGTCCTCGCGGTCTTCGCGCAGGAACTGGTCGCTGTCCAGACGCTTCGGATCTAGCTGCATATGCTGGGTTGCGGGTAGCAGCCGCATACAGCCGTTGGCGGGTGTTTCGTCGCCAAGCGCCAGCCAGGCGTTGACCAGGCGCGGGGTTTCGAACGACCAGTAGCGCAGGTCACGATGCCAGGCGGTGGCCGTGGAATAGCGTGGCGACTTGGTCATCACGCAGTTGTGATGATTGCGGCTGAGATACACCGTATCGCTACCCAGCAGTTGCGCCAGAATCGCGCCAAGCCGCGCATCGGCTGCCCAGTCGGCGAAGACGGCATCGCGATCGTAGGCCTGGCGTAATCGGCGCGGCGTGTCGCCCCCCTCGGCCCCGCGACTGCTGGGTGCGCCGGGATAAGCGACATCGGCTTCATACTCGATCGGCGCGATATGGGCTTCGACATGTTCGAGCGTGACCCGGCGCAAGTCGTTAATACGCTCCGCAGCGGCCAGCCCGCGCATGATCAGGTAGCCCTCACGGGTGAAAAGCTCTCGCTGGGCGGGGGTGAGCGCCGGTTGTGGCGGTGTGTCGATCGTTGTGTTCATGGTCATGGCTTAAACTTGCGGCCTGCTGTCGTGTACGCAAGGAGCATGGATGAAGTTGCCCGATATTCGTTCGATTTATGCACTGCCCGGCGGTCGCCGTCTGATTTCGCGCGGCATCGGTTTTGTAGCGCCGTATTCGGGCAGCATCGGCGCGCGCGTCGAAGCCCTGGCCGATGGGCACGCGCGGCTGCGTATGCCGGACAAGCGATCCAACCGTAATCATCTCAGCAGTATTCATGCCTGTGCCTTGTCGACCCTGGCCGAAACCACCGCCGGGCTGTCGGTGCTCTATAGCCTGCCGGCCGACATGCGCGGTATTGCCGTACATCTGGGCGTGGATTACCACGCCAAGGCGCGCGGGCCGATCGTTGCAACCGCGCGCTGGGCGGTGCCGGCCTCGGGCGAGCAGGTCGAGCGCGATATCGAAGTGCTCATGCATGACCGGGACGACGTGCTCGTCGCCTCTGCGATCGTGCGTTATCGTCTTGGCCCGCGGGGCTGAATTCATCCGCGGCGCCGTCTGCAGCGTAGATTAGACCAGAGTTCTCCAACGCGTGGTCGAATATGAAGCGACGTGTTTTTATCGGTGGTGCGGTTTTCAGTGCGCTAGGTGTGACCGCGCTCGGCCGCGTATTGGCCGACGATGAAGCCCCCGGCGGCGTGAAAACGGGCGATACGGGTTCCGGTGTCGAGGTGGCGAGCGTGGAAAAAACCGAAGCCGAATGGCGTGAACAGCTCTCACCGGAAGCGTTTCGGGTGCTGCGCAAGGAGGGCACCGAGCCGGCCGGATCGAGCGCGCTCAATGACGTGAAGGCCGAGGGCGAATTCGTCTGCGCCGGCTGTGAGCTGCCGTTGTTCAAAAGCGACTGGAAATTCGAATCCGGCACCGGTTGGCCGAGTTTCTATAACTACATCGATGGCCACCTCGGCTTCAAGACCGATTACAAGCTGATCATCCCGCGCAAGGAATATCATTGCGCGCGCTGTGGCGGCCATCAGGGGCATGTCTTCAACGATGGGCCGAAGCCGACCGGCAAGCGCTATTGCAATAACGGTGTCGCGCTTAAATTCGTGCCCGCTTCGGAAAGCGTGCGTAGCTGATCGATAGCGCCGACACGAAAAAAGCCCCGGCTGACCGGGGCTTTTTTTGTCGCTTAGACGTGCATTGGCGACTCGTTCGATGCCGCGCTATTTCTGCAGCAGATCCTGGTGTACGTTTTCGGCGTCCGATTCGATACGTTTCCAGGTCTGCGATTTGCCGATCAGGCTGATGCCGATATAGCCGCGTGCCTCGATCGTATCCGGACCGGTCTGTGTGGCCTTGGCCTTATACGTCTTGCCGTTGTTCGGATCGTAGATCGTGCCGCCTTCGAACTCGCCGTTGCCGGCATATTTCAGGCCATCGAGTACCGTGATGCCCAGCAATCTGCGATCACGTTTGGACTCGTCGGGGTTGTTCTTGTCGTAGCGTGCCTTGCCGCTCTTCGAACCCACGATCTTGCCTTTCCAGGTATCGCCTTCTTCATAGAGCTGCACATAGCCACCGCTCGCGGTTTCCCACACGCCGGCCGCGTCCTCTGCCTTCATATCTGCTGCAAAGGCACTGCTGGATGCGACCAGCATCGCGCTGGCGAGTAGAGCATGTTTGAACATCGATTCATCTCCTCTTTGAGTCAGTTCGTGTGTATAGCATGCCCGAAACAGCCAAACGACGTATGAATCGCCACGCGAGACAGGGCCTGTGGCGGGCCGCTAGACTGCGCGCATATTTCATACGCGTCGGTTTCACAGCGCGCTCCACGCAGGAAGGCCCATGTCCGGGGAAGCACTCATCGCCGTTTTTATCGATTTCGAGAATCTCGCGCTGGGCGTGAAGGATCTGCCGGGCGGCGAGTTCGATATGGGCCTGATCCACAAGCGTGTGTTAGAGAAAGGGCGGCTCGTGTTCAAGCGTGCCTATTGCGACTGGAGCCAGTATCGCGGGCAGATGAAATCGTTCCACTCCATGGGTATCGAGATGATCGATATCCCGCAAACGCGTATTTCCGGTAAGAACAGCGCCGATATCCGTATGGTCGTGGATGCGCTCGATCTATGCTATTCCAAGGACCATATCGACACATTCGTGCTGGTTTCAGGCGATTCGGATTTCTCGCCGCTGGTCTCCAAGCTCAAGGAAAATAACAAGCGCGTGATCGGCTGCGGGGTGAAATCCTCGACATCGGATCTGCTGGTCGCCAATTGCGACGAATTCATCTACTACGATGACCTGGTGCGCAAATCCGGCCGTGCACGCAAGCGCAAGGCGGAATCAGGCCAAAAGCAGGACAAGGGCGCCCAGGCGCGCGAACAGCTGCTCGAAATCGTGTCGTCGCTGGAGTCCGACTACGACCCGGTGTGGGGTTCGCTGGTCAAGCAGACCATCAAGCGTGTCTATCCGAGCTTCAACGAAAGCTACTACGGTTTCAAAAGCTTCACCGACCTGCTCAAGTCTGCCGAACAGAACGGTCAGATTACACTCGAATACGATGCCGAGCGCGGCAACTACAAGGTGGCGGTGAGCTAGGGGACTGTTGCCTATAAAAAACCCGGCGCCGCAAACGACGCCGGGTCGGGCCTGGCCCTGATCGGGCCAGATACCGGCTTACATCGACGAGTCGCTGTCATCCGAGCTGTTGCTGCTCGTATTCGCATCCGCCGAGGGCTCGGCATCCGACATGCTCGAGTCGTTGCTGCCGGAGGCGTCGGCATTCGAACTCATGCCGCCGTCCGCTTCGGCGATACCGATCACACCGCAAGCCTGACGCGAACCGGCGGCGCCGATCGGAGGCTGGTTCGGATCGTTGGCTTTTTCGTGGATGATGACGCCGCGGCCGATCAGCGCCTTGGCACCGGTCAGCGATGCGCCGTCGAGTGTGCCTTCGTCCGAGGCGCTGCCATCTTCGCCCACGTCGAGGTCACCCAGATCGCCGGTGATGCGGTCGATATCCGCCGGCGGATTCTTGGAACTGCCTTCGAGGTTGAAGTGCGTGCCGGCCGACTTGCCATCGCCGGCAGAGCAATCGCCATACAGATGGATATGATAGCCGTGCTTGCCGGGCGCGAGGCCCTCGGCTTCGGTGGTATAGGCGACGCCGCCGTCCTGGGGGGTGAAACGGATCGTCGCCGATATGCCGTCGTTACCCTCGGTGCCGTGTAGTACTGCGACCGCGGCCTGTGGCATATCTTCGCTGGCGGGCGCGCTGTCGCCGCTGGCCATGCCCGAATCGTTATTGGCCTGACTGTCGCCGTTCATCATGGCGTCGTCGCCCATCTGCGACTCGCCGTCCGCCTGTGAGTCGCTCTCCATCTGGGTACCGCTGTCGGCGGCCATATCGCCACTGTTTTCGCTGGCGGTATTGGTCTCGGCGTTGGCGGTGGTGTCTGCGGTATCAGCGTTGGCTTCGTTCTGATCGTCGTTATTGCCGCATGCGGTCAGGCTCATCGCCAGCAGCATTGCAGCCGAAACGGAGACTACGGATTTCATCATGGACCTTCCTTTCCTTGGGGAATGTCGTGGGTAAGAGCGCAGTGTTCATCAAAACACGTTCAGCCGCGTCGTGCTTGCAGCCGGGCCACGATCGACTCGGCGTCATGCTCGGCGACAAATAATTCGCCATGGTTCGCCTGCATCCAGCGCCCGAGCTCGGCGCGACGCGTATCGAGCAGATCGGCCAGCGCATCGATATGTTCGCCCTGGCCGAGCGCGGCTTCGCGGCGTAGCGGGTCGCGCTGTGAATCGACGAACGCGACAGTCTGGCGATAGCGCGGCGTGTTCGGCTCGGTTACCGAGGCATCGGTCGAAGCACGGCTGCTGGCCAGAACGCCTTTCGTTACGGTGCGTGCTGCATCGGCCGCCGCGTTGGTGGTGCTGATCGCAGCGGAGCAGCCACCGAGCAGCACGGTTGCGGCAGCGACGACTGCAAGTTGCTGCAGGCTGTTATGGCCGCGCAATCCATCTTTAAATCTGACAATCAAGGATATCCCCTATGACCGTTATCGTTATGGCGCCACGCTATCGTCTGGGCGTGGGCAGCACAATAGGGATTGTGACCACATTTAGATGCGCGCTTTTGTGTGCAGAACAAACATCACAGCCGTCGCGACGGCTGAGCCCGGCCGAGCATTCATGACACGTCAGGTTTATCGAACACCCGAAGCCCGCTTTACGGATTTGCCCGGCTTTGCCTACACGCCGCGCTATGCCGAAGTCGATGGCTTGCGCATGCATTATGCCGAAGCAGGCCCCGCCAATGCTTCGCCGGTGGTGCTGCTGCACGGCGAGCCAACATGGGCATACCTGTATCGACATATGATCGAGCCGTTGGTCGCGGCCGGTTATCGCGTACTCGCGCCCGATCTGATTGGCTGCGGCCGTTCCGACAAACCGGCTGCGGTCGCCGATTACAGCTACGCCAGCCACGTTGCGTGGACCGGGGCATGGTTCGCACAACTGGGACTGACGGATGTGACTCTGTTCTGTCAGGACTGGGGGTCGCTGATCGGTCTCAGGCTGGTGGCCGAACAGCCCGATATCTTCGCCCGTGTCTTCGTGGGCAACGGTTTTCTGCCAACCGGTGACGAAAATATGCCGGTGCTGTTCTCGGCCTGGCGCGCATTTGCACGTTATAGCCCGGTTTTTCCGGTGGGGGCGATCGTGCAGGCTGGCAGCCGCCGCTGGCTCTCTCGCGTCGAGCGGGCCGCTTATAACGCGCCGTTTCCAGATAAACGTTATACCGCCGGTATTCGCGCCTTCCCCGGCCTTGTCCCGATCACGCCGAACGATCCGGCCACGCCCGCAAACCGTGCCGCATGGGAATCTCTGGCGCGGTTTTCACGACCGTTTCATACTTGTTTTGCTGACGGTGACCCAATCACCCGTGGTGCGGATCGGGCGCTGCGCCGCCGCGTTGCCGGGGCTGCCCACGTGCCGCACACCACGATCCGGCACGCCCGCCATTTTCTGCAGGAAGATCAGGGTCCGGCGATTGCCGAATTCATGCTCGCGCAAATGGGCGCGCCAAACTGATACCGACCTCGTTCAGCTGATTTCTTCGTAAAGCGCGCGGTACTGCGCGGCCGCCCGGCTGCGCGGTGCGTAGACGCTGATGGGCGCTCGATGCGCACCCATCTGTTCGACGTGCGTGCTGTAGTCGATAAAGGTCTTGGGCGCTTTTTTCATTGTGGCCGGGGGCGATTCGATCATCTCACGATGCATTTTCCGGCGCCGATCGGCCATCGAAAAGAACGGCGTCACCCGGGTTTTGCCGACTTTCTTGTCGTCGACATGTTCGAGCACTTCGTCGAGCGCGCGCAACGACAACGGTGTGGGTACGACTGGCACCAGCACCCGGTCGGCTGCGCGCAGCACGGAGGTGGCCAGCGCGCCGATACCGGGCGGGCAATCAAGCACCAACAGCGAATAGCTTTCGGAAAACGGCTCGATCAGGTTCTCGAGCACCTTGCGTGGCTGCTTGGCCGCATGAATTTGCGCATCCCAATCACGATAGCCGCGATCGCCCGGCAGAATGGACAGCCGTTCGTAGTCGGTGGGTTGAATATACCGCCCCAGTGGCTCCTTGCCGGACACCACGCGCTTGGCCGAGATGTCGGGTGATTCGTCGATGCCGTAATACCAGCTGGCTGCCCCCTGCGGGTCCAGATCCCAGAGCAATACATGCTTGCCGGCCTGGGCTGCCTCGAAGGCGAGATTGACGGCAGCGGCGGTCTTGCCGACGCCGCCTTTGAGACTGTAGAGCGCGATCGTTTTCATGAGATGAATTCTAAGCAGAAAACGGCGTGCGCATCTATCGTGCCCGTATGACAACTGCAATGAGACGGATTGACCGGCACATGCCAGCGTTTAAGCTGCTGTGATGCGTATTGCTCTGATCGCCGATACCCACGGCCATATTGACCCTCGAATAGCCGACGCCGTGCGCGGTGCTGATGTGCTTGTGCATGCCGGTGATGTCGGCGATGGCATCGAAGCGGCGATCACGCCATTGGCCGAGCAGATCGTGATCGTGCAGGGCAACAACGACCCCGGCGATTCCGGCTGGCCGGAAAGCGAAGTCCTCGACCTGCCGGGTGGCAAACTGGCGGTCATCCACGGCGATCAGTGGCCGGCGAAAACACGCCATCGCAAGCTGCGCGAACGTTTTCCACACGCCCAGGCCATCGTATGCGGTCATAGCCATCGGCGGGTACAGGACACTGACGAAACGCCCTGGGTGCTCAACCCGGGTGCGGCCGGGCGTTCGCGTGCCTACGGTGGGCCGGGCTGGATCGAGCTGATCGCCGAGAGCGGGCAGTGGCAGCTCCGGGCCGAGGCGTTCGAGCCACTGGCCAAGCGTCAGCGCAAGCGAAGCTGAATCGGATAGCGGATGAGCCGATTCGGCAGCCCCGGCAACGGTATAGTGCAAAAGCGTTGGCAACGTCTCCGCTCGGGTGCTGCGCTCATGAGGGCCGTTTGATGGCTGTTTTAAACCGGTGGCTGGTGTGTCCGAATTGCCTGTAACCGTCGCGATTGATGGATCGGTTTGCGTCATCACCCTCAATCGCCCCGATAAACGCAACGCCGTGGATCGGCCGACCGCCGATAAGCTGCGTCAGGCTTTTATCGATTTCGAGGTCGATTCGGATCTCGCGGTTGCTGTACTCACCGGCGCCGGTGGGCACTTCTGTGCCGGCGCCGACCTCCAAGCCCTGGGCGACGCCGAACGTCGCAACGCCGTCGATCCGGACGGCGCCGGCCCTGGACCGATGGGCCCGACTCGTATGCGTCTCGACAAGCCGGTAATTGGTGCCGTTCCCGGCTACGCCGTGGCGGGTGGGCTGGAACTGGCGCTCTGGTGTGATCTACGGGTGATCGAGGATTCGACCGTTTTCGGCGTGTTCTGCCGGCGCTGGGGCGTACCTTTGATCGACGGCGGTACCGTGCGGTTGGCGCGCCTCGTGGGCCAGGCCCGCGCGCTCGACATGGTTCTGACCGGCCGCCCGGTTGAAGCCGACGAAGCACTACAGATGGGCCTGGCCAGTCGCTGCGTTGCCGACGGTCAGTCGTTGACCGCTGCACTGGAACTGGCGCACGCGATTGCGCGCTTCCCGCAACAATGTCTGCGTGCCGACCGGCGTTCGCTCTATAGCCAATGGGATTACGAGTTGGACGAGGCCCTGCGGCGCGAAGGCGCCGGCGGTTATCCGATCGTGTTCGCCGAAGCCATTGATGGCGCCGCTCGTTTTGCCGATGGTGCAGGGCGCCACGGCAGTTTCGATGAAAGCGATCAGACGTAAGGTCGGGCTGCGATGACCTCGACGGGCCTTGCACTGAGCAACCACGGCGGGCGGGGCAGCGTCCCAAGTACCGCCGATCGCGGTACTAAATGACCACGTGTTGGAAATCTTGCGTCGGCCCGCATGAAACGGGCCGACGCGATCGGGACGGTAGGTGAACTAGAACCGGGCGGTGACGGCGTTTGCGCCGTCCACGGGGTTCGGATTGGCGAGCAGCGTACGTGCCAGCTGATTAACGTCGTCGGTGCGATTCGCGTCGATATCCAGGGCCGCAAGAAGGCTCGAAAACGATTCGTCATCGGTGGGTCGCGAGGTGGCCGCCGCCGAGCGCAACTCTGAGTAGGTGACCACGACAAAACGTTCGATCGACTGCTTTTTATCCAGCACGCCGGCACTGTCGACGGGCGGCAGCGTCACGAAATACTGATCCGGGCTGTATTCGTAAATCGCCCCCGTCGCGAAGTCGGTAGTCGAGCCGAATAGCCCGCCGAAAATAATGTTGCCGAAAAACCAGGGGTCGGTTTTCGTTGCGAGTGATTTGGATACGGTCCGGTAGCCTTCCATTTCAAAAGAAACGGTCTGGTCATTCTTCTTATCCAGACGTGAGCTGACCGGTGTCTGGCCAATGATCTTTCCAGCGACTCGTACTGTCGCCCCTTCTGGTTCCGAATCAAAAGACACGTTCTGATCCGTGCCACTGGCGATAGTTGCGCAACCGCTGGAAAAACCGGCAAGCACAACAAGAAGAGCCGCCGTCGATGCGACTCTGTATACCCCAAAGCTCATAAATCCCCCAACTACTCTTTTGTTTTAAGAAAGGGGATATTAGCTCAAGCGGGCGCAAACAGCGCAATTTCTCGGGCATATCGTGAAATTTTCTAGTCGTTGCGCTCTGATCGAAGTAAAGCGATATCGAGCTGTCATCCGTGCGCGACCGAACCAGGTCTTGCCCGACGAGCATGCAGCATACCCTGAGTGTCTCGCGGGGCTTTGTCAGTAGACTTCGTTGGCGCGAACGGATGTATTCGCGTCGCTGTCCGGCTCGCCGTCGGCAGCGGCCTGTGCCATATCGAAGGCGTCGAGTACGAAGGCGTAGACAAGCGCGGTTTCTTCGAGTGCGGTAAAGCGGCCGGGTAGACCGCCGTGGCCGGCGGCCATATGGGTCTTGAGCAGTAGCGTATGGGTGTCGGTCTTGTGCGCACGCAGCTTGGCCACCCATTTGGCCGGCTCCCAATACGTCACGCGTGGGTCGGATACGCCTGCGATCGCCAGGATCGGCGGATAGGCCTGGGCGCTGACGTTCTGGTAAGGGCAGTAGCTGCGAATGGTTTCGAAAGCGGATACATCGTCGCGCGGGTTGCCCCATTCCGGCCATTCCGGCGGAGTCAGCGGCAGGCTTTCATCCATCATCGTATTGAGTACGTCGACGAAGGGCACGTCGGCGATCGCCGCGCCCCATAGCTCGGGCCGTTGGTTGAGCACGGCACCGACCAGCATGCCGCCGGCGCTGCCGCCGTGGGGCACGATTCGGCCTGCCGCCGTATAGCCGGTGTTGCCCAGATGTTCGGCGACAGCGATGAAGTCGCTGAAGGTGTTGGGTTTGTGCGCCAGTTTGCCGTTGGCGTACCAGCGATAGCCGCATTCCTTGCCGCCGCGTACGTGTGCGGTGGCGTGGATGAAACCGCGATCAATGAGCGAAAAGCGGCTGGAGGAGAACGCGGCGGGCTCGGATATGCCGTAGGCACCGTAGCCGTGCAGCAGACACGGCGCGCTGCCATCGATTGCTGTATCCACGTGATGGACGAGCGTGATCGGTACTTCGGCGCCGTCGGCTGCCGTCGCGTGCAGCCGGCGCACGACATAGTTCGACGGGGTAAATCCGGTGGGCACGGCGCGGCGCTTGCGTAGCGTGCGCTCGCGCGTTGCCAGGTTGTAGTCGTAGGTTTCGTCGGGCGTGTTGGGGGCGCTGTAAATAAAGCGCAGGGTATGGGTATCGTGCTCGTAGCCGGGGTCGATGCCCAAGCTATAGGCCTCGGCGTCGAAACGAATCGCGTGATCCTCGCTACTGCGTTTGTCGGTGATCACGATCCGCGGCAACGCGTCGGCGCGCTCCATGCGCACCCGAAAATCGGCGAATTCGAGATGGTCGAGCAGCAAGCGGCCTGGTACGTGTTCGACGATCGTCTGCCAGTGATCGCGTGCGGGCATGTCGATGGGCGTGCGTACGAGCTTGAAGTCTTCGGCGCCGTCGGCATTCGTGAGTAACACGAAGTCGTCGCCGTCGTCCTCGACATCGTATTCCTGGCCTTCGACGCGTTCGGCGATCAGCCGTGGCATCTCCCAGGGTGAAGCCGAATCGATGAAGCGCGTTTCACTGGTGGCGTGATCGTGCGCGTTGATCAGAATGAAACGATCGCTCTGGGTCGTATCCACCGACACGAAAAACCCCGGGTCTGACTCGGAATAGACCAGTTCCGCTGTATCCGGTGGGTCGCCGAGCGCGAGCCGCCACACTTTGCACGGACGGTGGTTGTCGTCGAGCGTGGTGAAGAACAGCGTGGCACTGTCCGCGGACCACATCAGGTTGCCGGTGGTATTGGTGATCGGCGGCTGGATTTCGCGCTGGGTTTCGATATCGCGTACATGCAGCGTATAGGCTTCGGAACCGCGTTCGTCCAGGGCAAAGGCCAGCATCCGATGATCGCGGCTGTGATTGACCGCGCCAAGACTGAAATAAGCCCGGCCATGGGCCTCGGCGTCGCCATCGAGCAAGATCTGTTCGTGGGTCAGGCCGTCGTCCGGCATGGGCTCGTCGGCTGGCATGTCGTCGTTGCCGGCCCGCGGCGCACGACAGAAGATCGGGTGCTGGCCGGCCTCACGAAAGCGCACGTAGTAGTACCAGTCGCCATCCGGGGTCGGCACGCTGGTATCGCGTTCGGCGATACGCCCGCGCAGTTCGGCAACCAAGTGCTGGCGCAGCGACGAAAGCGGCGCCATATGCGCATCGGTATAGGCGTTCTCCGCTTCCAGATATCCCGCGATCTCGGCATGCAGCAACGAAGGGTCGTGCATCGCCTCGCGCCAGTTCTCATCGCGCAGCCAGGCGTAGTCATCGACAAGTGTGACGCCGTGGCGTTGTTCGCTGACCGGGCGACGTTTGGCGACCGGGGGCTGGTTTGGGCTGGGTTGGTCGGTGCGTGCGTCGGTCATGCGGCGTCGATTGAAAATGGCCAACCCACTAACATCGGGCCCGAACCGCGCGGAATCAAGCCGCGCTCAGTTGAAGTCGCGGCCGTCGATCAGGCGCAAGGCTCGACGGTACGCTTGTTCGACGGCGCGACGATCCTTTTCGCAGGTCATGGCTGCGGTCGCGGCTTCGTGTAGAGCTTCGGCCTGCTCCTGCATAAGCCGGCGCTGATCGGGGCCGCGCAGGAATTCGCCTGCGTCGCCGATACGGCCCAGCATGTGGACCGCCGCGTTGCGATCGCTGGCGAAATAGGCGCGCAGCTGGTTGAAAATCGCGTTCGCCAGGATTTCGAAATCGAAACCGCGAGCCCAGACGCGCAACGTGTCGTCGCTATCGAAGCCGTGGCGGCTGGAGATGTCGTGGCGCGCGACGCGATGCATCGCCCCGCTGAGCCAGTCGAGGCAACCCATGGCGGTATAGGGGTCGTTGATACCGGGCGACAACGCGCGCGCGGCGATTTCGACCAGTTCGTTGACCAGGAAGAATACGTCCTGGGATTCGGTGCGCTGGCGGCCCCAGGCGTAGGCGCCGACGAGCGCGGTGGCGATATCTTCATCCACGCGAACGGCCGGCCACGCCCAGAGCAAGACCTGGCCTTCGGTGACGAAATCACCCGGGGCACGCTCCAGACGCAGGACCAGATCGTGGCTCGACGCGGTGTTCACGAGCGAGCCGAACACGAGGTTCTGAATATAGCCGTCGCCATTGGCGCGCACTGCAAAAGCGTGTTCGTCGAAGTCGGCAGGCAGGTGGGCCGGCGGTCTCTCGCGGTCGGCTTCGATACGGGCTTCGTAGCCGTCGATCGCGCTGTCGAGATCGCGTGCGACGTTGGCCACCACGTTGGAGACATGCAGCGACTCGGTAATGTGGTGAATGAAATAGATCAGCACGGCGAGGCTGGCGACGGCCATGCCCACGGCGAACGCCAGCGACAGATGCGGCACGAACGCCGCACTGCCTTCATGGCCGGCCTGTACGACCCGCAGCAGCAGCAGGCAATACACGAAAGTGGAGACGAACGTGCCGAGGGTGATCTGATTGCCCCGGTCGTTCATGAAGTTGGTCAACAGCCGTGGACCCAGTGTGGAGGTCGTATACGACAGGGCCGCGATCGTGATCGAAAACGTTACGCCGGCCACGCCGATCATCGACCCGGCCACGGTGGTCAGAAGCCCGCGCGCGCCTTCAGCCTGAATGCTGTATATCCAGGGCATCTGCGCGACCCACTCGTCGCCGATACGCGAGTCGATCGCAGTCAGTACGAACGACAGGATCGCAGCGGCGATCGACATGACCGTCGGGATGAACCAGTAGCTGCCCTTGAGGGTGTTCCAGTATTTGATCAGTTGCGCCATAGGCTTGGCTTGAAGCGCCGGGCTCGGGATGATGGGCGAACCTTACCCGAATAGAGGGGCCATCATGCAGCGAGAGTTCAACGGTCTGACCATCGAATGCATCAAGGGCGATATCACCGATCAGCCCGACATTGGCGTCATCGTCAATGCCGCCAACAAGCAGCTCAAGGGCGGCGGCGGTGTGGACGGCGCAATCCACCGCGCCGCGGGGTCGAAACTGGTCGAAGCCAGTCGCGCACTCGCGCCCATCGAAGCGGGCGAGGCGGTGATCACGCCTGCTTTCGATCTACCCAACGACTACGTCGTGCATTGCGCCGGCCCCGTGTATAGCAAAAGCCAGCCTGTGGCGGCACAGCTGGCCAGCTGCTATCGCACGGCCATGGAGCTTGCCGAAGAAGAGAACGCCGAATCGATCGCCTTTCCGGCCATCTCGGCCGGCATCTACGGCTATCCGCTCGATGAAGCTGCCGAGATCGCCGTGCATACCGTGGCCGACTGTGCTGCGCGTGCGCAAAGCATCCAACGGGCGCGCTTCGTACTCTTCTCCGACGACGCGCTCGCCGCCTTCGAGCAGGCCCTCGAAAAGCGCTGAGCCTATTGAATACGCGCTTCACGGGCGTGTTCACAAAACCGTCATGAAATCGCCTCGGTTCGTTCATGGAGATGTCACAGCAAGCCCCTAGCGTGCGGTGGCACACGGCCTGTTGCCGTTTCGTATGAGTTCGCGCGAAAGACTGTTTGGGCGCAACACCAGGTTGCGACGAAAAGTCCTCGGTCCGTCTAGACGGATCAACGCGGTGCTCGATGGAAACGGCAGCAGGCCTCGCGCAGTTACGCGCGTCAGCCATAACAAAGACTTCCCACCATCGAGGGCGGACCATGAGCGAAGAGATCGAAGACCATCGGCTATTGAATGCGAGCGAGAACGAGCCGTTCTCCTCCGTACTGGAACGGCGCGTCTCGCGCCGCAGCATCATGCGCGGCGGCCTCAACGTGGCCGCGGTGAGCATGCTCGCCGGCTTCGGACTGACGGCTTGCAGCGACGACGATAATGACAACGTATCGAGCAGCGACGGCGACCGAGCCGCTGCCATGATGCTGGCGTTCGAGGCGCTGGAAGGCTCACAGCAGGACGCCGTGGTCGTACCGGGCGCGAGCTCGTCGCAAGGCAGCGCCGCGCTGACCGCCGGTGCCGCGGCAGCGACCAGTGGTTATACTGCCCAGGTGGTCATGCCCTGGGGCACGCCGATCAACAACAACGGCCAGGCATGGAACCAGAATCTCGCGTTCACGCCTGAAATTCAGGCCAACAGCGTCGGCATGCACCACGACGGCATGCACAACTTCCCGATTTCCGACGATACCGCCTCGTCGAATTTCATCATGGCGCTCAACAACGAATACATCGACCAGCTAGCGCTTTTCGATGTGATATCCACGGGCGTGGCACCGCAAGGCTATGACTATGATGCTGAGAGTCGCAGGTTGGACCGTAACGATCAGCCACGCGCCGCCGACGATTCGCGCACCGAAATCAACGCCCACGGTGTGACCGTGGTGGAGCTGCGCCGTAACGAAAACCGTGTCTGGGACGTGGTGCGCAGCTCGCAGTACAACCGCCGTGTGACCAGTGCGACGCCCTGTGAGCTGGCGGGCCCGGTTGCCGGTAGCGACTATGTCGTGACGGCATACGACAACACGGGCATGAGCACGCGCGGCACCAACAACAACTGCGCCAACGGCTTCACCCCGTGGGGCACGTATCTCACCTGCGAAGAAAACTGGCCGAACGTCTTCCGCAAAGACAGCGGCCGCGCAGCCGACGACAACCGCCTGGGTATTCCCACCGGTAGCACGCGTTATGGCTGGGAGACTTCGGCCGGCGACGCCACGGAAAGCGCCGACGAGTTCGCCCGTTTCAACGCCACGCCGACCGGTGAAACCGCGGCAGAGGACTATCGCAACGAGCCGCGTACCTTCGGCTATATCGTGGAAATCGATCCGTACAACGCGACGTCGCGGCCGGTCAAACGCACCGCGCTCGGGCGTTTTCGTCACGAGGGCTGCTGGCCGGGCAAGCTCGTCGAAGGCGAGCCGGTGGTGTTCTATTCCGGCCATGATTCGCGCAACGAATACATCTACAAATTCGTCTCCGATGCAGTGTGGAACCCGGCCGATGCCAATACGGCTGGCGCGACCACCGATCGCCTGGCCATCGGCGCGAAATACATGGACGCAGGCACGCTCTATGCGGCCCGGTTCAACGCCGACGGCAGCGGCGAATGGCTCGAACTCGAGCCCGATACGATCGTGCCGGCCTCGGCCGGCAGCCGCTATGCCGGTATGACGCTGGCCAGCGCCCTGGGTCTGGAAGCCGGTGATCGTGCCGGCATCATCATCCATACCTGCGACGCCGCGGATCTCATGGGCGCCACGCCCATGGATCGCCCGGAATGGGGCACCGTCGATCCGGTGTCCGGCGAGGTCTACATGACCTTGACGAACAACTCCGATCGTCTGCCCGAAGGTCAAAGCCCGACTTTTTCGAATGGGAGTTCGATTGAAGAGCCCGGCTCGGCTTATGACGAAGCGCCGGTGAATGCGGCCAATCCGCGCGTCAACAACAACGATGGTCAGGTCATTCGTTGGGTCGAACCGTCACCCGGCGATACCCGGTTCAGCTGGGATATCTTCGTATTCGGCGCGTTGGGTACGGACTCCGAGGCCGACGACTACAACCGTTCCAGCCTCACCGCCCAGAACTACTTCTCGAGTTGTGATGGTCTTTGGTATGACGATCGCGGCGACGGCCAGGGCATTCTCTGGATCGAGACCGATACCGGTGGTACCGACGTCACCAACGACCAGGTGCTGGCGGTCGTTCCCCAGGGTCTGAGCAAGGGCGATAACGCCTCAGTGATCCACGAGGGCAACCAGGCTCAGCTCAAGCGCTTCGCAGTGGGCCCGAACGGCTGTGAAGTCACCGGCATCTTCGCCACGCCAGACAAGACGGCCTTGTTCATCAACATCCAGCACCCGAGCAACTGGCCGATCGATGACAGCGGCAGCAATACGCCGGATGCTACGGTCGAACCGAGCGGCAACGTACGCCCGCGTGCCTCGACGGTGGTCATCCAGAAGGCCGACGGCGGCCAGATTGCGGTCTGAGCGCTGATCGTTCATGTGACGATAAAGAGCCGCCCGCGGGCGGCTCTTTTTTGCCTGCTCCACGTGAAACCGTTACCGCGCCTGGCTCAAGCACGTCGCAAACGCGTCCGCGAGTGCGTTAGTAATGCCGCTGCGCCGCAGCAGTCGAATTTCCGACGTGCCCGCATTGCCTCAATTCCCGAAAACAGGCATCACCGCGCTCTGCATGTTTCAACGGCGCTGGAACCAGTGCGATACCCATGCCTTTTTCGACCATTGTCACGACTGTTTGCCACAGCCGTACTTCATGACGAATGTCGGGGCTGAATCCGGCCTCCACGCACAGCGCCACGATTCGGTCGTGGTAATGCGGTGATACGGCGCGCGGAAACAGGATGAAGGGTTCGTCGGCGAGGCTTGCCAAGTCGATCGGACCGGTGCCAGCACGTGGATGACCGCCTGGCAGACAGCACACAAAAGATTCGCTTAGCAATGCATGGCTGCTGATGTCGTCGCCATGCCGGATGCCGTGCGCACAGCCGAGGTCGATACGTTGGCCTGCCAGGGCCGCGATCTGTTCTTCGGTGTTGAGTTCCTTGAGCACGATATCGATATCGGCATGCTCGTGACCGAACCGGGCGACCGCCTCCGGTAGACCGCGGAATAGCATCGAGTTAACGAAGCCGACCCGTAGCCGGCCGGTCAGGCGTCGTGACGAGCGGCGCACGAGTTGTTCCGCATCGGCGGCATGGGCCAACAGATGTTCGGCTTCGGTTAGCAACAACGCGCCGGCCTGGGTGAGCGTTACGCGTTTGTTGGTGCGTTCGAGAAGAGTCACGCCCAGCTGCTGCTCGAATTTCTTGATATCGAAGCTGAGCGCTGGCTGTGAAATATGCAGCCGCTTGGCTGCCCGACCGAAATGCAGCTCTTGAGCGACCGCCACGAAATAACGCAGTTGTTTGAGATTCATACGGTGCGACATGTTCGATAATTTTTGTTTATCGAACAGGATACCGATTGTATTGGACGTCTATCGAAAAGGCGCCCTAATCTGCGGCAAAGCCCATCAAAAGCCCCGCTATGTCGACGCCCGCATCCGATCGCGACCAGGCCAACCCGCAAAGCAATATTCCTGACGCGCACGGGCTGAGTCTGTTTGAGCGCGACCCCGGTTTGGCCCGCCTGCTAAGGGTTTATCTCGGCGACGATCGATACCGCGAGCTCGAACCCCAGCTTGTCGATCTCGGTGAACGCGCGGCCGGCGAGCTCGACGACTGGGCGATGACGGCGGACAAGAATCCGCCCACGCTAGTGCATCGCAACCGGCGCGGCGAAGACAGCCAGCGTATCGAAAAACATCCCAGCTATATCGCGCTCGAACGCGTGGCCTACGGGGAGCTCGGCCTGGCTGCGCTCAGTCATACCGATACCAAACGCCCGTCGCTGATCAAGTACGCGTTGACGTATCTGTTCGTCCAAGCCGAGTTCGGCCTGTGTTGCCCGGTGAGCATGACCGATTCGCTGACCCGCACGCTGCGCAAGTTCGGCGATGCCGGGCTCATCGACAAGTTTCTGCCGTATCTGACTTCACGCGATATGGACACGCTCTACCAGGGTGCGATGTTCATGACCGAGCAGGCCGCGGGTTCGGATATCGCCCGTATTACGACTCGAGCCACCCGTGGCGACGACGGCGAATGGCGTCTGCGCGGCGATAAATGGTTCTGTTCCAATGCCGATGCGGATTTGGCCATGGTGCTCGCCCGGGCCGACGACGGCCCCGAGGGGATGGCCGGTATCGGCTTATTTCTGTTGCCGAAAACCCGCGACGACGGCTCGCGCAACAGCTATCGCATCGTGCGGCTCAAGGACAAGCTGGGCACGCGCTCGATGGCCAGCGGCGAAATCGTTCTGGAGGGCGCCACGGCCTATCTGATTGGTGATATCGGCCGCGGCTTCCAGCAGATAGCGGACATGATGAACATGTCGCGGCTGTCCAACGGCGTGCGTGCGGCGGGGTTAATGCGGCGTGCGCTGAGCGAGGCGTTGCATGTCGCGCGTCATCGCGAGGCCTTCGGTCGTCGGCTCATCGACATGCCGCTCATGCAGCGCCAGCTACTCAAGATCATGCTGCCGGCCGAACAGGCGCGCTCCATGTTCATGCATATCAGCCGCCGTCTGGACGCCGCGGATGCCGGTGACGAGACCGCGGCCAAGCATGTGCGCCTGCTCACGCCGCTGATCAAGTTTCGCGCCACCCGCGATTCTCGCAAGGCGATCGGCGACGCCATGGAAGTGCGGGGTGGGGTCGGCTATATCGAGGAATGGCCGGAGGCGAAGCTGTTGCGCGACGCGCATCTGGGCTCGATCTGGGAAGGTACGAGCAATATCGTTGCGCTCGATGTAATGCGCGCGGTACGCCGCCAGAAAACCCTTGCACCGTTGATGGACTACCTACATTCCCTGGTAGCCGATATCGCAATGCCTGAGTGCGCGACGGCCGTTTTCGCACCGCTCATTGACCGCGTCTCCGGACTCGTGGAGGAGACGGCCGAACAGAAAGACGACGATATCGTGCGCCAGGTCGCCAGTGCGCTCTACAACCTGTGCAGCGCGGTGTTTCTGGCCTGGGAAGCCGCCCAGCAGCCGGACGATGCGCGTCGGCTGGCACTGGCCCTGCTCGTCGTACGTTACAAGCTGCAGCCGGCCGATCCACTCACGCCCGAGCCTGCGGGGGATGAGACCGAGCTGCAGCGCGCGCTGTTGGATGAAACCCCGCTCTCGGTCGATCAGGCGCTCACGCTGTGCCCGTGATAGGCATGGGTACAGACAATGAAGCGATGAGCACCGGCGCATTGCAGGGGCTCAAGGTCGTCGATCTCAGCCGCGTGCTGGGCGGGCCGTTCTGTACTCAGGTATTGGCCGATCACGGCGCCGACGTGATCAAGCTCGAGCCGCCGGGCGGCGATGAAACACGCGCCTGGGGGCCGCCGTTCATCGATGGCGTGGCGGCTTATTTCTCGGGCCTGAATCGCAACAAGCACGGCATCTCGATCGATCTGTCGACCGATGCGGGACGCGATCTTTTGCTGACGCTGCTTGAAGACGCCGATGTGTTCGTCGAGAACTTCAAGCCGGGCACGCTCGAACGCTGGGGGCTGGGCTACGACGCGGTGCTCGCCGAGCGTTTCCCTGCACTCGTTCACTGTGCGATTTCCGGTTTCGGGCCAACCGGCCCGTTGGGCGGTCTGCCCGGTTATGACGCGGTTATCCAGGCCATGGGTGGGCTGATGAGCGTCAATGGCGAGGCCGGTGGCGAACCGTTGCGCGTGGGTGTGCCGATCGTGGATATGGTGACCGGCCTCAATCAGCGTTGGGCATCATGATGGCGTTACAAGAACGCCACCACAGTGGCAGTGGCCAGTCGCTGGACGTATCGCTCTACGATTGCGGCGTGTCGGTGCTGCATCCGCATCTGGCCAATTATTTCGCCAACGGCAAAGTGCCGGCACGCAGCGGCAATGCCCATCCGAACATTGCGCCCTACGATACCTATGCCACCGGGGCCGACCCCATCTTTCTGGCAGTGGGCAATAACGGCCAGTTCGCCAAGCTTTGCGAGGCCCTGGGTGCCCCGGAACTGGCGCACGATCCGCGCTTTGCCGACAACAGCTGTCGCTGCGCACACCGGCCGGAACTCAAGCGTGCGCTTGAATCGCTGCTCGTGCGCCATCGCGCCGCCGAACTTGCGCCGCAGCTGATCGGCGCAGGCGTGCCCTGCGGGCCGGTACAGGATGTCGCCGCGGTCGCGGACCATCCGCATACCCGGCATCGCGAACTGGTGGCCGAAATCGGCGATTACCGCGGTACAGCCTCGCCCATCAAGCTCTCGCGCACGCCGGCCACCTATCGCAAGCCGCCGCCCGCGCTGGGCGCAGACAGCCGGGCGGTGCTGTCGTCGCTGGGTATCGACGATACGACCCAGCAAAAACTCATTGCCGCCGGTGTGGTGAAGGTCTAGGCCCAGTTCCGATATTAAAAACGGTACCGGCGTGCCTGATCGAGCCGGGCTGACCCAACCCGCACCGTGCGAAATAAAAGCGGGGACAAGCGTGCCGATCGATCGACACGCTCTATTCGAGAGGAGTGAACGATGAGTTTCGATTTCCAATGGGACGACGTACTGCAACTGGACGCCCAACTGACCGAAGATGAGCGCATGATCCGCGAAGCTGGCCGCGATTATTGCCAGCACAGCCTCATGCCGCGCGTGCTCGAGGCCAACCGCCACGAAATCTTCCATCGCGAGATCATGAACGAACTCGGCGATCTCGGCATGCTCGGTGCCACTATTCCCGAAGAATACGGCGGCGCGGGCCTGAACCATGTCTGCTACGGCCTGTTGGCCCGCGAAGTCGACCCGACCACGGCTCCGATCCTGGCTCCATGAGCACCAAGGCCAAGAAAGTCGACGGCGGCTATGTCTTGAACGGTGCCAAGAACTGGATCACCAACTCCCCGATCGCCGATGTGGCCGTCGTCTGGGCCAATCTCGACGGCAAGATCAACGGCTTCGTGGTCGAGCGCGACTTCGGCGGCATGGAAACACCCAAGCTTGAAGGCAAGTTCTCGCTGCGTGCCTCGGCCACCGGTCAGATCATGCTCTCCGACTGTTTCGTGCCGGAAGAAAACCGCCTCGACGTCGAAGGCCTGAAGGGCCCGTTCTCCTGTCTGAACAAGGCCCGCTACGGCATCTCCTGGGGCGCGATGGGTGCGGCCGAATTCTGCTGGCATGCCGCACGCAGCTATACGCTCGATCGCAAGCAGTTCAAGCGTCCGCTGGCCGCTCCCAGCTGATCCAGAAAAAGCTCGCCGACATGCAGACCGAGATCACGCTCGGCCTGCAGGGCTGTCTGCGACTCGGCCGGCTGATGGACGAAGGCAACTGGGCGCCCGAGATGGTCTCGCTGATGAAGCGCAACAACTGCGGCAAGGCGCTGGATATTGCCCGCCAGGCGCGTGACATGCACGGCGGCAACGGTATCTCGGACGAATACCACGTCATTCGTCACGTGATGAATCTGGAAGCGGTGAACACCTACGAAGGCACGCACGACGTGCACGCGTTGATTCTGGGCCGGGCCCAGACCGGGATTCAGGCCTTCGGCTGAACGGCCGGGCCGACGGCGCCGGCCTCGTATGCGCCGATCGCGACGAATAAACGTTCGCCGCCCATAAATAAACAGGAGGAGAAATCATCATGACTATCAGCGTATTGCTACGTAAGGGCATCGCGACACTCGGTATCGGCGCATGCGCGCTCGTGCCGTTGTCGGGCGCCGTCGCCAATGACGGCGACAGCGGCGCGACCAATCTGCCCGGGACCATGACCTGGTCGTCCTACGATATCGGCTCGGCCGGCTATGCCGAGGCGTCTGCGATCGCCGACGCCTTAGGCAAAAAATATGGCACGCGGATTCGTATTCAGCCCTCCGGTTCGGCCGTGGGCCGGCTAGAGCCGTTGTTGCGCGGCCGGGCCCAGGTGGGGTTTCTGGCCACCGAGACGTTTTTTGCGTCCGAGGGCGTGGCCGATTTCGCCGCACGGCGCTGGGGCCCGCAGGATCTGCGCGTGATCGCTGGCCGCCCGTCGTCGTTCGGCGTGTTCACTGCGCGCGATGCGGATATTAAAACGTTGAAACAGCTCAAGGGCCAGCGCGTGGCCTATACCGCCGGCAACCCGTCGACCAATCTCAAGTGTGATGCGTTTCTGGCGTTTGCGGGGCTGACTCGTGACGACGTCAACGCGATCATGTTTCCGACCTATAGCGCGACGATGAGCTCGCTGGCCCAGGGCAAGGCGGATGCGGCCTGTACCACGCCGACCACGAGCCAGACCTACGAGCTCGCGGAATCGCCGCGCGGCATCCGCTGGCTGGAACTGTCGCCCGAGAACAAGGCCGGCTGGGCGCGTCTGCAGAAAGTTGCGCCGTTCTTCCAGCCGTACGAAGAGACCATCGGCGGAGGTATAAGCGAAGATGAGCCGGTCGACATCCTGGCCTATCGCTACCCGATGATGGTGGTGCCCGCCGACGCGGATGATGATTTCGTCTACAACTATCTCAAGGCGCTGGATCAGGCTTTTCCCGAGTACAAGGATGCCACCGCGGCCATGAAACGTTGGGCGCTGGATCGTGCTGGCACGCCGCCGATCGATGTGCCGTTTCATCCGGGGGCGATCAGGTATCTCAAGGAAAAAGGCATCTGGACCGACAAGATGCAGCAGTGGAACGACCAGCGTCTGGCCCGTTTGAAAGCACTGCGCGCAGTCTGGAAAGAGGCCGTGGCGGAGGGCCAGGGTAAAAGCGACGAGGCCTTCGCCAAAATATGGGAGAAGAATCGCCAGCATGCAATCGACGCGTTGTAACAGACGCGCCGAGGGGAGCCGGCCGGGCTCGAATGCCCGGTCGGCCGATATCGAATCGATGCGCGGGTGACTTCCGGAGCCTGCAGAAATTTGCGCGCGGTCGCACGCTCAGTAGAGATGGCAGCGCGCCGTATGGCCTGCGCCGAAGCTGCGGGCTTGCGGGTTGTCTTGTTTGCAGCGGTCCATCACATGCGGGCAGCGTGGGTTGAAGCGACAGCCGGCCGGCGGATTGGCGGGTGAGGGTAGATCGCCGGCCAGATGAATTCGTTCGCCGCGCTTGGCGCTGTCGACACGCGGCATCGCCGAGAGCAGCGCCTGGGTATAAGGATGTTTCGGTGCATCGAGCACCTCGGTTGCCGGGCCGCGCTCGACGATCTCGCCGAGATACATCACCGCGATCTCGTCGGCCAGATAAGACACCACCGCCATATCGTGGGTGATGAACAGATAGGCGAGATTTCGCTCGGCCTGCAAACGCTTGAGCAGGTTGAGCACCTGGGCCTGGACCGATACATCGAGCGCGCTGGTCGGCTCGTCGCAGATCAGCAGACTGGGTTCCAGGGCGAGCGCCCGTGCGATGCAGATCCGCTGGCGCTGGCCGCCCGAGAATTCGTGCGGGTAGCGATCGAGCGCGGACTCCGGCAGGCCCACGTCGTCGAGCAGTTCGATGGCGATACGCCGTCGGGCGGCTGCGCTCTGACAGATCTTCTGCGCGATCAGTCCTTCCGCTATGATTTCGCCGACCAGCATGCGCGGGTTCATGGCCGAGAACGGATCCTGAAAGACCATCTGCAAATGCCGTCGGGCTTGTCGCAGGCGCTTGCCGGACAACGCGGCCAGGTCGTCTTTGCCGAAGCGCAGGGTGCCCGCGGTCGGCTCGATCAACCGGGCCAGCGCACGACCGAGCGTGGTCTTGCCACAGCCGGATTCGCCCACCAGTGCCAGCGTGCGCCCGCGTTTCACGTCCAGCGCTATGCCGTCCACCGCGCGCACGTGGCCGACCGTGCGTTTGAACACGCCTCTGGTGATCGGGAAATGCACGGCCACATCACGGGCTTCGAGGAGCGTTTCGGGTTCTGCTTCGCTCTTCACCTCATCGGCCGTGGTATCGGCTGCTGCAAGCGCGGCCGGTAAGGGCTCACCGCGATAGTTTGAATCGTAGAGATGGCAGCGAACCCGCGCGCCGGCATCGGTCTGCCAGGCGGGCGCGCTGGTACGGCAGGCCGCCCAGGCATATTCACAGCGATCGGCAAACCGACAGGCCGGAAGATCGGATGTGAGCGGCGGCACGGTGCCGGGGATGGCGGCGAGCTGGCACCCGCGCTGGGTGGCGCCGGGCAGCGAGGCGAACAGCTTGCGCGTATAAGGATGGCGCGGTGCCTTGAACAGCGTCTCGCGGTCGGCGAGTTCCACGATATGCCCGGCATACATCACTGCCACACGATCGGCCACTTCGTTGACCACGGCCAGGTCGTGGGTGATCAGCAGCAACGCCATGCCGCGCTCGCGCTGCAGGCGGGCCAGCAGCGCGAGAATCTGTGCCTGAATGGTCACATCCAGCGCGGTCGTGGGTTCGTCGGCGATGAGCACGTCCGGCTCGCCGGCGAGGGCGATGGCGATCACCACGCGCTGCTTGAGCCCGCCCGAGAGCTCGTGCGGATAGGCATCCCAGCGTGCCGCCGGGTCCGGCATGCCCACTTCCTCGAGAAGAGCCAGGCCGCGTTCGCGCCGTGCCTTGCCGCGCAAGCCGGCATGGGTGGCCA
This sequence comes from Salinisphaera shabanensis E1L3A, assembly GCF_000215955.2. GTDB lineage: Bacteria > Pseudomonadota > Gammaproteobacteria > Nevskiales > Salinisphaeraceae > Salinisphaera > Salinisphaera shabanensis. Next base: position 119,136 of record NZ_AFNV02000003.1, read on the forward strand.
GCGCCTCGCCAATCTGCTGGCCGACGGTGAGCACCGGGTTGAGCGCGCTCATCGGCTCCTGAAACACCATGCCGATACGCGCGCCGCGGCGTTCGCGCATGGCCGCTTCCGAGAGACTCAGCAGATCCTCGCCGCCCAGGCGTACCGTGCCGTCCAGAAGGCGGGTGTTGGTCTTGGGCGTCAGCCCCATCAGCGATAGCGCCGTCATCGACTTGCCGCAGCCGGATTCGCCCAGCAGGGCCAGGGTTTCGCCCGGGGCGATGGCAAAGCTCACGGCATCGACCGCGCGCAGCACGCCAGCGGGCGTATCCAGATGCGTACGCAGCGCCTCGACTTCGAGCAGCGGGGGATTGGATGTCATCCGCTGAGTAAATCACCGGCGGGAGAAAAACGAAACCACCGACGCCTCGAGCGTCGGGCAAAAAAAACGACCGACAGGCAAAACGCCCTGTCGGTCGCGGTTTCTTCGGCTGCGGGGTCGCGAAGCCACCGGGCGGATACTGCGCCGCCCGGCGCCTTCGCCACGCCCTAGAGCTGGCCTTTCTGCACGCGCGAGCCTTCGCGCGCCTTGCCCAGCGAGGGTTCCTGGCCCTGCGGCTCCGGCTCGTTGCGAACCGAGTATTCGCTCTTGCCGTCCAGCGACGGGCCGCGGCCCCAACGGCCTTCCGGCGCCTGCTTGTCGAGCAGCGTATTCAGGTAATAGTAGGAATGTTCCTTCGCCTCGTGATCGTCCGGCGTGGTGTTCGGGATCGGCAGCTGGGCTTCCATGCCACCCAGTTCCTCGATTACTGCCAGCCACTGCTGCTGATGATAGGTATCGCGCGCGATCAGGAACGCCAGGAAGTCTTTCATGCCGTGGTCGTCGGTCCAGTTGTACAGGCGCGAGGCCAGTACCCGCCCGCCGGCTTCGGCTGCCACGTTGCACATCATGTCCGCAGCGATATTGCCGGTGGCATAGACATGGCTCATGTCGAAGGGCACGCCGTTGGCGTTGACCGGCATGGCCGACAGGCCCGAGGAGAGCAGATGACGCGGATTCATGCCGCCGAGGATGGCGTTGATAACCGGGTCCTTGGCGGATTCTTCCTGATAGGACAGCGGCGCGCCTTCGAGATTGAGTGCGACCGCGTGGCCGAGCATCTCGATATGCGACAACTCTTCGGTGGCCGTGGACATGAGCAGGTCGCGAATACGGTCGTCACCGCGGGCGCCCATCGCCTGAAAGAAATACTGCATGGCCACGCGGATCTCGCCCTCGATGCCGCCGATCGCCTGCTGAAGCATCATGGCGAACTGCGGATCGGGGGTATCGACCTTGACCGGGTACTGGAGCTTGGAGGAGTGACGGAACATAAATAGTCCTTGTTAAATAGTAAGAAAGGAACGGAAATCGCGCGGTGCGCGAGCGACAGGCGCGATCAGGCGCGCTCTTTCATCCATTCCTTGTGGCGGGCTTCGTCGGCCATGCCGGCCCGCAGTTTCTCGGCGAGTTCGCCGTCTACGTCATCGCGTTCGGATGCGCTGCGATAGGCCGATTCGGTCTCGACCTCGTTGGTGGCCATGGCGGTGAGAATGGCGGAATCGCCCGCCAGGGCGGCCACCTTGACCTTGCCTTCGGTGAGCAGATGCTTGGGGCCGCTACCGGCGGGCACCTCGGCGCCCAGGCCCGTGATATGCGGCGTCAGATCGGCGATATGCCGTTCGTGGTCCTTGCGGAATGCGCGCAGCATCTCCTGTGCCTTGGTGTCTTCGAGGCGTTCGATCGCGGCGTCGTAGGCGTCGATCGCGTCGTAGTCGAGCCGCACCAGATTCTGGAGCAGGTCGGTGAGTTCGGATTCGTTGCCAACCAGAGTGACCATATATAAAGGCCTGATTTGAAGCTGAGCCCAGACCATGCGCCTTTTGAATCAGGCCGGTATATGCGCATCAATACCCTCAGCAGTTGTACCTATGTACTCTTGTGAGGGGGCGCTGGGCGGTGTTCGAGGCGGCCTTAGTAGTCGCTGCGCATCACCCGTTGAAGGTCGCGCTTGAGACGCCGCCTGTGGCGCCACCCTTTCAATAACGTCGTGTCTACTGACGTTGGGCCCACGCGTTCGCCAGCGGAATCGAGGCTAAAGTCACGCACCGCGCCGATGAGTTTTTCGTCCGGGCCGTAGTTCAGGATCGCGGTAACGGTGAAGCGCTGCAGGTTAATCGTGGACACGGGCGCTTTGCGGCTGGCGGTCAGGCCGGCGTCGAAGGCGCTGGATTCGAGCAAATCGCTGAACCGGCCAAGGCTGATATGGGCATTGCCCTGCACCGGGCCCAGCACGCCTGTGCGGGTATAGCCACCGCCGGCTTCCTCATCGCTGGCCGGCTGGTAGGCGTTGACCGTACCCCGCGCATGGCCGTCGGCGGTCTGCATATCGATGAATACGGAGCGCAGATAGGCCGACTCGAGGCCCATATTGGCCAGATAGCAGCGCGACTGCAGGCCGCGCCCGCCGGCCTGCTTCAAGAACAGTCGCGGCAACTGACTGCGATACAGGCCCTTGGCCATCAGCTGGCCGTAAACGGTCCAGACGATAAGCGTGGCAGCCGTTATGCACAGCGTAAGCACCTGGGCGTTGGCGCTGATGAAATCCCACATGTTGGCGGCTCGACGCGATTTTAAACCGCCACCCTACAGGTCCTGAGCCCACCCCCGGCGCTGCCAGCAGTCAAGGCAGCTTCCTATAGATGAAAAAGTGATTTGTATTTCAATTAATATTCTTTTTTGTCGGGTATTCGGGCCGGATAGAGGTCGCGTCTTGATCTCATCGTCCGGCGTTTCGGGTGCAAAAACTTATATTGTTCGGTATTGCGGGTTTCGTTGCGCAACTGGTCGACGGCTCGCTGGGCATGGGCTATGGGCTGACCTCGTCGACCATGCTGATCGCGCTCGGCATCAGCCCGGCCGTCGCCTCGGCCTCGATTCATTTCGCCGAGATCGCGACCACGGCCGCCTCCGGGACGGCCCATTATCGGTTCGGCAATGTCGACGTCGCCCTGCTCAAGCGTATGGTCGTACCGGGCGCCCTCGGTGCCTTCGTCGGAGCGCTGTTTCTGGGCTCGATTTCGGGCGACCTGATCAAGCCGTTCGTATCAGCCTTCCTGCTGTTGCTGGGCGTGTACGTCACCGCTTCGGTCCTGCTTGGCCTGCGTAGAACGCGCGAGAAGAAGCTGCTGTCGCACTGGAAAACGGTGCCGCTATCGATCGTGGCCGGATTTTTCGACAGCGTGGGTGGCGGTGGCTGGGGGCCGATCGCCACGCCCACGCTCATGGCCCATGCCGGGATGGAACCGCGGCGCGTGGTGGGCACGGTCGATGCCAGCGAGTTCGCCGTGACGCTCGCCGGCTCGCTGGGGTTTCTGCTCGTGCTCGGCCTGCATGGCATCAACTGGTCGTGGGTGGCGATCTTTGCCGTCAGCGGGCTCATCGCGGCGCCGATCGCCGCCGCACTCGTGCGCTATCTGCCCGCCCAGGTGCTGGCCGCGATCGTGGGCGGCGCGATCATTCTGACCAACGCCCGTACCGTGCTGGCCTCGCTCGGCGTCGATGCGGCGGTGGTGAATTCGCTGCTGCTGGGTGGGCTCGTGCTGTGGGCCGCGCTCGTGGCCTATGTCGTACGCCAGCATCGCCGCAGCGCGACGCTTGCCGAGGCAACCGCCTGAGCGCCGGCCGCAGTCAATAGGTGGTAGCTATCGGGCGCCGCCGGCTGGCTCAGCCGGTGCCCGGCGTTTGACAGCCCGCCCGCCTTCGGCGCCGCGCAGGCGCGGGTCGAAGGCATCGCGTACGACGTCCGCGAACAGATTGGCGGCCAGTACCAGCACCAGCATGAATACGAAGGCCCCGCCTAGGCGCCACCACACGATCGGGTCGCGGGCCATTTCCATGCGCGCGGCATTGATCATGTTGCCCCAGCTGTTCATGGTCGGGTCCACGCCCACGCCGATATAGGACAGCACCGCTTCAGCCAGTACGAGTGCGGAGAAATCCAGCACCACCTGAATGAGCACGATATGCATGACATTGGGCAGCATGTGCCGGGCGAGAATACGCATCGGCGAGCTCCCCAGCCCGCGTGCTGCACTCACGTAATCCAGTTCCGAAAGCTTGCGCACTTCGGCGCGCAGTAGTCGGCACAGCCCGGTCCAGCTGGTGATGCCCAGAATCAGGCACAGGAACAGCAGCCGCAGGTCGGCCCGTGCCGTGGTCGAGCCGAAGGCCTCGGCATGGTTCTCCATATAGACCTGCATCATCAGTACCGCGGCGGCGATGAGCAGCACGCCCGGGATCGATGACAGGGTGGTGTAGAGATACTGGATGACGTCGTCCACCCAGCCACGGAAATAGCCGGCGAGCGTGCCCAGCAGCAGGGCAAAGGGCAGCATTACCAGCGTGGTGAGCATGCCGATGGCCAGGCCCGTGCGAATACTCTTGATTGCCTGATAGAGCACGTCCTGGCCCACCTTGTCGGTGCCCAGCACGTGGTATTGGCCCGCCAGTGAAGTAATCACGCCCACGAGCACGGCCAGTACGGCCACGGTGATCAACGCCGCCCGCCAGGCCAGCGGCGTGGTATCGCGCAGGATATCGCGGGCGACGGTGGCCGGCGGCACGCGCTGGTGGGCGGCGATCAGCCCGATCAACGGCACGCATAGCGCAAGCCACACCGCCAGACCCCAGCCCGCGCCCCGGGCCGCGCGGCGGGCGATATCCTCACCGCGGGTCAGGCCGCTGTCGTTGAGCGACGTGCCGGCATGGGCCAGGCGCGGGTAGACCTGGGCCTTGCTGCCATCGGCGGTGGTCACCACCTGCTGCACGTAGGAGTGCAGCGCGAACGGCGCCGAATAGGTGTATTCCGTGTGCTCGATCAAGGGCGCGGCGATCGTATCGAGCAGGCTGACGACCTCGCCGGATACGCGCGTTTCGCCGGCCTCGTTGGTCATCGTCGGCCGGTAGTGGATGCTGTCGAGCACGCCGATGGCCGTGTAGGCCAGCAGTATTACCAGCGTGACCATCCCAACCGGCCGGGCAAACACCCGCAGCCACGGCACCCGCAACGGCTTGCTGCGCGCAGCGCACACCACGAACACCGCGATCGCAATCAGCAGCAGGTAGATCAGCGCGTCGGTGTAGAGGAGGACGTACAACGTTTTCAGCTATGCCTGGAAAGAAAGGTCATCGGCGCGATCCTCGGTGAGTCGATCCCTGATCAAGCCGTGTCGAACTCGATTTTCTCGACCGTATCCAGATCGATCGTACGTCGTGCCTGCCAGAGTTCGTACTGATCCTGTATGGCCATCCAGCTTTCGGGCGAACGCCCGAGCGTTTTCGAGAGTCGCAGTGCCATTTCGGAGCTGATGCCGCTCGTGCCTTTTAGTACGCGATTGAGTGTCGAGGGCGCCACGCCGAGCTTGCCGGCTAGTGCGCGCCCGGTAATACCGTGTGGCTTGAGATATACCTCGCGGATGAATTCACCGGGATGCGGGGGATTGTGCATGGTCATCAGTGATAATCCTCGTAATTCAGCACGTACGCGTGGCCCTCTCGAAATTCGAAGGTGAGGCGCCAATTGCCGCTCACCCATATCGACCATCGATCAACGCTGTCTCCACAGAGCGAATGCAGCTTGAAGCCGGGTATATTCATGTCGTTGACCGTTTGCGCGGTATCGAGCGCGGCGAGCTGCATCCGTAACCGCTTTGCATGATCGGGCTGTATGCCCGCCTTTGAACCGGTTTCGAAATATCGCTTGAGCCCTTTATGCCGGAACGATTTAATCACGGGTTGATTTTAGCGCGTTGCGCAACATGCAACAAGAGTCGAAATTTCCCCACAATCCGGCACTCATAACCGTATCCGCGGATCAAACAGCGTATAGCTGATATCGGTCAGCAGCAGTCCGACGATATAGAGCACGGAGCCGAGGAACACCATCGCCCGCACAATGGCGAAGTCCTGGTTGTTGATGGCCTCGATCGTATAGCTGCCCAGCCCCGGGATGCCGAAGAAGGATTCCATGATCAGGCTGCCCATGAACAGCAGCGGCAGCAGCACGACCACGCCGGTGAGAATGGGGATCATGCCGTTCTTGAGTACGTGCACGAACAGAATGCGCAGGTCGGACAAACCCTTGGCGCGGGCGGTGCGCACATAGTCCTTCCCGTACTCCTCCATGAAGATGGTGCGATACCAGCGCGTGCCGGAACCGATGCCGCCCACCACGCCGATGATCACCGGCAGCACCAGGAACTTGCCCATGTCCCAGCCCGCGTCAAAACCGGAAATGGGCACCAGATTCATGAGCTTGCCGGCCACGTACTGGCCCGCGATGATGTAGAACAGCGGCGAGATCGACATCAGCACCACGCACAGCACCACGCCGCCCCAGTCGATCGCCGTGGAGCGAAAGAACACCAGCAGCAGCCCGAAGGTGATGTTCACCAGCATGCCCACGATGAGCGTGGGTACGGCCAGCGCCAGGCTCGGACCCATGCGTTCGAGAATGTCTGAGGAAATCGAGCGACCGGAATCAGAATGCCCGAAGTCGAAGGCGATTACTTTTACTGATTTCTGAAAGAACAGCGTCTCGGTCAGGCTGTCGAGACCGTCGACTTGCTCGTTATAGATATAGGGCAAGTCGTAGCCGTGGGTGGCTTTCCATGTCTGGATCGCCTCGGGCGTAACGCGCTTGAAGCCGAGCTGCATGCGGGCGATATCGTCCGGCGTGTTCACCACGAAGAACAGCAGGAAGGTGATCAGGTTGACGCCGATGAGCACCGGAATCGCATAGAGCACGCGGCGGATGATGTAGGCCAGCATCAGCGCATGCTCCGTCGAACGGCGCCGTGCTCACGACGGCGATAAATCCAGAAGCCGGGCAGCAGCAGTGCGATCAGCAAGCCGATTCCTGCCGCCACCGGCCAGAGCACCGGCGCATTCCATTCGCGGCGTTTTTCGGCACGCAGCGCGCCGTCCAGGCGCAGGTATTTCAACGAGCTCTGGATCATGCCGTTGGGCTTGGTGTTGTGCAGCCACTGGTGGTAGAGCGCGTACTGTCGCGGGAAATACCCCCATTGCCAGGGGGCGTCGCGGCGCAGGATCGTGAGCATGCGCTCGATGATCGCCTGGCGCTCAGGGCTGTTCTCCATCACCCGCATCTGGCGAAACAGCCGGTCGTATTCGTCGTTTGAATAGTTGGCATAGTTCGAGCCGGCGTGCTCGGCGGTGCCGTTGGGCCCGTAGAGCTGCGACAGGAAATTCTCCGGGTCCGGATAGTCGGCCATCCAGCCGCTGCCGAAATAGATCTGGACATTGCCTTCGGCGATTTTCTTTTGAAAACGCGGCCAGGTCGTGGCACGCACGACCAGCTGAATACCGAGCTTGTCGAACTGCTGGCGCATCCAGTCCATTTGCGTCTTGAACTCGGGGCCGGTGGCCGGCGTATCGATATTCACCAGCAGCGATTGGCCGGTGTTCGGATCGATACCGTTCGGATAGCCGGCCTCGGCGAGCAGCTTACGCGCAGCGTCGATCGGCTTGCGAACCGCTTCGCCGTCAACCCAGTCGTAAACCACCGGGTTCATCCCGGCCTTGCCGTCCTCATATCCGAACAGCCCGGGCGGAATCGGGCCCTGGGCGACAATGCCGCGGCCGTTGAGAAACAACGGGATATAGCTTTCCATATCGATAGCGATCGAGATCGCCTGGCGCAGCTTGCGCCCCGAATCGTCCAGCCCGCCGACCACGTCATCGTTGAGGTTGAAGCCCAGGTAGAAGATGCCGGGCAGCACCGTGGTCGCCAGATCCATGCCGTGGTTGGTCATGGTGTCGGTGAGGCTCGGATTGCCCTCGGCGTCGATATTGATCGCCTGGCCGAAGGCATCGTCGCTGATGCCGGAGACGTCGTAATAGCCTTGCAGGAACTTGTTCCAGTAAGGGATGGATTCCTGTTCGCGGGAATAGACCGCGCGTTTGATGAACGGCAACGGCTTGCCAGCATCGGCCAGCAGGCCGGCAGCGCGGTCGCCGGCTTCGCCTTCGCTGGGATAGTGCTGGCCGTGAAAATTCGGATTGGCCGCGAGCACCATGCGCTGGTTCGGATTATTTTCGGTGAGCATGTAGGCACCGGTGCCCACCGGAAACGTATCCAGGGTGATATTGCGGGACTTGAGCGCCGGCTGATCGTAAAAGCGCGTCACTTCCGGTGGCACCGGCGCGAAGAAGGCCAGCGCCAGCCAATAGCGCAGCTGTGGATAGACGCCTTCAACGCGGATTTCGTAGCGGTGCGCGTCGATCACGCGGGCGCCCTCGAAGTCGAATTGGGTCAGGTCGAGCGACTCGCCGGGCGCCAGTTTGCCGCGTGCCGCCTCCAGGCGTTCGCGCAGTTCGCCGAGACCCACGATATGCGCACTCATGAGCCCGAAGATCGGCGAATTCACCTCGGGGCTGGCGAGACGCTTGATTTCATGGACATAGTCGCCGGCACGTAGTTCGCGCGTACCCTGATGTTCGAAATCGGCCGGACGGGTAATGCCCACCATGTCGGAGAGGGTCAGATTGTCGTAGCGTGGATTGCCGTCTGCGTTTTTCGCAAACGCCGGATGCGGCTGGTAGCGAATGCCGGGTCGGATATCGACGGTATACACACTCGTGGCCACGTCTTCTGCCGGCGTGTCGTCGGGCAGTGTATTGCCGTCGGCGTCGAGATACTGTGGTTCGGGCACCTCGGTCGCGGTGGCCGGGATGAGCGTATAGGGCCGTTTCAGATAGTGATATTGCAACGGCGGCTCGTAGATCGCGCCGGTAAAACTGGCCTCGTCGGTGGCGTAGGAGCGCGCCGGGTCGAGATGACGCGGCGGCTCGCGAAACGAGCTGTAGTAGATATCGCTGTCGCTATCGGCGTCCGGATAGGGATTGTTCCACGGCCCGTTGCAAGCGCTGGTTGCCAGCACCAACAGCGCGCATGCGGCCAGCCGCAGGCCGTTCAGGCGATGCATTCGATCAGGATTCGCGGTAGGCGCATCCTGCCAATGTAGACGATCGCGAAAGCGGCCCCAAGTCGTTTCGTCGGCGTGCGCGCCACCTTCGTCGTATGGAGCGCGTGCGGTGCGCGCTGGCACATTGGATGGAATAACAAAACGATAGTCGATCGAGGAGTGTGGCATGTCCTACCAGGCCGAATTCGAACAGGCCCTGCGCGATCCGGAAGGGTTCTGGGGCGAGGCGGCCGGCGCGATTCGCTGGACGCGCGCGCCGCAGCAGATTCTGGACGACAGCCGCGCGCCGTTCTATCGCTGGTACCCGGACGGCGAACTCAATACGGCGGACAATTGCCTCGACCGGCATGTGGAGGCCGGGCGTGGCGACGTGACTGCGCTGATCCACGACAGCCCGGTCACGAATTCGCAGCAGCGCTACAGCTATGTCCAGCTGCGCGACGCGGTCGCGAAGTTCGCCGGCGTGATTCGCAACCAGGGCGTGGAAAAAGGCGATCGCGTGATCATCTATATGCCGATGATCCCCGAAGCGGTCATCGCCATGCTCGCCTGTGCGCGTATCGGCGCGGTGCATTCGGTGGTGTTCGGCGGCTTTGCCGGCGCCGAGTTGGCCAAACGGATCGACGACGCCACGCCCAAGCTCGTGCTGTCGGCCTCCTGCGGCATCGAGCCCACGCGTATCGTCGAATACAAACCGCTGCTCGACCGCGGTCTGGAACTGGCCGAACACAAGGTTGAACGCTGTGTGATCTTCCAGCGCGAGACGCAGCGCTGCGAACTCACGCCCGGCCGCGATCTCGACTGGACCGATGCCCTGGCCGACGCCGAGCCCGCGGACTGCGTGCCGGTGGCTGCGACCGACCCGCTTTATATCCTCTATACCTCCGGCACCACGGGTAAGCCCAAGGGCGTGGTACGCGACAACGGCGGCCATGCCGTGGCCATGCACTACTCCATGCGCGCGGTCTATGGGCTGGGCCAGGACGACGTGTTCTGGACGGCTTCCGATGTGGGCTGGGTGGTCGGCCATTCCTATATCGTCTACGCGCCGCTGCTGCTGGGTTGTACGTCGGTGATGTATGAAGGTAAGCCGGTGGGCACGCCCGATGCCGGCGCCTTCTTTCGGGTGATTGCCGAACACAAGGTGGATGTGTTCTTCACCGCGCCGACCGCCTTTCGCGCGATCAAGAAAGTCGACCCGAACGGCGAACTGGCCACGCAGTACGACGTATCCAGCCTGCGTGCGCTGTTTCTGGCCGGCGAACATACCGACCCGGACACCGCCCGTTGGGCCGGCGAGAAACTCAACGTGCCGGTGGTTGATCACTGGTGGCAGACCGAAACCGCCTGGCCCATGAGCGCCAATCCGCTGGGTATCGAACAACTCGATGTGCCGCCCGGCTCGGCCGGCCGGCCCGTGCCCGGCTACGATACGCACGTGCTCGCGCCGGATGGCGAAGAAGTGTCCCACGGCGAAATGGGTGATATCTGTGTGAGGCTGCCACTGCCGCCGGGCTGCTTTCCCACGCTCTGGCAGAACGACGAACGCTACGAGTCCTCGTATCTGGAACAGTTTCCCGGCTACTACCGCTCCGGCGATGCCGGCTATCTAGATGCCGACGGCAATCTGTGGGTGATGAGCCGCGTCGACGACATCATCAACGTCGCCGGCCATCGCCTGTCCACCGGCATGATCGAGGAGGTCATCGCGGCCCATGCCGACGTCGCCGAAGCCGCCGTGGTGGGGGCGGCCGATGCCGACAAGGGGCAGCTGCCGGTGGCCATGGTCGTGCTCAAATCGAGTGCGACACGCGGCGGCCAAGAAATCGTTGCCGAACTGGTCGCCCATGTGCGCGATCAGATCGGCCCGGTGGCCGCGTTCCGACATGTCGCCATCGTCGAGCGCCTGCCCAAGACCCGGTCCGGCAAGATTGTAAGGGCCACGCTGCGAGAGATCGCCGACGGCAAGGACTGGACCACGCCGGCCACCATCGACGACCCGGCCATTCTCACCGAAATCGAAGCCCAGCTCGGCCATATCGGATACGCGAAACGTCGCGCCAGCTAACGCTGGGCTTGCTGCCAGGCGCTTGCGGGCTGTGCCGGCAGATGCCGGGCGCGGCCACATGCGCTACCGTAGCGCCCCATAATGCATGCGATGCGAGAGGGGCGCTGATGCGAGTCACGGCGGGGCTCGTCCTCGGGACGATTTTGCTGCTCGGCGTACTGACGGTTGCGAGCGCGCAGGCGCAAGAGCCCGGCTATGCGGCAGGGGCCGCAGCCTTTGCGCGCGGCGATTATGCCCGGGCCCACGAGATCTGGCAGCCGCTCGCCGCGGCCCATGATGTGCGCGCGCAATATGGCGAAGGCCTGCTCCACGCCAACGGCTGGGGCGTACCGCGCGACATGTTGCGCGCCCAGCATCTCTATACGGTCGCTGCCGAGCGCGGCCACCCCGGTGCACAGTACAATCTGGCCGTAATGAGAGATACGGGTAACGGCGTGCCGCGCGATACTGCCCAGGCCGCTTTCTGGTACACCGAAAGCGCGCGCCAGGGGCTGCCGGTTGCCGCCTACAACCTGGCCTTGATGACGCTCGCCGGAGAGGGGCTGCGCCGCGACCCGGCGCGTGCCGTCGCCTGGCTCGAGCGTGCGCGCGGTACCGATCGCGCGGCGTTGATCGCGGCCTTGCCAGCCGTTTCGGTTGCGACCGCCCGTGCTAATATCCGCCGTACACCTGGCCTGGATGGTGAAATACTCGCAAGGGCGAATCGTGGCGACGAGTTGCGCGTATTCACACAGCGCGCCGGTTGGGTTGAGATCTGGAAGATAGCCGGTGACGGTACGCCGGACACGGTTGGCTGGATCGCGCAGCAATTGCTTTCGAACACGCCCGACCCGAACGCCAAACCCGTCCGCCTGGATCGTTTCGAATTCGGGCCTCTGACCGATCTGGATGCGCGTCGCGTGCGCCGGCCCGCGCCAGCGCCGACACGCACGACCGTGCGCTCCCGTAGCGCTGCGGTCGACGCCGAGGGCGATCGCCTGCTACGTAATTCCGGTTGGCTGGTTGGTTTGAACACGGTCGATTTCGGCACGCCGCCGCCCGGCGAGTTCGCCCGTGTGGCCACCGAGCGTCTGAATGTACGGCGTATGCCGTCGGTGAATGCGTCGGTTATCGCGCAACTGCGCCGCGACGAGCGCGTGCAGGTGATCGACCGACGCAGCGGCTGGCGGCGGATCGCGCTGCCCGATGACGCCGGCAACGGCTGGGTCGCGGCCTTTCTCTTACAGGAAACACCTGCCACGGCCGATGGTTCGAGCAGTGGGCGTGCTGCACGCATTGGCGCGCGTAACGCCAACCTGCGCGCTGGCCCGTCGAACAACGCGACGGTGCTCGGCCAGCTACACCGGGGCGAACCCGTGCGTGTGATCGGCGAACGCCGCGGCTGGCGCGAAGTGCAGTTTTCGGGCGCTCCGGGACGGGGTTGGGTGGCAGCGTTTCTGATCGCGGGCGAAATCGCGCCGCCCGCGCGAGCGGCACAACGTGCTGCCGTACGTGTGGGTGAAAGCGGCGGTTGATGGCATTGGATTTATGAAAGACAAGCGCAACGCATGGCGCCGCAGATTTCTACAGGCGTTCGCAGTGCTCGCGATCGCGTTGAGCCTCCCCGCGCTCGGCGACGATTTCTCGGACGCGATCGTGGCTTATCAAAAGGGCGACTACGACACGGCCCACGACCTATGGGCGCCGCTGGCGGAAGCCGGTGATGCGCGTGCGCAGTTCAATCTTGCGTTGCTTTATGGCAATGGCCTTGGACGCACGCTTGATCGCGAAACCGCGCGACGCTGGTTTCAGGCGGCCGCGGAGCAGGGCAACGTGCAGGCGCAGTACAACCTCGCGCGCATGCTCCAATCTGGTGATGGCGTTCAAGCCGATGTTGCCGCTGCACGCGGCTGGTACGAAAAAGCCGCGCGCCAGGATTTTGCGCCCGCGCAGAACAATCTCGCGCTGATGTATCTCGAAGGTCAGGGCATGCCGCGCGATCGTGCCCGCGCGGTGCGCTGGTTCAGCCGTGCCGCCGAGAGCAGCCCGGAAGCGCGCAACAACCTCAGCGGCCTGGCGATGCGCCTGCCGGAGGCGCGGGTGATGGCCAGCCTCGTCAACCTGCGTGCCGGCCCGTCGATGCAATCTCGGATCCTCGATCAGGTCAGCCGCCAGGATACCGGCGTACTGCTCGACCAGCGCGCGGGCTGGTCGCGGCTGTGGTTCGTTGAATACGACAGTATTGGCTGGATCGCAGATCGATTGCTCGCTATCGACCGCACGCAGCCGGCGGTCTCGACCGATGGGGCCGATGCGAGCGAGCCCGAGGCCAGTGATACCGGCGCTGAAACATCGACAGACGCAATGCGTGCCGAGACGACGATGAATAGCGAGAGTCCCGCCCAAGCGCCCTCAGCCCGGACACAGCGCATCGCTGATGCTGGCGAAAAACAACCGGAAGGCGACAGCTCGAATGCGCCGCAAGGGCCGTGGTATACGGTCGCCAGCGGTTCGGCCGAGCTGCGTGACGAACCCAAGACCGACGCATCGGTACGAGATCGGCTCGCTTATGGCACCTCGGTGAAGGTGCTGGAGCAACGCCCGGGCTGGCGGCGGGTGGAGCGCGAAAACGGTGAAGCCTCGGGTTGGGTCGGCGCATTCGTGCTGACCCCGGACGACGCCGCCAACGCTCGTGAGGCCGCTCAGGCCGAAGCCCAGGCGCAGGTCGAGCGTACAACGCCGGCCGAAGTGGGAACCGGCGGTGGGTAAGCGTTACCGGCCAGGCGTACGCAACGGCTCGATGGTGGCGGCGCGGTTCGACAATCGCGGGAGATCGGTGCAGATGCGGGCAATATCAGGCGTATTCGGCGTTAGGCTTGGTTTATCGGCATGCGCATGACGTAATCGTCCATCACGAAGCCGTGGCCGATCGCTTTCACGTCTTCGCGTTCGATTTCGAAACCGGCGTGCTCGTACATGGCTACCGAAGCGGTATTGTGCCGGTTCACGCGCAGGCACAGGGCGTCCGCGTCGAGTTCCGCGCCGGTATGGCGGGCCCAGTCGACGAGTCGTCGGCCGATGCCCTGGCCACGGTAGGCGGCCAGGATGTAGAGCTTGTCCAGCCAGACGATCTCGGCGGCCTCTTCATCCGGCGACACGCCGGCAAAGCCGACCGGCGTCTGCTCTATCCAGGCCAGTACGAAGCGTGTGCCCTCGCTTTGCTGATGACTGAGTGTTTCGGTGTCGTACTGGGTAGCGAGCATATATTCGATCTGCTCGCGGCTGATGATGCCCGGATAATGCTCATGCCAGATTCGATGCGCCAGTTCGCCCAGCCGGTGGTGGTCGATATCGCGGGTGGCGGGTTGCAACAGGCAGTCGGTCATGGCGTGTATTCGTTGTCTTGCGTGAGTCGCTGGCGGATGGCGTTGGCGTAGTGCGGGTCGGACAGCAGCGCGCGGCCGCGCCGGCTTTCACGCAGTTTCGTTTCCAGCCAGCGCAGACGCCGCTGCAATCGCCGGGGTTGGTCGCCCTCGGTAGCGGCGGTACGCAGCAGATCCTCGATATCTCGGATTTCGCGTCGGGCCTCGATCTCGGCTGGCACGTAACCGGCGTTCTTGAGTAGCCGATAGCCGGCACGCAGCTCCGGCGGCACATCGCGGGCATCGTCGCGCGGTAGCGGCTTTCCGGCACCTTCCAGATCGTCGAATTCGCCGCGCTCGGCGGCCGCTTCGATATGCGCATCGGCGAGTCGATCGAGTAGGCTCATGGTGTATCGGTGCAGGCGTTGCGGCAGCGAACTACAGGCTCTGATTGTAGCCGTCGCAAGCGGTCGTTGCCGACCGGCAAAATTGCTCATGCGTGCGACGCTGGATGAGAGAGTTCCGTAAAATGCCGTTTTCCTCGCCGCGGCGCGTTTCGCACGGCGAGCGACATGGCGTTACGGCAAGGACATTTGATGACAGAGTTTCTCGCCCCGGCGCTGGACGGCGCCGACTTCAGCGATCGTGTCGAGGCCAACGGCCTGGAGCTGGCCTACGAGCAGTTCGGCCGCGATGAGCATCCTGCGCTGTTGCTCATCATGGGCCTGGGCACGCAGCTCACCGGCTGGCCCGATGCATTCTGCCGCGCGTTAGCCGATACGGGTCTGCGCGTGATCCGTTTCGACAACCGCGATATCGGGCTGTCAAGCCAGCTGGGCAGCCGCGGTCCGCGCTACGACGGCGCGCGTACTGCGTTCATGAAGTCGTTGTTCGGCCGGCGTATTCGGACCGCCTATACGCTCGACGACATGGCCGCCGACACGGTGGCTCTGATGGACGCGCTCGGTATCGAGCAGGCGCATCTGGTGGGCGCGTCCATGGGCGGCATGATTGCGCAGCTGGTCACAGCGCGACATCCGAAACGCGTGCTGACACTGACCTCGATCATGTCGACCTCGGGCGCGCGCCGGCTGCCGCGCGGGCGCATGAAAGTGCTCATGCGGCTGGGCAAGGCGCCGCGCAACAACGATCCGGACACCGTCGCCCGGCATATGGCCAAGACCATGCGCATGATCGGCAGTCCCGATTATGGGCGCAGCCTCGAAGACTGGACCAGCGAAATCCGGCGTAACGTCAAGCGCAGCTATCGCCCGGCCGGCAGTCGACGCCAGATGCTGGCCGTCATGGCCGCGCCGTCGCGTGTCGAGATGTTGCGCGAGATCACACAGCCGGCCTTGGTCATCCACGGCAAGGCCGATCCGCTGTTGCCGGTCAAGCACGGCCGCGATACGGCACGGCATCTGCCGAACGTGCGCTACGAAGAAGTCGAAGGCATGGGCCACGACCTACCGCCCCGGCTGCTGCCATCATTCGTGGAATGGATCGCCGAGCTCGTGCACGGCGATAACGACGAGCGCACGGATTAGGCGCGGGGTGCACGGCCCGCGCTAGCCGAAATCGAATGCCCCCTGGTCGCCCGTGGCAGGCGGGCGGCAGAAGCGGCTGCTGTCGAGCGCGATACGTCGGCGCGCGCCGATGCCGGCACGCCGGCAAGCCAGTTCGAAGCGCCGCGCGATAAGCTGGGCATATACGCCGCTGCCGCGCATGCGCGTGCCCCAGCTCGAATCGTAGTCGCGGCCTCCGTGCATCTGCTGAATCAGACTCATCACATGGGCCGCCCGCTGCGGGTAGTGGGTATCCAGCCACTCACGAAACAGGTTCGCGATGCCGTGCGGTAGGCGCAGCAGCACATAGCCGGCGGTCTGGGCGCCGGCTGCCGCGCCTTGGTCGATGAGCGCTTCGAGCTCGTGGTCGGTGATCGCAGGGATGACAGGGGCGACGAGCATGCCCACCGGCACGCCGGCGTCGGCGAGTGCGCGAATCGAGCGTAACCGCTGTTTCGGCCCGGCCGCGCGTGGTTCCAGGCTGCGTTTTATAGCCGGGTCGAGGCTGGTCAGGCTCATCATCACGCTCACCAGATTGTGCTCGGCCAGGGTGGCGAGCAGATCCAGATCGCGATCGATCAGACTGCCTTTGGTGATGATGGAGAGCGGCTGGTTGTAGCGTAGTGCGACTTCCAGTAGCGAGCGGGTCACGCCGAGCTGTTTTTCGTCGGGCTGATAGGGATCGGTATTGGCGCCCAGCGTAATCGGCTCGCAGCGATAGTTTGGCGCACGCAGTTCGGCCTCGAAGCGTTCGGCGGCATCGGTCTTGTAGTAGATCTCGGTTTCGAAATCCAGCCCGGCGGAATGGTCGATATATTCGTGCGTCGGCCGCGCAAAGCAGTAAATACAGCCATGACTGCAGCCCTTGTAAGGATTGATCGATGCATCGAACGGTACATCCGGGGAGCTGTTGCGGCTGATCACGCGCCGCGCGGGGTCATGATGCAGACGGGTTGGCGGCCGCTCGATATCTTCCAGATCGAGCGTCTGCCAGCCGTCGTCGAAATCCTCGGCATGGGCGCTAGCGAAGCGCGAGACCGGGTTGGTCAATGCGCCTCGGCTTTTGTGATAAATCGGACGATGCGGCATGGCGAAACTGTATGGATAAACAGTTTTTATCGCAAGTAAAAGGCCGCGCGACGAGCCTTTAGGGCGCGATGACCTCACCCGCCCAGTCGAATATCTGGCCGCTGTCTTCGGGCGAGAGTTTCGCGATCACGTCCAGCAGATGACCCGCTGCGGTCGCCGCGCTTTGCAGTTGCTTGGCGGGCACGTTGTGTTGAAAGGGCTCGGACAGCCCGGTATCGACCGTGCCCGGATGCAGGCCCACGCAGATCAACTGTTTCGAGTGCCGGCGCAGTTCGATTGCGGCGGTGCGGGTGAACTGGTTTTGTGCCGCCTTGCTGGCGCGATAGGCGTACCAGCCGCCGCGCCCGTTATCCGAAATCGATCCCACGCGCGCCGACAGGCTGGCGATCACGGCTCGGTCGCCGTGGGTGAGCAGGTCGTGAAAATGCTTGATCATGAGCAGCGGGCCGGTGGCATTCACCGCGAACGAACGGGCAAGATTCGCCGGATCGATATCGGCGAGCCGTTTCTCCGGCCATAGACCGCTGTCGTCGTGCAGCAGCCCGGCACAGGTCATGAGCAGATCGAGGCGTTCGGTAAGCTCGCCGACGTGGCGGCGCGCAGCGGCGATGCTGGATTCGTCGGTCAGATCGAGTGCGACGATCTGCACACGTTCTTCGCCTTCGCGTTCGATAAGCCTGCGCAATGGTTCGGCGCTTTCCGGGGCCCGCACAGCCACGATAACCTGAGCCCGTTCATCGCGCGCAAGCAGCCGCTCGACCAGCGCCAGGCCGAGTCCGCGCCCGCCGCCCTGTATAAAGTAGTGTCTACGCGTCATATCGCTGTACTTATTGTCTTGGCTGCCGCTACTGGTTGTATGGCGTACGTGGTCGGGTTATTTCCGGTTTCGCGTCGTAGGCGCGCAGCCCAATATCGTAGCGGTGCGGTTTGCGTATCGCGGGGGAGTGATGAAATCGTCGACGACCGATTTGCACAATCCGAATCTCGTAGACGGGATGCAGCCCAATGATGCAACCAAAAGCCCCCCGACACGCCTGATTCAGCGCCAGATCGACCGCGGCTTTGTGGGGCTGCGCTTCCTGCGTCCGCTTGAACGTGATTTTCACGATTATCTGCGCCATTCCAGTCGTCTGAGCCGTGCCGGCCTCATCTTTTTCGCGCTTGCCGGCGTGTTCAGTTGCGCGCTGATCGATGTGCGCTGGCTCGATGTCCCCTATGAACTGGTTGGCGCGACGCGTTTCATCCAGGTCAGCGTCATGGCACCCATGATTTTTCTGTGCCTGTTCCTGTGTCTACGTGTGCCGACGTCTGCGGCCATGGAGCTCGGCACGGCGCTGATGTTTGTCGTGATGTCGGCGAGTCTGCTCAGCCTGCGCGTGGTTTATGCGCAGGCCGGATTTCAATTGCCCCTGGAGCTGATCGGTGCTTCGGCGGTCGCCATGTTGTGCCTGTCACGCATCCGGTTCTGGATACAGCTGGCTTTGTTGGCCTTCGTGGCGGCCGTGGTCTTCATGGTCGAAGCCTGGTTCGTCACAATCGATGCGGCCTACGGCCGCTACACTACGGCCTTGCTTTTCGTGGTGGCGGTGATCGCGGGGTATTCCTCCGAATACACCATCCGCTGGACATGGCTTACCGGCACGCTGCTGCGCTATACGGCGCGTCTGGATCGTCTGACCGGGCTGCTCAATCGCCATGCGCTGGAAAACGCGCTGGAAAATGCCCATGACTATGCCCAGCGCGAGAAGAAGTCCTACGCCGTGGCCATGATCGATATCGATGCTTTCGGCGCTTATAACAATTACTACGGCCATCAGCACGGCGATATCGCGTTGCAGAAGGTCGCCGATGCGTTGGCCCATCATGCACGGCGTCCGCTGGATTTTTGCGGCCGGTACGGCGGCGAGGAATTCCTGTTGCTATGGATGGATTGCGGTCCCGAGCAGGCATATGCGTTGGCCGAATCGGTGCGCGAAGTCGTCGAGCATGCGCACATCGCGCACGACCAGTCGCCAGTGGGATCGTGGGTGACCGTCAGTGTCGGTCTGTGTCATGTCGATGCCGAGCACGCCAGCGCGCCGACATCGGCGGTACTGCGCGAGGCCGATCGTATGCTCTACCAGGCCAAGGGCAACGGCCGCAACCGGGTGGGTTATCTACGCTTCAACGGCGAAATCGCGCCGCTATGAGCGAGCCCGGTCAATGAATCAGCCAACTGAGTACGATAACGCCGAGCACCGTCCATAGCACGGTCGCCACCGGCGCACGGCGCATAAGCGCGCGGACGGCGGCATAGAGCATCGCCACACCGATGACCAGAATCAGCAGGCTGAAAATCGAGGCGTTGATCCCCAGTGCGCCGGTCAATCCACGTACGAAGCTGTCGATCGCGCCGTAGAGATTGTCGAACAGCCAACTGAGGGCATCGACGATGAAACGGATGGCGGCGCCGAGCTTTTCGCCAATCCAGTGAAACAGATTTTCGCTATCCATGCGCAGGGCGCCGATTGGGTGAAAAACGAGTGCAATCGGTCAGTGTACCGGGAATATGCGTCGTGTACGCAGCATGAGTCCGGATCGGACGCTGGGAAGACCCGGCGCCCGATCGGATGGCCTGTTCGCGTTACTGCTTGCTCAGTCGTCGGTTTTCTTCTGTACTTCTTGGCCGGCTTTCTCGATGTCTTCACCGGCGCCGTGCACAGTGTTAGTGCAGGCAGCGAGAAAGCTCAGCGAAAACACGGTCAAAGCCAGCAGGCCAGCGATTGTGGATCGGTTCATATATTACTCCTGGGTAGTTGCGCCGACGAGACGATGCGCTTTTACCGCCGTACGCCGACTGAACACGAATATAGGGGATTGGGGGCGCTGAAAACCAGTGGCCCTAGCGCGGCGGCAAGACCCGGTCGTGGAGTACGCGCCGCAGTACGAAGCTCGAATGCACGCCGGATACGCCTTCGATCCGTGTGATGTGTTCCAGCAGCAGGCGCTGGTAATCGTCCATATCGGTTACGGCAATTCGTAGCTGATAGTCGGCTTCCTGGCCGGTGATCAACAGGCATTCCTGAACTTCGGGCAAGGCCGCGACCCGGGCCTCGAAATGTTCGAAGCGTTCCGGCGTGTGCTTGTCCATGGAAATGAGCAGCAGCGCGGTCAGGCCGTAGCCGAGCGCGCGATCGTTGACGCGGGCGTGATAGCCGGTGATCACGCCGGCCTCTTCAAGCGCGCGCACCCGGCGCAGGCACGGTGACGGCGACAGATTCACCGCCTCGGCCAGGGCCTGATTGCTGATACGGCCATCGGCCTGCAGCAGTTCGACGATCTGGCGATCGAACCGGTCCAGCTCCACGTGTTCGCTACTGCTCTTCATGTCGCGCAACTAAATAATAGTATCGGTATTATTATTAGCAGGAAATTGCGAATCATGCGATAACAACACGTTTTTGGCAATCCTGTGCCCGAGCGGGCGCGCTAAACTATGGCAACGCGGCATCGCGCCGATGTCGCAATGCCAACTCGATCAGCCGAGGACAGACCATGAGCCGTTTCGACCACCGCAAATATCGCGCAGCCCCTAGGGTGCCGGCCTTCAACCGTACCTGGCCGGACCGCGATCTCGAAAAAGCCCCCATCTGGGTGAGCGAAGACCTGCGTGATGGCAATCAGGCGCTGCTCGAGCCGATGACGGTGGAACAGAAACAGCGCCTCTGGAAGCTGCTGATCGATGTCGGCATCAAGGAGATCATGGTGGGCTTTCCGTCTGCCAGCCAGCCGGACTACGACTTCGTGCGCTGGCTGATCGACGAAAACCAGATTCCCGAGGATGTGACGATCGCCGCGCTCACGCAGTCGCGCGATCATCTGATTGATCGCACCTTCGAATCGCTGGAGGGCGTGAACAAGGCCATCATCCACCTCTACAACTCCACATCCACGGTACAGCGCGAGCGCGTGTTCGAGCTGGACGAAGACGGCATTATCGATATCGCCGTGAAGGGCGCGCAGCGGGTCAAGGAAAACGCCCAGAAGCGTCCCGGCGTGCACTGGCGGCTGGAATATTCGCCGGAAAGCTTTTCCTCGACCGAGGTCGAGTTTTCGGTACGCATCTGCGAAGCGGTCATGGATGTCTGGCAGCCCACGCCGGATGACAAGATCATCTTCAATCTGCCCAATACGGTGGAACTGGCCGGCCCGCATCACCATGCCGATCAGATTGAGTATTTCTGCCAGAACGTGAAGAATCGCGACAGCGTGATCGTGTCCGTGCATACGCATAACGATCGCGGCGGCGCGGTGGCCGCGGCCGAGCTGGCCATGCTGGCGGGTGCGGAGCGTGTGGAAGGCACGCTGCTGGGCAACGGCGAGCGCACCGGCAATATGGATATCGTGATCCTGGCCATGAATCTCTACGGCCAGGGCATCGACCCCGAACTGGACCTGTCCGACCCGGACGAAATCATCCGCGTGGTGCACGAATGCACGGGCATTCCACTGCACCCGCGCCATCCCTGGGTGGGCGAGCTGGTGTATACCGCGTTTTCCGGTAGCCATCAGGACGCGATTCGCAAATCGTTGCGCAAGCAGGGTGAGGACGAACACTGGCAGGTGGCCTATCTGCCGATCGACCCGCGTGATATCGGCCGCGACTATCAGGCCGTGATCCGGGTCAATAGCCAGTCCGGCAAGGGCGGTATGGCGTTTTTGCTGGAGCGCGATTTCGGCATCAACCTGCCGCGTTGGATGATGCTTTCGCTCGCCCCGCATGTGCAGGCTGAAAGCGAACGCGTCTCCGGTGAGCTTTCCAGCGGACGTATCCGCGAACTGCTGTTCGAGAATTTCTCCCGCCAGGCGCCGTTGTCGTTGGTCGACTATGGCCTGCGGCGTGGCGACGACCGCCAGACACTGGATGTCACGCTTTCGGACGGCCGTCAGCGTATCGAGCTGCAGGGCCACGGCAACGGGCCGCTGTCGGCGTTCATCGATGCCTGGCATGCGCACACCGGCGAAGAGATCGCGGTAGCGGATTACTCCGAACATGCGCTATCGGCCGGCAGCGATGCCGATGCCATCGCCTTCGTGCAGCTGCGCAAGGATACCCTGCGTATCCCGGCGGTCGCCGAAGACAGCGATACGGTGAGTGCGGCGCTCAAGGCGATTATTGCCGCGCTCAATCTCTCGCGCGAAGAAGACGACACCGGCCAGCGTGGCGGACTGACCGCGCTGGCGAGCTAGTCGCCGTACGGAAAAGCCGCCACCGGCCGATGGCCCGTGGCGGCTTTTTTGTGTCTACAGATAACGCATCCACGGCTGTGGCGAACGCCGTTTGAGCCGGCCGAACCAGGCACAGGCCAGGCCCAGCGGCGGCGTAAGCAGGATCGCGATCAGCCAGACATAGCCCATGTTCGGCACGCTGAACAGACTGGCCTGGTTGGCGCCCGCGTAGTACAACGCACCGAGGTTAAGCAGATGCAGTACATACAGGTGCAGCAGATAGAAGAACAGGGGCGCGCCGCCGAATATGGCCAGTGTGCCCGTGGCTGTTGTGGGCACACGCTCAAGCGCGGCCAGTAGCAGCGTGCCGATCCCCAGCGTGAACAATACGAAATCCGCCGACGGCGGATATTTGGTCAGATTGAAGAACGACATCGCCGTACGCAGCACGGACTCGCTCGCCTGCCAGGCCACTGGCTCGCCGTAGCCGTTCATGGCACGTAGTGCCGCGAACCCCACCAGCAGGCCAATACCCAGCGCACAGAGCAAGCGTTGCCGCGAGCCGCTGTCACGGTCCTTCGCAAACCACGGCCCCACGCTATAGCCGAGCGCGATCACGCCGATCCAGGGCAGCAAGGGATATGAGGTCTGGGCCGTAATGCCCAGCGGCAGATCGATCAGGCCACGGTCGTGCACGATCGTCCAGGCGATATATCCGAACTCGTCCGGCGCGACGGTGTCGAGTAGGTTGTGGCCCAGCACAATCGCCAAGCCCAGCGCTACCAGCACAGCGCGCGGCAGGTGTACGAGCGCGGCCAGGGCGATCATGCTCAATCCGATCACCCAGATCACCTGCAGATAAAGTTTTTCCGGTGGCAGCGCGAACGTCCAGGCAAAACTTACCAGCGTAAGTTCCAGAACCACCAGAAACAGACCGCGCTTGAACAAAAACGCGCTGACGTCAGCGCGGCTACGCTGGGCGCCGTAAAGCCAGGCCGACAGACCGGTCAACGCCACGAACACCGGGGCACACAGATGGGCCGCCAGGCGCGAGAGATATAGCGCCGGCGTGACCTCGTTCACGTCCATCGGGTCCGATACCTGCGCATGCAGGAAGAAGAACTCGCGGGCGTGATCGACCAGCATCAATAGCATCGCCAGCCCGCGCAGCGCATCGATGGACTGGATACGCGAGCGTGCCGCCGTTTGAGCCGGGGTATCGAAAGACGTCGCCGCCGCGGCGCCAACTGTTTGATTCATGAGCGCTTCTCGGCCAAAAGCGCTATGTTATATCATCAACGATTGGCTCGGGTATGTCGTTTCAGCTTGCGTGCAGATACCGGCGTCAGCGTTGCAGGTTGGTGGCGGTGACCGGCGCTGCATCGTTGCCCCAACTGCCGCGGATATAGGTCATGATCGCGGCCAGATCACGGCCGTCGAGATCGTAGAACGGTGGCATACCGTGCGGGCGCGGGTTGCCCTGTGTCGCGGCGGCGAAACCGCCCTGGCGAATCATGTTGGCGGCATTGATGGGGTTATCCATGGTGACGACGCGGTTGTCGGCCAGGGCCGGCGCGCCCTCGCGGCCTTCGCCATTGTCCCCATGACAGCCCGCACAGCGATCGGCATAGATTTCCTTGCCGCGTGTCATCGCCTGGCGTCGGCCGTTGTCGGTCATACGAATCAACCGCAGCGGCGACTCCACCGAGACCGTCGGTATGGCTTTCAGGTAGGTCGCCATGGCGCGGGCATCGTCGTCGTCCATGTATTGCAGGCTTTCGAAGACCACGTCGGCCATCGGTCCCATCATGGCAGCGTGTTCGCGTTTACCGCTTTGTAGAAAGGCAGCGGTTTCTGCGACATCGAGATGTTGCAGTCCGGCTTGATCCGGGTCGGACAGCGGCGGTGCATACCAGCCGTGGATCATGGCCCCGGGTGCGTCCTCGGCATCGTCTGTTGCGCCCAGACGAGCCCGTGCGCGATGACAGGCATCGCAATGGCCCAGCCCCTGCACCAGTTCGCGACCGCGGTTCCAGTCGCGGCTCTCGTCGGGGGCGTTTTCGATTTCGCCGGCGTCGAAATACAACATCTGCCAGACATTAAGCAGGCTGCGATAGCGATAGGGAAAGCCTAGCTCGTGGTCGCCATGACGTTTCTCGACTGCCGGCACGCTGCGAAGATAGGCATAGATGGCGTCGATATCGTCGCGCGGTACATGGGTGTAGTTCGGATACGGGCAGGCCGGATACATCGGCGAGCCGTCGGCGCGTTCGCCGTCATGCATCGCTGCATAGAAGTCGTCCGCGCTCCAGTCGCCAATGCCTGTTTTCGGGTCGGCGGTGATATTGGGGGTGACGAAGGTGCCGTAGTCGCTGGCCAGCGCCAGTCCGCCGGCATAGTCGGCGCCGCCCGGCGCGGTATGACAACCCGCACAGTTGCCCAGCCGGGCGAGATATTCACCGCGTTCGACGGTCGCTTGATCGGCCGCGCTGGCCGCGCCGGTCACGAGTGCCAAGGTCAGGCTGGCGAGCACGAAAACACGATTGCGAAACACGATCAGGACTCCGGCGCGGAGACGCTGCCGCATGCCAGCGGCGGGTCGACGATGGCATTGGCGACTGGGCGCGTATCGTCAGGTATCGGCTGGGCGGCCAGCCATGCCGCAACGGCTTCGACATCACGACCGTCCAGGCGCTGGGTAATCTTGGCCATGCAATCGGGGGCGGCGGCGTGCCGCGTACCTACCTGCCAGGCACCCAGCTGGGCCATGATGTATTGGCGTGGCAGCCCGATCAGCCCGGGTGTGTTGGGCTGCACACCGGTGAGATGGTCGCCGTGGCAGGCGGCACAGGCCGGAACGCCGGCCTGCTCGTCGCCTTGGTGTACCAGCTGTTCGCCACGCTCGGCGAGCTCGGGCCCCGGCGGTGCCGCCGGGGCCGGATAGGGCGCCCGCTGGGCGGCGAAATAATCGGCAATCTCGTACAGATATTCGTGCGAGAGATGCGCCACCATATGGTTCATGCTGCGGTTGCGCCGCCGGTAGGCCTGGTAGTTCACCAGCTGGTTGTAGAGATAGCCGGCCGGCTTGCCGTGGATGCGGGGTACGTAACCATCCTCCAGCTCGACGCCCTCTGCGCCGTGGCATGCAGTGCAGGCCTCCACGCGCTGAGCCATCGGATCGGCGGACTGCGAGTCGTCGTGCGCGGCTACTTGGGTGGCGACGGTCAGCGTCGAAACCAGCACAACGCCGATCATGAAAAGCCGGGTAACGGACACGGTCACAGCATCCTCGAGTAGATGGGCGGAACAGAAACTGCGTCGGGGCGCCATTATCGGTGCAGACTCCACAACGACCAAGCGACAGTCGCGGCACAAAAGCCATAACAGTTGCCGCGCACCGGCTTCTGTTATGCATTGGCGGCTGAAACTGTGGCTGGTGAAGCCGAGTCTGCGCGCAGGAAAATGAGCGGGTCGCATATGCGTTACAGGACACGCCCATGAGATCGTCCAACCCCCGGTCACCGGCTGACCCAGAACGTGCGCCGGCCTGGTGGCAAGTTGTGCTCAGTGTCGCGAGCGCCTTTTTCGGCGTGCAGAGTTCGCGTGTACGTCGGCGCGATTTCACGTACGGCCGACCCATGCATTTCATCATCTGTGCGCTATTGATGACCGGCATAGTCGCCGTGCTGTTTTATGTGGCAGTACACCTGGCGCTGACCTATCTGGGGTAGGACGACGCCGATCCCGGCCCATGCCAGCGATCGATGATCGTGCCCAGGCGCGCGATGCCTTCATCCAGCTCGGTCGTCTTCGGGTGACCGTAATTCAGGCGTACATGTCCCGCGAAGGTATTGCCGGTCGAAAACAGCACCCCGGGGGCGATGGCGACGCCCGCCGCGAGCGCCCGGCGATGCAACTCGCGCGCATCGATGTCTGGCGGCAAGCGTAGCCACAACACGTAGCCGCCTTCTGGCTGGGTGAATTCGATATCGGCCGGCAGATGGCGGTGGAGGCGGTCGATTATGCGGTCGCGGCGCGTCTGTAATTCAGCGCGCAGTTCACACAAGTGTCGATCGTAGTGGCTGCCGCCCAGATACTGCGCCAGCCCGACCTGCGCCGGTAGTGATGCTGCGAGTGTGCTTTCGAGTTTGCAGCGCAGTACCTGCGCTGCAAAACGCCCGGGCATCGCCCATCCGATCCGATAGCCTGGGGCCAGGCACTTGGAGAACGTGCCGCAGTGCAGCACATTGCCGGTCGTATCGAAGGCGTGCGCGGGCGGCGGGCGTTGCGTGCCGTAATAGAGTTCGGCGTAGGCATCGTCCTCGATGAGCGGTATTTCGTGCGCGCACAGCAGTTCGACCAGCAGGCGTTTGTTCTCGGCCGACATCAGCGCGCCCGTAGGGTTCTGAAAGGTCGGCATCAACCAACAAGCCGCGGGTCGCTGCGTGGCCAGGCAGTCGCGCAGGCGCGCCAGGTCGAGGCCAGTCGCCGGGTCGTTTGGTATTTCGATGGCACGCCGGCCCAGGCGTTCGATCGATTGCAGTGCGCCATAGAACGTGGGCGATTCGATCAGCACCGTGTCGCCGGGGCGGGTCACCGCCTGCAGGCACAGATTGAGCGCTTCAAGCGCGCCATGGGTGATCACGATCTCTTCGGGATCGACGGTATGCCCGTCGAGGTGATAACGGATAGCGATCTGGCGTCGCAGCTCGGCGTTGCCGGGCGACAAATCCTCAACGCTCTGGTGCGGGTCGATATCGCGCAGGCCGCGGTAGACTGCCCTGCGTAACCGTGCGAACGGGAAGAGCTGCGGATCCGGAAAAGCCGAACCCAGGGGAATTAACGCCCGTGAACGACTGGCGTGGAGTACGGCATGGATCAGTTCGCTGCGATCGACCGCAACACTCGCGACGGCGGGTGTCACCATCGGTGCAGAGTGCGGGCGCTGTGGATACTGTGCGCCGTGGCTGCTGACGTAATAACCTGATCGCGGGCGGGCATCGATGAGTCCGCGTGCCTCGAGAAGACGATAGGCCTGCAGCACGGTGGAGACGCTGAGTTTGCGCCGGCGACTGACCTCCCGCACCGAGGGCAGACGCTGACCGGCCGGCAGTGCCTCGCTGGCGATCAGCGATTCGATCTCATCGGCATAGTCGATATAGAGCGTCATGATGTCGCCTGTGGGCCTGGCCCGCGCCGGATTGGTCGCAGCGCCTGCTTCTCGAGTATAAAGACCGGATTACCGTCTCTTTCCACTACGCAGCGCTACGGATAGCGGGTAATAAGGGTGCCCGCTAGGGTAGCGCGCTTTGGCGGGCTGAAGTTTGCACGTGGCGTGCCGATAGGAGATCTAATGTCCGACACGCACCAAGATGAAGAGCAGGCGCACCAGCGCGAAGTGATGCGTCTTTTCGAGCGGCCGATTCAGATTCGCTCGTTCATCATGACTGCGATTCTCGTCATCCTGCTGCTCTACACGCTTTATTTCGCGCGTTTCATCTTCATACCGGTGGCGCTGGCGCTGATCTTCAATCTTATACTCGGGCCGCTGGTCACGCGGATGCAGCGGTTCTATATCCCGCGCTGGATCAGTGCGTTACTGCTCATCGGCAGCTTCGCCGCAATCGTGGTCTACGGCTGCTACATGCTCATGGGGCCGGCTCAGTACTGGATAAAACACGCGCCGGAAGCGTTTACCTCTTTCGAGGAGAAGACGTCTCAGCTGCAGCAGCAGATCCAGGACATGAACGAGAGCACGGAGGAGATCAAGAAAGCCGCGACCAAGATGATCGGCAAGGCCGCCAATCAGGGCGAAACGATCAGCATCAACGACGAAACGCTGCGTGATCAGATCGTGACCAACCTGCAATGGACCGGCGGCATTCTGTTCATGACCCTGATCATGCTCTATTTCATGCTGTGCGGGCGCGGCTTCGTGTTCCGAAAATTGCTGATCATGACGCGAAGCGGTCGAAGTCGGCGTAATGCGGTGCGGATCGTGCGGCATCTGCAAAGCGATATAAGTCGTTATCTCGTCACCGTGACCGGCATCAATATTCTGCTAGGTGCCAGTGTGGCGCTGGTGCTATGGCTGATCGGCCTGACCGACCCGGTGCTCTGGGGCGTGCTCGTGGGCGTGCTCAATTTCGCCCCCTATGCGGGTGCGGCGATTTCCCTGGCGGCGATCACGCTGGCCTCTTTCGCGACCTTCGATACGCTCGGTCACGTACTGGCCGCACCGGCCGCCGTGTTTGCGCTCAACGTGCTTGAAGGCAATTTCGTCACTCCGGCGATTCACGGCCAGCGTTTCGAGATGAGTCCGTTGATGGTCTTCTTTGCTCTGTTCTTCTGGGGCTGGCTCTGGGGTGTGGCCGGAATGCTCATGGCGGTGCCCCTGCTGGTGGTCTGCAAGGTCACCTTTGATCATATCGAAGAGCTGCGTCCGCTCGGCAAGCTGCTCGGGCGTTAGACGGTTTGTTGTCGGTGCGTAAGCGCGTTCAAAGAACCTTGCCGGGGTTGAGCAGGCCGGCCGGGTCGAGTGCCTGTTTCATACGCTGCATGAGCGCGATCTCGGCCGGACTGCGGGAATAATCCAGAAACGGTTTCTTGAGCAGGCCGATGCCGTGTTCGGCGGATATGGAGCCGCCGTATTCGCGCACCAGCGCGTAGATGGTGCGCTCGACGGCTTCCAGTGGTTGCGGCTGTTCGTCGATGCTGACCGACAGATGCACGTTGCTGTCGGCGATATGGCCCCAGCCGAGCACGCGGGCCTTGGGCCACTGTGCGATCAGCCCGGCGTGTGCGCGTTCGATGAAGACCCCGATATCGCCGATCGGCACGCTGATATCGAAATCGATACGCGGCGTAAACACGCGGCTGAATTCGCCGGCCAGGCCGCGCAGTGTCCACAGCCGCTCGCTATCGGCCAGCGACTGGGCCAGCACCGCGTCCTCGATCAATCCCTGGTCGAGCGCGCTGGCAATGGTGTCTTCAAAGCGGGCCTGATCGGCCTCGGTATCGGTGCCGAGCGTATCGAGCAGGATATAGGCGCTATGGTTTTCGTCCAGCGGCGGGCGCATGCCGTGGGCTTCAAGCGCCAGCCGATAGAAATCCGGCCACATGACTTCGAACGCCGATAGCGTCGGCCCGAGCTGCGCTTTCGCATGGGCCAGGAATGCGAGCACCGCGTCGTAGTCCGATACCGCACACAACGCGGTGCATTCGCTCGTGGTGGCCGGGAAGAGCCGTAATACCACCCGCGTGATAATGCCCAGGGTGCCCTCGCTGCCGATGAACAGATGCTTGATGTCGTAGCCGGCGTTGTTCTTCTGCATCTTGTTGAGCGATGTCACCACCGTGCCGTCGGCCAGCACCACTTCCAGACCCAGCACCAGATCGCGGGCCATGCCGTAGCGCAGTACCCGGTTGCCGCCCGCGTTGGTCGCGATATTGCCGCCGATCTGACAGGAGCCACGTGCGCCCCGATCCAGCGGAAAGAAAAAGCCGGCTTCGGCCGCGGCCTGCTGGATGCGCTCCAGGGCCACGCCGGCCTCGACGGTCATCGTGGCGGCGGCGGTATCGATCTCCTCGATCGCGCGCATGCGCTCGAGGCTGACGATTACACAGCCGTCGACCGGGGTGGCCGCACCGGTCAGGCCGGTCAGCCCGCCCTGGGCGACGACCGCACAGTCATAGCGCCCGCAGATTTCGAGGGCGCGCGACACGT
Organism: Salinisphaera shabanensis E1L3A; assembly: GCF_000215955.2. Classification (GTDB taxonomy): domain Bacteria; phylum Pseudomonadota; class Gammaproteobacteria; order Nevskiales; family Salinisphaeraceae; genus Salinisphaera; species Salinisphaera shabanensis. The sequence continues at coordinate 149,160 of NZ_AFNV02000003.1, forward strand.
CGCCGGCGTTGCAGGCATAGACCAGCGCAGCCGGCTGCTCGTCGTCGGCCAGGGCCACGCCCCAATCGCTGCGGTGGCGGCTGTGGATGTGCTCGGGCACGACCACGCGCCCCGGTTCGAAAGCGGCTTGCAGATCGGCGAGTAGGGCCATGGGGCATCTTCCTTTGCTTGCGCGGGTAAGCGCTCGAACGCCGGGGTGCCGCCCCCGGCGCCGAATAGGCTGGGGTGTCGAACGACTAGCTCAAAAAGCGCACATACAGGTAACACAGCGACAAGACCGCCAGCGTGGCGATCGCCAGCGCGCTCCAGGCGTTGAGCCATGCCGCGGGACGGCCCGCGGGCGCCACCGACGGGCCGTTCATCGTGAAATGATTCAGGGCAGCCAGCAGCGGGCTGATCACCGCCGAGGTGATCATCGCGAAGTTGATGAACAACCAGAAGTTGCTCATCAGGAAATACAGAATGAGTACCGCCAGTACCGATAATCCGGCCATGGCCAGATAAAGCGTGCCCTGGCGCTGCCCGACCCGCGCCTGCTCGGGCGGTTGTGCGGCGCTGTCGTGGCCGAGGCTTTCGAAAACGGCGACCACCACGCGGGGAAAACCGTCGAGCACGGTCAGCAGCGTGGTCAACAGCACGGTGAATATGGAAATGCCGACCACGAAACCGCTCCACGGCCCCAGTGTGGCGACATAAAGATCGACCACCTGGTTGGCAAACCCGACCGAGCCGGTGGCCAGATTGATGTTCTGGCTGTGCATCACGCCAGCGCCCATGATCACGAAGCAGGCCGCGATCAGGGCAGAGCCGATATAGCCGATATCGAAGTCGGCTTTTTCCTGCCGGCTGTCGGCCCGTGTGCCGTTGGCGTCGTTACGCGCGAGCGACCATAGCGAGTTGACGATGGAAAGCGACAGCCCGGACGGCATGAAGCCGAGGACCGCCACCAGCGTCACGAACGTGGTGTAGCTAACCAGCGGCGACACCGCCGTGCTGGGGTAGAAGCTCCAATCCACGTTCGGCAGTGCCAGCGCGGTCGCAATAATCGTGGTCACGCTGAGTATGGCGATAAACAGTTTGTTCACCGCATCGACGATGGCATACCCGCCGGCATAGATGATCACGCAGCAGGCTACGATCAGTACCGTAGCCAGCGTCGGCCCGCTCAGCGGAATACCGAGCAGGTTGCCGCCCACGCCGGCCGTGGTAATCGCGATCGCGGCCACGATGATCGCGAACACCGGTATCTGGATTAGCCCGAACAGGGCCACCACCGATTTGCCGAAGCTCTGGCGATAGCCTTCCACCAGCGAATTGCCGGTCTTGCTCGCATAGAGCGGGCCGAAATAAAAGCAGGGATACTTGATCAGAATCGCGAGCAGGATGAATACGAGCAGTCCGGTACCGTAGTCCGCGCCTGCGCGTGTGGCCTGGACCACGTGTGAAGTGCCGATCGCCGCGCCGGCAAACAAAAACCCCGGCCCCATCGCCGCGAGATAGCGGGGCAGGCCGGGTTGGCGTGCACGTGGATCATCGTTCGCCGTGGTCGGCGTGCTGCGTTGTTCACCCATGTTGGCTCTCCTCGAAGGCACCGTAGATGCCGACATGAGTCGCGCCGGATCGAAACGGCTATTTGATTGTAATGTATGTATTTTTTGGGTTCTTATCGCGAGCTATCGAGGCGATCTTCGCAGCGCTGTCGCCGGGTGTACATGCGTGGTTTGGGTTCGTTGTTTGCCTGCGTAGGTTTTTCCAGAAACTGGATGGTTGTGTTCTTGAATGCGCGCGGTGACCGCGTTGAGGTGATTACGGCCGGGCAGTTGTTCGATGAGGGTTCGGTCCGCGCGTTCGGCCAGCGCCGGCAGCGCCGCGGCGTGGTTGCCGGGAATGCGCTGCGCCATGGCGATCAGGGCTTCGACCGCTAACGCATCCATCGGCGTGTCGCGGTGGAGCTAGGCTTGTACCGCATCGATATCGCGAAACGAGTCTTTCAGACTCGGCGCGCCCAACACCAGGGGCCGCCGCGGACGTAAGCGCCTAGGCGCGCAGAAACACGAAATAGCCCAGAAAGATCACCGCCAGAACGAGCATCAGCGGGTGGATCTCGCGGTGGCGACGCGCTGCAGCCATGGTGATCGGGTAGACGATAAAGCCGAGTGCGATGCCGGTGGCGATGGAGTAGGTCAGCGGCATCAGCAACACGGTCAGAAACGCCGGTACGGCGGTTTCGAACCGATCCCAGGCGATATGGCGCAGCGATGCGGCCATGAGCACACCCACCACGATCAGCGCCGGGGCGGTAACGGCCTGGGTCACCACGGCCAGCAAGGGCGAGAAGAACAGCGCCAGCAGAAACAGCACACCGACAACCACGGCGGTGAAGCCGCTGCGCCCGCCGGCCGCCACGCCCGAGGCGGATTCGATATAAGCGGTGGTCGACGAGGTGCCGATCAGGCCGCTGGCGGTGGTGGCCAGGGCATCGGCGAACAACGCACGCCCGGCCCGCGGCAGCTTGTTGTCGCGGATCAGCCCGGCCTGGCGCGCCACGCCCATGAGCGTGCCGGCCGAGTCGAAGAAATCCACGAACAGCATGGTGCCGATGACCACCGCCATCTGCGGTGTGAACAGCTCGGGCAGGCGTGAAATCGCTGCACCGGCCACGGGGCTGATATCCGGTACCGGGCTGATGATCTGATCCGGCAGCGCGATCAGGCCGGTGAGCATGCCCACGATCGCCGTAATCGCCATGCCCAGAAAGATGGCGCTGGACAGGCGCAATGTCATCAGGATCACGGTGACGATCAGCCCGAAGATCGCCAGCAGGGTTTGTGGATCCGTCAGCGGCGCCAGGCCCACGAGCAGTGCATCGTCATTGACGATGATGCCGGCGTTGGTCAGACCGATGAAGGCAATGAACAGGCCGATGCCGGCGGCCACGGCATGCTTGAGTTCGTTGGGGATGGCATTGATCACCCGTTCGCGCAGGCGCGAAACGGTCAGCGCCATGAAGATCAGGCCTGACACGAATGTGCCGGCCAGCGCGGTCTGCCATTCGATACCCATGCCGAGCACGACCGAGAACGCAAAGAACGCGTTCAGGCCCATGCCGGGCGCCTGTGCGATGGGGTAACACGCGAGCAAACCCATCACCAGCGAACCAAACGCCGCGGCGACGGCGGTGGCCGTAAACACCGCATCGCGCGGCATGCCGAGCCCTGCGGCATCCGGCACCGAGGCCAGCGACAACACCGCCGGGTTCACGAACAGGATGTAGGCCATCGACAGGAACGTGGTCAGGCCGGCCACGCTTTCCGTACGCCAATTCGTGCCGAGAGTGTCGAAATCGAAATAGCGGGCGATGGCGTTCACGGCAGATCCTACGCTCAGGCGGTGATAGGGCGCGCATGATACAAAAAACGTGCCGGGCGAGTGCCGTCGGCGCGCAATGTTCGAGGGTCAGGCGCTAGTTTTTGGCTTCTGTACGCGGGCGGCGGCGTTCCATCTGGCGGGCCAGACGGCTGCTACGGGCTACATCCGACAGGGTCAGCACGCCCTCGACTTCACGCGGGTGGCTCATCTTGCCGTCCGGTGTCACGAGGGCCACTTCGCACTTTGCGGCACGCAGCCGGCCGACGATATCGAAGACCATGTCGTCGGCCGCGGCGACGATATAGTCGGTTTCCATATGCTCGTCGGCCCAGCTGTGTATCTTGGCGCGGCGGGTGAGCCGGTAATGACGACGCGTGGAAAAGATGGCCTGAATCTTCTGCTCGTCGTCGAGTACGAGCACGTTCGGCGCCTGACGGCCGAAGCGCTTGAAGCGACGGCGAATCTCGGCCAACCCGCGCTTGTTGCCCACCCGGATCACGCGCGGGTCGTAGAACTCCGACGCCTTTTGCAGCATGAACAGATTGGTTTCGAGCGATGCGGGTACCGGATGATTGCGGCGCGTGAGCTTGAAGGTATAGATCGTGTCCGCCATCAGGAACTGGCGCACGTAATAGGCGATCGAGACGACGATGATCATCGGAATGATTACGTGATAGTCGCGCGTCATTTCGAAGATGATCACGATCGCAGTCAGTGCGGCCCCTGTGGAACTGGCCACGACCGCCGCCATACCCAGTACCGCCATGGTTGCGACATCGAGCTCGAACCAGGGCGCGACATGGTGCATGGCCACCGCGAACACCCCACCCAGCGCGGCGCCCAGGTACAGAGCGGGCGAGAACACGCCGCCGGATGCACCCGAGCCGAGGGTGAGCGATGTGGCCAGCAGTTTGCCGGCAAACAGCAGCAACAACAGCCAGGGCGAGGTGAGCGCGTTTTCCAGAATATCCTGGATCGTGGCGTAGCCCACGCCCTGAATATAGTACTGACCGCTCAGCGCCATGAAGGCGTACATCATCACGCCGACCAGCCCCATGCCGATCAGATGGCGTGAGTAATCGTTGCCCGGCATTCGCTCGAACAAGGCTTCGAACACATAGATGCTGCGGGTGAATATCAGCGCGGCCAGGCCCATCAGAATGCCGAAGACGACGTATACGCCAAGCAGTTCCGGCGAATTGAGATCGAGCGCGTTGTTGGCCAGCGCCGGTATGTCGAAGGACGGCGTATTGCCGAACAGCGCGCGGCCCACGAACGAGGCGGCGCCGGTTGCCAGTGCCACCGGGATGAGCGTACGCCCCGAGGTTTCCGGGAGGATGATTTCGATGGCGAACAATAATCCGCCGAGCGGCGCGTTGAAGGTGGCGGCAATACCGGCCGCGGCACCGGCGGCGATCAACGTGTTGCGTTGCCATTCCCGCAGCAGGGTTGCCTGGCCAATGCTCGAACCCAGCGCCGAGCCGATCTGGATGATCGGGCCTTCGCGCCCGACCGCGCCGCCGGTCGCGATCGAAATCGAAGAGGCGAGAGCCTTGACCCCGGCCACGCTCGGACGAATCCGCCCGCCCTTGTAATAGATCGCGTCGATGACTTCCGGCACGCCATGGCCCTTGGCCTCGGGGGCGAAATTCTGCACGAGAAAGGTGACGGCCACCGAGCCCAGCATCGGCACGATGATGATCCACGCCCCGAAGGGGCTGGCTGCGGTATGTTCGTTGGCGTCGTAGACCAGCGACAACTCGCCGAAGAAGGCAAGGTTGTGAAACAGCGCGATGAGATCGCGAAAGATCGAAGCGCCATAGCCCGCAGCCACACCCACGCACACGGCCAGCAGGCTGAGCACGAGGCTGGAACGTTCGATAGTGCGCGACCGGGCCAATGCGATCTCTTGTTGACTGGGCGTAGGGTCGGCCGCCGTTACGACGGGGCGTCGCGTTATGAACCAGGCTTGCGAAAGATGCCGGGTTCAAGCTCGCGTGCCGACGGCGGCCGCCTGAGAATGGCTGGATTATACAGCAACCACGGCTTCAGCCGAAGCGCTGTGCGCCTCTCGAAGCGCATTCAGGCTGCTAAGCTGAGATCGTCATGAAGATTACTGCGCCATTGCAAAGCCTGCGCCACCGTCTGACCGAACCGGTCGTGGACTGGCTGGCGGCCGAATCACGGCCACTGGGCATGCCGCGCAACGACTTCGGTCGTCTCTGTGAGCATCTTCAGCGTGCCGATATTGTGCTCGTCGAAGGCCGAAGCCGTGTATCGGGCGTGATTCAGAGCGTGACCCTCAGCGCCTGGACGCACGCGGCGTTGCATCTGGGGACGGTTGCCGAACTGGCCTTGCTCGGCGTCGATGTCTCACCGCTACGTGCGCAAGGCATCGCCGATACGACGCCTATGTTGCTCGAAGCCGAGATCGGGCACGGCGTGCATTTGTCGCCCATCACTCGTTACCGCTACGAGCATCTACGTCTGTGCCGTGCGCGTGAACTTTCGCAGAGCGACAGCCTGGCGGTGATCGAGTTCTGTATCGAACGCGTTGGCACCCCCTACGACCTGCGTCATATCAGCGATCTGCTGCGGTTCTTCTTTCCCTACGGCCTGTTGCCCCGACGTTGGCGCTCCTCGTTGTTCGAAGTCGGCCATGGTGAGATGGCGCGCACGATTTGCTCCACGCTGATCGCCCGTGCCTTTGCCAGCGTGCGCTATCCCATTCTGCCCACGCTCCATCGCGGCGATGGCGGGGACATGGTGTTTCATCGCCGCAATGCGCGCTTGATTACGCCGCGCGATTTCGACCACTCGCCGTATTTTGAAATCGTCAAATACCCGTTCTTCGGCGACGACGTGGCGCGCTATCGCGAGTTGAACTGGGCCGAGGAGATCGAGCCTTAGCCGCGATCATCCCGGCGCCATTTTATTTGGCGAACATATGCGTCGCGTGGGTGATGGCGCCGCCGGCACGAATGGCGGCCGCGACGACCGCGGTTTCGCTGAGTTCTTCGTTGCTGGCGCCGGCATCACGCGCGGCCTGAGTGTGCAGCTCGAGGCAATAAGGGCACTGGGTAGTCATGGCGACCGCGAGCGCGATCAGCTGCTTGGTCTTGGCGTCGATTGCGCCCTCGGCAAAAGCCGCCTTGTCGAACGCCCAGAATGCGTCCATACCCTGTGGCGCGCCGGCATCGAGCTGGCCCAGGCGTTCGAGATTTTTGCTGTCGTACATTGTCTCCTCCAACGTTAGTTATTGTTCGTATTGAACTTTTATATTCGGCCGTGGCCGAAGATTTGACATTGCGCGCAGCGATCGACGCTGTCAACGCAACAAACGTCGACCGGCAACGAAACCTCGGCGCGCCCGGGGTGTCGGTTAGGACGCATCATCTCGAACGGATAACGCCATGCGATACGGCAAGGCTTCACACCCAAGACTCTCAAGACTCTGGATCACCGGACTGCTCGCCCTGGCCATGACCTGCAACGCCGGCGCGCTGCTCGCAAGCGATAAAGAACAGCCCTCGCCAGACCAGGCCACCGCCAGCCCGGCGGCGCCTGCGAACTTCGCTCACTATCGCGATACGCGCGCGGGCTTCGAGTTCGACTATCCGCGCCAACTCGAACTCGACGCCGCCGATAGGCCGCACGAGCGCGATAGCGATGCGCGAGTTCTGAGCAGTGACGCGCTTACGCTACGGGTTTCGACCACCGCGCGGGGCGGACGCTCGCTGCGCGCGCTCGCAGTCGACACAATCGGCGACCCGAGTGCGGCCAGCGAAACCCGCAACACGGCGGGCAGCGTGGTGCTGGTACAGGACGACGAAAGTGCATCGCGGGCGGTCAAGGCGATCGCATTGGCACAGGATCGCGCCGCGATCATGATCGTCGAAGGCGCATCGGCGCCCCAGCGCGACGCGATTCTATCGAGCTTCGTGCCGGTTTCCGCTGCTGTTTCTGACCCGGCTGAAACCGACGCCGAGGCGCGTTATCGCAACCCGCAGCTCGGTTTTTCCATCGAACGGCCGAAAGGTGCGCGCGTATCGCGCGACGGCGACGACACCGTATCGTTCAAGGTGCTTGGCCCGGCCAATGCAGCCGCCAGCGAGATCAGCGACGGGTTCGTGCTGACCGTCACCCGCGATCGCAAGCCGGGTATCGACACGTTGGCCGAATATGCCGAAGCCGTGCGTGCCGACGGCGCGCCGAGTGCGAATTCGGTGAAGATGGGCGACTACACCGCGCTGCAATACACCACGCAGACCGAAATGGGCGATACCGTTAGCCATTGGCTCTACCGGCTCGGCGAGCGGCGCCAATACCAGGTCACCGCCACGGTCAGCGGTGAGCATGAACGCTATCGCGAGCAGATTCAGACGATGCTCAAGAGCCTGCTTTTCGACTAGAGTCGGGCGCGTGCTGCGGTGTCGGCCGGGTGACCAGAAAAGTGGCGACACAGGCCAGCCCAACGGTCACGCCGATCGCCAACGGGCGATAATCGATATGCCACCAGACGATGGCGATGCTGGTTGCGATCATCGCCACGGCGGTGATCTTGGCGTGTCGTGATAGCGCGCGCTCGCGCTCCCAGTTGTTGATGGCCGGACCGGCATAGCGATTGGCGCGTATCCATGCGGCAAAGCGCGGTGAGCCGCGCGAGGCCAGGGCTACCGCTGCCAGCATGAACGGCGTGGTGGGCAACAGCGGCAGGAATACCCCCAGTACGCCGAGCGCGAACAACAGCGCGGCCGCTGCCACCAGCAGATACTGTTTGATGGTCATGCGTTCGCGCATCGTGACCACGACAGCGTTGGGTTAAAGTGACGGCTGGGGCGAGGCATGGCGCGATGCTACGCCGCGTGCGTCGGCGCTGTCATGCAGACAGCGCCCGGCCCGGGTCGCGTTTTCGAGTCGGGCAGCGCCCGAGGTCAGGGAGACAATGGTGCACCGTCATAACGCAAAGCAGCTTTCGCCGAACGAACAGCCGTCAGCGGATGGACGCGGGCGGCGGGCGGCAACGCCGGTCAATATCCCGTTCAAGGGCTGGCGCGACGTCGCGCTGCGCGTCTATCACGCGTTCAACGACAACAATCTTTCGATCATCGCAGCCGGCGTGTCGTTCTACGGGCTGCTGGCGATTTTTCCCGGTATTGCGGCGTTCGTCGCGATCTACGGGTTGTTTCTCGACCCGGCTGGCGTGGTCGATCAGGTGCAACAGCTGCGCGGCGTCGTTCCGCCGGATGTCATCACCACCATCACCGGCCAGATGAGTCAGATTGCCGCCAAGCCGCAGGCCTCGCTCGGTCTGGCCGCGCTGTTCACGCTGGCCTTGGCGCTGTGGAGCGCGCGCAAAGGCACGACCGCGCTGATGATTGCCCTCAACGTGGTGTATGCCGAGCGTGAAACCCGCAACTTCTTCGTCAAGATCGCGGTGTCGCTGGCGCTGACCCTGGCGATCGTACTCGGGCTCAGTATGGTGGCCGTTCTGGCGGCCGGCGTGCCATTGCTGTTTGCTGCGCTGGGTTTTGCCGACTGGATGGTTGCCGTTGGCCGGGGCATCGGCCTGGGCGGCGCGGCGCTGTTCCTGATGTTGGGTATCGCCGGGCTGTATCGCTACGCGCCAAGCCGACGCGCGCCGAAATGGCGCTGGGTGATGGTGGGTGCCGCCATCGTGACGGTGTTCTGGATCATCGGCTCGCTCGCGTTCTCTGTCTACGTGGCCTTTTCCGATAATTATTCGGCGACCTATGGTTCGCTGGGTGCCGTGGTCGTGGTGCTGACCTGGCTCTATATCACCGTGCTCATCATGCTCGTAGGCGGCGAGCTCAACGCCCAGCTCGAGTTTCAGACCGCACACGACACTACTACCTCCGGCGGCAAACCGATGGGCGAGCGCGGTGCGTTCGTGGCCGACAACATCGCCGCGCGCGCCGACGATATCGATTTCGACAACAAAAAGTCGGGGCCCGGTTGATGCCACGCTGCGAAGATCTGTTCATTACCAGTTCCGAAGCGCCGAACGAGCGTATTCACGTCCGTGAAAAGACGGCGGATAGCCCCGCAGCTGATACCCCGGCCAAAGCCGTGCTGTTCGTACACGGCGCGACTTACCCCGGCGTGATGTTCGATGTGCCGACCAGCAGCTGGCTCGACCATGCGGTCGATGACGGTTATGCGGCTTATGCGCTGGATGTGCGCGGCTACGGCGCGTCCACGCGCAGCCCGGTGCTGGACGAACCTGCGCAGGACAATCCGCCGTTTGCGCGTGCCGAAAGTGCGGTCGCGGATATTGCCGATACGATTGCTTTCATTCGAGAGCGCACCGGCGTCGAAAAAATCGATCTGGTGGGTTGGTCCTGGGGCACGATGACCACGGGCATGTATGCCGCCAGCCAGCCCGGCACGATCAATCGGCTGGTGCTGTTCGCGCCGGTGTATAGCTGCGAACGGCGTGATCGTATCGCGGCACTCGAAGATCGTGACAACCCGCACCGTTTACGCCCGCTGGGCGCCTATCGCACCGAAACCGCCGCGCAGGCGCGCGAGCGTTGGGGCGCGGAAATCACCGCGGCCGATCCCGACAGCTGGCGCGATCCGGCGATGGTGGAGCGCTGGTACGACGCCATGCTGCGCGATGAACCGGCCGATTTCGTGCGCGCCCCCAACGGCGTGCTCGTGGATCTCTGGGAAGCCTTCAACGGTCGCGCCCGCTATGAAGCCGGCGATATCGATGTGCCCACGCTGGTGATCCGCGCCACCGAAGACGCCACCGCCATCCGCGAGGATGGGCTCGGGCTTTACGATCGGTTGGGCAGTGCCTACAAGCAGTACGACGAGATTGGCCGGGGTACCCATTTCGTGCTGCTCGAACGGCGCGCGCCGCAGCTGTTCGACCGCGTGAGCCGTTTTCTGGCCAGCCCGCTGGCGCACTAGGCGCAAGGATGCGTTCCTAGATCAGTATGGTGCTCAGCAGGAAGTAGAACGCCGCGGTAAACAACGCAGCGCCGGGCAGGGTGAGCAGCCAGCCCAGAAACACGCCGCCGAGCACCGATAGATCCAGTGCGCGCAGCCCGCGCGCAAGCCCCACGCCGAGCACGCCGCCGACCAGCGTCTGAGTAGTGGAGACGGGCAGGCCGAAGAAAGTCGCCAGCACCACCGTCGACGCCGCGGCCAGTTCGGCCGAGAAGCCGCGGGTCGGGGTGAGCTCGGTGATGCGGGCACCGATCGTGCGCATCACGCGATGGCCATAGGTGGCGAGGCCCACCACGATACCAATACCGCCCAGCACCAGAACCCATCCGGCCAGCTCGGAGCTCTGACCGACGTTGTCGGGATTGTTGATCACGTTGAGAATTGCCGCGACCGGCCCGACTGCGTTGGCCACATCATTGGAGCCGTGCGCGAACGCCATCGTGGCTGCGGTGAAAACCTGGGCGACTGCAAACACGCGCTCCACGTTGCGATAACGATCCGTCGCACGCGCTTCCGGCGACAGATCGATACGCCGTAACAGTACCGCGCTGATCGCGGCTGCTACGAGGCCGAGTGCGACCGCGCCGGCGACCGCCATCGTCGTACTCAAATCGATACCGATATGCGATAGGCCTTTGACCAAAGTGACCAGACAGATCACGAAGGCAGCCAGAAATACATAGGCCGGCAGATACCGGCGCGCGCCCACCGCCGGGTCGGCATGGTTGAATACCAGCCGGCGAATCGACTCGAACAACAGAAACGCCAGCACACCGGCCAACAGCGGCGATACCACCCAGCTGGCCGCGATCTTGCCGATTTCCGCCCATTTGACCGGTTCGGCGCCGAAAGCGATCAGCGCAAACCCGAGAATGCCCCCGACGATCGACTGCCCCGTGGAGACCGGTAGCCCGCGCATGGAAGTGACCAGCAAAAACGTGCCCGCCCCCAGCAGCGCCGCGAGCATGCCAATCACCAGCAGGTCCGGGTTGTCGGCGAATATTTCGGGGCTGATCAGCCCGCCGCTGATGGTCTCCGTGACTTCGCCGCCGGCCAGCCATGCGCCCAGAAACTCGAATATGCCGGCGATGACCACGGCCTGGCCGACCGTGACGGCGCCCGAGCCCACCGAGGTGCCCATCGCGTTGGCGACATCGTTGGCGCCGATACCCCAGGCCATGAAGAAACCGAACACACAGGCGAGAATGAGCAGCAATTCCGCATGCTGAGTAATGAGCGACATGGACGTCCTTGTCTGCGGCGCAGGAGAGAAGGAAGGGTTAGGCGCGCTAGCGTGCCATTAAAATCTGCAGACGCGAGCCAACGCGTTCGGCGCGATCCGAAAGCGTGCCGATCCAGTCGATCACGCGATAGATGAACATCACTTCCAGCGGCGGCAGCTCGCTTTCCAGTTCGAGCAGGCGGTGGCGAATGGCGATCTGTTCGTTATCCGCGCGTTTCTCCAGCCGGCCCAGTTCGGTGACCATATCTTCGATCATCTCGCTCACGTCGCGGCCGAAGCCGGAATCCAGCAGTTCGTCGAGTTCCTCGAGCACCTTGCGCGCCTGGTGTACGGCCTCGATCGACGTCTGCATGTAATCGCTGATCGGGCGTTGCACCGAGGGCGGGAATTCCATGCGCCGTCCCGTCATCAGGCCTGATATGTCCTTGACCTTGTTGACGATCTTGTCCTGCGCTTCGATCAACACGAGCAGATCCGAGCGCGAGATCGGTAGAAACAGCGACGTCGGCAGGTTCAGCCGAATCTTGTCCTTGAGATCGTCGGCCTCGTGTTCGCAGGCAGAAATGCGCTCGTGTAGCGCTTCGGCCTGGGTCCAGTCGCCGGCCGCCGTCGCATCGAAATACTCGCGCAGCAGATCCGCACTCTTGTCGACTTCGCGAATGTGTTCGCGCAGCGCCTTGAACGGCGAATGGCCGAAAAGACGTGACAACGGGCTGTTCTTGGACGGGTCCATGCGAGCTTCCCCGGTTTGCAGACCTGCCTACTATATAAGCCGACGTATGACAGTGTCGTTACCGGGCTCGATATCGAGTGGCCGCAGCGTGGAACCTTTGCCGCGCAATCTGTCTGATATGGCCCGCTCTGCCCACTCCACCCCAAAGATTTTGATGCTCAACCCCATTTCGTCCGGGGTCGGCCGCGGCGCGCTACTGCGCTGGCTCGGCTGGCTTGTGATTGCCTATACCCTCGTGCTGTCGCTGGTCGCCCTGCGCTATCTCGATGTAGGCGATCTGTCGACCGGCCTGGTGGCGCGCAGCTTCGGCATCGCGATGTTCTTTGCGCATTTTCTGTCGGTCGCGCTGATCGGGTTGTTACCCATCATGCTGCTCGCTCTGATCGTGCCGTACCGACACATCATTGCGCCGCTCGCATGGGCGATCGGCGTGGTGCTGACGTGCCTGCTGCTGGTCGATACGCTGGTGTTCCAGCAGTACCGTTTCCATTTGAACGGCGCACTGGTTTCGCTTTTCTTCTCGGGCGCGTCGGAAGAAACCTTCGAATTCTCGCTGGCGATGAAAATCCAGGTCGCCTTGATCGGGCTCGGTGTGGCGCTTGCGCTATGGGCCGTGGGCTGGGCGGTATGGCGGCTGGTCGCGGCGACACGCCAGCGGCGCTTCGGCTATGGCATGGCCGGCGCCTGTGTCGCGCTGCTTCTGGCTACCAACCTGTTTCATGCGTATGCCGATGCCATGGGCGACGGCACCGTCACCCGCCAGACCCGGCTGTTGCCGGGCTACGAACCGCTCACCGCCAAGGATTTCCTCGAAGAACGCGGCTTCGATGTGGCCGAGGCCAGCTGGGGCGGCGATACCGCTCTCGATGGTTCCATCGACTACCCGCGCGTGCCGCTGCAAACCCAGACGCCGGCCGAACCCAAGAACATCGTTTTCATCGTCATCGATTCCTGGCGTTTCGATGCCATGAATGAAGATGTTTCCCCGCATATGGCGCGTTTCGCCCAGAACAACCAGCGCTTCATGAACCACTACAGCGGCGGCAATGCCACGCGTATCGGCATGTTCTCGTTGTTCTATGGCATTCCCGGCACCTACTGGCACAGCATGCTGCAGACGAACACGCGGCCCGTGTTGGTCAGCCGGTTGCTCGATCTGGGTTACGACTTCGGCATCTATCGCAGCGCGCCGCTGTCCTCGCCCGAATTTCATCGCACCATCTTTTCCCGCATGAAAGAGCTGCGTATGGAATCCGAAGGCAACGATTCGCCGGCGCGCGATATCGACGCCAATCGCGACTTCATCGACTACCTGCAAAAACGCGATCCCGACGCCGACAAGCCCTTCTTCGGCATGGTCTTCTACGATTCGCCGCACGCCTACGATCTGCCGGACGGCGACCCGCGGCCCTTCCAGCCGAGCTGGGACAGCGTCAACTATCTCTCGCTCGACGAAGACACTGACCCCACCGGCCTGCACAATCTCTATCGCAACTCCGTGCATTTCGTGGACGGCCTCGTCGGCAAAACGCTCGACACGCTCGAAGCCCAGGGCCTGATGGACGACACCATCGTCGTCGTCACGGGCGATCACGGTCAGGAGTTCAACGACCTCGGCCTGAACTACTGGGGCCACAATGGCGACTACAGCCGCTACCAGACCCAGGTGCCCATGATCGTGCACTGGCCGGGCCGCACTGAGGCCGGCAAACAAACCGAATACCTCACCAGCAGCTTCGACGTGGCGCCTACGCTGCTCGAGCACGCGCTGGGCGTGAACAACGCCTACGAGGCCACCAGCGTCGGCCACGACCTGTTTCAGCCGGCCGAACGCCTGCCGCTGATCATGGCCCAGTACCGTGGCCATGCGGCGATGACGGAGAATGGCTTTATCGACTTCCCCGCCATCGGCAGCCCGGAAGCACTCGACCGTGACTACCGCCCGCGCGAAGACGGCCCGTCACCGGCGGCCATTCAGGACACGCTGGAACAGATGACGCGGTTTCGCGAAACCGACTAGCCGCGTCGCTGGTCGTCGGGTCGTTTCAAACGAACGGCGACCAGACGTGTGGCAGAAAGCGATACCCCGCGCCATCGGCTACCACATGGCCGATGCCGGGGAAGTCGATATGGTGGCCGGCGATCAACTCGCCGCTCGCCGCGACTTCCGCGAATAGCGCCTGGCGCGAGCGCACCGCCTGTTCCGGGTCGGTATCGAACATGATATGCGCATCCGGACGCGGAAACTGGATCTGCGGCAGGTGCACGATATCCGCTGCGATCAACAGACTCTCGCCGTCGGATTCGATGCGATAACCGCTATGGTCCGGCGTATGGCCGGGCAGCGGATAACGCGTGATGCCGGGCATGAACGCGTCGGTCTCGATCGCCCGCAGATTTGCCGCGCAGGCGTCGAACACCCGCTGTGCATTGGTGAACTGATTACGCAGCATCTCGCTGGCATCATCCGGCACCGCTCCACGCCAGAATTCCAGCTCGCCGGCCGGCACGAAAATCTCGGCCTGTGGAAAGGCCGGGTTGTCGTCGCCATCGATCAGCCCGCCGAGGTGGTCGGGATGTGCATGCGTAAGCATCACGCGGTCGATATCCGCAAACGTCAGGCCCATTTCCGCGAGCCCCGCGCCCAGCCGCGCGCCTTCATCGCCCACCAGACCACCCAGCCCGGTATCGATCAGAATCCGCTCGTCGCCCGTATCCACCAGATAACAGTTCAAAGTGATCTTCGGCGGCGTCGGCCGCCGGCTCGCGGTGTGCAATGCCTGCACCGTCGCCTCGTCCAGATTCGAGATCAGCCCGAAGCCGCCTTGAAGATAAGCATCCTGAATCGTCGTCACCACGAAATCGCCCACGCGCAGGTGGTGGAGGTTGGTGGATTGGGTCTGGGGTTGTTCGTACGGCATGTCGTGTCGTGGTTGGCTCGCCAATACGAACGGACTTGGTGATGATCGTGGGCGTTTAAAGCAATGGCCATGCATGGCCATGCGAGGCTGTTCAATATGCAGAGCAAAGTCGGCCCGATTGGCATGTTGGCGGTACCCAAAAATTGGCGACATATCGTATCCCTGAACATGCGAAGAGCCAGTTTGGGCGAATCGACGCTAATTTAAGCTCGCTTAATTAGTAACAAGCTAAATAAACGAAAAGCCGGTTTGCTTTATTAACACCAACGTCGCCGCGGCTACGCTCGCGAAGCATTCATGGATAGCTTGAGCGAAGGGATGCCGCCGGGGTTCGCCGGCAATCCGCTCTTCAGCCTGGTACAGGAGTGATAATCTGCCGTGGGGATCGATAAACAATGACGAATTACGGTACACGGCGGCTTCGCCGCGTGCCGGTCTTTGCGTGGAAGACAGACGATGCAGAATTCGAAAGCGCACGATGCAGCCAAGGCTCAGCTGCTCGACTTGCTACCGAACGATGGCAGCCCGATGGGCAACCACGCGATGCAGCAGGCGCTGCGCGACGCAGGTGTCGAACTCAGCGAAGCGGAATACGCCGCTCTCAAGGATGCGCTGGTTGCCGACGGCGCGATCGGCAAAGGCCGTGGACGCGGCGGCTCGATTTACCGAATCGCCGCAAACGCAGCAGCCGCGCACACGGATGACGGCTTTGAGCTCAAGACCCAGGCCGCCCCGGCAGAGCTCGATTTCCATGGCGATCGGCCGAAGGCGGCCACGCCCAAGCCAAAAAAGAGCGGCCGGAAGAAACAGCAGAAAAGCAGCGATGGCCACGAAATCCTGAGCTATCGCTACGACGAAAAACGGCCGAACAATCCGCATGTGGGCATGGTGAACGCCGCCTCCGACGGCGTAGAAGAAACCGCCGAGTGGGCCTACGACCCGCATATCGACCCCGCGCTGCAGTTCGACCCCAGCCGGGCGCAGATCGAAAACCTCATCGACGATGCGCTGGCCTCCCGTGACAAGGCCGTGATGGCGGATGCGCTGGAACAGTTGAAGCGCATGCAGAGCGCGTATCTCAACTGGGCCGGCAAGGCCGAGCGCACCAGCTTCGAGGTGGATACCGTCTCGCTGCACGTACACGAACGTATCGACCCGGCCACGATCCTCGCCGCATTGCAGAAGCGCGCGAAGGACAGCAAAGGCAAGGACACGCCGCGCTTCCAGCACGATCTCTTCCACGCGCCGTTCGAAAACCTGCCGCTGCGTGACGCTATCGATTTCTACAAGCACGAACGTGACTGGTCCAATCGGCTGATCGCCGGCGACTCGCTGCTGGTCATGAACTCGCTGCTACAGAAAGAGGGCATGGCCGGCCAGGTGCAGATGATCTATATCGATCCGCCCTACGGGATCAAATACGGCTCCAATTTCCAGCCTTTCACCAGCCGGCGCGACGTTAAGGACCGCAAGGACGAGGATCTGACTCAGGAACCGGAGATGATCAAGGCGTTCCGGGATACCTGGGAGCTGGGGGTTCACTCGTATCTGACGTATCTCCGGGATCGCTTATTGCTCGCGCGTGGGCTGTTAGGCGAGTCGGGTAGTGTTTTTGTCCAAATATCAGACGAAAATCTACATCACGTTAGAGAAATACTAGACGAGATTTTCGGAAATACGAACTTTGTAGGTCTTGTAACTGTAGTAAAAACCACTAGTGCCTCTAGCGAATTGCTGGCTGGTGTAGCGGACTACTTGCTCTGGTTCGCAAAAGATAAAAGCAAACTTAAATACAATAGTTTATACCAAGAGAAATCACTCGGTGGTGCAGGAGCGACGCAATACAACCTAGCCGAAACGGAAGATGGCGCACGATTTCGGTTGTCAAACGACTCGGGTATTGAGGCGAGGTGGAGATTATTTAGCCACGATAATGCAACGAGCCAAAGACCGCCCGGCGATTTCCCCGTAAAGCTGCTAGGAAAGACTTTTGGGCCAGGGAATGGTTTTTGGAAAACGGGCGAAAGCGGGATGGCGACGCTCAGAAAAGCACGCCGCTTAATGCATATTGGAAACACGCTTCGGTATGTTCGATTTCTTGGCGATTTCCCGGTTTATCCGTTCAATAATGTTTGGACCGATACTGGAACCTCTGGCTTTTCAGATAAAAAGGTTTACGTAGTCCAGACCAACGCAAGTATCGCTGAACGATGTTTATTAATGACAACAGATCCCGGCGATTTGGTTTTGGATCCCACGTGTGGTTCAGGCACGACAGCAACAGTCGCCGAAAAATGGGGCCGCCGCTGGATCACCTGCGATACGTCCCGTGTCGCGGTCACGCTGGCCAAACAACGCCTGATGACGGCCAGCTACGACTACTACGCGCTCAAGTATCCGGACGAAGGGCTGCGCGGTGGCTTCATCTACAAGACCGTGCCGCATATCACGCTCAAGTCGATCGCCAACAATCCCGAGATCGATACGATCTACGAGCAAAAGCATCCGGCGGTCGCGAACGCGCTGGATACGCTCAACGCTGCTTTGCAAGCGGCGCCGCCCGCGCCGTTCAAGGTGACCGAAGGCGCGCGCAAGGGTGAAACCGTCGATTTTGTGGCCAAACGCAAGGAACAGACGCTGCCCAGCGGCGAACAGGCCTGGAACAACGCGCTGCTGGAATGGGAAGTGCCGTTCGAGGCGCCGGAGGACTGGGATCGCGCGAGCATCGACGCGCTGGAAGCATTCCATGTCGCGCGCCAAACCATGCAGCAGGCCATGGATGCGTCTATCGATGCCCATGCCAGTCAGGAAGTGCTTTACGACCAGCCGGAAATCGACAAGAGCAAGCGGCGGATTACCGGGCCGTTCACGGTGGAGGCGGTGCCGTTTGCCACGGTGTTGGGGCTGGGTGAGGCCGAACAGCCGCAGCAAGCCGATGTGGCCGTGGCCCGTTCCGGCGAAACCGCACGCCAGTCCGCCTGGCGCGACGAACTGCTCAAGACCGGTATTCGCGGCAAGAACAACCAGAAGCTGACGTTGATGGATCTGGAGCCGTTGCCGGGCACGCGTTATATCGATGCGGTGGGTACCGTGGCGGACACCGGCGAGCGGGTGGCCGTGAGCTTCGGCCCCGAGCATGCCGCGCTCGAACAGCGCCAGGTCGAAATCGCCATGCGCGAGGCGGGCGATCTGTTTCCGCTACCGAAACTGCTGGTGTTTTGTGCCTTTACCTTCGATCCGGAAGCGGCCAAGGATATCGACAACATCAAGGGCATTCAGGCACTCAAGGTGCAGATGAATACCGATCTGCTGACCGAGGATCTCAAGAAGGGCCGCTCGAATAATGAATCGTTCTGGCTGATGGGCCAGCCGGACGTGGAACTGCGCCAGCGCGAGGACGGTCTTTACGAGGTCGAGGTGCACGGCTTCGATTATTTCGATACGAAGTCCGGCGAGCTGAAATCCGGCGGCAAGAAGAATATCGCCGTGTGGATGCTGGATACGGACTACGACAATCGTTCGCTGTTCGCGCGGCAGGTGTTCTTCCCCATGGCCGGCAAGAAGGACGGCTGGTACAAGCTCAAGAAAGATATCCGTGCCGAACTGAACGACGATCTGCTCGATGCCTTTCATGGCACGACCTCGCTGGCCTTCGAGGCGGGCGAGAACGAGTGTGTGGCGGTGAAGATCGTCGATGACCGCGGCATCGAGTCGCTGAAAGTGATGGCGCTGGGGTGATGTGGTGAGCCAACAGCTCCATCTGTTCGATTCGCTCAGCGAAGGTCGAGATATCGAGTTCAAATCGGCCCGTGGCGGCTTGCCGCGCAGTCTGTGGGAGACGTATAGCGCTTTTGCCAATACCGCGGGCGGCGTGATCTATCTGGGTATCAAGGAAACCGATGAGGGCGCAGTCGTTCAGGGTGTGGACGACCCGGATGGTCTGCTGCGGGATTTCTGGGCCGCCATCAATAACCGCCAGAAGGTTAATGAGAATCTGCTCAAGGCAGATGATGTGGAGGTTTTAGAGCTCGATAATCGTTACGTTCTGGAAATACACGTCCCCCGCGCGTCGCGCGAGCAGCGGCCGGTTTACGTGGGCCTGGATCCGTATGAGGGCAGCTATCGTCGCGATCATGAAGGCGACTTCAAATGCCGGCGCAGCGAAGTGCAAGGGATGTTCGCCGACCAGTCGGATGCGGTGGCCGCGGATAGCCGCATCCTGGAACACTTTGGGCTCGAGGATTTCGACGAGGCATCGCTGCGCCAGTATCGAAATCGTATGGCATCGCGTCAGCCCAGTCATCCCTGGCTTTCTCTGGAAGACACTGAATTTCTGGCCAAACTGGGCGGCTGGCGCCGAGACCGAGCGACGGGGCTCGAAGGGCCCACCGTGGCGGGCTTGCTCATGTTCGGCCGGACCCAGGCGATTACGGATAACGAGGCCGTACCCGCGTTTCAAGTCGATTACCGCGAGCGATTGGCGGCGGACGAGAACGTTCGCTGGAGCGATCGACTCACGGTCGATGGGACGTGGGAAGCGAATCTGTTCCAGTTCTACATGCGCGTCGTACAGAAGATTCACAACGACGACGCGCTCAAAATCCCTTTTGCCCGTAACGCGCAGGGCTACAGAGAAGGTCAGACTGTTGTCCATGAGGCGTTACAGGAAGCGCTGGTCAATGCGCTGATTCACGCGGATCATGCCGGCCAGGGCGGGATTATTGTCGAGCGGTTTGCGGAGCACTTCGAGTTTTCCAACCCCGGAACGCTGCTGCTATCGGTGGAACAGTTGATACGCGGCGGTGTGAGTGAGTGCCGCAACAAGTCGCTTCAGACGATGTTTCAAATGTTGGGCGCGGGTGATCGCGCCGGCTCGGGGCTGGATAAAATCCGCTCCAGTTGGCACGCACAGCATTGGCAATCACCGAGCTTGCACGAGCGCTTTCGACCG
The DNA here is from genome assembly GCF_000215955.2 of Salinisphaera shabanensis E1L3A. Lineage (GTDB taxonomy): Bacteria > Pseudomonadota > Gammaproteobacteria > Nevskiales > Salinisphaeraceae > Salinisphaera > Salinisphaera shabanensis. The sequence continues at coordinate 169,355 of NZ_AFNV02000003.1, forward strand.
GATCGGGTGAAACTCATACTGCCCATGGTCAGCCTGTTGCCCGATGGGTTTCTACAGGCTATCCGACACCGCTTTGGCGAGACGAGTGTTCGAGGGCTCGATGAGGATGAGGTCCAAACGCTGGTGACGGCGGCGTTTGAAGGGCAGGTCACCAATCAGCGTCTACAGTCGATGCTGACGGCGCATCGCGTTGATATCACGCAGATTCTTCGCGGCCTGGTGGACAAAGGTTTTCTGGAAGCGCATGGCCAACGACGTGGTGCCTATTACACGCTCGTTGGCGGAAAAATTCCGGATAATCAAGACGCGGCCATTCTGGGATCGCGACGCATTGGGTCTGCCGATGTGCCTCTTAATGAGCCCGGCTCCCCTCACAATGCCCCCGATTCTGCTCATAGTGAGTCGTTCCCCCCTCATAACGAGCCGTTCTCCCCTCATAACGCGGGTCGAGAGTCTCATAGCGAGCATGCAACGAGTGGGCGGGCGACGGGGCCGGCGTCACGCGAAGATGTTCAGACGTTGCTTGAACGCATTGCTGAGCCTGTTTCCCGGCGCGCGCGGGTTCGGCCGGAGTTGCTAAGACAAACCATTCTGGCGCTTTGTAACCACGGCTATCTCAGCCTGCGCGACATTGCGGGTCTGCTCCGTCGCGACGCACGTAATCTACGCGATCGGCATATCTCCGTACTGGTTGAACGGGGTGCTTTACGCTTGGAATACCCAGAGGTCCCTAACCATCGCAAGCAACGTTACGTCACGGCTGTCGGAGAGAATAAATGAGCGTTAGCTCACTTATCATCAACTCGCCTTACGAAATGCCGACTCACCACTGGTCGCAGGATGCGAACGGTCGTGTGGCGAAGAAGGTCGAGGGGCGTCGGCCGGCTGCCTACGAAATGTATGACACGCGTAACAACACGCGACGCGTGGAGTTGCTGGAAACGGTCAATCGGGTTCGCCAGCGTGTCGACCACTGGCGCGCGGATGGCTGGCCGGGTATTACGCTGGTTACGCGCGCCTTGCTCGAACACTGGGCTGCCAAAGGGGAATGGATTGCCGACGAGCGACGCTGGGAAGGTGGCCCGCGGCCCTACCCGTTCTATTTTTGCCAGCTGGAGGCGATCGAAACACTGATCTGGTGGCTTGAGGCGCCAGCCGACTATCGACAGGGGGTGTTTCTGCGGGGTGATGGCGGCGTCTGGGAGCGTATCTGCAGCAAGATGGCGACTGGTTCAGGCAAGACGACCGTCATGGGCCTGATTGCAACCTGGCAAACACTGAACGCCTTGCAGTATCCGAAGGATAGGCGCTTTTCACAGGCTATCTTCGTGGTCGCGCCGGGGCTTACAGTGAAAAGCCGTCTGCAGGTGCTGTTGCCGGGCGATGAACACAACGTCTACGACGAATTTTCCATGTGCCCGAACGAGGCGATGCGCCAACGCCTCAACCAGATGGAGATCGTGGTCGAGAACTGGCATACGTTGATGCCACTCAAGGAGCCGACGCGATCCGTCGTGAAGAAGGGCGCCGAAAGTGACGAGGCATTCACGCGACGAGTGCTGGGCGGGCTCGCCGGCTTCAAGGACATCGTCGTCATCAATGATGAAGCGCATCACGCGTATCGCAAACCGGCAGAACAGAAAATCGGCAAGCAGGAAGCCGCGCGGCTGGGTATCGATCTGGAAGAGGCGACGCGATGGATCGAGGGGCTGGATCGAATTCACAAGACGCGTCGCATCCGCCGCTGTTTCGATCTATCGGCGACGCCATTCGCACCGACCGGCAAGACGAACACCGAAGCCGGGCTATACGAGTGGGTGATTTCCGATTTCGGGCTCAATGATGCGATCGAAGCAGGTCTGGTCAAAACACCACGTGTCGTGATTCGGGACGATGCACTGTCGAACGCGAAAAGCTACGCGCCCAAGCTCTACCATCTGTACCGCGAGGATGAGGTTCGCGATGATCTGAATCGCAAGGCCGATTCGGACGAGCCGCTACCTCAGCTGGTGCAGAACGCCTATACGATTCTGGCTTACGACTGGCGCGAAACGCTGCACGCCTGGCAGGCCGAAGGCCATACGATTCCGCCGGTGATGTTGACGGTATGTAATCGAACGGAAACCGCTGCACGTATCGAGCGTTTCTTTAACGAAGGCGATTGCATGATCGAGGGGACGCAATCACCTGAACGTACGTTGCGCGTTGATTCCAAGGTGCTTGAGAAAGCCGAGCGCGGGGAGAGCGTTACCAAGGACAAGGAGTACGCGGCCCGTCTGGAGGAGATCATTCGCGCTTCGGGCCTGGCCAGCGACAAGCAGGAGGATTTGTTGGCGCTCAAGCAGGAGCAGCAGCTTCGTGACTTGGTCGACACGGTCGGCAAACGCCACCAGCCGGGCCAGCACCTGCAGAACGTGATCTCGGTCGCAATGTTGTCCGAAGGGTGGGACGCGGCGAATGTCACGCACATCATGGGGCTTCGGGCGTTTACGAGCCAGTTGCTGTGTGAGCAGGTGATCGGTCGCGGTCTACGCCGCGTGGCCCACGATCTGGATGAAAACGGGCACTTCCTGCCCGAATTCGTCAACGTATTTGGCGTGCCGTTATCGATTTTTCAGGACGTTGGGGACGCAGGCGAAGCGCCGCCGGTACCCAAAGCCAGTGTTCGTGTTCAAGTCGAGCCCGGCCGCAACCAGTACGAGATTCGATGGCCGAATGTGCTGCGCATTCGATCCATTTTGCAACCAGACCTTGTTGTGGATTGGCCTGAGCTCGAACGCCTTACGCTGGATCCGAGCCAGACGCCGTTGAACGCGGAAGTCGCGCCTTCGTTGACCGGTCTCGTGAATCTGGATCAGGCATCGGAAATCGATCTGGAAAAAGCCGTAAACGATTTTCGGCTGCAGAATTTGATATTCCGTGCGACTCGAAAACTCTACCGAGAGCTGGGCGGCGGATTCGAGGGCGATAAACAGTATCTTGCCATTCAGCTGATACGGCTTGTAGAGCAATTCATCGCAAGCGACAAGCTGAGTGTGCCTGCGGCCTGGTATAGCGATCCGGTAAGACGCCAGCTCTTGATAGGGCTCAATATTGATGGGGTGGTAGCCCATCTGAGCCGGCATGTGCGCCTGGAGAACACGACGAAACTCGAGCCCGTATTCGACGAGCAACTACCGATCGGCTCTACCGCATACATGCGGCCTTGGCCGACCACCAAACCGTGTCAGCCAACCAAGCGGTCACAGATCAGCCACGCGATCCACGACAGTACGTGGGAGCAGGCTGTATTCAATATCTGTGAAAAAAGTGATCGCGTCGTTGCCTGGGCCAAGAATGACCATCTTGATTTCGTGGTTCGTTATCTTTGGCGCGGCTCCAATCGCAAGTTCATCCCGGATTTCCTGATCAAATTGAAAAACGGAAAAACGCTTGTGCTCGAAGTGAAAGGCCAGGACAGCGACCGCAATCGTGCCAAACGCGCTGCAATGAACGAGTGGGTCGACACGATCAATAGATGGGGCGGCTTCGGCATCTGGTGCTTCGACACAGTGTTTGATCCGGCGAAAGTGCGCGATGTGATTGAGCACCATGTCGAATCGCCCGATACCGTTGTTGACACGAACTGATTGGTGGAAACTTCCGTGGGTTTAGACGAGTCGTTGCTTGGTGTAGATAGTGAACCGACCGAGCAACCTCGACGTTGAACCCTGCGAAACTCCGCGTGAATCGGGCGCAGCGACGCCGCAGCCATTTCCGTGAGCGTCGACCGAACGCGTCGGCCTATTGGACGGGGGCGGGAATAACCGTCAACGACCTCACCCCCTGCGCGCCACGTACGAGCACGCCTTCGATATCCGCGGTGGCCGAGGGGCCGGTGTGGAAGACGGTGTAGTTTGCGCTTACGAAGTCATCGCGCTGGTAGGCGCGGTGCAGGTTGGTGACGATTTCGGCCGGGTCGAGCAGTACGACGAGGTGCTGGGCGAGATAGGCGATCGAGTTGACCGTGAGTTCGGCTTCGCTGAAGGCCACGCTGCCGGTTTCGGCTACGCCGAAGCGGGCGCGTAGCACGGCGATGTCGACGTCGTGGACGCTGCCCGGCGCGTCGGTTTCGGTTAGCGCTCGATTGCCGGCGACTTCCGGTACGTTGGAGGCGATGACGGCCTCGTCGAATGTCTTGCCGAGTTTGTCGGCCAGCGCTTCCTGCAGCGCGTCGTCGACGGTCTGGCCTTCGGGCAGCGCATGCCAGGTGCCGCCCATCATGGTCAGGCGTTCGGCGAACAGGTCGATCAGGCCGGCGCGGTCTGCTGGGTAGTTCTCGTCGTAGTTCGGCACCGTGGGCGCCGGGGCATCGAGGCCGGGTTTGGCGCTGCGAACGGCGCCGAGGATGTCGTCGCGGCTGCTCATGGGTTAAAGCTCCGGGTCGTCGTCGGTCGGCTGGCGGATGGCGATGAGTATCAGCGAGGCCGGCAGATAGTGGTTGTCGTCGAGCGGTTCCTCAACCGTGGCCAGGCGCCAGTCGCCGCTGTTGACCAGTTCCAGCCAACGCCCGAGGGTTCGAAAATACCAGGGGGCGTCGTCCTGGAAGCCGCTGCCCAGGCAGGCACCGCTGGCACTGCGCCAGCCGTCGATATAGGGCCGGTCGCCGCAGGCGGTGAGCGGGTGCAGGGTCTGGATGATCAGCAGCCCGCCGGGTACCACCGCGCGCGCCGCGCCGGCCAGGGCATCGTCCACGCTGTCTTCGCCGAGCAGGGAGAAGTTGCAGACGGCCATATCGAAGGGTTCGTCGAACTCGGCGTCGGCGAGGTCTTCGTAGGCACAGACCTTGAGTTCGACGTTCGGGTTGACGCACTTCTCGCGCGCGGCTTCGATGAGCTCGGGCACGGCATCGATGCCGGTGCAGGCGATGTCTTCGGCGGCCAGTGCGCGCAGCAGCCAGCCTTCGCCGCAGCCGATATCGAGCACGCGCTCGGGCCCGCAGTCGAGCACGGTATCCACGATGGCGCGATCGGTGGTGCGGCGGCTGGCGATGCCGTGCTGATGAATGGCGTGCACCCAGGCGGCCGCGTTGTCGTGCCACGCTTCGAGAATAGCGTTTTCAGCGGGCAATCTCTGGGTGTCGTGGGCCATGGCGTTAGTTCTCCGACGTGTTGCGGCTTGCGCCATCCCGGTTGAGACGATGGCGCTTGTACCAGTCGTGGAAGGTGCCGTTGTCGGGCGGGCTGGGCATTTCGCGGCCCTCACCCCAGGCGTTCATGCGGTTGTAGATCGCCCAGCGCGGCAAATGCTTTAACGCGGAGTTGGTGGTCTTGATGGCGGCCCGGTAGCCTTTCGGGCTGGCCAGCACCTTGCCGGCTGCGGCGAGCCCGGTTTTCTTGGTCCACGGCAGATGGCCGTTCTCGGCCAGCACCTGGCGCCAGCCGAAGATCTGTTCGTGAATATTGATCTTTACCGGGCATACATTCGTGCAGCTGCCGTTGAGTGTGGAGGCAAACGGCAGGTTGGAATAGCGGTGGGCGTCGAAGGTGGGGTTGAGGATCAGCCCCAGCGGGCCGGCATAGGTCGCGCCGTAGCTCAGCCCGCCAGAGCGTCGATACACCGGGCAGGTGTTCATGCAGGCGCCGCAGCGAATGCACTTGAGCGACGACCAGAACTTCTCCATGCCCAGCCGCTTGGAGCGGCCGTTGTCGACCAGCACGATATGCATCTCGCCGCCCTGCTTGGGGCCGCGGAAATGCGAGGTGTACTGGGTAATGGGCGAGCCCAGGGCCGAGCGCGACAGCAGACGAATGAACACGCCCATGTCTTCCACGCGCGGCACGAGTTTTTCGATGCCGATGGAGGCCACGTGCAGGTTGGGCACGTTGGCTGACAGATCGGCGTTGCCTTCGTTGGTACAGACCACGAAGCCGCCGGTTTCCGCCACGGCGAAGTTGGCCCCGGTCATGCCGGCATCGGCGTCCAGAATCAGCGGGCGGGTGGCATCGCGCTGGGCACCGGCGAGATAGTGGGCATCGTCGTTCTCGGGATCGCTGCCGAGCTTGTCGGCGAACAGCCGCGCCACGTCCGAACGCATCTTGTGAACGGGCGGCACCACGATATGGCTCGGATCTTCGCCGTCGAGCTGCTGGATACGCTCGCCCAGATCGGTTTCCACGATCTCGATGCCCACGCCGTCCATGTAATGTCGAAAGCCGCACTCTTCCATGAGCATGGACTTCGCCTTGATCACGCTCTTCACGCCGTGATCGGTGAAGATCTCGTGGATGATGCGGTTGTGCTCGGCGCCGTCTTTCGCCCAGTGCACGTGAATGCCGTTGGCCTTGGCGTTGGCTTCGAACTGCTCGAGATAGGTGTCGAGGTGGGTAAGCGTATGCGTTTTGATGTCGCTTGCCAGCTGGCGCAGCTCTTCCCATTCCTCGATCGTATGGGCCTGCTTGTCGCGCTTGGTGCGCATGGCCCATACGCGGGTGTCGTGCGATTTGGCGTGTTCCGGCGCGTTCAGAAACTGCTTGGCCGAGCGCGCATGGTCCACACGCTTGCCGTCGGCGGCCTTCGCCGGGCGTGGCTGGGGTTCGGGTGTGGCGCGTGCCATGGTGGCCGCGGGATTGGGTTCGTTGCCGCTCATTGGCTTGCCCCGTTGAGGATTTCGGCGATGTGCTTGAAGCGGATCGGCGCGCCGATACGGGCGGCACAGCCGGACTGGTGCATCAGACAGGACGAATCAGCGGAAACGATGTATTCGGCGCCGTTGCGTCCGTGATCGGCGATCTTGTCCTGGCCCATCCGGGTGGAGACTTCCGGCTCGGTCACCGAAAAGGTGCCGCCAAAGCCGCAGCATTCGTCCGGCCGGTCGATGGAGACCAGCTCGATGCCGGCCACCTTTTCCAGCAATGCCCGCGGCTTGGAAAAATACTCGCCGTGCAGTTCGCTGGGCTTGCCGTGGCCGAGGTTGCGCAGCGTGTTGCAGGAGTCGTGATAACCCACGCGATGCTCGAAGCGCGCCCAGGGAAAGGCCTCGACCTTGAGCACATCGTGCAGAAATTCGACGAGTTCTAGCGTGTTCTCGCGTACGTGCTTTACCTCCGGCGTTTGTTCGATGGCGGTGAGGTTGTCACGGATCTGGTGCACGCAGGAGCCGGAAGGCGCCACGATCAGGTCGTACTGGGCGAAGTTCTTCACGAACAGCGCTTCGGTGGCCCGTGCTTCGTCGTGGCAGCCGGAGTTGACCATCGGCTGGCCGCAGCAGGTCTGGTCGAAGGGGTAGTCGACATCGCAATCGAAGCGCTCCAGCAACTCCAGCGTGGCAACGCCTACGCCCGGGTAGAACGCATCGATGAAACAGGGGACGAACAGGCCGATTCGCATGGGGTCTCCGATTGCCGGCAGCGGACGTCTCGTCCACTGCGAAAACGACGCCTTTCAAACGCCGCGTATCACACTATGTACAGGGTAGCGAATCCGACTCGTGCGTGTGCGCCCGGCTACTTCGCACCCATGATGTCCTTGCGCAGTTTGCCTTGCGGCACGCCCTGTTTGATGCCGATCTCGCCGTCGTCGTCGCGATAGACCAGCCCCGGGGTGCCCTGAATGCCCAGCGATGACATTAGCATGTTGTTCGCGGCCACCTGCTGGCGTAGCGCCGGCGTCATGTCCTCGAGCGGGGTGATGCCGCCGCTGGTGTAGTTGTTCTCATGCTGGGCGAGAGCCGCGCTCGGATCCTCTGCGCCCAGGATTGCGGCGGCCTTGCCTGCACTGCTCGGCTTGAGAATGCCGACCGGAATATGACGCAGCTGAACCTTGCCGGCCTCCACCCAGGGGCGGGCGATCTCGTAGAACTTGTGGCAGTACGGACAGTTCGGATCGGTGAACACGTAGATCTTGCGTTCTGCATCGTCGGCACCATCCGCGACCCAGTTCGAGTCCTCGAGTGCTGGCCAGGCGTTCTGAATATCCGGCTGGGTGATCGTGGCGTCGAGAATCTCCTGGCTGAGATTGTTGCCCTCGGCATCGAGCATCGGGCCGATGATCACGTGGTCGCCGTCCGGGGTGAGATAGAGCGTGAGCGGACGATTGCCGGCACGCGCGGCATAGCCGGTCATGCCGCCGGGGGCGTCGAACTCTTCGACGATCGTCACGCCCTTGTCCTGAATATTGCGGATCGGCGCCGGCCATTCCGGCGCGGCGGCCGCCAGCGCGAGCGGCAGCGTCGCCAGCAATAGGCCAAGGGCGACTACGGGACGAGCAAGGCGTCGCATGAAAACTCCTCAACAGACGAGCGGTCGTGTGACCGCGACGCCAGTCTAGCTGATCGATTACCCCCAGGGGAGCGAACGACGAGGATCATATTTGCTGCGATGCAACAAATCGGCATAGGATCGGTCCCAGTGCTCACGACGTGTGGGATACGCGCTCGGCGCGAGGGTTTGCAGGTAAATTCCATGAAACGACTTCACGAAATGCGCAACGACGGCGGCAGTCTGCTCTGGGGGCTGTTCGATCGTCAGTTCACCACGGTCATCACGACCCAAATGGTGCCCACGATCTATACGCTGGGGCAGCTGCTTTCGGGTATTGCCACCGCCTATGTGATCTTCTGGGCCTTTCAGCAGTCGCTGGTCAGCGGTCTGGTGTGGCTGTGTCTGCTCGGGCCGGCCATGTTTCTGGCGCTGGTGGTCAGTATCCGCGTATTGCTGGAGTTCGTACTCACCGTGTTCCGGATCGCGTTCTTTCTCGAAGCACTGGGCGGACAGATCGAAAGCATCGCCGGGCAAACCGAGGATATTCACCAGGATTTGCCGCGAATACGGTTCTGGCGCAAGACGCCGCGCAGTAAATAGGCTGGCAGAACCCGGCGCCACGGGCAGGTACGTGCCCGCGGCACCGGGACCGCTCACGGGATGCGCAGGCGCGCGCTCAGACGCCGCCGTCGACGTCCAGAAACGCGCCGGTGGTGAATTTCGCTTCGGCGAGATAGAGAATCGCCTCGGCGATATCCTCCGGCTGGCCGACACGACCGAGCGGGATCGACGATTTCGCCTGTTCGGGCTTGTCCGGCAGGCCGCCGCTGGCATGGATGTCGGTATCCACCACGCCCGGGCGTACCGCGTTCACACGGATCTGATCGGCCGCGACTTCCTTGGCCAGGCCTTCGGTGAGCGTATCGATCGCGCCCTTGGAGGCGCCGTAGTCGATATACGTGCCGGCACCGCCGCCGCCGGCCGCATGGCTGGCCGCCGAGGAGACGTTGACGATGGCGCCGCCCGGCCCGCCGTAAGACGTGCCCATACGCCGGATCGCCTCGCGGGCACACAGGAACGGGCCCACCACGTTCACCGACATCATGCGGGCCACGCGCTCGGCCGACATGTCGGCCACCTTGGACGGTTGGTCGACGATGCCGGCGTTGTTCACCAGCGCGGTGATACGGCCAAGTTCGTCGTCCACCGTGGCGAACATGCGCACTACGTCCTGTTCGTTGGCTACGTCGGCCTGAACGGCAAGCGCCTTGCCGCCATCCTTCTCGATCGCCTTGACGATCGCATCTGCCGCCTCCTGATTGCTGTGATAGTTCACCGCAACGGCATAGCCGTATTTGGCGGCCATCAGGCAGGTTGCCGCACCGATACCCCGGCTGCCGCCGGTCACGAGCATCACTTTATCCATGACTCAACTCTGAAGAGAATGATGCTCACAGGGTAACGCTTGCCCCGGTTATACGCGCAGGAACATCAGCACGGTCATGATCGAACCGATAGCGACAATGCCGATCCGGTGCCAGCGCGGGGCGATGCGATAGCCGAAGGCCGCGCCAATCCAGCCGCCGAGCATGGCGCCGCTGGCCATCAGGGCGGCCAGCGGCCAGTCGATGAGTCCGAACAGGGCATACACCGAGACCGAAATCGTGGTCAGCGTGGCCGACATGACCGCCTTCATGGCAACAGACGTCAGCAGGCGCGTCTGGCCCAGCAGCCCGAGCAGGGCGATTACGATGATGCCCACGCCGCCGTTGAAATAGCCGCCATAGGTGCAGGCGATATAGAGCGCGACAGCCGCCACCGGCGTGCTGGCTTCGCGCTCGGCCATGCGCTGCTTGAGCCAGGGCGCGGCTGCAAAGATGAGCGTGGCCACGCCCATGAGCCAGGGCACGATGGCCGAAAACGCGCGGTCGCCGGTCAGCAGCAACAGCGATGCGCCGGTTATGCCGCCGGCCGCTGCTATGGCCACCATGGCCAGCAGCGACAGCGCCGCCGGCGGTGCGACATCGCGGCGAAACCGAAACAGCGTGGTGGCATAGCCCGGCAGCACGGCCGTGGCGCTGGTGGCGTTGGCTACCGTAGGCGGCAGGCCGTGGAACAGCAGGGCGGGCAGCGTGATGAAGCTGCCGCCGCCGGCCAGGGCGTTGATTGCACCCGCGACCAGGGCCGCGACAAAAAGCAAAGCGATGTCCAAAACAGGGTTCGCGCAGTAGAGAGCAAGCCCAGTTTAAACCGTTGGCTTATTCCGGGACGCACGCGCCTGCGATGGGCTCAGAACGCAGGCGGCTTTCATCGACTTCTATCGAACACGCGGCCGAGCGCGTTGGGCCGGCCGGATGTCGTTGCTTTTGAACAGGCGTGTCCGGCTCAGAGGCGCTCGTCGCCCTTGGTCATGCGCGCGATCAGCGGCTGTTTGAGACCGTAGGTATGCACGAATGCCATGACGATATGGCCGGCGATGAGGGCAAACAGAACCCAGCCGAGAAAGCCGTGCCACTGGTTACCCAGGTTGCTCATCCATTCGACCTTGGTTTCCATGCCATCGAAGATCTGTACGCCCAGCGCGGAAAAGGGACGCGTGCTGCCATAGGCTCGGATGATGGCGATCACGGGGACCGCGATCATCAGCCCATACAGCGCGACATGGCCAAGTGCGGCGGCACGGTGCAGGGCGCCGTCGTGTGCGGGTCGACGGGCGAGGTTGATCAGCCCCCAGACGCCGCGTAGTACGGCCAGAACCAGTATCAGCACGCCATTGGAAAAATGGGTGCCAAAGAAGAAATCGGTGATGGCGGTTTCGTCGAAAAAATAATGCAGCAGCGCCGACGTGGCCTGCCATACGATCAACAGCGCCATGGCCCAGTGAAACAACCGGCTTATCAGCCCGTAACCGTGTGCGTGGTCCATGACTCGAGTATCCATACGAAGCCCTTTGCGTGCGTGCCGATGATGTCCGGAAAGCGGTGATCGAGTCGTGGCAAGCGGGCCATCGCTGCACTTGGCCTGACCCTGGCCGGTGCGACCACTCGATTCGGTCAATTCCTGGCAGCAAGCCTAGCGCAATAAACGTGCGGATGTGTTTGCAGAATGTTGCCAGGCCGTTTGCGGCGGGCTTATTCGGCTTCTTCGGCGCTGGTGACGCCGCGTCGGCGTTCGCTTGGCGCGATGCCATAGAGCCGGCGATAGGCGGTGGCGAAATTGGCGGCGCTGGTATACCCGGCCAGCTCGGCGGCACGAACAACGCTGGCGCCGTCTTCGCGCAACGCACGGTCGGCCGTCTGAAGACGGCGTTGGCGCAGGAATTTCTGCACGCTCATGCCGTAGCAGATCTGAAAATGGCGCTGCAGGCTGCTCCGGCTCATGCCGGCTTCGCGGGCCAGGGCATCGACGGTGAGTGGGCTGCTGGCCGGGCGCTCGACCAGATCGCGCATGCGGCGCAGGCGACGGGCATCGATAGGCCGGGGTGGTTCGTTGGTCGCCGGTGCATCCAGCAGGGCCGGCAGGGCTTCGGCGGCCATGGCCAGCGCCAGGCTTTCGCACCGCAGCCGTCGTGCCGGCCCGGCGCCCGCGCCGTCGCTATCCGATGCGATGAGCGCCTGGGCACTCGCGCGCAGGGCCGAACTGGGGTGCCAGGGCTGCATGCATAGATGCGGTTCCTGCGGCAGGCGCGTGTCCGTACGGCCGTCGCCGAGCGTTACCAGGCGCTGGCGCAGCCAGTCATGGGGCACCGTCAGCGTGAGGCTGTGTTCCAGGCTGTTGCGGCGGGCGCGGCGTTCGAATGGGGTGGTTTCGTGCAAATGCACGGCATAGGCATAGCTTTCGCCGGGGCCGACTGGCAGGGGCTGACCGCCAAAGCGCACATCGACCTCGCCGCCGAGTACCAGAATCAGCTTCAGGCTGGGGCGCAAGCGCAGCCGGGAATGCATGTCCTGGCAGTTGCGCACGCTGGCATGGCGCAGCACCAGCCCGCCGGGGAGGGCATCGACACCGAACTGGCCTTCAAGCGGCGGCGAGTCGTCGGCGATATGGGTCTGGTAGTCGCGCCCCAGATGCGCGGCGTGCCGATCGAGCTCGGCCGCGCCGATACGGCGTTCGAGATGGTCCTCTTCGGGTGCGGTAGTCGAATGCAAAGACATTTGAGCGTTTCGCAAAGGTTTGGGCGGCAAGCCTCTGAAATAATGCGCGGCACAAAGCGTAAATGCAAAAGATTCGCATTCGCACAAAGTTGATTCTGGAACTCGCCTGCGCTGCCGCAGGGGTCTTACTTGGGGAAATACATGAACGGCTGCAAAAAATACCGCCTATCGCGACACACGCCCTGGCTTGTGGGCGTTGTAACGCTCGCTTCGGCGATGCCTGCGTTCGCGCAGGACGCGCAGGACTACAGCGATGATCCCTTGCAGCTTGAAATGGTTACCGTCGAAGGCAACCAGCTCTACGATATGCTGCCCTCCGAGCAGACCGGCGGCTACGCCGTGGATGCGGCGACCGTGGGCACCAAGACGCCGGCCGCGCTCAAGGATATTCCCCAGTCGATCAGCGTGATCACCCGCGAGTCCATCGAGGATCGCAACGTGGATACGCTCGATGAACTGGCGCGGCGCACGCCGGGCCTGCGCGTGCTCACCAACGACGCCGGGCGTTCGTCGATCTATTCTCGCGGCTATGAGTACGACGAGTTCAATATCGACGGCCTGCCGGCGCCCATGGCCAGCATCAACGGCACATTGCCCAATCTGGCCGCCTTCGACCGCGTGGAGGTCATGCGCGGCCCGTCCGGGCTGTTCAACAGCACCAGCGAACTCGGCGGTATCGTCAACCTCGTTCGCAAGCGCCCGACCGAAGACGCCCAGGCCCATGTGATCGGCCGCTATGGCAGCTTCAACCAGTATTATCTGGAAGGCGATGCGTCCGGCCCGCTCACCGACGACGGCCGGCTGCGCGGGCGCGCGGTGATCGCACAGAGCGATACCGACGGCTTTGTCGACAACAACGACAACAACGCCCAGACCTTCTACGGCACGCTCGAATACGATATCGACCCGGATACGATGGTATCGGTCGCCTATCTGCGCCAGGCGCGCGATATCACCGTCAACAACGGTCTGGCTACCGATGCCGACGGCGATCTGCTCGATGTGGACGAGTCGACGTTCTTTGGCGCCGACTGGAACGATTTCACCTCCACGACCGACGATTTCCTGTTCGAACTGACCCATCGGTTCGAGTCGGGTGGTTTCGGCCGGGTCGGCGCCCGCTATTCCAACCGCAACGCCGACTACAATTATGCGTTCGGCGGTAGCGCGCTGGCCGACGATGGCAGCATCGGTGTATCCGGCACGGCAGGAGATATCGATCAGAATACGCTCGCGATCGATGCCAGCTACAGCCAGCCGTTCGAAACCTTCGGCAACGTCAGCGAATTCGTGGCCGGCGTCGACTACAAGCACTACGACACGGATACCGCCCGCGGACGTGCGCGTCTGGGCCGAATCAACGCCGACGATTTCGAGGATCTCGCCTATGTGGACGTTCTCGAAAGCGGCTCGGTCACGGACAATACGACCAAGCTCGAAGAAATCGGCCTGTATAGCAAGCTGACCTTCCGCCCGATCGAGCCGCTGGCATTGATCGGCGGTGTCCGGGTCAGTGACTACAAGGTCGAACTCACCGATAACGATACTGGCGCGACCGGCACGCGTGACGACAACGGCAAACTCACCCCCTATGCCGGCCTGGTGCTCGATGTGGATCGTCACCACGCGCTGTATGCCAGCTATTCCAAGGTATTCAATCCGCAGACTGCCTACGACGCCAACAACGACCTCATCGAGCCACGTGAGGGCACGCAGTACGAGACCGGCGTGAAGGGTAGCTATTTCAACGGCGATCTCAATGCCCGCGCCAGCCTGTTCCGGATGTACGATCGCAACTTCGCAGCCGGTGTGCCTGGCGAGAATTACAATGCCGCGATCGGCCAGCGGCGTATTCAGGGCGTGGAGTTCGAAATCGATGGCTCGCCGATCGAACAACTGGATATCATTGCCGGCTATACCTATCTCGACACCGAAGTCGAGCGCGGCGATCCGGAGGCCACCTTCGTACTCATGCCCGATCACATGTTCAACCTGTGGACCAAGTACGCCTTCGACTCCGGCCTGCTCGACCGGGTGAGCATCGGCGCCGGCGTGACCGCGCTCAGCGACTTCAGCTCTACCCAGGGCGTGGAAGCACCGGGCTATGCCGTGGTCGATGCCATGGTGGGCTACAAGTTCACCGACAAACTGTCGGGCGCACTCAACGTGAACAACATCCTCGACAAGAAGTATTACAACCGCGTGGGCAGCACCGGCACGTTCAACTTCTATGGCGAACCCACGAGCGTGGTCGGCTCCCTGCGCTACGATTTCTAGTGCAGGCAGGGCCGACGACTCTATCGGGCACGGGGCGCTGGCTGCGCCTCGTGCTTGCCTGCGTACTGGCGGCGATGAGCGGGTTCGCCCCCGCCCTGGCTCAGCCGGACCTGGATACAGTGGCCCACCCCGAGGCCGCGGCCGCGCTGCACCAGGAGTCGATCGTCGATCCTGCCACCGGGCGGGTCTACGAGTTGCTGTTGTCGCAGCCGCAAAAGCCCGCACCCGCTACGGGTTATCCGGCTGTCTTTCTGTTCGATGGCAATCGCACCGCGCCGGCGGCGCTCGCATGGCTGCAGGCGCACGATCTGGCCGATCGTGTGCTCGTCGTTGGCCTGGGTTATCCCGATACCATCGCGTTCAACATCCCGCGCCGCTTTGAAGACCTGACGCCCACGCCGGTCGCGAAGCGCCCGGGTAGCGGTCAGGCAGCCGCGTTTCTCGATTTTGTCGAGCAATGGATCAAACCGCATATCGCACGCCGCTACCCGCTCGACCCGAACCGAACAGCGCTTTACGGTCATTCGCTGGGCGGGCTGACCGCGCTGTACGATCTGGCCCATCATCCGGACCGGTTTTCGGCCTATTTCGCTGCCAGCCCGGCCTTGTGGTGGGACGACAGCGTTGTCATGCCGCAACTGCAACGGGCCGCGCGCAGCGAACGCTGTGCCAGCGGCCCGCCACGAACCGTGGTGATCACGGTCGGCCGCAAGGAACAGCCGTTGAATACTGACGAAAAAATCGATGCCGCACGCGCGGCCAAGCTCGCGCGCCGGGGCATGGTCGATAACGCCGAACATGCGGCCGGCATTCTCGCCGGTTGCGCGGCGTTTGACGTGCACTACCAAGTGCTTGCCGACGCCGACCATGGCGCTGCACTCGACGGGGGGCTGTTCTATTCGCTCACGCAGTGGCTGGGTGACGACCGTGCCGCGGAGCGCCGGCCATGAGTGCCCGTGGCCCCTGGCCGTTGCAGGTCACCGATGTGGCACGGCTATCGCCGAGCCTGCTGCGTGTGGAGCTGGCCGGCGAAGACGGGGTGCTTGCGGGCTTTGCCGGTGATCGCGCCGGCGCGCATATAAAAATCTTCCTGCCGCAGCCGGGTGAAACGGCGCCCGCCCTGCCCGAATTCACGCCCAGCGGGCCGCGCTGGCCGCAATCGCGCCCGCGCGCGATCACGCGAACCTATTCCGTACGCTATTTCGATACGCAACGGCAGCGTTTGTATGTGGATTTCGTGCTGCACGGCGACGACGGGCCGGCTTCGGCCTGGGCCCGGCGTGCCCGGGTGGGCGATACCATCGGCGTGGCCGGCCCCGGCGGGCCGAGCCCCATGCTCGCGCCCGTGGACCGGGTGCTGCTGGCCGGCGATATCACCGCCCTGCCGGCAATCGCCGCCCTGCTGGAAAGCCTGCCGGCACAGGTATCCGGGCATGCGATCGTGCAGCTGCCGGCCGATGCTGACCGGCCCGAGCTCGATTACGCGGCGTCGGTCACCATCGACTGGCTGCGAGCGCCCCATGTCGATCATGCCGATACACCCCTGGTGCATGCGCTCAAGGCGCTCACGCCGCCGGCGGAATCGGTTGCGGCCTGGGTGGCCGGCGAAAACGCGTCGGTGCTGGCCATGCGTGCGCACCTGCGCGATGTCTGGCAGCTGCCCCGACGCCAGATCTATGCCGTGCCGTACTGGAAGGCACGCGCCAGTGAAGAGGCCTATCACGCCGAGCGCCATCGGGTGATGGACAACTTCGATAGCTAGCTGATGGAAGAGCCGGGCGCCGCAATGTCGCGGGCGCGGCGTACGTTCGCCAGCAGCGGCGCGCCGGTATCGGTATCGGTGACCAGCGTGCAGTCCACGCCGTAGAGTTCGCGGACCAGTTCGCGGCTGACGATTTCCGACGGCGGGCCGGCCGCGACCACGCGGCCATCGCGCATGGCCACCAGATGATCGGCATAGCGACAGGCATTGCCCAGATCGTGCAGCACCATGACCACCGTCTTGCCCTCGGCGGCGAGATCGCGCACCAGCTCGAACACCTCGATGGCATGGCCCAGATCGAGCGCGGTGGTGGGTTCGTCGAGCAGCAGTACGGGCGTTTGCTGGGCGATGGCCATGGCAATCCAGGCACGCTGGCGCTGGCCGCCGGACATGGCCTCCAGCGGCCGGTGCGCCAGGGCTTGCAGATCGGCCGCGGCCAGGGCGGCATCGACCACGGCGGCATCCTCGGCCGACCATTGCCGCAGCCAGCTCTGGTGCGGCTGACGCCCGAAGCGGATCAGCTCGGCGGCGGTCAGCCCTTCCGGCGCGGTCACGTTCTGGGGCAGCAGGGCCAGCGCACGGGCGAGTTCGCGTGCGCCGTAGCTGCGGATATCGCGCCTTTCGAGAGTGATACGCCCGGCCTGCGGTGTATGCAGGCGTGCCAGCGCCGACAGCAGCGTGGATTTGCCGCAGCCGTTGGGCCCGACGATGGCCGTGACCTGTTCGCGCGGAAAGGCGATATCCAGCTCGCTGAGCACTGGCCGCCGGCCATAGCTCACGCACAGCTTTTCGGCCTGGAGTGGGCTGGTCAGCGAAAGGGGCGGCGCTTCGAAAGGCACGGTCATACGCCTATTTTGTGGCCTGGACGCAGCAGTATCCAGAGCAGCACCGGCGCGCCGACCACGGTACTGATCAGTCCCACCGGAATTTCGATAGGCGAGAACAGCACCCGCCCGGCCAGATCGGCCACCACCATGAGCAGGGCGCCTGCGAGCGTCGCGCCCATCAGGGGCACGCCGCGCCGCGAGGACAGATGCCGGGCCAGTTCCGGGCCGATCAGCGCGATCAGCCCCACCGGCCCGGCCACGGCGACCGCCAGCGCGGTCAGCCCCACCGACAGCACGAGCGCGCCCAGGCGGATATGGGCGACACGAATGCCCAGGCCCTGGGCCACGCCTTCGGAAAAACGCACCACGCCGAGCGCCCGAGCCAGCGCTGCGGCGCCGATCAGGCCGATCACCAGGCCGATGGCGAGCATGTTCAAGGCCAGCGCGCCTACGCCGTTGAGGCTGCCCACGGTCCAGGGGTAGGCCGCGTTGGCCGCATCGATCGCGCTGCGCGCGAGCATGAGCCGCGTGATCGCATCGAAGGCCGCCCCCACGCCGATGCCGGCTACGAGGAAACGATAGCCCTGGGTGCCGATGCCGCCGGCCAGGCCAAAGGCGATGGCCGTGGCCACGCTGGCACCGACCAGCGCCATGGCCGGCGGCGCGATGCCCAGGCCCACGCCCAGTACCGAGGCCACGGCAAAGGCAGTTGCGCCGTTATCCAGGCCGATAATGCCGGGGGTGGCCAGACGGTTGCGGGCCAGGGTCTGCATCAGACAGCCCGCCAGCGCGAACGCCCCGCCCGAGAGCACGCCGGCGAGCAACCGTGTCCAGCGCAGCTCCTGGACGACGAATACGTCCATGAAGTCGCCGTAACCGAACAATCCGGCAATGGCAGCCCGCGGCGTGATCGAAACCTCGCCCAGACACAGCGACGCCACGCAGGCGGCCCACAGCGCCGCGGCCAGAAGCAGGTTGGCCACACAGGCGCGCTTGTCGAGCAGTAGCGAGCGCCCGCTGCGGGCCGAGCCCAGCGGCAGCCGCCAGCTGCCGGCCGGCGCCAGCGCAGGCCGGGCGTGTTCGCTTGCCGTAGTCATAGCGTGGGCAGGCGCCGCGAGCGCACGACGGCAACCAGCACTGGTGCGCCGATCAATGCCGTGAGTACGCCCAGCGGCAGCTCGGATGGGCGTACGACCAGACGCGAAACCA
Source organism: Salinisphaera shabanensis E1L3A (assembly GCF_000215955.2). Classification (GTDB taxonomy): domain Bacteria; phylum Pseudomonadota; class Gammaproteobacteria; order Nevskiales; family Salinisphaeraceae; genus Salinisphaera; species Salinisphaera shabanensis. The sequence goes on from NZ_AFNV02000003.1 coordinate 187,824, forward strand.
CATCGGCGCCGAGTGTGAGCACCGCGCCGATCGGCAGGCACAGCCAGAGCGTGGTGCGTACATCCGGGCCGGCGAGCCCGCGCGCCACGAAGGGGGCGACCAGCCCGATGAACGCGATCGGCCCGGCGATCGCCGTGGCCGAGCCCACCAGCAGTGCGACCGCCAGCACCACCAGCAGCCGTACCAGGCGTGGCCGGTGGCCCAGGCCGCTGGCGACATGCTCGCCCAGGGCAAGCGCGGCCAGCGGCCGGGCAATGCCGACGACCACGACCGCTGCCACTGCCAGGCCGGGCAGCAAGGCGATGACATCGTCCGGGCGGCGGCCGGCAAAACTGCCCACCACCCAGAAGCGGATTTCATCGGCGGTGCGCTCGTCGAACAACAGAATCAGCGAGGTCAGCGCATAGAGCAGGCCCGAGAGCACCGCGCCCGCAAGCACCAGGCGCACCGGATCGTCGCCGGCGCCGCGGACACGCGAGGCTGCCAGTACCGCCACGCAGCCGGCGAGCGCACCGAACTGGGCGACCGGCACCCGTAACGACGCGGCATCGGCGCCCAGCGCGATGGCGATGGCCACGGCAAACGTCGCGCCGCCGCTCACGCCCAGCAGGCCCGGTTCGGCAAGCGGGTTGCGGGTGACCGCCTGCAGCAAGGCGCCGGCCACGGCGAGTGCGGCCCCCACCAGAACGCCGATCGCGGTGCGCGGCGCGCGTAGCGATTCGATTGTGAACCAGGCGTTGTCGTCGCTGGTGTGCCCACTCAGGGCGCGTATCAGCGTATCGAGAGAATCAAGCGGACCAATGGCGCCGGCACCGAACAGCAGGCTGGCCACGCACACCAGCAGCGTCGCGGCGCACAGCAGCGCGAACCATAAACGGACTCGGCGCTGCGGTGCGCCGGCTGCAATGCGTGGCCGGCCGTTCAAGGTTGGGCGGCAATACCCAGCGCGCGGGCGATGTCATCGAGAATCGCATTGGCGGCAAGCGGCCCCGAGGCGCTTGTCCACAGCTGGCCATCGACCGGCACGACCTGATCACGCTGCACCACATCCAGGCGCTCGAAGGCAGGCGAGGTGCGTGCCTTGGCCAGCGCGGATTCGCCATCGGCGTTGAGGGTGGCCAGAAACAGCCAGTCGCTGTCGATTCGGTCGAGATTTTCCAGGCTCAACGGGTCGCTGTGTGGCCGGTTTGCTGCGATCTTGCCGTCGTTTCCGGTTTCGAAACCGGCCGCGCTGAGCACGCGTCCCGCAAAGATTCGGGACGACATCACGATGGGGCCCTGCGGCATCCAGCGGGCAACCGCAGCCTCGGTGTGGGCCGGCAGCTGTGCGCGGATGTGCTCAGCCCGCGCGTCGAAGGCTTCGATGAGCTGCTCGGCCTTGTCTTCGCGGCCGAGCGCCCGGGCGAACAGCCGGGTTTCGTTCTGCCAGGCGTCGGCCGCGAACGAAGAGCCTTTGGGCACGACGGTCGGTGCGATCTTCGAGAGTAGCCGGTACTGCGGTTCGGACAGATTCGACGAGGCCAGGATGACGTCCGGGCGCTGGGCGACGACCGCTTCGATATTGGTCTCGCGCGCGGTGCCGACAATGGCGATATCCGGCACATGGTCGTGCATGTAGTTGGCGACGCTGTCGCCGCCGCGGGTAGCGACAGCCGCAAGCGGGGTCGTGCCCAGCGCGACGGCGCTATCGAGCGCGCCTTCGTAGAGGGTCACCACGCGCTCGGGCGTGCCGTCGATCTCGACGTCGCCGTAGGCGGTATCCAGCGTGCGTGCGGCATGGGCCGTGCCTGCAAGCAGGAGCAGGGCGAGGGCAACGATAAGGCCGGGCGTACGCCGCCGACCGTAGAAAAACGACATGAAAAACTCCGTGATGGCGCACGGTCGAGATCGCGACCGTGCAGGATAATGCGCGTCGCCGCCGAGGGCCAGCGGCGACGCCCTGGAACCGTTCGCTGGCGGCTAGAATTCGACGTTCACGCCCAGCCAGTAGCGGCGCCCGTCCTCGACGAAACCGTATTCTTCGTAGTTCACGTCCTCGTCGAAGAGGTTGTAGACGCCGACGTTGAGGGTGGTGGCGTCGGTCAGGGCGTAGCCCATGCCCGCGTCGACGAACGTGTAGGACGGTGCGATCAGCGCGCTCTGCGAAGGCCCGGTGGTGGGCTGGCTTTCCTCGCCGCGATAGGTCAGGCGCGCCCAGGAGGCGATGTTCTGCGTGGCTTGCCAGTTGGCAGAGGCGCTGAACAGATGCTTGGGCAGCTGGGTGAGCGGTTCGCCTTCGTATTCGCCGGATTTCTGCTCGGAATCGGTATAGGTATAGCTCGCGGATACGTCCACCGTGGTGCTCACCGGGGCCGACAGGGCGACTTCCACGCCCTGGGTGATCGCTTCGTCAACGTTGATGCGATAGGTCGGGTCCGAGCCGAACTGGTTGGGGCCGTCGCTGCAGATATCGATCGGGCAGGACACGCGGGTGATCTTGTCTTCGAAGTCGTTATGAAACAGCGTCAGGCTGGCGTTGGCGCCCCAGTCGCTAGCATAGAGCAGCGCAAGTTCCTTGTTGACCGAGGTTTCCGGTTCCAGATCGGGGTTGCCGTAAATATTGCCGCCGCGGCTGATCTGGCCGAAATTGGGCGTGATCTCGCGCAGATCCGGGGCCCTGAAGCCGGTCGACACGCCGCCCTTGAGGGTCCAGTTGCGGGTCGGGTTCCATACGCCGTACAGGCGCGGGCTGACGTGCGAATCGAAGTTCTCGTCGTGGTCCAGACGCAGCCCGCCGGTGAGTGCGAAGGTGTCGGTAAGCATCCATTCGTCTTCGGCGAACACGGCCCAGATGTCTTTTTCGACATCGGTCAGATCGGAAATCTGGTTGGTGGTGCCGTCGGCGAGTTCCTGGCGCTCGGCGCTGGCGCCCAGGGTCACAACGTGCATGCCCAAGGGCATGACCACGCTGGTCTTGGCCACCGTATTGGTGATCTCGATTTCACGGCTCGAGTTTTCGGCCGTTTCGCGCTGGATATAGGTATCGGTGGTGCCGAAGTCCCAGCGGCCCTGGTGGGTCAGGGCGTAGTGCTCGCGCGAATAGCGGTTGAAGGAATCGGTGCAGCCACCGCGACAGCCGGTCACCCGGCCGGAGCGCCCGACGTTCTGTTCCCGTGTCTGCTCTTCGGCGCCGGCTTCGAGGGTGAAGTCCTGGTTGTCGGTGGGCGTGAACGCCAGGCGCGCGGTGAGGTTGCGCAGGTCCTTGCCTTCATAGCCGTCGATGATCTCGTCTTCGGCGCGACGGCTGACCTTGCCGTAGAGCTGCAGGCCCAGCAGGTCCTGCTTGAGCGGGCCGCCGACATAGAAGTTCGCGCTCTGGCGGTTACCCGAGTCGCCGTCTTCCTGGATGATGGTGTCGGCCTGTACGGCGCCGCCCCAGTCCTCGGGCACCTTGCGGGTGATGATATTGATTACGCCGCCGATGGCATCGGAGCCGTAGAGCGTGGACATCGGCCCGCGGATGACTTCGATGCGGTCGATGGCCTGCAGCGGCGGCAAAAAGTCCTGTTCGAAGCCGGCACTGCCGTTCGGACGCGTTTCGCGGGTGTTCTGGCGTTTGCCGTCGACGAGGATGAGCGTATAGGCGCTGGGCATGCCGCGAATGCTGATATCGCGGCCGTTGTCGCCCGCGCCGCCGCCGGTCACGATGACGCCGGGCACATCCTGCAGGGCATCGGTGACGTTGCGGTAATAGCGTTTTTCGATCTTCTCCTGATCAATCACGCTGATCGACGCCGGCGCGTCTTCGATCTGCTGCTCGTGTCCGGAGGCCGTCACCACGACCTCGCCTAGTGACATGGCCTCCTGGGCGGTTGCCGCGGTGGCGCCGCATATTGCCACTGTAGACCCCAGCACCCGACAGACACGCTGAATACGCTTCATTTATCCCCCAAAGAATTTTTAATGCGAATAATTCCTATTAAGATTGTGCTATAAAGCGAGTTGCAGTTGGCCGAACGTGTCATTGCGCCTGATGCAACAACCCATCGGCACAGGCGCTTCGGTCGCATGCGAGGGAGACGCGGGATGCACCGATTGAGCGAACTCGCGGCGTTTGTTGCCGTGGTGGAGAGCGCCAGCCTGACCGCCACGGCGCGCCAGATGTCGTTATCGAAATCCACCTTGAGCCGCCGTCTGACGCGGCTCGAGGCACGGGTGGGTCAGCCGCTTTTACGTCGGCGTTCGTACGGTCTGGAGCCGACGGATGCCGGCCAGGTCTTTGCCGGCTATTGCCGCGACATGCTCGATATCGACCGCGAAAGCCGATATGCGCTGGAGCAATTGAGCGAACGCGTGGTCGGGCAGCTGACCGTGCATGCGCACCCGCTGTTCATGCGCGGCTGGTTCATGCATAACGTCGAGGCGTTTCTGGCGCGCTTCACTGAAATCGAGCTCAATCTGGTCACACTCACCCAGCCGCCGACCGGTGGTTCGGGCGTGTCGTTGTGCCTGTGGCCGGGCGAGCTTGGCGACTGCGGCCTGCGTAGCGAAGTGGTGGGGTACCTCACCCGTGGGATCTATGCCCATCCGGATTATCTGGCCGAGCGGGGGACACCCACCCATCCGCGTGAGCTGGCCGATCATCAATGGGTGGACATGCTCGGCGAGCGGCGCGTACCGCTGGAACTGCGCAACGACAGGCAGCGCCTGGTGTATCGGCTGGCGCCTCTACGGCTGCGCGCGCGTACCGATCAACTCGTACTGCAGGCCGATGCGATCGCCCGCCGTGGCGGCCTCGGTGTGCTCCCCGACTGGACCGCGGCCAAACGCTCGCACGCGCATCCGGGCACGCTTTGCCGCTGCCTGCCGGATTGGTCCTTGCCCGCGCTGCCGGTGACGCTTGCCTATCCCTACGGGCGTTTGCCGCGCAAGACGGTCTGTCTGCTCGATTATCTGCGCGAGGCTATTCCGCAGGCGTGGCGCATCTAGCCGGCCGTGCGCTGACTAACGTTCCGGCGATTCATTGAGGCGCATTGGCCCGCGGCGGCCTCCGCCTCTTGTATTTGGCATCGATCGTACGCAGCTACTCCGCATTGCCCGCAATAATATTGTTTTATGCCAAGCCTTTTCGACGGTGCGAGTGCGCGTATCGAAGCCGCGCTCGAATATATCGACATCTCCGACGACATCGCCCAGCAGTTGGCCCAGCCGGATACGGCGCTGAAAGTGTCCGTACCTTTGCGCCACGACGACGGCGAGATGAAGCTCTATCCCGGTTATCGCGTGCGCTACGACACCACGCTCGGTCCGGCCAAGGGCGGGATTCGTTTCCACCCGGACGTGAACGCCGATGAGGTCTCCACCCTGGCGTTCTGGATGACGATGAAATGCGCGGTGCTCGGCCTGCCGTTTGGCGGCGGCAAGGGCGGTATTGCGATTGATCCGAAACGACTTTCGCCGGCAGAAATGGAGCGGCTTTCGCGCGCCTATGTCGACAAGATCGCGGACTTCATCGGGCCGGATTCCGATATCCCGGCGCCGGACGTGAATACCAATCCACGCGTGATGGGTTGGATGATGGACCAGTACCGCATTATCAATCGTGCCGAAGTGCGCGACGTGATTACCGGCAAACCGGTCGAAATGGGCGGCTCCGAAGGCCGCACCACGGCCACCGGCGATGGCGCTTTTCATACCCTGCAAACGATGATGGCGCGTTGGGATCGCGACGCCGAGGGCACGACGGTAGCCGTGCAGGGCTTCGGCAACGCCGGCCAGCAGTTCGCGCGCCTGTGTGCCGACGCAGGCTACACCGTGGTGGCAGTCAGTGACTCCGGCGGCGGGATCTACGACGAAAACGGTCTGGATATCGATGCCGTTGCCAAGGCCAAGCAGTCCGATGGTTCCGTGACCGCGGCCGACGGCGAGCAGATATCCAACGACGACTTGATCGCGCTCAAGGTGGATGTACTGGCACCCGCGGCGTTGGAAAACGTCATCACCGAGGACAATGTCGCCAATGTGCAGGCCGGCGTGATTGTTGAAATCGCCAACGGGCCGGTAGCCAGCGAAGCAGACGCCACGCTCATCGACAATGATGTGCAGGTCCTGCCGGATATTCTCGCCAACGCCGGCGGCGTGACGGTGAGCTATTTCGAATGGGTGCAGAACCGCCAAGCCTGGTACTGGGACGCTGATACCGTGGCCGAGCGGCTGGAAAAACGCATGGTCGATGCCACCGAACGCGTGGCCGAGCGCGCCGAATCGCTGGAGATCGACTACCGCACCGCGGCCTATGTGATCGCGCTGGAAAAACTCGAAAACGCCGCCCAGGCCCGCGGTACCAGCAGCTTCTTTCGCGATGGTGGTTAGCTGAGACGCCGGGGCGGCTCCGGTACCCCGGCATCGCTCGATTCGCGCAGAACAGGCCGACCGCAATGCAACATCGCGGCCGGCGTTCGTGACGGTTTCGGTTCCGTTCCTTGCTTCGCCCGCGTTTGGGGCGCCGGCGCAAGCGATTGATAAGTCGAGCGTGTTCGCTTTGCTGAACGTCTAGCCGTGGCGACAAACGGGCAATTTGGGCCGCCCGCCCGCCGCGGCGTGCTTGACGCTGCACGCGGTACGATGAATTACTAAGCGCGTCAGTGGAATGACATTTCGTTTTAGTTCGCTGGCCGCAATAGAAGCAAAAATAAATAAGGCCCGCTCGCCCTTTACGGGTACCCGGCGAGGCCGCTCAGGAGGAGAAATGAACGATTTACGCTGGACGCAAGTCCTGGCGCTCGCCTGCGCGAGTGTATTGGTAGTGGGCTGTTCCGATAGTGGGGACAGCGACGATGACGTCGACGCGGGCAACGCGCAGCTGACCCGCGTACAGGACACGCGGCAGTTCAGCGTCGACCGCGATAAGTTGGCGTTCGGGGCGCTCAACGGTGTCGAATCCGACCGCTGGACGGGCGTGATGGCCAATGGGGCAGGCTATCGCGTGGAAGTGCCGGCCAGCGGGAACTGGAACGGCATGCTGGTGATGTACGCGCACGGCTATCGTGGCGAAGAAGGCGAATTGTCGGTCAGCAATCCGGCCTTGCGCGATTACTACATCCGTAACGGCTATGCCTGGGCGGCCTCGAGCTATAGCAAGAACTATTACGACGTGCGTGCCGGCGTGGAAGATACCAACGCGCTGGCCAACGCCTTTGTCGATATCGCCGCAGAAAACGGGCGCACGCTGATGGCGCCGACCAAGATTTATATCACCGGCGATTCCATGGGTGGCCATGTCACCGCAGCCGCCATCGAACAGGAAACCCAGCTCGAGGCCGCCAACAAGGTGCGCTACGCCGGCGCCGTCGCACGCTGTGGCGTGGTAGGCGGCACCTACGAGTTCGACTATCTGCTTAATTTCACCTTTGCGGCCCAGCATGCCGCCGATATGGGGCCGACGCGCTATCCGGCCACCGATTTCAACCAGACCGAAATCGACGCCGTGCTCTGGTCGACCGAACCCGGCTTTGGCCAGCAGGGTGTGCCGACCGCAGCCGGCGAGAAGCTCGAGAACATCGTACGTACGCTCAGCGGCGGCGACCGGCCCGTGTTCCAGCAGGGCTTTCGGGGCGGCTATTACGATGTGGTCATGGGCACCGGGGGCCGCGACGGCACGGTCAACGGTATTCTCGCTCGCGACCTGAGCGGCAATATCGGCTATGAATATGACTACGACGGTGATCCGGAGTCGAGCACGGCCGAGGAAACGCAGTTCAACGAGTCGATATTGCGCGTGGCGGCCGATCCGAACGCCAATCCGGCGCGTAGCGATGGCGTACGCTGGATTCCGCGGGTCAACGGCCAGTTCAGCGTGCCCATGGTGACCCTCCATGGGCTGGGCGATCTCTACGTGCCGTTCGTGCACGAACAGATCTATCGCGAGCGTGCGCGTGACAACGGCAATGACGATCTGCTCGTACAGCGGGCCGTACGTGCCCCGGGCCATTGCGACTTCACCCAGGAAGAACGCCTGGCGGCCTTCGAGGACATGATCAACTGGGAACAGAACAGCGTGAAACCGGCGGGCGACGATGTCTCGCGCACAGCGGTTGCGGATGCGGACTATGGTTGTCAGTTCACCACGGCCGATCGCCAGGGCATCGCTGCCTGTCCGGCGCCCTGAACGCAAGCAGGTAAAACCAACGAAAGCCGGGCGTGCGGACGCGCCCGGTTTTTTTTCATGTCCGTATCAGCTTGACGACTACTTGCTTTTGCTGCTCATCAGGCTGGCCACGGTGGTCACCACGAGAATGCCCACGATGACCGATAGCGACAGCCAGATCGGGATTTCCGGTACCAGATGCACTTCCTGGCCGCCGTTGATGAAGGGCAGTTCGTTGGTGTGCAGGGCGTGGATCATCAGCTTGATGCCGATGAAGCCGAGAATCACCGCCAGGCCCAGCGACAGATACACCAGCCGATCGAGCAGCCCGCCCAGCAGGAAGTAGAGCTGAATCAGCCCGAGCAGGGCGAAGGCATTGGCAGTGAATACGATATAGGGCTCCTTGGTGAGCCCGTAGATCGCCGGGATCGAATCCAGTGCGAACAGGATATCGGTCGCGCCGATGGCGATCATCACGATCAGCATGGGCGTGATCAGGCGCTTGCCGTTCTTGATCGTGGTCAAGCGGGTGCCATCGTATTCCTCGGTCGCGGGCAGATATTTCTGCGCCAGGCGTACCATGATGTTGGGCTCGTATTGCTCATCCTCGTCATGCTTCGTGCGCGCCAGGCTCCAGGCCGTATACAGCAGGAAGATGCCGAAGATATAGAACACCCAAGAGAAGTTCTCGATCGCGGCCGCGCCCAGGGCGATGAAGATGGTGCGCAGAATGAGCGCGATGACCACGCCTACCAGCAGCACTTTCTGCTGATATTCGGCCGGCACGTTGAACGAGGCCATGATGATCACGAACACGAACAGATTGTCGACCGACAGACTCTTTTCGGTGATATAGCCGGCGAAGTATTCGATGCCGTGATCGTGGCCCCAGACCATCCACAGGCCGATGCCGAAGATGATGGCCAGCACCACGTAGAAGATCGACCAGCCGCCGGCTTCCTTGAGCGACGGCGCGTGCGGCGTGCGAACGTGGGCAAAGAAATCGAATATCAGAAGCGCCAGAATACCGGCGATCGTCGCGCCCCAGACCCAGACAGGTACATCCATCGCTTGATTCTCTCTTGCGTAATTATTCGTGCGGCAGGCAAACGGCCGCCCGCGCACTGTTTGGGGCGGTGGTCGTTATGTGCCGGCCCAGCTCGGCCAATGTGACTGTCCTCGCGCCGGCTGGGTATCGCGGTTCGGCCAGCGTGCCGTGGCCGCTGCCGAGGGTAATCATGATATGCGCTGCGCCATCAAATGCTTGTTAAGACTGCGATTCATCGCAGGGTCGCAAGACGGACGAGCCTGAAACGCCATTTCGCCATTTCCCGAAGTGGCGCTGCCGGGTGGTATGTTACGCGCATCCAAACCGGGGGACTTGATGATGTCGCACTACCGAACGCATGACGGCGGCGAAGCGTCGTACTGGGGCGCGGGGCCGTTCAAGATACGGCTGCCGTTTTTGCACTACCGTTTCGAATGGCCGGATTATCTGCAGGGCCTTCTGATGTGCGCGGTCGATCTGGCCGCGATTCCGTTGATGACCGATCTGCTCGGCATGCCGTTCGAGGCGGCACTGGCCGTGGTCATGCTCAATGGCCTGTTCTATCTCACCCATCATCTGCTCGGCGACCCGGTCGTGCCCGGCTGGATCACGCCCGCCATTCCGTTGCTGATCACCTACTGCGAAGGCTTTCCGGAGGGCGTGGATCGCGTGCATGCGCTGATCGCCTTCCAGTTCATGCTCGGCACGCTGTCTATCGGCCTGGGCGCGACCGGCATGGCCAAACATGTGGTGCGTTTCGTGCCGCCCGCGCTCAAGGCCGGCATCATCATGGGCGCAGGTCTGGCCGCGGTGAACAGTGTGTTTGCCGACGGCGGGCGCTTCTGGACGTTTCCGTTCACCATCTCGATTGCAGTCGGGCTGGCCTTTCTGCTGATCTTTTCGCGTGGCTTCAGCGTGCTCAAGCAGCGTAACGCCGTGTTCGGCTTGATTGGCAAGCTGGGCATCTTCCCCATCATCGCGCTGGCCATCGTCATTGCGCCGCTATTCGGCGAAGCGCCCTGGCCCAACGTGGAGTGGGGCTTCTCCAAACCCGACTTCGTCACCCTGTGGACCGAGTACACCGTCTTCGGTGTCGGCCTGCCGCCGGCCTGGTTCTTCATCCAGGCGCTGCCCATGGTCGGGGCGACGTATATCGTGCTGTTCGGCGACGTGCTCCAGTCCAAGGCGCTGCTCGACGAGGCCGACGGTTCGCGACCGGACGAGCATATCGACTACAGCCCCGACCGTGCGCACATGATCTTTGGCGCGCGTAACGCGAGCATGAGCATCATCGGCCCGGATGTGGCCATGTGCGGGCCGCTGTGGGCGGCGATGCACGTGGTGATCGTGGAGCGCTATAAGGAAGGCCGCAAGGCCATGGATTCGATCTTCGGCGGCGCGGGCTCGTTTCGCTGGGGGACGAATACCGGTCTGCTGCTATTGCCGATCGTCTCTGTCATTCAGCCGATCCTCGGCGTGGCGCTCGCATTGACCCTGCTGCTGCAGGGTTACGTGTCGGTGCGTATCGGCATCATGGAAGCACGCAGTCAGCGCGATCTGGGCATCGCCGGTGTCACCGCGGGTGTGCTCGTCACCCAAGGCGCAGCCTGGGCGTTCGGTGTGGGTATCGGCCTGTGCCTGCTGATTTACGGCAAGCGCTTCTTCTCGGGCGAGGCCGACGAGACCTTCGTCAAGGATGCTGATCGGGAAGCGCTCAAGAACGAACGCAACGTCTGACCAACGACCCGGCCATGGCGTCGCGGCCGCCGGCCGCGACGCCCGGGTGGGCGCGTAGGGCTGCGCGCATTCGCTGCCACTGGTTAGAATGCGCGCCCGGCCGCCATCTTCGCTCGCCATGTCCGAACAAACCGCGCCTGCCAACGATCGCATTCGCAGTATTTGTGTGTATTGCGGTTCCCGAGACGGCGCGCGAGGCGTCTATCGCGACGGCGCGGCGGCGCTTGGCGATGCCATCGCTCGCGCCGGCGTGCGCCTGGTCTATGGCGGTGCGCGGGTCGGTCTGATGGGTGTAATTGCTGACGCCGCGTTGGCCGCCGGCGGCGAGGTCTATGGGGTGATTCCGCGCTCCATGACCGATCGCGAACTCGCCCACACCGGACTGACCGAACTCAACGTGGTCGAAACCATGCACCAGCGCAAGCTGGCGATGATCGAGGCTGCGGATGCCTTCATCGCCATGCCCGGCGGCTTCGGTACGCTTGAAGAACTGTTCGAGGTGCTCACCTGGCATCAGCTGGGCTGGCACGACAAACCCTGCGGTCTGCTCGATATCGACGGTTTCTATCAGCCGCTTGCCGACTGTCTTGGCCACATGCAGACCGAGGGGTTCGTATCTGCTGCACAGGTCGGCCGTATCCAACGGGCCGCCGATGCCGGTACATTGCTCGAAAGAATGGGTGTCACGCCCGACACGTGACGCGCGCCGTAGACCATCAACGCCGTAGCCAGCGGCCGTGAAACCTTTGAAACAGCTGAACATCGCTGTTTTGTGCAGGGTTAATAAAACCAGGGAGAGTCGCCATGAGCCCGAGTCAGGATAGCGTGTCCTCTAGCCAGCAAGAGGCGCATTCAACGAGTCTTGCCGGGCGTATCGGGCTTTTCCTCGGCCCGTTGTTCATGCTCGCGACGATCGTGCTGCCCGCGCCGGCCGGCATGGAAACCGCGGCCTGGCACTGTGCCGGCCTGGCTTTGTTCATGGCCACATGGTGGGCCACCGAAGCGATTCCGATTCCGGCCACCTCCCTGTTGCCGCTGGCCATTGGTCCGGCGATCGGCGTCGGCGGTATCGAGGATCTTGCCGCATCCTATGCCGACGACATCATCTTCCTGTTTCTCGGCGGTTTTCTGCTCGGGCTGGCGATGCAGCGCTGGAATCTGCACCGGCGTATCGCCCTCGCCACGCTGCTGGCCGTGGGCTCGAGCCCGGCTCGTCAGATCGCCGGTTTCATGATCGCCACGGGTTTCATCAGCATGTGGGTGTCGAATACCGCCACCTCGATCATGATGCTGCCGATCGGCATGTCGGTGATCAGCCTGATGGCCGAAGAAGACTCGCCCGCGGTCGATCGCTATGCCACCCGGCTGTTGCTGGGTATTGCCTATGCCGCATCGATTGGTGGTGTGGCCACGCTTATCGGTACGCCGCCGAATGCGCTGCTCGCCGGCTATCTGTCGTCGGATCAGGGCATCGATATCGGTTTTGCCCAGTGGATGGTTGTCGGTATTCCGGTATCGATCGCGATGATGGCCGCCGCATGGGTCTGGCTGACCTGGGGCGGTTTCGAGCTGGATAACAGCCAGTCCGGCCGTGACATGCTCAAGGACGAGATGAGCCAGCTCGGCACATTGACCACGGCCGAAAAACGCGTGGGCGCGATGTTTCTGATCGCGGCCGGTCTGTGGATTTTCCGGCCGTTGCTCAACAACGCCGGCATCGACTGGCTCTCCGATGCGATGATCGCCATATTCATCGGCGTGGTCCTGTTCGTGATGCCGGCCGGCAGCGGCCGGGTCGGCCCGGACCGCGAGCAAACCAGCAGCGGACGCCTGATGAACTGGGAGAACGAAGCCAACGTGCCCTGGGGCGTGCTGCTGCTGTTCGGCGGCGGCCTGGCCTTGGCCGGGGCGATCAAGAAGACCGGGCTGGCCGAATGGATTGCCACCCAGATGGAAATCTTCGGCGTGCTGCCGGCCGTGCTGCTCGTAGGCGCGGTCGTGCTGGTCATCATCTCCTTGACCGAGGTGAGCTCGAATACGGCGACCGCGGCCGTGTTCATGCCCTTGCTCGGCGCGCTGGCCGGTTCGGTCGGCGTCGATGTGCTGTTGCTGACGGTGCCGGCGGCCATTGCGGCCAGCTGTGCGTTCATGATGCCGGTGGCCACGCCGCCTAACGCGATCGTGTTTGCGACGGGCCGTATGAAGATTCAGTCGATGATGCGGGCCGGGCTGGCGCTGAATATCGTGTGTGTCGTGATCGCGACGCTGATCCCGTATCTGATCATCAGCACGTTCTGGTAGGCGTTGCGATGGCGCATCCGATCCCCGCGCCGGCCTCAGCGGTCGGCGTGCCGGATTTCATCGCGATCGATGTCGAGACCGCGAACAACGATGCCGGCAGCATCTGCCAGATCGGGTTCGCACGGTTTGCCGACGGCGTGCTGATCGACAACTGGGCCTGGCTGATCAACCCGCAGACCTGGTTTTCTTCGCACAACATCGCAATCCACGGCATTCGCGCGGCGGATGTGACTCATGCACCGAGCTGGGATGCGGTTTACCACGAGATTGCAGCGCTGCTGGCCGGGCGCATCGTGGTTTCGCACACCGCGTTCGACGTGACTGCGACCGCGCGTGCATGTGCTCGTTACGACCTGCCGCTATTGGGCGCGCAATGGCTGGATTCCGCACGCGTGGCGCGGCGTGCTTTTGCCCGGTTCGCGCGCCGCGGTTGGGGGCTGGCCAGCCTGAGCGCGCATCTGGCGATCGAATTCGACCACCATGACGCTGGCGAAGATGCGCGGGCGGCCGGATTGGTGGTGCTGGCAGCGGTTGAAGCCAGCGGACGCTCGGTTGTTGATTGGCTGACCGATGCCCACCGCCCGCTACGAGACTTCGCCTAGTACGACCATCGGCCAGGGAAGTCGCATCCGTACGGGGGCACGCGCGGTATAGTTGGTAAATACTCTGTTTGAGCGTTCGTCCCGGTGATCAATCGTCTCGCCCAGCGCCTGCCGGCGCCGAATCAACTGCTTACGCCGCTGCACAAGCGTCTGCGTGACTGGATCGTGGGCGTGGTAGCAACCACCGAGGATTTCGGCATCGACTACGACGCCCCGGTGGGCGATCCGGGCCTGTTCGGCCCGGATAGCGTGACCTGGAAGATCCACGGCGATTTCCCGGGCATGATGTCCGGCGGTATTGCCGCACTTATGCTGCAGACGTTGCACCCGCGTGCGCTGGCCGGCGTGGTCAATCATTCGCGTTTTCGCGAGGATCCGCTCGGCCGACTACGCCGCACGACCATGTTCGTGGCTGCCACCAGCTATGCGCCCACCGGTGACGCCGAACGCATCATCAATATTGTTGATCGCATGCATGCCAAGGTTGTGGGCACGACCGATGAAGGCGAGCCGTATTCGGCGCGCGATCCGGCGTTGCTGACCTGGGTCCACTGCACGGAGATGGCCAGTTTTCTGGCCGGTTATATGCGCTATCGACGAGCCGATTTGAGCGTGGCGGTTCAGGATCAGTATTTCGACGAAACCCGGCGGGTTGCCGAAGCGCTCGGTGCGAAGGACGTGCCCGCATCGCGCGCCGAAATGGACGACTATTTCGCCGCCATGCAGCCACAGCTACGTTTCGACCATCGTTCCCGCGAAACACTCGCCGTACTTGAAGCGATGGAACTGCCGATCCCCGTTGCGGGCGTATCTCGACGAATGTTTCTTGGCGCCGGTGCGGCGCTATTGCCGCCGTGGGCGCGCGAATTGATTCATCGCAGCTCGGGCCAACGCATGATCGATCGTGCCTCAGCCGAAAGCCTCAACCGCATCGCGCCACTCATTCGCGCGTCCATGTCGGAAGGGGTGGCGATGCGCTCGGCCCGACGAGTCGGCGCCGAGCGCGATTGCCTTGTTTTCGATTGATCACGGTGTTTTCTCGCGCGTACGCGTGAGATGGCCGCCTTGATATCGCTCGATCCTGCGGAAGTCGTAGCCGGAAACCGGCGCGCTTCGACTCAGCGCTTTGGGCGATTGCGGAGTCGGCATCCTGCCGGGCGCAGGCGGTTCGATCTCGGGGTTGGTGTCCTATTCCGAGGCACGGCGGGCATCGAAGACGCCCGAGCGTTTCGGCCAGGGCGAGCCACAGGGCCTGCAGGCCAGCGAAGCCGCCAACAACGCCACCGTCGGCGGCGGTATGGTGCCCACGCTGGTGCTGGGCATTCCGGGCACGCCGCCGGACGCCATCATCCTCGGCGCGCTGCTCGTGCAGGGTGTGCAGACCGGGCCCGCCATGTTCGAAAGCGGCGGCGGCAGCATGGTGTTCACGTTCATATACGGGCTGTTCATCGCCACGCTGCTGATGCTGCCCATCGGTCTGCTGATCGGCCGCTATGCGTTCAAGTCGATCGTGACCTTTCCCAAGGCAGTACTCGTGCCGGCTGTGGCGTTCATGACCATGATCGGCGCCTTTGCCATCCGCAACTCGCTCTCGGATGTAGTGATCATGATCGCGCTGGGCATCATGGGCTGGGTTCTCGACCGGCTCGGGTTCAAGCCGTCGCCGATCGTGCTGGGCCTGATTCTCGGCCCGATCGCCGAGCAGGGTTTCGTGCAGGGCTGGATGATCGGTGGCGCGACCGGCGATCCGTTATCCATATTCCTGGCCGGGCCGCTCACGATCACCATCGTGGTGCTCATCTTCGCGTCGCTTTTCTTCCCGCTGGTGGCGGGCTGGTTGCGCCGGCGCCGCAATACCGAGGAGGCTTGCCATGACGGATGAAGATCGCAAGGACCTGCGCGGCACGCTGGGCGGCGTGCTGTTCATTGGGATCGGCGCGGTGTGCTGGTGGGATGTCTCGTCCGTGCCGAGTCCTCAGGCGGTGGTCTTTCCACGCGCGGTGATCGGCCTCATGGTCGCGTTCAGCGCGATTCTGATCGTGCGTAACCTGCTGGGTTTCGCGACCAGCGAGTACACGCCGCAATCCGGCTCCATGCTGCGGCGTGTCGGATTGCTCGTGGCCATGATCGCGGGCACGTTCGCCATGCACTGGATCGGGTTCACGATTGCGGCGCTTCTGGTCTATCTGGCGCTCATGGCGCTGGCCATGTACGAGCGCTGGACGCCAACGCGCTGTATCGTCTATCCCTTGGCCGGGGTCGTGCTCGTGCTCGGCTTTCACTTCATATTCAAGGGGCTTTTCCAGGTGCCGCTACCCGAGCCGCGCTGGTTCACCCTGCCGTTCTGAGTCTTTCCAGGGAGTTTTCGATGCGTATCGTCGAGATTCGCGACGCTGTCGCGCCGATCAGTTCGCCCATTCGCAATGCCTTCATCGACTTCTCGAAGATGACGATCAGCGTGATCGCGATCGTTACGGATGTCATGCGCGACGGCGAGCCGATCATCGGCTACGGCTTTCATTCCAACGGTCGCTATGCCCAGCAGGGCATTCTGCGCACGCGTCTCATACCGCGGCTGATGGAGGCCGAACCGGCCGATCTGTGTAATGCGACAGGCGACAATCTGGACGCGCACCGGGTCTGGCGCACTTTCATGCACAACGAAAAGCCGGGTGGTCACGGTGACCGCGCGGTTGCGGCCGGCGCTTTGGACACGGCGGTCTGGGACGTGATCGCCAAGATCGAGAACAAACCGCTCTGGCGAGTCCTGTCCGAGCGCTATAACGAGGGGCGCTACGACAGCGAGATCGTGGTCTATCCCGGCGGCGGTTATTACTACCCGGGCAAGGAAATCAGTGGCCTGCAGGACGAAATGCGTGGCTATGACGCGCAGGGTTATCAGGTCGCGAAGATGAAGATCGGCGGTGCCGATCTGGAAACGGATCTGGCCCGTATCCACGGCGCGTTGGAAGTGCTCGGCGACGGGCAGCGCCTCGCGGTGGATGCCAACGGCAAGTTTGATCTGGACACCGCGATCGCCTACGGCAAGGCGCTCGAACCGTTGAACCTGTTCTGGTACGAGGAGCCGGGCGACCCGCTCGACTATGCCCTGCAAGACGAGCTGGCCGACCACTATTCGGGTTCCATGGCGACCGGCGAGAATCTGTTTTCGACTCAAGATGTGTGCAACCTGATTCGGTTCGGCGGCATGCGGGCCGATCGCGACTGGATCCAGGCCGATCCCGCGCTGGCCTACGGTTTGACCGAATACCTCAATCTCATTGAGGCGGTCGAAGCGCTCGGCTGGCCGCGCCGCCGACTCATGCCGCACGGCGGCCACCAGTTGGCGCTCAATATCGCCGCCGGCCTGCAAATTGGCGGCACCGAATCCTATCCGGCCGTATTCCAGCCTTATGGCGGCTTTGCCGACGATATTCCGATTGTGGGCGGGCGTACGGCTTTGCCGGACGCACCCGGCATCGGCATGGAGCGCAAGCCCGAGATGCTGCGCACGCTGCGTAGCTACCTCGAGCTCTCGTTATGAGTAATTCGGTGCTTTACTCGAAGACTGCCCGCTTCCAGCAAAGACCACGGCGGCCTGTCTTGAAGTGACGGCTGGCATGGTTTCCATGCGCCCCCGGCGCCGCCATCAATAGCGATCCAGCGCCAGGTGCGTGTGACGCGCCAGCCTTTGGTGCGCCTTTTCATAGCGGTGAGTCAACGACGGCTGGATGGCACAGCCGCCAGCTGTGCCGGTGGCCTCAGGAACGGCGCCGGGTCGACCGGCCCAAAGCTCGTGTAGATACCGAAATGCAGATGCGGTGGTGTAGTGCGCGCATTGCCGGTATTGCCGACATAACCGAGTACATCGCCCTTTGAAACCGACGCGCCGGACTCGACGTTGAACGAGTCCAGGTGGGCGTAGTAGTAACGCGCGCCGCCGATGCCAAGCATCCCGGAGGAGAGCCAGACGTGGTTGCCGCCGATGCCGCCCGTGCCGGTACGCACGCGCCCATCGGCAACGGCGGTGACGGGCGTGCCGCGCGCGGCGAAGATATCCACGCCGTGATGCCGGCGTGAGCCGCCATCGCGCGGCGCGCCAAAGCCGCTGCCGATATCGCGGGCGGCTGCGCCTTTAACCGGAAACGACAACGAGCCACCGCGGGCCATGGCGACGTCGTAGCGCACCGCCGCGGCAAGTTCCGGTTGCAGCACGACACGGTAATCGCCGTCGCGGTCCGTGACGAAGCTCTGGATCTCGCCGTTGGCAGGTAAGCCGCTTACGTGTGCCCAGGCGTTCGAATCGTCGCTGTCGGTATCGCGGCGTTCGATATCGGCATAAAGCGCGTTGCGGCAACCGGCACAGGCGGGCGCGTCGCGTTGTAGGCGTACCTGAAAGCGTTCGCCCCGTTCGAGCGTGGTCTGGTAGACGTGGGCTTCGATTGTGTCGGGTACGAACGTGCCGCGGGTCGCGTAGCGGGTCGTGAAGCGACCTGGATCTGCGCCAGCGCGTGCGACGGCGTTACGCCAGCGCTGGCCCAGCGCGCTATCCTCGATCCCGGCGATACGCAGACGCGCGGCATAGATATCGCGAGGCGAGATATGAAAGGTATCCATCGCGGTGGTTCGCGCCCAGACGGCTGCATCGGCCCGCCATGCGGGGCGATAGACCAGCAGCGCGATCAACGCAGCGAGCAGACATGCCAGCAGCCAGGGGCGACTCCGTCGGCGGCGTGCCGGCTCTGGCGTCGGCGTGGACGCGGTATTGGATTGCGCCGCGGAAACGGCCTCGCTGTCCGGCGTGGGGCGATCACTGTCGGTTTCGGCGGTGGTATCCGTCTCAGGCCGGGTTTGATCTGATTGCATATCGCCGATACGTTACCGGATGCTGCATGGATGTCTCATGCGAACCCGCTGATGATGGGTAGTAGTACCCATTTTTTGAATTTGCAATCCTGGGTAGCCTCCTTGCCCCTTTTTCGAGGCACCGCAAGGACAGCATGAGCGCGAGAGACGACGATCTCGGCACGATGGATGCCGGCAAACTGATCGATCTATTCAAATCCGGCGATGCGTCGCCGCTGGAAGCCACGCGCGCCGCGCTTGACCGGATTGATCGATTCAATGACGACGTCAATGCGTATGTCTATATCGACCGCGAAGGCGCCGAAGACGCCGCGCGCGCCTCGGCGCGGCGCTGGGGCCAGGGCAAGCCGCTGTCGCCGATCGATGGCGTGCCGACGTCGCTCAAGGATCTCACCGAAGCCAAGGGTATGCCGGTTCGTAACGGGTCGCTGACCACGGGCACCGGCAAGGCCGATAACGACGCGCCGCCGGCGCGGATGCTGCGCGAAGCGGGGGCGGTCATTCTGGGCAAGACCAATACGCCCGAATTCGGCTGGAAAGCGGTGACCGATAACCGCCTGTTCGGCGCGACCTGCAATCCGTGGGATACGCGTCTTACGCCGGGCGGCTCGTCCGGCGGCGCGGCCGCCGCTGCGGCACTCAATATGGGTGTACTGCATCAAGGCGGCGATTCGGGCGGCTCGATTCGTATTCCCGCCGCGTTTACGGGCGTATTCGGTTTCAAGCCGACCTTCGGTTGGACACCGCAATGGCCGCCGGCGAAGATGCCGACGCTGTCGCATATCGGCCCGCTGACCCGGCATCCGCGCGATGCCGCGCGCATGCTTAACGTGATCGGCCGTTACGACTATCGCGACCCCTATGCCACGCGCGGTCAGCCTGAAGACTGGGGCGTGGATCTCGAAGACGATCTGCGCGGCCTGCGGATTGCCTATTCGCCCGACCTGGGCTATGCGGATGTCGATGAACAGATCGCTGCCCGCGTCAAGGAAGCGGCGAGTAAGCTCGAGGAACTCGGGGCGGAAGTCGTCGAGATCAATCCGGGCTTCGAGTCGCCGATCGATATCTTTCGCAAGCTCTGGTTCACGGCGTCGTTGCAGGTCTGGGACAGCTGCGATAACAAGGAGCGCGAACTGCTGGACCCGGGTCTGGTAGCCAATGCCAAGCATGCCCAGAACTGGAGCGCGCTTGAGCTGTTCAACGCGTTCTCCGAACGTGCCGAATTGACGCTCGCGCTGGAGAAGTTCAACCAGGACTATCATCTGCTGATGACGCCCACGGTGCCCTTACAGCCCTTCGAGGTGAATCACGAAGTGCCCCCGGGTAGCGGCATGCGCGACTGGGAGGAATGGGCGCCTTTCTCCTATCCGTTCAATCTGAGTCAGCAGCCGGCGGCGTCCGTGCCCTGCGGCTTCACCGACTGTGGCCTGCCGGTCGGGTTTCAGCTTGCCGGCGGCAAGTTCGATGACGTGCGCGTGCTGCGCGCCGCCAACGCCTATATGGCGGCGTATCCGGCGCGGTTCCCGACGGTGCCCAACCCGGCTGAATACGGCTGATTTAGCCGTAGCGAGAATGCGCCTTGAGCACCGACGGCTGGCGCCGTCACTGCTCAAGGCCTCGCTGACCCGTTCGGGACGGCATGTTCAACGCAGGCCGTATACATGGCTGGGCCGTTCGTGGCCCCGATTCGCCCCCCCCCCCAGTGAATTTTTACCCATCCCCATAGGCTGTTTCCCGCTAGGATCGAGCCAAGCGCTTGATCGATAGCGAGAGTCATCGACGCTGCGTGATAACGCCAGACAATCGAATGACGGGAGCGCGTAATGGGAAGAACGGTCGGACGGACGCTGCTTTGGATCCTCGCGGCAGGCTTGCTGCTAAGCGCTTGCAACGACGGAGATTCGGACGTCCAACTCGACCGCGCGGCTGGCAGCGATTCCGCGCAAAGTCCCGACGTGGCCGACCCGGGCGATGGCTCCGCCTCGGACGCGGATCTGCGTTCGGTGATGTGGGTGGGCAATAACTGGGACGGTACCGCGACGGTTGTCGATGCCAATACGCTGGACGTGCTGAAAACCGGCATCGACCTGATTCCGGACAAGGATCAGGAGCTGGCCGATATCTTTGCCAACCCCGTCGATCTCGCTTTCTACTATCTCATCCGTTTCGGCCCCGGCGAGGGGCACGATCAGTACGTCGACGATATGTTCACCACCGAAGACGGTCGTTATCTGGCGGTGTCGCGGCCGAGCTTCGCGGACGTGGTCTGGATCGATATCGCCAAGGTGACTCAGGGCGCGGGCGTGGATGCGATCGTGCGTGAGCAGGACATGGACGGCCAGCGTACTGACCATATGGCGCTGTCGCCGGATGGCCGACGCCTTCTCGTATCGGACTCGACGTCACGCCAGGTGATCGAATTCTCCATGGTCGACGAGACCGGCCCCGATGGCTCGGCCGTCAAGATGGGCGACCGGCTGCGTAGTTTCGTCTCGGGGGAGACGCCGCACGAAAGCAACTTCAATCGCGCCGGTGAGACGATCTACCATGCCTCGATCGGGCGCGTGTATACGCCGGGCGATTATCCGGATGTCCTGCCCGAGCTGCTCGGCCCGGCCCAGGAAGCGATCAAGGGCGATCGCTGGTTCCAGATCGTGCGCAACGAGGACTTCGAGATTCTCGCGCGCTGGAACATGGGGCTGGAGCTGGAGGAATCGGGCTATGCCGGCATGAGTCCGGCCGTTCGGCCGATGGCGATTTCGCACGACGAGCGCTATATCTATTACCAAGTGTCGTATTTTCATGGCCTGATCGAATTCGATACCCAGGCGCCCGATGTCAACGGCCAGCAGGACTACGTCAACGAAGGCCTGGCCGAACCCGACTTCGGCGCCGTATCGCGGGTCGTGCCGCTGCCCAACCTCGTGCCGAACGTGCCGCGCGAAGAATACGTGAACGACTCGGCCCATCACGGCCTGTCGCTCAACGAGTCCGGCGATACGCTGTGTGTCGCCGGTACCGTGGATGACTACGTGGCGCTGGTGGACCGCCAGACCATGGCCTATAGCCTGTTCAATACCGCCAGCACCGGCAACGACTATCTCAAGCCGTACTGGACGACGGAAGGGCCAAACGATACCTGCTGGATTTCGCTTAGCGGTGCCGATGCCGTGGCAGTACTGGATACGCGTCGGCACGAAGAGCTGGCTTTTCTGCCGGTGGGTAATCATCCGCAGCGGGTGCGCCTGGGCCAGATCCCCGAGCGGGTGATCATGAACTGGTGATCGTGAGCGGCCGGCGCCCGGCTGTTTCGGCCGCGTGCGCTGGGCGCAAGCCATATCGGTTGTAGAATGCGACGCCGACGCGATAGCCGGCGTTTGCCCTCGGTTGTTTCGCGTCGTCAGTTTATCTGGACGAGGCGCTCCCATGGCTACCGATTCCGCTCTTCGCTGTCCGCCCGATGCACTTGCCGGCGTTATCGAGCGTATCGGCACGCTGCTAGGCGATCGCCTGAGCACGAATGCCGCCATCTGCGAACAGCATGGCCACGATGAATCCTGGCACCATCCGGCCGCGCCCGACGCGGTCTGTTTCGTGCACAGTACCGCCGAAGTCGCGTCGATCGTCAAAGCCTGTAACGACTACCGTGTGCCCGTGCTTGCCTATGGCGTGGGCACTTCGATTGAGGGGCAGGTTATCGCCGAACGTGGCGGTGTCTGTATCGACCTGTCGCAGATGAACGCGATTCACGCGGTGCGGCCCGTCGACATGGACGCTACCGTCGAAGCGGGTATTACCCGGACTCAGCTCAATGCCCATCTGCGCGATACCGGGCTGTTCTTTTCGGTCGACCCGGGCGCGGATGCCACCCTCGGCGGCATGGCGTCGACCCGCGCCAGCGGAACCAATACCGTGCGCTACGGCACCATCCGCGAAAACGTGTTGTCGATGACGGTGGTCATGCCTGACGGTGAGATCGTGCGTACCGGCGCACGGGCGCGCAAGTCCGCAGCCGGCTATGATTTAGCGCATCTGCTGATCGGCGCCGAAGGCACGCTCGGCATCATCACCGAACTGACCGTGCGCCTGCATGGTCTGCCGGAAGCGGTGAGTGCGGCGACCGTCTGTTTCGAGGATGTGGCTGGCGCGGTCGATGCCGTGATTGCGTCGATTCAGTACGGTATACCGATGGCGCGTATTGAGCTGCTCGATAGCCTGTCGATATACGCCGTCAATCGCCACAGCGGGCGCGATCATCCGGAGAAACCGACGTTGTTTCTCGAATTCCACGGCACCGCAGCGGGCGTAGCCGAGCAGGCCACGACGATGGGTGAATTGTGCCGCGAGTTCGGCGGCAGCGACTTTACCTGGGCCACGCTCGAGGAAGAACGGAGCGCGCTCTGGGCAGCCCGTCACAGCGCAGCCTATGCGGCCAAGCAATTGCGTCCCGGTATGGAATTTCATGCCACCGATATCTGTGTACCGATCTCGCGCCTGGCAGGCTCTATCGAGGCCGCCCAGGCGGACGTCGCCGAACTGGGGCTCACTGCACCGTTGTTCGGACATGTCGGCGACGGCAATTTTCATCTCGTCGTGGTCCTGGATCGCGATAACCCAGACGAACGGGCGGCCCTCGATACACTCAACGAGCGTTTGATCACGCGCGCCCAGGCTGCCGAGGGTACCTGTACCGGCGAACACGGTGTCGGGCTGGGCAAGCGCCGTTATCTTGAAGCCGAGCATGGCGCGGGGCTGGATGTTATGCGAGCGATCAAGGCCGCGCTCGACCCCAACAACGTCATGAACCCCGGTAAAATGCTCTAGCCGGGCAGCCATCTACCCGTGGCGCTACGACGAAGTCCATACGGTCGAGATCGATAGCCTCGGCTGAACCCGAACAGCAAGCAGATAGCGGACCTTCATGGATCAACGCCTCGAACAGGTCATCGCCCATCCGCTGCACCAGCATCTGGGTATCGAGACAATCGAATCGGAGAGCGGCAAAGCCCGTTTATCGATCGTCGTCGGCGATAACGTCATCAACCCGGCCGGCGTTTTTCATGGCGGTGTGCTTTATCTGCTGTGCGATGTCTGTGCCTACGCAGGGCTGCTCAGCCAGTTGGGCGCACACACCGAGGCCGTCACCCACGATATCCATGTATCGGTCATGCGTGGCGCGCGTGCCGGCGAAGTCGTGGTCTTCGAATCCAATCCCGTACGAGTCGGTCGGCGCATTGCCTTCATTGACGTAAGCGCGCGCGTGGACGAGCGCTTGATTGCTAGCGCACGTGTCACCAAGACGCTGCTCGACGCTTGAGCCGCTGCGCCCCTAGCTCGTATTGTCGCCGAGTGCTTCGCGCCGCGGCTTGCCCGGGAAGAACACGACTGTAGCCAGCGAGATCGCGGCATTGGCAACGAACGTGCCGGCCAGACCCAAAGGCCCGGCCGCAAAGCCGCCGAGCGCCGGGCCGATGATATTGCCCAGCGCAAACATCGTCAGCGTGGCGGTGAAGCCGATCGTGGGCAGATTGGGATGCAGATGACTGCTCCAGAACGAAAAGATGGCGCTTAAAACCATGATGCACGCGCCTTGTAGCGCAGCCGAAACCAGCAGCGCGCTCCATTGCGTGGGCAGCAGACCCACCAGCAGTAGCGACAATAGCGAACAAACGAATATACCGCGTACCAGCGCGGTCAGGCCGATACGTGCCTTGATATCGGCAGTGAGGAAACCGACGACGCCGCCCGCGCCGAGGGCCATGTAGAGCACCGGCCCGGACAGCGCCGTGGATATGCCGGGCAGACCACCCGCCTGAGACAGGTGATCGACGGCGAAAGACAAGTAGAACCCGTTGGTCAGACCAAACGACAGGGCAATACACAGCAATGGCCAACCCGGGCGGGTAACAAGCGATTTCAGCCAGCCACTCGGCACCGTGGGCGTGGCGCTACGCGGAAGCCGTGCCAGGCCATAGAGGTTGACCGCCGCAGTCGCCAGCGCGGCGAGAGAGAACACCACCCAGACCGTACGCCAGCCGTTGTCGAGTCCAGCCACAGCCAAGGCGAGAACGCCGGCGCCCACGATGCCGGCCGCAGTCCCTGTGCTGATGATCGAAAGTGTGCGTTCGCGTTGAGCCAAGGGCACGCCACGCTCGGCGGCATCATTGAACGGCGACCAGCAAAAGCCTGCGCTGGTGGCTGCGAGTACCGTGCCCAGGGCGAGCATGATCGCGTTCTGAGAAATCGCGACGACCACCATGCCGGCCATTGCGGCAAAGCAGCCGAGCGAAACCGCCAGCCTTGGGCCCCGCGTTACGACCAGCCATGCGGTGAGCAGTAGCGCCAGGAAAAAACCGGCGAACGCGCCGCTTGCGATCAAGCCGGCGGCAGATGTCGACAGCGCAAACTCGTCGCGGAATACGGGCAGAAACAGCCCGAACCCCACGCGCGCCGGGCCGAAGGCGATAGCGGTGGCTAACGCGCCGCCGATAGCGAGTGGCCATGTTCGTGGCACACGGTCTCCTGTGCGGATAAGTTCCGTCACCCTAGGCAGCTGGCGGCGGGTGTGCCATCCGGTAAAGCACGGGCGCGTGGGACGCAAGTCTTCGGCTAGTCGGCTTGGCACCCGCAGTATCGTGCCGCCCCAATGCGTATCGGCGAAGCGGGTCTAGGTTTCCCAGGTTTCGGCGTAATCCTCGACGTCGACGCCGTGGGTCCCGGGCGCGAGCATGCGATTGACGAAGAATTTGGGAAAACGCATGAGATCACGCACGCGCTGCGGGAAATAGCGGCGCTTCTTGTAGTCGAGCACCAACAGCACCGTCGGCTTTTCCTGGCGTTCCGGGGTCGGAATCACGAAGCCGACTTCGCCGGTATTGAGTTCGACCAACGTGCCGACCGGGTACTCGCCGTGATAATCGGTGAACTGGCGCAGCAGCTCGTCGTTGAAATCGCCTTCGAAGCTCGACATCAGCTTGAGTGCTTCGGCAGGCGTGCGGCCCTTTTGGTAGATGCGGTCGCTGGTCATCGCATCGTAGACATCGGCGATCGCCACGATCTGGGTGTAGTAGGAAATTTCAGATCCGCGCAGTCCGGCCGGATAGCCGCGCCCGTTGAGTCGCTCGTGGTGGTCGCGCACGATATCCAGGCTGGCCGGGGTAAGCCCGGAAGCCTTCTGCAGGATCTCGACACCGTACTGCGGATGTTTCTTGATTTCGTCGTATTCGGCCTCGGTCAGCTTGCCGGGTTTGTTGAGGATGGCCAGCGGGACCTTGATTTTGCCGACATCGTGCAACAGCGCGCCGATGCCCATTTCCTTGATTGCGCGCTCGTCGTTGCCGACGAACGTCGCCAGCGACACCGCCTGCATGCATACGTTCAGGCTGTGGATGGCGGTGTATTCGTCCCGGCTTTTGAGGTTGCTGAACCACACCAGCGCGTCCGGATGGCGGGCAACGCTATCCATCATCTGTTCCACTACCTCCGTGACGGCCGCGGTGTCGGGGCGCCGGTTTTCGGCGATTTCCTCGTGGATGGTGCGGATCAGACCGCGCGCGTTGCTGTGGATCTGGCGGGCTGCCGACAGCTCTTGGCGGAACGAGCGCGGTGTGCGTTCCCCCAGCGGGGGGATCACGCCTTCGCCGTAGCCGGCGGGTGTCTTATCCTCCGCCGTCTCGGGTTCGTCGCTGCGAATATAGACATACGCACACAGTGCGCGCAGTTCGTCGATGTCCTCGTCGGTGTTTACTTCTACGCCTTCAAGCAGATACGGCGTTTCCAGCCAAGGGCGATCGAGCGCCTCGACGTACATGCCGATGCGCAGGTCGCGGGTATCTATTTTTTTTCGGTGTAGGGCCATCATCAAAAGGCTGCGGTGCGCGCAACTACAAAAGCATACATGTCCAAAACACGTTATCGCGCGCGCTGCGTATAACTTGAGCGCATTTGTATGGCCCGGATCTGTATGCCGCCGTGTTTGTGGATGGGCAAGCCGCTGACGGCTGCTAGCCGAGCTGCGCGGCCGCTGCGGCGCCGGACAGCCAGGCGCCCTCGACACGTCCGCCCGCCAGCCAGTCGCCCGCGAGTACGAGGCGGTCGTTCAGCGCAGCCTGGCAACGCATGTCGAGCGCCGTAGCGGCCGGACCAGGGCGCGCATAGCGCCAGCGATGGGTACGTACCAGACGCATCTGACGTGCCTGCAGGCCGGTGATATCGGCGAATTCGCGTGTGAGCGTCGCCGCGATCGATTCCGGCGTGTCTTCAAGGCGCGCGGCGCTGAACTCCGGTCCGGCATGAAGGGTCCACAGGCGCGCGTTGGTGCGTGTTTGGCCGGCCTTGTGGCTGTTATCGGCGCACCAGGATAACGGGCCGTCCTTGACGAAGATGGCCTGGCATTCGGCCAGGGCCGGCGCTGCGACGACCAGCGAATGACACGGCGAAAGCGCGTCATCAGCATTGGCGAGCGCCGGCAACGCGCCGGCGTAGTCGCCAAGCAGCGTCGCCGCCTGTACAGCCGGTGCAGTCAGCACGACCGCATCGGCATTGAAATAACCGTGTTCGCCGAGATCGGCGCGCCAGCCTTGGGTTGTTCGTTGCAGGCGGCGTACGCCCTGGCCGCAACGCACGTCGATATCGGCTTGTTCGAACAGATACCGTACCCAGTGATTGAGTCCGTCCGGCCCGATAAGGCGTTCCCGATCGTCGGGAGAGGCGGTGAGTTGCCAGCCGTTGCGGCCCTGCTCGGCCATGCATACGGCCGGCGACCAGCGCGCGAGCACCCGGCTGGCGAGATCCCGTTCGACGCGCACGCGAAATGCCGGGTCGCGGGCGGTGAAATACTGGGCGCCGTAATCGAACCAAGGGCTGGCCGGGTCGACGGAAAGCCGGCGCGTAGCGCAACGCCCGCCCGGCCGGCGGGCCTTGTCGACCACGACCACGTCCCAGCCGGCCTCGTCGAGCGCCAACGCTGCGCTTGCACCGGCGACGCCGGCGCCAATAATGAGCACTTTAGCCATGGCTCTATTGTCTTTGGCGGATAGATAGCGCGCAAACGGCACGAAATCGGTATGATCTGCGCTTTGTGATCGTTGCCTACGAAGCGCGGGTCTTGTCCATGCTTAGTTTCTTGCGTGCGTGTCTTGCGCTCGGTATGCCGCTGGTGGCGTTCGTCGCTGTCGCCCAGCCCGATACCGGGCCTTATCCTATCGACGACGGCCTGGCTGCGACCGTGGTGGGTACGCCTGCCAAGTACAAGGCGGAGCTGCCCCAGAATCTTGATTTTGAAGTGCGCAGCCTCAAGCCGCTGGTCGAGCGGGAAACGCCGGACACGCTGCGCTACGCCCGCCCGCTGCAGTATCTGCGCGTAACCCAGGACGGCCCGGCGCCGCTGGCGTTCGTGATTGCCGGTACCGGCGCGAGCGCGTTGTCGAGCAAGTGCATCATGCTCTCCAGCGCGTTGTATGCGGCCGGCTACAGCGTGGTCTGCCTACCATCGCCGACGAGCGTGATCTTCATGCTCGGCGCCGCCAAATACCCGGTGCCAGGGCGCATGACCACCGATGTGCGCGATCTGTACAAGCTCATGCAGGTCGTGCGTGACGATCTCGACTCCGAAACCAACGTTACCGGTTACGCGTTGACCGGCTGGAGCCTGGGTGCGACCGAGGCCGCATTTATCGCGCGTCATGACGTCGACGCCGGCGTGTTCAACTTCTCGCGGGTTCTGCTGTTGAACCCGGCCGTGGATGTATGGGCGTCGGTACAGCGCATGGATCAGCTGCTCGCTGAGAATCTCGAAGGCGGGATCGATGGCATTCCGGCATTCGTGGCACGCGGGCTGGGCGGGCTCAAGCAGCTCTATTCCTCGGGCGATCCGTTGCGTTTCAACGAGGATTTCCTCTACCGCGCCTACCAGACAAAGTCGCCGCAACGCGGCGATATCGCGGCCATCGTCGGGCTGGCTTTCAGGCTATCCCTGGCCAACATGGCGTTTGGCGCCGATGTGATCACCCATTCCGATGTGATCGTGCCGGAGAACGTCGAACTCGGACCCTACGACTCGCTTGATCCGTATATCCACCGTTCTTTCGAGATGTCGTTCGATAACTATTTCGAGCGCTTGCTTGCGCCTTACTGGAATCGCGATGGTCGTCATGTATCGCGCGAGCAGCTGATTGCCGAGGCGGATCTACGCCAGATCGGCAGCTATCTCGCGGCCAATCAGGATATCGGCGTGTTCACCAGCGAAGACGATCCGATTCTGAGCACGGACGAAATCACCTTCTTACGCACGACTTTCGGTGAGCGCGCGCGAATTCGCCCGCACGGCGGGCATATGGGCAATCTCGCCTCGGCGAATACCGTCGCCGCCTTGCAGCAATTCTTCTCTCGGCCCGCGCCATGAACAATCGAGTCACACGCATGTACGCACGCCCGCAGTGTGCCTTCATTCTTTTCGTATGCCTGTGGCTTGGCGGCTGCGCGAGCACGCCCGTGCCGCAAACCGTGAGCGACGATACGCCAGACGATGTGCCGGTCGCCCAGACCACAGCCAATGCGCTGGCGATTCATGATCCATGGGAAGGTTTCAATCGTCGTGTCTATCGCTTCAATGCGTTGGCCGATCGCTATGTGCTGATGCCGGTGGTGCAGGTCTATCGCACCGTCACGCCGGGGTTTGCGCGTACGGGCGTACAGAACTTCTTCTCCAATCTGGGCGAGATCAATACCTTCGCCAATAGCGTGTTGCAGGCCAAGCCCACCAGTTCGGCGGTCACGCTTTCGCGTTTCGCACTCAACACCACGGTGGGTCTGGCCGGGTTGTTCGACCCGGCAACGGCGATCGGCCTGGAACAGCGCAACGAAGATTTCGGTCAGACGCTTGGCCACTACGGCGTCGGTGCGGGCCCGTACCTGGTGCTGCCGTTTTTCGGGCCGTCCTCGTTGCGCGACAGTATCGGTCTGGCCGGCGATCAAGGACTGATCTTTGCGCTCGACCCGCTCCAGTTGGATGAGCATCCGTGGGCGCGTGTGCCGTATTGGGGCCTGTACGCCATCAATACGCGCGATAGCGTGAGTTTTCGCTATTACCAGACCGGTTCGCCTTTCGAATACACGCTCGTACGGCTGGTCTATATGAACTATCGCGCCCTGCTGATCGAGGAATAGCGCGTCACGGGCCGCCGTGTTCGGCGGCCCGGCATACCTTGTTCGACGCGTGCGTGTTATGCGGTGATGTCGCTATTCCTGTGCCGGCTCGGGCGCGTCCGCCGGGGTGATTAGCGACCCCAGGTCTGCGCCGATATCGGCTGCCGCGACTCGCGCCCAGCGGAGCGGGTCGGCCACGGCCTCGGCGACCGAGCCGGCGCGCTCGACGAGCGTATAGCAGCCGGCAAAGTGTTGTCCCAGCTCGGTGCGTGCCTCGTCGGCGATCGCTCCCGACAGCAGCACCGTCGGTGTGGGTTTCGCTGCGTCGGCGATCGCCAGCGGCAGCTTGCCCGATAGCGTTTGTGTGTCCGAACGGCCCTCGCCGGTGATTACCAGGTCCGCGTCGGCCAGGGTTTCGCGGAGTCCGGTCATGTCGAGCAGGGTATTCGCCCCGGAACACAATTCACCGCCGATCAACGCCAGTGCGAAGCCGAGACCGCCGGCAGCGCCACTGCCGGTCGCGGTCGCAAGCCCGGGCGGTGCCGCACTGTCGGCAAGGCGTATGAAGGCCGCTTCCACGGCTTCGATATCGGCGTCGCTCAAGCCTTTTTGCGGGCCGTAAACGCGGCTGGCACCACGCTCGCCAAGCAATGGGTTGTCGACATCGCAGAGCACGCGAATACGCGTTTTCTGTAGCCGCGCGTCCAGACCGGTGAGGTCGATACGGTCGAGCGCGAGCAGGCCATCCATCGTCGGTGCCACCTGCGTACCGTCGACCGCAGTGGCATGCGCGCCAAGTGCGCTGAGCAGGCCGAGGCCGGCATCGTTACAGGCGCTGCCACCGAGGCCGATAACGAGATCGTGAATACCGGTATCCAGAGCAGCCGCAATGAGTTCGCCCAGCGCGTGGCTGCCACGTGCCTGCAGGCGTGGCGCGTTTGGCTGTGCTTCGATCAGCGGCAGGCCGAGTACCTGTGCGGATTCGATTACCGCGGTGCCGGCCTGGTCACAGAACCAGGGGGCGTCGATACGTTCACCGTGGATGGCCAGGATTGATGTGCTTTGCCAGGCCACGTCACGTCCGGCGGCAAGACAGTCGAGCGTGCCTTCACCGCCGTCGGCCATCGGGGCGAGCGTCAGGCGTGCATGGGGCCAGGCCGTTTGCAGACCTTCCGCCAATGCATGCGCAATCTCGAGCGCGCTCGCGCTGCCCTTGTAGCTGTCGGGTGCGAGCACGATATGCGGCGCTTGGGTACTCATGGGCGGACGGTGCCGCCGGGGATCGAATGGCGCGGATTGCAGCCGGGCTTTTGAATCATGCGCAAAAATTGGTTTCGAATGATGTCGATGTATGGCAACGGGAAAACGCGTAATGGCGCTGGCATTCGTCGATCATAACGCGTCGGTGCTGATCGTGGCTTCCAGCCGCGATATTGCCGCGCCGGTGCTGGACTATCTTTTCGATCAGGGCGTGGCGTTCGTGTTCAGTCGTCCGGCCGATCTGGCTATCGGTGGTGCGCGGCTCAAGGCGCGCTACCGCATGGCGGTTGTGCTCGACCTGGATATCGGTGAGCGCATACGCGAGTCGGCACAGCTGCTGGCGCGACAGCTGCCCTGTGTCATCGTCAGCGATGGGCCGGTTTTTCGACGCGACGATTTTCGTGCGGTGCTGCATACGGATACGTCGCCGATTGAACTGTTCACCACCATACAGGGTGTGTTGAGCGAGCGATCCGTTGGCAAGGCGCTGACCGGGGATACGCCGGCGATAAGACAGGTGCGGTGGCTGATCGAGCGGGTTGCCCAGAAGGCGACGCCGGTTTTGTTGACCGGCGAAGTGGGTGTGGGCAAGGCCGTGGCAGCCCGTGAAATTCATCGCTGTTCGACGCGCCGCGGATCATTGGTCACGGTTCAGTGTGCCGCGATAGGCGATGCCGGGGTGGATGCGGCGCTATTCGGGGTATCGGCCAGCGACGGCGGCTATTTGCAGGCCGCGGCCGGGGGCACATTGGTACTGGATGAGATCACGGATCTTTCGCCGGTATTTCAGGCACGCGTGCTGCAGCTGCTCAAGACGGGCAGCTACGAGCGTCCCGGCGAAGCAAGCGGCCGGCCGTTGAATGCACGCGTGATCGCAACCACGCGCCGATCGCTCAACGAGATGCTCGATACCGGCCAGCTGCGTCCGGATCTTTATTACGAGCTGGCGGTGTTTCCGATCCATTTGCCGCCCCTGCGTGAACGCCGTGACGATATCGAAGCGCTTATCGATGGGCTGGGTGCCGGCCTGCCTGGTGCGATGCCGCGTTTTGATGCCCAGGCGATCATCGAGCTCAAACGATATGCGTGGCCGGGCAACGTGCAGGAATTGTCCAATCTCATCGAGCGGTTGGCCATTCTTTACCCGCAGACCACGGTGGATAGGAAGACGCTCGAACCCTATCTGCGGCCCGGCACCAGGCCACCCACGCTTATGTCGGTACCTGAGCCCGTGATCGATGAGAGCCAGCCGGCGGACCGGATTGCCACCATGAGGCTGCCGGAAGATGGGGTGGATCTGCGTGAGCTGTCCGAACGTCTGGAAAAACAGCTGATTGAGCAGGCACTTGCACGTCATGATCACGTGGTGGCCCACGCTGCGCGGGCGCTGGGGCTGCGCCGGACGACATTGACGGAAAAGCTGCGTCGCTACGCGATCCGTACGGATTGACGGCCCCGCGACGTTAAGCTGACGCATCGCTGTCTTTCATCGTCAATAAGTGACGCCTAGCGTCATAATATTGTCGTTTAGGCGCCGACCTTTGCGGGCGAGTGGCCTATTTTTGTCACTCTATACTGTAAGTTGCTGAATATAAATGCTACTTCAAACGGGCACGACGATTGCAAGAGGGAAGCCGTTGGATTGATTCAGACGCGCTGCAGTTGGCTCTTTGGGCTCGGCGCGCCACCGGCACGTCGTATCGCCTTTGGCGGTGCGCTGACATGAGGGGACAGCATGCACGCGGCACTACACACTCGGAACCCGGTCCAGGAGATCGGTCTGGTCGTCGATGAGAACCTGGAGCTGGTCAAACGTATCGCTTGGCGGTTGCATCAGCGCCTGCCGGACTGTGTCCAGATCGAGGATTTGATCCAGGCTGGAACCATAGGCCTGCTTGAAGCCTGGGAGCGTTACGAGTCCGGCGAGGACGCCAGTTTCGCAACGTTCGCCGGTATTCGTATCCGCGGAGCGATGCTCGATGAGATTCGCCGCGGCGACTGGGCGCCGCGTTCGCTGCATCGGGCTGCACGAGCGGTCAAACAGGCACGCTCCGACGTGGAACGTCGCTGTGGGCGGGCTGTACCCAGCACCGAAGTGGCCGCAGAAATGGGCATGCCGCTCAACGAGTATCGACGCTTGTGTGACGACGTTGCGTTGGCACATGTGGCCAGTCTCGACTCCACGCTTTCGGATCAGCCGTCGTTGGAAGTCTCGGCCGGCGTCGAGTTCGCGCCCGAAGCCGCGGTCGAGTACCAGGATATGTGCGAAGCGGTGCAACGGGCGGCAACCAAGCTGCCCGAGCGCGAACAGCTGCTCATGCATCTCTACTATGAAAGCGGCCATAACCTGCGTCAGATTGCGGAACACCTGGGCGTGTCCGAGTCGCGGGTATGTCAGCTGCATGGGCGGGCGATCCGCCAGATTCGTAAATTGCTTGGCGAAGCGGCCTGAACGCTTCGCAACCCGAAAACCTCGTTACTGACCGCCTTCGGGCGGTCTTTTTTTGGGTGAGCGTCTGCGTGCGGATGCAGATCAAAGCGCGATGTTTCGATAGCCACAGGGCGGCATGTAAGCTGGACGCCTGCGTTCAAAGCCCACTGTTTCGATGTTCTATTTCGCCTACGGCTCGAACATGCTGATCGCCCGATTGGCCGAGCGTGTACCCAGTGTGCGCCCGGCTGGCCGGGCCTGGCTCGTCGGCCATCAACTGCATTTTCATTTGAGCGGCAGCGACGAATCGGGCAAGTGCAATGTGCTGCATACCGGCAACGACAGCGATATCGTGCACGGTGCGCTGTACGAGTTGGACGCCGAGCGTCTTGATCGATTGCATGCGGCCGAAGGCCCGCCGTATGTCTTTCTCGAGCTCGATGTGGGTACGCCGGATGGTGTGGTGCGTGCCGCCACTTATCGGGGCCGGCCTGAATATCTGGACGACGCGCTCGTGCCTTTCGATTGGTATCGCGACTTCGTCACCCATGGCGCACGCGAGCATGGGTTGCCGCCAGACTACGTCGCGCGCCTGGAAGGCGTGACGACGTGGCGCGATCCTGACGAACAGCGCGCGCAGCACAATCGCCGAATCCTGCAGCACCAGGCGACGAACGTCATACGTGACCCGGTAAGGAATTAGCGCGGACGAATTGACGGTCTGCACTGCCGCGCGCAAAGCCAATACGCGATTGCCCGCGTGCTCAGTAGGCGCCGGTCAGCCAGGCGAGTGGGCCCGGGGCGCTGCGTGCGCCGCGGCTGAGTGTGGCGATATCGCCGCGTAGCAGATCAATGGCCTCGCGTACGCCGTCGCGCTGGTGCGCCTGCGTGGCAGCGGCGTAATTGTCGGCGCGTTCCAGGAAGGCGCGTAGCGCGCGGGACGTAAGACGATGGAGCGACGCGCGCGTGCCCACGCCCATCCGGCGCACGGCTTCGGCATTCAGCCGTTGTTCGACAGCGTCTTCGGGCAATGCCAGCACCGGTTTGCCTAGATGAATCGCCTCCGATAGCAGTTGATTGCCGGCCGTGGACACCACGGCCCGTGCTGCCGCCAGATCGGTAATGAATTCGCTCTGCGAGGGGGCTTTGAAATGCAGATTGGCGCGCCGGCCGCGTTCGGCCGTGCCATAGACGATGACCGGTGCCCCGCAGGCGCGTAGCGCGGCGTCCATGGACGTGTTGTATTGATGGGCGCCCTTGTTCAGGTACACCAACACCGTATCGCCGCGGATCGGGGCGGCCTGACGTACCGGTTCGCGCAGGATCGCGCCGACCATGCGTACGCGTTCGTGGCGCGGCGTGGCCGGGTAGAAGCTGGATACGATCACCCGGTCCGGGTCGCCCATGAAGGCGCGATAGCCGAGTCCGTCGCGCCGTCCTGCCAGCGCATCGCCTGACGCGAAGTCGCAATGACAATAAGCCATGATGCCGACATGATCGAAACCGATTCGTGCAATACCGTGATGACGGGCAAAACGATGGCTATAGGTTTCTGAGTCGGATATCACGATATCCGGCTCGAAATCGGCCATCTGTTGCCAGACCGCCCGAGTTTGCGGGCCGGCGACCAGTAGATCCGCGACTTTCGGCGCGTTGTGGCGCAGCGTGCGCCGGGCACAGATTCGCCCGCGCGGGCCGTACTGATAGCCGATGACCGGGATTTCGACGCTGTCATGGTCGGCGCGCAGCATTTCGTGGGCATCGCGTCCGGCGAATACGCGCACTTGATGGCTATGTTCGAGCGCTGGCAGCACAGCGGCCGTGCGCATGGCATGGCCGCGGCCGTAACCCATCACCGCATAAGCGATTCGCATGACAAGACCCGATTCATATGACGGCGTCAGTATCGGGTGGGCGAATGACGGGATTATGACGCCGCGCTGTGATAACGCGGGCCATTATCGTCATTCCAGCCGCATCTGGGCTTCGAACTCGACCAGCAGCTCGGCACGACACAGCGGCGCATGCAGCAACGCGAGCGGTACGCCGGGCGCCTGGGTTGCCGCTATCTCGGCGACGATCGGCGCTTGCTCGGGATCGCGGATATAGGCTTTCAGGCATTCCAGCGCGCCGAGCCCCTGTGCATCGCGCCAGCAGTCGGCGTTGCGAATGACTGCACGCACGTTGTCTAACGCCTCCAGTGCCTGCGCGCCAACGTCGCCGACGTGACGACTTTCATGGCCGACGATGCTGGCGGTGCCGGAAATCAACAAATAAGGCGTGCCGCCCAGTTGCACCCGACCGCCGCGCGCGAACGCCGGCGGGGGGGCGCACGCCATAGTCGCGCGGGTAGGCATAGGCGCTAACTTGCCGCGGGTTTTCGATAGGCACCACAGGCGTTGGGCCGAGCAGTGCATGCATGCGCAGCCCGCGTTGATGGCTGCTGACCAGCGTAGCCGGCGGCAACACCGGCATGCCGGTATCGTTCGCATCGAGTGCTTCGGCCCGGCCCCGGCAGAAGCGGCGGTAGCGCTCGTCGTCGTCGTCGCCCGCGGTGACGTTCGACAACCAGTGCCATATCCGCTGAACCTGACCGAGGCCGAGTTGGCGCTGGAGCCGAAACAGCTGGTTATAGGTGTCGAACGCTGCCTGCTGGATTTGTTCGGGCTGATCGATGCGCTCGCCGTCGTCGATATGCAGTGCGGCAAAGGCGAAACCGCGGCCGGCGACATAATCCCAGCCTTCGGCATGGCCATGCGCAAGCGGGCCGGCGATCGCCCAGCTTTCCTGATCGAAGTTGCCGCCCAGCGATATTAGCGGGCAGGCAAAAACATCTGCATCGGCGGCATGCCGAACATGAATAAGGCCGGTGTCGTAAGGCGCTTCATTCCCGCTATGGGCGCGCCAGCGTACCGTGGCAGCCTGTATCGGCGCGTCGGGCATAAGAAAATCGCAGGGCAGTCAGACGAACTCGCAGTTTAGCCCGGCGATTGATTGCGCAACAAAACTCAGGCGACGAAGGCGCTGGACTGGCGGGCGCGCTCGGCCACCGCATCCACAGCGGCCGATGGATCGAGCGCCGCGCCTTCGAGCGAAATACAGCCTTGCCCGAGTGGCGCGTAGGACGCAGGGGCGGTGGCCTTGAACAGGCCCACCACAGGCACGCCGGCCGCTGCGGCAAGATGCATGGGGCCGCTGTCCGCCGCAACGAATGCATGCAATCGGCCGAGTAAAGCCGCGAGTACATCGAGTTCGGCGATAGTCACGCTCGCAATGTCGGCTGCAATCGGCTCGGGCTGGTCGGGCGCGCGAATCTGAATCAGCCGGGCCGCAGGCAGACGCTTTCTAAAGCGGGTGACGAACTCACGCCACCACGACTCATCAAACTGTTTGCGTCCGGTCGCGCGGGTGAAAAACCCGACGGTCGTTGTGGTCGCACGCGCCTGACCGGCAAACGCCGTCTGCCAGTGCCGCTGCGCCAGCTTGTGAGACGGTGCGCACGGAAACACGGCCAGGGTGTTGAAGGTTTTCCAATCAAAGTCGGTCACGCTGGATTGCAGTAATTCGACCGATTGGAGGGCTTGATGACGGCTGTCGGGCCTCGGCGCGGCATGGGTGAGGGGCAGCCACTGATCGCGTGCGGCAAAACCCATGCGTTGTTGCGTGCGCGCCAACGCCAGGGCAAGCCGGTTGCTGGTGGAGTTGCCGCTCGGATCGATCGCCAGATCGTAACGAATCGAGCGCAGGCGCCGCAGCAGGCCGAACGTCGCACGTAGCGATTTTTCCTGAACCCAGACCTGGCCAATCCCCGGCAGGCCTTCCAGTAGCGGCTTCTGGCGGGCGTCCTGAATAAGTACATCGATGGTCGCCGCCGGCAACGATGCGGCCAGGCTGCGCAGCATCGGCGTGAGGAAAAGGATATTGCCGAGGCGTTTGTTCAGGCGCACCACGAGAATACGACGCGTGTCTGAAGCAAACGGCCGCCGACGCGGTTCGACGGTGCCGAATACACGTGTGAGCAAGCGGTTGAACCGCTGTCGATTGCCACGCCGCAGGCGTTTGATCCAGCCTTTGAAGCCGGTCGCGTTGATTGTATTACGATGGGCCATCTGGCCCTCCCATCGGTAAGAATGGGGTCATCATGCCGTGAGGGTGTTGCGCAATCCGTCAATTCGATATTAAGAAGACGTTAAAGTCGTGCGAAGCGCACTTCCACGCGGGTGCCTTCATCCGGCCGACTGGTCAGGCGCAAATGCCAGTCGTAGCGGTGTGCGACGCGCTGCACGAGATACAGCCCCAAGCCAAGGCCGGCGCCGCGACCATAGCGGTAGCCGCGTTCGAATGCCTGGCGTCTTTGTTCGGCGTCCATGCCGGGGCCGTCATCGGCAACGCTGAGCACGTTATCAGCCAGGGTCACGCGGATATTGGGCCCGCCGTGGCGCATTGCGTTGCGTAGCAGGTTGCCGAAAACGATCACCAGCGCGATCCGTGGCGCGGCCACCGGGCAATGGTCCATCGCTGCCACTTGCACGGTGCTGTTGCCGAGAATCGGCCGGTAGGCGTCGAGCAGTTCGCCGACCACGATATCCGCCCGACAATGCTGCTCGCTAGAGAGATTGCTGCTTTCATCGCGCGCCAGAAAAAGCAGTGACTCGATCAGATCGGCCATTTGCCGCGAGGCGCGCTCGATGCGCATGAGCGGCGCACTGTCGGTAAAACGCGGATCCTGGCGCAGGACTTCCAGTGCGCCCTGAATCACGGCCAGCGGCGTGCGCAATTCATGGCTGGCATCGGCAGTGAAACTGCGTTCGCGTTCGACAAAACCGTCC
Organism: Salinisphaera shabanensis E1L3A; assembly: GCF_000215955.2. Taxonomy (GTDB): domain Bacteria; phylum Pseudomonadota; class Gammaproteobacteria; order Nevskiales; family Salinisphaeraceae; genus Salinisphaera; species Salinisphaera shabanensis. The sequence goes on from NZ_AFNV02000003.1 coordinate 226,168, forward strand.
AGGCGCTGCATGAAACGATCGAAGGCCCGCGCGATCGCGCCGACTTCATAGCCGTCGAAGCGTTCGGCCATCGCTTCGCCGGGCGCGCCCGGTTCGAGCCGGGCCACGTGCTCGGCGAGCTGATTGATCGGTTTGAGGCTGATGCGTGCGATCCAGATACCCAGCGGCAGCGCGAGCGCGAAGACGATGATTACGGCCACGATCAGCGCGATACGAAACACCGCCTCGCGGGCCTCGATCGCGGTCATGTCGTAGGTCAGATAGGCGCGTTTGCCGTTGATGATGGTAGTGGCGACGCGATAACTGCGCCCGCCGTAGCTCAGATTCACACCCGTGCTGTGACGCGGCAACGGGCGCAGTGCCTCGGGCAACAGGCCCAGTGCGTCGGGTTCGACCACGAATGCCTTGATCGTGGCCGAATTGGGTAGCGCTGCTTCGCCTTCGATCGGATATTCGGCTTCGAGCTCGCCAAGTTCGTGGGCGACGATGCCGTCGAGCAGGTCGTTTTCCAGACGTTCGTTGATGGCGAACAGTGCGAGCACGATGAGCGTGGCCATGACGGCCACGAACAAGGCCAGCGCAGCGGTCACCCGGAACTGCAGGCTGTCGAGTGGACGAAACACGCCAGCGTGGCCTAAGCAGCGTCGGGCGCGATCAGGCGATAGCCCATGGTCGGCACCGTATGCAGAAGCGGTGTGCCGAACGGTTTGTCGATTGCGGCGCGCAGCGCATGAATATGGGTGCGCAAGGCTTCTGAGTCCGGCGGATGGTCGCCCCAGATTGCGGTTTCCAGTTCGCCGCGACGTACCAGCCGCGGCGAGGCGCGCATAAGCACTTCCAGCAGCCGCAGCGCGGTGGGCGTGAGCGTCACGCGCTGGTCGTTGCGCGTGGTCTGCCAGGTGTCCAGGTTGAGTACGAGATCAGCAACGCGCAGTACGTGCTGGCTCTGGCGCGGGCCGCGGCTGCCGAGCGCGGTCAGCCGAGCATCGAGCTCGAGCAGCGAGAACGGTTTGATCAGGTAATCGTCGGCGCCGGACGCAAAACCGGCGAGCTTGTCGTCGAGCGTGTCACGCGCAGTGAGCATGAGCACCGGCGTCTGTCGATCGGCTTCGCCGCGCAGGCGTGTGCACAGATCGAAGCCATCGATGCCCGGCAGCATCAGATCGAGCACGATCGCGTCGTAATCGTTGACCACGGCCAGGTGCAGCCCGGTCACGCCGTCGCTGGCGCTATCCATGACGTGGTGGCGGGCGGACAGAAAATCGATGATATTGGCCGCGAGATCTTCGTTGTCCTCAATCACGAGTATGCGCATAGTCGAAGTTCCCGCTCGATCCGCGTTGCCGAAAGACCCGCGGCAGGATGCCACGCGTATCACTCGGGGCATTTTATCCGTATTTGCCGGTGTCCCGGTCTTACGTGCGCTGGATTACACTCAAGCCCAGATCGCTGCGCCCGCGCACGGCGCCATTCTGTCTTGTAACACGCGCCCGCACCATGATTAATCCGATCTGCCTTGCTTCGTGTTTGCGCCTGTCATTGCGGTGTGCGCGATGAGAATGGCGCGCTCCTCGGCTGTCGTCTTTACCGATCTCGATGCCACCTTGCTCGATCATCACGACTACAGCTGGCAGGCGGCCGGCGAGGCCCTGGCTGTGTTGGCCGCGCACGAGGTGCCGGTCTGCATCGTGACCAGCAAGACCGCCGCCGAAGTGGCTGCCTTGCGTTGCGAGCTGGCCAACGGCCATCCGTTTGCAACAGAAAACGGCGGCGCGGTGGCCGTGCCGCAGGGTTATTTCGAGGGCGCACATTGCGATGCGAACACGCCGCTGGACGTGACCACCCTGGGTGCCGAGCGCGAGATATTGCGTGCGTTGGTCGAGCGCTTGCGCGCAAAGCACGGTTTTCGTTTTACCGGCTTCGGCGATATGGGCGTGGATGACGTCATCGAGGCGACCGGCCTGGATCGCGAGGCGGCCGCCAAGGCACTCGACCGCGCGGCCTCGGAGCCGTTGCTCTGGCAGGACAGCGAGGAGGCGCTCGACACGTTCTGTGGTGCCGTCGAAGCCGCCGGTCTGGCCGTTCGGGTCGGCGGGCGCTTCGTGCACGTACTGGGCCAGGCCGACAAGGGCGATGCGCTGACGTGGTTGCGCGCGCGCTACGAACGCGCGCACGGTCCGATTCTTGCTGTAGCGTTGGGCGATAGCGGCAACGATGTGGACATGCTCGAAGCGGCCGATATCGGCTATTGGGTGGCACGCCCTGACGGCAGCTATCACGGGTCGGCCATGGGCCACATTCGGCATGCCCGCGGTATCGGCCCGGCAGGCTGGGCCGAGGCCATCACGGCGTTGATCGCCCACCACGAGATCTAGAGCGAAGGACACGGTATGGCGGATTTTCATCAAAACGGGCTGATCACGACCCTGCATCGGCTAGGCGAGCGGCCGATCGAGGCACTGGAAGCCGAGTTGCGCGCCTTCGGCGAGCGCCGGTCGATGTCTTTGATCCTGCCTTGTCTGTACTCCGAACTCGAAGGCGATGCCTTGCCGCATATCGTCGAGGAAATCGCGAAAGTCGATTATCTCGACGAAATCATCATTGGCCTGGATGCAGCCGACGAAACGCAGTTTGCGCATGCGCACGCGTTCTTCGAGCGTCTCGGCCAGCACTATCGGCTGCTATGGAACGATGGGCCGCGCCTGCAAGCACTCTACGATCAGCTCGATGCCGAAGGTCTGGCACCCGAGCGGCCGGGCAAGGGCGCCAACGTATGGAACTGCATGGGCTATTTCCTGGCCTCCGGGCGCGGGCGTGTGCTGGCCATGCACGACTGCGATATCAAGACCTATAGCCGCGATCTGCTTGCGCGCCTGTTCTATCCGATGGTGCACCCGAACTTTACCTACAAGTTCGCCAAGGGCTATTACGCACGGGTCGCCGATGGCGCGATCAACGGTCGTGTGGCGCGCCTGTTCGTCACGCCGCTGGTTCGCGCGTTGATGACCGTGGTCGGCGAAATGGAATACTTGCGCTATATGGACAGTTTTCGTTATCCGCTGTCCGGCGAGTGTGCGATGAGTGCGTCGGTGGCCGAAGCGATCCGGATACCCAGCGACTGGGGCCTGGAGATCGGCATCCTCGCCGAGGTGCACCGCAACTACACGCCCAATGCGATCTGCCAGGTCGATATTGCCGATGCTTACGATCACAAGCATCAGCCCGTGTCGGATCATGAAGCCGATACCGGGCTGGCCAAGATGAGCGCCGACATCGCCAAGGCGCTTTATCGCAAGCTGGCGACCTACGGCGTCGTACTCACGCCGGAAACCATTCGCACCATCAAGGCGGTGTATCTGCGCAATGCGCTGGATAGTGTCGAACGATTCTATTTCGACGCGCAGATCAACGGGCTCGGCTACGACCGCCACAAGGAAGAAAAGACGGTCGAGGTCTTCGTCGAGGCGATCATCAAGGCGGGCGAGCAATACGTGGCCAACCCCATGGAAGTTCCGTTCATCCCCACCTGGAATCGCGTGCGCGCGGCTTTTCCCAACTTCCTTGCGGATTTTCATGCGGCCGTGGAGCGCGACCACGAGGAGGCCCAGGCCGCCGCCAGAAAGGGTTGAGCGAACCGGGGCGTACCCGCGTCAGCGCCTGTTCAGCGAGCAATGGCGTAATCGTGTTATGAAAGCCGGCGATAAAGGGTACGAGGAAGCACGCCATGGCGACGCCGCCGGACACCAATGCGTTCGAAGATGCGCGCGAAATAGAAATGTCGCAGTCCGCGCCGGAGACCGTCGGTCTTATTCGGCAGCAGTTGGAAAACGGCTTTGGATGGCTGCGTTTCGAGCCGAAGCTGGAACAGGACTTTCGAGCGCATAACAACGAGGCCGGGCTGGTCAACCGGATTGCGTTGCTGGCGATTGCCCTGACCGTGCTGCTCATCAGTCCATTGTTCGATACGGCTTATTTCGGCGTGCCGGAAGCGGCCGCCTGGTGGTCGCGCGGGTTGCTCATTGGTCTGCTCGGGCCGGTGATCATTGCTGCACTCATATGGTGCGCATGCCGTAGCCACTCACCCATTACCGAATACGTCATTACCGCCCAGTTCGCGGTCGTAAGCGTTGGGCTGCTGGGTAACCATATTCTGCTCAACCGCTACGGCGCGGATTTTCCGATCGAGTTCATTGGCGTGGGGTTGGTCGCCGTCGTCGCGCTCGGGCGTGTGCGTTCGTGGCAGATATTGCCGGTAGCCGTGGCGCTTGTTGTGCTTACGCTCGCGACAGAAGTATGGGTGGTGAATTCGAGCCCGGCCGATTACTACCATCTGGCCGCCGCCGGTGTGTTGGCCTTGTTTGCGATTTACCTGCAATATGCCAACGAATACGTACTGCGCCGCAGTTGGCTGGACCGGCAACTACTGCAGCTCGTGGCCCGTCATGACGGGTTGACCGGTCTGCTCAACCGCCATGCGCTGGAAAGTGCGCTGGCCAACGCCCATGCCCATGCCGTACGCGAGCGCAACGATTACGGCCTGCTGATGATCGATATCGATCAGTTCGGCGCGTACAACAATCACTACGGCCACCCGGCTGGCGACGACGCATTGCGGCGGGTGGCGGCGGTTATCGAGTCCCATGCCCGCAGACCGCTGGATGTCTGCGGACGTTACGGCGGCGAAGAGTTTGTAGCCTTCTGGATCGAAAGCGACGAGCACAAGCTCGAAGCCCATGCCGAGGCGCTGCGCGCGGCTGTCGAGCAGGCAGCGATCCCTCACGCGACCTCGAACGTTGCGCCAGTAGTGACCGTGAGTATCGGCCTTTGTTATGTCGCTCAGCCGCAAGAACGCGATTCGTTATCAGCCGTGTTCGCCAGTGCGGATGAGCTGCTGTACGACGCCAAGGCCCAAGGCCGAAATCGTGTGGTCGTGGGGCATTTCGATCGCGACAGTATCAACGAGGCCACGGTCCGCAAGCACCCCGAGGCCCGTCCAGCGACGAATGGCTAGTCGCTGATCCAGGCGACTTCATAAGGCGCGAGCGTAATGGAGCGGCTCGATCCGCTGATCTCGGTCGATGCCACTACGTTGCGCGGCACCCGTGCCTCGGGCAACACATGGGCTGCGATTTTGACCGGGCGGTCGGTGACGTTGTGCAGCGCCAATAGCGTCTGACCGTTACCGCGGCGTTGGATCGCGAACAGATGCGGGCCGAGGTCCACCAGCGTCTGGGCTGCATCGGGGTGCAGCGCGGGCTGGCGGGCACGCACGGCCAGTAGGTGCTTGAGGCGGTTGAATACGGTTGCATGATGGGTCTGGCTGGCCAGCTGGTATTCCAGCTCGCCGGCATCCCACTTGCGGCGGTTGATGGTGCGATAACGCCCGCTTTCTTCCACTCGAGACAAATCGTTATGGGTGGCGGTCAGGCTATGAAAATACAGCGCCGGAATACCGGCCAGCGCCATTGCGATCGCCTGGCTGCACACGAACCGATCGATATGCAGCGGCGTATCGCGTTCGGCGGCGTCGGCTAGCAGGTCGTAGTACGAAATATTGAGTTCGTAGGGCTTGTGCGAGCCGTCTGCAACCGCGCGCGTGGATACGAAACCACCGCGCTCGCGCACGGTATCGACCAGCGCCTCGATGGACTCGGCCTCGAGGATGGATTCCACCGCGCGCAGACCGATGCCGTCGTGGCTGGCGGTGAAATTCAGGAAATGGCAGCCGTCGGGCAGCGCCGGCAGGCTGCGCGCCCAGTGGCTGAGGGTGCTGGCATCGCCGGTGAGCAGCGCATCGGCGACCAATGGCGGCAGGGCGAACTGGTAGGCCACATGGGCCTCGTCGCCGTCGACCAGATACGAAATATTCTCTACATGCGGCACGTTGGTTTCGGTGATCAGCTGCACGCCGGGCGCGTAGTGCGCGAGCAACGCACGCAAAAACTTGATCAGCCGATGCGTCTGCGGCAGATGAATACACGGCCCGCCGATGTCTTTCCACAGAAAAGCCACGGCATCCAGGCGCAACAGCCGTGCGCCGCGTGCGACATATTCGAAGATGATGTCGATGAATTCCGATAGCACCATCGGGTTGGCGAAGTTCAGGTCGATCTGATCTTCGGAAAACGTGGCCCACAGATGGCGTGTGCCGCGGGCGGTGGCGACTTCGGCGAGCAGCGGCGTGCTGCGTGGGCGTACCACCGCACGCAGATCGGTGTCCGGCTCGACCTCGATGAAATAATCGCGCCCCGGGTCGACATCGCCAAGATAGTTCGCAAACCACTGTCCCTTGCGCGAGGCATGGTTGAGCACGAGATCGAACATCAGCGGATGGTCGTCGCCGAGTGCCGCCACGTCATTCCAGTTGCCCAGCTGCGGATCGACCGCGCGATAGTCCATCACCGAAAAGCCGTCGTCCGAGCTATGCGGATAGAACGGCAGGATATGGATCGATGCAATCGAGTCGGCCAGGTTTTCGGCCATGAACGCTTTCAGCGTGGCCAGCGGCGCTTCGCCCGGGCGCTGGACGATATCCCCATAGGTGATCATCACATTAAACGCCTGATCGATCGGCGTGGTGGATTCGATCGGCAGGCCGTGGCGCAACGCCGCGTTGGCGGCGCGGTCCACGCAATCGGTGGCGGCGGCCTCGCCGTAAAGCGGGTCGAGCCAGTCGATCAGGGTCTGGCGCGGCGCGGGCTTGTGGGAGCTTGCATCAGGCATGCGTTTGCAAAACAAGGTTTGTGCCAGCATGCATTATGCCGGTACCGGTTCTATGATTGGTGCCGGGTTCGATTCGCAAGCGAGGCGCGACCATGATCGAAGGCGGCTGTCTGTGCGGTGGCGTGCGCTACGCAATTACCGGCGCGCTGGCCGACGTCCAGGTCTGTCATTGCCAGAGCTGCCAGAAAGCCCAGGGCGGGCCGTTTGCGACGAACATCCCGGTCGATCGCGCCTGTTTTGAATGGCGACGCGGTGAAGCCCAGATACGCGACTATGAATCCTCGCCGGGCAAGCATCGGCTGTTTTGTGGCCGATGCGGCTCGCCCTTGATCAGCCGTCGCGACGCTATGCCACAGGCCGTGCGCGTACGGGCCGGCACGCTCGATCACGCGCCCGCGGCGCATATCGCCAGCCAGGCGTTCACGGCCGAGGCCGTGCCATGGTGGCCGCCCGGCGACGACGCCCCTTGCTTTGCCGGGCCACGCCCGAAAGCGCGTAAGTGAATCCGGCATGATTCGCAAGACGCTGTTGCTGGGGCTGCTCACGCTTATTGGCCTGGCGGCGGCCGCGCCGGCACTCGTGGGCTTCTATCTGGAGCGTGAATTCGCCGGCGTCGTCGCCCGCCTGGAGCGCCCCGGTGTGATCCGCGTCACGCGCGCGCATTTCGAGCGCGGCTGGTTCAGCTCGAAGGCCACGCTCCGGATCGAAATCGCCCCGCCACTCTGCAGCGCGCCGCCCTGTGCCGGGACGCGCTTGAATACCACCGTGCATCACGGGCCGTTGCCGTTCGGCGCGCCGGTCGAGCGCAGTCACGGCTTCGAGCCGAGTCTGGGCGTCGGCGTGACCGAAATCGATTTGGCGTCTTTGTGGCCTACGCGTGTTTTCGAGCCGGCGCTCGAGCCGCCGCGCGTTATTACCCGTGTCGGTTTCGATGCCATTGCGCGCTCGCGGCTGCAATTCGCGGGCCGCGCCGTCGATATTTCTCGCGATCGCCTGCTGGCGCATATCGAGACCGCACCTATTGCCGCGCGTGCGCGGCTGCCGTTGGCAGGCGGGCCGCTCGCGCTCGAAGTCGACGCGCCGCAGTTCGAGATCATCGGTGCCGATGGTGGGCAACTGGCCTGGCGTGAACTCGAGGCGCGTTTGGGCGAACCTGCCGAGGGCGGTGCATTGCGCGCAAGTTCGCTGCGTCTTGCGGATGGCCTGGGCCAGTCGGCGCTGCTGCAATCGCTGGTCTGGCAATGGCGGACACTACCGGGCGCGCCCGATCGCATGAGTGCACGCCTGGACGGGCGTATTGCCCGCGCGGTGATTAACAACGACGAATACGGCCCGCTGCTGTTCGAGGCCCAGGTCGCCGATCTGGATATCCATGCCTGGCGGGCGCTTTTCGCCCAGATCGGACTGTTGCGCGATGCCGAAACCGGCGAACTCGACGACGCGGCACGCGCCACGCTTTACAGCCAGACTTTGCCGGCGCTGCTGGCCGGCGGCCCACGGATCGAGATACCGCGCCTGCGGCTGACCACGCCACAAGGCGATGTAACGCTGACACTACGCCTGCAGGCGCCCGAGCAAATGCGCAAGGTCCGCCTGCTTGCCGATGTGGTCTCGCAGCTCGATGTGAACTTCGAGGCTCGCCTGCCGGCCGGGCTCGCACGCGACCTGGCCGTACAGGTCATGCTCGCCAGCGGGCGTTCGCCCTATGCCATCGAAGAGGCCGATATCGACCGGGCCCTGGACGAGCTGGTTCAGCAGAACCTGATTGAATGGATCGACGCGGACGACGCCTACCGATTGCGTCTGACCATCGATGCCGGTCGGCTCACGCTCAACGGCCGCAATCAGATCGGCTGGAAAGCCATGGTCGACCAGTTCGAAGCCGCCCGCGAGCGACTCTGAGCGCGTACCTCGCTGCGCTCGCCGCCGCGCGTCATGAGCGATAGGCATGGATTGCGAAACCGGCAATGCCGCCGCGCTGATCAATCACGCGCGAAAACACGTTAAAATGGTGTGTTTTTCAATTCGACCGCGACTATTTCGCGGGAGCGCGCAATGAACACGCAGACCGATTTCGACGTTATCGTGGTCGGCGGCGGCCATGCTGGCACTGAGGCCGCGACCGCTGCTGCCCGTATGGGCGCGCGTACGCTGCTTTTGACCGACAATATCGAAACCATTGGCCAGATGTCCTGCAATCCAGCCATTGGCGGTATCGGCAAGGGCCATCTGGTGCGCGAAATCGATGCGCTGGGCGGGGTCATGGGCCGTGCCGCCGATCGCGGCGGGATCCAGTTTCGCACGCTCAATGCCCGCAAGGGCCCGGCTGTGCGCGCCACCCGTGCCCAGGCTGATCGCGCGCTCTACAAGGCCGCAGTACGTTCGATAGTCGAGAACACCCCCAATCTGTCGCTGTTCCAGCAATCGGTAGCGGATCTGATCGTCGACGGCGATCGCGTGGCCGGCGTGATGACGACCATGGGCCTGGCCTTTCATGCGCCCACTGTGGTGCTCACGGTCGGCACCTTCCTGGGCGGAACGATTCATATCGGCCACAAGCGCTTTGGCGGTGGGCGTGCCGGCGATGCGCCGTCGAACGCGTTGTCCGAGCGCCTGCGCGCACTCGATCTGCCGGTGGGCCGGCTCAAGACCGGCACGCCGCCGCGCATCGACGCCAAGAGCATTGATTATTCACAGCTGGCCGAACAGCCGGGCGACGAGCCGGCACCGGTGTTTTCGTTCATGGGTGAGCGCGCCGAGCACCCGCGCCAGGTGAGCTGTCATATCACCTACACCAACGAAACCACGCATCAGATCATTGCCGATAACATCGGCGAATCGGCCATGTATTCGGGCCAGATCGACTCGGTGGGCCCGCGCTATTGCCCGTCGATCGAAGACAAGGTGGTGCGCTTTGCCGACAAGGCCTCGCACCAGATATTCATCGAGCCGGAAGGCCTGACGTCCGCCGAGGTCTACCCGAACGGCATTTCCACGAGCCTGTCGTTCGAAACCCAGCAAAAGGTGGTGCGCTCGATTGCCGGTTTCGAGCATGCGCATATCACGCGCCCCGGCTATGCCATCGAATACGACTATTTCGATCCGCGCGCGCTGTCCTACACGCTGGAAACCCAAGCGATTGCCGGCCTGTATTTCGCCGGCCAGATCAACGGCACCACCGGCTACGAAGAAGCGGGGGCGCAGGGCCTGCTTGCCGGGCTCAACGCCGCCCGCGCCGTCGCCGGTGAAAGCGCCTGGTGGCCGCGTCGCGACGAAGCCTATCTGGGCGTGCTCGTGGATGATCTGATCACCCGCGGCACGATCGAGCCGTATCGCATGTTCACCTCGCGCGCCGAGCATCGCCTGCTGCTGCGCGAAGACAATGCCGATACGCGGCTCACACCGGCCGGGCGCGAGCTGGGGCTGGTCGATGACACGCGTTGGGCCGCTTTCGAGGCCGCACGCGCGGCGGTCGCCGGCGAACAGGCGCGATTATCGGCGATTATCGTCAAGCCCGAGGACCTGGGCGCCGACCGCGGCGAGCGCCTGCTCGGCAGTGCGCTCAAGCAGGCCACGCCGGCGGCCGATCTTTTGAAGCGTCCGGGCGTGAATCATGCCCAGGTGGTTGCCATTGAAACCGTCGGCGCGCCCGATCTGGCGCACTTGAACGCCGAAACCGCCGAAGCGATCGGTGACCAGGTCGAGATCCAGGCCAAATATGCCGGCTATATCACCCGCCAGAGTGCGGAGATCGAAAAGACGCGCCAGCACGAAGCCACGCTATTGCCGGCTGATCTGGATTACGGTGCGGTATCCGGCCTGTCCAACGAGCTGCGCGGCAAGCTCGAGGATGTACGCCCGGCCACGATTGGCCAAGCCGCGCGTATTCCGGGCATGACGCCGGCTGCGATTTCGTTGCTGCTGGTGCATCTGAAAAAGCTGGGCATGAAGCTGGCGAAAACTGCCTGATCGGCTGTGAGCCGGTTGCTCGTGGCACGCACCGCTGGCGTTGTTATAGGCACTGCAACGTCTGGTTTTAACCGCGCGTTGCCTTGCGTTGCGCACGAAACATTCGTGTAACCTAGCGAATCAATCAGTGGGCGGTTTCGCGGGGCCAAATTGAACAAGCTTCGAGCGCTAGGATGTGTCTTTTTCGTTGCGCTGCTCATGGCAGCCTGCAGCAGCGAACAATCGGACCAGTTCCCGGTCAAGAGCACGCCGGAAATCCGTGAAGATGGCACGACGGTGCTGCGTCGAGGCAACGGCGCCGAGCCGGAAAGCCTCGATCCGCATCAGGCCCGTAGCGTGCCGGCGTCCAATGTGTTGCGCGACCTGTATTCCGGTCTGGTCCAGATCTCGCCCGGCGGCGATATCAAGCCCGCCGATGCCGAATCCTGGGAGGTTGGTGATCAGGAACTGGTCTATACCTTCAATCTGCGAGAGAACCTGCACTGGTCGAACGGTGAACCGCTGACCGCACAGGATTATGTCTACAGCCTGCGGCGCAGCGTCGATCCGGTCACCGGCTCGCCCTACGCGCAGCTGCATGCAGCAATCGCCAATGCCAAGGCGATCATTGCCGGCGACAAACCACCCCAGGCGCTGGGCGTGCGTGCGGTGGACGATCGCACGCTGGAAATCACGCTGACCAAGCCCACGCCGTATTTTCTGGGCACCCTGGCACACAGCATCAGTTACCCGGTCTATCGGCCGGCGGTTGAAGCACACGGTGCTTCGTTCAGTCAGCCCGGTAACGCGGTCACCAACGGCGCCTACAAGATCGAGAGCTGGCGCGTGAATTCCATGATTGCGGTCGAGCGCAATCGCGAATACTGGGACGATGCCAATACGTCCATCGGCCGGGTCGAGTTCTACCCGATTACCAACCAGAACTCGGCGTTGTCGCGCTATCAGGCCGGTGAGCTGGACTGGGCGACGTCGGTGCCGATTTCGCAGTATGAAGCGATCAAGAAATATATTCCGGCCCAGCTGCACGCCGAGCCGACGCTGGGCGTTTACTACTACGGCCTGAACGTCAAACGCCCGCCGTTCAAGGACGCGCCGGAGCTGCGGCAGGCGTTGTCGATGGCGATCGACCGGCGCACGATCGTCGATAAGATCACCCGCGGCGATGAAATTCCGGCCCACGGCTGGATTCCCTCGGTGGTGGAGGGCTATGCCGGCGCCCAGTTCGAGTGGGTCAAGCTCTCGGATGGCGAGCGCGAAGCCAAGGCACGCGAACTCTACGAAAAAGCCGGCTACTCGAAAGACAATCCGCTCAAGGTCGAGATCCGTTACAACAGCGGCGAAGGCAACAAGAAGATCGCCTCGGTGATTTCGTCGATGTGGCGCAGCGTGCTCGGTGCCGAGGTCACGCTCCGCAACCAGGAATGGAAGGTGTTTCTCGACAATGTCCGCCAAGGCAATACCGAGGCGTATCGCCTGGCCTGGATCGGCGATTACAACGACCCCAACACCTTTTTCGAATTGATGAACTCGAAGTTCGGGCTCAACGGCACCGGCTATGCCAGCGCCGAATACGACAGGCTTCAGGAAAAACAGGCGCATATGCCGGACGGCCCGGCGCGCATGAAGACCATGAAACAGGCCGAGGCCGTATTGCTCGCCGACAGCCCGATCATTCCGATCTACTTCTATGTCAGCAAGTATCTGATCAAGGACTACGTCAAGGGTTTCGAGGGCAACCCGCTGGACTCTTATTACAGCAAGGATCTGTCGATCGAACCGTGATCAGCGCGATAACCCTTCTGCCGATCCGGCACGCCTAGCCATGCTGTCCTACGCATTACGGCGTCTGCTGGGCGCGATTCCCACGCTGCTGATCCTGCTCACGCTGGCGTTTGTCATGATGCGTGCCGCGCCGGGCGGGCCTTTCGATGCCGATCGCGAATTGCCGCCGCAGGTACGGGCCAACCTCGAAGCCAAATACCATCTCGACGAGCCGCTCTATCAGCAGTACGGCCGTTATATCTGGGACGTGGCCCATTTCGATTTTGGCCCTTCGTTTCAGTATCGCGATACCAGCGTCAACGATCTGATCGCCCAGGGCTTTCCGGTTTCGCTCAAGCTGGGGGCCGCATCGCTGGCGTTCGCGCTGATCTTCGGCATACCGCTGGGCATGCTCGCGGCGCTGCGCCAGAACAAGCCGGCCGACTATGGCGCGATGACCGTGGCCATGCTGGGCATATCCATACCCAATTTCGTGCTCGCGCCGCTCATGATCCTGTTGTTCGCGGTCTACAACGACTGGCTGCCGGCGGGCGGCCTTGGCAGTTGGCAGAACTATGTCATGCCCGTGCTCGCGCTTGGCACGGCCATGATGGCCTATGTCGCCCGCTTGGCCCGTGGCTCGACGATTGAAGTCATGCGCTCAAACTATGTGCGTACCGCACGGGCCAAGGGACTGTCGGCGGCGCGCGTGGTCTGGGTCCATGCGCTGCCCGCCGCGCTCACGCCCATCGTGTCGTTCCTCGGCCCCGCTGCGGCCGGCATCATCACCGGCTCGGTGGTCATCGAAACCATCTTCGGCATTCCCGGTCTCGGCCAGTTCTTCGTCCAGGGCGCGCTCAATCGCGACTACACGCTCGTCATGGGCGTGGTGCTGTTCTACGGCATTCTTATCGTGCTCTTCAATCTGGCCGTGGACCTGCTCTACGGCTGGCTCGATCCGAGAGTGAGCTATTGATGCGGCCGATCGAGAACAGCTCTTGTCGTTCGCCCGCCCCCGCGTGGCAGTTCGCCGCATGATTTTCGGGCGCCGAAAACGCATGGAACAGGCCGCCCACGGGCGCAGCCTGTTTTCGGATGCGCTGCGCCGGCTGCGCTCGAACAAGGCCGCACTGGCCTCGATCGGCGTGCTGGGGTTCATCGTCGTCGCGGCGGTGGTCGGGCCATGGCTGTCGCCGCACAACTATTTCACCCAGGACTACGGCGCGATCTGGATCGCGCCGACCCTGGCCGACGCACATTGGTTGGGCACCGACGGGCTCGGACGCGATCTGTTCGTGCGTGCGCTCGAAGGCGGACGGATATCGCTGATGATCGGTTTCGTCGCGACGTTGGTGAGTCTGATCATCGGCGTGGCCTACGGTGCCACGGCCGGCTATGCCGGCGGGCGTGTGGACGGCGTGATGATGCGCATCGTGGATATTCTCTATGCGATGCCGTTTCTGTTCTTCGTGATCCTGCTGATGGTCTTCTTCGGCCGCAATATCCTGTTGATATTCGTGGCCATCGGCGCGATCAACTGGCTGGATATGGCGCGTATCGTGCGCGGGCAGACGCTCGCACTCAAACAGCAGCCGTTCATCGAAGCCGCGCGCATGTCCGGCGCGCCGGCGGTGTCGATCATCGCGCGCCATATCGTGCCCAACCTGCTCGGCGTGGTGGCCGTGTATATCACCCTTACCATCCCGCAGGTGATTCTGTTCGAATCGTTTTTGAGCTTTCTCGGCCTCGGTGTGGCCGAGCCAGCGACTTCCTGGGGCGCCTTGATCAAGGACGGGGCCGATGAGATGGGCCGCGCGCCATGGCTTTTGATCGTGCCGGCGGTGTTTCTGGCTGCCACGCTGTTCTGCTTCAACTTCATTGGCGATGGGTTGCGGGATGCGTTGGATCCCAAGGATCGTTGAGTCGATCTTGTAGTCGCGGGACGGTGAGTTGGTCGCACTCGTACGTGAGTGCGAAACCCCAAGCCGATACCTGGCCGCGCAGTTGATTAAGTAAACAATGAGTTTCGCCCTGCGATTTGGTCTCGAACCAAGCCGATCCAGGCAGGCCCGGCGATACCGTGCAGGCCGTGCGCAATAGCCGAGCACAAGACGCTGTCTCGTTAGCCGTTATGGTGGCTTACACTGGGGGCCATGCTGCTCGACGTCCGCGATCTGAAAGTGAGCTTCGACACGCCCGACGGCGTGGTTGAAGCCGTGCGTGGTCTCGATCTGCGACTGGCGGCCGGCGAATCGGTCGGGATCGTGGGCGAATCCGGCTCGGGCAAGAGCCAGAGCGTGCTCGCACTCATGGGGTTGTTGGCCGACAACGCCCGTGTATCCGGTAGCGCAACGCTGCAAACGGATACGGGGGCGCTCGAGTTGATCGGCGCGAAGCGGCGTGTACTCGAGCGGATTCGCGGCGCGCGCATTGCGATGATCTTTCAGGATCCGATGACCACACTCAACCCGCATTTGCGTATCGCCACGCAGATCAAGGAAGTCATCACCCGGCATCGCGGGCTGCGCGGACGGGCCGCGACGAAGGCCGCGATCGAAATGCTCGAGGCCGTGAAGATTCCGGATCCGGCACGACGTATTCGCTATTACCCGCACCAGTTTTCCGGCGGCATGCGCCAGCGCGTGATGATTGCGATGGCACTGGCCTGTGAGCCGGATATCCTGATTGCAGACGAACCCACCACGGCACTCGATGTAACCGTACAGGCCGATATCCTCGATCTCATGGCCGAGCTGCGCCAGCGCACGAACGTGGCCCTGCTGCTGATTACGCACGATCTGGGCGTCGTGGCCGGCCAGTGCGAGCGGCTGTTGGTGATGCGCCATGGCGAAGTGGTCGAGCGCGGCGCGATCGATCCTATCTTCGAGGCGCCCGCCCATGCGTACACGCGCGACCTGTTGGCCGCCGTGCCAAAACTGGAAACACCGCACTTCGCGCGTGCGTCCTCATGAATCTGCCGGATTATCTGACCGATCCGCAGCTGATCGCATTTGTGAAACTTTGGGGCACGGTCTTGCTGCTGGCCGGCAGCGCGATTGCGGCCAGCGTGCATGCGCTGCTCACGCGCGAAACGCCCAGCAGCGCGTTCGGCTGGATCGGTGTGTCGATATTGTTCCCGCCGATTGGTCCATTGCTGTATTACATGTTCGGCGTCAATCGCGTACGCATACGAGCACGGCGTCTAGACCGCCAGTCGCGCCATGGTCTGGGTGCGCATCAGCCCGGTGCGAACGCCGAGCTGCGCGACTATAGCGCCATACTCGATCGCCGCCGGCTTGGGCTCGCGGCTGCCGGCGACCGGCTCTCGGCATGGCCGGTGGTGGCGGACAACGGCGTGGACGTGCTTTATGACGGCGAGCAGGCTTACCCGCCCATGCTGGAGGCGATCGAAAAAGCACGGCGGTTTGTTTATCTCACCACCTATATTTTCGAAACCAACCGGGCGGGCAAGCGTTTTATCGCCGCTCTGGCGCGTGCGGCCGAACGCGGTGTGGACGTGCGGGTGCTTATCGACGGGGTGGGCGAATACTATGCCTGGCCGGGGCGGCGCGCCGTGCGTTTGCTGAACAAACAGGGCGTGAAAGCCGCGCGGTTTCTGCCGCCTCGGCTGATCCCGCCATCGCTGCAGATCAATTTGCGCAATCACCGCAAGATTCTGGTCACGGACGCCGGCGTGGCGTTTACCGGGGGCATGAATATCGGCGATCGACATCTGGTGAAAACCGGTCGTGGCGTGGCCGATATGCATTTTCGTTTTGCGGGGCCGGTGGTGCGCCAGATCGAGGCGGTGTTTCTATCCGACTGGGCATTCGCTACCGGCCGTCAGACCGGCGTATCGCGCGGCGAGATCGCCCCGGCCGGCAATGCCGCATGCCGCAGTATCGAGAACGGGCCCACGCGCGATACCGAACGCCTGGCCACGCTCATTCAGACCGCGATTGCCAGCGCGCGGCGCAGTGTGTTGATCATGACGCCGTATTTTCTGCCCGGCCCGGCGTTGGTGGGGGCGTTGCAGTCGGCCGCACTGCGCGGGCTGGAGGTCAAGATTGTACTGCCGGCCAAGAACAATCTGCCGTTCGTGGCCTGGGCGTCGCGGCATGCGCTGGGCGAGTTGATGATGCGGGGCGTGGAAATCTATTACCGGCCGCCACCGTTTGCGCATACCAAGCTGCTGGTGCTCGACGACGACTATGCGCTGGTCGGCTCGCCCAATCTCGATCCGCGCAGCCTTCGCTTGAACTTCGAACTGGCGGTGGAGATCTTCGATCCGAAAGGGGTGGACGGCCTCGCCGAACATATTCGCGACACCATCGCGGAAAGCCGGGCCTATTCGCTGGTTGATCTGCACCGGCGTCGCTTGCCTGCGCGCCTGCGCGATTCCTTCTTCTGGCTGTTTTCGTCGTATTTCTGACGCGCCGGCGCGTCAGGTCTCGGCGTGACTCGCGTTCAGCGCCGTGGCGAGCGTATTCGGCAGACCGATACGCATATGCACGGGCAGATGATCGGAGAGCACGGAATCGACCACCCGCGCTTCGTCAATTTCGAGGCTGGGCGAGGTGAGGATATGATCGATACCGCGCCGCGGACGCCAACTCGGGAATGTAGGTAGTGGCCGGTCGTAGACGCGTAGGCCGCTGGCCGCCAGCGCCGGGTCGGCGATCAGGGCCGAGGCGGTGCAGTTGGTATCGCCCATGATGACCACATGCCGGTCCTGGGCCACGAGGTCGCAGATGGCGGCAAGCTGGCGTGCACGACTGCCCGCGCCGAGCGCGAGATGCGTGATCACCACGGCAAGATTGTTTTCAGGCGTACCGAATCGCGCAATGAGCGCGCCGCGGCCCGGCAGGCGGCCCGGCAGCTTGTGTTCACTCACGGCAAAGGGTGTGTAGCGGCTGATCAGCCCGAGTCCGTGCTGGGCGACGCGCCCCAGGTCGCGGTTGACCTGAACCCGCCAGTATTCGAAACCGGCGGCTTCGGCCAGATGTTCGATCTGGTTGCGATACTGGCTGCGACGGCTGCCGGCATCGATTTCCTGCAGCCCGATGATGTCGTGCCCGACCAGCAGTTCGCCGATACGATCCAGGTTGTCGCGTACCTGCTGACTGGGCAGGACATGACGCCAGCCGCGGGTGACGTATTCACGATAGCGTTTCGTGCCGACGCCGACCTGCATGTTGAAACTCAACAGAGACAGGCCCGGCCGGTTCTGGCTGGGGCGCGTCAGGGTGCCGGGTGCGGTGGGCGAATTCACATGGGCAGCGTACCATCGTTACCGGGTTTGCGATGCGTTACGAAGGCGGCTTGTTAATGAGCGAAGCGCTGCTGCGGGTAGGCGATCTCAAGGTGCATTTTCCGCTGGCCGGCGGCTGGTTTGGCGGCGCGGCCGGGGTGCTCAAGGCCGTGGATGGCGTGAGCCTCGATCTGGCCCCCGGGCGCACGCTCGGGCTGGTGGGCGAATCCGGCTGTGGCAAGTCGACACTGGCCCGCGCGCTGACCGGCATGGTGCCTGTCACATCCGGCCAGATCGAATTCGAAGGCCAGCCGGTACGTCATGACCGGTCTGCGAGCTGGCAGGCACTGCGCCGCGATGTGCAGATGATTTTCCAGGACCCGCTGGCGAGTCTCGACCCGCGCATGACCGTTGGCCAGATCGTGGCCGAGCCCTTGCGCCATCTGCGCCCCGATCTGAATCGTGCCGAGCGTGCGCGTCGTGTGGCGGCGATGATCGAACGGGTCGGGCTATCGCAGGCCCAGATCAACCGATATCCGCACGAATTCTCCGGCGGGCAGTGCCAACGCATCGGGATCGCCCGTGCGCTGGTGGTCGAGCCGAAAGTGCTCATCTGCGACGAGCCGGTGTCGGCGCTGGATGTCTCGATTCAGGCGAAAATCGTCGAATTGCTGCAGCAACTCCAGGCCGAGTTCGGTATCGCCATCCTGTTCATTGCCCACGATCTGGCCGTGGTACGCCAGATCAGCGACGAGGTGATGGTGATGTATCTCGGTCGGGTGATGGAGCGCGCGTCTTCGGATGTGCTGTTCGATACGCCGGCTCACCCCTATACGCGCGCGCTGTTATCGGCCGTACCACGGCCGGATCCGACCATCGAGCGCACGCGCCGGCGTATCGCCTTGCCCGGCGAACTGCCGTCGCCCGCCGATCCGCCCTCAGGCTGCGTGTTTCGTACCCGTTGCCCGTGGGCGCAGGCGGATTGTGCCGCGCAGACCCCGGCGCTGCGCGCATTCGGCGAGAGCACCCGCGTCGCCTGTCTGCATGCCGAAACCGTGGTGGACGAACGGGTTGCGGTGGCCGGCTGAAAGATGACCTACGAGCGCCTGTTCAACCGCCTTGGCGTGCTGGCCCTGTTTGTGGCTCTCGTCGTTGTGGCAGGCGTTGCCGGCTGGCATACGTTGCTCAATACCTATGCTGGCGCATGGGTTCATCAGCCGGAAGATGCCGACTGGCTGCTGCCGGATACGGCCCGACAGTTGATCGCCGATAGCCTCGTCGATATCGACGGGTCGGTGGTCGATCACCGAATCGTCTTGTTGCCGGGCAATCGAATTGGTCGTGGTCCAGCGGGCGCGGCGGCACAGCCGGCCGTTGAAGTGACGACCCCTACCACGCCGCGGGCCTGGCTCGACTGGCAGTTTCTGCGTCATGCCGCCGGCGTGACTGATGAACTACAGGCTTTCGATATCCATGCATCGCGGCTGCTGCGCCAGATCGGCGCTGTGCCGGCAGATTATCGCGGGTATGTGTTCGCCCAGGATGCGGTCTATAGGCCCGGCGGTGAACTGGATGAGAAGGCCACCGCCGGGTTCGTTGCCAACGCTGATGTGGTGGCGCTCGCCGAGCGTAGCGATGGTCAGCTGCTGCCAGTGATTTCGGTACACCCGGCGCGTGCCGATGCCGCTTCTGCGCTCGCGCGCTGGGCGGATGCGGGCATACGCGATGTAGCGTGGTGGCCGGTTGCGCAGCAGATCGACCTCATGGGCACACCGGCAAGAGCGGCTTATACGGTGATGGCCACGCAGAATATGCGCCTGCATACGCGCGTCGGCCGTTGGCGCGACAGTCGCGGGCGTGCGGGTGTGATCGATCCTGCCGCGTTGCGTGCGGCTCTCGAGGCCGGCATGCAGGTGACGGTATCGATCGGTGATGTTTCGAACGACCCCGATGTGGATGTCATGCAGGCGCTGTTCGCGCTACTGCGTGTACCAGCCTATCGCGATCGCCTGAGTATCGCCCTCGATGGCGTGCTTTCCGGCGAGCGTGCCGAAACCGTACTCACGCCGCTGCTCCAGCACCCGCAGTTTTTCGAACGCTTGCGTTACGCCAGTGGCTATCCGCATTCGGCGGTTGCCAGGGCGATCGACCTCGACCGGCTTGCCAACTCAGACTTTATCGACCCGGCCGTCATAGAGCCCTTGCGCGCCTTGTATGACGTCAATCCGTTGCTTTTCGTGTTCGTAACCATGCGCCAGATTCATTTGCCGACCACCGGCCTGACGCTGCCGGCGCCCGTATTCGAGCGCCGGTCACGGTCATGACGCCTTAACAGGCGCGCGCAGGCTGATGGCATTCAAGCCGCCACCGGCGATTTCGCCGGAAGTCGCGCGTTCAGTAACGACGAACAGCATCAATGGTTGGCGGTCCGGGTGCCGCAGTCGCAGTCGCTATGGAAGCGGGTCGGTCAGCAGGTGCTGTTCGGGCAGCTCAAGCCTGTGGGCGCGGCCAATGTGACCCATGTCATCAATCCAGGCGGTGAGGGCGGCGTATTCTTCAATACTGATCAGCGTGGCTTCGACGGGCGTGCCGCTGAAAGAAAAGATCGTTTTTCATAGTCTGGTCATGTCCAGGGACTAGCCTTCGAAAACGCACTGTTGCGTTTTGGGGGACATCACATGGTCAAACGGTATACGCCCCGTGCCCACGACCCGGCACGCCGGCGGCTATTATTGCAAAGTCTAAGCGGCGCCGGATTGCTGGTCACAGGTAGCTTGCTCAATGGTTGTAGTGACGGAAACTCGTCGGTTTCCTTGGACTCGGGGCAGGGCTCGGCTGGCGGCGGTACCGTGCGCCCGGGCATGCCGGACGGCGGCGATGCCGCGGGCTCGCCGATCAGTCGCCTTGGCGAGCTCGGCGAGGCCGATGAAAACGGTGTGCGTTTGCCCCAGGGCTTCGCTTCCCGAATTATCGCCACGGCCGGACAGCGACCCTACGCCGGTTCGCCGTATCTCTGGCATACCTATCCAGACGGTGGTGCGACCTTCCGCATGGACGATGGCGGTTGGGTGTATGTCTCCAACAGCGAGTTCGCGCCTGGCGGCGTCGGTGCGCTGCGCTTCGATGCCGACGGCGAGATCGTTGATGCCTATCAGATTCAGGCGGGTACGATTCTCAATTGCGCAGGCGGCCCCACGCCGTGGGGCACGTGGCTGACCTGCGAGGAATATGAGGCGGGCAGTGTCTACGAATGCGACCCGCGCGGGGCGAGCGCGACTGATCCGCTGTCCAACAAGAGGCCGGCGCTGGGAACCTTCAACCACGAAGCCGCGACGGTCGACCCCGACAACGGTATCGTCTATATGACCGAGGACGATCCACAGGGCGGTTTCTATCGGTTCGTCTGCGATGCTTATCCGTCGCTGGATTCGGGCACGCTACAGATCGCCGAACTCGTCGGCGATGACCCCATGACCCGCCGTCAGATCATCTGGCACGATGTGCCGCAGCCCAATCCGCCCACCGCCCTGCTCACCGAAATCGAAAACCTGGGCGGTGAGCTTGGCGAGTTGCCGCTGGTCGGCGGTCTGATCGATGCCGTGCTCGATACCGCGTTTACGATCATTCCAGGCAATACGCCGACTCGCCAGCAGGTCGAGCAGTCGAGCGCTTTCGACGGCGGCGAGGGCATCTGGTATCACGACGGAATCGTGTTCTTTACTACCAAGGGCGACAACCGCGTATGGGCCTATGATACGGCCGACGCCTTTGTCGAAATCATCTACGACGACGACCTGTTCGAGGATCCGGTACTCACCGGGGTCGACAACGTCACTATTTCGCCCCTGGGCGATATTCTAGTGGCCGAAGACGGCGGCGATATGCAGATCGTCGCCATTACCGCCGACCGCAATATTCTGCCGCTGGTCCAAGTGGTCAACCAGCCGGATTCCGAGATTACCGGACCGGCCTTCTCGCCCGATGGCAGATGTCTGTATTTTTCCAGTCAGCGTGGTCGCCGCAGTGTAGACGGCGCCGATAGCGATGGCGGTTTCGGCATCACCTACGAAATACGCGGTGTTAACGGCCAGCGCTTCTTCAATCCGCGGGCCTCGACATGAGTCCGCCGCGCGACCCTGTACGGCATTCGGCATCGCGCCGTGGTTTTCTGCGGCGGGCAGGGCTTGCAGGTTCCAGCCTGGCTATCACTCCGTGGCTGGCGGCTTGCGATGACGAAGACAGGGTCGACCTGCGCAGCGGGCGCGATAATGGCGACGGCACGAGCGATGGGGGCACGGCCAACCCCGGCCTGCCGGCTATCAGCACGGCGAGGGTTCGGTTCGAGCACGGTGTGGCCAGCGGCGACCCGCTGCCCGAGGCGGTCGTACTCTGGACCCGAATAACGCCGCAAAACAAAACCGACGACCTGCCGATCGGCGGGCGTTATACGGTGGCGCGCGACCGTGAATTTTCCGATATCGTCTTCGAAGACGATTTTCTCACCGATGCGAGTCGAGATTATACGGTCAAGATCGATCGTACCGGACTGCTGCCGGGCACGACCTATTTCTATCGCTTTGTAGCCAACGGGATGGCGTCGCCGGTCGGGCGTACGCGCACCGCGCCGATGGGGCCGGTCGATCGTGTACGTATCGCGTTCACCTCCTGCTCACAGTACGCGGACGGCTATTTCAACGTCTACGCCGCTATCGCTCGGCGTGACGATCTCGATTTCGTGATGCACCTGGGTGACTACATCTACGAGTATGGTGACGCCCAGTATGGCGATGATGCGGTGCCCGGGCGCTCGCCCGAACCGCCGGTCGAGATCGTGACCCTGGCCGACTATCGAACCCGGCATGCCCACTACAAGACCGATCCCGACCTGCAAGCAGTACACGCCGCACATCCGATGATCGTGGTCTGGGACGATCACGAATCGACCAACGACAGCTGGAAGAACGGCGCCGATAATCACCAGCCGGACACCGAGGGCGCCTGGTCCGCGCGCAAGGCGAATTCGATCAAGGCTTACTACGAGTGGCTGCCGATCCGCGCCGTCGAGCCCGATCGGCCGGAACGAATCTATCGGCGTTTCGCGTGGGGCCAGCTGGTCGATCTGATTATGCTGGACACGCGCCTGGTCGGGCGCGATCAACAGGCGTCGAACCCGCTCGACAGTTCAACGATCTACGACGAGCGCCGTACGCTGCTGGGCTTCGAACAGGAGGCCTGGCTCACCACCGAACTCACCCGATCGGTCGCGCAGTGGAAACTGCTCGGCCAGCAGATCATGTTCATGCCGCTACGGCTGGGTCTGCCCAATCTGATCGATCTCGAGCTGCTTCCCGTGCTCGACGACAAGCTTTCTCTGCTGACCGATGGCGGGATCGCGGTCAATGTGGATCAGTGGGACGGTTACCCGGCCGCCCGCCGTCGGGTGATCGACCAGATTCGTATCCAGGGCTTAGACAATGTCGTGGTGCTGTCGGGAGATATCCATACCTCCTGGGCGCAGGACGTCAGCGAGGATCCGAACAACCCGCTGGTTTACAACGCGATCACCGGTGAAGGTTCGCGGGCGGTAGAGTTCGTGTCGCCCTCGGTCACCTCGTCCGGGCTACCGGAACTACAGCCGATCCGCAATACGCTGCGGGGACTCAATCCGCATATGAAATACGTGGATCTGGCCCACCATGGCTATGTGTTGCTCGATATCACCGCCGAACGGTTGCAGGGCGAATTCTGGTATGTAAATACCATTCTCGAACGCGACGCCAGCGAGCGCTTCGCCACGTCGTTCGTAACCGCCAGCGGGGAGAATCGATTGCGAGAACAGCGCACCGCCAGTACCGGAGAAACCGCGACGGCGGGCCTGGCGCAGAGCATCGGCAGCGCACCGGCCCGGAATCGACGCCGCGACACCGATCTCGACGTCATCGAACCTTCGCCGGTGTCCTGATCGGTGTCAGTTGGCCACGAACAAGACGCGGATAAAAAAAGCCGCCCGTAGTGGCGGCTTTTTCTCTAATCGTTCAAGCCGTAGCCTAGAAACGACGCGGACCGCGGGGACGATCGTCACGCGGACGCGCTTCGTTCACACGCAGCGTGCGACCACCGAGATCCTTGTTGTTCATGCCTTCGATGGCCTGTTTGGCATCGTTGTCGTCTGGCATTTCCACAAAGCCGAAGCCGCGCGAACGGCCGGTTTCGCGGTCCATGATCACCTTGGCCGACGATACTTCACCGAACGCTTCGAAAGCGCCACGGAGTTCGTCGTCATTGGTGTTCCACGACAGATTGCCCACGTAAATATTCATCTCGACTGATCCTAGCGATACCGTGTCATTATTTCTGAAAAACCGTACGGACTCGTCAACGACACCAAACTAAGACCAACGGAGAACGGCCAAGCCGAACGACTTCCGAGTCTACATATTTTTGGGCGGTTGCAATAGCTCAACACGAAAAAAATTTCAAGCGTCTGTCGTTACCCGTCAAGAAATGGTTCGCTAGCTGCAATTGGTCTTGTTCGGCGCCTGTTGGTAAAGCTGTAGCGCTTGGTTCATGTGGCTCTGAAGGTTGTTGATCCGGCTCTCGTTGGAGGGATGGGTCGACATGAACTCGGCCGGTTTCTCACCCCCGGCGGCCGCCATGTTCTGCCAGAGTGCAACAGATTCGCGTGGATCGAAGCCTGCCCGGGCCATCAGTTCGAGCCCGATCGTATCCGCCTCGCTTTCCTGCGTGCGCGAAAACGGCAGTAGGATGCCGACCTGTGCGCCCAGGCCAAGTGCCGACATCACGGCTTGGTTGCCGCCGCCGCCCGAACCACCAAGAAAGGCCGAAACCACTTGCAGGCCACCC
Source organism: Salinisphaera shabanensis E1L3A (assembly GCF_000215955.2). GTDB lineage: Bacteria > Pseudomonadota > Gammaproteobacteria > Nevskiales > Salinisphaeraceae > Salinisphaera > Salinisphaera shabanensis. The sequence continues at coordinate 250,736 of NZ_AFNV02000003.1, forward strand.
TGGGTCGCAGCCTGCTGCGACACGCGTTCGTTACCGTGATCGGCCAGAACGTGTCCGACTTCGTGGCCGATGACCGCGGCCAGCTGATCATCGCTCTTGGCCACGTCGAGCAGTCCCGAGTAGACGCCGATCTTGCCGCCGGGCAGGGCAAACGCATTGACCTGGTCGTCCTTGAAGACGGTGACTTCCCATTCGCCGCCGGTCACTTTCGTAATCGCATTGGCCACGCACTTCACGTAGCGGTTGTCGGCGGTGCTGTTGTCGATGGGCTCTTCCTGCTTCATCTGTTGATAGCTTTGAACGCCCATCTCGGCGATCTTTTCTTCGGAAAAAAGCTTGAGCTGGTTGCGGCCCGTGGGCGAGGTTGCGCAGGCGGCAAGCAGCAACAGTAATGAGGCGACATAGATTCGACGCATGATCGACGTTCTCCGAAGGCGGCCCGGGCGGGATTGGGGTGGCTCGTGTCTCGCAAGTGCTAATTCTAGCGCGAAGAGCTTGCGCGTCCATGAATAGCGGCCGGCGCCGACAGTGCATTGGTTACAATGCGCGCCATGGACGATGTATCAACAATTCTCGAGTCTCTTAACGAAGCCCAGCGCGAAGCGGTGGGCGCACCACCCGGGCATATGCGCGTACTGGCGGGCGCGGGGTCCGGCAAGACACGGGTATTGATACATCGTATCGCCTGGCTGATCGGTGTCGAAGGCGTGGCCCCGCAATCGATTCTCGCGGTGACCTTCACCAACAAGGCCGCGGGCGAAATGCGCGCCCGTTTGGAGCCGATGCTGCGCGTGCCGGCACGTGCGCTATGGGTCGGCACGTTTCACGGCATCGCCCATCGGCTGCTGCGTCTGCACTACAAGGAAGCCAAGCTGCCGCAGACGTTTCAGATCATCGATTCGGACGACCAGTACCGGCTGGTGCGGCGTACGCTCAAGAATCTGGAAATGGACGAGCAGCGCTGGCCGCCGCGCCAGATGCAGGGCTTCATCAACAGTTGCAAAGAGGCCGCCGAGCGCCCGCGCGATTTGGCCGATACGGGCGATTATGCGCGCAGCCAGATGATTCGCGTCTATCAGGCGTACGAAAACGCGCGCGAAGCCGCCGGCCTGGTCGATTTTCCGGAGCTGCTGCTACGCGCGTTCGAGACATGTCGCGACAACGCCGACCTGTTGGCGCACTACCGCCGTCGTTTCAGCCATATCCTCGTCGACGAGTTTCAGGATACGAACGCGCTGCAATATGCCTGGATTCGTTTGCTGGCCGGCGATAGCGGCAAGGTCTTCATCGTCGGCGACGACGATCAGTCCATCTATTCCTGGCGTGGCGCGCGCGTCGACAACATCCTGCGGTTCGAGGAAGACTTCAAGGACACCGCGACCGTGCGCCTGGAGCAGAACTATCGCTCCACCGGCACGATTCTGGGCGCAGCCAACGGCCTGATCGGCCATAACCTCACGCGCCTGGGCAAGGAGCTGTGGACCGCCGGTGCCGACGGCGAGCCGATCGATATCTATGCGGCCTTCAACGAGTACGACGAAGCCCAGCATGTCGTCACCCGTATCCAGAACTGGATCGCCGACGGGGGCAAGCGCTCGGATATCGCGATTCTGTATCGCTCCAATGCCCAGTCGCGCGTACTCGAAGAACGCCTGATCGCTGCCGAGATTTCCTATCGCATCTACGGCGGCCAGAAATTCTTCGAGCGTGCCGAAATCAAGGATGCGCTGGCGTATATGCGCCTGCTGCAATCGCGTGCCGACGACGCGGCGTTCGAGCGTATCGTCAATACGCCGACGCGTGGCATCGGTGCCACCACGGTCGACAAGATCCGTAGCCATGCACGCGCCGGGGCGATGAGTCTCTGGCAGGCCGCATTCGACCTCGCCGAGAACGGGCTACCAGCGCGTGCGGGCAAGATGGTCATGGCCTTTATCGAGCTTATCGATACGCTCGACGCCGAAATCGAAGGCATGGCCTTGCACGAGATCGCCGAAACGGTCATTTCTGCCACTGAGCTCAAGGCGCATCACGGCAAGGGGGGCGACGAGAAAGCCGAAGGCCGCAAGGAAAACCTCGATGAGCTGGTGTCGGCCGCGCGCGCTTATACGGCGGATGACGACGAAACCATGGACGAAATCACCCAGTTCCTGGCCTATGCCTCGCTGGAGGCCGGTGAAAACCAGGCCGGTGAGTGGGACGAATCAGTGCAACTGATGACGCTGCATTCGGCCAAGGGCCTCGAGTTCCCGCTGGTTTTCATGGTCGGCCTCGAAGAAGGCCTGTTCCCGCATCAGCGCTCGATCGATGACGACAACGGCCTCGAGGAAGAGCGTCGCCTATGCTATGTCGGCATGACCCGCGCCATGGAGAAGCTGCATATTTCGCACGCGGAAGTACGACGTCTGCACGGCAGTGAGAATCTGTGCGCGCCGTCACGCTTTCTGCGCGAAATTCCCAGTGATTTCCTGCGCGAAGTCCGCCCGCAGGCGGGTATCAGCCAGCCAGTGTTCCGGCCGGGCAGTATCGCCAAATCCGAACAGCGCGCGGCCGGGCTTTCTTTGGGTCAGCGCGTGGCGCACAAGAAGTTCGGGCAGGGCACGGTGCTGGCGTTCGAGGGCGACGGCGCGCGCGCCCGTATCCAGGTCAATTTCGATGGCGCGGGCAGCAAGTGGTTGATCGCCGGCTATGCCAAACTCGACCCGGCATGAACTGAATCGTTAAACACAATCGCGCAGGCACAGCGCGGCCAGTCAGGGGGAGCGGCATGGGGTTACGTCGTGGTGGGGGATTGTTGCGTTCGTCGGTGCTGGTTGGAGCCATGCTCGCGACAGCGCCTGCGGTAGCGCGAGATGGCGACGCGATGGCGCCGCAGCCGTTGGCTTTTTCGGATCAGTCGCCCACGGTCTCGATCTACGGCCTGCCCCGGGCCGACGGTTATACCGTTGCCGAGCCCGGGGCCTGGCGGGCCGGGCTGCGTGTCGACTACACGAGCCACTACACCGAACAACAGGCCGGTCGTGAAAGCCTGTTGTTCGACGGTGAGACCACACGCGCGGCGCTCATTTTCGAGCGCGGTTTTGGTGATGACTGGCAGGCGACGGTCGAAATTCCTTTTGTCGATCATAGCGGCGGCTTTGCCGACGGCTTCATCGACGACTTTCACGATGTGTTCGGCTTCTCCGATGGCGGTCGGTCCAGCGCGCCGCGAGATCAGCAAAGCTTTCGCTATCAGCGTGATGGGCGGCTGGCGCTCGACGTCAGCGATTCGCCTTCCGGAGTCGGCGATGTACGCCTGGGGCTCAAAAAACGCCTCGCCGGCGTTGGTGACTGGGGCATGGCGGTTGCTGGCGAACTCAAGCTGCCGACCGGCGATGCGGATCGGCTGACTGGCAGCGGCGCGGCCGATGTTTCGTTCTGGGGCACGGTTGGCAACAATCAGAACGGCACGTCGCGCTGGCGCATGCTGGCGGGCGCGGGCGGCCTTTATTCCGGCCAAGGCGATGTGCTGGAAGCGCAGCGCGTGCAGGAAGTCGCTTTCGGCTGGGCGACTCTGGGCTATGCCGTGGCGCCCTCGTTTGTGGTCAAGGTGCAGGCCTATGCACACAGCGCGTTCTACGAAGATACCGATATTGAAGCGCTCGACGGCACGGCAGTGGCCGGGGCATTGGGCGTCGATTGGATGTTGAACGAGCGCTCGCGCATGGAATTTGCGATTATCGAAGATCTGAACACCGGCGCGTCGCCGGATGTCAGTTTTCTGCTGGGGCTGCGCCACGCCTTCTGATGCGCTCCCGGCAACTGGGGGATTGATGAATAATCGTTATTTTTCAGCATGGCTGGCGCTGGTCTGGCTGAGTGTTCTCGGGCTTTTTCTGGCCGCCCAGCCGGCGCTCGCCCAGCCGGCTGATGCGCCGTCTGCCGATGCGGACCTGGCGGCCGCAGCCATGCCGGCCGGCGAACGCGGCGCGCGTTTGACCGTCGGCACGAAGGCGGCGCCGCCGTTTGTCGTTGAAAGCCAGGACGGCGGCTTCTCCGGCGTGAGTATCGTGCTCTGGCAAGCCGTTGCCGAACGTCTGGGCATTGAATACGACTATGCGCCCAGCGATCTGGCAGGGCTGTTTACCGGGCTGGAAGACGGCCGGCTCGACCTGTCGGTGGCCGCGCTGACGGTGACGGCGTCACGCGAAGCCAATATCGACTTTTCCTATCCGTTCTATTCCACGGGGCTGGCGATTGCCGTACCGGCGAATGACGGCAGCGCGGTCTGGGCCACGATTCGGCGGTTCTTTTCCTGGCAGTTTCTAACCGCACTCGCCGCGCTGACGGTCGTACTGCTGGCGGTGGGCGTAATCATCTGGCTGTTCGAGCGCCGCGCCAATGCGGAAGAATTCGGCGGCAGTACCGCGCAAGGCCTGGGTAGCGGGTTCTGGTGGGCCGCGGTCACCATGACCACGGTCGGCTACGGCGACAAGGCACCCAAGACGCTGGGCGGGCGGCTCATTGGGCTGGTCTGGATGTTTGCCGCGATCATCATCATTTCAAGCTTTACCGCAGCGATCGCGACGTCGTTGACAGTCGATCGACTGTCGTCGGGTATCAAGGGCGTACAGGATTTGGCCGATGCGCGGGTTGTCACCGTCGAAGGCTCGGCTGCGGCCCAAGCCCTGCGTGATCGCGGGATCGCGTTCAGCGTGCGCACCGAGCTCGAAGACGGATTGGCCGCGCTGGCTGATGGGCGGGTCGATGCCGTCGTCTACGACGCGCCGCTACTCAACTATCGCGTGAAAAACGCGTATGGCGATACGTTAACCGTGCTCGAGTCGGTTTTCGACCGTCAGGATTATGCTTTCGCTTTACCGCAAGGCAGTGATCTGCGCGAACCGATTAACCGTGCGATTCTCGAGTATCTGGCCAGCGATGCGTGGCGCGATACGTTGACCGAATATCTGGGCAGCCAGCCTTAGCTCAGCAGTAGCCGCCGACGCGTTCAAAGCGATCGCGTCGGCGCCGAATTCAGTCTTTCGCCCGCATGACCAACGTATCGATACGATTCTCGCGTAGGCGCTTGAGGATATTGTTCAGTTCGCTCGATGAGCTGATGGTATTGCTCTGAACGCGGTAGACCGTCTTGCCGGACGGCAGATCGACTTCGACCGTACGCGCAGCGAGCCCCAGCAGGCCCAGCTCGGCTTTGCGCCGTTCCGCGTCGGCCGGCGTGGAGAAGGAACCGGCCTGAATGATGTAACGCCCCGGCTCTGCGACCTTGGGTGTGGTCGGCTGTGGTTTGGAGGCGGGCTGTTCGACTTCGGCGGCGCTCGATGACGAGCTGCTCGACGACGAACGGCTCTTTTTCTCCGGATATTCTTCTTCCGGAATAACCACTTCGTAGTTCGGCAGCATCTTGTAGAAAGAAAAGCGCGGCTCTTCCTCCTCGGCTTCGGGCTCGGCGCTATCGGCAGCAGGCGCTTTTTCCGACTGCGACGATGCGCTCGAACGCGCTTTTTCAGGCGTGGCGATCTCGATCTGTTCGCGGGCGAGATCGCCGCCCGGTCGGGCGAAAATATAAAACACCGCCGCGACGGTCAGCCCGATACACAGTCCGCAGATCATCCATACCCAGCCGGGCGGGCCGCCGCTTTTCGTCCGCTTGGTTTGCGTCGGGCGGGCCGCCGGTTTGCGGCGCGTAGGCTTGCGCTTGCCGCTGTTCGACGACGAATTACCCGGCCGGCTGGAATAGTCTCGCGCCATTACATTTGCTCCGGTGCGCTCACACCCAACAGCTTAAGGCCGTTGGCCAGTACTTGCCGAGTCGCGAATACCAGCGCCAGGCGCGCGTTGCGCAGGGCGGCGTCGTCGACCAGGAACTGCTGGGCGTTGTAGTAACTATGAAATGCATCGGCCAGGTCGCGCAGATAATGAGCCACGGCCTGGGGCGCGAAATCCGTGGCTGCCGTTTCGACAAGCTCGGGAAAGCGCGAAATCGCAGTAATCAGACGTTGTTCATGCGGGCTGTCCAGCCGAGCCAGATCGCCGGCTTCGCGGCTGTAGGTCATATCGCGCTCGGCCAACTGGCCGACCACGCTGCAGATACGCGCATGCGCATACTGGATGTAATAGACCGGATTTTCTTCGCTCTGGCTGCGGGCCAGATCGATATCGAAGGTCTGCTGTGAATCCGGCTTACGTGCGGCCAGGAAATAACGCGTGGCGTCGCGCCCGACCTCGTCGATGAGGTCGCGCAGCGTTACGTAGGAGCCGGCACGCTTGGAGAGCTTCACTTCCTCGCCGGCGCGCATGACCGTGACCATCTGATGCAGCACGTAGTCCGGCCAGCCTTTGGGGATGCCGATATCCAGCGCCTGCAGACCCGCTCGGACACGGGCGATCGTGCCGTGGTGGTCAGCGCCCTGTTCGTTGATCGCGCGCGTATAGCCGCGCTCCCATTTGCCGACATGATAGGCAACATCGGGTACGAAATACGTATAGCCGCCCTCGGCCTTGCGCATCACGCGATCCTTGTCGTCGCCGAAGTCGGTGGTCTTGAGCCACAGCGCGCCGTCGGCTTCGTAGGTGTGACCGGCATCGATCAGGGACTGAACGGTGCGCTCGACCCGGCCTTCGCTATAGAGCGCGGATTCGAGTGAGTAGACATCGAAATCCACCGCAAAGGCTTTCAGGTCGGCGTCCTGCTCGCGGCGCAGATAGGCCACGGCGAATTCACGGATGGCGTTGAGATTGTCCGCATCACCAGCGCCGGTGACTTCGCGATCGTCCGCGGCCACTGTTTCGCCGGCGAGATAGGCCGCGGCCACGTCAGCGATATAGTCGCCGCGATAGCCATCCGTCGGCCACGCGTCGTTTTCGGGCGTAATGCCCTTGGCGCGCGCCTGGACCGAAACAGCGAGATTCGCGATCTGGGCGCCCGCATCGTTGTAGTAGAACTCACGCGTCACGTCGAAGCCGGTGGCCTCGAACAGGCGTGCCAAGCAATCACCGACCGCCGCGCCACGGCCATGGCCGACGTGCAGCGGGCCGGTCGGGTTCGCGGAGACGAACTCGATCATCACCTTCTGGCCCGCGCCGGTGTGGCTGCGGCCATAGGCCGCGCCGGCGGCGAGCACCTCATCGATCGTTGCGCGAAACGCCGCGGACGCGAGGAAGAAGTTAATGAAGCCGGGCCCGGCGATCTCGACCTGGGCGATCTGCTCGTCATCGGCCAACGTGTCCACGATCGTCTGCGCGATCTCGCGCGGGTTGCGGCGCAGCGTCTTGGTCAGCGTCATGGCGATATTGCTGGCGAAGTCGCCATGGGCGGCGTCGCGGGTACGCTCCACATGGGGCGCGGCGGGCGTGTCGATATCGGGCCAGGCGCGTTGGACAGCGTCGGCAAGCAGATCCTGAACGAGACGTTTCACGATGGTTTTGATAGGCGGTCGCGAGAATGACCGCGCAGTCTAACGCGCGCGCTCACGCCCGGCCATGTCTGCCCGGCGATCCGGTCGCCGCTAGACTTGTGCTTCGATCAATACGAAGGCGCGCTGGGCAGGGGCGGGCGCCTCGGCGGCAGCGTCCAGTTCGGCATCGGGTAGCACCCGCGCGCGGGAAAAGCCGCAGTCCTCGAGCATGGCGATGGCCTCATCCGCGTTTACGCACAGCTGATTGCGCAGGTCCCGCCCGCTGATACGGCGCAGCACATCGAACATCAGCCGGGCGGCCATGCCGAACTGGTCGATATGATCGCGCGGATGCACCTCCAGCAGATACCGCCCGCCGCCCAGGCGCGACAATAGCGATGCGATCGCGGTCCAGGCGCGGCGTTTCTCGGCGTGATCGAGATAATCGGTCACGCCCTCGGTCATCGCGATCGCCCGCGTATCGGGCGTGGAGGCTAGCTTCTCGCCGAACCCGTCGGCCAACAGATCGCCGACGTCGAGCTGGTAGTTGTCGGGCAAGGCATGACCGGCGAGCCGGGCGCGTCTTGCCGCGACCATATCCGGCAGGTCGTAGTCGATCCAGCGCATACGCGGGTGCGCTTGCGCGTAGGCGATGCCCCGCGTGGACAGGCCGGCCCCGATCTCGAGCGCCAGGTCGGGCGCTTGTGCATGCGCCCAGGCAGAAAACCAGCGATGGCGCCAGTACAGCGTTTCGCTGAACGCCCCGGCCGCCGGGGCGATCGGCCGAAGCGCGCGGCAGCCATAGTGCAGCGGTAGGAATAGCGCACGGCCGCGCCGACTGTCGAACCAGTCGGCGTAGTCGAAACCAAAATGTGCCCAGGCGCTGGCGGTGGCATAACCGGTGAGCGAGACGCGCGGGTTGCCGGCGGTCGTGTCGGGCTGGGCCATGAGCGCTGGATCGTGAACAGTAGAGAGCGACAGCCTCTCACAGTCGGTGGGATTACAGCAGATCCTGCGGGTCGACATCGATCGACCAGCGCACGCGCCGGGCCCCGGGTAGCTCGGCGAGCACGCGTTGCCAGTGGTCCAGCGCCGGATGCAAACGTGCACGGGTGCTGGAATGCAGTAGCAAGTGGGCACGAAAGCGTCCGGCACGACGTTGCATGGGCGCGGGCACTGGGCCCCAGCAGGCGATCTGCTCGTCGCTATGAATCGTAGCCGCGGCCTGCTCGAGGAACGCCTGCGGCGACTGTATATCCTGTGCCTCGGCGCGCAGCAGGCACAGATAGCCGAACGGCGGCAGTGCTGCCTCGCGGCGCTCGGCGAGGGCCGCTCGGGCGAAGGCGTCGTAACCGCCGCTGAGCAAACGATGCAGCAACGGGTGCTCGGGGTGGCGGGTTTGCAGCCAGACCTCGCCAGGCAGATCGGATCGCCCGGCGCGCCCGGCGACCTGAGTGACCAACTGGGCCATATGTTCGGCGGCGCGAAAATCGGCCGAGAACAGCCCGCCGTCGACGTCGAGCACGGCGACACACGTTAGCCGGGCAAAGTCGTGGCCTTTGGCCAGCATCTGGGTGCCCACCAGCAGCTGTGTTTCACCGCTGGCGACATCGGCGAGCTGGCTTTCGAGACGGCCTTTGCGGGCCACGCTATCGCGATCGAAGCGCGCCAGACGTACATCGGGAAAGCGGCTGCGCAGCGCGCCGGCCACGCGTTCGGTGCCCGCGCCGAGAGCAATCAGCTGCTTCGAGCCGCAGCCGGGGCATTGCGCCGGGGTGTTCTGGTGCGCGCCGCAGTGATGACACTGCAATCGTGCGCCGCCGCCGTGCAGGGTGAGCGGCGCGTCACAGCGCTCACAGGGCGCGATCCAGCCGCAGTCGTGACACGAAAGTGCTGGCGCATAACCGCGTCGGTTAATGAATACCATCACCTGGTTGCCGGCTGTGAGATGGCGTTCGATATGAGCGAGCATTGGATCGGACAGCCCGCCCAGCAGCGGACGCGAACGGATATCGATCACCCGCACGGGCGGCATGGCCGCGCCGGTTGCGCGCTCGGGCAGCTTGAGATGCGCGAAACGACTCCGATCGGCGTTATGCAGGCTTTCAAGCGCCGGTGTGGCGCTGCCGAGAACGATCGGGATGTCGCACTGCTGGGCACGCCGTAGGGCGACATCGCGCGCGTGATAACGAAACCCGTCCTGTTGCTTGTAGGAACCGTCGTGTTCTTCGTCGACCACGATCAGCCCGAGGCGCGGCATGGGCGTGAACACAGCCGAGCGCGTGCCGATGACGATATCCGCATCGCCGGCGCGGGCGGCCCGCCACACATCGGCACGTTCGCCGTCGCTGCGTTGTGAATGCAGCACGCCGATGCTGGCGTCGAAGCGCGTTCGCAGGCGTTCGATCAGCTGTGGGGTGAGGCCGATCTCGGGCGCCAGGAACAGAACCTGACGATTCGCAGCCAGTACCTCGGCCATTTGTCGACAATAGACCTCGGTCTTGCCGCTGCCGGTCACACCTTCCAGCAGCGTGGGATGAAACCCCTCGCCGCGGCTGATGAGTTGTTCTACTGCCTCGCGTTGCATATCGGTGAGGGCAGGCGCGGTACCGGCGCTGCCCTGTTCAAGCGCGCCCGGCAGATCGACTTCCTCGATCAGGCCGCGCCGTTCCAGCGCCTTGAGCGGCGCATGAATCGAACCAAAGCGGGCGAGCAGGTGCGAGTGGGCTACGGGATGCACGCCGGTACGAATTACGTCGAGCAACTCGTGCTGGCGCTTGGCGTGAGCTACCGGCTCGTTAGCCGTATCGCTGGGTACGGCCTGCCAGCCCCGATGGCGGTTTGGGGTCTGGTCTGTCTTCGCGCGACGTAGTGCCACCGGCAAGGCCGTGGCGAGTGCTTCGCCGATCGGGTGGTGGTAATAGCCCGCGGCCCATCGCAACAGTCCCAGCAGTTCGTCATCGAATACCGGCGCATCGTCCAATCGCGCTTCGATTGGGCGCAATCGCTCTCGCGGCAGGTCGCTTTTGACCTCGGTTTCGAGTACGACACCGACCAGCCGCCGTTTGCCGAATCGCACGAGTACGCGACTGCCGATCGGCGTCGCGTCGGTGGCGTCGAGATCGAGGTAATCGAAGCCGCCATATAAAGGCACGGGCACGGCAACGCGCAGAGTTGGCCCTATTTCTACGCCGCTCATCAACGGTTTACAGCCTGTGGATAAAATCGTGGATGAATTTGTTCGAGTACGACTCTGCGATCGGCGAAATCGGTAGGCTTGGTCGAGAATTCGCGTAAAAATTCATTTAAATCAATATGGTATGAATAATTCTGCTCAATGTGCGCTGCAGCAAAAACGATTGCGCGATTTTTTGCGCCCTGTGAATATGTGGATAAACAATTCACCGTGGGGCCGAAGCAGTGCCATATGGCCGTTGTAGCGCCACGGCGGCTTGTGGATGAAGCGCGTGTCACCGTACGAGCCCGCACAGTTCGTCCAGCATCGCCAGTGTCAGGCCCCAAAGGCGCTGGCCGTCGCCGCAGTCATAGCAGGGCATGGGTAAGCTCGCCCGGCCTACTCGCCATCGCATGGTCTGCCGATTGACGGGTTCGTTAAGCCAGGCGAGCGAGAGCCAGCGCGTCGCGGCGATTTCGTGATTGAGTACCGGGGTGATGCGCTGCTCTAGCCTATAAACGAACGGTGACACCACCATGGGGGCCCGCCGCCGATGGTCGAGTGTCAGCCGGTCGTTTAGACGGCCAATACCGTGTTCGCGTGTGATGCGCAGGCCGACTTCCTCCTGGGTTTCGCGACAGGCTGCGCGCGAGGCGCTGGCTTCGTCCGCCGCATCGACCCGGCCGCCCGGGAACGCCATATCACCCGACCAGGGATCGCCCTCCCGGTGCGCGCGCAGCGCGAGCAGTACCTGTGCGCCCTGACCCGAGTCGCGCAGAATGACGGCCACCGCGGCGCGCTTGAGATAGCGCCGAAAGCGCAGGCGCCGAGCACGATAGTCGGCAAGCGTGCGGGCGATGGGGGCGAGTTCATGCATGGGCGAAGCTTAACCGGCAATATGCCGCACCAAGAAAAAAGCCGCCCGAAGGCGGCTTTTCTCGTATTGGCCTAAACGCTCTAGAGCTGCTTGAGGCCGTTGGCCAGGTCCGTACAGACTTGCTTCGCGTCGCCGAACACCATGCGGGTGTTGTCGCCGAAGAACAGGGCGTTCTGTACGCCGGAGAAGCCGGTGCCCTTGCCGCGCTTGACGACATAGACCTCGCGGGCCTTGTCGACATCGAGGATCGGCATGCCGTAGATCGGGCTGGATTCGTCGGTACGCGCGGCCGGGTTGACCACGTCGTTCGCGCCGATGACCAGGGCCGCGTCCGCGTTCGGGAACTCGGCGTTGATCTCTTCCAGATCGAAGATCTTGTCGTAGGGCACGCCGGCCTCGGCCAGCAGCACGTTCATGTGACCGGGCATACGGCCCGCCACCGGGTGGATGGCGAACTTCACGTCCACATCGTGCTCTTTTTCAAGCATCTGTACGAATTCCCAGAGCTTGTGCTGGGCCTGGGCGACGGCCAGACCGTAGCCGGGCACGATGATCAGGCTGTCGGAATAGGCAAACGATGCCGCGGCGTCGAAGGCCTCGACCGACTTCATCTCGCCTTCCGGGCCGTCTGCTTCGGCGCCATCGTCCACGCCGAAGCCGGCGAACAGCACGTTCGAGATCGAACGGTTCATGCCGTTGGCCATGAGCAGCGTGAGCAGCGTACCGGCGGCACCCACGACGGTACCGGCGATGATCATCGCCGCGTTGCCGAGCACGAAGCCCTCGAAGGCCACGGCCAGACCGGTGAAGGCGTTGTACATGGAGATGACCACCGGCATGTCGGCGCCGCCGATCGGGTTGGTCAGCAGTACACCGAAGGCCAGCGACAACAGGAAGAACAGCGTGACCAGAACCGGCGCGCTGCCATCAGAAGCAATGATGGCAATGCCCAGGATCACGGTGATCGCGGCCACACTGCCGTTGATCAGCTGCTGACCGGGCAGGCGGATGGTCTTCTTCATCTTGCCTTCGAGCTTGGCCCAGGCAATCAGCGAACCGGAGAAGGACACGCCACCGATGAGCGCGCCGATCACGGCCAGCGTGAGCACGGTCGTGCCGTGGTCGAACGCGCTGCCGGAGTACATCTCCACCAGCGCGATGGCCGCGGCCGCGCCGCCGCCCATGCCGTTATAGAGCGCAACCATCTGCGGCATGGCGGTCATTTCGACCTTCTTGCCGGTATACCAGGCGCCCGCGCCGCCGATGACGATCGCGAGGATCATCAGCACGTAACGGAAGAACCCGGCTTCCATGGCCGGGTGCCAGAGCGTGACCACGGTGGCCAGCGCCATGCCGATGCCGGCCCACTTGATACCGCTCTTGGCGGTCTTGGGCGAGCCCATGCGCTTGAGGCCGATGATGAACAGTACGGCCGCGATGAAATAACTCGCGTCTACGGTAAATTCCCAGAAACTCATATTCGGTAACCTTTTCGTGTGCTCGTTCTTGTAATGGGATCAGCGAGGATCAGTCCTTGGAGGACTTGAACATTTCGAGCATGCGCTCGGTCACGACATAACCGCCGACCGCGTTGCCGGCCGCCAGAATCACGCCGATAAAGCCGATCAGCGTCTCCCAGAAGCCGTCGGCATGGCCGAGTGCGACCATGGCGCCGACGAGCACGATCCCGTGCACGAAGTTGGAACCCGACATGAGCGGGGTATGCAGGATGGCCGGTACACGGCCAATGATCTCGTAGCCGGTGAAGGCGGCGAGCATGAAGATATAGAGTGCGACAAAACCTGTAATCACTGTCTTTTCTCCCGAAAGATGATGAGCCGGTGGGCGAAGGCCTAGGCGTTGCCTTCGAGCGCCTTCTTGGCGGCTTCGTTGACGGTTTCGCCGTCGTGCGTCAGCGCGGACTTGGCCAGGATTTCGTCATCCCAGTTGATTTCGAGCTTGCGCGTCTTGTCGGCCGGCTTGGCGTCGTCCTGACCTTCTTCCTCGACCACGATCAGCTGCAGGAAGTTGAACAGGTTCTGGGCGTACATCTCGCTGGCATGCTCGGCGAGCAGTGCCGGCACGTTGGAGGGCCCGTAGATGGTCACGCTGCCGTGGGTGACGACTTCGTCAGGCTGGGTGAGCTCGCAGTTGCCGCCGCCGGAGGCGCCGAGGTCGATCAGCACCGAGCCGGGCTTCATGGCATCGACCATCGCCTTGGAGATGATCTTGGGCGCCGGCTTGCCGGGCACCGCGGCGGTGGTGATCACCGCATCGGCATCGGCCATGTTCTTTTCCAGCATCTGCTGCTGTTTCTTCTTTTCCTCGTCGGTTAGCTCGCGGGCATAACCGCCTTCGGCTTCGGCCTTGACGCCTTCGGCCATCAGGAAGTCCGCGCCGAGCGACTCCACCTGTTCCTTGGTGTCGGTACGCACGTCATAGGCGAAGACCTTGGCGCCCAGGCGCTTGGAGGTGGCAATCGCCTGCAGCCCGGCCACGCCGGCGCCGATGACCAGCACCTTGGCCGGGCGAATGGTGCCGGCGGCGGTGGTCAGCATCGGCAGGAAGCGTTCCAGCGAGTTGGCCGCCATGAGCGCGGCCTTGTAGCCGGCCGCGGAGGCCTGTGAGGACAGGGCGTCCATCGACTGGGCACGGGTGATACGCGGCACCAGTTCCATGGCGAAACTGGTCACGCCGGCGTCGTTGAGCGCCTTGACCGTGTCCGGATTGTTATGGGCCTGGACGAAGCTGATGAGTACCGCGCCCTTTTTCATCTTGCCGATCGCCTGGGCATCGGGCGCGTTGACCGCCAGCACCACATCGGCGCCGAATACGTCGTCCGTGTTGTCGGTGATCTGGACCGGCTCCTTGAAGGATTCGTCCGGAATGCGGCTGCCTTCGCCGGCGCCCTTGGCGATCTTGAGATCGACGTTCAGTTTGGCCAGCTTGTCGGCCACCTTGGGCACCATGGCGACACGGGTTTCGCCACTGGCCGTTTCTTTCGGGACTGCGATAGTTACGCTCATGTCTTCCCTTGATTTGTTCTAATGAATATCCGGCGCGGCGCCTCGGCGCTCGAAAAAACGCGCGCTGCGCTCGTCAGGCCGCAGGCCGGATCAACCCCAACTGCAGTCTAACCCAAACCATTAGGCTTTCGTAGCAGATGTCGGGGGCGGCGATTTCAGCTTCCAGGTTGGGTTACCGCGGTTTCGACGTAGTCCTGCGGTAGGCTCAAACGGCGCTCGGACACTTCTTTATGGCTCACGTCGACCAGCTGGCGCCGTTCGCCGGTATTGGTGTCGGTAAAGCGTACCGGCATGCCGGCCAGGCTTAGATAAGGCAGGCCGGCGGTTTCGAAGCCGGTGCCGGCGAGCAGCGTCTGCATGAGCGAGAACATCGACGTGACGGTGGAGAACGTATCCTTGGATATGCCCAGCGCCTTGGGGGTGGCTACGCACAGCGTTTCTGCCGGCTTTCCGCCGCGTACGACCTGAACGACTTCACACTTGATGCCGGCCACGGTATCCGTGCGTCCGGTGCGGTCGAGGCCGATCTTCTGATTGCGGGTATCCAGGCCGGGCACCGATTGCAGCATGGCGGCCCGCGCGGTGGCCTGTTGTTCCTGCGGCAGTTGTTGTACGCGGTCTTCGATCTGGGCGCGCAGCGAATCCACCCGCTGGCGGATGACGCTGGCCGAGTTGCTGTCCAAGCGCGTATACGTGCTTTCACGCGGGTCGATCGAAAAGATCGCCTTGGCGTCTTCCTTGTAGAGCTGCCACTGGGGGCTTGCATCGTCGATACGAACGGCGCCGGGGCGCATATCGACGGTAAAGGCGCCGCTTGCGCCCTGGTAGGTCAGTGTCGTGTTCGCCTGGGCGATGCCCGCGACGGCGCTCAGGCCGGCCAGCAATACAACGGCGGCCGTACGGCGGATTCGAATCATGGGCAGGGTCCTTTTGAACGGGATCGATAAAATACCGCGTCTCGGTGTACGCATGCAGCAGAACGCGCGCAGTGTGCAGTACACTAGCGTCATGCTGCTCGTGGATGCCAGTGTCTATATTTTCCGGGCCTTCCACTCGCTGCCCTCGAGTTTGACCGGGCGCGATGAGCAGCCGCTGAATGCGGTCTACGGTTATACGACGTTTCTCGTTCAGCTTCTCGAAGCCGACCACGATCAACAGGTCGCCGCCGCGTTTGACGAATCGCTGACGAGTTCGTTTCGCAACGAATTCTATGCCGATTACAAGGCCAACCGCGAGCTGCCGCCGGCCGCACTCGAAGCCCAGATCGGCGCGTGTCGCGAGATGACCGAAGCGCTGGGCGTGGCCACCCTGTCGAGCCCGATCTATGAAGCCGACGACCTGATCGGCACACTGGCGGCGGCCAGTGATACGCCCGTCAAGATCGTCACCTCCGACAAGGATCTGGCCCAGGTCATGGGCCCAGGCGACATTCTCTGGGACTACGCGCGTGAAACGCGCTACGACTGTGCCGCGATCGAAGCCAAATTCGGCGTGCCGCCGGCGCGTATCGCCGACTATCTGGCGCTGGTGGGCGATCATGTCGACAACATTCCCGGCGTGCCGGGTATCGGCGCTAAGACAGCGGCCGCGCTGTTGCAGCGCTTCGACGGAATCGAAGCGCTGCTGGACGATCTCGAGGGCGTGGCCGGCAGCGGCCTGCGCGGCGCAAAATCGCTGGCGACAAAAATCGAAACCCATGCCGAGCAAATACGGTTGTCGTATCGGCTGGCGACGATCGTCACCGATATTGCGCTCGATACCGAGCAGCGCGATATTCGCCGGCAACACCCGGATCGCGAAGCACTGGCGTCGATCTGCGATCGGCTTGGCGTGGGCGATCGGCTGCGCAAACGCCTGGGTGCCCCCATCTCGTGATCGATTGGGCGGCGATCGATTCGGCCATCGCGATAGCGCGGGGCGCGCCCTTTGCGGGCGAGCGCCGTACGCGTCTGGGCGGTGGCTCGATTAATACCGCTTATCGAATCGAGAGCGCCGAGCAGTCGTACTTCGTCAAGCTCAACCGTGCAGACCGAGCGGTGATGTTTGCGGCCGAAGCCGCCGGGCTGGCCGAATTGGGCCAGGCGGTGGGACTGCGTATACCGCATGTCATCACGCAGGGTTCGACCGAGGCGCACGCCTATCTCGTGCTCGAGTACATTGCACTCGAAGCACTGACCCCTGCAGCGATGACGCGTCTCGGTGAAGGGTTGGTCGACATGCACGGTATCGTCGCCACGCGCTATGGATTCGAGCGCGACAATACGATCGGATCGAGCGCCCAGCCGAATGCCTGGCACGCCCAGTGGCTGGAATTCTGGCGCGAGAATCGTATGGCGGTCATGCTCGACGCGCTCGCGCCCCATCATCGCGGTCTGGCGCGCGACGGCGATGCGTTGCTGGCGGTGCTCGACACGCTACTGGATAGACATCGCCCCGAGCCCTCGCTGGTACATGGCGATCTGTGGGGCGGCAATGTCGGCATGGACGAACACGGCGTGCCGGTGCTGTTCGACCCGGCCGTCTACTACGGCGATCGTGAGACCGATCTGGCTATGGCTGAACTTTTCGGCGGTTTCTCACCGTTGTTCTTCGAGGCGTACTGGGGCGCCTGGCCGATGAGCGACGGTTATCGTCATGTCCGGCGTCCGCTCTACCAGCTATATCATCTGCTCAACCATGCGCGTCTGTTCGGCGGCCATTACGTGGCCGAGAGCCGGCGTGTGATGCAGCAGCTGCTCGCCCGGGTGTGAGCGGTCGGGCTGCGCTGTTGCGGCCTGAACGCATGCGTACAATGACGCGTATCGTTTTCGACTTACTGCAACGCCAGCGTACGCGCCCATGTCCGATATTCCGGTACTCGATACCCGCCCGCCTGCCGGCCTGACGCCGGGTTCGGTTGGCGCGAACAAACTCGCCAAGCGTCTCAAGCGCCTGACCGGCCAGGCCGTGACCGATTACGACATGATCCGCGACGGCGATCGCATCATGGTGTGTCTGTCCGGCGGCAAGGACAGCTACACCATGCTGGAGATGCTGCGCTATCTGCAGGAGGTCGCCCCGGTGCGCTTCGAACTGCGCGCGGTCAATCTCGACCAGAAGCAGCCCGGTTTTCCTGAGCATATCCTGCCGGCCTATCTGGACGGGCTCGGTGTGGATTACGAAATCATCGAGCGCGATACTTATAGTGTCGTCACCGAAAAGGTGCCGGAAGGCGCGACCATGTGCGGTCTGTGCTCGCGGCTGCGTCGCGGCATTCTCTACCGCTACGCAAAGGAAAACGGCTTCAACCGGATCGCGCTGGGCCATCATCGCGACGATATCGTCGAAACAATGTTTTTGAACATGTTTCATGGCGCGCGCATGGCCGCCATGCCGCCCAAGCTGCGATCCGACGACGGCGAGAATGTCGTTATTCGCCCGTTGGCTTATTGCAGCGAACGCGATATCGAAAAATACGCGCGTCTGAACCAGTACCCCATCATTCCCTGCAATCTGTGCGGCTCGCAGGCGAATCTGCAGCGTCAGAACATCAAGGCCATGCTGGCCGACTGGGAGCGCATCGACCCAGGGCGTAGCGAACGTATATTCCGATCGATGACGCGGATCGCACCCTCGCAAATGGCCGACCGCGACCTGTTCGATTTCGCTGCGCTGGATTGATCTGGGACAACATCCCTACCCTGTCAATTCGGTATCAAGGCGTTGAAAAAGGCACAGTGTTTGCCTGTGCTCAATACACGATTTTATTGAAAATCGTTCCTATTTACCGCATACTTTGTACGCAGTGAACAGTTGTGCACTGCAATGTAATCACCGCAATTCGTGAGGCGAACAGGCGATGTCCGCAGAAAGGAAATATCCCGCCAATCCCCATTTGGAAGACAAGTTCAACTGGGTTGAATTCATCCCGTTCGCGCTTCTGCATGTGGCGCTCATCGGTATCTGGTGGACCGGCTTCACCGCGACCTCGATTGCCCTGTGTGTCGGGCTTTACGTAGCGCGCGTATTCGCCATCACGGCGGGCTACCACCGCTATTTCTCGCACCGTGGTTACAAGACCAGCCGTGCGTTCCAGTTCGTGCTGGCCTTTGTCGGTTCGGCGGCGTTGCAGCGCGGCCCGCTCTGGTGGGCGGCCAAGCATCGCGAGCATCATCGCGATTCAGACATGCCGGCCGACTCGCATTCGCCGCGCCAGTACGGCTTTTTCGATGCCCATGTGGGCTGGGTATATCGCGAGGCCCGCTCGCACGCCGACCTGGATCTGATCAAGGACTTCTCCAAGTACCCGGAGATCCGCTGGATCGAGCGTCACCAGTTCCTGCCTGCGCTGATCGTGGCCGGGCTGTGCTTCGCCGTGGGCGGCTGGGCTGGCTTGGTGTCGGGCTTCGTGCTGTCGACCGTGCTCGTCTATCACGCCACCTTCACGATCAACTCGCTCAACCACGTGATCGGCAAGCAGCGCTATCTCACCGGCGACGATTCCCGCAACAACTGGTTCCTGGCGCTGCTGACCATGGGTGAAGGCTGGCACAACAACCATCACTATTATCCGGCCGCTGCCCGCAACGGCTTCTTCTGGTGGGAAATCGATACGACCTATTATCTGTTGCTCGGGTTGGAAAAGGTCGGCTTGGTATGGGACCTGCGTCAGCCACCCAAGACGATTCTCGCGAACGAGAAGGCGCCGACCCAGAAGATCATCGACAAATGTGCGGTCTATATCGCCGAAGGCTTCTCTCCGGATCGCATCAGCCGCAACATCCGGGCGCGTTGGGAAGGCAGTCATATTCTCGATGACCTACGTGCCCATGCGCGCGACAAGTGGGATTCGGCCGAAGCCTATCTGGCGGAAATCGAACTGCCGGAACTCCCCAGCGTCGAGCAGCTCAAAGCCCGTGCCTATGCGAAGTTCAAGGTTCGCCACGAAGGCCTCGACCGTGCCATTGAGCGTGCGCACGAAATGCTGCGCAGCTCGGTGTCGCACCGCCTGATCGAGCAAGCCCGTTCGGAGCCGAAGTCGGCTTAGTGGGCTAACGCTTATCAGTCTGAAAAAGCCCGTCGTTAGGACGGGCTTTTTTATGGGCGTGTTTTCAGCAATCTTGTTGCTGTTAAAGCCGTGCCGCGCTATCGAAACGTGGCGTAGCCGCGGTGTCGAGCGCGGCGTCTCGCAGCAGCGTCAAACCCAGGTGCTGCGTGGCGAAGGAAATGATGGGCGAGCAATGCAAATCGCGCGCGGTGGCATTCGCTGACGCTAGTCGAGCTTGTCGCGGTCGGCGGCCTGTTCCTTGTCGGCAGGCGGATCCTCTTCTTCGTATTTGTCCAGATGGCCGCCACAGAATTTGCAGTAGTGCGCATCAATCTCGTGGCCGCTGCGTTCGCAATGCGGGCACTGGCGCAGTTGCCGTTCGTTGGAGATCTCGTTGGTCAGTTCGGCGGTGATGATGCCGCCGGTAACGGCCAGCAACGCGTAGCCAAGCATGATGGCAATGCCGGCAATGGCCTGGCCGGCCGGTGTCGCCGGGGCGATATCGCCGTAACCGACGGTCGTGATCGTGACCACCGCCCAATACATGCTGCGAGGGATGCTGGTGAAGCCGTGGGTCGGACCTTCGACGACATACATCAGCGCGCCGAGGATGACCGTGACCAGCGCGAGCACACCCAGAAAAATCTGCATTTTGCGCTGGGCATGACGCAGTGACCGGGTGAGTACATTCGCATCGTTGGCATAACGCACGAGTTTGAGCACGCGAAAGATACGCATGACACGCAGCGCGCGTACGGCCACGAAATAATGCGCGGAAGGCAGTATCAGTGCCAGATACAACGGCAGCACCGACAACAAATCGATAATGCCGTAGAAACTGCGGATATACGCCCAGCGTCTGCGCGCGGCATAGATTCGCACTGCGTATTCGATGCTGAACAAGATGGTGAACAGCCATTCCAGTGCGTGTAATACCGGCCCGAACCGGGATTCGATCGCTGCGACCGATACCAGCATCAGATTGACCACACTCGCCACGATAACTACGAGGAGCGCAATGTCGAACGCGCGCCCCGGGCGTGTGTCGGTGCCGAATATGATCTCGCGCAGACGTGTGCGCAGATTCGCCGTGGACGATTCGCTCATGCCTGGACAACCGCCGGATGCCGGCTCAATAGGTCTGAGTGACCAGGCGACGCGACTGCCAGTAATGGCTGCGCCAGTAGATGTTGTCCAGTCGCGACATGGTCACGCCCTGGCTGGTCGATGCGTGCATGAAGCGTCCGGCGCCAACATAGATGCCGACATGCCGGCTGCTGTAGCCGGTCTTGAAGAACACCAGATCGCCCGGTGAGAGATCGCCGTGCGATATCGGCTGGCCCAGCTGAGCCTGTGCGCTGGTGGTGCGCGGCAGGTTCAGTGATTCCAGCTCGCTCATCGTACGGGCGACAAAGGCAGAACAGTCGATACCGTTGCGATCGATGCCGCCATAGCGATAGGGCACGCCGCGCCATTGATGGTAGTAGTCGTAAAGGGCATCGACCATCGCACCATGATCGGCATGGCGGCTCGTACTCACGCCCGAATACGGGGACTGGGCAGGGTAGTTCGGCTGGCTCGCGCAACCGCCGAGCACGACCGCCGTGACCAGCATCAGTGCCAGCGGCCATGGCCGGGATAGGTGCACCTGCCTACGCCATTGCGACATAATCGCCTGCGCCATTTCTTTGTGCCTATGTTTGCCCGTGTTCATCGATTCCCTTATCGGCGCGCCGGCCGGCCCTCTTAAGATAGACATATGAACCGTAAGCGCGAAAAAGGCGGCACGAAAAGTGCGCCGCAGACGGTTGCGGCCGTCGATCTGGGGTCGAACAGTTTCCATATGATCGTGGTCCGCGACGATGGCGGCAAGCTGCATGTGGTCGATCGGCTCAAGGAATCGGTGTGTCTGGCGGGCGGTCTGTCCGCCGATCGCCAGCTTGACGGCGCGGCCGCGGACCGTGCGCTGGCGTGTCTCGAACGCTTTGGGCAGCGCCTGCAGGGGCTGGCGCCGGGCCATGTGCGCGCTGTCGGTACGAATACACTACGCCGCGCGCGCAATGCCGATGCGTTTCTGGCCGAAGCCAGCGCCGCGCTTGGCCATCCTGTGGAAGTGATTTATGGCGCTGAAGAAGCGCGCTTGATCTATGGCGGCGTCATTCAGGATCTCGGTAACGATCATCCCCGCCGGCTGGTGATCGATATCGGCGGCGGCTCGACCGAGCTGATCGTCGGTGAGTTGGCACGCCCGGAACTCGTGGAAAGTCTGTCCCTGGGCGCGGTTGTGCAGATGCAGCGTTTCTTTGCCAACGGCAAGATCACGCGTAAGGCCTGGCAGGCGGCGGTGACCGATGCACGCTTGACCGTCGAGCCCGTTGCGCGTGCCTATCGCCAGGCCGGCTGGGATCTGGCAATCGGCGCCTCAGGCAGCGTGAAATCGATTTTGCGTGCTGCCGGCGCGAAGAAGACCGACGAAACCATCACGCCGGCCGACCTCAAGTCCCTGGCACGCGCGCTACTCAAGGCCGGCAAGGTAGACAAGCTGGACCTGCCCGGGGTATCCGACGAGCGGCGCGCGATTTTCCCGGGTGGCCTGGCGGTGTTGACCGGTTTGTTCGAAAGCCTGGGGATCGAGGCGATGCGCGTGTCGGACAAGGCGCTGCGCGAAGGCGTGGTGGCCGATCTGCTCGGACGTCTGCACGACCACGATGCGCGCGAGGACGGCGTGCTTGCGGCGAGTCGGCGTTACGATGTCGATCGCGGTCAGGCCGAGCGTGTCGCCGACACCGCGATCGATCTGCTCGGCGACTATGACGACGAGCGCGCGACGGGTATGGCGTCTCGGCTGCTGCGCTGGGCCGCGCTGCTGCACGAAATTGGCTTGGCGATTTCACACAAGGGCTATCACAAGCACGGCGAATATATTCTGCGCAACGCCGACCTGGAAGGGTTTTCGCGTAGCGACCAGGCCGTTCTGGCCACGCTCGTGCGTTTGCACCGTGGCCGTTTTCGCTCCGATCTGATCGATGCTTTGCCCGAAGATTGGCGCGGGCTGACTTACCGCTTGGCTTTGGTGTTGCGCCTGGCCGTGATTCTGCACCGGGGCCGTGATCCACAGATCGCGCCGCCGGCCTGGCTGGAGGTGGCGCAGGGCGAAATAAGCCTGTATTGCGACGCTGACTGGCTGGAAGAACGGCCGCTTACTCAGGCCGATCTGGCCCGGGAGGCAGAGTTGCTTGCGCGAGCGGATATTAAGCTGAAAACCTTGCCCGAGGCATAGCGCTCGGCCGGGTACGCGCTACGAGCGCAGTACCCTGTGCATGCGGGCGTTGGCCAGCGCCACGCCGCGCACGGTTCGTGACTGGCGCTCGACGACTTGGAATCCGTAGCGGCTGAAAAACGCTTCGGCGGTCAGGCTGACGTCTGCGCTGAGCTCACCCAGCTGCCAATGCCGGGCCTGGGTCTCGATCGCGGCCATCAACGCGTGGCCGATGCCTTGGCGCGGGTGATCGCCGCAGACGAAGAAATGGTCGATATAACCGTTGCGCTGGAGGTCGGCATAGCCGACCGGCCGGCCGTAGCGCACGGCCACGAACGGCTGCAGCACACGGATGTGCTCGCGCCAGGCGTTCTCGTCCAGCGTACGCGGCGCCCACGCCTCGATCTGGCGCGGCGTATAGTCGCGCCGCGCGATCTGGTGGACGGCCGAATGAAAGATCTCGAACAGCGCGGGCTCGTCGCCTTCACGAAAGCGACGAACGCGGATCGGGTCTGTCATCGGCCGGCCGCGGTATGGCGAGTCAGTTGGCGTTGTATTCGCGGGTGGCCGCGAAGGTGATCTCCGGCCAGCGTTCCTCGGTCAGCTGCAGTTTGACCCGCGTAGGGGCTAGATACACCAGCGCGCCGCCATGATCCTCGGCCACGCCGTCGTCCATACGATCGCGAAAGCGCCGGATCTCGCGCTCCTCGCCGTAAATCCAGCGCGCGGTATGCACGTTGATGGGTTCGAATGTTGCCTTTACCCCGTATTCGTTCTTGAGCCGCTCGGCGACCACGTCGAACTGCAACACGCCAACGGCGCCCAGGATTACGTCATTGTTGTTGATGGGGCGAAACACCTGGGTGGCGCCTTCTTCACAGAGCTGGTCGAGGCCTTTGTGCAGGGCTTTCGCCTTGAGCGGGTCGCGCAGGACCACGCGCTGGAACAGTTCCGGCGCAAAGTTCGGAATGCCGGTGAACTGCAGATCCTCGCCCTGGGAGAAGCAGTCGCCGATGGCGATGGTGCCGTGGTTGTGGATGCCGATGATATCGCCGGGCCAGGCGGTTTCCGCGGCCTCGCGGCGATTGGCCATGAATGTGATGGCGTCATTGACGCGGATCTCCTTGCCGGCGCGCAGGTGCTGCATCTTCATGCCTTTTTCGTAGTGGCCCGAGCACACCCGCATGAAGGCGATACGGTCGCGATGCTGCGGGTCCATGTTCGCCTGGATCTTGAACACGAAGCCCGAAAGCGGCTCCTCGTTGGGTACCACTTCGCGGCTGGTGGTTGAGCGCGGGATCGGCGCCGGGGCCCATTCGACAAACGCATCGAGCAGCGGGCGAATGCCGAAATTGTTCACCGCCGAACCGAAGAACACCGGCGTGAGCTCACCGGCGAGATACATATCCAGATCGAAGCCGTCACCGGCTTCGCGCACCAGTTCGATCTCTTCGAGCAGGTCGTCGTAGAAGATGCCGGCGATTTCCTTGAGGCGCGGGTCGTCCAGGCCATCGAGGGTGACGGTCTTGCCGCCGGCCTCGTTGTCCGAACCCTCGTAGAGATGCACCTTGTCTTCAAGCAGGTGATATACGCCCTTGAACTGGCTGCCCATGCCAATTGGCCAGGTGATCGGCGCACAGCTGATGCCCAGCACCTCTTCGACCTCGTCGAGCACTTCCAGCGGTGGCCGGCCTTCGCGATCCATCTTGTTGATGAAGGTAAAGATCGGCGTGGTGCGCAGTCGGCAGACCTCCATGAGCTTGATCGTGCGCGGCTCGACGCCCTTGGCGATGTCGATGACCATGAGCGCGCTGTCCACGGCCGTGAGCGTGCGGTAGGTGTCTTCCGAGAAGTCCTCATGGCCCGGCGTATCGAGCAGATTGACGATGCGCTCGTTATAGGGGAACTGCATCACCGAGGTGGTTACGGAGATGCCGCGCGACTGTTCCATGGCCATCCAGTCCGAGGTGGCATGGCGCGATGCCTTGCGCCCTTTCACGGTGCCGGCAAGCTGGATCGCGCCGCCGAACAGCAGCAGTTTTTCGGTGAGCGTGGTCTTGCCCGCGTCGGGGTGCGAGATGATGGCAAAAGTCCGACGCTTGGTCGCTTCGCGCGCTGTCGGTGTCTTGTCGAGGGCGGGTGACGCGCTCATCGATGGCTCCCGGTCGCTATAAAAGGCTGTATAAGCTGATAAAAGTATGTGTATAGTGCAGCGCTATTCATAGTGCTAAGAAATGCAATTATGAATGGCGATGCGCGTTGCCTATAATTCGTCTCGAAGCCGGCGGGGCGCAATACCTCGCCGCTCTTCGCAGAAACGGTGTTCCCCCTTCACCGGTTTTGCGCCAAAGCAACGTTCATCCTACCCGAGCGATAACGTTGCGATGGTGGCGCCGCTTCCCCCTGAGCGGCGTCGCTTTTCAAGGCCCGGATCGGCTGCCCTCCCGATTCGGGCCTTTCTTTTTGGGCCCTGTCTATGGATGTCGCGCAGCGCTTGTCGCTGCTGTCGATCGCTCGCTGCGGATACGCAACAGCACCGTGACGATATACAGGCCCAGAAATACAGCGAACATCAGTTCCTTGACTTCGCCGCCTTCGATATCAAAAGGGAAGGGGACGTCGTCCATGGCGGACTCGAATATTTTTTCGGGAATCGAAGCGAGCGGGGCGATCAGGCCGATCGCGACACAGTCGAAGCCCGGCATCACCCAGTAGCCGAACGTGCCCCGGGCATAAAAGCGGCCGCGCAGACGCCTTATGATCGGTAGAATGCTGCCGCCGACCAGCATGGCCACGGCCAGCAGATTGCGCGGCAGTTGATCGAGCAATGAGCCGGCGAGCGAGTTGGAGTTGTGGAAATTAGTCTCGCCTTGATTGTTCAACGCTCGCCATTGTTCCGGCGTGGCCCAGCCAAACCAGTGCTGGCCCCAACTTGCCTCCTCGCCGCCAAAATACAGGCAGCCCAGGCTGAACAGCGCGAAAAAACAGGTCAGTGCGCGGTCGCCGCGGCGAAACGCCCAGGTCGTAGCGATCACCCCCCCCCACGAATGCCAGCGCCAGTACGCCGATCGTGCCGATCTCGGTCAGTCCCGATTCGTGGCGCAGCCACACGTCATACACCGGATCGCTCAAAACGGCGCGGGCCAGATAATGGCCGAGATATATCGCCAGCGGTATGCCCAGCCAGGCCCAGCGCGGCAAGACGGTATCGTTCGAATGGGTGGTCATGACAATGGTATCGGTTTGCAGGGCCGCCGGGCGGTCCGGAATCAACGAACGGCGAACGGCTCGGGGGCAGTGTCCGACGATTCAATGTATTGGGTGTCGACGTGCTCGACCTTCGCTGACGGCGGGCCGTCCTGCAGCCAGTCGGCCAGCGCATTGAGCTTTTCGCCGCTTCCTGCCGCCTGTACTTCGACTCGTCCATCGGACAGGTTGCGAACCCAGCCAGCCAGGCCGAGCTCGTTGGCGCGTGTACGTGTGGCGTCTCTGAATCCCACGCCCTGTACGCGGCCGCTTACAAGGAATTGACGAGTGTTCTTCATGGCAATGTCCGTAATGCGTCATTATAGAGGTTCAATATCTATTTGGCGCGCTTCGAACCATGTTCAACCGCATTCGCCGGCGCGTGCGTCGTTTGATCGAACCGAACGCCGTTGCCGCCGCACCACGCGATACAACCGTACAGCTGCGTCTGCCCAGCCCTTATGGCGGTGCGCCCTGGCTGACCGCGACGGTCGCGATCAGCAGTACGCCCCGAGGGCAGGGAGAGATGCTGCGTCTGCGCGCGCATGTCGATGGCGCGATGCGGCTGCCGCCGCCGGGGGCTGAGCGCGAGCGTCTCGCGCTGGATGCCGGCAGCAGACAGGGGCTGATCCGGCATGGGCGCAACGCAGCCGCCGTGGTTGCCCGCAACGTCATCGAACGTTTGCCGGCTCAGCCGTTGGAACAGTTGGCTGCTCGACGCTGGCGGACCTGGCTGGACGTGCAGTTGAGTACGGCGCCGCTGGATGGCGGGGCGCAGGCGCTGATGCCGGAACCGCTGCGCGGCATTTACGGCGACGGGTTGCCGCGTAGTGCAACCGGAGAGCCACGCATCGGCGTATGGTCCGGGCCGGCCGGGGGAAGCGCGGGCGGTATCGCCCAATTGGCGCTATTGCAACTTGACGAGCGGGATCTGGGGCGCAGCCGTCGCCCGGGTGAACGTTCGGCGTTCAATCTCAATGCCAGCGTCGCCCAGGTGGTCGAGCCTCTCAAAGGTGATGATCAGAGCGACTGAGCGCTGTCGACCAATTGACTCGCGCGCGGTTTTACAAGAGCATATCGCTGCGCTGTGCTCCAAGACGCAGGCTGTTTTCGGGAGATTTCGATGATTCAAAGTTGGCGTAAGGCCCTGGCGGCCTTGATTTGTTGCGCCTTCGTGTATGGCCCTGCGTTCGCCCAGGCCGAAGGTGGCGACGCTGCGGCTGGCAAGGAACGCTTCTACACCTGCGTGGGCTGTCACGGTATTCCCGAATACAGCAACGCCTACCCGACCTATCATGTGCCGAAGTTGGCCGGTCAGCATGCAACGTATGTCGAGTCTGCGCTCAAGGCCTATCGCAGTGGCGATCGCAAGCATTCCACCATGCATGCACAGGCGTCGAGCCTGAGTGATCAGGACATCAAGGACATTGCGGCGTATCTGTCGCAGATGAAGCCGTAATGGCGGGGCGTAGAACGATGAGGCATACAGTTTCACGCGGTTTGATCTGTCTGGCGCTGTGCGGTTTTGCCGGTGCGGTCGTTGCCCAGGAATATCATGGCAATGAAAAGCCCGCGGGCAACGACTGGGTATCGCAGACGACCCAGACCTGTGCCAGCTGCCACGGCAAGAACGGTGTATCGCAAACGGCAAACTTCCCGGTTATCGCTGGCCAGTACCAGGATTATCTCCTGCACAGTCTGAAAGCCTATCGCGATGGTGATCGCAAAAACGCGATCATGGGCGGACAAGTTCAGGGCATGAGTGATGCGCAGCTCAAGGCGCTGGCTCGCTATTACAGTGAGCAGGATAGTCCGCTGCATACGCCGATGGCCGACTAATTTGAATCGCTGGGCGCTCGCGCGCCTCGCTTGGGGGAGTAATCGATGTCGAATTTCGCGATCTACATGATTGGTATCGTCATTGTGGCCGGTGCGCTGGCTTACGGTGCCTATGCCTTGAGCGTGCCCCCGGTCTGGATCGGTGTGGGCGCGGCGGTGATCCTGGGCTTCGGGCTCATGGGCGCAGTCAAGAAAACCCGCGGGCCTTCCAACGGGCCGCGGCGCTAGTACATCCGTCGGCGGCTGCGCGTCGCCCGGCCGGGCGCTAAAGAAGCGCCCCATCACGGCCGCCGAAGGCCGGATTACGCCTCTGTATTGAATCCCAGCCGCGCCAGCAAGCCGTCGAATTCGT
The DNA here is from genome assembly GCF_000215955.2 of Salinisphaera shabanensis E1L3A. Taxonomy (GTDB): domain Bacteria; phylum Pseudomonadota; class Gammaproteobacteria; order Nevskiales; family Salinisphaeraceae; genus Salinisphaera; species Salinisphaera shabanensis. The sequence continues at coordinate 278,933 of NZ_AFNV02000003.1, forward strand.
CGAGATCGTGAAAAGCGATCCGTAATTCGCCGCGCCGCCGCTCGGCGTCGTAGTCGATGGCGACCGCGTTGCCGACATGCTCGGCCAGCCGGGTTTCCAGCTCTCGCATCGTGTTATCCGGACCCGTGGCGTCGCGGGTGGGCGCCGCCTGGGTGGCCGCACGGCGTGCGGCCTGTTCGAGCTGGCGTACGCTCATGTGCTTTTTGGCCGCGTCGCGCGCGAGCGCAATCTGTTGCGCCTCGCTCAGCCCGGCCAGGATCTTGGCGTGTCCCAGGTTGAGTTCGCCGGCTTCGATATGACGCTGGACCGGAGCCGCGAGCTGGCGCAGGCGTAGATAATTGGTCACGTAGACCCGCGACTTTCCGATCTGGCGGGCGACGGCGTCGTGGGTGAGGCCGTGTTCGTCGCACAGGCGTGCCAGGCCATGGGCCGTATCCATCACACCCAGCGATTCACGCTGTAGATTCTCGATCAGCCCCAGCACCGCAGCCTGGGTGGCATCCAGATCGTTGCGCACGATCGCCGGCAGTTCGGTCAGGCCCGCGCGTTGGGCCGCACGCCAGCGGCGCTCCCCGGCCAGCAGCTGATAGCCCGACGCATGGTCGCCGCATACCACCACCGGCTGGATCACCCCGGCGCTGGCGATCGAGGTGGCGAGTTCGTCGATACGCTCGGATTCGAATGCCGTACGCGCCTGGCTCGTGCCGGGCCGGATCAGCTCGATACTGATTGATACCACGCGACGGGCGTGGCTTTCGGCGGCGGGGGAAAAATCGGTCATCGAAGCAGGCCTGAAACAGGCTCGGCACGGCTGATCTGCGTGCTAAGCTCAAAGCGTTGGCGCCAGTGTAAGACCAAAGACGCGTCGTTGATAAAGCGTCTGTTCGTGCGAGGAGTAAACATGCGCACCCGGCAATTTCTTAAACCGCGGACCGTGGGCCGCGATGTCGACCAGTTGGTCGATGCCTTGCCGAAACATAATATCGGCACCCAGGGCTACGATCCGTGGGGGCTCAACCCCGATACCGCCAAGATTACGTTCACGGCGGTGCGGTGGCTGTATCAGAACTATTTCCGCGTACAGGCGCAGGGGCTGGAGCATATCCCCGGGGAAGGGCGCCTGTTGATCGTAGGTAACCACAGCGGTCAATTGCCCATGGATGGCGTGATGGTGAGTTTCGCCGTCGCCAACAAGTCGGAAAATGCCCGTTTGCCCCGTTCCATGATCGAGCGCTGGTTTCCTTCCGTACCGTTTCTTGGCAACTGGATGAACTCGGTGGGCGGGGTCATCGGCGACCCCAAGAACTGCGGCAAGATGCTCGAGCGCGAAGAGTCGATTGTGGTTTTTCCGGAAGGCATTCGGGGTTCCGGCAAGCCGTATCGGCTGCGCTATCAGCTGCAGCGCTTCGGCCATGGTTTCATGCATTTGGCTATGGAGCACAACGCCCCGATCGTGCCCGTGGGCGTGGTCGGCTGTGAGGAAACCATGCCGTCGCTGGTCAATATCAAGCCGCTGGCGCGCATGCTGGGGATGCCGTATTTCCCGCTCGCACCGCTGGTGCCGTTGCCCGCGCGCGTGTTCCTCAATTTCGGCAAGCCGATGCATTTTGCCAACGATGCGCGCAACGAGCGCGATGTCGAATGGCGCGTTGAAGAGGTCAAGGACGCTATCCGCGATCTCATCGACACGGGTATTGCTCAGCGCAAGAGTATTTTCTGATGAGTCAGCCGAACGAGCGCAAGCGCAAGACAGCGTCCGAGAACGAACAGGCCAGCACAGAAGAGGATAACGATACGAAGTCCGCTCCGCGTCGCAAGACACCGGCTCGACGTCAGTCAGCACCTGCAGCGACCAAGAGCAAGAAAGCGGCATCGGGCATTGGTAGCAGCACGCGCGGCAAGATATTGGTGACCGGCGCAGCGGGCGCGCTGGCCCAGCATGTGATTGCGCTGCTCAAGGAGAACTACGACGTGATCGGCGTCGAGTTTCGCGGCTTGCAGACGGATTATCCGGATACCGTCGATTACGTTGTGGACTTCAACCAATGGCCCTTCGAGGACGTGTTCCGCGAGCACGGCTTCATGGGAATCATTCATCTGGGGCGGATTCGATTCACCCAGTCGACGCGCAATCGGCGCTATTCGGCCAATGTGGTGGGTACCGCACGGCTACTGCGGCTGGCATTGAAATACGGCGTGGAAAAGGTCGTCGCCATGTCCACTTTCCACGTCTACGGTGCGGATGCGCGCAACCCGTCGCTTATCGACGAGGAATATCCGATGCGTGCGGCCAACCTCATGCCGGAAGTGGTCGACGCCGTCGAGCTCGAAAATTTGTTCAATATTCATCTTTACAAGAATCCTGAGCTCAACATCACGATCCTGCGGCCGTGCAATATCGCGGGCCCGGGTATCAACAACGAGATCAGTCGGATGCTGGCGCAGCCGGTCGTGCCATGTCTGTTCGGTTTCTCGCCGTTAATGCAGTTCATTCATGTAGAGGATATGGCCGATGCCGTGGTGCGGTCATTCGAGCGTAACCATCCAGGCGTATATAATGTTGCCCCTGACGACTATGTGGCCTATCAGGATGCGCTGCAGCTGGCCGGCTGTCGCCGGCTGTTTCTGCCCTCCGTGCCGCCGGCGCTGGCGCGCCGATCGGTCCGGGCGCTGGGGCGTTATGCGCCACCGGATTATCTGATCGATTTCTTCAAATACGCGGTGATCATCGACGGCGGGCTGTTCGCACGCACCTTCGATTTCACCCCGCAACATTCACTGGCCGATCTGCTGGGCCATTATCGCGCCCATAAATGAGCGCGCTGCTGGCTTCGCTTCGAGGTATTACATGACGACACGCTTGCCGCAACGGCTGACTCTCCTGTCGGGGCTGCTCGGTCTTTTCGCGCTGGGTGGCTGCGTGCACAGTCCGCCCTCCGATCCCTGGGATCCGATCGAGCCGGTTAACCGCGCGGTCTACAAGTTCAACGATACCGCCGATCGCTACGTGCTCCAGCCGGTGGCGCGTGGCTACGACAAGATCACCCCCGATCGGGTCCAGACCAGCGTTGGCAACTTCTTCGCCAATCTCGACGAGCCGGTCAACATGGCCAATAGCGCCTTGCAGCTCAAGTGGGGGCCGTTCAATACCTCGCTGGGCCGCTTCATGGTCAATACCACGGCTGGCGTCGGCGGGCTGTTCGATGTCGCCAGTGCGGTTGGCGTCGACAAGGTCGACGAGGATTTCGGCCAGACGCTGGGTTACTGGGGCCTCGGCCAGGGGCCGTATCTGGTGCTGCCGTTCCTGGGCCCGAGCAGCGGCCGCGATGTGTTCGGCCGGGTGGGCGACCAGTTCGTCTATCCGCTCAACTATGTGGATGAGGACTACGACTACGTGGTCTGGAGCCTGCGTGCGCTGGATCTGATCAACCTGCGTGCGAGCCTGCTCGGTTTCGAGGAAACGCTCGAGCAGCAGTTCGATCCCTATGCCTTCATGCGTGGCTACTATCTCGAAAACCGTCTCAAGGCGGTTTACGATGGCGACGTGCCGGCCGATCGGTTGTATCAGGACGACGGCGCGGACGACGAAGACGCCGGCTAGCGATTGTCGCGGATGGCCGCACAGTCGACTGATCTGAAGGTGCTCGAAAGCCTCACACGTGCACAGCTGCATGCGCACGCCACCCGTTATTATAAAAGTGGCGGGCGCACCGAGCCGGAAGTGGCGCTCGTCGTGTACGGCGATGCACGTGCGGTGTTCAAGGACTATGCGCGTACGCCCGGCTGGTTCGGCCGGATAATTGCGCCCGTGCTGATCTGGCGTGAGGCCAGCGCGCTCCGGCGTCTCGACGGTATCGTCGGCGTGCCGCAACTCTATCGCCAGCTGGATGCGCGCGGGGTGTTGATCGAGTACCTCCCCGCCACGCCCTGGCCGCAGGCCAAACCTGCAGAGGCGGCTTACCACAAGCTCGACGAGTTGGTGGACCAGATGCATGCCCGTGGGGTGGCGCACTGTGACCTCAGAGCGCCGAGCAATATGCTCGTCGATGAAGACGGGCAACCCTATATCGTGGATTTTGTAGCCCGGGTATGTCGCGGCCGCGGCTGGAATCTGCCATGGAACTGGCTGTTCCGGCAGTTCGTGGGCGCCGATGAGAGCGCGCTTGCCAAGCTGCGGGTTCGCTTTGCCCCGCGGCTGGCCACCGCCGATGATCGGGCGCGGCTCGACGAGCGTGGCCCGGTCGAGCGCATCGCGCGCGCGATCGGCGAGCGCACGCGTGCCGTCGTACGTTTTTTCGTAGGTTCCTGAGTGGGTTGGCTACTGCGTATTCTGTCGTTGTTCATCCCGCTGCTGCGTTGGCCGCTGCGGGCCTGGATCAACACCCATCCGTCGCCTTCCGATCTATCGGAGATCGCGCTGACCGGCGACAAGCCGGTTTGCTATGTCTTGCCGGTCGCCAGTGTCATGGATTGGCTGGCGCTCGAGGCGGTCTGTGCCGAGCATGGCTTGCCGCGACCTTATCTGGCGGGCAACAGCATGCCGAGCATGCAACGCTCGGTCGTGGTGGCGTTGCCGGTCGGGCGCAGCGGCGAGCGTTCCGAGCTGCACCGTATCGTCGCGCTCGGCTTGCACGATCAGAATTACGACGTGCAGCTCGTGCCCGTCTCGGTGTTCTGGGGGCGTAACCCGGTCAAGGAAACCTCGCTGTTTCGTATTCTGTTCGCTGACAGCGAGCGTACGGGGCGGCTGCGAAAGTTGCTCATCGTGCTGGCCAACGGCCACAACACCCTGGTGCACTTCGGGCAGCCGCTCGATTACCGCGGCTTTCTGGACGAGGATGCGGCGCCCGACGTCATGGTGCGCAAGCTCGTACGCGTGCTGCGCATTCATTTCCGGCGTCAGCGTGCAGCCACGCTCGGCCCGGCGCTGTCGCGGCGCAGCCAGCTGATCAATTCGCTGCTCGCCGACGCCGACGTGCAACAGGCGATCGAAGATTCAGCGCGGCGCGATAAGGTGAGTACCGCGGCGGCTCGTTCCAGGGCGCGCGACTACGCCAACGAGATCGCGGCCGACTATTCGAATATCGCCATCGGTTTCATGTTGCGCGTGCTCACGTGGCTGTGGAATCGCATCTATGACGGTGTGGATGTGCGCCATCTCGCTCGCCTGCGCGCAACCACGCACGACCGGCGCGAGGTGATCTATCTGCCATCGCACCGCAGCCATATGGATTATCTGCTGGTCTCCTACATCCTGTACCAGGAAGGGTTGGCCTTGCCGCAGATCGCAGCGGGCGTGAACCTGAATTTCTGGCCGGTCGGCGCGTTGTTGCGCCGTTGCGGTGCCTTCTATCTACGTCGCAGTTTCAAGGGCGACCGTCTCTACACCGCCGTCTTTCGCGCCTATGTCGACGTACTGATTCAGCGCGGCCAGCCCATGAAGTTCTATCCCGAAGGTGGGCGCAGTCGCACCGGCCGGCTGCTGTCGCCTAAAACCGGCATGCTGTCGATGGCGGTCACCAGCGCGCTGGGCGGCAAAGGTGCGCCCGCGGCGATTGTGCCGGTGTATATCGGTTACGACCGCGTGATGGAGGTCAACAAATATTTCGACGAACTGCGCGGCACGCGGGTCAAAAAAGGCGAGTCGATGGGCGATCTCGTGCGCGGCTCGACCAAGGTTCTGAAACGCAAGTATGGCCGCGTGTTCGTGTCGTTCGGCGAGCCGATCGACCTGCAGGCCTATGCGGATGCCCATCTGCCGGATTGGCGCGATAAGATGCGGGCGCTGGAAATGGACAGTCGACCGCGCTGGCTGCAGGATTTTGTCGCCACGCTGGCTGAGCGAGTGATGGAGAGCATCAACGCCACGGCCACGCTCAATGCCACCGGTCTCGCCTCGTTGGTGCTGCTGGGGAGTCCGCAAAAAGCCGTCGCCGAAGACGAAATGGTGAAGACCTTGTCGCTGTTGGCGGAGCTGGCGCGTCGTTGCCCTTACTCGCGCGATGCCACGCCGCCGGAAAAAACCGACGGCCGTGAACTGCTCGCCGAGGCCGAGCCGATGATGCGCCTGATTCGAGTGCCCCACGCCTGGGGCGATGTGCTGACCGTGGAATCGCGTCAAGCCGTATTACTGACCTATACGCGCAACAACGTCATGCACCTGTTCGCGCTGCCGTCGCTGGTGGCCAATTTCTTTGCGCATGCCGAGTCGCGCGAGCGCGAACGTGTGCTCGATGATGCGGTAGAACTCTATCCCTTGCTGGCCTCGGAGCTGTTCCTGCGCTGGCCGACCGAGCAGGCGCGTGCCGCGCTGGGCGAGGCGATCGATGGGCTGCTCAAGTGTGGATTGCTGCTGAGCGACGAAACCGGTCGGCTACAGCGCCCGGAAGCCGGCACGGCGGCGTTCGCGGCATTGATGAGCCTGTCGCGGATCATGCGCGAAGCGCTCGAGCGTTATGCCATGACGGTGATGCTGCTCAGCCATAATCTTGAAACCGGTAACGTCGAACGCGGCCGTTTCGAACGTCAATGCCAGCTCATGGCCGAGCGCATGGCGATACTCACCGGCCGCAACAGCCCGGAATTCTTCGATTCCCGGCTGTTTCGCAATCATCTGCAAACGCTCGTGCGTGTCGGTTTGTTGCACCAGCAGGGCAGCAAGCTCGAAATCGACCCGGCACTGCGCGACGTGGCCGAGCACGCGCTGCAACTGCTGGGTGCGGACCTACGCCAGTCGATCGCGCATCTCACGTCGTTGCCGCACCTCGACGACGGTGTCGATAGCAGCGCACAGGCCGAGCCGGCCAGCAAATCAGACTAGTCGCAGCGCGACGCTGAAGCCCTAGCGCGGCGGCGCGGGCCGCCAGAGATAGAGCGGTTGGGCCGAGGCCTGGCTATCGAAGGATAAATCCACCGGCACACCGGCCGCACTCATGCGCAGTCCGCTGGCAGCGGCGGTTTCCGAGAGAATCGAGTTCGGTGCGCTGCGGCCCTGGTAATAGCGAATCACGCGCGCCGAAGTTACGTCCGCCGCGTCGCGTGCACGCGCCAGCACGTCATCGATATGGCCAATCTCGTCGACGAGGCCAAGACGTAGCGCATCATCGGCGGCCAGAATCCGGCCGTCGGTGATCTCGTCGAAATGATCACGATCCAGCTGGGGCCGACCGGCCTCGACCACGGCTACAAAACGCGCAAACAGCGAATCGATCACATCCTGGACAATGGCGCGCTCTTCGGGCGTGGCCTCGCGCAGTGGCGACATGATGTCCTTATGCTGGCCGCTGACATAGCTCGCGTTCTCTACGCCGAGCTTGTCGAGCAGGCCGCTGGCGTTCACGCCCGGTATGATCACCCCGATGGAGCCGGTGATCGAAGTCGGTTGCGCGATGACGGTATCGGCAGCCATGGCCACGTAATAACCGCCCGAGGCGGCCACGCCGCCGAAGCTGGCAATGACCGGTACGCCGGTTTCGCGACGATAGCGGGCGATACGCGAGTGAATCTCGTCGGCCGCGGCGACTGTTCCGCCGGGGCTGTTGATACGCAATACGACGGCGCCGATTTCATCATCGTCGGCTGCCTTGTCGAGCGCACGGCTGACTGTGGCCAGCGTTGACGGCTGCTGCACGAGTCCGAGCGCGCGGCTCGCCGGTGCATCGGAGATGAAGCCGGAAATCGGCAGCCACAGAATCTTGGCGCGACCTTCGCCTTGCACCGTGGTTTCGCGCAAGGCGTTGTCGCTGGCCCCGAAGGGCGAGATAACTACGCAGCCGGCGAGCGCAAACGCGAGCGCGAACAGCGGCGCCAGTTTCAGCGCAGAACGTGCACGACCGCCCACGCTAATGCACCTGGGTCTGCCAGGCCTCGATCGCTGCAATCGTGCGCTCGGTGGCCTGGGTCAGGCATTTTTCGGCCTCCTCGCGCTGTTCGTCGTCGAGATGCTCCCATGCCATGGCAATGAACGGGCGGGCCTCGTCGAGCACCTCGTGTTCGTAGAGCTGGCGATAGGCGGTTTCCAGGGCAGCCAGGCATTGGCCGATCGCATCGGCCGCCATCTTGGCTTGCTGGAATACCATCACGCAGGCCCCGGTCGCGGCGTGTTCGAGCATCGGCTCTTCTTTCGCGGCTGCCGGATAGTGTTCGGTGAACAGATCGGCCAGGCGCGTGACCATTTCGACCAGTGCGAGCATGGCCGGCATATCGTCGTGTAGCGTCGGGTGGCCGCGCTTGGCGGCGACATTGGCGGCGATCTTGAGAGCCGGGCCGATCACACGATGATAAGTGCGCGGGTTGAGCGCATCAGGGTCAAGCTGCTCGGGGTCGAGACGTCGGGCGGTATCGGGATTGTCCATGCTGAATATATCGGTTGGTCGTCGAAACGCACCTTGCGGCGCGCCAGGTTGCCGCTCGCGGTGTGGAATATCCGCCGGCGTGTGGAGTTCGGGGCTGGTCTGAGCCAGCCCATCATCCTATCACTCGGCCGGTAGCACGATCTCTACGCGCGCGCCGCCTTTTTCGCATCGGGTGAGGATGATATCGCCGGTATAGGAACGCACGATTTCGGCGGCGACGGCGAGTCCCAGGCCCTGGCCTTCACGGCTGGTATCCGCGCGTACGCCGCGTTCGAGCAGGCGCTCGGTCGAGCCTTCGCCGAAGCCGCGACCGTTGTCGTCGATTTGCATATGGAGATCGCCATCTCGCGTTTCGGCACGTACGTCGACTTCGCCGTCGCCGTACTTGGCCGCATTGTCCATGAGGGTGCCGAGCAATTCGGTGAGGTCGCCTTCATCGATCGGCGCTTTGACCGAGGCCGCGATATGTACGTCGAAACGCGTGCCCTGTTCGGCATAGACCTTGGTCAGAGCCCGGGCGAGTTTTTCTGCGATCGGCGCTATCGCGATCGATACGGCCAGGCTGCGCTTGCCGGCCGCAGCGGCTTTCTGGAGTTGATAGTCGAGGATATCGTTCATGCGAGCCAACTGATTGCGTAGCCCGCGGCGCTGGTTTTCGTCGAGGCGTTCATCCTCCGCCAGACCCCGTAGTACGGCCATCGGCGTTTTCAGGCTGTGGGCCAGATCGCCGAGTGCGTTGCGATAGCGGGTCAGGCGTGCCTGATCGTTGGAGAGCATGGTATTGAGATTGCTCACCAGCGGCTGGATCTCGTCCGGGTAGCGTCCCTCGATACGCCGTTTCTCGTGCGCCTGGAGATTGGCCAGGTTGCGGGCAAGCCGTCGCAATGGCGCCAGGCCCCAGCGCAGAATGAACAACTCCACAATCAACAGGATCAGCGCCGCGGCACTCAACAACGTCCAGAGCACCCCGCGAAAACGCTGCATCTGTTTGATGAAGGTCCGGGCATCTTCTGCTACCACGAGCGTATAGCGATAATCGGTGCCGTCGTCCGTGACCCAACGAAAACCGAACGACAAGGTGATTAGCGTGCCGCGCTCGGGATAGATACGCATGAACTGCCATTCGCCCACGGCTGGAAGTGTCTCCAGGGCGAGCGGATCGAGCAGGGAAGGCGAACGCCAGATCGCTTCGCCGCGTTCATCCAGGACCATGGCATATAGTCCGGAATCCGGCCGGGTCAGATCGGATTCCGGCAATACGCGCGGCGCCAGTTTGAACCCCCCATCCGCGGTGATCTCGGCGCTACCGAGCAGCGCATAGCTCAGGCCTTGAAGGCGGTCGTGCTCGGCTTGATCGGCGCGCTCGCTCACCGCGGTTTCCAGCGCCACGCCAGTGAGTACGATGAAAGCCAGCAGAAGAACCGCGGTGGCGGCGAGAAGCCGCGCCCGCAGCGAATTCATCACGGTTGTTGCGCGGTGTCGCTCGTAGGCGTGCGAGCATCTCGCGCCAGCCGGTAGCCACGGCCACGCAGGGTTTCGATCGGTTTGCGGGTGCCTTCCGGGTCGAGCTTAGCGCGCAGGCGGCGTACGAACACCTCGATCACGTTGGAGTCGCGCTCGGCGTTCTCCTCGTAGATATGCTCGGTGAGCGCGGTCTTGGATACCACTTCACCCGCGTGCAGCATCAGATGCTCGAGCACGCGGTATTCATAGGCGGTCAGTTCCACGGAATCGCCGGCGACGAAGACTTCCTGGCGCGCGGTATCCAGCACGATGTCGCCGGACTCCAGCTTCGGCTGTGCCCAGCCGCGCGAACGACGTACCAGCGCCTGGATCCGGGCGGTGAGTTCTTCCGGCTGGAACGGCTTGACGACATAGTCGTCGGCGCCGGTTTCCAGCCCTTCGACCTTATCCTGCCAGCGGCTGCGGGCGGTAAGAATCAGGATCGGATAATCGAGCCCGGATTCGCGCACCTCGCGAATGATATCCAGACCGGTTGGTCCGGGCAGGCCCAGGTCGACGATGGCGATATCGACCGGATACTCCAGCGCAAAGAAAAGACCCTCTTCGCCTTCACCCGTGGCGTCGACTGCGAAACCGTCACTGCGCAACTGAGCACAGATCTGTTCGCGCAGATCGACATCATCCTCGATAACCAGTGCTCGCATAACGTCAATCGTGTTGTTTGTGGGCTAGTGGCGTGCTTCGACATGCACGATATGTACACGTCCACCATCCAGCAGCTTTACCCGATAGTAGGGGCCGCCGGGGCCATCTTCCAGTACGACGTTGAGTACGCGTCCACCATATTCCCGTGATGCGCGTCGTGCCGCTTCTGCCGGGGCCACATTCGGCTGCGGACGCGTGTCGCGCTCGGCGACTTCGCTCGGTGGGGTTTTACCGGGGCCGGCGCCTTCTGCCAGCGGCGCGCGTAGCGCATTGCCCCCAAATTGGGCTAGCGCAATAGGGCATACAAGCAGCATCAGCAAGGCCATAGCGATGCGCAGGCTGGCCAGTGCAGTCTCTTGATCGATCGCGTAGCGCGTCATGGCAATAAGAGCAGGTGGTTAGCCCGCGCTAGAAGCCGCTCCGAAAGCCGGACGGCGATGTGTTCTGATAGCCGTTGCCGCGTTGCAGACAATCATTGAGACGGTTGTTTTCCATGCGCCGAGCGTTCCATGCGCCCGCGCTCGCGCCGGCAACCACCCCCAGACCGGTAGCGATGTCACGCCCGGAGCCACTCCCGAACTGATTGCCCAATACGCCGCCCGCGGCACCGCCGAGTACGGCCTGGCCGGCTGTGCTCGTTGCACCTTTTACCGCGACATTGCGATCATCGCTCTGGTAGTAGCAATCGTATTGCCCGCCGGGCACAGCCTGGAATATCGGGTCGACCTGGGGTCTGGGATTGCTCGCGCAGCCGGCAACAAAAATGGATGACGCCACCAAGCCAGCGGCCAGAAGGTGTCGTATCGGCAAAAAATTTGGTGTCATGATCGGAGTCCCCTAGCGTCGAAGCAAAGTTAGGCGCAATGCGCTGAACGCATCCTTAATTTTTGCATAACGCCTGCCGATTCATGGCGTATTCACGCAGTGGCAAGCATGATCGATACCAACAAGCAGCGATCGCTGCGGGAGGTTCGGACATCATGTGGCCAAAGATTCTCAAACGAGCCGCTGTACTGACCGGGTTGTTTGCGATGGCGAGTACTGTCGCCGCCGCGGACAATTCCGGCATCGTGATTATCGATCAGCAGCATCGTTCGACGCCTTTCGGCAGCTATAACAGCCAACGGCGTACCGAAGTTTATGGTCCCTCGGGCGGTTTCCGCTACGAGGAATATCAGACGCCTGTCCAGCCGGTTTATCCTCAGTATCGAAACCGCCATCGCGGCGGCTATGCCTACGGGCCGAGCTATCGCGGCAAGGGCCGCGTGTTCGAGCACAATGGCGCCAGTGGCCGCTACGGCGCACCCGCCGCGCCTGGTGTTTACGGATGGGGGCAAACGGGGGACCGCAATTATCGAGGCGATCGTCACGGGCGCGACGACCGTCGCCATCGGAATTACGACCGTAGTTACAATGAACGGCGGGAGATGGGTACCGGGCGCGCCGTCCAGCCGGCCCGGCGTGCCGTGCAGCCCGCCGAGCGTGCGATTAAATAGGGCGTTCGCTTCTCCCGAAACCAGTCGGTTCGAGCGCTTTGCCCATCAATGAGGGGTAGAATCTTCTGCCGTGCTCTGGCCTGTCGGGTCAAGTATTGCTTCCGGGCATCAGGTTGCACTGACGCATAGCGTCTTGCCAATGCTCGGTATGTCGTTCGATCGCGTGATCGAGATGCCCCCAGATACCGCGGTTGTCGACGAGTGTGGCTTGTTGATAGCGATCGAATTCCAAAGGCGGATCGATACTTTGTGCGTCAATCAGCGCCTCGATGGATGTCCGCCAGAGCCGGCCCGCGCGAACCAGATCGGCAAGATACGATTGCACCTGGGGGCCGTAGATATCCACGAGGATCGTGTGCAGCACCCGCGCGCGTCGGTTTGGCTGGGCGTTGAAACACAGCGGCCGTGAGGCCAGGCGCGCCTCGATGAGGGCAGTAGCCCGCTCGAGCGCAGCTGTGGCCTCCAGCGCGGCGACCTGCAACGCGCCGCCATATTCGCTGGCATCGAGTATTTCGTAGGCGTCGGCGAGCGATGCTTCATCGACTGCGCGTTGCGCGCGTATATCGGCTACTGCTGCGGTCAGGCGTGCAAGCGCACGGCGGGGCGCGCGCCCGGCTAGGCTCGGCTCGAGCCCGGCATTGCCGCCGGCGACACTGAACAGATGTGCCATTGGCGCGCTCGCGATGGTCTGGTTCCAGAGGAGTGCGCCGCGTGCCTGACGCTTGAGCGCAATCAGTTCATCCAGACGCGCAATGAAATCGCGATCATCGCCGTCCGCAACGGTCGTGTCATCGAAACTGGCGCGACAACGCGTCAGTCCGACCATAAGGTGCGACTCGTAAGCCAGGCGTGCCTGCGGTGGCGCCACGCGGCCAAGGATGCTGTTGCGCTCGGAAACCAGGTTGACCAGTCCGCAGCGATGCAGTTGAAAGAAACCGATCCAGCCGGTGCGCGGGGTATCGACCGGTTGTCGCAGATCGCGCCGTGCCGGGTAGAGGCGCCGGGTCAGCTGCGTGGCTGGCTCTGGATCGCGATCCAGCGTACGAGCCAGTCGCGTGAGATAGTCATCGAAGCGAGCCTGTGGGCTGTCCGTGCCTGTGCAGCCGCCGATAATAGCTGTCACGAGCGCGGCGGTTACCAGGGCAGCGGCTAACGTGAAGCGTCGCAGCATGTGTGGCCTAAGGGAATCGTCTGCGGTCATGAGTCGCGATACGATCGCTGCGAACGCGCAGTTGCTGGAGAGACAAGCATGTTCGGGCCCCGGCAGGGGAAGGACAACCCGACCGACGATGCGTCGGCGCCGCGGGTCGCCGTGCATGTCGAACGGCGCCTGGATGCCAACCGTGCGCTGCTCGACCGAATCGAGCATGCGATCCAGCCACGCGCCGGCCTCATACTGACCGACCTGGTCAAAGTTTGCCCGAGGTGGATGCGGGATGTGCGCTCTACCCCGCGTTGGACACGCTGGACGATCTGGCGCGTTTGGTAAGGGCGCAGTGTGCCGAACGCGGCGATGGTTGGCCTGTATTGGTCGTCGGCCTGTTGCCGGATCGGCTTACGTTGTCTGGCGGCTGGCCGATGCATGCGGACGCCAAGTGGTGATATCGACAGTTCGACGCTGTCCACGAAGCAAGCGTCGTTGCAGTGCCCGCGCGCTCGCGCTTTGGGTGTCGGACGGGCAGCCGAGCCGCGCCGTAGCGTCGGATCGTGCGTCGGTCGGCAGTGCAGGCTATGCTCGGCGCAGGTTTTCAAACGAACGCTGTGATGCCGGAACCTGCTGCCCAAGCGACCATGCGCCTGCGTGAACCCTTGGTTTTACCCTGTGGGCAAACGCTACCCAACCGGATCGCCAAGGCGGCGATGACGGAAGGCCTCGCGGATGCACGCATGAACGCCACGCCTGCGCTGGAAACGCTTTATCGGCGCTGGTCGCACGGCGGCGCGGGGCTTTTGATTACCGGTAATGTCCAGATCGACCGCTGGGATCTCGAACGCCCGGGTAATGTCGTCATCGATGGCGATGCCGATCGTGATGCGTTGGCGCGCTGGGCCGCTGCCGCCAAGGAGGGCGCAAGCCATGTCTGGATGCAGTTGTCGCATGCCGGCCGACAGGCACCGTTGTACTGCACCCCGCGCCCGGTCGCGCCGTCGCCGGTCGGCCTGAAGTTGCTCGGTGCCTATCGCACGCCGCGGGCATTGACGCGTAAGGGGATTGCGAGTGTGATCGAGCGCTTCGTGAATGCGGCGACAATCGCACGCGAGGCGGGTTTTGACGGCGTGCAGATTCACAGCGCGCACGGCTACCTGCTCAGTGAATTCCTGTCGCCGGTGACCAATCGTCGCCAGGACGACTACGGCGGCAGCCTGGAAAACCGGGCCCGGTTGCTGCTGGCGGTAGTACGGGCCGTACGCGAAGCGGTAGGTAACGACTTTGCCATCGGCGTAAAGCTCAACTCGGCCGATTTCCAAAAAGGTGGTTTCAGTAACGACGAGTGTATTCAGGTCGTGCGCTGGCTTAATGATTGCGGCATCGATCTGCTCGAAATTTCAGGTGGCAGTTACGAACAGCCGCGCCTGCTGGGCCATAGTGGCGACGAAAGCCAGGCTGAAGCCCCGCGTCAGAGCACGCGCCGGCGCGAAGCCTATTTTCTCGAATATGCGGCATTGATACGCAAGGCGGCCAGCATGCCATTGATGGTCACAGGCGGGTTTCGCTCGCGCGATGCCATGGTCGAAGCGCTCGACAGTGGCGATACCGATGTGATCGGCCTGGGGCGCCCGTTATGCGTGGACCCGAACTTCGTCGCCCGTCTGTTCGAGAACACCACGGCGCAAGCGGTGGACCCCGGCGCCGATCTGGCTTATGGCCAGGGCATGTTCGGGCCGCGCTCGTCGGTTTCCGCGCTGCGCTTCGTGAATATTTTTTCCCAGATGGGCTGGTATTACATGCAGCTCATGCGTATGGGGCGGGGGCTGGAGCCGGATTGGAATATGGCGCTTCGCCAGGGATTATTCGGACATGTCCGCTCGGAACTGAGCGCGGCTCGGCGGATTCGCTCTTTTCAAAAACAGGCGGATACGCTTGACGCGGAGTGAGCGCCTAGCTGAATACCTGAATCCCGAGTAATAGCACGCCCAGACCGTTAAGCGCGCCGTGGCCAATGATCAGAAATCGTGGCGGGGCACGATGCTTGAAGATGACCCCAAAGAAAACGGCGCCCGCGCCAAACCCGATCGCCACCAGTGCGAACGCGCTCCAGACCAACAGGCCGGGTTGAATGAACGCACCGATGAGCAGGCAAAGCAGCCCGACGCCCGCAATTGCACCGTGACCGATACGAAGCGGGCGCGTGGCGCCGTCGAGTACCGCCATCGTCAGCCCGCCGAGCGCCGCGACGAGCAATAACCAGAAGGCGGCAGTCAGCATGACTTAAGCCGCCGCGCCGTGCGCGCTGGGCTCAGCGGCCGAGGCCGAGCCCTCGTTGTCCTTGGGCACCATCGGCGGTTTGGGCGTATCGCCCTGCGCGTTCGGCTGAGGCTGCTGTTGCGGCGGTTTTGGCGGCTGCTGCTGTGAATCCGGCTGCGGTGCGGGCTGCGGCTGAGCCTTGGGCGCGTCCTGTGGCTGCTTTTCCTGATTTTGCGGCTGTTGGTCGCCCGTCGGCTGTGCGGGTTTATCCTGCTCGGCGGGCTGCGGCTGTTTCTGCTCCGGCGTCGACGCCTTGTCGGCAGACGGTGCCTTCGGCTTGCCTTCGCCGTCCTGGATTTCGAGTTCGTCGACCACGTCTTTGACACCCGCCTGCGAACGCGCTTTCTCGAGCGCCAGCTCACGTGTCTCTTCGTCTGGGACAACGCCAGTCAGGGTAACGACACGGTCTTTTACGCCCACCGAGATAGCGGACTTGTCGAACGACTTCTCGTTGAGCACGTCGCGCTGGATGGTGCGGAAGAGCACTTGATCGTTAACCGTCTTGTTTACAGCTTCGGACGCTGCAGCGACCTTGTCGCGCGCTTTCTTGAGCTCGGCTTCCGACTCGTTGAGGTTTGCCTGCAGCTCCTGAAGCTCTTCTTTCTTGTCGTTCAAGGCCTCTTGTGCGTCGTTGCGCGATTCACGTGCTTCCTTGAGCTGTTCGACCGCGTTGTCGTATTTTTCTTGCGGTGTCTCGGAGCAGCCGGCGAGCACACTCAGGCCGAGTACGAGGCCGGTGAACACGGTAGCGAAACGGATGTTGGCGTTGTTCATCGAAGACGAGTTGGAATAAGCCGATAACCGAAAATAACACGTTTATAAGCCCGTGCTGGGTCGCTAGAATGAAACCCATGCATATCGCCGGTTATACATTCGCGCAGGGGCTGGCGGCTGCGCCCATGGCTGGCGTGACCGACCGCGTGTTTCGCGCGCTGTGTCGCACGCTCGGCGCGAGTGTGACCACGGCAGAAATGGTCTCGGCGCGGCCCGAGCTGCGCGCCACGCGTAAATCGCAGCTGCGTCTTGATCAGGACGGCGAGCCCGCGCCGCGCATTGTCCAGATCGCCGGCGGCGATGTGGCCGATCTGGTCCACGCCGCTCGGGTCAACGCCGATGACGGCGCCCACATCATCGATATCAATATGGGATGCCCGGCCAAGAAAGTGTGTCGCAAGGCCGCCGGCTCAGCGTTGATGGCAGATGAAGACCGCGTGGCCGCCATTCTCGACGGTGTGGCGAATGCGGTCGATATACCGGTGACGCTGAAAATGCGTACCGGCGTCAGCGCCGATCGGCGTAATGCCGTGGCGATTGCCCGTCGTGCCGAGCAGGCGGGTATCGCTGCGCTCGCGGTGCATGGCCGCACGCGCGATCAGCACTACACCGGCGTTGCCGAATACGAGACCATCGCCGCGGTTAAACGCGCGGTGTCGATCCCGGTCTGGGCGAACGGCGATATCGATTCGCCGGCCAAGGCGCGCGCGGTGCTCGCAGCCACCGGTGCAGACGGGCTGATGATCGGCCGCGCCGCTTGCCGTCGGCCCTGGCTTTTTCGTGAGATCGCGATCGAACGTGCCACCGGGGTGACGCCAGCGCCGCCAAGTGTGGCCGATGAGCGCGAACTGCTGCTCGGGCTCATCGAACAGTTGCATGATTTCTACGGCGAGCAACAGGGCGTGCGTGTGGCGCGCAAGCATATTGGCTGGCTCAACGAACGTCGGCCGGCCGCGCCTGCGCTGTATATGGATATGGTTCAGGCGGATACGGCAGCGCGCCAGCTGCGCTTGCTCGACTGCTATTTCGATGCCGCCGCCGTGGCCGAACCGCGGGCCGGGGAACCGAACAACGAAAAAGCGGCCGGGCGACGAATCGCCACGGCCGCTTGAAACGCATGTGCTAAAGCACTGCGCGGGCTTACATGCCCGGCGCGGTGCCAGTCGGGCCGGCGATGCCACCGATCAGCGCCATGATCAGCAGCTGAATCACCCAGCCGATCACGCACACGCCGACGGCGCGCAGGGTGCTTTGATAATCCAGCGCCTGGCGCACGGCGATGATAGTGGTGGCCAACATCCAGATCGAGGCGATGAACCAGATGATCCCGCCGATGACCGGAATGATGCCGAACACGCGCAGCAGGCCGGGCGTGGCGGCAAAGCCCAGCGTGCGCAGCAGCTGGCCGACATCGGCTTCTGTTTGCGCTTCGGGCAGTAACTTCGTGCCCACAGCCCAGATGATTGCCGCCCAGATCAACCAGCCGAGCAGGGCGGCGACGGCGTTGAGCAGAAGAAAGCCGATCGTGCCGCCGCCCAGCGCGCCAATACCGGCGGCGAGCGACGCGAGAACGACAATCAGTGCCGCCTGGCCGGTCGCGCCACGGTCGTGTTCGACTTCTTCATAGGTAGGCGCCTGCAGCTTGGCAGCGCCAATCATTCGTTCGGTAAGGCTTTGCATGACTGAGTCAGTCGTTGGATTTCCATCCGATCTTGGCTGAGAACGCGCTCTGGCGCCAGCATGCGTATTTTGTGGATTGCGCTTGTCACGGGGCGCACTTACGCTGTTGGCTCTGTTACTTCCAATCGGTGAAGATTCTGCGCGCCCTACTGCTGATCAATCAGAAATCCCGTCAGGGCGAAGCCAACGCACAGGCGGCTCGCGACGCGCTCGAAGCGCTCGATGTAGAGATCACCCTCGGCAAATTCGAAGAACCCGATGACGTGCCGGCCGAGATCGATCGGCATGCGCCGAATGTGGATATCATCGTGCTCGGTGGCGGCGATGGCACGCTCAATCTTGCGGCAGCCGCGGTCATGCGCGCGGGGCGCCCGATGGGTGTTCTGCCGCTGGGTACAGCGAATGACTTTGCCCGTACGCTGCTGATCCCCACCGAGCTCGAAGCGGCCTGTCGCAATGTGGTGGAAGGCGTGAGCCACGGCGTGGATCTGGGCCAGTGCAACGACGTGTATTTCGTCAACGTCGCCAGCGTGGGCCTGGCCGTGCGGGCCTGCGAATATCGTTCGGATGCGGCCAAGAAATGGTTTGGCTCGTTCGGCTATGCGAGCAACGTGTTTAAAGCCTATCGCGACACCGAGCCGTTCGATGCCGTGGTGCGCTGCGGCGATGAAACCCATCGACTGCACTCGATCCAGCTTGCGATTGGCAATGGTCGTTATTTCGGCGGGGGGCTCGCCGTGGCCAGCGATGCCGCGCTCGATGATGGTCGGCTCGATCTGTATAGCCTTCAGCCGCAGTCGTTGACCAAACTGATGGGCATGATACCGACGCTGGTGCGCGGCCCGGACAAGTCCATTCAGGGCGTACAACTGCTCGAGGGCACCGAGTTCGAAGTCGATACCGGCAAACCCATGCCGATCAACACCGACGGCGAAATCCTGACCGAAACCCCGGCGACATTTCGTATTCATCCCGGCGCGCTGCAGGTCAAGGTGCCGCAGGAATATGTCGACCGCTATGGGCGCGACAATAAAAATAACCAATAGATCGCGGCCGCCAAACCACCGTACGATTTCACTGGCGAGGAGCAGTTGATGAGCGATCGACCGCAACGATTCACCGATGCCGAGGCCACGATCGACTGGCTGATCGAAACCGTCGGCCACGATATTCATGTCGGTGCGCCGCTGGGCCTGGGCAAACCGGCGACGCTGCTCAACGCGCTTTATGCGCGCGCCAAGGCCAATCCCGAGATCAACTTGCAGATTCTGACGGCGCTCTCGCTGGATGTGCCGCAGGCAAACAGCGAACTCGAACGCCGCATCATGGACCCGATCGTCGAGCGCGTTTTCGAGGATTATCCGGGCCTGGACTACGTTCGTGATCTGAATGCCGGCACGGTCCCCGACAACATCACGATTTCGGAATTCTTCTTTCAGCCAGGGGCGATGCTAGGAAACGAAGACGCCCAGCGCCACTATCGATCGGTCAACTACACCCACGTGGCGCGCGACCTCATCAACGCCGGCGTGAACGTGCTCATGCAGATGGGCGCACCGGGGCCGGACGACAGCCAGTTTTCGTTATCCAGCAATACCGACGTCACGCTCGATCTCATGCCCGTGGTCGAGGGCATGCGCGAACGTAGCGAGCCGATCTGGGTGGTCGGCCAGCTCAACAAACGCATGCCGATGATGACGCGTAGCGCGCTGGTCGACGTATCGCTGGTCGATGCCGTATTCGAAGGTGACGCGGCTACGTTCAAGCCATTCGGCGCACCGGCCATGCCGGTCGCGGAGGCCGACTATGCGATCGGGCTGCGTGTATCGAGCCTGCTGGCTGATGGGGGCACGTTACAGATCGGTATTGGCTCGCTCTCCGATGCGATCGCCTACTGCTGTGATCTGCGGCATAACCACAATCAAGATTATCGCGGGCTGATTGAACGGCTTAACCGGAGTGCCTCCGAGCGTGCGCTCGTGGAAGCGATTGGCGGTAAGGATGTCTTCGAGCGCGGCCTTTATGGCTGTACCGAAATGCTCGTCGATGCCTATATCCAGATGTATCGATCCGGCGTGATCTCGCGGCCGGTCTATGACGATATCGATATCCAGCGCCTGCTGGATGCCGGCACGATCGGCGAGCGTGTGGACGCCCACACGCTTTCGGCATTGCGCGACACCGGTGCGATCCGGGCCCAGCTCGACGCAGACGACGTGGCGCGCCTTAAGCATATCGGCGTGTTTAACGACGCCGTGGGCTACCGCGATCGCAAACTCGACGCCGGCGACGGCGGCGAGCCGATTGCCGCTGACCTGGACGACGACGATGCCCGCGCTGCGATCGTGTCGCGCTGTCTCGGCGATCGTCTCAAAGGGGCGACGCTGGTGCACGGTGGTTTTTTCCTCGGGCCGAACAGTTTCTACCAGTCGCTGCACGATCTTGGCGACGACGAGCGCGATCTGTTCCATATGACCAGCGTCGGCGAGATCAACGAGCTCTATGGCAACGAAGCCCTGCGTCGGGTCCAGCGCCGCGACTCGCGTTTCGTGAATACCGCGATCAAGGCCACCTTGGCCGGCGCAATCGCGTCTGACGGGCTCGAGAACGGGCAGGTCATTTCGGGTGTGGGCGGGCAGTACAACTTCGTATCCCAGGCGCATGCGCTCGAAGGCGGACGCTCGATCATCTGCGTACGGGCGGTGCGCCAGTCCTCTGACGGGCCGGAGTCCAACGTCGTTTCCCACTATGCGCACACCACGATCCCACGCCATCTGCGCGATATCGTGGTCACCGAATACGGCGTGGCTGATCTACGTGGCAAGACCGACGAAGAAGTCGCCATGGCGATGATCGAAATCGCGGATGCGCGCTTCCAGGATGAACTGCGTAGTGCCGCAGTGTCCGCGGGCAAGCTGCGTCGCGATTATCAAGTGCCCGCGCATGCGCGTAACAATACGCCCGACAATCTGCGCCGGCTGTTGGCGCCGGAAAAAGAAAAGGGTCGGTTCGAAGCCTATCCCTACGGCAGCGATTTCACCGAAATCGAGCGGACGCTCATCGCGTCACTCAAGAAGCTACAGGGCGGTTCGCACGGCAAGACCTTATCGAGCCTTGCCCGTCACGCATCGCGCCTGGCCACGCTGCCCGCCAGCGCCGAACCCTATCTCGAGCGCATGGATCTGCAACGCCCGCGCAGCCTGCGCGAATCGCTCTATGCCCGTGTCGTCGCATTCGCGTTGATCAACGACGGCGTGATCGATAGCGACGAGGCGCCCGGCGAAGACAATCCCGCCGATTCATGAGCGCGACCGTCTCGCCCAAGCGCTTCGAAAGCACCGAGGCGCTCGACGCCGCGCTTGCCGCTCAGGGCTATGTTAGCGACGCCGAGCTGTGCATGACGCTTTATCTGGCCATGGCATTGCACAAGCCGCTGCTGGTGGAAGGCCCGGCGGGCGTTGGCAAGACTGAGATCGCGAAAGCCTTGGCCGCCGCGGTCGATACGCGGCTGATTCGTTTGCAGTGCTATGAAGGCCTCGATGCGGCCCAGGCACTCTATGAGTGGGATTATCCGCGTCAGCTGCTCGAAATTCGTATGCAGGAGGCGGCCGGCGCCTCGACCGAAAGGCTGCGCGATAGTCTCTATTCCGACAGCTTTCTGCTCGAACGGCCATTGCTGGCAGCGCTGCGTCACAGCCCGCCGCCGGTGTTGCTTATCGACGAGCTCGACCGTGCCGATGAAGCCTTCGAGAGTTTTCTGCTCGAAATTCTGTCGGACTGGCAGATCAGCATTCCGGAATACGGCACAGTGCGAGCCGACACACCGCCGCTCGTCGTGATAACCGGCAACCGCACCCGTGCACTCGCCGAGGCCACACGGCGACGCTGTCTCTATCTATGGATCGACTATCCGGACCGCGCCAAGGAGCGGGCCGTACTCGAACGCCGGTTGCCCGGGGTCGATAGCCGCCTGGCCGATACGATCGCTGACTTTCTGGCCTGGGCCCGCAGTCAGGATCTGGCCAAGACACCGGGTCTGTCCGAAACGCTGGACTGGGCGGCGGCGCTCATCGAAATCGGCGTGGCCGATCTGGACGATGCGCGTCTCTCCACCACGCTGGGCGCGCTATTCAAGGATCCGGCCGATATCGAAGCCATGCGCGCCCGTCTGGAAGACTATCGCAGCGCGCGATGAACGACTGGTCGCTCGCGCGTGTCGTGGCCGCCTTCGTCGACGAACTGCGGCATGCCGGGGTAACGGTCAGCCCATCCGAAAGCGCCGATGCGCTGAACGCGCTTGCCAGTATGCCGATGCTGCGGCGCGCTGATTTCGCCCGGCTGTTGCGTGCCTGTCTAGCCAAGACGCCGGCCGATCGCGCGCGCTTCGACGCGGTGTTTGCGATGTTCTTCAATGAACGGGCCGTCGAGCCCGCTGAACAGGTTGACGCCGAAAACGACGAAGACGGCACAAAGGCCGCGCGTGGCGTCGGCGAATCCGAGCCCGCGCCGGCCAGGGCGACGACGGCAGCCGTGGCGCAAGACGACGATGCACGCACCGGCGCGAGTACGACGCGCCACGTCATGCAGGCGGACCTGGCGGCCATCGACGTCCACGAGCGCGCCGCCATGGAACGTTTGATTCGCAGCCTTGGCCGTCAGCTGGCTCGCCACGCGGCCCGGCGTTGGCGCGCGCGCTCGCATGGCGCCATCGATTTGCGACGTAGTCTACGCAGCGCGATCGCCCGCGGCGGCGAGGTGTTCGAGTTCCGCCGCCGTTATCGCCCGCGCGAGCGACCTCGGTTGGTGGTGTTCGCCGATGTCAGCTACTCGATGGATGCCTACAGCCGGTTTTTCCTGTGCTTCATCCATGCCTTCGCGTTTGTGTTCCGATCGGTGGAAAGCTATGTGTTCAGCACCGAGCTATCGCGGGTCACCGATACGCTCGCTCGCGCCGGATCAATTGAAGCCGGGCTGGCGCGTCTGCCCGGTACCGTTGAAGACTGGGCGGGCGGTACGCGTATCGCCCGCGCGTTGGAAACCTTCATGCATCGCTTTGGCGATCATCAGTTGGATCGTAATACGGTGGTGATGATCGTGTCTGATGGCTGGGATAGCGATAAGCCCGAACGGCTCCAGGCCGTGCTCAAGCGCTTGCGAGGCCGTTGTCGCGCGCTGATCTGGCTCGATCCGCTCATGGGGCATCCGCGTTTTTTCAGCACCGCGTTGGGGGCACAGCATGAATCGCCGCATGTCGATTTATGTGCGCCAGCGCGAAATCTTGCCGGGCTTGAGGCGCTGGTCGAGCGGTTATCGCGGGAGCGGGTTATTTAGCAGTTCGGGTCCGACCCGTCATGGTTTGGCTCAGAGTTATTTATTCGACCGTAAACCGCCGCGCCCCGATCAGCTGTCCATCATCGGTAATGACAGTCACCCGCCAGCGTCCGGTCGGGTCGTCGCCGAGGGCGAGCTTGTGGCTCCAGGCGCGATAGCCGTTTTCCGGGCCGCCGCCGGTGATTTCCAGAGGAATGCGATCGACGACCTTGCCATCGTGCGACCAGACGTGCAGCACTTGCTGTTGAAGTCCGCGCGGTGCAGCGATGGAAGTGAAGGCATACAGGCCATCGCTGGCGAGTTCGTCAGCCGTGAAAGTGGAACGGTCGTCGCCGGGCTTGCGGCTGTCGATATTCACTTGCAGCGTAATCGCCATATCGGTGGCGCGCAGCGTCGCCGGCGGAATCCAGAAACGTCCGAACCAGGCGATGCCGCCCAGGGCGACAGAAAGCGCGGCCAGCAGTAGCCAACGCCACCATTGGCGCGCCTGAACGGCGTCGTTGAAGCTTGGCAAGGCACAGACTCCCATGGCGACCGAGGCAATCGCCACACTTTCGCCCGTGGTCAGCGACAGCATGATCGGGCCGGCGGTCAGAAGTGCGACGAATAGTGTGAAGCCGTGAAAGCCGAGAAACAGCCAGCGTCGCCCGGCAATACCATGCAGATAGATCGGGTCCACCGTCGAGGCCGCCGCCGCTACGATCAGAAGCCCTGTAAACAAAGCCTGGCCGCTCAGCCATGTCGTGGTCGCCAGAAAGAACGGGAGCACGAAGAACAGGGTTTCCTGATGCAGGCACTGAGCCGCGAAACGCACCGCGGCCTGGGGAATGCGTTCGCCGAAATAGCGCGCGAGCAGGCGGCACAGCAAACCTTCGAACAGTAGCGCCAGCCAGCCAAGCAGCATGAGGGCGGTGACCCATTGGGCGAGCGCGGCCTGGCGTTCGACCAGAAAGAAACTGGCGGCACCCATGGCGAACGAGGCAACGGGCAACAGGCGGCGATAACGAAAGGCGACACGGCCCGCACGGCTGTTGAGAAGTCGTGAAAAATACCGTTCGACCGGGCTTTCGTCGGGGGCGTCGTTGGCGACTGTTTCGCTGGCCACGGTGCTCGCTTACAAGGTTCGAAGAATTCGAAGAACAAGGGCTGTGATCCGGCGCACGGATCGCAGCGGCGCGATCATAGCAGCGCCGTTGCTGTATGCCGGCTGACTCACGAACGTTAGACAGGGATATCGTCCGGGTGGCCTTGCAACCGTTATCGGCGCCCGCACCGTAGGGTTGAACCACGTAACCGTGGTTTGCCCGGCCGCGGTGTTATGATTGCGTCGGGTCAGCGACACAGTACGAACGACGGTCGAAGACGTCATGAGCGATTTCAAAGGCATTCCCGTAGTCACGGGCAGCAAGGTTCAGAAGCCCAACGGCACGCGGGCGATCAAGAACGGCATGAAGGCGAACAAGAACGCCGCAGCCGTACCGATCGGACGCAAGCCGGACTGGCTGCGTGCGCGCCTGCCCACGGGCGATACCTATCAGGCCGTCAAGAAGAATGTGCGCGAGCACAAGCTGGCTACGGTGTGTGAAGAATCGATGTGCCCGAACATCGGCGAGTGCTGGAGCCACGGCACGGCCACCATCATGATCATGGGCGATACCTGTACCCGCGCCTGTCGCTTCTGTGCGGTGGATACCGGCAACCCCCGCGGCTGGCTGGATTCCCAGGAGCCCGAACACTGTGCCGATTCGGTCGAGATCATGGGCCTGAACTATATCGTGCTCACGTCGGTGGATCGGGATGACCTGCCCGATGGCGGCGCGCAGCACTATGCCGATTGCGTGAAGGCGATCAAGGCGCGTACACCGAACGTGCGTGTGGAAGCTTTGGCGCCCGATTTTCGTGGCGTACCGGAATATGTCGACAAGGTCGTCGACTCCGGGCTGGAAGTGTTCGCGCAGAACGTGGAAACGGTCGAACGTCTGACGCATGTGGTACGCGATGCGCGGGCCGGCTATCGTCAGACGCTGGATGTGCTTGAACATGCCAAGAAGCACAATCCGAATGTGTTGACCAAGACCAGCGTGATGCTGGGTCTGGGCGAGACCGAAGACGAAATTGCCCAGACCCTGGATGATCTGGCCGCGATCGGTGTCGATATCGTCACCTTCGGCCAGTATCTGCGCCCGACGGTGAACCATCTGCCGGTCGAACGCTATGTGCCGCCGGCCGACTTTGCCAAGTATCGGCAATGGGGCCTGGCCCGCGGTTTCCTGGAAGTGGTCTCCGGGCCGCTCGTACGCAGTTCCTATCGCGCGGATCGGGTGTTCGACAAGAACAACGCTGGGCTGGATCA
The DNA here is from genome assembly GCF_000215955.2 of Salinisphaera shabanensis E1L3A. GTDB lineage: Bacteria > Pseudomonadota > Gammaproteobacteria > Nevskiales > Salinisphaeraceae > Salinisphaera > Salinisphaera shabanensis. Next base: position 304,556 of record NZ_AFNV02000003.1, read on the forward strand.
GACCGCGTAGCTCGACACGCTTTGATTGCTAAGCGAGGAACGGTAGCTGACGTTATATTGGCGCTCGCCGCGTATCGCGATGGCGAGTTCTTCCCATGCGGCACAGCGTTCTTTATCGGTCAGCATTTAGCTCTGACCGCGACGCATGTTGTGACTAATCCTTTTGATGCCCGTATTTCTTTCGTAGAGCCAGGATTCAGTCTTGTGGCGTTCGAGCAAGTGGCAGGGTTGCAGGATGCAAGATGCTGGTACGTCGAAACCGCCTACTTTGCGCCCACGCATTCCGACCGTGGAGACGACGACAGACCGATAGATATAAGTGTTCTTAAATTATCACCGGTTGTCTCAAACGAAGGGTCAGAAAAATCGCCGCGCAACTGGCATGTTGAATTGAATGTTTTTCCGCCGGAAGCGGGTGAAACGATTACTGCGTACGGCTTTGCGAAGGCGGAAATGTACTCTACCGATGAGCCCGATCTTTTCTTGTACGGAAGTAATAAAAGTATCGTTAGGGCTCAGGTAGGTGAAGAGTTTTTCCCTCGGCGCGATCGTGGAATGTATTACTTCCCTTGCTTCGAAGTTCTAGGTGATTTCCCTAGTGGGATGAGTGGCGGGCCTATATTCAATGGAAACAATCAGGTTTGCGGCGTAGTGGCCGGTGGAGGGATTCCCGGTATTAGTTATGGTTCGTCAATCTGGCCGATATTTAACTCGAATGTAGATGGCGTACGGTTCATCGATCTCGCTAGAGCTGGCACTGTTCGAGTCGCGAATCATGACGCTGTTTATTTAGATGATTACGGCGAGGCGTTAGTCAAGCTCACTCTGAATCCGCTTCGCTAGTTTATAAAAAAACCCGGGCTTTGCCGGGGTTTTTTTATATTCATTACTAGGGCGTGTTGCCGTTTCACATGGGTAG
>NZ_AFNV02000002.1 GCF_000215955.2 Salinisphaera shabanensis E1L3A
GCCCCCCCGCCGGTGGCCACCGATTGCCCCGGCGGCAGCGCGGAAATTCTCGCGAATGGCGACTACGGCCAGCTGGTACCGATCGGCGACATCGACGCCATGGCCGGCGCGATCGAGGCCACGCTGGACTTGCCTCCGGACAGCGCCCGACTGATGGCCCGAGCGGAGGACTACTCGGCCGAGCGATCGGCCGCGCGCTACGCCCAACTGCTCACCGGAGCGCGGCCGCCCGCCGCTTGACTGGACTGAGCGCATGGCCGAATCCGTTTGCGGCCTGCGCTTGCCAGGCAACTCGGAGCAGGCCTACTTCGCCTTGAGATCCCGCCAGATCTGATGCACTTCGTGGAGCGGACTGGCCGGGTTCCAGCGCGCTTTCACGTTTTCGGCCCGCATATGATCGAACTCGGCCAGGAACGGGCCCAGATCGGTAACCGCCTGTTCGACCGCGGCCCAGCGCTCGATAAACTCCGGGGCATCCAGCGTTCGTTCATCGGCCGCCACCTCGTCGAGCAGGCTATAGCCCTCGGCGGTCCAGCGATTGGCGGTGGGATCCGTGAGCAGATCAGCGCGGGTGAAGCGCGTACGCGGCTTGTCTTGCTTCAGGAACCGGGTCGCGTACTCGTGGATGCCGGCCTGCTCCGCCGCGCCGATCGGCAGGCCCAGGTCGCGCGCCACCCGGGCGAGCTGCGCCTGTGGATCGGCCATCAGCCGGTCGAAGTCGACGACGGTACGGAGACAGCCCGCGGTGCGGTGAAAATACGGCACCACGTTGACCAGCCATTCCATATCCGACCAGACCTGACGACCGCGCTGCGGATTGATCTGGCCGCGCGAGCGAGCCACGCTCAGGGGATTGCGCAGCGCGATGACATAGCGCACGTCCAGATCCAGGGCGTTGTGGATGCCTTCCCAGAACGGCATCGTGCGCAGGGTTCGCGAATACTTGTAGCCCCACAGCGGCGTGGCGCCGAAACGCGCGCCGAGGGTGGCGATTGCGCGCGCCTGGATGGCTTTCATGCGCGGCGTGTCGAATTCGGCGTCATCGAGCAGGCGTACGCTGTGTCCACGGATGCCCAGCGCCCGCTTGAGGCGTTTGCTGATCGCCAGCACATCGTTGTCTTCGAAGAAGCCGGTCGGGTTCTTGCCGCCCGGCCGACGCAGCTTGTCGCCCAGATCCACGCCGAGCGCGGCCAGCCCGCGCGTGATTGCGCTGGTACCGCTGCGGCCCGCGCCGAGTACCGCGATCACGGTGGAGCGATTCGGATCCGCCGCGGCCACGACGGTGTCGGTACGGGCAGCCGTCTCAGACGTCACGAATTTCCTCGCCCTTGAGGCGACCCTTGATCCGGCGCACGGCCGCGCGCACGCGGTCGTTGATGACCACGATGAAGACCTTGCGGTGCATGCCTTCCGGACAGGTGATCTCGCGCACACCGTGCCAGGACTTGGCCTGGCGCTGGAACAGCAGGCTGTAGTTGCCCATGCTCTCGCCCTGGTAGGCGTCGGGAAAATCCTCGAACTCCGGGGCGGACTTGCGATCGAACTTGCCGTGATCGTCGAGGATCACGGTATCCCCGCCCCAACTCACATCCCAGTTTTCGGGCGAACTGAAATAGAAGATATGCGACCCGAGCTTGCGCTGGGCATCGCAGTGCGGCGACACCGACGCCCCACGGGGCGCGTAGTGCCAGTGAAAATTCAGCTTGAACAGGCCCCGGCCGAACATGCGCTTGATGAAGTCGTGGTAGCGCTTGCCGCGCAGTTCGGCGATGAATTCGTGCCAGGCCGGGTCCAGATCGACATCGTCGCGGTATTCCAGCGCATAGCGATCGTGGGCCTTCTGGCCGTGCGAGCGTTGCATGCCGAAGGTCGGCGTCATCTGATCGGTGCTGGGCATATGCCCAAGCAGACGCTCATAGCCGGCGTCGGTCAGCAGGCCGGCCGGATTGATCCACGGATAGGGATCGGTCTGCTGGAAGCGTTTCGCTTCGATGGCTTCCAGGCGCTTGTAGTCGAGAAATTCCATGGCGAACACGATGTCCTTCAGGAAGAATGATTGGAGCACGGCGAATCGTTGCGCGATCGCCGATCGCCGGCGGACGGCGACACCGCCGTTTGCATCAACGCGCGGATCCGCGCCACGGTGCGGCCCATGTCGTCGGGTACCCGGCCGCGGGGGCTGTCGCTGCCGACCAGGCCGCGTTCGACGAGCCCGCGATGAAACGCCGCGAAATCACGCCGCGGCTTGACCGCGCCCCAGTAGATTAAACCGCGCCCGATGCGTTGTGCGAGTGCCGTCTGCGCCCCCCGCGCCCATCCCGTCGGCTGCGCACGCGGCTGCCAGTCGAACAGCTCCACCGGACGACCGGTCGCACAGGCCTCGGCCGGCAGCGAGGCGCTGTCGGCGGTCACGATGAAACGATCGGCGAGCGCGAGAAAAGCCGGATAGGGATTGTCGGCGTCGTCGGCCTGCCATGCATAGCGGTACGACGGCCCACGGATCGCCTGCCACAGCGCCTGGGCGGCATCGGCGCGGGTCCGTTTGCTGGTGGTCACCAGCAGGCTGCCGCTGTGGCGCTCGGCGACGTCGACCGCTTGCTGGGCCAGCTTTCGGGCGGTGGCCGGGTCGAGACGATAGCTGGAACTGTCGCCGCCGACGAGTACTGCGATCCACGGTCGCGGCAAGTCCGCAAGACGCGGGCGCCAGCGTTGGGCGGCACGCTCCAGACGCGCCTGATCGAGCACGTTCAACGGCAGCGTGTTGTGCAGCACGTTGGGGGCATCGGGCAGCCGAAACTGCGGCAGGGTCACGATCAGATCGAAATGATGCAGCGGCGCCTGCGCATGCAGCAGATGTACCAGGCGCGTATGGCCGCCCGACTGGGCCTTGATCCAGCGTGCCACCGGCGCCGAACGCCGCGAAGCGGCAATGACGAGATCGGGCCACGGCGGCGTCAACGGGTCGGAGCGTTCCCGATCCACGGTGCGCACGCTGGGACCGAGCAGCGCGCTGGGTACATGGTTGAGCCGGTTGTAGCGCAGCTGCAGGGTCTCGAACGGCCAGCCGAGTGCCTCGGCCAGCGCGCACATCTGGGCATTACCGCCGGCGCCTTCGCCCAGCAGCACCCACACGCGCGGGGCCGACGCGTCGTCAGACACGCGCACATCAGCCACGGCGAACGTCGGGAGCCAGGCGCGCGCGAATCTCGCCTGCGAGCAGTTCGAGTTCGTTCCACGGCTGCGGCTGCCAGGTCTCCAGCACACCGGCGAAAACCCGTGCCAGACCCTGCGCCTCGAGCGCGCCGTGCAGCGCGGGCATATCCCGTCGCGGCAGGAATATCCGCTGTTCGATCAGGCGCGCGCTCAGATACTGCAGGCCCTGCTGGGGGCGGCGCGAGCCACGGGCGTTGTAGCGATCGGTCTGCGACTGGGTATGCACCCAGTCGGCAATACGCTGGCGCGCAGAGGGCGCGCGTTCGGGCAGCGGCAGTATATAGACGGGCTTGCCGGTGGCCACGGCTTCGGCAAGCATCGATTCGCTCTCACCGGTCACGACCAGAATATCGGCATGGGCCAGATAACCCAGGAACGGGTTATCGGCATCTGACGCCGCCCGCCAGGGCTCGAAAATGACACCCCCATCAGCGCCCCGGTCAGCGCTCTGGGCGAGGGTGCGGGTGACCGCTTCGCCGGTACGCCGGCTGGTGAGCACCGCCAGCGTGCCTCCCGCTGTGCGGGTGGCGCCGTGGACGTCGTCGAGCATCCGCGTCGCGTGCTCGGCGTCCAGGCGATGCTGCGCGCTGGTACCGCCGACAAGCCAGACAACGCGCGGCGTGGCGGCATCCTTGCCGAACACCTGCGGCCAGCGCGCGCCCGCCTCGGCCATGCGATCAGCGCCGACCTTGCTCGGCGGCAGCACCGTTTGCAGGTGCTGCGGATGTGGGGTGAGGCCAAAGTGCGGGCAGTCGATCGCCAGATCCTGTGTCTCGCCGACCGGCCCGCCACGGCGCCCCATCAGGATGACTCGGGTATTACCCTGGTTCTGGTCCCGCACCCAGCGGGCCACCAGGCCCGGCAGCCAGCCCGAAGCGATGATCAGATCCGGCCACGGCGGGCGGATGGTGTCCGACAGCCCGTGCGCGCCCACCGGCAGGCGTGCGCGCAGCGCGGCGAGCAACGTGCGCGCCGGCGCGTGGGGAATCTCGCGCGTTTCGTAATCCCAGCCCAGGGCGTCGGCGATGCCGAGCGCCTGGCTGCGATGGCCCGTCTTGTGATGCTGAAGCACCCAGGTCGTCGGCGGCACGCGCAACAGCGCCCCGCCCGACCAGTGAGCCGCCTGCGCGCCATCCCTGCGGCGCTTGCGATGCACCACCAGATGCCAGTGGCGGTCCGGAAAACGCTGACCGGCGGCCGCGAGCTGCGCATACCACCAGTGCGGGTCGGCCGGGCACAGGCGCGTTCGATCACTGCCCAGCGTCACGCTCACCACCAGCGCACGCGTCGCGCGGGCGAACAGCCGGTCCAGCAGCCATGGAATATCCAGGTCGGGCAGTTGCTCGAGCCCGTCCGCGGCGACTACATCCACGCTGTCCCGGTTTGGATCGCGACCGCTTTCCTGCAGTGGCGTCGCCGTGTCGATACGCTCCACGCTCAAGCCGCACTGGTCGGCCAGCGTGCGCAGGGTCGCGGCCGAGGCGAAGCCGCAGTAGTACAACGATTGCGCCTCGGCGTCCTGGGCGAGTTCGCGAAACGCCTCGAGATCCGGCGTGAATTGCCGCCGGCGCTCATCGCTGACCGTGGCGGCATCGGCAAACTGCGGCGTCGGGTCCTCGGCATGAAACAGCTGGAAGCCGGCGGCATCCGCCTCCGCTTCGATGTTGAGCCACAGATCGCTGGCCACATTGGCCCGATACACATAGTCGCCGGGCGTCGGCCGCCACGGCTGGGTATGAATCGTGGTGTAGTGCACCAGATGCGAGGTGACCGGGGCATACTCCTCGTCGCGGGCGTTCCAGCCGGCGTCGAGCTCGCCCCACAGGCCATCCACTGCACGCATGCGCGCTTCCAGTTCGCGGTTCTTGGTCGCCTTGGCGCTGTCCCAGTTCCACAGCGACGCCATGCGCGCGCAGTCGATGAGCATGACCGAGGTATCGCGATCGTTGATCGACAGCACGCCGTGATCGCCCATGGCCGTGTCGAACAACAGCGCCGGATCCTTCAGATAGATCTGATCGGCATCGTTGTAGATCGCCCGACCCTCACGCCCGGCCAGCTCCGGAATCGCGAAACGGTAGTTGGTGAAGCCGGTCAGCCACAGGCGGCGCTCGAAACCCGCGAAGTCCTTCATCAGATGGATATCGTAGCGGCGCGCCGGATCGCGTAGGCGCTCGATCGACCACACGAACGCCCGCTCCGCACGGAACTGGGCCGATTCCGTACCCAGATAGATCCGCACCGGCGGCTTGTCGCTGGGCGTGACACCGGCCTTTGGCGCCAGCGTGATGCAGATGGTGCCGACCTGTGCCGCGCTTGGACGACGATTGTCGTCGCCGGCCAGAAACGAGGCCAGTACACGTTGCGATCGAACGGCCATGGACTAACGACTCCCCGGGATCGCGGCCCCTGGGGGCGCGATGATGGAAAAGATAACTGGAACCGACGACAACATCGCGGCTCAGCGCGCCTGAAGACGCTTGTAAACCGCCTTCGGCCAGCGGCGCTTGAGACACAGCCACTGATCCGGACGATCGCGGATCCATTGCTCGAACAGGCGATTCAGCTGGCCGGTCATGTCCTGTACCCGCGCCTGCCGATCGGCGGCATCCGCACGGGCGCGGATCGGCGCGAACAGTTTGACCCGATAACGCGCACCAGGCAGACGCTCGGCGAGCACAGGCACCAGGTCGCAGTCATAGCGCAGCGCCAGCCGCGCCGGTGCGGTATTGGTCATCGCCGGCTCGTCGAAGAACGGCAGCGATTCGCCCGCGTCCATGCGCGTGTCGGCGGTCAGGCCGATCGACTGCCCCTGATCGAGCGCGCGCATCAGCACGCGGATACCGCCATCACGCGACACCAGTGGCCCACCGAAGGCACGACGCATCGCGCCCAGCTTGCGGTCGACCAGCGGATTCTGCTCGGGCGCATAGATCACCGGAAGCGTGACCCCATAATGCGGGCCGATCAGCGGGGTCAGCTGCCAGGCCCCCAGATGCGCGGTGACGAACACGCTGCGCTTGTCCGGGGTGGGCATGACCGCGCCCGGCTCCAGGGTGAATTCGATCCGTCGTTCGCGCTCGCGCCAGATCTGTTTCAGCGACGCCAGCTCCGCGATCGCCACGCCCAGATGACGATAGGAGTCGCGCATCAACTCCTCGAGCCGCGTGTCCGGCGTCTGCGGAAAAGCGACCATCAGATTGGCCCGGACCTTGTCGGCGCGCGGTGTATACGGACCGAACAGGCCGAATACGAACGCGGCAAACCGCATCGACAAACGGATCGGCAGGCGCTTGAACAACTCGATCAGGCCGCCGATGACGATATATTCGACCCACCACACCAGTCGCTGGGGCAGTCGTACCGCCTTCTGCAGGCGCTGGGGAAGAAAATAATACCGAGCCATGTCGCGACCTCAGCTGCGCGCCGACCGCTGCCACGCCGACGCGATCGCGCGACGACCGACGGACTCGCAGACATGCATCGTCACGGCGTCAGTGCCCCTGGCCGGCCAGCACCGTCTCGCGATAGCGCTGTTCCCAGGCGCGTTGATTGCGCATCGCGTCCTTGAAATAGGCCGTGCGCCGCAGCACCGAGATCATTGCACGCGAAACCGCGCGCCCGGCGGGCCCCATGGGCCGCTCGATATCGAACAACAGTACCGCCCGCTCTTCGCTGGTTTCGTTCCAGACTTCGTGCGGATAGGTATCGTCGAAGAAGAACATTTCGCCTTCGCCCCAGCGCATCGGCTGATCATCGATTTCGATCAGGCAACGTTCCGGGCCCTTGGGTACGCGCAGGCCCAGATGACAGCGCACCAGCCCCTTGGTGACGCCGCGATGACGCGGAATATGCTTGCCGGGTGCGAGAATGGAGAAGAAAGCATTGGAAATATTGGGCAGCTTCTCTAGCGCCGCCGCGGTTTTCGGGCACATCTCGCAGCCGAAATCCATGCGCGTGCCAAAGCCGTAGAGCATGAACGTCTTCCAGCGCGCATCGCTGGAGATACGCGCCTGATCCGGGCTAATTTCCTGAAAGCTCGGCAAGGCGGCGCGATGTTCGAGCAAGGCCTCGAGTTCGTCACGGATCTCGGGCCACTGCACCCGCAGTTCTTCCGCCCAGGGGAACAAGGCGTTGTCGAGCACCGGCTGGTCCGGAATCTTCGACTGCTTGGAGAGAAACTCGAGGAGCGTGCCGCGAAAGAGTTTCTTGCCGAAACGCTTGACGAGTTTGCGGCGCTTGTCGCCGGATTGATCTGCTTGGGTCGCCATGAGATTGCCTTTCTGGAAAAGGGATGCTCGAAAAGTGATCGGGATCATGCCGGCGGTTCGTTTCGGCGCGGCCCGGCCGTGCGGCCGCGCCCGGCCAGCAGCCACTCGTCGATACCGAATGGTAGCAGCCGCGTCAGGCCAATCGCGAGCGCCAGCGACCAGGGGAATATCAGCCGCCGCCGGCGCGCCAGGATCGCGTTTTCCATACGCGCGGTCGCCACCTCGAGATCCACTCGGAACGGCTTGCCGCGCGAGCCGCCGGGCTTTTTCGGTTTGGTGCGCACGAAGCCCGGCATCAACAGGGTAACGGCAATGCCACGCCCACGCAGATCGATACGCAAGCTGTCCATGAGATTGGCCAGCCCGCCCTTGGCCGCCGAATAAGCCGCGGCACTCGGCAGGCCGCGACAGCCCGCGAGGCTACCGGTCGCGACCAGGTGGCCGTCGCCGCGGGCAAGCATGCCCGGCAGCACCGCGGCGACGGCATTGGCCACGCCGACGAGATTGAGTCGGACCACCGACTCAAAAACGCCGGCGTCGAATTGTGTCGCATCCGTCGGCTCGCCGCCGCCCGCGTTGGCGACCAGACGCGTGACCGGCCCCAGCTGCGATTCCGCGATGTCCACGGCGTTTGCGAGCGCGACCCGATCGGTGACGTCGCAGGGCAAGGCCAGCGCATTGCCGCCGGCCGCTTCGATTTCCGCCACCAGACTGGCCAGCAACTCGTCGCGCCTCGCGACCAGCGCCATCACCTCTCCGCCGGCCGCCAGCCGGCGCGCGAGACTGCGACCGATGCCGGACGAGGCGCCGGTGAGCAGGGTCACGCCCATGGCAACACACCACCACGGGCGGAATGTTCGGACAACAGAGCGTGGTCGCTACGCATGGAATCGTTCAACCGGCGGCCGCTGCCCGGGCATCGTCCTTGAGCGCGCTGAACGACGCGATCAGGTGATCGATCTGTGCGTCGCTGTGAGCCGCGCTCAGGCTGCACCGCACCAGACACCAGCCGTTCGGGGTCGCCGGCGGCAGCATGAGATTCACGTACACGCCGTGATCAAGCAGTCCCTGCCAGAAGGTCAACGCCTGCTCGGGGGTATCGAACATGGCTGCGACGACAGGGCCGGGCTCGGCGCCGAGACGAAAATCCTGGGCCACGAGTGCGTCGTGCAGCCGGTGGGCATTGCGCCAGAGCTGCTCACGCAGTTGCGGCGCGGCGCGCAGACGCGCGAGCGCGGCACGCGTCGAGGCGATCACCGACGGCACCGGCGACGCGGTGAATATATACGGCCGGCTGGCATAGCGGACCACGTCGAGCGCGTCGTGGCGACTCACGCAGTAGCCACCGGCAGCGCCCAGGCTCTTGCTGAACGTGCCGACGATGAAATCCACCTGGTCGAGCACTCCGTCGGCCTCGGCAACGCCGCTGCCGGTCTCGCCGCAGATGCCCAGCGAGTGCGCTTCGTCGACATAGATGAGCGCGCCGTGGCGATGTGCGACTTCGCACAGCGCCGCCAGCGGGGCGCGGTCGCCGAGCATGCTGTAGATGCCTTCGACCACCACCAGTGCATCGGTCGCACGTTCGCCCAGGCGCCGCAGGCGCTTGTCCAGATCGGCAGCGTCGTTGTGGCGAAAACGCAGGGTTTCGGCGCCGCCGAGCTTGACGCCGTCGTAGATGCTGGCATGGCAGTCGGCGTCGAGCATGACCACGTCGCGCGGCCCCGCCAGCGCCGAGAGCATGCCCAGATTCGCCTGATAGCCGGTCGAGAACACGATCGCCTGGCCCACGCCGTAGAACTCGGCGAGTTCACGTTCAAGGGCCAGATGCCCGGCATAGGAGCCGTTGGCCATGCGCGAACCGGTCGTGCCGGTGCCTTCGCGCCGGACCGCGTCGGCCCCGGCGTCCACGCAGGCAGGATCGAAGGTCAGGCCCAGGTAGTTGTTGCTACCGGCCAGGATCGTGCGCTTGCCGCGCACCATGGCTTCGGTGGCAGACAGGATCTGATCGATGGGCACGCCGAGCGGATCGACCCCGGTGGCGGCGATCCGCCGGCGCACGTCGGCGATGGGCGCGAACTTGTCGAAGATACTCATGCGGCGACCTGCGCCAGCGCCTTGACCAGATCGTCCACGGTCTGCACGTCGGGCAGCAGATTCAGCGGAATCGCCATATCCAGCTGATCTTCCATGTCCATGACCATTTCCATGGTTTGCATCGAATCCAGCCCCAGATCGTCGACAAGCAGACTGTCCGGCTCGATCGTCTTGCCGGCCGGCACATACGCCGCGAGCAGCGTACGCAGCTCGCCGTAGATATCGTCGTAACTCGCCATTGAACTTGCCTCGTCGTTTTGCCTGCCGCTCTATTCTACGCGGCCCGGCCCCAGCCACAGGTCGTTTTCAGACCCGCCGCCAGATCGACCTGCGGCGCCCAGTCGAGCATCTGCTGCAGCGGACGGTTGTCGCAGACCCAGTCGGCATGGCGCAGTTCCTGTAGCTTGCCCGGTGTCAGCATGGGCGCATACCCGAGCCAGCGCGACATGCGCGTGTTCACCCAGGCCACGCCATCGAGGGCCGCGCCGGGCACCGGTATTCTACGGATACGACGTTCGAGCAGCGTTTCCGCGGTCCGCACCACCTCGTCCCAGCTATAGCCACGTGCGCTCGCGTCGCCAATTTCATACACCCCACCGGTACGTTCGGATGCATTCAGCCAGGCGACAATCGCCGCCGCGAGATCGTCCACATACAGCAGCGACACGCGCGCATCCGGGGCGCCGGGCAACGGGGCCAGGCCGCGGGCAAAGGCATCGAACAGCGGCTTGAGTTCGGTATCGCCGGGGCCATAGACCGCCGGCGGACGCAACACGAGACAGTCCAGCGGGATATCGGTCTCCGCGAGCAGCGCTTCCATGGCCTGCTTGCTGCGCGCGTAGTCCGACAACTGCGGCTCACGCGCGGCCAGCGAGGACAACGCCACCAGCGGCAGGGGGGGGCCCCCCCCCCCCCGGGGGGGGGGGGGCCCCCCGCCATCGCCGCGATCAGATTCTCGGTGCCGGCGACGTTGATCTCGGCGAAGTCGGCATAACACGAACCCCGCACCGCGCCCGCGCAATGCACGACCGCATCGACGCCGGTCACGAGTTCATCGAGTGCCGCGGGCTCTGCCAAAGAGCCGACGGTCACCTCGAGCCCCTGATCACGCAGCCGACCGGCCCAGCTGTCGGTACGCGTCAGTGCCCTGACCTGCCAGCCTTCGGCGGCGAGCGCACGGGTGACGGTCGAGCCGATGAAGCCGGAGGCGCCGGTGACCGCGACGCGGGGCGCCAAAGCGTCAGCCTGCCTGGCGATCGCTATCGTGATCGGCATCCGCCGTGCTGCCCACATCCGCCGGGCGACGGCGCTCATGCACCCGCTCCTGCAGACGCGCAATATAGTCGCGACGCGCGCCAGCACGCGAGAGCTTGCCCGACGACGTCCGCGGCAGCGTATGCGGTGCCACTGCCTCGACCAGGCACTCAACGCCGAATTCACGCCGGATCAGACCTTCCAGGCGCTTGATCAAAGCATTGCGTGCTTCGGCCTCGCGCGCCCGGCACTGCACGACCACGACGGCGGCATCCGAACCGACCGCCGACGGCGCGGCAAAGGCCAGTGCATCGCCCGGGCGCAGTTCCGGTTGCTGCTCGGCCAGCCATTCCAGATCCTGCGGCCAGATATTGCGGCCGTTGACGATGATCAGATCCTTGGCACGACCAGTGATCACGATACGCCGGCCGATCCGATAACCCAGATCGCCGGTGTCCAGCCAACCGTCGTCGGAAAGCGATTTGCGCGTCTGCTCGGGGCTGCCGAAATAGCCCGACATCACGCTCGGCCCGCGCACCTTGATCGCACCGACGCGCCGATCGCCCAACGGGCGACCCTCGCCGTCGAGAATCTCGAAGTCGTATTCCGGCAGGACCTCACCGCAATCGACAAAGGTATTGGTCCGTTCGACCTGCTGGGCATCGGCCGGCTCGGCAATCTGTTGGGTAGCGAGCTTCTCGGCGTCGACGGTGTCGATTTCCAGGCCGGTATCGAGCGGCGCGAAGCTGATCGCCAGCGAGCACTCGGCCATGCCGTAACAGGCCAGGAACGCGCGCGAATCGAAACCCGCCGGCGCCAGCGTCTCGGCGAACCGGTTGAGCGACGTCGGGCGGATGGTCTCGGCCCCGGCGCCGGCGATACGCCAGCTGCTCAGATCGAAATCGGTGGCGCCGTGACGGATACGGCGCGCGCACAGCTCGTAGCCGAACGACGGGCTGAAGGCGATGGTGCCGCGGTTGCGGCTGATCAGACTCAGCCACTGGCGCGGGCGCATGGCGAAATCGCGGGTCGCGAGATAGTCCACCGAGCGCTGCGAGGTGAGCGCCGCCAGCATGAAGCCGACCAGGCCCATGTCGTGGTAGAGCGGCAACCAGGACACCAGCCGATCGTCCTCACGCATCTGTACGCCCAGGCGCAGGATGCTGGTCAGGTTCTGCATGACCTGCGCCTGGGTGATGATCACGCCGCGCGGAAACTGGGTGCTGCCCGAGGTGAACTGCAGATAGGCGGTCGCGGACACCTCCGGCAAAGGCGGCAACGTATTGGCCTCGGGCAAGTCCTGGAGCGTCTCGAAACTACCGATATGGCGTAGGGGATGCCCCTCGGCGGCTTTTTCCAGGAATGCCATGAAATCTTCGGGCGCGAACGCAGCCGCCGCATCGCAGCCGCCAAGCAGGCCGCTCAACTGGCGGATATATGCGTCGCGACTGCCCAGGCCCACGGTCACGGGCAGCGGCACCGGCACCAGGCCCACGTACTGGCAAGCCCAGAAGCAATCCATGAAGCCCGGCACCGTATCCGCAACCAGCGCGACGCGATCGCCGGGTTCGAGTCCGAGACCGATCAGCCGGCGCGCGGTCGCCAGCGCCCGCGTGCGCAGTTCCCGATACGACAACGGCGCGACGAGATCACCCCGGCCGTTATAGAAATTGAACCCGGTCTCCCCTTGGGCTGCGTAATCCAGCGCATCCGCGAGCCTGGAAAAATCGCCGTGACGCATCGGTAGTCGATGCTGTGTGGGGGTTGGCATCATGTTCCGGATTCCTGATTAAAAGCTGTCTCGCACGGATCGGTGGGCGCGATCGGCGATCGGGATCGCGCACAGCGCGCGGATCGGGTCGACCAGGTGGCGCGCGCCCGGTTCAATGACCGGTACCGGTCGAAAAGGTTCGCCCGCTCGGACCATCCGGCGCGCGCGAGCCTGGACAGCCCGCGGGCGCAGGTCGCGTGCCGACAACCGTTTTTATGACCGTGCATCTGACATATATTTTATCGAGAATACCGCAAGTTGGCACGCAATATAACCGCAATGCCCGGATAGACTGAAAAAACACGCGTTCACGATGGCCATGAGCGACGATCGCGCGGGTTTCAAACCCCGGCACGCCGAATCCTGCCGCTTGAGTGCATCATGAAAAACGCATACCGTTTTCAACCTTTGCTTTAGGGTAAGTTTAACGGTTTTTCCACCTACTTCCGTTAACAAAATATAACGGTCGTGTCGGGATTTTTTTAAGCCTGTGCGCGACATTGCCTCAATATCCCGCACCCACGACAATGAGTTGAATCGGCCATGGCGATATCCGTGAAATCGGACAGGGAAATCAGCATTACCGCGGTCGACGACCGCAAGGCTCGTGGGCGGTTCATCGACGTGCCCGCGCGTATATTTCGTGATGATAACGCCTGGCGTGCGCCGCTGCGCATCGAACGCCAGATGCATCTGTCGCCAAAACAGAATCCGGCGTTCGAGCATCTGGAATTCCAGGCCTGGCTGGCATGGCAGGACGGCGAATGCGTCGGCCGCATCAGCGCCCAGATCGATAGTCTGCGCAAGCCGATCCACGGTGACGATGTCGGTTATTTCGGCATGCTCGACGCGCCCGACGACACGGCCGTCTTCAGCGCCCTGGCCGAAACCGCGGAGAGCTGGCTGCGCGAACGCGGCATGCGCGCGGTGCACGGCCCGTTCAATCTGACCATCAACGAGGAATGCGGCCTGCTCGTCGATGGTTTCGACACCCCGCCGATGGTGATGATGGGGCATGCACGGCCCTACTACGCACAGCAACTGACGCGGCTGGGCTACGCCAAGGCAATCGATCTGCACGCGTACTGGATCAACCTCGATTTCGAGCATCCGCGCGTGATGCAGCGTCTGCTCGCGCGCTATGCAAAGCGTGTGACGGTACGGCCGATCAATGGTAAGAAGTTCGTCGAGGAGCTGGATATCATCCGCGACATGTTCAACGACGCCTGGGCCAACAACTGGGGGTTCGTGCCGCTCACCGAAGAAGAGTTCCGGGACATGGGCAAGACGCTCAAGCTGCTGCTGCCCAACGAGCTGGTCCAGATTGCCGAGGTCGACGGCAAGCCGGCGGCCTTCATCGTGGGCCTGCCCAACCTCAACGAAGCGGCGCGCGATCTCAACGGTCGTCTGTTCCCGGCCGGGCTGATGAAGCTGTTGTGGCGGCTCAAGGTCCGTTTTCCCGAGACCTCTCGCGTGCCGCTCATGGGCGTGCGCCAACGCTACCAGGGCGGCCCGCTGGGCGCGGCCCTGGCCTATTGCGTAATCGGGGCGCTGCAGACCGAACTCTATGCGCGCGGGGCCCGCGGCTGTGAGCTGTCGTGGATTCTGGAGTCGAACAAGGGCATGCGCGATATCATCGAAAGCATCGGCGGCGATGTCTACAAGACCTACCGTATCTACGAAAAACCGCTGTGACGAGAACGCGTGCCTACGCGGCCATCGTGCTCGCCGGCGACCGCGGTCCGGACGACCCGATTGCCGCGGCGACCGGCGCGCCCTGCAAATCGCTGAGTCCGGTGGGCGGCATCGCCCTGCTCGAACGTGTGCTGGAGACGCTGCGCGACACGCCCCGGATCGGATCGATCATCGTGGTCGGCCCCGCGCGCACGATGTTCGCCGATGACAGCCATGCCGCGGCACAACTCGACACCCTGCTACAAATGCCCGGCGTGCGGTGGGTCGCTCCCGCCGATTCACCGAGCGCGAGCGCGGCAGGGGCGCTGGCGCTGCTCGAACCCGACCAGCCGGCGCTGCTCACCACCGCTGATCACGCGCTGCTGAGGCCGTCGATGATCGCGCCGCTGCTGGCGGCCGAGGGCAACGATCTGTCGGTGGGCATGGTCGAATATGCCGCCGTGCGCGCCGCCTACCCGCATAGCCGGCGCACCGCGATCCGGCTGGGCCGAGGCGATGGCTACTGTAGCTGCAACCTGTTCGCGATTCATACCGCGGCCGGCCGGCAACTGGTGTCGGACTGGCGCCGCGTCGAGCGTGAACGCAAGAACCCGGCGCGCGTGGTCGCCGGCATGCTCGGCTGGATAGGCGTGCTGCGCTATGCCCTGCATCGGCTGACGCTGGCCGACGCCTTCGCCCGTCTGTCCCGGCGCAGACGCGTGAACGTAAGCGCCGTGCTGCTGTCCGAGCCGGAGGCCGCGATCGATGTCGATTCGCTGGCCGATCTGCGGCTCGTCGAGTCGATTCTGGCCACGCGTCTGGCCGCGTTCGCCGGTAACCGCCGCGTCGATACAACGTAATACAAGATGAACCTCACCGATCCGCCCGTCTGCGAATGCTTCGATACCGTACGGTCTCGCCCGCGTTGATCGGCGTCGACGCACGCTGTATCGGCCCATCAACGCGGCGGCGCTGACATGCTGACCGTATCCGACCGCTATCTGCTGCGCGCGGTGTTCTGGCCCTGGCTCGCGGTGACTGCGGCGCTGGCCGCGATCTTCGCCAGTTACAGCGTGACGCGCTACCTGGCCGAAGCCGCCCAGGGCCAGCAGGCGATGCGCTTCGTCGCCGAGATGATCGGCTTGCGCGTGGTCGTGGCGCTCGAGGTACTGCTGCCGCTGGGTCTGTACCTGGGTATCATCATCGGTCTCGGCCGTCTCTACGCAGACAGCGAGATGATTGCATTGCAGGCCGGCGGCCTCGGCCGGTCGCGCATGCTCCGGCCACTGCTGGCGTTCGCGCTGGTGGTGAGCGTGCTGGTCGCCGCACTGTCGCTGTACGGACGCCCCTGGGCCTACGGCAAGCTCTACGCCGTGGAAGTCGCCGTCGAAGCACGCCTGGACCTGAGCGCCATTACCCCGCGGCGGTTCTATACCAGCGACGATGCCGCCATCTACGCCAACAGCAAGTCCGATAACGGGCACCAGCTGAACGACGTATTCGCCCGTTTCATCGATGACGAGCGCCGCGTCGTCATACGCGCTGCCCATATGCGCCGCTCCACTGACGCCGATGGCGCGCCGACACTGGATTTTCGCGACGGTCATCTCTATCAGCTGGACATGCAGGGCCCGAACGATCGGGTGGTCGGCTTCGGCAAGCTGCAGTGGCATCTGTCGCCGTCCAGCCGCGTGGTCGGCTACAAGCGCAAGGCCGCATCCAGCGCTTCGCTGCTTCAGATGACCGATCGCGACGATATCGCCGAACGCCAGTGGCGTTATTCCCGGCCGGTCGCGGTGATCTTTCTGGCGTTGCTGGGCATCGTGTTCGCGCGTTCGACGCCGCGCCGGGGGCGTGCCGGCAACATGGTCGCCGCCGCGGTGAGTTTCGCCTTGTACTACGGGCTGGCAAGCGTCGCGCGCAGCTGGGTGGAACAGGGTGTGGTGGCGATCATTCCAGGCGTTTACTGGGTCGACGCGCTGGTCGGCGCCATTGCCTGCGTTCTGCTGTTTCGTCGGCGCTCGAGCTACTGATGCGCCTCTACGAACGCTATATCCACGCCGAACTGCTGCGCGCCTGGGTCGTGGTCAATCTCATGCTGCTCGGGTTGTTCGGCTTCTTTGATCTGTCGGTGCAGCTGGACGACGTCGGCCAGGGCAACTACAGCACTTTCGACGCCGTGGCCTTCACGCTGCGCCAACTGCCGCAGCGGCTGGTCGAACTGACCCCGTTCGCGACCCTGCTCACCGTGGTCATTGCCCTGGGACTGATGGCCAGCCGCCACGAACTGGTCATCCTGCGCGGCGCCGGGCTGTCTCCGGCCCGTATCGCCGGCACCGTGTTCAAGGCCGGCGTGGCGCTGCTCGTGATCATGCTGTGTGTGCAATCATTCGTGGCGCCGCCGCTGCTGCAGCGAGCGCAACAGATGCGCGCAAGCGCGATCACCGGCGGCAGCATCGCCGACGACGCCAGTTTCTGGCTACGCGCCCGCAACGGCGTCGTCCACATCGGCGCGCTGGAAAATGCACGGGTACCGGTAGAGATCGAGATATTCGAGTTCGGCGCGGACGCGACCTTGACCCGTTATCTGCACGCCGCGCGCGCGGATACCCCCTTGTCCGGGCCCTGGCGGCTGCAGCAGGTGACGGTCAAAGGCTTCAACCCCCGCGGCGACACCACCGCGCAGCGCGCCACGCTGGCGTGGTCGCCCACCCTCTACGAGCGCCAGCTGGCGGTACTCGACCGGTCGCCCGAGAGCCTGTCGCCGCTGTCGCTGTATCGCTACAGCCGCTATCTGCAGACCCATGATCAGGACGCTCAGCGTTTTCGCGTCGCGCTGTGGCAAAAGCTCGCCATGCCGCTCACCGCGATTGCCATGCTGCTGCTGGCCATGCCGCTGGTCTTCGCTAATCCCCGCGGTGCCAATTTCGGGCTCCGGGTCGCGGTCGCCGCCGGCATCGGCCTGCTCGCTTATGCATCGATGCAGGCGGTCGGCAATCTCGCGTTCGTGCTGGGGCTGTCGGCGCCGCTGTGCATGCTCACCCCAGGGTTGCTGCTATGCGTGGTCGCGGTGCTCTGGCTCAGACGCGTGGGATGAGGCATGCGCGTGGGGCCATCCGGGGCACATGCGTTACCATCGGCGCCTTGACCCCCCCGACCCGCAAGCTGCGGCCCATGCTCGACGCCCGCTCTCCCCGCGCCGATGACCGGCGCCCGTCGACGACATCTGCTGTCGTGTACCGCTCGTGACCGGCGCGCGGCAACCTGCGGCCGTGGCGCAGCGGTCGCTCAAGCTGGGCATCCTCTACAACGCCCACAGCGGCCGACATCGCAAACGCTGGGCCCAGCCCGACCTCGGCGACAGCGTACCCGCGATTCGTGCCAAAACCGCCGAAGAAATCCGCGCCGGACTGACCGAACTCGCCCGCGAGGGCGTCGAGCTGCTCGCCATCGCGGGCGGTGACGGCACTGTTCAGTCGGTGCTGAGCCATGTGATGCTCGGCGATCTGTTCGAGCGCCCGCCTCTGCTGGCGCTCGTGCCCACCGGCAGCACCAACATGACCGGCAACGACGTCGGCACGGTGCGGGTCAAGCGCGAGGGATGGCAGAAACTGCAGGCCTGGGCCGACAACCCGGTCGATATCGAACAACGCGTGGTCGCCCGCGACGTGCTCAAGATAGACCCCGGCGGCGATGCCCCCGCGTTCTGCGGCATGTTCTTCGGCGCCGGCGCGATCTACAACGCGGTCGAACATACGCAACGCAATCTGCACCAGTACGGTCTGCGCGGCGACGTGGGCCCCGGGGTGGCATTCACGCGCTTCGTCAAGGCCGTTGCGACCGGCGATCGACGCTATTTCTCACCGGTGACGGTGCGCTTGCGCGATGACCTGGGCAACGATCTCGACGAAGCGAGCATTCTGCTGTTCGCCAGCACGCTCGACACCCTCGTGCTCCGGCTACATCCGTTCTGGGGCGAGGAGCCGGGTCCGGTCGCCTGGACCACGGTGGCCGAATCGGCGGAGAAATTTCTGCGCCGCATGCCGGCCGTCTGCCGTGGGCGACGGCGGCGCTGGATGACGCCCGAGAAAGGCTATCGCAGCCACAATACCCAGCGCCTGGAGCTGCTGTTCGACGGCGGTTACATCGTCGACGGCGAATTCTTCAGCGCCCGCGTGGCCGACGGGCCGGTCGTACTCAGTTCGGCGGGCAAGGCCTCGTTCCTGAATCTTTGAACATGCCAGCCGCACAGCGCGACCGCCGGCTGCATCAACTGCACATCATCGCCGGACCATGCAGCACGCCACAAACGCCGCAGCTCGAACCGCTGCTGGCCGTGATCAGTGCGCGCTTCGGCGACGCCCTCGCCGCCGTCATCTACTACGGCTCCTGCCTGCGCAGCGGCGATCCCTACGATGGCCTGATCGATTTCTATGTCGTGGTCGACGACTACGGGCGCCCCGGCCAGAGCCGTATCGGCGCCCTCGCCAACCGGCTCGTGCCGCCCAATGTGTATTACGCCGAACGCGCGACCGGGCACGGCATACTGCGCTGCAAATACGCGGTGCTCAGCGTCGAGCAACTGGAGGCCGGCGTCGGCAGGCGTGCGTTCCTGTCGTCGATCTGGGGGCGTTTCGCGCAGCCCGTCGCGATCGTCCACGCACGCAGCGCGCACGACCACGACCGTGTACGCGCCGCCTGTGGCGAGGCCGTTGTCACCCTGCTGGAAAAGGCCCTGCCCGCCGTTGCACCGCCCGCCTCGGCGGCCGACACCTTCGCCGCCGCGCTCACACTGAGCTACGCCAGCGAGCTGCGGGTCGAGCGCGCCGGGCGCAGCGTTGCGCTGGTCGCCGCCGATGCGGCGGAATACAGCCACCGGCTGCGGTGCGCGGCGCCGTTGCTGTCGTTCGAGGTCAATCTCGACGATCCGCAGGCGGTACGGTATCGGCCCTCGGCACAGCGCCGACAGCTGGCGAAGATCAGTTGGCCGCTACGGCGCGGCGCCGGCAAGCTGGTGTCGGTCGCGCGGCTCGTCAAGGCCTGTTTCACGTTCAGCGACGCGGTCGACTATGCCGCCTTCAAGATCGAACGCCATACCGGGGTTGCAATCGAGGTGACCGATCGCCTGCGGCGCCACCCGCTCGTGTTCGGCTGGGTCGCACTCTGGCGTGTCTACCGCCAGCGGCTGCTGCGCTGAGGCCTGCGAACGGCGGTCATAAAAAACGCCGGCCGCGAGAACGGTCGACGCTTTTCAAATCGCCTGGCCGAGTCCGGCTCAGGCGGCCGCGACCACCGGCCGCGCGTTGATATAGGTCACCGGCGATTCGGAAATATCCTCATAGGTGACTTCTTCCCAGGCTTTTTCGTCGTCGAGCAGTGCGCGCAGCAGCTTGTTGTTGAGCGCATGGCCGGACTTGTAGCCGGAGTAGCTGCCGATCAGGCCATGCCCGAGCAGATACAGATCGCCGATCGCGTCCAGAATCTTGTGGCGCACGAACTCGTTGTCGTAGCGCAGGCCGTCGGCGTTGAGCACCCGATAATCGTCCAGCACCACGGCATTGTCCATCGAACCGCCGCGGGCAAGATTGTGCGAGCGCAAAAACTCGATATCGCGCATGAAGCCGAAGGTGCGCGCGCGGCTGACTTCCTTGACGAACGAGGTCGTCGAGAAATCCACCGTCGCCGACTGGGTGTCGGAATCGAACGCGGGATGATCGAAATCGATGCAGAAACTTACCTTGAACCCGTCGAAGGGGTCGAACCGGGCCCACTTGTCTTCGTCGGTAACCTGCACCGAGCGCTTGATACGAATGAACTTCTTCGGCGCATCCAGTTCCTGGATGCCGGCCGACTGGATCAGAAATACGAACGGGCCGGCGCTGCCATCCATAATCGGCAGTTCGTCCGAGGACAGTTCGACGATCGCATTGTCGATACCGAGCCCGGCCATGGCCGACAGCAGATGCTCGACGGTCTGCACGCGCACACCGTCGTCGACCAGTGTGGTGGCCAGCGTCGTGTCGCCGACCTTGAAGGCGTCGCCGCGGAATTCCTTCATCGGTGAACAGTCGGTACGACGGAACACGATGCCCATATCCGCCTTGCCCGGGCGCAAGGTCATGTAGACCTTCTGACCGGTATGCAGGCCGACACCGGTCGCCCGGATGGGGTTTTTCAGGGTGCGTTGTTTAAGCATCGAATTCTTGTCCTTGTGGCGGTCCAGTAACGCTAGGCGCGCCGTGTCACAAAGTCGTCAACTGTTGAACACATACTTTATGCACAATGGCTTAATTTCGCCTTAACCTGCCGCGCCCATACTTTCGCGTCCGGAGCAGGCCCGCAGGCCAACCCACAAAGCCGCTTAGGTTAACACAGGGGCGTCGGTCGGCAGCGCACGGCTACCGCCGACCGACGCACGATCTCCTGCCGCCGGCCCGCGGGCCGGCTTCGGCAGTTGCCCTGCATCGCCGTCTTCAGTCCGCCTGATTGCGCAGGAAGGCCGGGACGTCGAAGTAGTCCATATCGACCGCGGCGTTCTCCCGCGAGGACTGCTGCGGACGATTGCGGATCACGGTCGGGCGATCCAGATCCTCGTAACGCATCTGCCCACCGGCATCACGCTTGACGGCCCGGATGGCTTCGCGCTCCTCGGCCTGGTGACCGAGACCGGTGGCGACCACGGTCACGCAGATCTCGTCGCCCATGGTCGGATCCTCGGCCATGCCAACGATGACTTCGGCGTTGTCCGCACCCATGTCGGCGATGACTTCGTTGACGATCTGGAACTCGTGGATACCCAGATTCTCGTCGCCGGAGACGTTCACCAGCAGACCCTGGGCACCGTGCAGGCTCAGATCATCCAGCAGCGGCGAAGCCAGCGCGGCTTCGGCCGCTTCACGGGCACGATCGTCGCCGACGGCCGTTGCGCGACCCATCATGGCCATGCCTTGTACCGACATCACACGACGCACGTCGGCAAAGTCGACGTTGATGACGCCCGGACGGGTGATCAGGTCAGAGATGCCCTGCACCGCGTTATGCAGCACGTTGTTGGCCGCCTGGAAGGCGTTCTTCAGCGTGGTGGCCTTGCCGAGTGCGGTCAGCAGCTTTTCGTTCGGGATCACGATCAGCGAGTCGACGTAACGACCCAGTTCCTCGATACCCTGCTTGGCAATCTCCATGCGACGACCGCGCTCGAACGGGAACGGCTTGGTCACAACAGCCAGGGTAAGAATACCCATTTCGCGGGCGATCTCGGCCACGACCGGTGCCGCGCCGGTACCGGTGCCGCCGCCCATGCCGGCGGTGATGAACAGCATGTCCGCGCCTTCGATGGATTCACGAATACGATCGCGATCCTCTTCGGCGGCCTGACGGCCGATGGCCGGGTCTGCACCTGCGCCCAGGCCGCGGGTGACGTTCATGCCGAGCTGTACGAGCACATCGGCATCGCACCGTTCCAGATGCTGGGCATCGGTGTTGGCACAGATGAAATCAACGCCTTCGATGCCGCCGTTGACCATCTGGTTGATGGTGTTACCGCCGCCACCGCCGACGCCGATGACCTTGATGACGGCCTTGTCGGTCTTTTGATCTGCAAATTCAAATACTTCTGGCATGATGCACCTCTATCTTGGTTGCCGTGCTTTTTCCTTGCGGAAAAACCTTTTGTGTCGGGGCCGGCGACTGCCGGCTCATCCGACGTTGATCGAACGTGTCTTTAGAAATTCCCCTGGAACCAGGCCTTCATCCGCTCCCAGACCTGCGCAAACGAATTATCGTTATTGGAAACGTCGATTCCCGGCCGGGGCTGGGAACGATTACCGAACTCGAGCAGACCCACGCCAGTGGCATGGATCGGATTCTTGACCACATCGGAGAGCCCCTGCACGCGTTGCGGCGTGCCCAGACGAACCGACATATGAAAGACCTCTTCGGCCAGGTCGGTCAGCCCTTCCATCTTCGATGACCCGCCGGTAATCACCACGCCCCCGGCCAGCAGATCCTCGAAGCCGGAACGCACCAGCTCCTTGTGGATGAGCATGAACAGCTCTTCGTAGCGCGGCTTGATGACCTCGGCGAGCGTATAACGCGACAGCCGCCGCGGCGGGCGCTCCCCCACGCTTGGCACTTCGATGGCGTCGTCGTCTTCAATGAGCTCAGGCAGCGCGCAGCCGTAGCGGATCTTGATGCCCTCGGCGTGCTGGGTCGGCGTGCGCAGTGCCACCGCAATATCGTTGGTGACCTGATCGCCGGCGATCGGGATCACGGCCGTGTGGCGGATCGAACCGTTGACGAACACGGCGATATCCGATGTGCCGCCACCGATATCCACGAGCGCGACGCCGAGATCCTTCTCGTCGTCAGAGAGCACCGCATAGCTCGATGCCAGTTGCTCGAGCGACAGTTTGGAAACTTCCAACCCGCAACGGGCCACACATTTCTGAATGTTCTGGGCCGATGTCACAGCACCCGTGACGATATGCACCTTGGCTTCCAGACGCACGCCGGACATGCCGACGGGCTCCTGGATGCCTTCGTTATCGTCGACCGCGAACTCCTGCGGCAGCACGTGCAGGATCTTCTGATCGGCCGGAATCGCCACCGCGCAGGCCGCGTCGATAACCCGCTCGATATCGGATTCGGTGACTTCCTTGTTGCGTACCGCCACGATGCCGTGCGAGTTCAACGAGCGCACGTGTGCGCCGGAAATACCGCAATGCACGGACTGAATCCGGCAGCCGGCCATCAGCTCGGCTTCCTCGACCGCGCGGCGAATGGAATCGGTGGTCGATTCAATATTGACCACCATCCCCTTTTTCATCCCGCGCGACGGCGCACTACCCAGACCAATGATCTCGAGCTTGCCCTCGTTCACCTCGGCGACGATACAGGCGACCTTGGAGGTGCCAATATCGAGACCGACGACGAGATTCTGGTCAGGCCGCTTGCTCATCACCTTTCTCCTGATTGCCCGTCGCGGCACGCGTGCCGCCGACCGCAAAACCGTCGCTGTAGCGCAGATCGACATAACCGGCCTCGGCCAGTCGGCTGCGCGCCTGTTCATCACCCAGCGCATAGCGCACAAAGCGCTGCACGCGGGCATCGATATCGTCACGTCCAAGCCGCAGTTCCAGCCCGTCGGCTAGCCGCGCGCTCCACGAGCCGCGCGCGTCGAGCGTCAGGCTGTCGAGCTTTACGTCGTGGGCCGCGAGTGTCTTGGACAACGTCCGATACGTGTTGTAAACCTTCAGACCGGCGGTATCCGGGCCGTCGAGCTGAACCAGATCACTCGGGCGCGTTTCGCCCGAGGGTGTAAAAACCTGGCCGTCCTTGGCGAGCACGCCGCTGTCGCCCCAGAGGGCGACCGGTTCGTGCTCGCTCACGCGCACGACCACGCCATCGGGCCAATGCCGCGATACCTTCACTTCACGCAGCCAGGCTAGATTACCCAGTTTCGCTTGCAGCCCTTCGAGGTCAACATCGAAGAACGATGCATCCAGATAAGGTGCCGCGATTTCTGCGATTCGATCGTCGCTGACATGCACCGCATCGCCGCTAATATACAGGTGACGGGTGGCTTCGCCTTCCGGCTTGATCCCCTGCCATGTGCAGGCTGCCACGCCCAGCAGCAGACCCGCGCCCAGCAGGGCATCCCGCCAGCGTTTGGGTTCACGCCAGTTCATTGTCTTTCTCCTGATTGGTCGTCGTGAGCGTAGCGCCGAGAATGCGCCACACCAGTTCGTCGAAATCCATTCCTGCGGCGCGTGCGGCCATCGGCACGAGCGAGTGGGACGTCATGCCGGGAATGGCATTCAATTCCAGAAACCACGGCTGGCCGGCATCGTCGAGCATC
This sequence comes from Salinisphaera shabanensis E1L3A, assembly GCF_000215955.2. GTDB lineage: Bacteria > Pseudomonadota > Gammaproteobacteria > Nevskiales > Salinisphaeraceae > Salinisphaera > Salinisphaera shabanensis. The sequence goes on from NZ_AFNV02000002.1 coordinate 24,134, forward strand.
AAGTCGACGCGGCCCCAGCCGGTTGCGCCCGTGATCTCGAACGCACGCAGCGCCAGACGCTGCAGCTCGGCCTCGCGGCCCTGTTCGAGATCGCAGGGGCAGTGATAAAGCGTGTCGTTGGCGACGTACTTCGCTTCGTAGTCGTAGAAACCACTCGACGGCTCGATATGGATCAGCGGCAACGCGCGCCCGTCGAGGATCGCAGCCGTGTATTCAGGCCCGTTCACGAATTGCTCGGCCATGACCTCGCGATCGTATTTCGCCGCCTCGGCGCGTGCGGCATCGAGATCCTCGATGCGCTCGACCTTACTGATGCCGATAGTCGAGCCTTCATGTACCGGCTTGACGATGAGCGGCAGCCCCAGCGCTTCGACCACCGCCTTGGACTCCGTATTCGCATCCAGTAGCCGATGCGCCGGTGTGGGAATACCTTGAGCGGCCCAGAGCGCTTTCGTGCGTACCTTGTCCATGGACAGCGCGCAGGCGAGCACGCCGCTGCCGGTATACGGCAGGCCCTGGAGTTCCAGCGCGCCCTGGACCACGCCGTCTTCGCCGCCGCGACCATGCAGCGCCAGCCAGACGCGGTCGAAACCTTCGTCGGCGAGACCCAGCACGCGATGTTGGTCGACATCGATCATCGTTACGTCCACACCGCGGCGTTGGAGAGCGGCGCCGACGGCAGCGCCCGAATCGAGGGAGACCGCTCGCTCTGCCGACCAGCCGCCCATCAACACGGCGACACGGCCAAACGCGCTCGCATCGGTAATACGCGGGTTGCTCATGTCGTTGCTTCCTTGAGAGTGCAGGCCATCTGTTGTGCGACTGCGCCGATATCGCCGGCGCCAAGCGTGAGCAATACATCGCCGTCACGCACGACACCGCTAAGCACATCGCTCAAGCGCTGCACGTCGTCCACGAATACCGGGTCGACCTTGCCGCGCGCGCGTACGCCGCGTGCCAGCGCGCGACCGTCTGCGCCGGCAATCGGATGTTCGCCGGCGGCATACACCTCGCAGAGCACGAGCACATCCAGCTCGGCCAGCACCTGGCAGAAATCATCGAACAGATCGCGTGTACGCGAAAAACGGTGCGGCTGAAACACCACCACCAGGCGCCGATCCGGCCAGGCGTTACGCGCCGCGCTGATGATGCTCACCAGCTCGCGCGGGTGGTGGCCATAGTCGTCGACCAGTAGCACGCGCTGGTCGGCCAGCATGATCTCGCCGTGTACCTCACAACGGCGACCAATACCGGCGAACTGCGATAGCGCTTCGCCAATGGCGGCCATGCTTACGCCCAGCTCATGCGCGACCGCCGCGGCCGCCAGCGCGTTGAGCACGTTGTGCTTGCCGGGCAGATTCAGATGCACAGCGTGGCCCGGCTCGCCGGCACGGCGCAGGGTGAACCGCGTGCCGGTGCCGTCGAAGGACAGGTTCTCGGCCATGATGTCGGCGTCGTGGTCGATGCCGTAGGTGAGGATCGGCCGGCCTACATCGGCCAGAATCGAACGCACGACCGGGTCGTCGGCACACAACACCGCCAGACCGTAGAACGGCAAGTGATGCAGAAACTCGACAAAGGTTTCCGTCAGGCGCGAAAACTCGCCGCCATAGGTTTCCAGATGATCGGCATCGATATTGGTGACGATCGCCATCATCGGCGTCAGAAACAGGAAGCTGGCATCGGACTCATCGGCCTCGGCGACCAGATACGGCCCCTCGCCCAAGCGTGCATTGCTATCTGCGCCCAGCACCTTGCCGCCCACGATGAACGTCGGGTCCAGCCCGCCACCGGCCAGGAGTGCAGCGACCAGACTCGTCGTGGTGGTCTTGCCATGCGTGCCCGCCACGGCAATGCCGTAACGGAACCGCATCAGCTCAGCCAGCATTTCGGCACGGCGCACGACCGGTACGAGACGCTCGTGCGCGGTCACGAGTTCCGGATTGTCCTGCGAAACCGCGGTCGATACGACCACGACATCCGCGCTTTCGACATTTTCAGCCGCGTGACCAATAAAGATTTTCGCGCCCTGGGCAGCCAAGGCCTGCGTGGTCACGCCGTCCTTGATATCGCTGCCGGTGACGGCATAGCCAAGGTTAAGCAGCACACTGGCGATACCGGCCATGCCTACACCACCGATGCCGACCATATGCACCGTGCGCACACGCCGCATTGGCCGCTCGGCCAGCGGCTGGAAATCGCCGTTCATGCTACGTCCCTGGGGCGCGATCATGCCGCCTCCATGGTGTCGAAGCAGGCGGCGACGATATCGTCGGTCGAGCGCGGCCAAGCCACGCGGCGGGCAGCTTCGGCCTGATCGCGCAACGCCGCACGATCGCTGCACAGGCGCTCTATCTCGTGCGCCAGGCGTTCCACGCTCAGTTCGGACTGATCGATTAGCGTGGCCGCGCCAGCATCGACCAGATACTGGCCGTTGGCACGCTGATGATCGTCGACCGCAAACGGGTAAGGCACCAGCAACGCCGAAACGCCCGCCGCAGCGAGTTCAGCGACGGTCAACGCCCCACTGCGACAAATCACCACATCGGCCCAAGCATAGGCTGCAGCCATGTCATCAATGAATGCACTCAGATCGGCCTCGACGCCGGCGCTGTCATAAGCGGCCTGTGCCTGCGCGAGCGTGCGCCCGGCCTGATGTCGAACCTGCGGCCGGTTGTTGGTATCGATACGCGCAAGCGCCGCCGGCACGCGTTCGTTGATTGCAAGCGCGCCGCCGCTACCGCCGAGCACGAGCAGTCGGATCGGCCCTTCGCGGTTCGCAAAACGTTCGGCCGGTGCCGGCAGTTCGAGTATTTCCGCGCGTACCGGATTACCGACGCTGCGGGCCTTGTCGCCGGCAAAGGTATTCGGGAACGCCTGCAGTACGGTCGTGGCCATACGCGCCAGCAGACGGTTGGTCAGACCGGCCGCGGCATTCTGTTCATGAATGAGTAGCGGGCGGCCGGTCAGACGCGCAGCCAGTCCACCCGGGCCGGCCGCAAAACCGCCCATACCCACGACCAGCTGCGGCGCAACGCGCCGCACCACACCCAGCGCCTGCAGGCAGGCACGGGCCAGACGCAGCGGCGCAGACAACCAGGACAACAGCCCCTTGCCGCGTAGGCCAGCCACATCGATCGTATGCAGGGTGAGATCGTTCGCCGGCACCAGCCGTGCCTCGATGCCGGCCGCGGTACCCAGCCAACTGACCTGCACGCCGCGGGCGATCAGCGCCTTGGCTACGGCAAGCGCCGGGAAGACATGACCGCCCGTACCGCCCGCCATGATCAGCACGTGCGGCGTGCTCGTATGCGTATTCGCTGCCGCCGCGTTCATCGGGCACCCCCTTTTTCGGGCACGCGCGTTTCAATATCGACACGGATCAGCAGCGCGCACAGCACGCACATCATTACCAGGCTCGAACCGCCATAGCTCATCAGCGGCAGCGTCAGGCCCTTGGTGGGCAGTAGCCCCATGTTTACGGCGATATTGAGAAACGCCTGAAGCACCAGCCAGCTCGACATGCCGTAGGCGACGAAGCCAGCGAACAGCTGGCCCGCCACAATCGCGCGGCGTGCAATTACGAAACCGCGCCAGACCACCGTGGCGAATAGCCCAATCAGCAACACCGTGCCGAGCAAGCCAAACTCTTCGGCATAGATCGCAAACAAAAAGTCGGTATGCGTTTCCGGCAGATACAGCAGTTTTTGCACCGAATTGCCCAGACCCACGCCGGCAATCTCGCCGCGGCCGATGGCGATCAGCGACTGGGTGAGTTGGAAACCGCTGGCATAAGGATGCGCCCACGGATCGGCGAAGCTCACCAGACGCGCCAGTCGATATGGCGAGGACAGCACCAGCCCGACGACGGCGGTACCCGCCAGACTTCCCAGTACCAATAAATAGGTCAGCCGCGCGCCGGCAAGAAAGAGTACGATCGCGGCCACCGCGACCATCACCGCAGCCGCGCCGAAGTCGGGTTCGATAAGCAGCAGAAAGCTGGCCAGCGCCATGAAGAACATGGGCCGGAACAGCCCGCCCCAGCTCGTCGCGAGTTCCGTCTGGCGACGTGCCGCGTAGCCGGCGACGTACAGGATGAGACAGAAACGCGCCGGCTCGGAGGCCTGCATGGAAACCGGGCCGAGATCGATCCAACGCCGCGCCCCGTTGACCGCATGGCCGATGCCGGGAATAAGCACGATCAACAACAGCACGAGGCCGATGGCCAACAGCGTGAACGTATTCGCCTGCCATACGCGCATCGGCACATGCAGCACGGCGAAGCCCGCCACGAGCCCGACCAGCGCGAACACGGCCTGCCGGTAGAAGAAATACATGGGATCGTCGGTCAACCGGTCGGCAACCGCGACCGAAGCAGAGCCGACCATAACGAGCCCGATACCGCCAATCAGTGCAAGCGCGACCAGCAGTGCGGTATCCGGGCGCACCCGCGGGAGTTGAATAGTCTGCAGCGCGCGAATCATGCCGCAAGCTCCTGCACGGCAGCTACGAAGCTTTCGCCGCGGTGCACATAGTTGTCGAACTGGTCGAAGCTCGCACAGCCGGGCGAAAACAACACCGTATCGCCCTGCTCGGCGAGATTCGCCGCTTGCTGCACCGCATCGCGCAGCGTATCGACACGCTGTACTGCCACATAGTCGTTGACTGCGGTCGCGATCTTTTCACGATCCTGGCCAAACACAATGACCGCCCGCGCTTTCTTGGCGGCGAGCGGGCCGAGCGCGGTGAAATCGGCGCCCTTGGCCTGGCCGCCGGCAAGTAAAAGTACCGGTGTATCCATACCGGCGAGCGACGCCATCATCGCGCCCGGATTGGTGCCCTTGGAATCGTTGATCCAACGCACACCGTTGATTTCAGCGATGGTTTCGCAACGATGCGGCAGGCCGGCAAAGCCGGTCAGGCCGCTTTGGATTGCCGCCTCATCAAAGCCGGCCGCTTCGGCCAGCGCCCAAACGGCAAGCGCGTTGAGCTGATTGTGTCGTCCGGCCAAACGCAGCTGATCGCAGGCCAGCCATGGCTGGTCATTACGTGCCAGATGGCGCGCACCCGATACTTCAAGCAACTGATAATCCGCGTTTTCGGCCTCACCGAATCGCGCGACGGCGGCCGACCCCGTATTCATGGCGTCCACACGGGCGTCATCGGCATTGATAACCGCAACATCCGCCGCTTTAAAGATACGCGCCTTGAGCGCTGCGTAATGATCGATATCGCCATGCCGGTCGATATGATCGGCGCTGATATTGAGCACGGTCGCCGCGCGTGCGGGCAGCCGCTGCGTCAACTCGAGCTGAAAACTCGACAGCTCCAGCACGTAGAGTTCGACATCGTCGGCCAGCAGATTCAACGCGGGCGTGCCAAAGTTCCCGCCGATGGCGTAATTCAAGCCGGCGGCTTTCGCGATTTCACCCATCCAGGCGGTGACCGTCGACTTACCGTTGGAACCGGTGATCGCTACCACAGGCGCAGAGACGACCTGCGCAAACCATTCGATATCGCCAATAATGTCCATGCCGCGCTTGCGCGCTGCCTCGATCAGCGGCTCGCGCAGATCCACGCCGGGCGAAACCACGATATGGCTCATGCCGTCCAGCAGTATGGGGTTGAACTCGCCCACGATGAGACTGGCCTGCGGGCAGGCCTCGGCCAGCGTGGCTGCGCCCGGCGGCTCGTCACGCGTATCGATCACGCGCACACGCGCGCCGCAGGCGCTGGCGAAACGGGCAGCCGAAACGCCCGACAGGCCGCAGCCGACCACCAGCACGGCCGCGTTAGCGAGTTGTTCGCGCAGGCCGCTCATCGGATCTTCAACGTGGACAAACCAATCAACACGAGCACCAGCGTGACGATCCAGAATCGCACGATGATCTTCGGCTCGGGCCAGCCCTTGAGTTCGAAATGGTGGTGCAACGGCGCCATGCGGAACATGCGCTTACCGGTGAGCTTGAAGGTCGCCACCTGCAGAATCACCGACACGGTTTCGGCCACGAAGATGCCGCCCATGACCACCAGCACCAGTTCCTGGCGTACGGCGACCGCCACCACGCCCAGCGCAGCGCCGAGCGCCAGCGCACCCACATCGCCCATGAATACCTGGGCCGGATAGGCGTTGAACCAGAGAAAGCCCAGCCCGGCACCGCCAATCGCAGTACAGAAAATCGACAGTTCGCCCACGCCTTCGATATAGGCGAAGCCCAGATAATCGGCAAACTGCACATTGCCGGCCACATAAGCGAACACCGCCAGCGCCGAGGCCACCAGTACACAGGGCATGATCGCCAGCCCGTCGAGGCCGTCGGTCAGATTGACCGCGTTGCTCGAACCTACGATCACGAGATAACTCCACACGATATAGCCCGCGCCCAGAGGTACCGACACATCCTTGAGCATGGGAATGAGCACGCTGGTTTCGGCAGAACTGGTCGCGCCCAGATACAGCCAAAGGCCCGCCGCCAGGCCCACCAGCGTCTGCGCACTGTATTTCGCTTTTGCCGACAGCCCCTTGCTGTTGCCGAAGGTGAGCTTTCGATAATCATCGAGAAACCCGATCACGCCGAATGCGGCCGTAACCAACATCACCAGCCACACCCAGCGGTTGCTCAGGTCGCCCCACAGCAATGTGGCCACGAGCACCGCGGCAATGATCAGCGTGCCGCCCATCGTGGGCGTGCCGGCTTTGACCAGATGGCTTTGCGGACCATCGTCGCGCACGTGCTGACCGATCTGATGAAACGTCAGTTTGCGAATCATGACCGGGCCGACGACGAACGAAAACACCATCGCCGTCAGTACGCCGAGGATCGCGCGCAACGTAATGAACTGAAACACGCGAAAACCGCTGTGCAGCGGCTCCAGCCATTCGGCAAGGAACGTCAGCATGACACCCCCGCCTTGGCATCGGCTTCAAGGGCAAGCGCGTCGGCAACGCGATCCATGCGTGCACTGCGCGAACCTTTGATTAACAAAGTCGTATCGCTCTGACGTACGGATAGAGCGGTTTCCAGTGCCGCAATCAACTCACCGTGATTGGCAAACCATTGCGCGCCCGGGCCAAAGGCCTCGGCCGTGAGTCGACTGAGCTGGCCGGTCACCCAAAGTCTTTCAATACCGGATTCGCGCGCGGCCCGCCCGGCATCACGGTGCGCCTGTTCGGCCTGATCGCCGAGCTCGGCCATGTCGCCCAGCGCAGCCCAGCGCGTGCCGCGCTGCTGGGCCAGCCAACCGAGCGCTGCCGCGAGTGAGCCGGGGTTGGCGTTATAGCTGTCGTCGATCAATCGGGCGCCGTGACGACCGGCGATAATTGTCATGCGGCCGCCCACACCCACCATCGCCGCCAACGAACGCGCGATCAAATCGGCGTCGAGATCGATCGCGCTCGCCGCAGCGGCGGCCGCCAAGGCATTGCTGATGTTGTGTGCGCCGGCCAGCGGCAGAACGACATCCGCCGCGCCCGTGGGTGTATGCAGCGTAAAGTGACTGCTGTTCGCCTCCAGTTCGATATCGCTGGCAAACACATCGGCATCAGCGCGCGCGTGACGTGCGAATACCAGCCGCTGACGCTCACCGGCGAGCTCGTGCCAGAGCGGCGCAAAATCGTCGTCGCCGTTGATGACAGCAATGCCGTCGTCGGCCAGACCGGAGAACATCTCGCCCTTGGCTTTTGCCACGCCCTCGCGGCTGCCAAAACCTTCGATATGGGCCATACCTGCATTCGTGACCACGCCGACCTGCGGGCGCGCGAGTTCTGCGAGCATGGCAATCTCGCCGGCATGGGACGCACCCATTTCGATAACCGCGCGATTGATGCTGTCATTCAGACGCATGAGCGTGATTGGCACGCCCAGATGGTTGTTCAGATTACCCTCGGTTGCGAGCACCGAACCGGCTTCGGCCAGAATCGCAGCCAACATCTGCTTGACCGTGGTCTTGCCGTTGCTGCCGGTCACGCCAATGACGGTGCCATTGAATGCCTGGCGCGACGCGGCGCCGGCCTGCTGCAAGGCCTGCTCGACGTCGGCAACCACCAGCTGCGGCAGCGGCGAGTCGACCCGACGGGCGACCACGGCACCGGCAGCACCGAGGCTGGCAGCACGGGCCACGAAATCGTGGCCGTCAACGCGGGCGCCGGGCAGCGCAAAGAACAGCGCACCACGCTCGAGTCGACGAGTATCGATGCTCGCACCGACATACTCGGCATCATGACCCTGCAGGCCCGCGCCCAGTGTTTGCGCCAGTTGCGACAGACGACCGTTCATAAGGCCTCCAGCGCGGTACGGGCAACCACTCGATCGTCAAACGCGCGCCGCGTGTCGCCGGTTTGCTGGGTCGTTTCATGGCCTTTGCCGGCAATCAGCACCACGTCGTCCGGGCGCGCTGCGGCAATCGCAGCCGTAATGGCCGCGGCGCGGTCGTGTTCGACGGTGACCGGCGCCCGCATATGCATGCCGTCGCGAATCGCTTGCGCGATCGCAGCCGGCGATTCGCTGCGCGGATTGTCGTCGGTGATCCAGATTTGATCGGCTGCTTCGGCGGCTGCCCCCATGAGCGGACGCTTGCCGACATCGCGATCGCCGCCACAGCCGAACACACACAACACCCGGCCGCGGGCGTGGGCGCGCACCGCGGCAATGGCATGGGTAAGCGCACCCGGTGTATGGGCAAAGTCGACCACCACCATGGGCTGGTCGACACGGCTGTCTACACGCTGCATGCGCCCGGGCACCGTCGTCAGTTCGCCGAGCACGCCGACGGCCTGTTCGAACTCGACGCCACGTGCCAACAGCACGGCCAGTACCGCAGCCAGGTTCATGGCGTTGAAACGTCCCACCAGCATGCTGTCAACGACGGCGTTCCCCCAGCTCGTTTCCAGCGTGAGTGACAAACCGTCGGCCCGTGTTTCGACCGCAGCGATACGCACGTAATGATCGGCCAGCGCGGCCATGTCACCGCAGCCATAGGCTACGGGGGTGACCTCTTCGGCGAGGCTGGCCAGCCAGGCCCGGCCATAGGCGTCGTCGCCATTGAGCACCGCGCTGGTCAGCCCTTCAAAGGCGAACAGCCGCTGCTTGGCCTCGGCATAGGCGTCGACACTGCCGTGATAATCCAAATGATCGCGACCGAGCTGGGTCAATACCGCTACATCGAAGGCCACGCCATCGACGCGATGCTGATCAAGCGCATGTGAAGACACTTCGAAGGCGACGGCGCCGGCATCGGCCGCGGCCAGCCGCGCCAGCCAGTCCTGCACACCCACCGGATCGGGGGTGGTGTGGGTGGCTTCGCTCAGGTCGTCGGAGAAGCCCAGACCGAGCGTGCCAATATAACCACAGCGCTCGCCCAGAAGTTCGATCGCCTGAGACAGAAGCCAGGCACAGGATGTCTTGCCATCGGTACCGGTCACGCCGGCAACGAACAGTTTGCGAGACGGGTCACCATAAAAACGGCCCGCGATACGGCTTGCATGCTTGGCAAGCGCGTCCACGTGCACGTTGGCAATATCCAGCGCAGGGGCTCGGGCACGGTCCCAGGCGACCGCTGCAGCCCCGGCAGAGATCGCGGCATCGACATGATCGAGGCCATGACTACGCGTGCCCTGATACGCCAGAAACAGCGAATCGGCCAAGACCTTACGGCTATCGATCGCCACCCCGGCGATATCCACGGCCGGAATGTCGTAGGCCAGCCCGTCAAGGAGGCTGGCCAATGACTGGCGTGCGGGTTGGATCGGAGCCAGCGCGCTCATGTCCCTGCCCCTTTGGAGCGCTTGTCCGCCGACGCGGTCAGCACGCTCGGGTTATCCGGCGGTACACGCAGCAGACGCAGCGCATCGCGCATGACCGCAGAAAAGACGGGTGCCGCGACGGCGCCGCCGTAGTAGGCATCTTTTTTCGGCTCGTCAAGCATTACGAGCGTTACCAACGCCGGCTTTTCTGCCGGCGCCATGCCCACAAACAGAGCCTGATGGCGATCGGCGTTGTAACCGCCCGTGCCGGCCTTGCGTGCCGTGCCCGTCTTGCCGGCCACGCGATAGCCGGGAATGGTGGCTCGTGTCGCGGTACCGGCGGGTGTAACCACGCCCTCGAGCAGGTGCCGCATCGTGCGCGCCGTCTCGGGCTTGAGCACGCGCCGCGGCGGCACATGCATATCCGCGCCGTCGCCTTCGATCAGACGCAGGCTGCGCAGCATGCCGTCATCGGCAATCGCGCCGTAAGCGCGAATCAGCTGGAACGCAGTGACGGCGAGGCCATATCCGTAGGAGGCGGTTGCCGTTTCGACGTTGTTCCAGTCGTAGAAATCCTTCAGCACGCCAAAACGCTCACCCGGAAAACCACTGCCCGTGATATCGCCAAAGCCGAAATCGTTATAGGCGCGCCATACACCCTCGGCGCCCATCTTCAGGCCAACGTGGGCAGCGCCCACATTGCTGGACTTCTGCAGAATCTTGGCGAAGTCGACGTCGCCGTAGTTGCGAAAATCCTTCACGGTCAGACGGCCGACCATGAACCAGCCCTTGGTATGGATCACGTCGTCGGTATCGAACAGCCCGCTGTCCAGCGCCTTGGCCAGCAACAACGGTTTGACCGTCGAACCCGGCTCCATGACGTCCGTCGCCGCACGCGCACGCACACCCGACGGATCGATCGAGTCGCGATCGTTCGGGTTGAAGCTCGGATAGGACGCCACCGCACGCAACTCGCCGGTGGTGGGGTCCATCATCACGACCATACCGCCCTTGGCATTGTTCTTGACCACTGCCGCCTTGATATGGCGATAGGCCAGATACTGCATGCGTGAGTCGATCGTCAGCCGCAGCTCATGCCCTGCCTGGGGCGGCTGAAATTCAGCCAGATCTTCGACCACACGACCGACCCGATCCTTTACAACGCGGCGACTGCCCGGCTCACCGTGCAGGTAACCGTCGCGATTGAGCTCCAGCCCTTCCTGACCACGGCCGTCGATATTGGTCATGCCCACGATCTGGGCGGCGGCCTCACCGGCCGGGTAGTAGCGCTTGTATTCCCGCTGCAAGAACACGCCCGGCGCGTCGACCGCCATCACCGCACGCGCATCGGTGGGCGCGAGCTGACGACGCAGATACAGAAACTGACGGCTCTTGTAACTTTCCAGACGACTGCGCAGTTCCGAAACCGGCATATTCAGCCGGCGCGCGAGCGGCGCGATCTTTTCGGGCGCTTCCAGCACCGCGCCCGGCACGGCCCAAACGGATTCGGTGGGCGCCGACAAGGCCAGCGGCTCGCCGTTGCGATCCTTGATCACGCCGCGCCCGGCCGGCACCGACACGGTACGCAGATGGCGCTTGTCGCCTTCCTTGGCCAGAAACGCCTGGTCGAGCACTTGCAGATCGAAGGCTCGGCCCGCGAGCACGACCGCAAAGACGGCGAACAGCGTCAGCACGAACCAGCCGCGCCAGCGCGGCGGCGCCGGCATCTTGTCGCGCTTATTGCGCTCGCTGTTTCGATAATCGCGGCGGCTCATCGTCTGGACTCCAGCACGACATAGTTACGCGGCTGGACCATGCTCAGCTCACGACGTGCTACCTGCGCCACACGATCCGGATTGGCCCAGGCACTTTCTTCGAGTTGCAACTGAGCCCACTCGGTCGAGAGCTTGTCACGCTCGACACGCTCGACCTGCAACTCGTGCGCCATTTCACGCGTCTTGTGCTTGGCCTGAACGACCGCCACGGCGCTGACGAGGATCGCCAGCGACAGCGCTACGATCGTGAGCATCTGCCGACTCATGACGACACCTTCGGCGCGTCGGTACGCTCGGCGACACGCATGATCGCGCTACGTGCGCGAGCATTGGCTTCAAGCTCGGCGGCGTCAGCACGCACCGGCTTGCCGATTTCCAGCAAGGCGGGCGCGGCAACGGGCGCCATCGGCACCGGCGGCGGCACAGGCCGCGCCTGGGCACGAATGAAACGCTTGACGCGGCGATCCTCGAGCGAATGAAAACTGATCACGGCAAGACGCCCAGCCGGCGCCAGCACATCGAACGCCGCCTCGAGACCGCGCTCGAGCGCGCCGATCTCGTCGTTGATATGCATGCGAAACGCCTGGAACGTGCGGGTCGCCGGATGAATTCGCTTACCCGCCGCAAGGCGCGCCGGAATAGCGCTGGCGACAATAGCGGCCAGCCGACCCGTATCTGCAATCGGCCCGGTCGCACGCGCATCAAGGATGGCCGCCGCGATACGTCCGGCCATCGGCTCTTCGCCATAGCGTTTGATCACTGCGGCGATTTCGCCGTGACTGGCGTTATGCAGCCAATCCGAAAGCGGCTTGCCCGCGTCCGGATTCATGCGCATGTCGAGCGGCCCGGCATGGCGGAAAGAGAACCCGCGCTCGGCCACATCGAACTGGGGTGACGAAACACCCAGATCGAACAATACCCCGTCGACACGACCCGCCAGCCCAAGTGCAGCGACGCGCTCACCGAGCTCGGCAAATGACGCACGCACGAATGTAAACCGCTCGTCGGTCTCGACGATCGGCTGCGCATGCGCTTGCGCGTCGGGGTCCTGATCGAATGCGATCAAACGACCATTCTGCCCCAGATGCGACAACACACCGCGGCTGTGACCGCCACGCCCGAAGGTGGCATCCACATAAACCCCGTCGGCGCGCAGGCCGAGTCCGGCCAATGCGGCGTCGAGCAGTACCGGTTGATGTTCGGCCTGCGGCATTTGGGCAGCGATCCTCATGGCGTTACAGGTGATGGTGTCGGGCAGCGAACATCACAGACTGATGTCCATAAGCACGTCGGGCAGCTCGCCGTTGGCGGCATCCTCGGCCAGAGCGGCCGCGGTATCGGCCGCCCGGTCATTGAACTGCGCCTCATCCCAGAGCTCGAACAGATTGCCGATACCCGACAGCACAGCCTTGGACTCAAGACTGGCGGCCGCGCGCAGATTGGACGGCAGCAGCAGACGGCCCTGCCGATCCATATCGATATCGCGCGCATTGCCGATGAAAAATCGCTGAATGTCTCGCACTTTCGGGTTGAGGCTTCCCTTGGCCAACAGCTGGGATTCGAATTTCTGAAACTCGGTCGCGGGATAGATCAACAAACAGCCGTCCCAGTGCCGCGTAATAACCAGTCGACCCGCGCAGTCGTCAATCAACGACTGGCGATAGGACGCCGGGATCGCAATACGACCCTTGGCATCGATGGTGACCGGATGCGACCCCTTGAACACGCTGCGGCCTCGTTATAGCCGTTGAACCACTTTGCCCCACTTCCTACCCCTCGGCGCCACTATAGGCAGCGCCGCTTTCGAGTGTCAAGCAAACGACGAAGGGCAAAAAAACCCAGCAAAACAGTGATTTCTGACGCCTTCAAAGCGTGTTTTCAGACGAAAATCACCGTTCTTATTTTGTTTTGTTTTTTAGGGTTTTAGCGGTTTTAGCTCGACGATTTTGTGAGCCGGAGAGGGCTGCAACGCCTTTGAACACCGAAAGAATTGACGAACGGCTGATTCCGTGGCCCAGAGAATCGGTGCGCGCTTTGCGCAAGTGGGGCGTCTACCCATGATGGCCCGGAAAACCCGAGCATGGGGCACCCGCCTGCTGGAAAGAGAGGTTCGGAGTCGGCCGATAAGCCGGGTTCTGTCGTACGCAATCATTCATCTGGGACATGCGTTACCGCATGCCTCTTGCGACCTACCCGAGGACTGTGCGGGCCGCACGTCGTCCTCCTATTTGGTCTTGCTCCGGATGGGGTTTACCGTGCCGCGAACCGTTGCCGGACGCGCGGTGCGCTCTTACCGCACCCTTTCACCCTTACCTGGCTCGCGAACGAGCCATCGGCGGTCTACTCTCTGTTGCACTTTCCGTAGGCTCACGCCTCCCAGGCGTTACCTGGCATCCTGCCCTATGGAGCCCGGACTTTCCTCCGTGCCCACGTGTGGACACCGCGATTGCGTGGCCGACTCCGAATGCGGATTCTATCACTGTGACCCACTCTCCGATGATCAATCGGCTGCCGACAGTTCGAGCGCCCGTGCATAGATATCGTTGGTGGCGCCGCCGGTAAGCCGGCCAGCCGCCTTGGCCGCCTGCTTGGTTCCAGTGAGTGCGAGCAGCTCGCGCAGCAGGTCATCGAGCGCGATTTCGCCCGCCGTGCGCTCGACGTCCGGTGCGCCGGCCACCACAAGTACGAATTCGCCGCGCCGCCGATTGTCGTCTTCCGACAGCCACGCACACAGCGCCTCGGCCTCGAGCACGATGCTTTGCTCGTGCAGTTTGCTGAGCTCGCGGCACAAGCCAATACGGCGCTGAGGGCCGAACACGGCCGCGATATCGCGCACGCAGCGTTCGATACGATGGCTCGATTCGTAGAATATGAGCGTGCGGGTTTCGTCTACGAGTTCGGCCAGCCGCGTTTTGCGCGCGGTTGCCTTGGACGACAGAAAACCCTCGAATACGAAGCGATCGCTTGGCAACCCGGCCACCGAAAGCGCCGCGATTGCAGCACAGGCGCCGGGCACGGCAAGTACCGGGTAGCCGGCCGCGCGTACCGCGCCCACCAGCGCATAGCCGGGATCACTGATCAGCGGCGTACCGGCGTCGCTGATTAACGCCACTGAATCACCAGCGGCCAGCCGCTCAATAATCTTTTCGATCCGCGCACTCTCGTTGTGCTCGTGCAGCGAGATCATCGGCGTATCGATGCCCAGATGACGGGTCAAACGGGCGCTGTGGCGGGTATCCTCGGCAGCAATAAGCGCGACATCGACAAGCGTGCGCCGAGCGCGATCGCTGAAATCACCGAGATTGCCGATTGGCGTGGCCACTATCCAAAGAGCAGCCGTGGTCGATTGCATAGTCGTTTCACGACGTCGTGGGGTGGCGCTGATATTATGCAGGTCACAACGGCGCGCTTGGGGGATCTGGCGCGCGAACCCGGGAGTTCCATCATCATGACCGTCTATAAAAAGCCAACACTGGGCGTTTTCGCCATTCTGCTGCTCGCCCTGGTGCTGGCTGGTTGCGCACAGCAACTGCGCGAAGCGCAAAACCGCACCCTGGGCACGCCTGCCAGCACTCCCGACCAGGCGATCGCCGAAGGGGACTATGCGCGTGCCGCCGAACTGTATGCTCAGGCCTCGGCCACGGCATCCGACCCGGATCGTGCGCGCCAACTGCGTTTCGAAGCCGGACTCGCTGCCGCCCAGGCCGGCGATGCAGCGATGGCAAAACAGATCCTCGCCAGCTTTCCACCTTCCACGCTCAACGATCTCGAGCGCGCGCGCTACGAACTGGCACGGCGCGAAGTGAACCTGGTCGGCACAGCGCCTGGCGCCGCCCTCGAACAGCTCCCGCCGCCGGGTAGCGGCACGCCGCCCCAGGTTGCCGAACGGGTCTGGGAAAAACGCGCGCAGTTGCATTTCGAACAGAATCAGTTGATCGCCGGCATCGGCGCACTGGTTCAGCGCGGCGTGTGGCTGGTTGATGACCAAATGTTGCGCGGCAACGATGACGCCATCTACTCCAAGGCGCTCGATGCGATCACCGCCGGCCAGGGCCCGCAAAGCCAGGCCGCCCAGAACGCAGACCAAACCACCGTCGGCTGGCTGGCACTGGCCGATATCGGCCAGCGCCGCTGGAACAGCCGTCGTGAACGCGACCAGGCGCTTGCCGCATGGGAAGAGCGCTACCCGCAACATCCGGCTACCCGGGCTGTACTCGAGCAGCGCTTCGACTATCGTGCGCGGACCTCCCCTGTCGAGCGCAACCGGCCCGGCCAGCGCTTCGGCCAGGCACCGCGCCCGCAAAGCGATACTGTCGCCCTCGCACTGCCCATGACCGGCAAATTCGCCAATGCGGCCGAGGCTATTCGCGACGGATTCATGTTCGCTTTCGAAAACGACAGCAGCGCGCCGTCACGACCCATGATCTACGACACCAACACCATGAGCGCGAACGAGCTGGTGCGCCGTGCGGAAAGCGACCGGGTCGGCATCCTCGTGGGCCCGCTCGACAAACCGAAAGTCGCGGAAATGGCGCGCCTGAACAGCCAGATCCCCACCATCGGCCTCAACTACAGCGATATACCTGACAGCCGCGCGGGCTTCTATCAGTTCGCACTGGCGCCTGAAGACGAAGCACGCGAAGTCGCGCGCCAGGCATCCAAAAAAGGGCGCAACCGTGCCCTGGCCCTGGTCCCGAGCGGCGACTGGGGCCGGCGTGTATTTACTGCCTTTCGTATGGAGCTGGAAAGCCAGGGCGGCCAGATTATCGATCAGGCCACCTACGAGCCCAGCGAGCCCGATCATCGCGATCCCATTCAGCGCTTGCTGAAAAGCTACCGCGGCAGCGGCGCAGATTTCATCTTTGTTGCCGGCCAACCCGATCAGGCACGCCTGATCCGCAGCCAGCTTCGCTACTATCGCGCCCGCAACCTCTCCATGCTCACCACATCACACGCGTATACCGGTACTCCGAACGCCGGCGACGACATCGACCTCAACGGCGTCGAGTTCGTGGACATGCCCTGGGTCGTGGGCGACGGCGATTTTCTGGCGTCGCGCCGCGCCGAGGCGGAACAGCGCTACGGCAGCACCGCCAAGCATTACAAGCGACTTTTCGCGATGGGCATGGATGCCTGGAAACTCACCGATCGCATCGCCGAACAGGGATTGCGCCCCGACGATCTGTTCGAGGGCATGAGCGGCGTACTGAAGGTCAATCCCGATGGCACGATTCGGCGCTATCTAGCCTGGGCGGTCTTTCGCAATGGGGAGCCACAGCTCGTCGAAATGCCGTCGCTCAGCGACGCGCGTAACGATCAAGCCGGCAGCTCAGCCGACAGTCGGGATCCGTGGGCCCCGTAGCACGCGCCCAACCCACTTGTGAGCCGTCGCGCCGGCGCCATTCGCGCTGGCGCGGCGGCGAACTGCCTATCGTCAGCCGCCGGGGCGGGCTGGCCCTGCCGCATCGGCCTTAGCCGAGCCGTCGTGCGTCGTACGACACTCGACACCGGCCACGAAGCCGAGGCTCTTGTCGACCGCGCAGCGCGGCGTCGCGGCTGGAAGCGCATTGAGCGCAACTACAATGTCCGCGGCGGCGAACTCGACCTCGTCTATGATGCCAAAGGCATGCTGGTGATAGTCGAGGTACGCTATCGCGCGCGTAGCGACTACGGCGGCGCGGCCGCCAGCGTGACCCGAAGCAAACAGCAGCGCATCGTGCGCGCCGCCCGCCATTTTCTGTTGCAATACCCGCGCTATGCGCAGGCCACCATTCGTTTCGATGTGGTCGGCGTAAACGCAGACAATGAACTCGACTGGATAGAGAACGCTTTCTATGCCGAATGATGCCGACATGCGCGCCCAGCTGATTGCCCAACTGTTCGCGGATAGCGCGCAAGCCAACATGGCGACACTCGCCGCGACGGATACGCGTATCGTCGAAGCAGCGGATCTACTGATCGACTGCCTGGACAACGGGCACAAGGTTCTGTCTTGCGGCAACGGCGGTTCGGCAGGCGACGCGCAGCACTTCTCTTCGGAACTGATCAACCGCTTCGAGCGCGAACGCAAAGCGCTACCCGCAATCGCACTGACAACGGAAAGCTCTACACTGACTGCGATCGCCAACGATTATGCGTATGAGCGATTGTTTTCTCGTCAGGTCGAAGCGCTAGGCCAACCGGGTGATGTGCTTCTCGCGATCAGCACCAGCGGCAACTCTGCGAACGTGTGCGAAGCGATAGACAGTGCCCACGAGAACGGCATGAACGTCCTTGCGCTGACGGGCAAGGACGGTGGCCGAATGGCGGCACTACTCGACGAGGACGACTGCGAATTACGCGCAGTGGCGAACAGCACGGCACGCATTCAGGAAATGCACCTGCTGTTCATTCACTGCCTATGCCGGCTGATCGAGGATCACCTGCTCAACTAGGTATAGACCGGCGTACGCCGGGCGCAAAGCCGCCCTACTTCACTACCTTCAGATGCGGGTGCTTGCTCTTGGTGTCGCCACCGTCTTCGTCCGTTTCAACGTCGCTGCCGTTGCCAGGCCCACCATCGGGCGGCGTGGGCGAGCTTTCGACATCGCCGAACAACATGCCCTCGCCATTTTCGCGCGCATACAGCGCCAGTACCGCGCCCGGCGGCAGACTCACGTTGTAGCTTTGGCCGGAAAAGCGCGCCGAAAAGCTGATCAACTCGTTTTCCAGTGACAGACCGCGCACCGCGCCGGGACTGATGTTGACGGTAATCTTGCCATCCTCGGTCACGAACTGGCGTGGCACGTCGACGCCATCGGCATCGGCGGCGACCAGTAGATGTGG
Organism: Salinisphaera shabanensis E1L3A; assembly: GCF_000215955.2. Taxonomy (GTDB): domain Bacteria; phylum Pseudomonadota; class Gammaproteobacteria; order Nevskiales; family Salinisphaeraceae; genus Salinisphaera; species Salinisphaera shabanensis. The sequence continues at coordinate 42,476 of NZ_AFNV02000002.1, forward strand.
GGTCAAATCATTGTCGAGCACCCAGTCGTAGAGCGCACGAATCAAGTACGGCCGGCGGGACGTCAGTTCGGCCATGAACACAACCTCAACTCAAGTTCTAAAGCGAATTGCCTAACCCGAAGGTGGGGCAGATCGCACGTATACACAAGTCGTGTAGATATACGCTTCGGTACGGGGCAGCGCGAAAAGCGCGGGCTCAGCGGGCAGCGGGAAGCGAGCCCATCTCTGCTTCGACGGCCGACAGGCTTTCCGCAAACGCCGGTCGCGCGAACAACCGCTGCGCATAGCGCGACAACGTTTTCGCGTGCCGTTCCGGCAACTTCACATTGTAGTGTTCCAGACGCCAGAGAATCGGCGCCAGGGTGCAGTCGACCAGCGAGAACTCCTCACCGATATATTCGCGTGGCGAAAACTCAGCGGCCAACGTGGTCAGCAGCTGAGTCATGCGTTCGCGTGCCTTGCGGGCCACCGCGGGGGTCCCATCCAGATCTTCGCAAAGATCGTAAAGATCCGATTCCATGCGAAAGATCGCCAACCGGTACTGAGCACGCAAAACAGGATCGACCGGCATCAACGGCGGATGCGGGTAACGCTCGTCGATATATTCGAGAATGATGCGTGGATCGTAGACCACCAGGTCACGGTCCACCAGCGTGGGTACCGTGTTATACGGGTTGAGCTCGAGAAGATCCTCGCTTTCTTCATCCTCTCGAAGCTCAACCACGTTGTAGCTGGCCACGCCCTTCTCGGCCATGATCAGCCGCACCCGATGGCTGTGCACACAGCCCGGGCGCGAATAGAGCGTGATCGTGGCGCTACGACTGGCCATGGGAGAGAGCGTGGCGCGAACTGTGGCTAGTGCACATCGCGCCAGAACTCCTTCTTCAGCATGTAAGCCAAGGCCGTGAACAGCAGCAGGAACACGATGACCTTGAAGCCCAGCGAATAACGCACCAGCTTGGCGGGCTCGCCGACATAGACAAGGAAGTTGGTGAGATCACCCACCGCCGCCTTGTATTCGGCCGGATCGAGTTGACCTTCCTGGACAAGCTCGAACTCAGGGGCGCCGTGGTCTCCGCCATGGGACTCGCCTTCGCCGCCCTCACCTTCTTCGTGCTTGAGCGCCTGATAACCCTGCAACGGCGCGAGCACGGCCGGCATGGCGGTGTTGCTCATGACAACGTTATTCACACCGCTCGGACGCGAGTCGTCGCGATAAAAGCTCAACAGAAAGCTGTAGATCCAGTCGGCGCCACGCTCACGCGCAGTCAGGGAGAGATCCGGCGGTGCCTTGCCGAACCATTCGGCCGCACTCTCGGCATCCATCGTGCCCTGAATCGTGTCGTGAATCTTCCCGCGGGTCATCATGAGATTCTTCTCCATGACCTCTTCGGGAATATCCAGATCGTCGGCAATACGCTGATAGCGCATGTACTGGAGCGAATGACAGCCCGAGCAGTAGTTCATGAACATCTTGGCGCCACGCTGCAGTGAAGCCTGGTTGCCAAGATTCGTCTCATGGTGAAACGGCACGGATTCGCCACCCGCGGCCAATGCGGCCAGCGGCATCATCAGAAACAGCGCAATGAACAACCGACGCATCATCCCGTCACCCTTTCCGGAACCGGCTTGGTCCTGTCGATCACGCTATAGAAAGGCATCAACAGGAAGAAGGCGAAATAGACCGCAGTACACACCTGCGCAATCGTTGTGAGCAACGGGCTGGGCGCCTGCGTACCGATATAGCCAAGTATGACAAAGGCCACTACGAACGCTGCCAACATGGCCTTGAAGATCCAGCCCTTGTAGCGGATTGACTTGACCTTGCTGCGATCCAGCCAGGGCAGCACGAACATGATGAGCACCGCGCCGAACATGGTGATCACGCCCAGCAGCTTGGCCGGCACGCCGAGCACTTCGAAGTTGATCGCACGCAACATGGCGTAGAACGGGGTGAAGTACCACACCGGCGCAATATGCTCAGGCGTGACCGACGGGTTCGCTTCCGTGAAGTTCGGCGGTTCCAGGAAGAAGCCACCAAACTCGGGCGCGAAAAAGATTACGCCACAGAACAGGATCAGGAACACGCCGACGCCAAACAGATCCTTGACCGTGTAGTACGGATGGAACGGTATGCCGTCTGCCGGATGGCCGTCAGCGTTCTTGTTGGCCTTGATCTCGATACCGTCCGGGTTGTTCGAACCCACGTGGTGCAGCGCCATGATATGGGCAATCACCAGCCCGACCAGCACGAACGGCAGGGCCACGACATGCAGCGCAAAGAAGCGATTGAGTGTCGCGTCGCCAATGACGAAGTCGCCGCGAATCCAGGTCGTCAGCTGCTCACCGATGACCGGGATAGCAGAGAACAGCGAGATGATCACCTGCGCGCCCCAATAGGACATATTGCCCCACGGCAGCACGTAGCCCATGAAGGCCTCGGCCATCAGCGCCAGAAAGATCAGGCAACCGAAAATCCACAGCAGCTCACGCGGCTTGCGGTACGACCCGTACAGCAAGGCGCGGAACATGTGCAGATAGACGACGATAAAGAAGAACGATGCACCCGTGGAATGCATGTAGCGGATCAGCCAGCCCCACTCCACGTCGCGCATGATGTAAGCGACCGACCCGAATGCCTCGGCAGCGGACGGCTTGTAGAACATCGCCAGCCAGATACCGGTCAACAGCTGGTTGGCCAGCACCAGCATCGCCAGCGAGCCGAAGTAATACCAGACGTTGAAATTCTTCGGTGCGTAGTACTGGCCGATGTGTTCGTTCCACAGCTGGGTCGCCGGGAACCGGGCATCGACCCAGTTCATGAACTTGCTTGCCATTTACGCAGCCTCCTCGCCGCCCTGGTTCGGATCCTCACCCACCATTATGAGGCTATCGCCTTCATAGCGATGCGGCGGGACGACCATATTCAGCGGTGCGGGCACCCCTGAATAGACACGGCCTGCGATATCGAACTTGGAACCGTGGCACGGGCAGAAGAAGCCGCTATAGGACAACTGGCCACCGTCGGCTTCCGGACGATACTTGGGCGAACACCCCAGATGCGTACAGATACCCACCATCACCAGCACTGCCGGCTCTATCGACCGATGCTTATTGCGACAGTACTCCGGCTGCTGATCTGTCTTGGATTCGGGATCGGCCAGCTCCGGCGCGACCTCATCCAAGGTTTTCAGCATCTCGGGCGTGCGGCGCACGACCCAGACCGGTTTACCTCGCCAGGTCACGCTCACGAGCGCGCCCTCTTCCAATGCAGCAATGTTGACCTCCACCGGAGCGCCAGCTGCCTTGGCGCGCGCACTCGGCAGCCAGGACTTGACGAACGGTGTGGCCACAAAAGCCGCGCCCACGCCACCGACGGCTGCGGTGGCGGTGGTCAAAAATCGGCGTTTGCCGACGTCGACCCCCTCTTTGCTCATGCGTAAAACCTCTTCGAGCAGGGCAGAAATGCCGGTTCGATTTTTCTGATGGGTGCGTGATCCGCAGCGTGGATGGACGCCGCAAGGAGTCCAAAAAGTATAGCACAGCCGAGGACAATCAAAGCTGACTAGCCGCGGGTTTCGTTGGCGCGCACACGCGCCGAAGCCGCATGGGCATGCAGCCCCTCGCCCAAGGCGAGTTCTTCTGCGACCGGCGCGAGCGCCGCCGCGCCGCGCGCACTGGCATGGATGATGGACAGCCGCTTCTGGAAGTCGTAAACGCCCAGCGCGGAAGAAAAACGGGCCGTGCGCCCGGTGGGCAACACGTGATTGGGCCCCGCGCAGTAATCGCCGAAGGCTTCTGGCGTGCGATGGCCCATGAAGATCGCGCCGGCATGTTCGATCGCATCCAGCAGCGCGTCCGGATTGTCGACGGCAAGCTCGAGATGTTCGGGCGCGATGCGGTTGGACAACGCGACGGCTTCGGCCATGTCGGCGACCGCGATCAGCGCACCGTGATTGGCCAGCGATGCGCGAATAATATCGCGCCGGGGCTGTTCTTCCAGCAACCGTTCGACTGCGGCTTCGACAGCCCCTAGAAAATCGTTGTCCGGGCTGATCAGCAGCGCACGCGAATCCTCGCCGTGCTCGGCCTGGGCAAACAAATCCAGCGCGGCCCATTCCGGATCACCGCTGCCGTCGGCCAGAATCAGCACCTCGGACGGCCCGGCCACGGACTCGATGCCGACACGCCCGAACACCTGCCGTTTGGCTTCGGCCACATAGGCATTGCCCGGCCCTACGATCTTGTCCACACAGGGCACGCTTTGCGTACCGTAGGCCAGCGCAGCGACGGCCTGGGCACCGCCGATCGTAAAGAATCGATCGACACCGGCCAGTGCGGCCGCCGCGAGCACCCAGTCGTTCACCTCGCCACCGGGCGCAGGCGAAACCATGATGATTTCGGATACGCCAGCCACCTGTGCGGGCAGCGCGTTCATTAGAACGCTCGAGGGATAGGCCGCCTTGCCGCCCGGCGCATAAACACCGGCGCGCTCGATCGGGCGTATGACCTGGCCAAGCCGGTTGCCGTATTCGTCTTCGTAAGCGTGCGCCTCAAGCTTCTGGGATTCGGCATAGCTGCGGATACGCGCCGCTGCCGTTTCCAGTGCCGCGCGCGGCTTGGCCGGCATCGCCTCCAACGCTGCAGTCAAACGTGCCGGCGCAATTTCCAGCACGTCCATGTCGGCCGCGGGATGGCGGTCGAGCTCGCGCGTATATTCGACCACGGCCGAATCACCGCGCGCGCGCACATCGGCAATGATCGCTGCGACACGGCTATCGATTTCTGCCTGGGCCGGCGTATCGCTATCGATGAGCGTTTCGAACCGCGATTCGAAATCCGCGGCGTGACTATCCAGCCGGCGCATCACGACAGCCCCCCTGCCGCGGGATCGAACAGCTCGATCAACTCGCCGATTTCGGCATGCTTCATCTTTTGCGCCGCCTTGTTGACCACCAGACGCGCGCTGATGTCCTCGATGACCTCGAACGGCTCGAGGCCGTTGGCGCGCAGCGTATTGCCCGTATCCACGAGATCGACGATTACATCGGCAAGACCGACCAGCGGTGCCAGCTCCATCGAGCCATACAGCTTGATGATCTCGACCTGGCGGCCCAGTCGCGAGAAATAAGCCCGCGTGGTCTCGACATATTTAGTGGCGACCCGCAGCGGCCGGTGCCCCGCGGCGTCCATCGCGCCCGGCAGCCCTGCCGTCATGAGCTTGCAGCAGGCAATGCCCAGATCCAGCGGCTCGTATAAATCGGCGCCGCCATGTTCGATGAGCACGTCCTTGCCCGAGATACCGATATCGGCCGCACCATAGGCCACAAACGTCGGCACATCCGAGGCTCGAATCACCAGCAGACGCAGACCGGGGCGATTGGTTTCGAACACGAGCTTTCGCGACTTGCCCGGATCAACTTCCGGCTCGATCCCCGCGGCCGCAAGCAGCGGCAGCGTGGCTTCGAGAATCCGCCCCTTGGACAGCGCGAGCGTAATCTGACGACTCATGCGCCCACCTCGCGCGCAGTCACCGGCGCGCGATCGGGCAGACGCTGAATATGCCCGCCGAGCTGCGCCATTTTCTCTTCGATGCATTCATAACCGCGATCAATATGATAGATCCGGCGCACATCCGTCGAACCGTCGGCTACAAGTCCGGCAATGACCAGCGACGCGGACGCACGCAGATCGGTCGCCATGACCGGCGCGCCGGTCAGGCGTTCGACGCCGGTCACGATCACGGTATGGCCTTCCTGACGAATCTGCGCGCCCATGCGCTGCAGCTCGGAAACATGCATGAAGCGGTTTTCGAACACGGTTTCCGTGACCGTACCCACGCCGCTGGACAGCGCGTTGAGCACACAAAACTGGGCCTGCATATCGGTCGGAAAACCCGGATAGGGTGCGGTGCGAAGGTTCACGGCCTTGGCCTGCTTGCCGCGCATATCGACTTCGATCCAGTCGTTGCCGGTCGTGACATGCGCACCCGCTTCCGCGAGCTTGTCGGTGATCGCATCGACCAGGCTCGGATCGGTATGCGTGACCTTGACCCGGCCGCGGCTGGCCGCACCGGCCACCAGGAAGGTACCGGTTTCGATACGATCGGGCAGCACGCGATGACGGGCACCGTGCAACGCTTTCTTGCCGCGAATCGTGATGGTAGACGTGCCGGCACCTTCGATCTCGGCGCCCATGGCGATCAGACACTTGGCCAGATCCACGACTTCCGGTTCGCGTGCCGCGTTTTCCAGCACCGTCACCCCGTCGGCGAGCGTCGCCGCCATCATCAGGTTCTCGGTACCGGTCACGGTCACGGTATCCATGGCGATACGTGCCCCCTTGAGGCGCGATGCCTTGGCTTTCACATAGCCGGCTTCGACCCGAATCTCCGCACCCATGGCTTCCAGGCCGCGTAGATGGATATCGACCGGACGCGCGCCGATCGCGCAGCCACCGGGCAGCGACACCTCGGCCTCGCCGTGGCGCGCGAGCAGCGGCCCCAGCACGAGAATCGAGGCACGCATGGTCTTGACCAGATCATAGGGCGCGACACAACGCGTAATCGTCGACGCATCGGCCTCGACGACCATGTAATCACCGATCGTGACCGATACGCCCATATGCGCGAGCAGCACATTGGTCGTGGTCACATCTTCCAGATGCGGCACGTTCTCCACCAGCAGCGGCTCGTCGATAAGCAGCGCCGCGGTCATGATCGGCAAGGTGGCGTTTTTCGCCCCCGAGGCGCGCACGCTGCCGTTCAATGGCGGCCCGCCCTCGATGCGCAGTAGATCCATCGCGCGAAATCCTAAAAAGTCTTAAGGGATCAGGATACCGACGCGAATTCGTCGGGCGTCCAGGTTTTCATGGTCAGGGCGTGAATTTCGTTGCCCATGAGCTCACCGAGCGCCGCATAGACCATCATCTGGCGTTTGACCGGCGGCTTGCCTTCGAAACTTTCGCTCACGATACGGCCGGCGAAATGCACGCCGTCGTCGCTTACGATCTTTACATCGGCGTCGGGCAAGGCGGCTACGATAAGTTCGCGTACGGCTTCCGGGCTATACATGATTCGGCGTCTTTGGAAATCGGGCGCGAAATGCTAGCACGAGCGAACTCGTCGCGGCCCGGTTCGCGGCTCAGCCGCGAATCTTGTAACCCTTGGCCAGCATGACGACACAGATCGTCGACACGAACGTGAAGAACGCGGCGGCGACCACCACACTGCGCAACGGGTCGCTATCGCCCACGCCGAAAAACCCCTGCCGAAAGCCGTCGATCATGTAGAAGAACGGGTTGAAGTGCGACGCCTTCTGCCAGAACTCCGGCAACGAATGGATCGAGTAGAACACGCCCGACAGAAACGACAACGGCATGATGAAGAAATTCTGGAACGCGGCGAGATGGTCGAACTTGTTCGCGAGAATGCCGGCAATCAGACCCATGACGGCCAACGTGCCGCCACCGAAGACCAGCATCGTGGCGACCAGCAACGGGTTCTCGATCGGCACCGTCACGAACAGTTGCGTAACCAGATACAACACACAGGCCACCAGCGTCGCGCGCACCAGCGACGCGCCGATGTAGGCCAAATAGATCTCGAACGCCGAAAGCGGCGTCATCAACAAAAACACCAGATTGCCGTTGATCTTGGACTGGGTCAGGCTCGAGGACGTGTTGGCGAACGAATTCTGAATGATGCTCATCATCATCAGGCCCGGCACCAGAAAGGCCGATGCCGGCACGCCCTGTATATCCTGACCCTGAAGCACTTGACCGAACACCACCATATATAGGAGTGCGGTGACCACCGGCGCGCCAACAGTCTGCAGAATGACGCTATAGAAACGACGAACTTCCTTCGAAAACAGCGTGAAACAACCCTGCCAATTCATGCTGCATCCTCGTCCGTATCGTGCGAGTGATCGGTGAGCTCGACGAAAATATTCTCCAGCGATGGTTCGCGCGTACGCACATCCTGTATGCGATAACCCGCATCGCGGATCGCCTCCATCACATCGGCGATGAAATCCTTGCCCTGTTCGAGCTTGAGTTCGAGCGTGTCGCCGTGACGGTCCTCGATCAGCCGCTCGACGCTTGCCGGCAGCGCGCCGCCGTTGCCCGACAGCTGCAGCGACAGGAACCGGTACGGATGGCGGTCCAGCAGCGCCCGCTTGTCTTCGAGCACCGATAGCTGGCCGCGGTCGAGAATGGCGATGCGATCACACAGCTCCTCGGCTTCTTCCAGATAATGCGTAGTCAGCACGATGGTATGGCCGGCTTCGTTGAGCTCCCGGGTGAACTTCCACAGCGTGCGCCGCAGCTCCACATCCACACCGGCCGTGGGTTCATCAAGAATCACCACGTCGGGCTTGTGGACCAGTGCCTGCGCGATGAGCACGCGCCGTTTCATTCCACCGGAGAGCGCACGCATGGAGACCTCGGCCTTGTCGGTCAGATCCAGGCGTTCGAGCAGCTCGTCGATCCACGGCCAGTAGTCCTTGCCGCAGCCGAAATAACCGGCCTGAATACGCAACATCTCGCGCACCGGAAAGAACGGGTCGTACACCAGCTCCTGTGGCACCACGCCGAGCGCGCGCCGGGATTGGCGAAAATCGCGACGCACGTCGTGGCCGAGTACGGCCACATTGCCGGAGGTGGCATGGGTCAAGCCGGCAATAATGCTGATCAAGGTCGATTTGCCCGCGCCATTGGGCCCGAGCAGGCCAAAGTATTCCCCCGGCCGAATATCGAACGACACACCCTTGAGCGCATGCGTGCTCGGATAGCGCTTTTCGACATTCTGAATAGAGATAGCGGGTTCGGTCATCGCAGCCGCGCAAGTCGAGCAAAAGGGCGCGCATTATACGGCCCGTGTGCAAACCTGCATACGACAACGACCCGCCGCAAACCGGGCCGCGGCGGCAAAGCCTGAACGAACAATACCTTGGCCATTCATAGCTACGCTAGAATGGCGATATGAACGCACATGACATCATGGGATCGGCTCGACGCGTGATCGATATCGAGGCCGCGGCCGTCGCCGCGCTGTCGTCACGTATCGATGCGCAATTCGCCGCCGCCGCCGAAGCACTTCTAGAATGCCGCGGACGGGTCGTTGTCACCGGTATGGGCAAATCGGGCCATATCGGCGGCAAGATTGCCGCGACGCTGGCCTCGACCGGCACGCCGGCGTTTTTCGTACATCCCGGCGAAGCCAGCCACGGCGATCTGGGCATGATCACCTCGCAGGACGTGGTGATCGCCCTGTCCTATTCCGGCGAGACGGGCGAGATTCTGACCATTCTGCCGCTGATCAAGCGGCTCGACGTGCCGCTGATCGCCATGACCGGCAACGCCCAGTCCACATTGGCGCGCCGGGCCGATGTCCATCTCGACGTGGCCGTGGAAATCGAGGCCTGCCCGCTGGAACTCGCGCCCACCGCATCGACCACCGCGACGCTGGTCATGGGCGACGCACTGGCAATCGCCCTGCTCGAAGCACGGCATTTCACCGCCGAGGATTTCGCCCGCTCGCACCCGGGCGGCGCGCTCGGGCGACGCTTGCTGCTGACCGTGGCCGATATCATGCATACCGGCGACCGGCTGCCGCTCGTGCCCGAAAGCGCGCTGCTGCGCGAAGCGCTGCTGGAAATGAGCGCCAAGGGGCTGGGCATGACCGGCGTGGTCGATACCGAAGGCCGGCTGGCCGGCGTGTTTACCGATGGCGATCTGCGTCGCACACTGGATCAGGACATCGACATCAAACATGCCGGCATTGCCGAACACATGACCCGTTCGCCCAAGACCGTGACCGCCGACATGCTCGCCGCCGAGGCGGTACGCATGCTGCAGACGCACCGGATCGGCGGCGGTGCATTACTGGTGGTAGATGCCGATAATCGCCCCCAAGGGGCGCTCAACATGCAGGACTTCCTGCGAGCCGGAGTGATATGAAACCCGAGGCCAGCGAAATACAACAGCGTGCTGCCGACATTCGTGTCGCGGTATTCGATGTCGACGGTGTGATGACCGACGGCAAGCTCTATCTCTACGACCACGGCGAAGAGATCAAGAGCATGCACGTACGTGACGGACTGGGCATACAGCGGCTACAGGCGGCCGGCGTTGCCGTGGCCGCAATCAGCGGCCGGCCCCCGCCGGCGGGGGGGGCCCCCCCGCCTGCATGCCCTGGGCGTGGATTACATCTATCTCGACAGCCACGACAAGCAGCTGGATTTCGAAGCCCTGCTGGCCGAACTCGAACTCACGCCCGACCAGGCCGCGGTCATGGGCGACGATCTGCCCGACCTGGGGCTGATGCGCCAGGCCCGCCTGGCCATGGCCGTGGCCAATGCGGTCGATGAAGTCATCGAAACCGCCCACTGGGTGAGTCGTTTCGAGGGCGGCCAGGGCGCGGTTCGCGAAGCCTGCGAACTGATCATCGCCGCCCATAACGCCCACTAGCCACACGCGCCCATGCTACGCATCGTCGCCATCCTGCTCGCCGTTTCAGCCGTTTTGCTGGGGCTGCGCGTGGTCGGGCTCGACCGCGCCCGTACCGACACCGATAAGCCGCGCTTGTCCACGCCCGACAACAGCGACTACTACATGAGCGATGCCGTGGTACGCCAGATGGACGACCAGGGAAAGCTCGCCTATCGCATGACCGTGGCCGAGAGTCTGCACTTCCCGGACGACTCGGCTCGGCTCACGGATATTGACGTACACTACCTTGCAGGCACGAAAACGTATTGGGACGTCACCGCGAAACAGGGGCGGATACCGCCCGGCGAACGCGATATCTACCTCTATGACGGGGTCACCGGCCGCCATCCCAGGGTCGACGGCGACGTGGTCAAGATCGTCACCGACAACGCCTGGGTGCGCCCCGATCGTGATCGTATCGATACCCAGGCGCATGTGACCGCCACCCAGCCCGGCCAGCGGGTCGAAGGCGATGGCATGGTGGTCAACCTGAAAACGGACAAGTTGAGACTGCTCGAAAATGTACAAGTCACCTACACGCCATAGCCGTATCGCTCGCGCCCTGGCCGTGCTCGCACTTGTGCTGGCGCCGGCCGCGGCGTTCGCGCAGCAGCCGCTGCCGATTCATATCGAATCCAACAACGCGGATCTGTCCCAGCAGCGCGGCACCAGCACCTACACCGGCAATGTCGTGCTCACCCGGGGCGGGCTCACGCTCACCGGCAACAAGCTCGTGATCACACGCATTAACGATCGCGGCAATATCAAGGCCGTTCTCGACGGCAGCCCGGCCAAGTTCGACAAGCAGCCGGACCGCGAAGGCGACGACGTGGTCACCGGCCACGCCAGCCAGATCGAGTACGCCAACAACGATTCCACCATCGTATTGCGCGGCAATGCGGTCGTGCGGCGCGGCGGCGACGAGATCAACGGCCAGGTGATTCGCCACAATCTGGATACCGAGCGCACCCAGGCCGAACGCGGCAGTTCCAACAACGAACGCGTACGCATCACCATTCAGCCCGAGTCCGGGAAAGACCAGCCGTGAGCCGAACCGCAGCCCAAAGCCCCGCCCCGGCGGCGAACGGCCAGCGGCTGCCGAAAACCTGAGCAAGCGCTACAAGGGGCGCGCCGTGGTCGAAAACGTCAGCCTGTCGCTGGCGCCCGGCGAGGTCGTCGGTCTGCTCGGGCCCAACGGCGCGGGCAAAACGACCTCTTTCTATATGATCGTGGGGCTGATCACGCCCGATTCCGGCCAGATCATGCTGGGCGAACGCAATCTCATCGGTCTGCCCATGCATGCGCGGGCCAAGCTGGGTATCGGCTATCTGCCGCAGGAGGCCTCGGTCTTTCGCAAGCTCTCGGTCGCCGACAATATCCGCGCGATTCTGCAACTGCGCCGGGGCCTGAAAAAAGCCGATATCGATCGCGAACTCGCGGCCCTGCTCGATGAACTCTCGATCGGCCATATCGCCGACTCCAAGGGCATCAATCTGTCCGGCGGCGAGCGCCGGCGGGTGGAAATCGCCCGGGCACTGGCTGCGCAGCCGCAGTACATGCTTCTCGACGAGCCATTCGCCGGTATCGACCCGATTTCCATCGGCGATATCCGCAGCATCATCACGCATCTGAAAAACCGCGGCATCGGCGTGTTGATCACCGATCACAACGTGCGTGAAACGCTTTCGATCTGCGAGCGCGCCTATATCCTGAGTGACGGCGCGGTGATCGCCGACGGCCCCGGCGAGGCGATTCTGGCCGATCGCAAGGTGCGCGAGGTCTATCTGGGTGAGGATTTCCGACTATGAAACAGTCGCTGAACCTCAATCTGTCGCAAAGCCTGACGATGACGCCTGCGCTGCAGCAGGCGATCCGCATGCTGCAGCTGTCCACGCTCGATCTCAAGACCGAGATCCAGGAAGCGCTGGAAACCAATGTCATGCTCGAGGCCGACGACGGCCACGACGAAATCGACGCCCGCGAGGCCACACGCGCGGAAGCCGCTGAAACCCAGCGCAGCGCCAGCGACACCAGCGCCGATATCCCCGAAAACCTGCCTGTCGACGCCGACTGGAACGATATCTATTCCGGTAGCGCAGCACCCGCGCCGGCGCCCACCAGCGACGACGAAGACTACTGGGACTATCGCCAGGCCAACCTCACCAGCACGCCCGATCTGCACGCCCATCTGACCTGGCAGGCGGACATGCATCGCTTTAGCGACGTACAGCGTGCAATCGCCGATCATCTGATCGATGCCATCAACGACCGCGGTCTACTCGAGGACTGGAACGAACTCTCGAGCCGGCTGATACAGGATTTCGAAACCGACGAAGCGGCGATCGAAACCGTTCTCACCGAAATTCATCGGTTCGACCCGCCCGGCGTGGCTGCCCGCACCCTGGCCGAATGCCTGAGCATCCAGCTGCATCAGATGCCAGCCGACACGCCGGCACGCGATATCGCCCTTCGGATCATCGACAACGAACCGCTGGAGTGCTTGGCCTCGCGCGACCTTGCGCCACTGGCACGCCGGCTTGGAATCGAGCCGGAAGCGCTGGAGCAGGCGATCGGGCTTATCCAGACACTGCAGCCACACCCGGGCGAAGCCTTTACCGACCACGAATCGAATTACGTGGTTCCGGAAGTGTTTGTCACCCGCCAGTCGTCGCGCTGGCATGTATCGCTGAACTCGGAGATCGCGCCGCGTCTTCGTATCAACAGCCAGTATCTGGCCCTGATCAAACGTGCCGATAAAAGCGCGGACCAGACGACGCTCAAATCGCATTTGCAGGAAGCGCGATTCTTTCTCAACAGCCTGAAAAGCCGCAATGACACGCTGCTACAGGTCGCACAAACAATTGTTGAAGCGCAGCGGGCTTTTCTGGAATATGGTGAAGAAGCCATGAAACCACTCGTGCTGCGCGACGTAGCCGAACAGCTCGAGATTCACGAATCCACCGTTTCGCGCGCCACGGCCAACAAATACATGCAGACCCCGCGCGGCATTTTCGAACTCAAGTATTTCTTTTCCAGTCACGTATCGACCACCGACGGTGGCAGCGCTTCGGCGACAGCGATCCAAGCCATGATCAAGCGCATGGTCGCCGACGAGCGCCCCGGCAAACCGCTTTCCGACAGCAAGCTCGCCGAGTTGTTGCTGGAAAACGGGATCAAGGTGGCTCGCCGTACCGTGGCCAAGTATCGCGAGGCCCTGTCGATCGCGCCCTCACACGAGCGCCGCCGGCAGGCCAGCTAAGTCTCTTTATATCTGCTTTCCCAAGCCGACAAGGAGTACCCGATGAACCTGAATATCTCCGGGCATCACATCGACATGACCGAAGCGCTGCATAACTATGTAGCCTCCAAAATGGAACGCGTCGAGCGTCATTTCGATGATGTGATCGATGCCGAAGTCGTACTCGAAGTCGAAAAGGTCCGGCACAAGGCCGAAGTCACCATGCAAGTCCGTGGCGCGACCCTGCATGCCGAATGCACGCAGGACGACATGTACGCCGCGATCGACGGCATGGTCGACAAGCTCGATCGCCAGACGGTCAAGCACAAGGAGAAGGAAAAGGATCATCACAACCGGCAGGCCCGACACGTGAATATGGATATGGATGCCGGTTGACCTGCGCTCGGCCATTGGCACAGTGCCAATGGCCGAACCGCTGTACGCATTTTGTATCGTTTAAAGGAAGTTTATGAACATCGCCGATATCGTCGCCCCGCAGCGCGTACGTCTTGCCGACGACGTGCAGAGCAAAAAGCGCGCGCTCGAGCAGCTGGCAGAAATTCTGACCCAGGGCACGCCCTATCTGACCGCCAGCGAAATCTTCAACGGGCTGATTTCCCGCGAGAAACTCGGCAGCACCGGCATTGGCGACGGTGTCGCGATTCCGCATGCGCGCATGAAAGGCATTGATGATTGCATCGGCGCATTCATGCGCCTGCCCCAGCCGGTGAATTTCGAATCCAACGACGAGCAGCCCGTGGACCTCGTGTTCGGCCTGCTGGTGCCGGAAAAATCCACCGAAGAGCATCTCAAGCTGCTGCGCCGCCTGGCCGAACTGTTTTCCGAAAATCAGACGCTGTCCGAACTGCGTGATGCTGGCGATGGTGAAAAACTCTATAAAACGCTGATCGCTCGCGATACCAGCGAGGCCTGAACCGGCTGACACCGGTGGCACGACCTGGCGAAGACCTTTTCGACGAGGAATCGCTCGCAACTCGACGGGTTGCGGTCGAAACCGTTTTCACACGCCTGAAATCGTCTCTCGGCCTGTATTGGCCGGCCGAGATCGGCGGTCAGGAAACGCTGGGCGCCACGCGTATCGGTAGCCGGCGCGTGCCCATGGTCGGCTATCTCAACTTCATCCACCCGCCGCAGGTTCAGGTCATCGGCGAGCCCGAGACCGCGTATCTCGATAGCATCGGCGCAGAACAGCTCGCCCATGTGCTCGAACGTGTGACCTCGGGCGCGACAAAACTGGTTGTGGTCGCGGATGGGCGCTCGCTGATCACGCAGCTGCGCGACGCGTTCGATCGAGCCGGTATTGCCGTGTTCGAAACCGCCGCCAGCGGCCATCGGGCCGCCTATCGGTTGCGCCATTTTCTGGGCGAAGCGCTGGCACGCCAGATAACGGTCCATGGCGTATTCCTCGAGGTGCTGTCGATCGGCCTATTGCTGACCGGCGACCCCGGGGTCGGCAAAAGCGAACTCGCGCTCGAACTGATCAATCGCGGACATCGATTGGTCGCCGACGACGCGCCCGAATTCGCACTGCTGGGCCCGGACGATCTCAACGGCGGCTGCCCGCCGGTACTCCAGGATTTTCTGGAAGTGCGCGGACTGGGCATCCTCAATATTCGCGCCATGTTCGGCGAAGCCGCAATCAAACGGCGTAAACAGCTCGGCCTGATGATTCGTCTGGTACGCCCCGAATCCGGCACGCTGAACGCGCCGGACCGACTGACAGGCACGCGCACGGTCCGGCGGATAATGGACGTCGATATCCCCGAAATCACGCTGCCGGTCGCCGTCGGCCACAACCTGTCGGTGCTGGTCGAGGCTGCCTGTCGTGATCATCTGCTGCGCATGCAGGGCCACTACAGCGACGAACAATTCGCTACCCGCCAAAGCGAGGCGATGGCTGCGAGCGCTCCGCCAGACGAGTCATAGCGCATTCCCTGTCGTCAGGGCGGCATGCCCGACGGTCGTAAAACTCGCGCCTAGGCTTTAGGTTGGACACAATAGAGTCAAACAGCGCGCCACGCGCATTCAATATTGAAGGTGAGCCATGCGACTGATCGTCGTCAGCGGTCTGGCCGGCTCGGGCAAGTCGGTCGCGCTGCACATGCTCGAAGATCTGGGCTATTACTGTATCGACAACCTGCCCCTGGGCCTGCTCAGCGACGTGTCGGTCGACACGCTCAATCGACAAGGTCTGGATTTCGACCGACTCGCTGTCGGCATCGACGCGCGCTCGCGGCGCGGCGAGATCGCCGGCTTTCAGGATCGCGTTCAGTCGTTGCGCGACGGCGGGATCGAGATCGAAGTCATCTACCTGCACGCCGATACGGATACGATTCTGCGGCGCTACTCGGAAACCCGCCGCAAGCATCCGCTCACCGACGACCAGACCTCGCTGATCGATGCCGTGCATAACGATCGCGACCTGCTCGCGCCAATCGCCGAGAGCGCGGATGTCTCGATCGATACCAGTCAGACCAACATCCACCAGCTACGCGATATCATTCGCAATCGCGTCGAAGGCGGCGCAAGCGGCGAACTGTCGATTCTGCTGCAGTCGTTCGGCTTTAAATACGGTCTGCCGCAGGCAGTGGATTTCGTTTTCGACGTACGTTGTCTACCCAATCCGCACTGGATTCCCGAACTACGCGAGCTTACGGGCCAGGATACACCGGTGGCCGAGCATCTTGAGGCGCAGCCGCAGACCCTGGCGATGCTCGACGATATTCACGGGTTCGTGAGCCGCTGGCTCCCCGATTTCGCGCGCGAAAACCGCGCCTATGTCACGATTGCGGTCGGCTGCACCGGCGGCAAGCATCGCTCGGTCTATATCATCGAACAGCTGGCCCGCCGCCTGCGTGAAACCTATGCCCAGACGCTGGTAAGACACAATGAACTGCACTAGCCTGCTCGTATCGGAGATCGCCCCGTGATTGGCGTACTGCTGATTACCCACGGCCGTCTCGGCGCTCATTTCGTGGAAACGGTCACTGGCATGATCGGCGACCTGTCACGCCCGACCGAAGTCCTGGAAATCCATCGCCACGACGACCCGGACGAGCGCAGCGAAGCCGCCCATGCAGCGCTGTCACGTCTGGACGAAGGCGACGGTGTTCTGATCATCACCGACGCCTTCGGTTCGACACCGAGCAATATCGCCACCCGCGCGGCAGCCGAATACGGCGCGCGCGTCGTGGCCGGTATCAACCTGTCGATGCTGGTACGCGTTTACAATTACCCGCAACTTGCGCTCGACGACCTGGCCGCCTCAGCCATCGAGGCCGGACGGGCCGGCGTGATGGCCTGTCCGTCTTAGCCCGAGCGCTGATCCTTTTCTACTTCGTTTTCTTCAATCGACACGATGACCCGCGTTATGCCAACCCGTGAACTCGCCATCATCAACAAGCTCGGCCTGCATGCGCGGGCTGCAAGCAAGTTCGTTACCGTTGCTTCCCAGTACGACGCCGATATCCGGGTATCCAAGGACGGGCGCGAGGTATCGGGCAAGTCGATCATGGGCGTGATGATGCTGGCCGCCGCGCGCGGCTCGCGTATCGAAGTCACCGCGGAAGGCAACGACGCCGAAGCCGCGCTCGACGCACTCGACGAACTGGTGCGCGACCGCTTCGGCGAAGGCCAGTAGCCGTGACACGACGCCCCGCACACAACACGACACGCACATGAGTCTGTGGCTTGCTGCCATCGGCGTATCGCGCGGTGTCGCCATCGGCGCGGTGCATCGTGTGCACGGCACCGATCTGGATATTCCCGAATATTCGATCTCTGCCGACAGCATCGAAGCCGAAGTCGCACGGTTTCAAAGCGCGCTGCAGGATGCGCGTGACCAGCTTGCCGATATTCGTGAGCAGATTCCGGCCAACGCGCCGTCTGAAATCGGCGCCTTCATCGAAACGCACCTGCTGATGATGCAGGACAGCGCGCTGACCGACACGGTCTGTTCGTTGATCCATGAGCACAGTTGCAACGCCGAAGCCGCGCTGAAGATGCAGGCCGAACACCTGACCGCGGTGTTCGACCAGATGGACGACAGCTATCTGCGTACGCGCCGGGACGACGTCGCTCACGTGACCGCCCGTATCCAGCGCATTCTGCTCAAGCAGGAACGCACCATCGAAACGCGTGAAGCCGAGGATGCGCCGCCTCCGGTCATTGTCGCGGACGAGCTGACACCCGCCGATATCATCCTGCTGCATCAGCAAGGCGTCGCAGCGTTCGTCACCGAACACGGTGGCCCCCTTTCGCACTCGGCCATTCTCGCGCGCAGTCTGCGTATTCCCGCCATCGTGGGCATGCATAACGCGCGGCGCTTGCTCGTTGATGACGAAACCGTGGTGGTCGACGGCGAAGCCGGGCACGTGCTCGCCGGGCCAGACGAGAGCGCACTCGAGTTCTATCGCCATCGCCAGAAGCGTGATGCGCGCTATCGGCGCATGCTCGGCATGCTGCGCGACGAACCGGCGATTTCCACTGACGGCGTGCGTGTTCATATGCTCGCCAACGTCGAGTTGCCCGACGATAGCGCCGACGCCGCCGAAGTCGGCGCCGAAGGTGTGGGTCTGTACCGGACCGAATTCCTCTATATGAACCGCGACGAAATGCCGGGCGAAGAGGAACAGCTCGCAGCATATCGGCGCGTGCTGCGCTCGGTGGACGGGCCGGTCACCATTCGTACGCTGGATCTGGGCGCCGACAAGACCATCGGCCGCAATACCGGCAAGACATCAAGCAATCCGGCGCTCGGTCTGCGCGCGATTCGCCTGTGCCTGAAGGAAACCGATCTGTTTCGTACACAGCTGCGTGCGCTGTTACGCGCCTCGGCCGAGGGCGATCTGCGGATCATGCTGCCGATGGTGTCCAATATTCAGGAAATGCGGCAAACGCGCCACCTCATCGACGAACTCAAAACCGAGTTGCGCCGCGAGGGCCTGGATTTCGATTCGCAGCTTCAGGTGGGCGCCATGATCGAAGTGCCGGCCGCTGCGCTCGCCGCGCCGTTGCTTGCACAGTATTGCGATTTCTTCTCGCTGGGCACGAACGATCTCATCCAGTACACCCTGGCGATGGACCGTATCGATGACGAAATCAACTATCTCTACGACCCCCTGCACCCGGCGGTTCTGCAGCTTATTCGCATGACTATCGGAGCCGGCAACGCCGCGGGTATCAGTGTATCGATGTGCGGCGAGATGGCCTCCGACAAGCGCTATACCGCACTGCTGCTCGGCCTCGGGCTGACCGAGTTCTCTATGCATCCGGCCAGCGTGCTTGAAGTCAAACGCGCGATCATGAACGCCGACGTCGACGCACTCAAAACACGAACGCGCGAAATACTCGCCTTCACCGACGCACAGGCTTATCGCGAAGCGCTGGAAACCCTTAGCCAACAGCTCGTCGGTTGAGTGAGCGCCGGCTGAGCATCAACGACTTACGCTCGAGTATTCGAAGCCATCGATACTGTGAGCGCGGGCCTCAGGCCCTATGCGTTTCAAGCCATACACCGACATAGCGCCGACTCTATTATCCTGAGCGTTTCGAACAATAAACTTGAACAGCGCTGTACACGGGCAAATGCCGTGTGTCGTCGTCTGTTTGCAAAGAATTGTCGTTACCCTTGTTACGTGACAACTGCCTTCAACCGGCCGCTGCGACCGTATCGGCAAGATCGGAGAACGCTCGGCCGTCATAAAAACGCAGGAAAATCCGTATTTTTCTGCTATTTTCTAAACACCACCCACCGTTTCGGATACGCGCTGCGATGAGCGACGCCAAGACCACTGAAGATCAGATGGAATCGCGGCTCGCGCATCTCAACGAGGCGCTGGAATCCGGGCGCATGCGTCGGCTCAAGCCGATGCTGCACTCGCTTTCGCCCGCCGAAATCGGTCTGCTGCTGGAATCCATCCCGCGCACCAAGCGTGAGCTCGTCTGGCGGCTAGTGCCGGAAGACGATCACGGCGAAACCCTGCTCCACGTCAACGACGAGGTGCGCGCCGAACTCATCGACGCACTCGATGACGATGTGCTGCTGGCGGCCACCGAAGGCATGCCGATCGACGATCTCGCCGATCTGATCGAGGATCTGCCGGAGCAGGTCACGCGTGAAGTCCTGCATACGATGGACCTGGACAACCGCGAGCGCCTGGAAGCGGTGCTGTCCTACCCGCCGGACTCGGCCGGCGGCCTGATGAACAACGACACGATCACGGTACGCCCGGACGTGTCGCTGGATGTCGTACGCCGCTATCTGCAGCAGCGCGGCACCCTGCCCGACGATACCGAATCGCTGTTCGTGATTTCGCGCTATGGGCGCTATCTGGGCATGCTCACGCTTGCCAAGCTGCTCACACTCGATCCGGAGCGCGATGTCTCCGAGGTCATGAATACGGATATCGAAGCACTGCCGGTCGATATGTCCGCGGCACAGGTCGCCAAGCGTTTTCAGGATCTCGACCTTATTTCCGCGCCTGTCGTGGACGAGAACGAAAAACTCGTCGGCCGAATCACGATCGATGACGTGGTCGACGTGATTCGCGACGAGGCCGAGCACTCGATCATGAGCATGGCCGGCCTCGACGAAGAAGAAGACGTGTTTGCGCCGATCGCGCGCAGTGCGCGCCGGCGTGCCACTTGGCTGGGCGCGAACCTGCTCACTGCGTTCCTGGCAGCCCAGGTTGTCGGCCTGTTCGAAGCCACCCTGTCTCAGGTCGTGGCGCTGGCCGTACTCATGCCGATCGTCGCCAGCATGGGCGGTATCGGCGGCTCGCAGACGCTCACCCTGATGATTCGCGGCCTTTCGCTCGGCCAGATCGGTTTTGGTAACGCCAAGACCCTGCTGATCAAGGAACTGGCGGTAGCCATCATCAACGGCATCCTCTGGGGCGCGGTGGTCGGCGTGATCGCACAGGTCTGGTTCGGCAACCCCACGCTGGGCGTGATCATTGCCGTAGCGCTCGTCATCAACCAGATCGGCGCCGCCATTGCGGGCGTCGCCATCCCGCTAGCCATGAAGAAAATGGGCATCGACCCGGCGCTGGCCGGCTCGGTCGTGCTAACCACCATCACCGATGTCATCGGCTTTGGTGCTTTTCTGGGGCTGGGCACGCTGTTTCTGCTGCGCTGAGCGGGCGCTGGCGCAAAAACCGATACGCCGCAAAGGGCTTGATGCGCCGTATCGCATCCACGGCGCGGACAAACCAGCGCTAAGAACCGCTCATCGCCAGGCCCTAAAGCGCGCCACAACTAACCCGGATCAACTGCCGGCAATCGTCATCGAACCGATCAAAACCGACGGCGTACGCAAAGCCGCGCCCAGGTCCACATCGCTGCCCAGCGCGTCGATGCCCCGATACATATCGGCAAGATTACCCGCGATCGTCGCATTCTCCACGGGATAAGCGATTTCGCCGTTCTCCACCCAGAACCCGGCAGCGCCGCGCGAATAATCGCCGTTAACCAGATTGACGCCTTGCCCCATGAGTTCGGTGACGACAAGACCTCGGCTCATACCGGCGACCAAGGCATCGAAATCGTCATGTCCAGGCGCGACATCGAGATTGAACACGCCACCTGCATTGCCGGTAGAGGTCATGCCCAGACGGCGTGCCGTATAGGCCGACAGCACATAGCCACGAAGTACGCCGTTTTCGACCAGCGTACGCTCCCTGGTGGCGACGCCATCACCGTCGAAGGCCGCACTCGCGAGTCCGCGTAGGCGATGCGGGTGCTGACTCAGCGTTAGCCCCTCGATCGCGATTGATTCGTCTATCTTATCCTTCAGGAAACTGGCATTACGATAGAGCGTACCGCCGCTGATCGCGCCAATCAGATGCCCCCACAGGCCGCGTGCGACTCGGGGTGTGAACAGGACCGACGCGGTGGTGGTTGGCGGCGTCTTCGCACCCAGACGCGACACAGCGCGCTCGCCGGCCAAACGGCCCACAGCCGCAACGCTTTGCAAATCGTCGGCATGCCGCGCCTGCGAAAAAGCGACCTCGCGCTGCATGCCACTGTCGGCCCTGGCCAGCGGCTGGCAACTCAACGCATGCTGGCTGGCACGCTCGGTACCGACAAAACCGTGGCTGTTGCCGTAGACGCTGATGCCGTCGCGGCTTGCGACGGTCGCGCCTTCGGTCTGGACGATACGCGCATCGTAATCCAGGGCCGCAGCCTCCAGCTCCAAAGCCATTTCGAGCGCGCGCTCGGCATCTAGCGACCAGGGATGAAAAAGCGACAGCTCGGGATGTTCGCGCGCCATGAGTTGCGCATCGGCCAGTCCGGCAAAGTCGTCAGCTTCGGTAAAGCGCGCAATGGTAAGCGCCTGATCGAGGGCGGCACGCAAACCGTCGCCGCTGAGATCGGTGGTCGAGGCGCTGCCTGTGCGCTTGCCGCAATAAACGGTAAGACTCGCAGCGCGGTCGCCTTCGTGTTCGACCGACTCGCGCCGGCGCGCCCGCGCGGTGACCGATAGCGCGCGCGAAGCCGATATCGACACCTCGGCTTCATCGGCGCCGCGCTGGCGGGCCTCATCGAGCAGCTCACGAGTACGCGCCTCGAGCCAAGGCATCTGTGGCAGACCGGCTTCGGTCTGACCGGGCTGGGTATCGACTGGGGAGGTACCGGTCATGCGGACGTCTCTTGCGACGAAGCGGAGGCGGCAAACGGTAGCGCTGCACTACATGCCAACGCAACGTCGCCGACACTCACGCTATGCTGTGCCCCATGTCGCGTCCCGCTGCCGCCACTATCGAACATGCCCACAGCAGCCGTGCTCGCCGCGGGCTGATCTTTCGTCCGCGCTCGATTACCGGTCTGCTGCTGACCAGCTTTGGCCTGGTCGCGCTGCCGCTTATCGTCGCGATCCTGTTCGGCGTGGTCTATGTCGACCGGCTTACCGACCAAAGCGAGCGCCTTGTACTGCAAGGTGTCGAAGTCACCCGGTACAGCAAGCGCCTGAGCACGCTATTGGTCGGCATGGAGCGCAGCGCACGTCAGTACGGCGTACTGCAAAGCGCCGAACTCATCGAGCGTTTCGAACGTCAGAGCCGCGATTTCGACGAGATACTCAACGCGCTCGGCGCGCTCCAGCTGGATACCCTGCCGGACTGGAATCTCGATACGCTGCGTCGACGGACGCGCGATCTGGCCGACCGCTTGCGCGCGCGCCCGACCGAAGTTCAGAGTCTGATCGACGAAATCGGCGCCATGCAGCGCGAGACCGACCTGATCACTCAGCAGGGCAATCTGTTCATCGACCGAGAACTCGTCCGTCTTCAGGACACTGCGGCAGACGCGCGCTTTTTCCTGTTGCTGTGCGTATTCGCGCTGATTCCGGGCGCAATCGCGCTCACCGCGTTATTCGTCGGCGTAATCGCACGGCCGCTGCGCCAGATCTCGAGCGCAGTCACACGTCTTGGCGACGGCGATTTCTCGCAGCAGATCAAGGTCTTCGCGCCTACGGCAGAACTCGACGCCCTGGGCGCGCGTCTGGACTGGATGCGCCGCCGGCTTGCCACCCTGGAGAATGAAAAACAGCAATTCATCCGGCACATGTCGCACGAACTGAAAACGCCGCTGGCCAGTATCCGCGAAGGCGCGGAACTGCTGCGCGACGGCACTGTCGGCAAGCTCAATGCATCACAGGCCGATGTCGCCGAGATTCTGCAGCAGAACAGCTTGGAGCTGGCCAAGCTCATCGACAACCTGCTCGACTTTGCCGCCTGGCAGCAACAACACGCTAAACTTGAGTACGAGCGCTTCGATTTGAAAGCGCTTTTCGAGGCGATCGTGGCGCGGCAGCGGCTCACGATTGAGGGCAAGGAGCTCGACGTCGTCACGCCGGGCGAAACCATGGACATCACGGCCGACCGGGACCGTATGCAGCTTATCGTCGACAATCTACTCGCCAATGCGGTGAAATTCGCCCCCACGGGGTCGACCGTGACGCTCGCGGCCGAACGCATGGTCTCGGCGACCACTATCATGGTCAGCGATCAGGGCCCCGGCGTGCCAGAGCAAGAGCGCACGGCGATCTTCGATGCCTTTTATCAGGGTGCCCACAGCCAGACCCATGCGAAAGGTGCGCTACGCGGCACCGGCATTGGGTTATCAGTGGTTCGAGAATGCGTGCATGCGCATGGCGGGCGTATTGACGTTGCCGATGCAGCAGGCGGTGGCGCCCAGTTCCGTGTCGAAATTCCAGATCGCCATGCTATCTGACATGCGTATTGGTCCCCTTCTGATTGTGCTCTGCGTAGCCACCGTCGCCTCCAGCGGTTGCGCCAATGATCCGCCGCCGCCCCCCGCGCTGGGCGATCGAGTCGAAACCTCGCCGGCGATGCCGCTGGCGCCCGAACGAGACCCGGTACTCGATTTGCTCGATTACGCCGCACAGCTACAACAAGCCACGCCCGACGCGCGTGCCGAGGCGGTTGCCGCCGCACGCGAGCAAGTCGATCAAAAGCCGAACGCACAGAGTTACGCCCATCTGGCGCTTGCCTTCGGAACGGCTGGTCAGCGCCGCTATACGCCCGACGAGGCAACACGCTACGCACAGCGTGCGTTGACAGCCGATGACGCCACCTGGAGCCCTGCGGCCACCCAGTATCTGCGCGATCTTGCCCGACTCTATGCCGACAGCGCACGCAGCAACACGCGCAGCGAACCCGCGCCTCCGGCCCCACGCCCGGCCGCACCTGAACCCAAGACCGCTGCAGCGACTGACGATAGGCCGAACGCGCGCGCACGTGCGCATATCCGCGAGCTTGAACGCGAGCTCGACGAAGCCCGCCGCAAGCTGCGGGAACTGGCAGAAATCGAAAACCGACTCGGCGACTCCGGCTCATAGATGGCACGCGGGGGCAAGATACTGCTGGTCGACGACGACCCGAGCCTGCGACGGCTGCTCGCGCTGCGTCTGGAAGGCGCCGGCCACAAGGTCGAAACCGCCGATAGCGGCATGGCGGCCCTGCGCGCTCTGGAGACCTACGGCGCGGACTGCGTCATTACCGATCTGCGCATGGATGGCATGGACGGCATGGCGCTGCTCGACCGCCTTAGCCACGCGCATCCCACGCTGCCGGTGATTCTATTGACCGCGCACGGCACCATTCCTGAAGCCGTGGCGGCGACTCAAGGCGGCGCGCTGGATTTTCTGTCCAAACCGGTCGACAAGGACGTGCTGCTCGCGCGGGTCGATCAGGCACTCGAGCAAACCGGCGTTGGCAGCGAAGACTGGCAACAGATTTGGCGCTCTCGCATCGTCACCCGCTCGCCGTTGATGCATCGTCTGCTCGACGAAGCCAAACTGGTCGCCGCGAGCGACACCAGCGTGCTCATTACCGGCGAGTCTGGCACGGGCAAGGAGGTGCTGGCTCAGGCACTGCACGATGCCAGCCCGCGCTCACGTGCGCCGTTCGTGGCGATCAACTGCGGGGCGATGCCCGAACAGCTGCTTGAATCGGAATTGTTCGGCCACGAAAAAGGCGCGTTCACCGATGCCAAGCGAGCTCAGCAAGGCCTGTTTCGCAGCGCCGAGGGCGGCACCGTCTTTCTCGATGAAATCGGCGACATGCCAATCGCACTTCAAGTGAAGTTGCTGCGTGTACTCCAGGAACGTGAAGTGCGACCGGTCGGCGCATCGAGATCGCTACCGGTCAATGTACGCGTGATCTCGGCGACCCACCGCGACCTCGGCCGCGCCATCGAGCAGCAAAGCTTCCGGGAGGATCTCTACTACCGCCTGGCGGTCGTTACGCTTGCTCTGCCTGCACTACGTGAACGTCCGGAAGACGTCGCGCCACTTGCACGGCACTTTCTGGAAACCATCGCGACCCGTTCCGGCCGGCGTACGCGCGTGTATTCGCCGGATGCCATGGAAGCCCTTTGTCGGCACCACTGGCCAGGTAATATCCGCCAGCTCTCCAATGTTGTTGAACAAAACGTTGCGCTCACGCGGGGTCATGTGATCTCTGCCCAGGCGGTAGACAAGGCGCTGGCTGGCCATAGCGGCAGATCGGACGCGGCTGCGTCGCTGCAACCACTGGCCGAGGCTCGCGACGCCTTCGTACGCGACTATCTTGTACAACTGCTGCGCATAACCGAAGGCAACGTCGCCCGCGGTGCGCGTCTGGCCAAGCGCAACCGCACCGAGTTCTACAAGCTACTCAACCGGCACGCGATCGATCCCAACGACTACAAACGCTAGCGCCGGTCGTTGCCGTCAGGCGACATCGAAATAACTCGATCACGCGTATATGTCGCCTATCAGCGACATTAATTACACATAATAATCAGCAACTTACATATATTGCATATGTAGCGTCGCTGCATGGCAACAGTCTGTACCCGGTCCCGGCCATACGAAGGGGCCAATACCGTTTTTGCCGCCCGGAATTCTTTTCAAATTATTGATATTAATTAGATTTTAATAGTTGGCACGGCGGTTGCTCTATCTGTTCTCAGATACGCATTGAAGTTAGTGATTCATGAAGAAGCGCTACGCAGTTATGGCCGGCATCGCTATCGCCATTCCCTTCGGGACGGCGCTGTCGAGCATCCAGGCTACAGCCGCGGAAACGGCGTCCGCCTCTTGGGCAACCATGGACGCCGACGCCGATGGTTCGTTGTCGCCGGAAGAAGTATCAGCGACGCCTTGGGAGGCCAAGTTCGACGCCATGGATGAAAATGGCGACGGCCAGGTCGATAAGGACGAATTCCAGAGTTACATGGACGATATGCAGTCTTCGCAAGACAGCGAAGACCGTTAAGAAAGGAGTTTGGGCAGCATTGCTGCCACACAGTTTTCGCCTGGTCGGGCTGGCGTCTCCCCGGTCCCCCCTCGTGCCTCGGCGTGGTTCGGCTCGGCACAGGCGAAATTAAATCGATACGCGTGCTTAAGTGGCGCGTATGACAAGTTTTCGCTTGGTCGGGCCGGCGTCTCCCCGGTCCCCCCTCGTGCCTCGGCGTGGTACGGCCCGGCCAAAGCGAAATTTACAACGGCCTATTGTGTAAACGATCGGCCTACGTTTTCGCCAGGGTCGGGTCGGCGTCTCCCGGTCCCCCCTCGTGCCTCGACGTGGTACGGCCCGGCCTCGGCGAAATTTCTCTTCGGAGATAAAAAAACCGCCTCGAAGGCGGTTTTTTTATGGGCGCTATCAGAACAACCGCTTTCAACTCGCCAGCGCTTCCA
The DNA here is from genome assembly GCF_000215955.2 of Salinisphaera shabanensis E1L3A. Lineage (GTDB taxonomy): Bacteria > Pseudomonadota > Gammaproteobacteria > Nevskiales > Salinisphaeraceae > Salinisphaera > Salinisphaera shabanensis. The sequence continues at coordinate 69,430 of NZ_AFNV02000002.1, forward strand.
GCAGTTTGCTATGAATGCCGCCGAAGCCGCCATTGCTCATCACGACGACGCTGTCGCCCGGCGCCGCCATCGCCACCACGTCCGCCACCAGAGCATCCAGATCGCTAGAACGGGTAAGCGCCTCACCTAAGGGCTCGAATACGGCAGCCGTGTCCCAATCCAAGTCGGCGTCATACACGAACACGTGGTCGGCGTCGGCAAAGCTCGCCGCAAGCGTCTGTGCGTGGACGCCGCGACGCATGGTGTTCGAGCGCGGTTCGAACACCGCCAATACGCGCCCGGTGTCCTGCCCTGCCCGCAGACCGGCCAGCGTCGTACGAATCGCGGTCGGATGATGGGCAAAATCGTCGAATACACGAATGCCGCCGGGCGTACCGCGCAGCTCCATGCGGCGCTTGACGCCCGCAAAGCCGGACAACGCCTCGATGGCCTGGGCCGGCATCACACCGACATGCCGTGCCGCCGCGATAGCAGCGAGCGCGTTGGCGGCGTTATGCGCGCCCGTAAGCGTCCAGTGCAGCTCACCCACGTCCTCACCCATATGGCGGATCAACAACCGGCTGGCGCCCGCGCAGAGCGCCTGAGCCTGCCAATCGGCCTGGGCGCCGGTGAAACCGACTGTCGGCGTCCAGCAGCCCCGCTGGAGTACATCATCCAGCTCGGGGTCAGCGGCGTTATGCAATATCTGTCCGTTGCCGGGTACCGTACGCACCAGATGATGGAACTGGCGCTTGATGGCTTTCAGGTCATCGAAAATATCGGCGTGATCGAATTCCAGATTATTGAGTACCAGCGTGCGCGGACGGTAGTGCACGAACTTCGATCGCTTATCGAAGAAGGCGGTATCGTATTCGTCGGCCTCGACCACGAAGAAGTCGCTCTCGCCCATCGCCGCGGACTGGCCCAGATCTGCCGCGATACCGCCGATCAGATAACCCGGTGCCATACCGGCCTGCTCGAGCACATACGCGAGCATGCTGGCCGTAGTCGTCTTGCCGTGGGTACCCGCTACAGCCAGCACCCAACGCGAGCGCAACACGTTCTCCGCCAGCCACTGCGGGCCGGAAATATAGTCGAGGCCGGCATCGAGCGTATATTCGACCGCCGGATTACCGCGACTCATGGCGTTGCCGATGATCACCTGGTCGGGCGCCGGCTTGAGATGGTCGGCGCTGTAGCCGTCCATCACGTCAATACCGGCCTCTGCCAGTTGGGTACTCATCGGCGGATACAGACCGGCATCAGAACCGGTTACGGTATGGCCGGCGGCGCGTGCCAGCAGGGCAACGCCGGCCATGAAGGTGCCGCCGATGCCGAGAATATGGACGTGCATTGAAAAACCTCTGGTCGGGATACCGGGCGAATCGCGTACGAAGAGTGACTAACCCAGCACCGAGAACGCGAGCAGCAGTAACACTTCGAAAGCAACGGCCGCACCGACGCCCAGCCATAAACTGCCGTCGAGCGCATTGCGATAGATATGGCTATAGATCGCCAGTCCCCACAGCCCCATGGCGACATACGACAACGTCACAAAGCTGGGCGGCATCGTCACGCTCTGCGGATCACTCGCTTCACCGAGCGCCTGCAAATAGGGCGCCATTACATGCGTGGGCGCGAGCATGACAAGCGTGAGCGTGGCACCGGACGCGAACAATGCCGTCGCCGTCTGGTTGAATCGATTGGGCAGTTGACGGATACGCAGCACGGTGCGCACATACAATGCGAGCAACGCCGTGGCCAACCCCGCCTGAAGCGCTGCCGCGCCCGCAGGCAGTAACAGACCGACCTGCAGAAACAGCAAGATACAATAGGCCGCAGCACAGCCGATGAGCGTCGTCGAGTCCCCGGGCATATCCTGGGGGCCACGACGCAGCAGCATTAGTTCGATCACCCGCCGCGCAAAAACCATGGACAACGCATCCTTATGAAGCTTGTTAGAGCAACCGGCATGATACCGAAGCCACCGGAACACGTCGTTACGATCACGGATGACGCCGCCCTGGCCGAGTTCGCGGCGCGCATGCGCGAGCGTGACTGGATCGCGATCGACACCGAATTCCTGCGCGAAAGCACCTACTACCCGGAGCTCTGTCTGGTGCAGATCGCCGATGCCCATGAAATCGGACTGATCGACGTCATCGCGCTCGACGACCTCGAACCACTCGCGGCGTTGCTGACCGATACGAGCGTGCTGAAAGTGTTCCATTCCGCGGAGCAGGACCTGGAAGTGCTCTACCAACGTTTCGGCACCATGCCCGCGCCGTTGTTCGACACCCAGGTCGCGGCCCCGCTGGTCGGACTCGACGACCAGATGGGCTATGCGCGACTGATCAAGGCGTTGCTCGATATCGAACTGCCCAAGGCGCATACCCGCACCGATTGGAGCAAGCGCCCGTTACCCACGGGCGCGCTGGACTACGCGGCCGACGATGTTCGCTATCTGGCCCTCGCCTATCACGTGATCGGCAACACGCTCGTAGAGCACGAGCGCGAGGCCTGGCTGGTCGACGATTTCGAACAGATGGTCCAACCAGAACGTTTCGACGTCGATACCAGCGCGGCATGGCGCCGTATAAAGAGCTGGCATCGGCTCAATCCTGCCCAGCAGCAGGCATTGGCCGAGATCGCCGACTGGCGCGAGCGCGAAGCGATGGCCAGCGATCGGCCACGACGCTGGATTCTGGCGGACGATATCGTCATCGAACTCGCCAAACGCCGCCCCCAGAACGCCGACGCGCTGGGTGAGGTCCGCGCGCTACCCGCAAAGACACTGAATCGGCATGGCCAAGCGCTCCTTGCCTGTCTGCATGCGGCCGCTCAGCGCCCGGCCGAGCCACTTGCGGCGCCGCCGGCACCGCCCACAGATGAAGAAAAGCGTCTCATCAAAATCGGCATGGATACTCTTTCCGAGCGCGCCGATGCCCACGGTATCGCTGCATCGACACTGGCCAGCCGCAAGGAAATCGCGGCCATGGTGGCCGGTACGCGCGCGCTGCGGGTGTTATCGGGATGGCGCGCGTCAGTCGCTGGCGAGGCCGCGCTTGCGGCGATAAAAAACGCCGAAGCCGCGTCCGGCTCCGGCGTATCGAACCCTTAGCATAGCCGCCGAAGCGGCTATGCCGCGCTAGCCTGCGGGCAGCGCCGCCTTGATACGGGCATAAATATCGTCGATTTCGCCGACACCGGCCACGGCCGTGAGCAGACCCTTGTCTTCGTAGAACTTCACCAGCGGCTGGGTCTGATCCTGATAGACCTTGAGGCGGTTGCGGATCGTTTCCTCGTTGTCATCGGAGCGTCCGCGGGCCATCAGGCGCTGTACGATCTCTTCGTTATCGACCTTGATATGGACCACGCCCTGCAGAGGCCGGTTCATCTCGTCGAGCAGACTATCGAGGGCCTTGGCCTGGTCCAGGCTGCGCGGAAAACCGTCGAGAATGAAGCCGTTTTCGGTGTCGTCTTCGGCGAGACGCTCGCGAATCATGCCCACCACGATATCGTCGGAAACCAGTTCACCCGCATCCATCGCGGATTTGGCTTTCTTGCCGAGTTCGGTCTGGTTGGACACCGCGCTACGCAGCAGATCGCCGGTCGAAATCTGCGGCACGCCGAATTCGGCGACCAGCTTTTCACTCTGCGTTCCCTTACCCGAACCCGGGGCACCCAGCAGGACGATTTTCAGCATGATTTCTCCGCGAACGGCTTGGCGTTGTCATAACCAGAAGGTAGAGCGTTTTGCGCACACAACCCGAGCGTGCGCACGAACGAACGGTCGACGTTAATGATTCGCCTGGGGCAAGTCAATTTTCGGCGGCGCCAACTCTCAAGTATGCTTTGCGGCGCATCTGATCAGCCAGGATGAAGCCATGACCCGAAAGAATGCCTTTTATGCTCAAAGCGGTGGTGTGACCGCCGTCATCAATGCCTCTGCTGCCGGCGTTATCGAAGCCGCGCGCGAGCACTCGGACAAGATCGGCACCGTCTACGCCGGGCGCGACGGCATCGTCGGCGCACTGACCGAAGACCTGATCGACACTTCGGCCGAATCGGCCGGCGCGATCGCCGCCCTCAAGCATACCCCGGCCGGCGCGTTCGGGTCAGCGCGCTACAAGCTCAAGGGTCTGGAAGAAAACCGTGCCCAGTACGAACGGCTGATCGAGGTCTTCAAGGCCCACGATATCGGCTATTTCTTCTACAACGGCGGCGGCGATTCGGCCGATACCTGTCTGAAGATCAGCCAGTTGTCGGAAAAGATGGGCTACCCGATCCAGGCGATCCATGTGCCCAAGACCATGGACAACGACCTGCCGCACACCGACTGCTCGCCCGGTTTCGGCAGCGTAGCCAAATACACGGCGGTATCGATTCGCGAAGCCGGTTTCGATCTGGCCAGCATGTGCAAGACCTCCACCAAGGTCTTCATTCTGGAAGTCATGGGCCGGCATGCCGGCTGGACCGCAGCCGCCGGCGGGCTGGCCAGCGAAGCCGACGGCCAGGATCCGCACGTGCTGCTGTTCCCGGAAATCGCCTTCGACGAAGAGAAATTCCTGGCCAAGGTCGACGAGACGGTCAAACGCCACGGCTATTGCACGATCGTGGCCTCCGAAGGCGTACGCAACGCCGACGGCGAATTCCTGTCCGATGCCGGCAGCACCGACGCCTTCGGTCACAAGCAGCTCGGCGGCATGGCGCCGACGCTGGCCGAACTGATCAAGAACAAGCTCGGCTACAAGTATCACTATGCGATCGCCGACTATCTGATGCGTGCGGCGCGCCATATCGCCTCCCAGACCGATGTGGAACAGGCCTATGCCGTAGGCCGGGCCGCGGTGGAATACGCGGTGGCCGGCAAATCCGGCATCATGGTCTCGATCGTGCGCGAGTCCGACGAGCCCTATGAGTGGAGCATCGGTGAAGCGCCGCTGGATGAAGTGGCCAATGTCGAAAAGATGATGCCGCGCGAATTCATCAGCGAGGACGGCTTTCATATCACCGAAGCAGCACGCCGCTATCTCAAGCCGCTGATCGCCGGCGAATCCTATCCGCCCTACGCGGACGGGCTACCGCAGTACGCACGCCTGAAGAACGTGGCGGTGGAGAAGAAACTCAGCGAAGGCTTCGAGGTCTGAAAGCACGTCACGTAAAGGCATCGGTTACAATCGGTCGCCACAAATTCGATTATTCACCTTCGAAAGGGGTCTGCAATGGGCTTTGAAGCCATCACACCGGGCAAGAAAGCGCCGGACGAAGTCAACGTCGTTATCGAGATCGTGGAAGGTTCGAGCTCGGTGAAGTACGAAGTCGACAAGGACACCAACTGCCTCATGGTCGACCGTTTCATGAACGTCGCCATGCACTACCCGGCCAACTACGGCTTCGTGCCGCAGACGCTGTATGACGACGGCGACCCGGTCGACGTGCTGGTGCTCACCCCCGAACCGATCGTGCCCGGCTGCGTGATCAAGGCCCGTCCGGTAGCCGTGCTCGGCACCGAAGACGAAGCCGGCCTGGATGCCAAGATCCTGTGCGTGCCGACCGACAAGATCTCCACCAACTACTACAAGGACATCCAGGATCTCGGCGATCTGGACGACCGCCTGAAGAACAAGATCCAGCACTTCTTCGAGCACTACAAGGATCAGGAAGAGGGCAAGTGGGTGAAGATCACCGGCTGGGAAGGCGCAGAAAAAGCCAAGGCCGAAATCAACAAGTCGATCGAGGCCTACAACAAGGGCTGATCGATACCCGGCCACTGCCCGTATCGAATTCGATACGTTGAGCAGCCCGAGAAAAAGCCCCGTCCGGTTCGACCGGCGGGGCTTTTTTCGTATACGTGTCTAACGCTCTGTCAGCCTCGGCAACAGCTCCTGCAGATTGCAGGGCCTCGTGCGTGCATCGATCTGGGCCGCGATCAGTTTGTCCCAGCCGTCGGCACAGGCGCCGGACGAACCGGGCAGACAGAAAACAAAAGTGGCCTTGGACACCCCCGCGATCGCCCGGGACTGCAATGTCGACGTGCCGATCGACTCGTACGACAGCATACGGAACATCTCGCCAAAGCCGTCGATACGCCGATCGAACAGCACCTCGACCGCCTGGGGCGTGACATCGCGCCCGGTCAGCCCCGTACCGCCCGTGGTGATCACCACATCCGGCTTGTCGTCGGCGATCCAGCGCGCCACCCGCGCACGAATCTCATGGATATCGTCTATACAGATGGCTTTTTCATACACATGATGGCCGGCGCTTTCAACGCGCTCGACCAGAAGCCTGCCGGACTTGTCGGTGGCCTCGGTTCGCGTGTCCGATACCGTGAGTACGGCAACACTCAAGGGGACGAATGGATCGCTCATGGCGCGTAGTGGCTTGTGCTTGCGAGCGCGCTACGATGCCATAAAACGAGCACCCTACGTCGGTCACGCCGCACACACGGCAAAACCGTGCGCGTATTTCAGATTACTGAAATGATGCCATTAACCGATGGCACCGTTATTCAGCGGTCAACGGCAAATACGCAAAAATGAATAAGCGCCGGCGGCAAGCCCGGCGCACGCGCGAAGGAGAAATCGTGTCCTACTCATCCGTCTTCCGTTCCGATCTGTTCGCGAATCGGCATATCGTCGTCACCGGCGGTGGCAGCGGTATCGGCCGCTGCACGGCCCACGAACTGGCCGCCCTGGGCGCAGCCATAGCGCTGGTCGGGCGTACCGAGTCCAAGCTTGCCGCCGTCGCCGGGGAAATCGCCGATGCGGGTGGCGCTCCGGCGACCATCCACGTCTGCGATATTCGCGACGAACCGACGGTAGCGGCCACCGTCACCGCGATTCTCGAGCAACACGGGCGGATCGACGGCTTGGTGAACAACGCCGGCGGCCAGTTCCATGCGCCGCTTAAGCATATTTCCCAGAAAGGCTTCGACACAGTGGTGCGCAACAATCTCACCGGCGGCTTCCTGATGGCCCGCGAGTGTTTTACGCAGTGGATGGAAGACAACGGCGGCGCGATCGTGAACATCATTGCCGACATGTGGAATGCCATGCCGGGCATGGGCCACTCGGGCGCAGCGCGCGCCGGCATGCTCAGCCTGACCGAAACCGCCGCGGTTGAATGGCAATATGCCGGCGTGCGCGTGAATGCGGTCGCCCCCGGCTGGATCGCCTCTTCGGGCATGGATACCTATCCGGAGGAGATCAAGCCGATGCTGCGCGCGCTGCCGCAGTTCGTGCCGCTCAAACGCTGGGGCACGGAATCGGAAGTGTCGGCCGCGATCGTGTTTCTGCTATCCGAAGCTGCCGGTTTCATCACCGGCAGTTGCCTGCGTGTGGATGGCGGCGCGCCGAATGCACGCGGCCACTTTCCCATGGCCGATCACGACAAGGCGCCTGCCTACAACGGCTTTCATCTGGCCGAAACACCGCGGCTGCTGCGCTATGAGTGAATCCGGCGCCGGCATGAACATCAGCCACCCAGGTTATACCGAAGCGCACACGCTGTATCGCGACACGCTGCGCCGTTGGGTTGTCGACGAAATATCGCCTTTTGTCGACGACTGGGACGAAGCAGGCACATTTCCGCGCGAACTCTACAGTCGCGCCGCGGAGATCGGCCTGCTCGGGCTCGGTTTTCCGACCGAATACGGCGGCATCGAGGCCGACCGATTTTTCATCATCATCGGCGCACAGGAACTGGCCCGTGCCGGTGCGGGCGGGCTGTCTGCCAGCCTGCTCAGCCATACGATCGGCGCCCCGCCGATCCTCAAAGGCGGTTCCGACGCGATCAAACGCGCGGTCTTGCCGGACATCTTCATGGGGCGAAAGATCAGCGCGCTGGCGATCACCGAACCCGGCGGTGGCTCCGACGTGGCCAACCTCAGGACCACGGCCGTGCGCGACGGTGACGACTACGTGCTGAATGGCTCGAAAACCTTCATCACCTCGGGCATGCGCGCCGACTACGTAACCGTGGCCGTGCGCACCGGTGGGCCGGGCCGCGCCGGCGTGTCCCTGATTCTCGTGCCCACCGACGCCCCCGGCTTCTCGCGCACACCGCTGGATCGCAAGATGGGCTGGTGGTGTTCGGACACGGCCACGCTCTATTTCGACGATTGCCGCGTGCCGGCGGCGAATCTGCTCGGCGTCGAGAACGAAGGCTTTCGTCTGATCATGGACAACTTCAACAGCGAACGGCTATGGCTAGCGGCCGGCTGCAATGGCTTTGCCCAGGTCTGTCTCGATGAAGCGATCACCTACGCACGCGAACGGCAAACGTTCGGCACGGCGCTGATCAATCATCAGGCGATTCGTCACAAGCTTGCCGACATGGCCCAGCGCATCCGGGCCACCCAGGCCTATCTGGAGCAAATCGCCTGGCAGATCGACCAGGGCGACAACCCGATTGCCGATGTCTGCCTGCTCAAGAACCAGGCCACCCAGACCATGGAATTCTGTGCCCGTGAAGGCGTACAGATATTCGGTGGCGCCGGCTATTTGCGTGGCGCCAAGGTCGAACGCATCTATCGCGAGGTACGCGTCAACGCCATCGGCGGCGGCGCGGAAGAGATCATGCGCGATCTGGCGGTGCGTCAGATGGGTCTGTAAACGCCGTCAGACCGGCGAACCGGCCGAGGATTCATGGCGGGTGGCCGCGCGGCGGCGCGCAGCGGCCTCTTGTGCGTCGTCATCCTCATCGATCAGGCCCAGCTTGCGTGCACGGCGTTTCCACTGCTCGCGTGCCATCACCCGCATATCTTCGACCTTGTCGCCCTCGTCCATGATTTCCAGGCCGAGCATGGTTTCGACGATGTCTTCCATGGTCGCCACACCGACGATGCCGCCATATTCGTCGACCACGACCGACAGTTGCTGCTGACGCTCGAGCAGGTTGCGAAACAGCCCGTAGAGCGACAGCGACTCGGGCACGACCAGCACATCGCGCTGGATGGCCGACAGCGGCGTGTCGTGGCGATCGCGTGCGATTTCGCTGAGAACATCCGACAACAGCACGAAGCCGGTGATTTCCTCGCCGTCGTCGCAGAACACAGGCAGGCGTGAAATACGGCGCGTACCCAGCGTTTCGAACACCTCGGTCACGGTCTGGGTTTCGGTGAACGCCACCATCACCACGCGCGGCGTGAGGACATCCTTCACCCGCAGCGACTGGAAGTGCAGCAGGTTACGCAGAATGCGCGATTCCTCGATATCGAATACGCCCTCGGCCTCGCCCTGGTCGGCCATGGCCTGGAACTCGTCGCGCGAGAAGGCCGGGCCGGTGTGCTTGGGGGTAAGCAGCTTGGTGATGACCATCGACAGCGCCACCAGCGGATAGAGCGCCTTGGTCATCCATTGCAGCAACAGCGCCGCCGTAGGCGCGAGTTGTTTCCAGTAGTTCGCGCCCAGCGTTTTCGGGATGATTTCGGAAATAACGAGGATCAGCAGCGTGAGCACGATCGAAGTGGCGGTCAGATAGCCGTTACCGAAAACCTGCTGCGACTGCGCGCCCACGCCTGCCGCACCGATGGTGTGGGCGATGGTATTCAGGCTCAAAAGCGCCGACAGCGGTCGATCGATATCCGACTTGAGCGAATCCAAGCGCTCGCCGACATGCCCGCCCTCCTTCTGCTTCAGGGCGATATACGACGGCGTGATCGATAGCAGCACCGCTTCCAGCACCGAGCAAAGAAAGGACACGCCAAGCGCGAGAAGTAGATAGAGAAGAAGTAGCGCCATGTCACCCGTACTCGCTCACGCCCTCGCGGCGCGCGCATTGTTTTAGTTGATTTGCCTGCACCCTGCGACACACCGTCGCCGGATTCGTTCTAGTTCGCGGCTATCGTTCAGTCATCCCGGCGCGTATAGTGCGCTATTCGGCCCGGCGCCCGCGCTTTATCGCGGTGTACGCCATGCTCGCCCCCGCGAGCCGGTCGTTGCAGCCCTGCGTTTTCTCGCGGCGCTGCGATCCACGCCATCATGCCATGCGGCAGCGGATGTCTCGTGTTCATGATGTGCCGCAGTCCAACGGAAAACTATCTATGCCTTTTGATCAACTCGGCCTGGCGCCGTCGCTTCTCGAAGCGGTCGCCGCTGCCGGTTATAGCGAACCCACGCCTATTCAGGCCAAGGCCATTCCGGCCGTACTCGATGGCCAGGACGTACTCGCCGCTGCCCAGACCGGCACCGGCAAGACGGCCGCCTTCACCCTGCCCCTGCTGCACAAGCTGGGCGATCGCCAGGAGAAGAAACCACGTGTGCTGGTGCTGGCGCCAACGCGCGAACTGGCCGCCCAGGTCAACGAATCGGTACGCACCTACGGCAAGTCCGGTGCGATCCGTTCGACGGTAATCTTCGGCGGCGTGGGTTACCAGCCCCAGATCGCCCAGTTCAAGAAAGGCGTCGATATCGTTGTCGCCACCCCCGGGCGCCTGCTCGATCTGCTGCAGGAAGGCCATGCCGACCTGTCGAACATCCAGACCCTGGTACTCGACGAAGCCGATCGCATGCTCGACATGGGCTTCATTCACGATATCAAGCGCGTACTCAAGTACGTGCCGGAAAAACGCCAGACGCTGTTGTTCTCGGCGACCTTCTCCAAGGATATCCGCAAGCTCGCCTCCAGCCTGCTGCACAAGCCGGTCGAGATCGATGTCGCCCCGCGTAATGCCACCGCCGACCGTATCGACCAGAAAGTCGTGATGGTGGAAAAACCGCGCAAGCGCGCGGTGCTCAGTCATCTGATCAAGGAAAACGGCTGGCATCAGGTGCTGGTTTTCGCGCGCACCAAGCACGGCGCCAACCGCCTGTGCAAGCAGCTCGAAAGTGACGGCTTGCCGTCGGCCGCCCTGCACGGCAACAAGAGCCAGAACGCGCGTACCAAGGCGCTCGAAGGCTTCAAGGACGGCAAGATCCAGGTACTGGTCGCCACCGATATCGCGGCCCGCGGTATCGATATCGAATCGTTGCCGCATGTCGTCAACTACGAGTTGCCCAACGTCTCGGAAGACTATGTGCACCGCATCGGTCGTACCGGGCGCGCCGGCGAAGCCGGCGAAGCCGTGTCGCTGGTCGGCCCGGACGAGCGCAAGCTGCTCAAGGACATCGAAAAGCTCATCGGCAAGCAGATCGAACGCATGACCGTCGAAGGCGTGGATTTACGCGCCGGTGAAAATGACGAAGTGGACGACCGACCGGCACGTCGCCCGAATAACGCTGGCGGCAACCGTCCGCCCAAGCGCGGCGGCGGCGGTGGCAACAATGCGCCCGGCCGCAATCAGCAACGCCGGCGCAGCCGTGGCGGCAATCTCCGGTGGTGGCGGTGGCGGCAGCCAGTCCTAATCGCTGGCTTAGGCTCGCTATCAACGGCCCGCTTCATGCGGGCCGTTTTCATTTCATCGCCTGATTTACAATAGCGCCCATGATCGCTTTCAAAGACCTCACGCTTCGCCGCGGATCACGCAAGCTGCTGGAAAACGTCAACGTGCGTTTCCAGCCGGGCCAGCGTATCGGCATCGTCGGCCAGAACGGCACCGGCAAATCCAGCCTGTTCGCGATGATGCTCGGCGAGCTGTCGCCGGACTCCGGCGAAGCCGAAATTCCGGCGCATCTGGATATCGCCACCGTGCGTCAGCACACGCCGGCCGGCGATCAGTCGGCGCTCGATTTCGTGCTCGATGGCGATACCGAGCTGCGCGCGGTCGAGGCCAAACTTGCCAAAGCGGAAGCAGAAGCCGACGGCAACGCCATGGCCGAACTGCATGGCCGCATGGCCGAAATCGACGGTTACTCGGCCACCGCCCGGGCCGCCAAGCTGCTGCACGGGCTGGGTTTCGCGCCGGAAACGCATACCGCGCCGCTGGACTCCTTCTCCGGCGGTTGGCGTATGCGCCTGAACCTGGCCGCTGCGCTCATGCGTCGCTGCGATCTGCTGCTGCTCGACGAGCCGACCAACCATCTGGATATGGATGCGGTGTTCTGGCTGCAGGAATACCTGGCCAGCCATCCGGCCACGCTGATCATCATCTCGCATGATCGCGACTTCCTGGATGCGCTGATCAGCCATACGCTGCATCTGGAAGGCGGCCGCGCCACGCTCTATACCGGCAACTATTCCGAGTTCGAGACCATGCGGGCCGAGGCCAAGCTGCAACAGCAGGCGGCCTACGAAAACCAGCAGAAAAAGCTCGCCCAGCTGCAGGGATTCGTCGATCGCTTCCGTGCGCAGGCCACGAAGGCCAGACAAGCCCAGAGCAAGCTCAAGCAGATGGAGCGCATGGAAAAGGTCGAGGCGGCCCATTGGGATACGCCTTTCTCCTTCAGTTTCCGCCAGCCGGATCGTCTGCCCGATACGTTGCTCCGGCTCGATAACGCCGATGCCGGTTATGACGGCGTGCCGCTGGTGGGCGGCATCAAGATGCAGATCACGGCCGGCGACCGGCTCGCGATTCTTGGGCGTAACGGGGCCGGCAAGTCGACCGTCATGAAACTGCTGGCCGGCGAAATGGCGCCGATCAGCGGCGACGTGCAGCACGACAAATACACCCGTGTGGGCTACTTTGCCCAGCACCAGCTCGAAGTGCTGGACGACAATGCCAGCGCCGCCACGCATCTGCAGCGCCAGGCGCCGCGGGCATCCGAACAGGAAATCCGTGATTTCCTGGGCGGCTTCGATTTTCACGGCGACAAGGCACTGGAGCCCATCGCCCCGTTTTCCGGCGGCGAGAAAGCCCGCCTGGCGCTGGCGCTGGTGGTTTACGACAAGCCCAATCTGTTGCTGCTCGACGAGCCGACCAACCATCTCGATCTGGACATGCGCCACGCGCTGGAAACCGCGCTTGCCGGCTATACCGGCGCGGTCATCATGATCGCCCATGATCGCCACCTGATCGATGCCACCTGCGATCAGCTCTGGCGCGTCGACGAGGGCACGCTGATGCCTTTCGATGGCGACCTCGACGACTATGCCAAGTGGCTAACCCGCCAGAACTCGGCCCGCGAAGGCAGCGACAAGCCCAAGAAAGCCACGACCGTCGGCGGCAGCGGCGCCGATGCTCGCCGCGACGCCGCCGCCCAGCGCGAAAAGGAAAAACCGCTGCGCCGGGCGATCAAGCAGGCCGAAGCCGATATGGCCAAGTTCGAAGAAAAGATCGCCGCCATCGAAAAAGAAATGGCCAAGCCCAGCGTCTACGGCAACTCCACTGAGATCGCGCGTCTGTCACAGGAACAGGGCAAGCTGCGTAAACAGCTCGACAAGGCCGAAGCTGCGTGGATGGAAAACGCCGAAGCGCTGGAGTCGCAGAAGGACGGCAGTAATACGAGTGCTGCGTAATGGCCACCGCGAACCCTAATCAGCCCACCTATTTCTGGCACGACTACGAAACCTTCGGGGCCGACCCGCGCCGCGACAAGCCCGCCCAGTTCGCCGGCATTCGTACCGATCTCGACTTCAACATCGTCGGCGAGCCGGTCGTGCTCTACTGCCAGCCGCCGGTGGACATGCTAGGCCACCCCGAAGCCACGCTGATCACGGGCATCACACCGCAAGTCGCACTCGAACGCGGCGTGCCGGAGCCCGAGTTCATCGAAACGATCGTGGCCGAAATGGCGGTGCCGAACACCTGCAGCGTAGGCTACAACAGCCTTCAATTTGACGACGAGGTCACCCGCTACACGCTCTGGCGCAACTTCTTCGACCCCTACGCCCGCGAGTGGCAGAACGGCTGCTCGCGCTGGGACATCATTAATATGGTGCGCCTGGCCTACGCGTTGCGCCCGGAGGGCATCGAATGGCCGAAGCGCGAAGACGGCACGCCCAGCTTCAAGCTCGAACATCTGGCCAGTGCCAACGACCTGGCCCAGGAACGCGCCCACGATGCGCTATCCGACGTGCATGCCACGATCGGGCTGGCGAAACTCATCCGCGACAAGCAGCCCAAGCTGTTCGATTACGTGGTGAACAATCGCGACAAGCACAGCGCCCGCAAGATGCTGGATATGGGCACGCGCAAACCGGCGCTGCATGTGTCGTCCAAGTTTCCGGCCTCAAATGGCTGTCTGTCGCCGGTGATGCCGATCGCGTCTCATCCGAACAATAAGAACTGCGTGATCGTCTACGATCTGCGCGTCGACCCAACACCGTTGCTGGAACTGCCGCCGGACGAAATATTCGAACGCATTTTCACCCCCACGGCCGACCTGCCCGAAGACACGCCGCGCGTCGCGCTCAAGGGCGTGCACTTGAACAAATGCCCCGTGCTTGCGCCATTCGAGATGATGCGCGAATCAGAAGCCGCGCGGCTGGATCTTGATATTAACCAGTGCCGGCGCAACTGGAAAGCAATCCACGATCATCTGGCCGAAGTCGAAGCCAAGGCCGTTGCGGTATTCGATGCGCACGCCTTCGAGCCCGATGGCGACGCCGAGGCCGCGCTCTACGACGGCTTCGTCAGCGATGACGATCGCAAGCTGGCCGATCAGGTACGACGCACCTCGGCCGCCGACTTGGCCGACGGTCCGATCGTGTTCGCGGACAATCGGCTCAACGAACTGCTGTTTCGTTATCGCGCCCGGCATTTTCCAGAAACGCTGGTCGACGCCGAACGCGACGACTGGAACAACTGGCTATCGAAACGCCTGGAATTCGCCCCCGACGGCGGCCTGACCCTGGACGACTACGACGAGGTCATCGCCCAGCTCATGCAGCGCGTGAAAGGCGAGCCCGCGCAACTCCAGCTGCTGCTCGATCTCAAGGCCTGGAGCGCGAAACTGCGCCAACGACTCTGAAACGATCGCGAGTCGGGGCGCAGACAATCTGCTGTATCGCTCAACGCGACGTTTGCAACGCCTGCAGTTGCTCGGTTATAGCCGCCGCCGACTGCGGCCGGCCCAACAGAAAGCCCTGAGTATGGCCGGCGCCGAGTTGCTGAAGCACGGCGTATTGTTCGGCCGTTTCTACGCCTTCGGCCACGACGGCAAGGCTCAACGTGCGCGCGATCTGAAGAATGCCGACGGTCAACTCGTGGCTCGTCGTGTCCTGGGTGATGAGCTGGGTGAAACTGCGATCGATTTTGAGGATGTCCAGCGGCAGCTGCTGGAGATAGCGTAACGAGGAATAGCCTGTGCCGAAGTCGTCAATGGCAAAGCGAAAACCTTGCTGGCGCAGCGCTTTCATCGTCTTCGCCGCGGTTTCGACGTCGGTTATTACGCTTTGCTCAGTGATTTCGAGCACGAGACACGACGCCGGCACCTGATGCTGCTCGACCAGCCCCGCAACCATATCGGCGAAGTCTTCGCAGTACAGCTCCGCGCCGGCAATATTGACAGCCACATATAGCCCAAGATCGAACTGGCTGCGCCATTGCGCGAGCTGCTTGCAGGCACGATTGAGCGTACAGCGAGTCAACAGCCGCCGCAGAGTGGCATCGGCTTCTGCGATCGGCACAAACTCGGCTGGACTGACGGCGCCCCATTCGCCGTCGTTCCAGCGCGCAAGCGCTTCGACGCCAATCATCCGGCCGCTGCTGCACTCCACAATCGGTTGATAAACCTGATCCAGCGCCTCCGTGCGCAAGGCTTCGGCCAGGCGATATTGGCGCTCATGAACGCGCGCCACGGTAAGATGCACATCGCTCG
The DNA here is from genome assembly GCF_000215955.2 of Salinisphaera shabanensis E1L3A. Taxonomy (GTDB): domain Bacteria; phylum Pseudomonadota; class Gammaproteobacteria; order Nevskiales; family Salinisphaeraceae; genus Salinisphaera; species Salinisphaera shabanensis. Next base: position 85,050 of record NZ_AFNV02000002.1, read on the forward strand.
AATAGCAGCGCACACTTGCGGCGCCAGGTTGTACGTCGGCCGCAGCCATACGCGCATGGGCAACCAAGGTATCCATGTCGCGGGCATCGCCGGGCGCCCGACTGATACCCGCCTTGAGCTCGATGGGCAACCGCACACCGTTGTATTCGACAGGTTTGGCAAGCGTGCGCACGAGTACGTTAACCCGTTCGAGCGATTCATCCGGCACGCCAGGGCCTGATGTGATTGCCAGCCCGAGGCGGTCGGGGCCCAGCATTCCGATGCGATCTTCGCCGCGGACATTGCGTTCCAGTCGGCGGGCAACCGTTGAAATCACGTAGTCACAGCCAGCGCGGCCGGCCAGTGAATGCAAAACCTCGAAGTTGGTGAGGTGAAAATGCACCAAGGTCAACGTTTTTGCCGCGACCGACGCCTGTTCCCACGTACTGCCAATCAACTCCTCGAAAAGAGCGCGCCCTGGCAAGGATGTAACCGAGTCATACATCGCGCTGTGCTGCAGGTTTAGCGACCAATGGTCAAATTGCTGGTGCAGATTGATCTCGCTTTCCACAATTTTGGCGAACATCAGCAGCCGCCATTTATCGACGTCGGAGAACTCGCGCGGTCTTTGGTCGATCACGCACAGCGTACCCAGCGACTCGCCGGACGGTCCTCTGAGAACCGCGCCCGCGTAAAATCGGATATAAGGCTCGCCCACTACGAGGGCGTTGTCATGGAAACGGCGATCGACCGTTGCGTCCGGTACGTAGAGTAGATCCAGCGGTAGCGCATGGGCACAGAACGACTCTTCGATAGACGTCTCGCGCCGATCAAAGCCCACCATCGATTTAAACCACTGCCGATCGGCCTCCACCAGCGTGATTAGCGCGGTCGGGACATTGAATACACTTGCGACCAGGCGCGTATATTGGTCGAAGCGATCCTCGAAGGGCGTATCCAGCAGCTTGAGCGAGCGCAACTCTCTCAAGCGTCCGGAATCTCCCACCTGTTGCGCCATTAGAGCCGTTTTCATGTGTTTGACCAGGGCGTGTTGTACTGCGCGAGCCGCGCATGGCCAGAGCGGTATCTATCGACTAATTTCGGCGTGACTTGAACGGCCGTCCGACACGCCATCCGCGCCGTCGAGGGGATAGAACTGGGGCGGGCCATGCAATCCGGATAGACGTGGGTCATAGGCTGCGCCTCCCTCCGCCGCTATACCAAAACGTCAATCGGCCACAGGTTCGAGCACGCGCTTGAGGAAATCGCGTGTGCGCGGCTCGCGCGGCTCGGACAGCAGCGTCGACGGTTTTCCTTGCTCGACGATGCCCCCGCCATCCATGAACACGACCCGGTCGGCGACTTCGCGCGCAAACGCAATTTCGTGCGTGACCACGATCATGGTCATGCCCTCGTCGGCCAAACGACGCATGACCGTCAGAACTTCCCCGACCAGTTCCGGATCCAGTGCCGACGTAGGCTCGTCAAAAAGCATCAGTGCCGGGTCCATCGACAGCGCCCGTGCGATCGCAACCCGCTGCTGCTGGCCGCCCGACAGGCGTGCCGGGTAGGCATCCACCTTTTCAGCCAGACCAACGCGTTCGAGATTTTCACGGGCAATACGCTCAGCCTCATCGCGTTTCTTCTTGAGGACCGTGGTTAGCGCGAGCGTGCAGTTATCCAATGCACTGTGGTGCGGAAACAGATTGAACTGCTGAAACACCATACCGATCTGGCGACGCGCAGCGTCGATATCGCAGTCCGGATCGGTCAGCTCCTGCTCGTTGACCTTGACCGTGCCGGATTGCGGCGTTTCCAGTAGATTCACACAGCGCAACAACGTCGATTTGCCCGACCCGGACGGACCGATCACGCAGACCACTTCACCGCGTGCGACGCTGAAATCGATATCCCTTAATACATGGTTGCTGCCGAAATACTTGTTCAGTCCACGTATTTCGACCAGTGGATCGGTCTGGGTCATCTCATCGCCCCTTGGATGCGGCGGCTTCCATGCGCCGTACGATGATCGACAACGGCAACGTAATGACCAGATACCCTAGCCCGGCCACGACCAGTGGCGTGATATTGACGTTGCTGTTCGCCGCCGCCCGCCCGAACTTGGTGAGATCGAAATTGGCCGCCGACAAACCCACGATAAATACCAATGACGAATCCTTGATCAGCATGATCAACTCGTTGGTCAACGGCGGGATCATGATGCGAAATGCCTGCGGCAGCGTGATCTTCCACATCGCCTGGCCGGCCGACATACCCAGCGACCGCGCCGCTTCGATCTGCCCCTTGGGCACCGCTTGAATGCCGGCCCGAATGGTTTCGGCCATATAAGCACTACCGACAATACCCAGCGCCGCCCAGACCGTGCCGTAAGGCGGCAACGGCATGGCCAGGCCGGGAAAAGCCAGCGGCAAAAGCGAAAACGCCATGAATACCACCAGTGCCGGCAGGCCGCGGAAGAACTCGATATATATTGTCGCCAGCCAGCGATACGGCCCCACCTCGGACAAGCGCATCATCGCCAGCAACGTGCCGGCCACAAGCCCCAGAACGAAGCCACCCGCGGTATAGACGAGCGTGTTCCACAGCGCGAGCCAGAGCCCGTGCGCGACCGTGTCCCGAATCAGACCCGGATCGAAAAACGTGCGCCCGATCTGCGGCCAGTCTGCCAGTAGTGCTGCGGCAATAAAGGCCACCACGAGCACCGCGTATTGCACCGCGCGAATACGCCGTGCTCGTATACGCGGGCTCGTCTTTCGCTGCCCGACGCCCGCCCCCCGATTTGTCATGAGCCCGGGCTACTCTTCGTTGATAGTGCCCGGCACCTGACCGAACCACTTCTTGAAGATTTCGTCGTAGGTGCCGTCGTCCTTGGCGGTGGCAAGCGCCTGGTTGAGACGATCGATAAGCTTCTGGGCATTCTCGTCATCTTTCTTGGCCAGGAAGCCGTAGCGCTCGCCGGTATCGAATTCGGCGGCGATCTCGGTTTCCGGGTTATCGGCGGCGTACTGATAGAGCGGCCCGTTATCGTTGATCGCGGCATCGACCTTGCCCGCGCTCACGGCCGTGGTTTCCAGCGCAAGATCATCGAAAACCACGGTGGTGTAGCCGTGTTCCTCGGCGTGCTTCTCTGCGTAGATCGCGCCGGTGGTATCGGTCTGCGTGCCCAGGCGCTTGCCCTCGAGGTCCTCAAGGCCTGCGTAATCGCTACCTTTTTTCACCAACAGCGCCTGGGTGGCATTGAAGTACGGGTCCGAAAAGAGCACCGCTTCTTCACGCTTGGGGGTGATCGTTGCCCCGCCCATGGCCAAATCGCATTTACCGGCCGCCAGCACCGCGCCCGACGTAATCTGATTCCAATCGACGCTTACCACGTTCGTCTCGACACCGAGATCCTGAGCCAGCAGATCGACCAGATCGACATCGAAGCCGACCACTTCCCCGTTGTCGCCCGTGAACTGGAATGGCTTGTAGGGAATATGGGTACAAACCGTCAGCGCGTCGGCTTTGACGAGATGAATATCGTCGACCGTGCCGCCTTCGTCCTGGCTGCAGGCGGACAGCGATAACGCCAGTACGCCGGCAGAAAATAACACGGCGAGTCGGCCCAGACGGCCCATTGAAGGTGTCACGATGGATTCTCCCTTTGGATGTCGTTATATCGTTGATTTCCCCTTGCAATGAGTCTGCCACATTGTTCGGGATGACCTGCAATGCGACGTTCGCACAGCAGTCCGCAAGACAATCCCGTGCCGCACGCACCGCGTCGGCTGAGCCCTACGGCGCCAAACGGTACGGATGCGTACCGGCCAACAGGACGCGCCGACGCACACGGGGCGTTTCGCCGAACCAGCGCCGGCACGAGCGATTGAAGGCACTCTGCTCGGTATAGCCGAGCAGCGCGGCGACCTGGCTGAGCGGCAGATCGCTTTCGCCCAGATAGCGGGTCGCGAGATCGATCCGTACCGCATCGAGCACCGCCGAAAAACTCGTACCCTCGTCGACCAGGCGGCGCTGCAGCGTGCGCCGATTGAGGTTGAGATACTCGGCGGCGATATCGATACCTACCCCGCCGGTCGGCAGCAGGCGACGACAGATTTCGCGCACCCGTGTCGAAACCTCGCGCTCACGAGTGCCGCCGGTCTGTTCCATGAAGGCGATCGCCATCGACCGGATATGCGGGTTCGAACGCCGTAGCGAGGCCGTCATCGTGGCTCTGTCCACGTCCAGCCCGCAGACCGCCTCGTTGAAGCTCAGCGCGTCGGTACCGAACACCTCTCGATAGACGCTCGTGGGGGCCAGCTGGCTGTCGCTGAACAGCACGCGGCGCGGCGGCGCCGCCTCCCCACCCAATTCAAGGGTGCGCTTGAGAAACACCAGCGCGCGCTCGTTGGCCTGACGCGCATAGGGCACGTTGTCGAGCAGGATCTGAAACCGCAGGCATACCCGCGCGCCGTTGCGGCGAATGGTCATGCGCTGGCCGGGGTTGAACACGTGCAGGTATTTCGCGGCCTGTTCGAATGCCTGTGCCACGGTGCCGGCATGGCGCACGACCACCGCTAACGGGCCCAGAATCCCGATGCCCTGAGCCTGGGCCATGCGCATACCGAAGTCGGGACACTGCAGGCGCTCGGCCCCGAGCTCGAGCAGCCGGATCAAGGCCCGATAGGACAAAAACGCATCCGTCTGGGTCTCGATATCCAGCGGAATGCCGCAGTCGGACAGCAGCGCCTGGGGATCGCCGCCGAGCTGGCGTACGAAGGCCTCAAAACCGTCGAGTGCACTGTTTCTGACCAGGCTCGTCATAGCGGCCCCACCGCGCACGTGTCGCTAAAAGTTAAAAGTTTGGCGCGAAGTGTCAACCGAAGACCGCCCGGGCACACACGATGACAGGGTCCGGGTTCAGGCAGCGCATCACGGCAAAGACCGTCGACGCCGCGTACGGCCCGTCACCAAAAGAGGACAAACAATGAACCAGAATACGCGCGCCGCTGCTCTGATCGCATTATCCCTGGGCGCCGGGCTGGCCGGCTATGGCGTCGTCGTCGAAGCCGGGCAGACTGCGACACCGACGCCTGCCAGCACGGCGACCCAGCAAGCCAATGCCACGACCGCCCAGAATTTGCCGCTCGACGATCAGGCCGATTTCGAGGATGCCGAGCGCGGGCTGATCGCACGCGATCCGAATCTCGTGATCACCGACGCCGACGGCAATACGGTCTGGGACATGACCGCCTACGATTTCATCGAAGGCGATGCCCCGGATACCGTCAACCCGAGCCTCTGGCGGCAAGCCCAACTCAACGACCTGCACGGCCTGTACAAGGTCACCGACCGCATCTATCAGTTGCGCGGCTACGACCTGTCGAACATGTCCCTGATCGAGGGCGACAGCGGCTGGATCGTGGTCGACCCGCTGACCACCGCTGAGACGGCCGCCGCGGGCTGGCGTATGGCCAAGGCCCACATCCTCGGCGACAAGCCGATCGTCGCCGTCATCTTTACGCATAGCCATATCGACCATTTCGGCGGTATCGAGGGCGTGCTCAGCGCCGAACACGCCCAACGCGACAACGTGCGCATCATCGCGCCCAAGGGCTTCATGCAGGAATCGACCAGCGAGAACCTGCTGGCCGGGCCGGCGATGGGCCGACGGGCAACCTATATGTTCGGCGGCGCGCTGGCGCGCAGCCCGCGCGGCCATGTGGATTCGGGGCTCGGCAAGGCGCCGTCCAAGGGCCATTTCAGTATTCTCGCGCCCACGGACGTGATCGATCACACCGGCCAGACGTTGACCGTGGACGGGCTCGAGTTCGACTTCCAGTACGCGCCCGAATCCGAAGCGCCCGCCGAACTGACCTTCTATCTGCCCCAGCTCAAGGCGTTCTGCGGCGCGGAACTCGTCAGCCACACGCTGCACAACATCTATACCCTGCGCGGCGCCAAGGTGCGCGATGCGCTCAAGTGGAGCGACTATATCGACGAGGCGCTGCAACGCTACGGACGCCGGGCCGATGTGGTGTTCAACAGCCACCACTGGCCGGTGTGGGGCCACGACCGGATCGTCGACTATCTCAAGATCCAACGCGACACCTACAAGTACATCCACGACCAGACGCTGCGCCTGGCCAACGCCGGCTATACCCCACGCGAAATCGCCGAACAGCTGATACTGCCCGAATCCCTGGCCAAACCGTTCCACAACCGCGGCTACTACGGCACGATCAGCCACGATTCGAAAGCGGTCTACCAGTGGTACTTCGGTTGGTTCGACGGCAATCCCGCCAATCTCGACCCATTGCCGCCGGCCGACGCGGCGAAGAAGTACGTCGCGTTCATGGGCGGCACCGATGCCGTGATCGAGAAAGCCCAGCAATCCTACGACGCCGGCGAGTATCGCTGGGCTGCGGAAGTGCTCAACCACGTTGTCTTCGCCGAGCCGGACAACGACGCCGCCAAGGCGCTTCTGGCCAAAACCTACGACCAGCTCGGCTATCGCGCCCAATCCGGGCCGTGGCGCGACGTCTATCTCACCGGTGCAAAGGAACTGCGCGAAGGCGCCCAGGGCACATCACTGGATATGTCGCGCGGCATCGGCCTGCTGCGTCAGGTGCCGATTGAGCGTTTCTTCGATGCCATGGCCGCGCGCCTGAACGGCCCCGAGGCCGCGACGAGCAATCTCACGATCAATTTCGACTTCCAGGATCGGGGCGAGAACCACGTACTGACGATCGAGAACGGCGTGCTCCATCACTGGAAGCGACCGCCGGCGGATAATGCCAACGCTACCGTGCGTCTGACCCACCCGGCACTGCTCGCACTCATCGGTGGCCAGCTGTCGCCGCAACAACTCAAAGTCGACGGCGACCGCGCCAGTCTCGGCCGGTTTTTCTCTCTACTCGAGGCGCCGGATCGTGGCTTCGCCATTGTGACGCCGTAGAACGGCATGCTAGAACGCCGCTGCAGACTTTCGGTTCGCGGCGGCGTTCAATTGTTGTGCATCGAGTGAGCGCAGTCCGCTACGCGCTCGATCAGCGCGGCGCGGCACGCTGCATACAAGCCTGCCAACGCGAGTACACCCGCTCGGCGAACCAGGCGGTTGTGAGATTACGGGTGATCTTCGGGCTTTCCAGCTTGATGCCGGGCAGAATCACGCGCGCCACGCGCTCGCCGGCCGCCTCATCGGCCAGTGCATACACGCGCTTGTAGAGCCGCGTTTGTTCGAAATCGGGGCCGTTGCCTTCGGTCAGATCACGGCGGATCGGGCCTTCACCCATACGCAGGCGATCACGCAGCGACTTGGTCGCCCGTTCGGTATTGCTCACGGAAAACGCCCGATAGGCAATCAAGTCGCCGTCTAGCGCGAGTTCTGTGCCGGTGAGCTGGCTCACAGCGCGCTGAAACGCGGCGTTGCGACTGGCATACCAGCCGGCGTTGTAGTCCGCGAAGCGGTATAGCGGGCTCGGATAATCGACTTCGTAGCCCAGCAAATGGCCGATGCCGAAATAAAGCCCGCCGCGACGGCTGAACACTTCCTTACGCACCGATTGCGCATCGTCATATGGATAGTCGTCGGCATGTTGTTCGGCGAAGTCGATCGCCACCTGCATTGGCCCGCCGGTATGCACCGGATTGAAGCCGCCGAAAAGCGTGCTACCCAACGGCACGCGATCGATGAATTCCTCGAACAGATCGTTCAGATCGTTTTCGGTGCGCACCGTATCGAGGCGTTCGTCGTAAGTCTGGCCGGTAGAGGATTCCAGACCCAGCGCCTTGTCGAGCAGAAAGCCAGGGATATGCGCCGCGGCGGCGCGCCGCTCGATTTCTGCCCGCGCGATACGCGACAGACCGGGTACCACGGGTGCGACGCGGTAGGAGGATTCCTGAGCGATCACCGACAGCGTCGCGCACAGATTGGATGTCGAGGCCTCGATATTCTGTGTCGCAAAGGCGGTTTCGATATCGGCTGCCCACCCGGCGCGGTCATTCACGCTCGCAGGCATGAGCGAAACCAGTTCGGCGCGCACCGCGTCGGCCGGCCGACGCGGTATGTCGTTGGGGCGCAATGCGGCACAGCCGGCAAGCCACAACAGGTTCAGGGCGACGATCGCGCGCAACGCGCGGGTACGAACAATACTCGACATGACCGCGACTCTGCCCGAGCCGCCTGTTTTATGCGACCACTTCGGCATTGGGCGTGCTACCCAAGCGGGGCTAAGATGCACGCACTCGCTTAGCTATCACGCCATCCTCCTTGCACTCGTTTCGTTTCATCCACACTGCGGATATCCATCTCGATAGCCCCATGCGCGGGCTCTCGGACGACGTGCCCGGCGTGGCCGAACGGCTGCGCCTGGCTACCCGGGAAGCACTGACTGCACTGATCGATACCGCCATCGAGCGCAAGGTGGATTTAGTCGTTATCGCCGGCGATCTCTACGACGGCGACTGGCGTGATTATCAGACCGGGGTGTTCTTCGTGCGCCAGATGCACCGGCTGGCCGCCGCCGCGATTCCCGTCTATCTGATTCACGGCAATCACGATGCCCAGAATCAGATGACGCGTAGCCTTTCGCTGCCGGACAACGTGCATGTCTTTTCCCACGAAGCCGCGGAAACAAAAATCATCGACGGCCTCGACGTGGCCTTGCACGGCACCAGCTATGCCGAACGCGCCGTGACCGACAACCTGGTGCCCGGCTACCCGGCGCCGATAGCCGGCGCGTTCAATATCGGCGTGCTGCATACCGGCCTGGGCGGACGCGGCGGTCATGCCAACTATGCGCCCTGCTCGCTCGATGAACTCACCGCCAAGGGCTACGACTACTGGGCGCTCGGGCACGTACACGGTGCCGAAGTGCTCGCCGAGCATCCGCACGTCGTATTCTCCGGCAATCTCCAAGGCCGCTCGATCCGCGAAACCGGAGCCAAGAGCGCTTACGAGGTCGTGGTGGAAGACGGGCGCGTCGCCGAGCTGCGTCCAATTTATTGCGATGTCGCCCGCTGGGCCGAAAGCGGGGTCGACGTATCGGCTGCGGACGACTTCAACGACGTGATCGCGGCCATGCGGCTCGCCATCGAAACCGGCGCGGATGCCGTCGACGGCCGCCTGCTCGCCATTCGTTTGCGATTGACCGGTACCACCGCCCTGCACGACTCACTTGCCGCCGCGCCCGAACGCCTGCTGGCCGAGGCACGCGCGGCCGCGTCCGGGCTGAGCTCGACGCCCGTCTATGTCGAGAAGGTCAAGCAGGCGACGGAACCAGAACTCGACGCCACCACCCGTCGCGAGCGCCAGGACGCGCTCGGCGAAATGCAGCGTCTGCTCGACGAAGCCACGAACGATCCCGATATACGCGCGATGATCGAAAAAGACATTCGTCGGCTGGCCGAACGCCTGCCGCACGAAATCCGCGAACACGCCGACGATGCGCTACTGCGCGCGGCCATCGACGGTGATACCGCCACGCTGATCGACGGCGCCGGCGATTATCTGCTCTCGCGTCTGGCAGCCGACGAGAGCGCACCATGAGGTTCGCCGGACTCGATCTGCTGGCCTATGGCCATTTCACCGATCGGCGGCTGGCCTTCACGCCCGGCGAAACCGATCTGCATATCGTGTTCGGCCCCAACGAGGCCGGCAAGTCCACGGCGCGCAGGGCAGTCGGCGATTTCCTGTTCGGTTTTCCGACCCAGACCGATCTGAATTTCGTCCATGCCTACAACGCGCTGCGTATCGGCGCGCGCATCGAAGCCGGCGAAGCCGAGATCGAGGCGATCCGAAAGAAAGGCCGCAAGAACACGCTGCTCGACGCCGAAGGCAACGCCGCAAGCCGGCTGGAGGCCGATCTGGAACGCCAGCTCGCCGGCGCCGACCGAGCATTTTTCACCCGCATGTTCAGCCTCGATCACGAGGGCCTGCGCGCCGGCGGCGAAACGCTGGCCGCGGCCGATGCCAACGCCGATACGGCGCTGCTATCCGCCGGCTCCGGTCTGGCCGACGTGCTCGCCGAACGCGAAGCGTTGATGGCCGAAGCCGATGGTTTGTGGTCGCCCAACGTCTCGCAAAACCGACGTTACTATCAGGCCGAAGCACGGCTGAAGACCGCGGATGCCGATATTCGCGAGCACGAAGTCACGGTCGGCGACTGGCAGCGCCGACGCGAAGCCTTCGAGACCGCCGAAACACACTACGAAACGCTCGCCGAACGCCGGCGCGAACTCAATCATCAATGGCGCGAACTCGAACGCATTCGCCGCGTGGCCCAGCCTGCCCGACGCTATCGCGAGATCGAGGCCGAGCTAAGCGAACTCGGCGAGACACCGGCGCTGGATCCGGCGGCGCGCCCAACGCTGGCAAGTGCACGCGAAAACATCGAATCGGCCCGCGCAGCGATCGCCTCGATTCAGGAGCAGATCGCTCGCATCGACACCGAAATCGAGACGCTCACCGACGACCCGGCCCTGCGCGAGGCCGGCGAGTCGATCGAACAGCTGGCCGAGCAGCGGGGCCAGATCGCCGCCGACCGCGAACGTATTGCGGAAATCGAACGCGAGCAGGCGCGACTCGCCAACGCCCTGGCCCATGACCGCGCCGAACTTGGGGGGCGAGACGACAACGCCGAGTGGCCCACCGCGGCAACACTCGCCCAGGCCCGCCGTCTGGCGACCGACCAAGCGACCCGCCGGCAAAGCCTCGATCACGCTGCCCGTAATCTGGACGCTGCACGCGACGCCGACACACGCCTGGCGACCGAAGCGCAAACGCTCGGCGCCGCCGCCGAGATCAGCGCGCTCGAAGCCTGGCTGACGGCTGCCGCCCGCGAAGGCGATCTGGAAGCCGAGCTGCGTAATGCCCAGGCAAACGTGGACCGCTTGGATCGCGATATCGAACGCCGCCTTACAGCCTTAAAGCCGGCCGTGGCCGACAGCGATACGCTAGCCACCCTCGACGTGCCCACGCGCGCACGGGTCGATGAATTCGAGACCGAGATCACCGACGCCAGCGAGGCACGCAAGCGCCATCAGCAGCGTGTCGACGAACTGACCGACGAAGTCGAGCGCGCCCGCGACGCATTAGCCCGGCGTCGCGCCGACGAAGCGCTGCCCAGCGCCGAGGCCCTGGCAACGACCCGCGTACAACGCGATGCCTGCTGGCAGCTCGTGCGCCGGCGCTACGTGGAGCAACGCGAACGCGACCTGTTCGACGACGCCGATACGCCCAAGCTCGACAAGGCCACTGAAAAGAACCCGGCCGATGCCTTCGAGCGCAGCAGCCAGGCAGCCGACGAACTGGCCGATGCCCGCTTCGATCATGCCGAAGCCATCGCCCAGGACGCCGAACGCCAACGCCATCTGGCCGAACGCGAGCAGGCCCTCGAACAGGCCACGGCGCGCCGCGACGAGGCGAAGGCCCGTCTCGACGGCCTACGCACCGAATGGACATCACTGTGGTTTACCACCGAACTCGAACCCGCCAGCCCGAGCGCGATGCGCGACTGGCTCGACCGGCGCGATGCGGTGCTGGATACGCGTGCCGATCGTATTGACGCCCAGGCGACCCGCGATGATCTGGCCGCACGGATCGACGCACAGCGTGCACACGTCGCGCCGCAGCTCGTCGAACTGGGCGTGGACGAGAACCAGACCGCTCATGCATCGCTGGCCATACTCATCGAACACGCCCGCCAATTCGTCGAGCGCGAGCAGCGCCGCCGCGACGAACGCCGACGTATCGAACGCGAACGCAGCGAACACGCCAACCGTATCGACACGCTGCAAAACGAGCACACGCAAGCCGAAACGGCCCTGGCCGATTGGCAACAGCGCTGGCGCCGCGCGCTCGACGAACTGGGCCTGGATACGGTTCTGGACGCCGAGGCCGGCCAGGCCGCGCTCGACGTACTCGATGCCGGCCGCGAGCATGCCCGCCAAAGCCGGGAACTGGCCGCCGAACACGCCGACCTCGTCGATCGTCAAAGCCGTTTCGAAACCCGGCTCGCGCACGTATTGGCCGCGACCGGCCACACCGCCAACGACAACGAGGTCGCCGAACAGAGCGTGCAACGCCTGAGCACCGCGCTGCGCGATGCCCAGGCCCAACACCAACGCCTGCAAACCCGCGCGGCGGACCGTGTCGCCCATCGCGACAAGATCGCCGAACACGAGACGACGCAGGCCGAAGCGCAACGCCGTATCGACACCCTGTGTCGTCAGGCCGGCGTTGCCGACGCCACCGCGCTCGAAACCGTCATCGACCGCGCCGAGCGCCGGCAGGCGCTGGTCAACGAACATACCGCCACCAGCCAAACGCTGACCGACCAAGGCGACGGCCAGCCGGTCAAGGACCTCGTCGCTGCGGCCGAAGCCAGCGATCTCGATTCGCTGCGCGAACAGATCGATGCCTTGGCCGACCAACTGGCCGATCTCGACACCGAACTCGGCCCGGCGCGCGATGCCCGCAACGAAGCCCGTGCACAATTCGAGGCCATCGGCGGCGACGATCGTGCCGTGACCGCTGCCGCCGAACGCCAGACCGCACTCGCCGATATGCAGGACGCTGCCGAGCGCTATCTACGTGTCGGCACAGCCGCGCTGCTGCTCAAATGGGCCGGCCAGCGCTATGCCATGGACAAGCAGCGCCCGCTTATCGAACGCGGTTCGGCGCTCATGAACCAGCTCACTGGCGGCTCCTTCGAGCGGCTAACCGGTGAATTCGATGACCGCGACGAGCTGCAGATCGTGGGTGTACGATCCGACGGCAGCCGCGTGGCCCCACCGGGCATGAGCGAAGGCACGCGCGACCAGCTCTATCTCGCCCTGCGTATCGCCGCGATCGAGGATTATCTGGAACGTGCCACGCCGCTACCCGTCGTCGCCGACGATCTGTTTATCAACTTCGACGACGAACGCGCCATGGCTGGCCTCGACGTGCTGGCCGGGCTGGCCGAAAAAACGCAGGTGCTGTTCTTCACCCACCACCAGCATCTGCGCGATATGGCCGCCGCGCGGCTGGGCGATCGTGTGCAGTCCCATGAGCTGTGAATCCATGCTGCCCGCGTATCTTGTCGATGCCCTGCGACCGCTTGCTGGCGCGCGCGTCGCGCTCATCGCCCCGGCCGGCGGCGTCAAGGACGAACGCATCGATACTGTACGCGCCGTGATGGATGCCGCCGGTATTGAAACCTGCCTGGGTGAACACGCTCGCGATCACCATCGCTATCTTGCCGGCACCGCGGACGACCGTCTGAGGGATCTGCAGGCTGCATTCGAATTACCGAATATCGATGCGGTCTGGTGCCTGCGCGGCGGCTATGGCACGGCCCAGTTCGTGCAGGCGATCGACTGGGCCCGTATCCCGCGTGAGGTACCGCTGATCGGCTATTCGGATATGAGCCTGCTGTTGGCCGCCTTCGAACATCGCAGCCGGCGTGCGATTCATGCGCCGGTGGCCACCGAGCTCGCCCTGCCCGGCGATACGCCGGCCGAACAGGCCGAACGTGCGGCCTCGATGACATCGCTGGTCGCCTGCTTGCAGGGACAAGCCAGCGAATGGCCACTGCTGTATCACAGCGGTCCGAGCAACCGCCTGACCGGGCGCGTGGTCGGCGGCAATCTCACCACGCTCGCGAGTGTGGCCGGCACCCCGGCTGCCCTGACTTTGGCAGACGACGCCATCCTCGTGCTCGAAGACGTCGGCGAGGCCGAGTTCCGGCTCGAGCGCTGCCTGCAGCAACTGCTCGACTCGCTCGACACCCGCCACATGAAAGCGATCTGCCTCGGGCGCTTCGAGCGCTGTGCACTGGCCTGCGGCATGGAGTCGCTAGTCGAGATATTCGCCGAATACAGCGCCGCGCGCGGCATCGCACTTTATTACGACGCGCCGGTCGGCCACGGCTGTGTGAATCACGCCTGGCGCTACGGCTCTACCGCCCGGATCAAGGCCGATCGTCTGCGCATCGGCAAGTCCTGAGCACAAGTTAGCGATATCGAAGATGACTGGAGCGCATTTCATGCGAGAAGCCCTGGCAGAAGGGAGAAAGGCCAGGACGTATTGCAAACCAAACCCGCCGGTTGGCTGTGTAATCGTGGTGAACGACAGACTCGTGGGCCGAGGCCATACACAGCCGCCGGGTAAGAAACATGCAGAGGCAGCGGCGCTCGCGTCGTCCGATGACATCGACTTTGCAAAAGCAACGGTCTTTGTAACGCTTGAGCCATGCTCGTTCCACGGCCGGACACCCTCATGTGCCAAGGCGCTCGCAGAACTTGGGGTGGCAAACGTAGTTATCGCGCTCGTCGATCCAGACCCTCGCAATAGTGGGGCGGGTATCGCGCTACTACGCCAAGCCGGTGTTGAGGTCGAAGTAGGCTTGTGCGACCAAGAGGCTTTCCGCGATCTCTCGCCGTATTTAAAAGAGGCTAGCAAAGCGCTGCCCTTGACCGCTCAAATCGCTGGCGCACTTGGGATTTATTCTTCGGCTTTGGGCCGCTCTGGCGCCACCTGAACGTCGGTTATCGCGTGACATCTTTGCCTAGCGTCGCCCTTACGCCGCAGTGACGGCATGGCCGATGGCCGCGGCGCGCAAAAGCCTTTAAGTGCTGCTCGAAGAACTCGTAGCCGAAAGTCTGTGCCTATCTCAATGACAGCCGCAGCGCGGCGGCGGAACGAGAGCCTGGCGCGCGACCCAACACTGCGTTGTCTGGACTGTGCCGCCGCCCGCGAATAGCGCGGCTTATTCCCGATCGAATGCGGCCAGCAGTTCGTCGCGAAAAACCGTTTCGGCCACGCGCAGCGGGCGCTGGGTGTTCCAGAGCAGATGAATATCGACATCGGCCAGGCCTTCTTGCGGCGGCAGCTTGCGCAACATGCCGGCCTCGGTTTCGCGACGGAAGGCGCCTTCGGGCAAAAAGCCGATGCCATAACCGCACATGATCAGCCGACAGACTTCTTCCAGATTCGACGACGAGGCCGCGAGCCGGCCCTGAAAACCGTGGTGTTCGCGAAACAGCGTTAACGGCGAAAGCGTATCGCCGAGGTAATCGCCGGTGAACGTGACCAGATCTTCGTGCAGCAAGCGGGCGATATCCACCTCGGCCCGGTCGTAGAGCGAATGCGGCGGCCCGCAGAACAGCGCATAACGCTGCGGCACGATTAGCCGTCGCTCGATACCCGGGGTATCGACCCGGCACAGACCGAGCCCGAAAGACGCCGTGTTCTGGCGTAGCGCCATCAATACGTCGTGGCCGCGCAGCACCTCCACTTCCAGCTCTACACGCGGATACCGGCGATGGAAATCGGCGAGAAAATCGTTGTAGCGCTGTGAATGCACGCGGCTGACGCTCAGCAGCTTGACTCGACCAACCACCTGCTCGAGCGCATCGCGGGCCGGCATTTCCAGGCTGGAGACATCGGCAAACACGCCGCTGGCGATCCGATGCACTTCTTCGCCGGCCCCGGTCAGGGTGATGTGGGGGCCACGGCGCTGAACAAGGGCATAACCCAGCTGTGCCTGCAGACGCTTGAGCGCCTGGCTGACCGCCGGTTGGGTCACGAACAGCCGCTCGGCGGCACGGCTCAGATTGAGTTCGTCGGCGACCACGACAAAGGTCCGAATAAGGTTCCAGTCCAGCCGGGCCGCCAGCGCCCGCTGGCCATGCTCACCGCTTGGCGGCGCATCGTTCTTGCTCGACATATCAGCCATTCAGGCCCCGTGGAATCAAACCATTATTAGCAGTACTAATAATACAAATAATATTGCGTGCTTTGACTGATGGCGTGCTATTGCCGCTAGATAAAAAAGCACGCACGAGGCGTTTGCGGGGGCAACGCCGAGCACTGGCGACCGCTGCCGCTCGCCGGCCAGCCGGCACCGAGGCGCCCACGCGCCCATTCAACGATATCAACACGCTTATGCTCGAAACCAACGGCCAACGATTGTGGGACAGCCTGATGGCGATGGCCGAAATCGGTGCGACCGCCAACGGCGGCAGCAGCCGACTCGCCCTCACCGACGAAGACGCCGCCGGGCGCTCGCTGTTCGTGCAATGGGCCGAAGCCGAAAACCTCACCATCTCGCGGGATGCCATCGGCAACCTGTTCGCACGTCGAGCCGGGCGCGACGATGTACCGCCCGTGGTCATCGGCAGCCATCTGGATACCCAGCCCAAAGGCGGGCGTTTCGATGGCGTGCTCGGCGTACTGGCCGCACTCGAAGCCGTACGTACGCTCAACGAAAACGAAATCGAAACCGTTGCGCCGATCGAAATCGCCAACTGGACCAACGAAGAAGGCGCACGTTTCACCCCGGCCATGCTGGGCTCTTCGGTGTTCACGGGCGCAATGACGCTCGATGACGGCCTGGCGCGCGAGGATGCCAACGGCCAGAGCGTTGCCGAGAGTTTGCAAGCCACCGGCGAGGCCGGCGCCACGCCGCTAGCCCGCAAATACGACGCCTATTTCGAAGCGCATATCGAACAGGGCCCCGTGCTCGAAGACAACGACAAAACCATCGGCGTGGTAACCGGTGGCCAGGCGATCCGCTGGCTGGATGTACGCTTCACCGGCAAAGCCGGCCATGCGGGCACAACGCCCATGCCGGTCCGCCGCGATGCCCTGTTCGCAGCCAGTGCCGCGATCACGGCCGTGGAAGAATACGTGGCCGGTATCGATGGCCTGCTGGCCACGGTCGGCGAATTCCATGTCGCCCACGGCTCACGCAATACGATTGCCGCCGACGTGCATTTCACCCTTGATCTGCGCCATCCCGAGGATGACGTGGTCGACCGCGCAATCGATACGATTCGCGCACGCTTCGACGAACGCCTGCCCTCGCGCGACGTAGACTACGACCTGTCACTGCACTGGCGCAGCCCGGCCCTGCCCTTCGACGAAACCTGCGTGCGCCACGTGCGCGATGCCGCGCAAGGCCTCGGCTATGCCTGGCAGGACATCATCAGCGGCGCCGGCCACGATGCCTTTCATCTGGCCAAACATTGCCCCACGGCGATGGTGTTCATTCCCTGTGCCGATGGCCTGAGCCATCACGAGGCCGAGTCGATCGAACCGGAACATGCAAAGTACGCGGCCGACGTGCTGCTCAACGCCGCCCTGGCCCGCGCCGGGCACGTTTAAACGCACCGCGTCCGACGCTCAACCACGAGAGACCTTCATGGACTTCAAACCCTACGTTCTCATGCTGTTCGGCAATGCCCTGCTGACCACGGTGATCTGTTGTGTGGTGGTGGGCGCGATTCTGCTGCGCGAATACCGCCCGACCATTCTGCGTCTCAAGCGCGAACGCAGCGATAAGCGCTAGCCGCGCCCACGGGGGACCACCATGAACATTACGCTGACGATATTCATCGCCGTGCTTGCTGCCTACGTCATCGTGGCGGCCGGGCTTACACGCTTCATCAAAAACCGCGACGATTTCTATGTGATGGGCGAGCAGGGCTCGACCCTGTTGCTGACCGGCACCCTGGCCGCCACCTTTCTGAGCGCCGTCACGCTCATGGGCATTGCCGGCATTTCCTATAGCGAAGGCCCGCTGGTGATCGGTGCGCTGGGCTCGTTCGGCGCGTGGCTCGGCACGCTCATCGCGGTGGTCTGGATCGGGCGCAAGATGAAGGCCATGGAATGCCGCACGATGATGGATTTCTTCGACCGGCGCTTCAATAACAAGTGGGTGAGCGTGGTCGCGCTCATTCTCATGGTGATCGGCCTACTCGGCTACGGCATCATCCAGCTCATTGGCGCCGGCCTGGTGCTCGCCGAGATCATCGATGTGCCGTTTCCGGTGATCATCATCGCTTTCACCTTCGCGCTGATGGTGTTCTGCAGCCTGTCGGGCATGTATGGCGTGGTCTATACCGACACCATGATGTTCTTCACCATGCTGGCGATCGCCTTCGTGATCTCGCCCATGCTCATCGGCCAGGCCGGCATGGAGAATCTGCGCGGCTTGAGCGACAGTCTGCCCGGTTACTGGACGCTGGCCGGCGCCAACGATCGCGCGCTGAGCTGGTCGATCTCGCAGTTCCTGGTCTGGATTCTGTTTTTTGCCTGTACGCCGGCGCTGGTTTCGCGCGTGTTCCCGGCCAAGAACGATTTCGTGATCCTCAAGGTCGCCGTTATCGGCGTGTTCTTCGCACCCGCCATGCAGCTGATGGTCTATCTCGCCGCGGGCGCGATGCAGGTGATCCAGCCGGGCATCGAGCCGGCGGATCGCGCCATGATCGTGGGTTTCATGGACCATACCAACCCGGTGCTGGCCGGCGTGGGTTTGGCGGGCTTGATGGCCTCGATCATGTCCACCGCGTCCACACTGTTCGTGCTCACAGGCTTCGCCCTGGCACGCGATCTCTACGAAAAGCTGTTCGAAAAGAAGCTGGACGAAAAACGCAGCGTGCTCGCCGGGCGTATTTCGCAGGTGATCGTTTCGATCATCGTCTGCGTGATCGCTATCGCGCGGCCTGCCGGGATCTACTGGATTTCCATCTATGCCGGTTCGATCTTCGCGGTCGCCTGGCTGCCAACGATTGTGGCGGCGATGAAATGGCGCCGGGCCAGCGCGCCGGCGGTGCTGGCCTGCATGCTGGTGGGCTCGATCAGCTTCATCACGCTGGGCGAACTCGAACGGCACGAGCTGATTTCCTACCCCGCCGGTATCGACAACCTGATGATGGCCTTCGCGCTGGGCACGATCACGCTCATCGTGATGTGTCTTGCATTCAAGCCCAGCGGCTATGAAATCGAGCGTTTCGAGGAAATGAAGGGCCAACGCATGTCCGAGATCACCATCGGGCGTTTTCTCGATGCCGATTCGACCGGCGCGACGCTGATCCGTGAATACCGCCGCGTGTGGATGGCGCTGATCGCCATGCTGGTTGTGGCCGGCGGCTTGTGGGGCTATCTGTTCGTACAGCTCGGCCTCTGAAATGTCGCGAGCCGCTTAACTTTGGGCGGCTATTTCAGACCTGCTTACGGGCGCAGAGGGCAACGCTTCATAGGCGCGACCGGCACAGCCTTAGCTCGGCCGGTGGGTCATTGAGAGTCTGCCGGCCCGCGCCGGCAGCGGCCCTGCGCAAGTCGCTGTTCCTTACTCAGGCTGGCGTTTCCAACTGTACGCCAAGTATCCAGCCGTTCGCAGATTGACCGGAAGGGTGCAGTAGTGACGCAACGCGTCTACGCCGCGCCCAAGCCCGGCGACCAACCCGCTGACCGCACCGAGAGCACTGCATAAGACCGCCCGCTGTGACGTCGTCGGCGCCGCTAAGGCAAGGGCCAGCACCACGAGCGCCCGGAGTCTGCTGAAAAGCCACGGAACGCATTGGCTGAGCGAGTTCACTCAGGTGCTCGGCTTTCGCTGCGCGCCGCCCATCAAGACGGCGCCGGCACCCTTCGGCCCCTGGCGTTCCAAGACCGGCACCGACGACAGCCAGAAACTGCGTTTTTTTCCAACAGCAGGTCATCAAAGCGTCATTTGTGCTTCCTAGAATCTCGTCGCGCTTGCGCTGCACGATTCTTAAAGCCTGGGGGGCGATAACAATGAAACGTTTTATTGCCGCTAGCCTGGGAATGCTGTGCGTGCTGATGGCGATGCCGGTGCAGGCCACTCCGGACGTCATTTCGCGCGAATACAAACTGATGCTCGATGCCAGTCGGTTTCATTATCAGAACGAACAAAGCGATGTAGTGAGCTTGATGCAGGCGGCCAAACCCGCCATCGAAGACGCCATCGACCGCAACGTGACCGGCACCGCCACCCTGGATCATGACAGGCAAGTGCGGTTCTTCGACACTCAGGGCACCTGCGTGCTGGAGGAACGGGGTTACAGCTTTCGCGAACGGGTGGAAAACGACGATTCGCAAGTAACGCTGAAATTTCGCAGCCCGGATCGATACATCGCCGATTTCGAGGATCTTTCCTCCAGCACCAAGGGCGCGAAAAGCAAACTGGAAGCGGACGTCGGCGCCAACAGCAGCGTGCCGTTCAAGGTGGTGTATAGCCACTCCACCAAGGCGCCCAACAGCCGCAAACTCAATCGCATGGACGATATCCATGCGCATTTTCCCGGCTTCGAGGATGACTATGACCTCGATGACGATCTGACCCTATCCGTGGTCGGCGATCTCACGGTAACCGAGCGCGTTTACCGCAATGTGGACATCGACCTGGGCCAGCACGATGCCGAGATCAGCATCACGCTCTGGTATGCGGGCGCGCCCTCCGGCGACCAGGCACCGGCAGTGGCCGAGATTTCCTTCAAGTACGAAGACCCGTCCGCGGACTACACCCGCAAGGTCGTCAATCGGGCTCGCCAGGCTTTTGACGCGCTGCGTGGCCTGAGCGACTGGGTCAAGCCCGATGGCCAGACCAAGACCCGGTTTGTCTACCAGTACGACAGAACCTTCTGTCAGCCCTGAACCTCCGCCCGAGAAAAACACCAAGGACCGTGCCCGTGTTCAAGAAAACCCTGACCGCCTCGATGATCTTCGCCGCTCTACTTTCCGGCTGTGATAGCGACTCATCCGATAACGAGCGCCGTACGGACGCGTCGACGACTTCGCCCGCCGACGACGTTCCGGCACAAGGCGTGGACCTGCCCTACACGGTGCTGCGCTCCGATCTGATCGATGCCAATACCCAACAGCCCTTCGAGGTGCGCAACGGGGGCTTCGGTTCGGCCATGACCGGCGACCCGGCCGACAGCCGCCGTTTCTATGCGCTCACCGACCGTGGCCCCAATGCCAGCTTTACCGGCAGTCAGGGCAAGGGCAAGAAGTTCCCGACCCCGAATTACACGCCTCGCATTGGTCACTTCGAAGTGACCGCCGAGGGCAAGGTGGTGCTGCTCGATACCGTTCTGCTCAAGCGCCCGGATGGCACGCTGATCACCGGCCTGCCCAACAGCAGTGCCCTCGGCGGCACCGGCGAAACGCCCTACAACGCCGATGGCTCTCCGATCCTGGAAGATCCGACCCAGCCCTACGACGCCGAGAGCAACCCGCTGCGCCTGGACGATTACGGACTCGATGGCGAAGGCCTGGTAGCGCTGAGTGACGGCACCTTCTGGGTGTCCGACGAATACGGCCCGCACATCGTCCACTTCGATGCCGATGGCAAGGAAATCGGCCGTATCAACCCGTTCGCCGATGACGACCGTGACGATTACACCCTGCCGGCGGAGTTCGCCAATCGTCGTGCCAACCGTGGCATGGAAGGGCTGGCGATTACCCCGGACGAAAAGACCCTGGTAGGCATCATGCAGTCCACCATGTACAACCCGGACAAGGGCGTGCGTGACCTGGATCTCACCCGCATCGTGACCATCAACCTCGACGATGGCAGCATCGGCCAGTACCTGTACAAGCAGGAGAAAAACCAGAATTCAAACTCCGAGCTGGCGGCGCTGAGCGCGACCCAGTTCCTGGTGATCGAGCGCGACGGCAGCTTCCTGTATGGCGGCCCGAAAGGTGCGGACGCGGCCAACCCGGCCGCCCAGAAAACGGTGTACCGCATTGATCTGAGCACCGGCACCAATCTGGAAACCCTGGCCACAGGCGGTGACCTGAGTCAGGACGCCGAGCTGGGCCTGACCATCGGCGGCAAGACCCTGGAGGAAGTGGTGCAGGCAAACGGCTGGGCCGGCCTGGCCGCCTACAACATCGTCCCGGTGGACAAGCAGCTGGTGGTGGATATGGTCGCCCAGGTGAGCTACCCCCACGACAAGATGGAAGGGCTCTGGGTGATCGACAGCAACTCGCTCGGCGTGCTCAACGACGATGACTTCGCCACCTGGTCAACATCCAGCGGTGAGCTGGAGCAGAAGATGCTCGACAGCAACACCATTGACGGCAACCGCCTCTACATCGTGCCTGCGGACCTCTCTGTCAATTAAGCCGGTACGCGATCCGGCAAAGGCCGGCCTGTCGCAGATGGACAGGCCGGCGCAATTAAAGCGCCCTCTCACGCCAAGTCCGCTGACCCGGTTATCGATGCCCAGACCGCGATGCGCGGCTATCACCGCAAGCGTGATGACGACGAGTCGCCTGTGCGTTATCGGCACGCGCGTCTTGGCCGCAAAATGGGGATTTGTTCGCGCATGTTGGGCACGCTGACGAAAGCGTTGCGACCGCTGCTTTAAGCGGATCACGCCCAGCGAATCGCGTCGCGCGCGTTAGACTGTTGGCAGCGCCTGTGCGCTGTCGATTCCACCGCTGCGAGAGATTCATGCTGCCCCAACTCACCGCCACCGAAGCCCGCGTTATCGGCTGTCTGATGGAAAAGGCCGTCACCACGCCGGATCAGTATCCGCTCACGCTCAACGCGCTCACCAACGCCTGCAATCAGAAGTCTGCGCGCGAGCCGGTCATGGCGCTCAAGCCCGCCGAGGTACAACGCGCCGCGCGCGCCCTGCGCGATCGCAGCCAGGTGCATATCGAAGAGAACTTCAAGAACGGCGTCGAGAAATACAAGCAGCGCCTGTGCAACACGACCTACAACGACCTGCAGCTGAGCAAGGGCCAGTACGCCGTGCTTACCCTGCTGCTGCTGCGCGGTCCGCAAACACCGGGCGAACTGCGCGCGCGTAGCGGCCGGCTGCATACCTTCGAGGACAACGCTGCCGTGCTCGCAGCCGTGGCCGACCTGATGGGCGACGACGCGCATGCCCTGCTGGTTGAGCTGCCACGCACGCCCGGTCGCAAGGAAGCCGAGTTGATGCATCAGCTGTGCGGGCCGGTGGATATCGCAGCGCATGCCGAACAAGCCGCCGCCAACCGCGGCAGTGGCGGGTCGTCACAAAGCCGTATCGCCGAGCTGGAGGCGCGAGTGCAGGAACTGGAAACCGAGAACGCGGCGCTGCGCCAGCGCCTGGGCGACGCCGACTGACGCGTGCCGTAGACGCTCGCGTGATGGCATGGACAAAGGCGCCTGTGCATTGCGCAACTAGTTACGGCGCAATGTTTTAACGGCCTCCGGCATCGTGGACTGAAAGCGCGGCGTGACGCAGTCTGCGCGCTTTTAATATTGCCGCAGGGAATTCGATGCACAGCAACCGCTATATCCAGACCGTTTTCGCCGCGCTCCTGGCGCTCGCCTGTATGGTCGTCAACGCGCAACATGCACAGGCCGCCGAGGCGCCGGTGCAGGTCAAACTCAGCGAAGACCTGCTATCGCGCCTGGAAGCGGCCCAGGCCGATATCGAAGCCCATGGGGGTGTCGAGGCGTTCGCCGAAGACGGCGACCAGCAAACCGGCTCGTCAACCATGCCCGAGACGATAGAACGCGTGGGCGCGAGTATCGACGCCGACCCGAAAAAACACGCCCTGGTCGATCGACACGGCTTCACCGGACGCAGCTTCATACGCGCCCACCTGACGCTGTTGCAGGCCAAATACGGCGCCCTCATGGGCGAGGCAGGCCAGAAATCGGACATCGCCCGCCACAATGCGAAGTTCTACAAGGCCCATGAAGCACGCATCAAGCAGCTCATGGGCCAGCCAGACGATCGCTCGCAGGCCGATATCGATAAAACCGAGGAATCGGCCAAGCAATACGTCGAAATGGACCCCGACGTACGCGAAGATTGCCACATGATCGCAGCCGGTATGCTGCCGTTGATCCCGCTGGGCGCGCCCGGCAGCGCCGAAGTGGACAACAAGCAGCTGCGCAAGGTCGCGGCGTCGCTTACCGACACCGCAGGCCGCCTGAACCACGATTCGCTACGCAAACACATGAACACCATGGCCGATGTGCTGCGCAACGACCCCGGACACGCGCCGCTCAAGTCGCCGCGTTTCAAGGCCGCCGTGGAAGAACTCAAGGCCTGGTCCGACGAGAACTGCTAGACACTCTCAGCCCAGGGCCTGACCGCCCCCCAGGCATGCGGCCGACACCGGCCGCATGCCTGCGCTTGTGGGTTCGCGGGGACCGCTGCCAAGCGCTTCTGCCCAGCGCGGCTAGCTTTTACCGGCCCTGAATTTTCATGCGTATCGCGGACGCGCGAAAACAGCCCGCCCAAAGCGCGAACCCGGCGCATTCCGCCCAAGCTTGCGATTCACGTTAAACTGGCCCCAAGCACAAACGTGTACCAATCACGCTTAGAAAGGGTTGCTAAAGCATGCTTAAAGTAGGGTTCGTTGGATGGCGCGGCATGGTCGGCTCGGTGCTCATGGGGCGCATGCTCGAGGAAAATGATTACGACGGCATTGAGCCGGTGTTTTTCTCCACGTCGCAGGCTGGCCAGGCCGGTCCGGACATCGGCAAGGACGTGCCGGCGCTTCAGGACGCCAAGGACATCGATGCGCTCAAGGCCATGGATGTGATCATGACCTGCCAGGGCGGCGACTACACCGGCGAGGTGTACCAGCCCCTGCGCGACGCCGGCTGGGACGGCTACTGGATTGATGCCGCCAGCAAGCTACGTATGGCCGACGACTCGACCATCGTGCTCGACCCGGTCAACCGCGACGTGATCGAAAAGAACCTCGATCGCGGCACCAAGACCTTCTGTGGCGGCAACTGCACGGTCAGCCTCATGCTCATGGGCCTGGGCGGCCTGTTCGAAGCTGACCTGATCGAATGGATGTCGGCGATGACCTATCAGGCCGCATCGGGTTCCGGCGCGCAGCATATGCGCGAGCTGCTGGTGCAGATGGGCCAGCTGCGCGACACCGTCGCCGATCAGCTGGATACGCCTTCCTCGGCCATTCTGGATATCGACCGCGACGTCACCGCGAAGATGCGCGACCCGAACTTCCCGGTCGACCAGTTCGGCTATCCGCTGGCCGGCTCCGCCCTGCCCTGGATCGATACGCTCATCGAGGAAACCGGCCAGTCCAAGGAAGAATGGAAGGCGGGCGCCGAGTCCAACAAGATTCTCGGCCTCGACGGCAACCCCATCCCCATGGACGGGCTGTGTGTGCGCATTGGCTCCATGCGTTGTCATAGCCAGGCGTTCACGATCAAGCTCAAGAAGAACGTCTCCATCGACGAGATCGAAGAGCGCATCGCCTCCCACAACGAATGGGCGAAGGTTGTGCCCAACAACAAGGAAGATACCCTCAAGGACCTTACGGCCACGGCCGTGTCCGGCACGCTGTCGATCCCGGTCGGGCGCCTGCGCAAGCTCGCGATGGGCGACGAATACCTGGCCGCCTATACCGTCGGCGACCAGCTGCTCTGGGGTGCCGCCGAGCCGATTCGCCGCATGCTCAATATCGTGCGCGAGCGCCACTGATAGCGGGCACGACCGGGCTTCGGCCCCGCTCGTAACGCAGGAAAGCCGGCCTCTGGGCCTAATGCCGTTCACTTAAGC
>NZ_AFNV02000001.1 GCF_000215955.2 Salinisphaera shabanensis E1L3A
CCAATTTACAGAACGAATGGTGCACTCCCCATTACCGACCACCTCGAGGCCAAGACCGAGCGTTACTACAGCGAATTTCGTATTCGGGCCAAAACGGGTGTCTGGGTCTGGTATGCCAATTACGGCAAGATCCTCGACCGCGAAGGCGCCGAACCCGGCCATCGCTTCTGCGGGGTGAGCTTCAACCTCGATATCAAGAAACGCCAGGAACAAGAGCTACAGGCGCTCAATGCCAAGCTGCGTGAGCAGAACGCGCTGCTCGAACGCATGAATGCGGAACTACACACGCTGGCCACCAGCGACTCGCTCACCGGTATTCACAACCGTCGCCATCTATTGAAAGCCGGAGAAGATGAGTTTCTTCGCGCGCGCCGTCTCAAGCATGAACTGGCGCTGTTGCTGATCGATATCGTTTGGTTCAAACGCGTTAACGATACGCTGGGACATGTGGCCGGCGACCAGGTCATTTGTGCGGTCGCGGCTTGCTGCGCGCGTAGCACGCGTGCCCATATCGACACGGTCGGACGTATCGGCGGCGAAGAATTCGCGATCGTGCTGCCGGAGGTCGGCCTCGATGAAGCACTCGATCTGGCCGATCGGCTGCGACGCGAAGTTGCACAAAGCCGGTTGCCGTATCGGCCGATCACACGGTTGATGTCACGATCAGCACCGGCGTCGCGACGCTATCGCCGACATGCCAATCGTTTCATGACCTGATGGTGCTCAGCGACCGCGCGCTCTATCGCGCCAAGGACGCAGGCCGCAACACCGTCCGCGCACCCGCGGCCTGAACCGGTCTGCATCCTATCGGCCCCGGGTTGCCGCCCGAGCACAGACTATCGTCGAGGCTGAGCGGATAGCGTCGCGGCCAGCACAATTCAGCCAATCAGCACGAGCCAAAGCGGTAACGTCAGCATCGCAAGGGCAGTCTGTACGGTGATCAGAGCGGCCATGAGTTCTGCGTCGCCACCGAGCTGACGAGCGAGAATATACGACGAAGTCGCCGTGGAGACGCCAGTAAATAACAGCGTGACATCGCGGCTCACGGCATCCAGCCCGCATACGAGCGCAAGTACCATTGCAATCGCCGGCACGACCGCGAGCTTGACCAGGCTCGTTAGCCAAAGGGCACGCCCGCCTCGAAACAGATGCCAGGGGCGTAATGCAACGCCGACTGCAATGAGCCCCAGCGGCAATGCCGGGCGCCCGATCAGGGCCAGTATCGGGTCACTCCAACCCGGCAGGCCGATACCGGTACCATTGAGCGTGATGCCAACGATGCACGCCAGAATCAACGGATTGCGCAGCAGTTCGAACAGGCTGCGCGCGAGACTCGTTCGACCCAGCGCGCCCACGCCGATGAAACAGGCCACGCTCAGCAGATTGACCGTGGGCACGAGCAAGGCGATGACCACCGCCGCTGTGGCAACACCCGCTTGCCCGTGCAACGCACCGGCGCCGGCAATCGATACATAGGTATTGAAACGCAGCGCCCCCTGAAATACCGAGGTGAACGCGGCGTCGTCGCTTGCAAAGAGATATCGCGTCAGCCATAACCCGATCGCCACGGCAACAGTCGCACCAAGACACACGACCGCCAACCGCACCAGCGGCACATCGGCGACATCTGCCGTGGCCAGCGTATGCACCAGCAGCGCCGGAAAGAATACGTAATAGACGAAACGCTCTGCGCGTGGCCAGAAATCACCGCCCGGATAGTTGATCCGGCCCAGCACAGCGCCGAACAAAATCAGTGCAAACAAAGGGCCGAGTGCATTCTGGATCGCGAGCATGGCGCGTAGCCTAATTCAAAACGGCTGGTGTCGCGTCGTGTCTGTAGGCCACGCGAGCGCGAGGCCACCATTCGGTTGTCGCTTGCCTGCTTACTCTGCGCCCAGCCATTGCTGCGCGAACACATCGGCCGGCGCCGGCATGCCGAGATGAAAACCCTGAACGCAGTGCACCGGGTATTGTTTTAGCGCCGCAAGCTGCGATGCCTCCTCGACCCCTTCGGCAACCACTTTCAACCCGAGTTCGTGGGCCAGGCCGCTGATCGCGGCCACGATTGCTCGGCTGCCGTGTGCGGTCTGCATACGCGCAATAAAGCTGCGATCGATCTTCAACGTGGTGACCGGCAGATCCTGCAAGTAGCGTAGCGACGAGTAACCGGTGCCGAAGTCGTCGATCGCCACGCCGCACCCCAGTTCACGCAATGCCTGCAGTATGCCGGTCGCCTCCTGGCTTTCGTCGAGCAGCGTACTCTCGGTCAGTTCGACATCGATCAGACCCGCGGGCAGATCGTGCTCGGAGAGTATGGTCTTCAGGCGTGTTGCCAGATCGTTCTGCCAGAACTGCTTTGCGGACAGATTCACGGCAACCGGTACGACCTGCCGACCGGCTGCAAGCCAATGCTGCTGCTGAGCGGCGACCGCACGAATCAGGCGACGTCCGAGCGGCAGAATGAGGCCCGAACGCTCCGCCACCGGGATGAAATCCACTGGCGCGACGTGGCCGAAATGCGGGTTATACCAGCGTAGCAGCGCCTCGGCACCGCGTAGCTCGCCGCTTTGCGTATCGAAGATGGGTTGATAGTGCACATCGAGCCCGTCGCCGGTTTCCGCGGTATCGCGCAGCGCGCTTTCCATCGCCAGGTGATGGTTCTCCTGGACGTGCGTTTTCGAGTTGAACAGGCGGTAGGTATTACGCCCTTCCTGCTTGGCGCGATACATCGCGGCGTCTGCATTGCGCATCAAATCGTCGATGGTTGCAGCGTCGTCCGGATAGAAACTGATGCCGAGGCTGCAGCCCACACGGAATTCGTGGCCATCGATCTTGAACGGCGTACTGATGGCGCCGATCAAACGCCCGGCGATGAGTGTGGCCTCGCCCGGCTCGTCCAGACCCGGCAACAGCGCGATGAATTCGTCGCCGCCCAGACGGGCAAGCGTATCGTCCTCACGCATGTGCACGGCCAGACGCTGCGAGACTTCCAGCAACAGCTCGTCCCCGATGGCATGGCCCAGCGAATCGTTGACCTGTTTGAAGTGATCCAGATCGATGAAGATGACCGCCAGCCGTCGCTGCTGCCGGTGGGCATGGCGCATGGATAGCGACATCCGATCCTCGAGCAGCCGGCGATTGGGCAGACGCGTCAACGCGTCGTAGTACGCCAGACGCCGGACCTGCTCTTCGTTTTCGCGGATATGGGTGATGTCGCTGAACAAGGCCGCATAGTTGGTGGTCTCGCCGGCCTCGTCGCGGATGGCGGTAATAGTAAGCAGCTCGAGATACAACTGACCGTTCTTGCGCCGGTTCCATATCTCACCGCGCCAGTAGCCGTTGTTCTGCAGCGAGTGCCACATACGGTCGTAGAAGTCTGCGTCATGGCGCCCGGACGAGAGCACCGCGGGCGTATAGCCGATCACCTCTTCCGGGCGATAACCGGTCATATGAGTAAAGGCCGGATTGACGAATTCGATCTGAGTTTGCGCATCGGTGATGATGATGCCTTCGAGCGAGGCATCGATGACCCGCTCCGCCAGCTCCAGATTAAAGCGCGACTGCGACAGGGCCCGATCGCGTTGATCGAGCGCTTGACGCAAGTCCTCAAGATAAAACTGCTCGTTACCATCGAGCATCTCGCGAAAGCCCAGCAAGCCGATGACCTGTTCGGCTTTGTCGACGACCGCTAGATGA
This sequence comes from Salinisphaera shabanensis E1L3A, assembly GCF_000215955.2. Taxonomy (GTDB): domain Bacteria; phylum Pseudomonadota; class Gammaproteobacteria; order Nevskiales; family Salinisphaeraceae; genus Salinisphaera; species Salinisphaera shabanensis. The sequence goes on from NZ_AFNV02000001.1 coordinate 3,697, forward strand.
CGCACGCGATGTGTTATCAGATAGTCGCGCGCATGAATCAGCGTGTCGTGCGGCCCGACGCTCAATAACGGCCGCGTGGCCAGTTCTCCTATCGTGGCCTGCCCGGGATGGCCGGCAACAAAGCGCACGAGATCCCGTTCGGTGATGATGCCCAGCGGCTGACCCGGCTGGGTGATCACGGCCGCATCGCTTTGGCTAAAACGCATGCGTGACGCCAGTTCGCTGAGTGTGAGCGTGCCCGGTAGAACAAGCGGTGTGGTGGACATCGCATGATGCACCTCGCGCAGCCGTAAATAGCTTTCGAGACCCTGATTGAGTACGGCATCGCTTCGTGACAGTACGCCCAGCGGCGCCCCGTCGCCCCCGACCACCAGAAAATGATGGCGATTTTCGGCTGTGAAGCGCATGACGGCTTCGCTGACCGGCGTATCTTCAGCAATCTTGGCGATCGCCCCGCTCATGAGTTCGCCAATCGGCTGGCGCAGAGCGCCCGGATCGGCGAAGTCGAGATACAGGCAATCATGCTCTGTCCATATGCCCACCGCTTCGCCGTTTTCGATCACCAGCATCGAACTGCAACGGCGTTCGGCCATGCGTGCGGCGGCAACGTCCAACGGCGTATACCGGTCGCAGGCCAGAAGCCCCGTCTGCATGATGCGTCCTACGGGCAAGTCTTGGTTCATCGTCAATGGGTTTGAATCGAGGCGTGATAAGTCATAGCGCCGTGGGTTGAACAATACGTCGGCCGCGCATCGTCAGACCGCACTACCAGTACCGGCCGGCGTGCGAATTTCTGAAATGGCACACGCGCGTATACCGGCCTGGTGAGGTCACTCAGCTGCGTATTATCGGCACCGTGAGGGTTCGGTGCGTGTCCTGGATCAAAGCCGACGCGTCAGTGACCGCTTCAGCCGGGCGAAATGCGCCACGCGAGCGCAGCCGCGCGTGGAGCCAGCAGGTGCGATATTGCGCTATCACGACCGATCACCGCGGACGGGCCGCCATCGCGTAGATCAGCGATGCACGATATCCAGTTGCTTGAATGCCCCAAGCGCGTGATCGGCACGAAACATCTCGTGATCACGACGTACACGATCAGCCGCTTCCATCGCGAACTCGACCATGTCGTGGGCGAACAGATCCGGCGGGCCGATGGCATTCATGATGGCCGGCTCAATATCGTAATCAATCTTGCCGGATTCGTCGGACAGCGCATGCACGCGCGCCAAGACACGCCCGCAGATGCCGGCGTAATCCTTCCATTCGCTCTTGGAGAGATCGTCCAGATCGATATCGTCGCGAAATGGCGCGCGCTCACGCGACATATAGCTCAGGCCATCGAACTCGATATGGCCGTAGAAAACGTCGCCACGTACCAACTGTACGGTCTGGGCGTGGCTGATGCGGGCCGCCCGTTCGTCCATCTCATAGGCCGAGGGGGGAACCAACCCCGCCAGCGCCGAACGCCGTGCCTGCTTGTACTCGATAATCAGATCGTCGGAGCCATCGGCCTGCGGACCTTCGATAAGCACGTAGTAGCGATTGAGCCCGAGGGAGGCGGTCCCCTGGCCGCGACGTATCGCGACATCCTTGACCCGCATACCGGTCGCACGATGCGGCACCTCGATCTCGTTCTGCTTGACCAGCCGATCGGTGATCGCCTGGAAATCGTCGCGCCGCGACGAGATTGGCACCAGTTCTTCGGTGGACCGAAAACCGCTTTTCGTTTCGTCCAGGTAATCGTCCATGAGCCACTCGGCACGCTCTTCGTGGGCATCCTTGAAGAGCTTGCGAATGAGCTTCGGCGCGTTGTCGAACCGCATTTCCTCGTTCTGTTCCGTACCTTCCTTGGCCAGTCGCTGCATATCTTCGATATAGCCTTCAACGAAACGGCGCACGATCTTGATCTGGTGTTTGCGCTTGAGTTCGCCTTCGGCGCCTGCCGCGATCATGAAACCCACCGCGCCGCGTTTGATGTCCCAGGTAAACGGGGCGTAATACGCCTCGTCAAAATCATTGACCGAAAAAATCGGCACGTTGTTGACATTGGGCATCACGCCGAAATTTTCAGGATGCACATCGCCGAGCGTGAGCACGGTCGGCATCCATGCGTCTTCACCCGCCATATCGCGATAGAACAACAAAGCGGTGCCGCGAAAGAACGAGTACAACGAGTCCGATAACTCATCGAACTTGATGGCCGCATCTTCCGACGAATCCGCGATACGCGTTTCGTGATCTTCACGCAGACATTGGCGCACGTGGCGACGCCGATCGTGTCCGGTCAGGATCCGCGGGCGCAGTACGAACTCGCCGGCGGCCACCGACTCGGCCAGCCGCCGGAACGCATCGAAACGCGTGGCCACCACGGGGTGCCCATCCTCGAAAGACTCCCGTTCAAGGGCCGCGGCCAGTTCGGCTTTGCTCATGGACGAGCGTCCTGCGATGTCCTGTTGCTGTGCCTGCTCGTACAACGCTTTGTGCGTTTGCTGCGATTCTTCCGTCATAGCGACCCCTCGCCTGATTGGATGGCGCTCGAAATGCCGATGAATACTGAGACGTTCAGCATGCCCGACTCGCTGGCCCGGCGCATGCCCGCACAGAATTCGTTGCCCTCGTTATACCAAGCAACGATCGGGCCGCCCCGTTCAAGCGCACAACGCCAGCTCGGCAACAGCCCGCGCCGAAACCAAAACAGGCGCCAACGCGTATCAACACACTGGCCTGGATCGTTCGCACGCCTGCGTCGGCGTCGGTCGCCGACGGGGCAACGCGCGACAGAGCGCGGCCTGTACACGAGCGATTACATCTTCGGCACCGTTCATGCGATCGGTATAAATACTTTATTCACGGCTCGCCACGGCGACTAGACTGACTTGAACAGATCCCGCGTTGGGAGAGCGCCGGCAACCTCGCTGGCCTCCCGATGCCCTAAAGGAGTTTGCTTTGACCACGACTGCTGCACGACCGTACCGCAGCGGGATTCACCCGCTGCACGGATTACTTCTATCCGGAAGCTTCCCACTATTTCTCGGCGCTGCGCTAAGCGACTACGCCTATGCCACGTCCTATCTCGTCCAATGGAGCACCTTCGCATCCTGGCTGATCGCCGGCGCGCTCGTGTTCACGGGCTTTGCCATGCTGTGCGCGCTGATCGGCCTGTTCCGTGCCGAGCACCGCGCCCCCTATGCCATTTACTTTGGTGTGCTGCTGGTCACGTGGGTGATCGGTTTCGTCAACGCCCTGATTCATGCCCGAGACGTTTGGGCCATGATGCCGACCGGTCTTGTGCTATCGGTCATCGTTGCGGTGCTCGCATGTGTTGCAACGCTGCTGGGTTTTTCCCGTCTCGGCGCCGGAGGCCGGTCATGAAAAAACAAAGCATTCTTTACGCCAGCGCCGTCTCGATAGCACTGGTTGCCAGTGGCGCCCATGCGGCAGATGCCGAACAGCAATTCGGCGCCAACCCGAACCTGCCGGAGCCGCAGCGCGGGCTGCTGCCGAACATGACGATTCCCGAGCCCGCACCGTGGGACGGCGAAAAACCCACCGTGCCCGACGGCTACACGATCACCGCGATTGCCACCGACCTGAAGGTGCCGCGGCAGACGCTGGTGCTGCCGAACGGCGATATTCTGGTCGCCGAAGGCAAAGGTGGCAGCAAGGCGCCCAAGAAACGCCCGAAGGACTTCATTGCCGGCGTAATCAAATCGCGGGGCACCACCTCGGTCAAAAGCGGCGATCGGCTCACACTGCTGCGTGATGCCGATGGCGACGGCACCTATGAGCAACAGACGGTCTTCGCCGAAAATCTCAACGCACCTTACGGCCTCGCCCTGATCGACAACAATCTCTACGTGGCCAATCAGGACGCCCTGGTGCGCTTCGATTACGAAGAAGGCCAGACGCAGGCCGACGGCGCGCCTGACGTGGTCACGCCGCTACCTGCCGAGATCAATCATCACTGGACCAAGGCGATGACCGCGAGCGCGGATGGCGAGCATCTCTATGTCGGCATCGGCTCCAACAGCAATATCACCGAACGCGGCATGGAAGCGGAAGTCGACCGCGCCGAGATATGGGAAATCGACCCGGAAACCGGCGCACATCGTGCCTATGCCACCGGCCTGCGCAACCCCACAGCGCTGACCATTCAGCCCGGCACCGATCAGCTTTGGGCGGTCGTTAACGAACGCGACGAACTCGGCCCGAACCTGGTGCCCGACTACCTCACCACCGTGCGCGAAGGCGCCTTCTATGGCTGGCCGTACAGCTACTGGGGCCAGAACGTCGATCCGCGTGTGCGGCCCAGGAATCCGGAGAAGGTGGAATCGGCGATTGCGCCCGACTACAGCCTCGGCTCACATCACGCCCCGCTTGGCATCGCCTTCTCGAACGATCAGGTCGGCGGCGAGTTCACGAACGGCGTGTTCGTGGGCGAGCATGGCAGCTGGAATCGCGGTGATCCCGTCGGCTATAAAGTGGTGTTCGTTGCCTTCGAGAACGGCCAGCCGGCCGGCGATCCGGTTGACTTCGTCTCCGGCTTTCTCACCGAGGACAGCAAAACCCGAGGCCGCCCTGTCGGTGTAAGCATAACCCCGGACGGTTCGGTGATTGTCGCCGACGATCTGACCAACGCCATCTGGCGGATCACGCGTGATGCCGCAGAGCCACGGCCTGCTTCTACCGAATCCGACCCGGCAGCCGACAGCTAGCCGTCGCGGCCTTTGCCGCTTCGTGCCCATGTCCCGGCCACCTCGGCCGGGATATGGGGTTTCACCGCGGCAAGCCGATCTGCCTGCCGCCCCGTTGAGTCAGGCTTTGACACTCTGCATAGAGCGATGTCTGGCCCGCCAGGTATATATATTCACCGCGATGTCCCGCGCCAACCCCGCTATTGGCCTCGACTAACGCTCGATCGTCGCTGAAGCATCTCTTCGGTTTGATTTAGATCAAACACACCGCCCACACATGCCACTAGCGTAAAAATTACGTACTTCCTAAAAAGGAATCGGCATGTACCGCTTTTATACTCACATGATCAGCACGGCGCTCTTACTGGCCAGCGGCGCCAGCGCTTGGGCGGCAGAAGACACCGAGCAGCTGCGCCGCGACGCCAACCGGCTGTTCGATCCGATTCCGACACAGCATCCGCGTATTGAAGACGGAGAGATAACGTCAGCGCAGATCGAACTGGGACGAAAGCTCTTCTTCGACCCCCGCCTGTCGCGCAGTCAGATCATCAGCTGTAACAGTTGTCACAACGTCGGGACCGGCGGCGCGGACAACGTGCCAACGTCGATCGGTCACGGCTGGCAAAAGGGTCCGCGCAATTCGCCCACGGTGTTGAACGCCGTATTCAACGTCGCCCAGTTTTGGGATGGGCGCGCCCAGGATCTCGCCGCCCAGGCCAAAGGCCCGGTTCAGGCCAGCGTCGAGATGAACAATACGCCGGAACGCGTAGAACAAACCCTGGAAAGCATGCCCGAATACGTGGATGCGTTTGACCAGGCTTTTCCCGACAGCGATGCGCCAGTGAGCTTCGACCATATGGCGAGCGCTATCGAGGCGTTCGAAACCACCCTGGTTACACCGAACGCGCGCTTCGACCGGTTCCTGCGCGGCGAAGACACCCTCGACGCCGAAGAGCAGGAAGGCTTGTCGCTGTTCATGAGTTCCGGTTGCGCGGCCTGCCATAACGGGATGAATGTCGGCGGGCAGGCGTACTATCCTTTCGGTGTCGTTGAGAGACCAGGCGCCGATATTCTGCCCGAAGACGATAAGGGCCGCTTCGCCGTCACCCAGACCGCAACCGACGAATACGTCTTCCGTGCCGGGCCGCTACGCAACATCGCGCGCACCGCACCGTATTTTCATAGCGGCCAAGTCTGGGATCTCGAACAGGCCGTGGCGATCATGGGCAGCAGCCAGCTCGGTGTCGAACTCGACGATTCGCAGGTATCGGCTATCACCGCGTTCCTGCATACGTTAACCGGCGAACAACCCGAAGTGGCCGTCCCCATACTACCGGCGAGCACGCAGGATACGCCGAGGCCTGAGTAATCGCGCCAGTTAACGCCACGCCCAGGATCCGGTGAAACAGGGCTTCCTGCGAATCGACGGCCAGGCCACGACCGGTCGGCGCACCTTCGCGCCCCGCGAGTAAGCGACCAAGCTAAACGGGTTTTAGCTTGGTCGCCTTCGCATGTATCGGCTCACCCCACCCTTCAACGGGTTTTCTTTTTTCGATGATCTACAAAAGATCAGGGGTTCTGGAAAATTCGTAGCCCCTTTGCACAACCGCGCCGGGAGTGCGGCCTGTCCAAAGAACAGGCGTGAAAAACCACCACTCAGTTTTGATCGGATAAGACCGCCGCCCTACATCGCAGCTGCTCGATAGAGGCCGCTCCTTTCATTGCAGCTGAATGTTTTCGTGTCGGCGAGCCACCTCGGCAGAACGCCGCCCAAACGCCACCCAGTGGTCGCGCGCTTTTACACCGCAACGCGGCCTGCGTTCTGTCCTGACGGGCTCCCGGTGCCACATCGCACGCATGGCCTCGAACGATCGTTAAAGAACCGGCGGGCCGGGCCGATTTTCACCAAGACTCTTATATAGAACCCCGTCGACTTCGCGCCGCGCTGAGGCGGCGTCGAAAACGCGTTGAGGAAATAGGCCCACTAGAGGGTTGAGTGCCACCAGCGGACGCCAACGCCGTATCAACTCAGCGGAGGCAATGTGCTTACCCGCCGGAACGGCCATGACCGAGACGCAAACCGCTACCGCATTCAATTCCGTGCAGCTAACGCCCCAGGACGCCGACATTGTGCGTGGTCGCGAGATTCACGCAGCCGAGCAGAATATCGAGCGGGCGCTCACCAGTTTTTTTGTTCCTGCCATCGTTACGGCGCTTTTGTTCTATCGGGACTGGGGCATCGTCGCGCTTGTATGGGGTGTGAGCGTCATTACGACGTGCACCATCCGTGTGTTTTTCGCCCGCTGTACAACCCAGCGACCGCCCGCGCCGATGCCGGCCCGAAGTATTCGGCCATTGATCGCATGGAGTGTGGTCAACGCGATCGTGCTCACCAGCTTTCCGGCCTGGGTCACGCTGAATGCAAACGGCTTTTCGCTGGCTTACATGATCGCGCTTTACATCGGTACGTTCTGGTCGGCATCGTTTGCACAAGCGCCGGTTTTCCCGACCGCGGTTTTATTCATGCTCACCCAGTTCAGCCTTACCGCGGCATTTGCCGCGCTACTCGGCCTGAACTGGGAGCGCACAGCGCTTCTTGCGCTATATGCCAGCGGCGTCGCTGCGGCACTGCATATCGTCCGTCAGCATTCAGCGCTATTCCGCGAATCCGTCGTTCAAAAACTCGATCTGGAAAGGAAAACCGAAACGATCGGCCTGCTCTTGAAAGAGCACGAGAACCAGTCGAGCGACTGGCTCTGGCAAACCGCCGCCACGCTACATATTGTCGAGCCTTCACCACGCTTTGCGGAAGCAATTGACCTAGGCGAACAGGCCCTGGCGGGAAAGACAATCGTCGAAATCCTCGCGGATCGAACCGTGGAGGGCAATGCCGAGGTGCTGGCCCAAGTGGAAGACAAGCTCGCCCGGCGGCGCTCGTTTCGCGACATCGCCATCCCACTGTCGGTTGCCTCGCAAACCGTCTGGTTCTCGATCTCGGGCCGACCACTCTACGACCGCAAGAACCGTTTTGCCGGTTATCGCGGCGTGATGGCGGATATTACCGAAGCAAGACTCGCCCAGGCGCGCGCCGCACACCTGGCCCATCATGACGCGCTCACCGACCTGCCCAATCGTGCGAAGTTTGGCATCTTGCTACGCCGGTCGTTGGCCCGCGGCCGGTCTTTCGCACTGCTGAGTATCGATCTCGACGGGTTCAAAGCGGTTAACGATGGGTTCGGGCACGCCACCGGCGATGCAATGCTCGTGGAAATTGCGCGGCGGCTGCAGGAGGGCATCGACTCGAAGGATGTCGTAGCTCGTCTCGGCGACGACGAGTTCGTCGTTCAGACATGGCGATTGGAGATGGCGTCGGTAGAAACGCTGTGCCGTCAACTGATCGAAGCGGCAAGCCAGCCCATGTTCGCCGGTAATGAACCGGTGGTTGTCGGTGCAAGTATTGGCGTTGCGTTTGCGCCCGCCGACGGCGCGACAAGCGCCGACATCTTGAACAGCGCGGATGCGGCACTCTACCGCGCCAAGAATGATGGCCGTGGCACGTTCCGATTCTTCTCACCCGCGATGGATCGCAAGCTTCAGGTCCGACAACGGCTGGTACAGGGTCTACGCACCGCACTCGCCCGCGACGAAATGATCCTGCATTACCAACCCGTTATTGACGCGAAAAGCGGCGCAATCACCGGCTGCGAAGCGCTGCTCCGTTGGCAACACAGCGAACGCGGCATGATCTCACCCGCCGAGTTCATACCCGTGGCCGAAGAAAGCGGGCTGATCGTGCCGATTGGCAACTGGGTCATCGAGCATGCCTGCCACGTAGCCACAAGCTGGCACAAGGAACGGCGCATATCGGTCAACGTCTCACCGATGCAGTTCAGCAACGGCAACCTCCACGGCCACATTAATTCGGTGCTCAAAAAGACCGGGCTTGCTCCCAACCGGCTGGAGATCGAAGTCACCGAAACCGTGCTGGTAAAAGATCCGCATGTGGCCCTCGATACATTGCGCCGGATACGCGCGCTCGGCGTCCGCGTCGCACTGGACGATTTCGGCACCGGCTATTCATCGTTGAGCTACCTGCGGCTTTTCCCTTTCGATCGAATCAAGATCGACCGCTCGTTCGTGCAAGACCTCGGGCAACGTCAGGACAGCCAGGTGATTGTGCATGCCATCGTCGATATTGCAGCCGGACTCGGCATGACAATTACCGCAGAAGGCATCGAGACAACCGAACAAGCAACGTATCTGCGCCAAATCGGCTGCCACGAATTTCAGGGCTTTCTGTTCGCGCGCCCCGCGCCGGCAAACCAGTTGGTGGGCGTCAAAGAGGAAGCCCTCGCCGACAACGCCACAGATCGGCGCCGCCTGTATCGACGCTCCTCACTTGACGTATGACGCAAGCCCCAATCCAGCGCTGAGCGTTATTTCACAAGCTATCCAGGCCCTAACCTCTGGCAGCGAAGCAGTAGTAATTCGAAGTGCCGGAGCCGACTACGTGCTGTTCGTCAAGCAGGTTGCGGACGTTGACCCCCAAGTCGATTCCTTCGGCGATGGCGTAGGTGAACGCGGCGTCGAACAACGTGGCCGCATCGCTTTCCGACGTGTTGTCGGCGTCGAAGTAGTAGGAGCCGATATAACGAGCGCCCAGACCGACGCTCATGTCCAGGCTCGGAAAACTGTAATAGGTCCACAGCGACGCGGTATGTTCCGGCGCCACGGTGAATTCCTTGCCTTCGAGTGATGTGCCGTCGCGGAGCGTGCCGCGGACCACTTCCGAATCGAGATACGAGTAACCGCCGGTCAGGCTCAGATTGGGGGTCAACTCGGCCTTGGCTTCGAGATCCAGACCACGCACGCGGGATTCCCCGATGGTTTCGCGCTCGATCGTGCCGTTGTCCTGAACGACGGCGATGGTGACGTCTTCCTTGTTGAGATCGTAGATCGCGGCAGAGAACAGCGCGTTCATGCCGGCCGGCGCGTATACTGCTCGCCGCGTTCGGGCTTCACCCCGATCGACGGCGGCGCGACCGATTCGACCTGGCTGATATAGGTCGAAATTTCGTCGTTGACGATATAGGTCAGCGCACCCCGGACCGAGGTTTCGGAAAAGTCGTCGGACTCGGTAACGCCTGTTATGTCCGTGCTGGACAGATCCAGCGAGTCGTTGCGTACACCGGCGGTCACGACGAATCGATCGTAGAAGGACAGGTTCTGGGTCAGGAAAACCGACTTGGTCTCGTAATCCTGGTCATTACCCATGTAGACATTCAAACTGCTCGGCGCCCCACTGTAGTCCGGGTTGGCGATATCGATCGGGGCAGCATCGCCGTAAAAGGAGCTGTCATCGCTCGACGCGTCCCGGTACTCGACACCCGCCAGCGTACTGCTATCGATGTGATCGAAACTCATGTCGTATTGCAGAATCGCGTTGCCGATCAGTTCCTGGGCTTCGCTGTCGGTGCCGAAATAATCGCGATCCACCACCGTACCGGCTCGGGCGGGCGAATCCGTCAGGTACACGTAACCGAAGTCATCGGTCAGATCGCTATAGCGTGTGTTCGCTGCAGGGTCAGACCGTTATCGAAATCGTGTGTCAGCAGGCCGGTGATACTGGTGCGCTCGACATCGTGATAATTGAAATCGGGCTCACCGAAGAAGTCGCTGCGATCGTATTCCCGGTCGAGCGGATAGCCTCCGCTATTGGGGGTGTTGTCCTGGTCCAGGTAGTCGAAGATCAGGGTCGCTGCCGTATAGGCCGTGGGCTCCCATGTGAGCCCGCCCAGAACGAACTGATCGTCGTCTCTGGAGTAATCGTATTCGCGCTCGCTGTCCTTGAATTTGCCGACGAAGCGATAGGCCAGCGTCTCGTCTTCATCCAGCGTGTCGCCCACATCGACACCGGCCTCGACATGGTGAGACGAGCCATACGACAAATAGCCTTCGCCGAAGCGCTCGAACTTCGGTCGTTTGCTCACGAAATTTACCGAACCGCCGGGGTCGGCCGGGCCGAACAGGGTCGAGTTCGCGCCACGTAGCACCTCGACGCGCTCATACGCATAAGGCTCCTCTCGAACGCCTCGCATCGAGCCCAGCGTCAGGCCGTCACGGTAGGTTGTGGCCTGAAAACCGCGAATCTTGAAATAGTCGTTGCGGTCATCGGTGCCGTAGTAGTCGGTGATGACGCCCGGCGTATATTGAAGAATCTCTTCGGTGGTGTCGGCGTCGCGCTGCTCGATTTCCTTTTCCGTGATGACGGACACAGACGCAGGAGTGTCGAGAATGCTGGTGGCGACCTTGCCCCCCCATCCAGAGCTCGCGCGCCACAGTAGTCGCCGAGTTGTCGTCCGGCGCTGCTTGCGCGTTGACAATGACGGGCGCGAGCCGATACATCGACTGATCGCTGTCGTTCTTATCGTTCGCCGGCTGGGCATGCCCGCTCATGGGCACGGCAATCAGCGCCGTGCCATAAATAAGCGCAGTCGTGCTTCGCGGCCAGCGCGCCCATAACGACTTGAGCGCCGTCTTATCTTCAGCCATACCAGACATCCTCCATGGTTCGAAATCTCGTTTAACCGGGGGATGAGCGAGCAGCGGTCAGTGGCGGTCTACACACGACGCGCCGAGGCATGTCCTTTCGCAAGGCTCCCTGACTCTGCATCGAGCACGCGTGCCCCCAAGGCTCGATGGTGTCGTGAACTATAGGTAGCGGATTTCTCGATTGCAATACTAATGCGAACTATTCGCATTACCGTGCATATGTTTTCGCATCGCTGCTCTCAGTCCGACTAGGGCAATCAAGCCGGTACGCCTCCAGCCCGCCGGCACCGATGTGCACGGCTGCACCTTGCATCTGCCCCTGCTCACGCTCGCGCATGTCGATGAAGCCGAATGCACGGCGCTGATTGCGCACGAGCTATCGCATGTCGCCAACGCCGACATCGAACAGGCCCGGGCGCTCGGCGCCGAACAACGCGCCATCGCCCACAGCTATGATGCGCTTCAACACACTGCGGCCCGCGCCCAGCTGAACGGCCTGCTCACGCAACCGGTGTTCTGTATTACCGAAAGTGTGATGGCGGCGCTGGATCGCGCCGTAGCTCGGGATCGGCGCACGGCGGAATACCGCGCCGACCGGGCCGCCGCCGATGCAAGCTCGGCGTCGATTGCCGCCGCGACCATCCTGCGTGCAGCCGCCAGTCAGGATGTGGCGCAGCAGGCGGTCGTCGCCGGCCAGAATCGAACAGGCACCGCTACCGCGCTGTCGGCGTATCACTCTCGGCGCCGCGCAGTGCCTTCCGCGTTCGCAGCACGTGGTGCTGAAGTTTGGCCCGTTACGCACCGCAGCCGGCCGCCTTACGCACGAACGCTTCGCCGAACGTTTCACCGCGGCGATTCAGGGCCGGGCCTCGGGCGTCGTACTCGATACGCTCGCCGCTGAAAACGACAAAAGCATTCGATGAACCGCGACCACCGGCGTCGACGAATAGGCGTAACTCGTGACCGGTCGCCTGGCGGTATATGAACAACGGATCGCCGCAACAGGCGGCACGTCATAACCTGACTGCAAGCGCCGACGCGCGAGCACCGCGCCAGAGGGTCTTCACCACAAGCGCTTGGCTGAACGGTTCACTACAACAATTCTGCCCTGCAATAGGGCGGTACTCGATACGCACGCGTCGAAGCAGACAGTCGTGATTCAAATCGCGGCCTCGACGCAACTATGCTCGGGCGATGGATCTTCCGCCTCTGCAGAGCCCACTCCGGCGCAGCTAAACGTCGAATTCGCCACGGGCTATACACACTGCAAGCCCTCGTATGTTGAAGATGCCGCGCGGGCATTGGGGAGAGACCATGTTTTCAATCGCTCAAATGGACGAGCCTACGGACTGGCGCAAAGCACATGTAGTCTGGCTTCTATTGTCCATCGGACGCCATGCCGACCCGCGTACTGGACAACCGCGGCGGCTACCGACAGGCTAGCTGGAACGGGTCCTGCGCCGCTAAAGCTATTATCGAAATACGCGCCAAAGCAGCACCGCTCGACTTAAAAGCAATCGCGTCTGAACGCGATCAATAAAAAGGAGCAGCCATGACCGAGGAGATAGGGCAAGTTGCGATCATCGGCGCCGGGCCGTCCGGTATCGCCGCGGGCAAGAACTGCAAACAGACCGGGCTGGATTTTGTAATCTTCGACCAGAACAGCGCGGTCGGTGGCAACTGGCTCTTCAGCGAGGACGAAGGGCACTCGAGTGTGTACGAGGCCAGCCACATCATCAGTTCCAAGACCTGGTCACAATACGAAGACTTTCCGATGCCCGCGGACTACCCGGATTATCCGTCGCATCGACAACTGCAACGGTATTTCGCCGACTACGCCGATCATTTCGGCGTGACCCCGCATATCCGCTTCCGGCACTACATCAGCCACGTGCAGCGACGCGACGACGGGCTCTGGCAGATCGATTACAGCGACGCCGAGGGCGCCCCCCACAGCGAGGTCTACAAATACCTCATGGTCGCCAACGGCCACCACTGGGCGCCGAACATGCCGGAATACCCCGGCACCTTCGACGGCCGGCTGATGCACTCACACCAGTTCAAGCGTCTTGACGAGAGCTTTCGCGACAAGCGGGTGCTGGTGATCGGCGCCGGCAATTCCGCCTGCGATGTGGCCGTGGAGACTGGACGCATATCCGCCAAGACCTGCCTGAGCGTACGCAGCGGCCAGTGGTTCTTTCCCAAGTTCATCATGGGCCTGCCCGGCGATCTACTGGTCGCCAAGATGCGCAGGCTACCGGTCAAACTGCAGCAGAAGATGTTCAAATGGACACTGTTGCTGCTACAAGGCCGCAACAACAACTATGGCCTGCCCGAACCCAAGAGCGACCCGCTGGCGCACCATCCGACGCTCAACAGCGAACTGTTCTATTTCATTCGCCACGGGCGCATTTCGGCGCGCCCGGCGGTCGAGCGTTTCGACGGCGACAGCGTGGTGTTCGCCGATGGCACCCGCGAGGCATTCGATATCGTAATCGCGGCCACCGGCTATCGCACGATCTTTCCCTTCTTCGACCGCTCGTTCATCGATTTCGAACATGCGCGCAAGGTGCCGCTGTATCGCAAGATGATGCATGCCGACTACGACAAGCTGTATTTCATTGGCCTGTTCCAGCCGATCGGCTGTATCTGGCCGATGTCGGATTTTCAGGCACGGCTGGCCTGCGAAGAAATCCGTGGCAACTACCAGCGGCCGGCCGATATGCAGGCTGCGATCCAACACGAAATTGACAATCCGCATGTCAATTTCGAAGGCGGGGCCCGACACGCAGTCGAGGTCGACTACCACAAATTCCGCAAGGAGCTGTCAGATGAACTGCGCAGCGCTGGGGTGGATATGGGCAAGGCGCCGCCCGATCGTAAGGGCTTTCGCTATGTCCCGCCGCCCCGCGTTGATATGAAGAACAGCGCATGAGCACGCAGCACCCGGTGGTGATGATCCACGGTATGTGGAGCAGCCCGCAGGTATGGGACAACTTCCGCTCCGCCTACACAGCGCGCGGCTATACCGTGCATACGCCCACGCTGCGTCATCACGACATCGCCCCCGGTGACAAGCCCGACCAGGCGCTGGGCACGACGGGCCTGGGCGACTACTACGCCGACTTGGTGGCTTTCATCAACACGCTGGATTCCACGCCGATACTGGTGGGCCATTCGATGGGCGGCCTGCTCGCCCAGATGCTGACCGCTCAGGGCCACGCCCGCGCGGCCGTACTCCTTTGCAGCGCCTGTCCGCGCTGTGTGTTTCCGATGCGCCCCATCATGCTGCCGGGCACCGCACGCATATTCAGCACGCCGGGCTTCTGGAAAAAAGCCAATCGGCTGACCGCCTGGGAGGCCCGCTACCTGCTCTTCAACCGTTTGCCGGAGACCGAAGCCGCACAACAAACCCGACAACTACTTTGGGAGTCGGGACGGGCCGCATCGGAGATCGTATTCGCCGCCGCCATGCCCAATGGGCCGGCTACCATCGACTTTCAGGCCAACGATATCCCGCTGCTGAGCCTGGCCGGCGACGCCGACCGGATCGTGCCGGCCGGGGTGTGTGCCGCCAACGCCCAACGCTATGGTCGACGCTGCGATTATCGCGCCTATCCCGATCATGCCCACTGGATAATCGGCGAGCCCGGCTGGGAACAGATCGCCGCCGACAGCCTCGACTGGCTGGCCGACCCGTCTTTCAATCCGAGACCTGACGCCTAGGCGCCAGGCCGACAGATCGAGGGCGCCGCCGCGCGCATTGGGAACCAGCCATGTTTTAAATCACTCAAGTCGGCGAGCCCACAGACTAACGCCGAGAAAAGCTGGTCTGCTTCCTATTCTTCATGGCATCGGTCAGTCGACCGATGCCGATCAACTCGTGCAACGCCTACCGTGGCGGCTTAGCGGCAAAGTGCGAGTCGTTGGGCCGAGTAGCCAGCTGCCCGCCTCCAATGGCAAGGCTTCGACTCTTGAGGCACAACGCAAGGTCTGGCCGTCACTGTCTTTCAATCGAGTGATGCCATCGGCGTACGTACACCCGCAGGCCCGCCCGCCAATACTCATTCAAGAAATTGATACCGATGTGCTGTCGTGCGCATATCTAGTGGGTGGCATGCCGACGTGGCGCGTGAAGGCAACGCTGAAGGTGCTGGCCGAACTGTAGCCGACGCGCTCGGCAACATCCGTAATACGGCTCTGCTCGTCTCTCAGCAGCCGCTTGGCCAAGGCCATGCGCCACGCCAGCAGATACGCCATCGGCGCAAGGCCGACCGTTCGATTGAATCGCTCGAAGAAAGCCGAACGGGACATCGCAGCCTGACTCGCCAGTTCGGCGACTGTCCATGCGCGCGTCGGCTCGGCGTGCATGGCGCGTATGGCACTGGCCAGGCGACTATCCGCCAGCCCGCGTACCAGACCAGACGAGGCGGCCGTTTCGCCGCTGGCACGCAGGGCTTCGATCATCAGCACCTCAAGCAGCCGCGAGAGCACCATGTCGCGCGCCGGCCGATCGGCACGGGATTCCTCCCCGAGGAGTTCGACCAACATCGCTAGCCGCTGCTGACCACGCACATGCACGCGTTGCGGCAACAGCGAAATCAGCAATGCCGCGTCGGGCGATTCGAAATGGCAATGGCCGATCAGCATGCGCACATCGGGCGCTGCATCCGCCGCCCCGAGCCGGAACGCGCCGCCGCCGAGTGCCACCGGCAGGTCCTCGACATCAGCTGGGGGTGGCGGCTGGCTCGACGCCACGATATGCCGCGCCATCGGCGCCAGCAGAAAATCGCCGGCCGTGAGACGGATCGGTTCACCGGCGCCGGGCGAGTTCAAGCACTCGCCTTCCAACACCACGCAATAGAACAGATCGCCGGGGTCGCTACGATGCACGCGCCAAGGCCCCGCGCCGACGATCAGCTTGGAGAACCGCATGCTGGGCTGCAAAAGCGAAACAACCTCGGCCAGCGGATCGATCAAGGCCGGACTCTCGCGAATGAAATAAGGACTTTCTATTGTAGCGAGTTCATCCAACCATTCGAGCTAACCGAGCCAGACCTGGCGCGAACACTGTTCGAGACGAATACCCTCGGCACGATGGCGATGACGCAGGCCGTACTGCCGCAATTTAGGGCCCAGGGCGCCGGCACCATCGTCAACATCACGTCGAGCGTAACGTTCAAGGCGCTGCCGCTGGTCTCGATGTATACGGCCAGCAAGGCGGCAGTAAATGCGTTCACGGCCTCCCTGGCGATTGAGCTGGCACCGTTCGGCATCAACGTGCGCATTGTGTTGCCCGACCGTTCGCTAAAGACGCGTTTCAGCGCTAACGCGAAGCGCGCCGGCCTGGACAATGCGGACTACGCCGACATGATCCAGCAGACGGTGACGCAAATGACCGACGAATCCGGCCCGGTGACAAATGCCGCGGATGTGGCCGAAGCGGTGTGGCGTGCTGCGACCGACCCGACCGCGCCGATACGTATTCCGGCCGGTGCCGATGCTATCGAATGGGCACAGGAGGCGGGCTTGTGGGCCTGACGACGGGTCGTCTCGCCACGCTTATCGCTATCTCAAGAGACAGCAGGTATCGAACAAAGCCGGCATCACTCGCAGCAGGCGTGTACCAGCCATTTACCCGACCAGCGACCTCGGCGAGCACGGCCAGAAACGGGAGACGACCCCCATCGTCTTCGTAGGTCGCTCCCTGGCCATAACGCGTGCGGTGCCGGTACACGCCAGCGAATTCGAGACGTAACGGACGGGCCGTAGCTCTCCTTCCGTTGCGATCTCGAATTGAGTTTGACCGGGCTATGCACCGTGCAAGATCTAACCCTCGCATCCGTACGCACCCCGAGCGCCTGTTTTGACACCGCAACGCCTTGGCCATAGGCTCTAATAGGCTAATACCCGCGATAACCGCATCTTGAGCCCATGCCGCAGGCGTGTGGATCGGTGCCGGCGCGGCCATTTATTTTTACGGGGGTGCCAATGGATACGGGCAAACGGGTCGACGAACTCGAAGAGCGCTACGATTTTGATTACGAGGTGGGCGAAGACAATATCCACCCGTGGGGGCTGGAGCTACACAATCCTGTCTTCATCTGGAGTGCCGTGCTGATACTGATCTTCGTGATCGGCTCGATGCTCTACCCCGATATTGCCAAAAGCGGCTTATCCGGCGCAAAGACCTGGGTCATCAACAGCTTTGACTGGCTGTTTCTCAGTGCCGGCAACGTATTCGTCCTGTTCAGCCTCGCCCTGATCTTTCTCCCCCATGGCCGCATTCGCCTGGGCGGCGAAGATGCGGTGCCCTCGTTTTCGCGTCTATCCTGGTTTGCCATGCTCTTCGCGGCCGGTATGGGCATCGGGCTCATGTTCTGGAGCGTGGCCGAGCCGGTGGGCTATTTCACGGAATGGTCCGGCACGCCGCTTAATACACCAGGCGGCGACGAGGCCTCCAAGACCGCGGCCATGGGCGCGGTGATGTACCACTGGGCGCTGCATCCGTGGGCCATCTACGGCGTGGTCGCACTTTCGCTCGCATTCTTCGCCTACAACAAGGGTATGCCGCTGTCGATCCGCTCGACCTTCTACCCGCTGTTCGGCGAGCGCGTCTGGGGCACTTTGGGCGACGTCATCGATACGTTGGCCGTTGTGGCCACCATCTTCGGGCTGGCCACCTCGCTTGGCTTCGGCGCCCAACAGGCGGCAGGCGGCATCGAGTTCCTGTTCGATATTCCGTCCAACCTGCCGCTTCAGATCGGCATTGTCGCCGGCGTGACCGCAGTCGCGCTGGTGTCGGTCATCCGCGGTATCGACGGCGGCGTCAAACTGCTCAGCAATATCAACATGGGCCTGGCAGGTCTGTTGTTGCTGTTCGTCATTGTCGCGGGTTCGATCGTCGCATTCGCGGGCAACCTGCTGACCACTTATACCGGCTATGGCGAGTATCTGCTGCCGCTGAGTAACCCGTTCGGCCGTAACGACGAAACCTTCTACCACTCCTGGACCATCTTCTACTGGGCCTGGTGGATTTCCTGGTCGCCGTTCGTGGGCATGTTCATCGCCCGCGTCTCACGTGGCCGTACCGTGCGGGAATTCCTCACCGCAGTTCTCATCGTGCCTACCGTGGTCACCGGCATCTGGATGAGCGCATTCGGCGGCGTCGGCGTGGACCAGGCCTTGAACGGCGTCGGTTCGCTGGCCGGCGGTATTCAGGATTCGTCGCTCACCCTGTTCCGCATGCTCGAGAACCTGCCGCTCACCAGCATCACCTCGTTTCTCGCGATCGTACTGGTCCTGGTGTTCTTCGTGACATCGTCCGACTCGGGCTCGCTGGTCATCGACACGATCACCGCCGGCGGCAAGACCGAAGCCCCCACCTCGCAGCGCGTCTTCTGGTGCGCCGCCGAAGGCTTCATCGCCGCGGCGCTGCTGGTGGTCGGCGGCTCCGACGCACTCAGCGCGCTCCAGTCCGCCGCCGTCACCACCGGCCTGCCCTTCACGCTCATCCTGTTGCTCATGTGCTATTCCGTACTCAAAGGCCTCAACCACGAGTACAAGCTGCTCAAGCTCAAGGACGCGGAAACGGCGACCGGCTGAAGCTTGCACGCCAAGGTGAAATGAAAAACGGGGCAGGTGCTTAGCGCATCTGCCCCGTTTTAGTTTGTAGCTCTGTCACCGTTCGAACTATGTCGAATGCGAGCGCTGGCCCTGGAGCCCGTTCTGCGGCATCGCGATGAGCATACTGTCACCTGATCCGCGTCACCTGATCCCCACCTGATACCGCTAGTAGTGCGCCTATTAGTACGACGCATTTTGCGCGCTTCCAGCGCATACCCGTCTCCGGCACTCTGCGTTACGACCGAATTGTGGGGCCGAGTGATTAAAGCAACAAATCACTGCCATTTACAGGAATCTTGCGAGACGACCACAGAAATCGTTTTCCTATTTTTATCGAAGCGCATGAAATTTAAAATTTTTACGCGCGCCCTCTTTTTCTGCTGCAAACCAGAACGAACTAGCACATCGCTCATTTGGTGGACTCGCTAACAACTCAACCGAAAATTAATTTATAAATCTTCTTGCCATGCCTGAATCGCCATGGCAGCTTTTTAAACAACAAAAATAAGAAACGGCAGTCGTCATGCTTTTCATCACGAATCGCTTTCCGACCCAAAGTATTCGCACTCGAAAGGGGCGACGCTTTACCTTCGATTTGTCGAATAACGCCCCCAGCAATTCGGTGTTCTTTTGTGAGCGAATTGCTGCCGAAGAGCACGAAGAAATCGGCGGGCTCGCGTTATTGCAACGCTTGAAAGAGGCCGAGTACCGGCAAGTGATCGTCTATATCCACGGCTTTTCGAATCTGCCGGAAGACGTGTTTGCAGGGGCCGAAGAACTGCAAAGACTCTGCGACGAGGCCAAAGCGAAAGAAGCCATTGTGCTGCCAATTATCTGGCCCTGCGATGACGACAGGGGCATAGTCCAGGACTACTGGGACGACCAGAAAGCCGCCGATATGAGCGCGGCCTCCATCGCCCGCGTACTCGACATCTTTGTCCAGTGGCGTAACTCCGAACAAGCCAATCCGGTCAATGCGCCCTGCCTGAAGCGCGTCAATATCCTCGCGCACTCCATGGGCAACCGCGTGCTGCGTGCCGCGCTGGCCCACTGGCGACGCTACGACATGCCCGGCGGACTGCCGTTGCTGTTCCGGAACACGTTTTTGGTGGCCGCCGATATCGTCAACGAATCCCTAGAATTCGGGCACGAAGGCGAACACATCTGCAACGCCTCGCGAAACGTCGCGGTCTACTACGCATCCGACGACTTGGCGCTACGTGCAAGCAAAGCCGCCAATCTGCGGGCAAGAATCGCCTCTCGCCGCCTCGGCCATACCGGCCCGGAAGATCTCGACGCGACGCCGAAGAATGTCTATTCGCTGGACTGCGACGACCTCAATACGCGTTACGACTACCCCAAAGGACATACCTACTTCCGATCGGCCGAGGACGGTGTACGGCCCGGCGTTGTGTTCAACCACATTTTTAACGCGATCCTGACCGGCCGAATATTTCCGGGGGACGAGTTTCGGCGACAAGCGATACTAACGGACGAGTTCAGGCCTAGCTAAGCGCTCAACCGAGCTCGCCATTGAAGGACACACTCCGTTTTTGAGTACTCGAAAGGACCGACCCACCGACTAACGCGAAGAAAACCTAGTCTGTCTCCTATTATCGCGCAAATGCTGTTTCAGCTGTGCATTGGCAGAGGTATTAGTAATGGGGCATTTCTCCAAAAACACGCCTTTTTGGGCGGCTGCCTTGTTGGCTTTAATCGGCGTCTTCGGCCAGTTGGCTGGCGTTTGGGAGGCATTGGTCGATTGGATCCGAAGCCAGCAACAGCGAGAGTACTACCAACTTCAAAGACTCGACGGGGACCGAACAGTTCAGGTAAACCAAAATGCCTCGTTCGTAGCAGTAATAAACCAAACCACCTCAACGAATGCGATTACCTATCGCTGGATGCTAAAAAAGCCGTCAGGAGATTTCGAACCCCTCCTTGATAACAATAGTTCTATTTCTATTAACTTACCATGTTCGTCATTTTCACCGGGAACCTATGCAATAAAGGTTGAGACGACACTATCTGGCGGCTCGAACTCGCAGGAGAAATCGGTTCAGTTTCGGGTTGATCCATACCCCAGCGACCAGAATGAAAATTCTGCTTGGAATATCAATGATCCGTGTGCAAACGTAAAATTGCCCAAGAATGTCGTTGTCGGTGAAACAGGGTTAAATATAGTCGCAGCTCGAGTGTCCGCTCATGTGGAGGGAACACATATTTCCGCACGCAATGACATGTCTGCTCGCGCACCTGATGGAGAAAATGGTTCTCGAGGTATTAGCTACAACTCGAAAGCTGGCCGGGGCGATCACGGGCACGCTGGTGGGGATGGCAGCGACGGTCTGCCTGGAACTCAAGGCGCAACTGCTCCCGATGCGAGTATTAGCGCGACGACGCTCTCCGGCGCTTTTAGTTTTGATTTGCGTGGCCAAAACGGGGGGTATGGCGGGGCTGGAGGTGCCGGTGGAAACGGGCAAGACGGGGGTGATGGGCGCAATGGCGTAAGTGGCGCTTTAGGCTGCAACAGAGGGCCTCAATCAGGCCGCAACGGCGGTCTTGGCGGAAGCGGCGGAAATGGCGGTGCTGGCGGGCCCGGCGGAAACGCTGGAGATGTCCTCATAGAGGTGGGTACTTTAGCCGACGTATTCTCAATTGAGGCAGATCTTGAAGGGGGCAGAGGCGGTTTTGGCGGTCCTGGTGGGCCAGCGGGTACTGGCGGCGCGGGCGGCGCTCGAGGCTCAGCACCGGGACATTGCGATTCCGGCGGCCGCGGATCTGGCAGTCCAGGCAGTGCTGGTCAACGCGGTACAGATCATAGCGCTCAAAGGGCGGAAGATGGCATAGGTGGCAGTTGTAAAATCAGAACTCAATCTGGTGTGGTTACTTCCTGCCACGAGGAAAACATCGGCTTTCCAGAAACGAAAGCGGGAAGATAAGGGATCGACATAAATGGGCAAAAATCCGGGAGCAGTATCAGGTGTCCCGGCTATTTCCCAATACCCGGCCCTGACGTATCTCAGGATCTGGCGGTTGAGTTACGTGTCACTGATAACAGGACCAACTCAGTTCGGCCATTATAGCCCGATCCTGAGCTTTCCTAGAGTAAGCCTTGCCTGAGGGTCAGAAGCGTCTATG
The DNA here is from genome assembly GCF_000215955.2 of Salinisphaera shabanensis E1L3A. Taxonomy (GTDB): domain Bacteria; phylum Pseudomonadota; class Gammaproteobacteria; order Nevskiales; family Salinisphaeraceae; genus Salinisphaera; species Salinisphaera shabanensis. The sequence goes on from NZ_AFNV02000001.1 coordinate 25,710, forward strand.
GAGCGGGCGAGTCCAGCCTGACCCCAAAATCACCTGCTATTGCCATCTAATCTATGCTCAGGAATGAGCCTCCCGAGTAAATCCTGACAGTATTCTTCAACAAATTTCGTCCCCTCGACACAGAAGCCCTCCTCTTCCCTCAACGACATATTCAAATCGCCTTTGAAGGAAAGCCAGTTGAAACTCGTTGAAACTGCGAATTTTCTATCGCTAACGAGCACTTTTGCATGCACCTTATTGTGGCGAATGAGACGAAAATTCGGATACTGAGTATCTAGACGCTCTAATGACTCGCGGGCGTACTCGTCGTGTTCCCTTTCGCCGCGATCCTTTCCAAAACCAAAGACAATAGTGACGCTTACACCCTTTTTCGCGAGCGTCTCTAGATTGCCCAAGAATTCATGATCCACCACTTTTGCCCGAATCCACACAGATACGATGACCAAACGCTGCTCAGATTCAATAATCGCCCTTTGCAGCAGAGCCGGATGCTTGCACAAATTAGGGTCAGGTCTTGCATGGTGCGCAAAATGCAAGACCTGATCCAATCCGGCCAGACCCAGTACCGACACGCTGCGCTTATGGACGTTCCGCAATGACGTGTTCGGTTCCGTTGGAAGCTGAATCCAAGTTTCCAAAGCTAGAAAGTTTGCTCTGTCATCTCACCCAGCGCCGCACCTATAATCGGTACACGCCATTCGGGTCCTGCTGAAGCTGTCCAAGGCCGACCAGCGTGTCCAGAATTTCGGCTACGCGATTGCGGCGGGCGCCCTTGAACGCGGCGGCCACGCCTTCGGTCTTCGCGCCCTCTGGCATCTGCGCCAGCGCGGCGCGCACGGCGGCGAAACGCCCGGGTAGGTCGTCCGGCAGTTTCTGTTTGCTGGTTTTCGCGGCGTCGGCTTGCACGGCGACTGCAATCTCGGCCTGCGCTCCCTGGCTCTTGCCGTCCGGGTTCTGATAATCCGGGCGCAGCCAGCGGATATGTCCGGCGCGTTCCTCCGCCGCGCGTTCCAGATTCAGCGCCAGCAGGCGTTCCAGAATCTGTTCATCTGTCAGATCGGCCGGCCAGCCGTAGGCATCGGCCACGGCGGCATCCAGTTCGTCGTGCAGTTCGGCCAGTACCGACACCAGCCCCTGTTCGTGGATGGTCTTGTCCTTCGCCGTCAGCGTCTCGCCGGCGCGCAGTTTTTCCAGCACGTTGTACATGCCGGTGAGCGTGAGCTTCGGGTGCGCGGCCAGCTGTTTCTTGCGATGGGCATCGAGCTGCTCGGCCAGCTCGCCGATGCGCTGTTTCTGGCTGTCGGTGGGAGCGGGGAAGGGGAATGTTTCGAAGCTCTTAGACTTAACGTAGGTGGGATCATTACCGACCCCTAGTTTCGAACCAGACGCAAGAGCCCAAATGCAGTGAATATTGGACGATAGGATACCCAGAAAATGAGGCGTGCTGAGACCAAATACAATTAGTTTGCTATCTGGCAGCGTTTTACTATGAAGCGAAACGAAGGTTCGATGCTTTGAAGTTTTAACGGTCACAAAGTAGCTTTCGAGGCCCTCAAGGAAATTCCGCAATTCGGTATTTCGTCTTCCGAATTTCCACCAGAATTTTTTTCTCTCAGGAGTTCGATTCTGCTCTCTTGCTGGTTTGACGTGTGCTGAAAGGTGCTGAAACAAGCTCGGAAAATCGGCGCGAAGAGATTCGAGGCTTAGGTTGTCAACGTCAATGATCGCCAAGTTGCGATTGCGTTGGTTGATGTCAGCGCCATTTCGATACGGTCGTATCCGCGCACCCGCTGCGTCATGAGGATAGGTCGTAAGTGTCGTTTTAGTAGCACTATCAACAAGAAAGCCCTTGCCATGAGGTTTTATGCCTTCAGCCGACAGTCCGCTGTTGGCGATGAGTGGTACCGCTGAATCAATGTCTAACCCAGCGCTCAAATTGGCGTGCAATTTACCCAGTTCATCGGTGAAGGCAAAAGTACGTAATCCGTTTTCATCCTTTCTCTCATTCGCCACTGTTTTAAGTCGGCCGTGATGTTCTCCGCCGGCGCCCACAGTCATCGAAATCCGCACGGCCGCGCCTTCGCCGGCATCGACCCAGGGATGATCGGGAATTGCCCAGAGGATCGACAGCGGTTTCTTGTGCGCCAGATGCGGTTCGATCACGCGACGGTTGAAGGTCTGGCGTAGTGAGTTGGTGGCGATGAAGCCGAAGCGGCGGATATCGCCGTTCCGGGCGAGTTCGGCGGCCTTGTGCCACCAGTACATGACGAAATCGCAGGACTCCGGCAGCGCTTTATAAGTCGCGCGTACGGCTTCGGTATAGCCGTCGCCGAGCGCGGCGCGCATCCGCGAAGTACCAATGAACGGCGGATTGCCAATGATGAAATCCGCCGCCGGCCATTCGGCCTGGCGCACGCCGATATAACGCTGTTCGGGCCGGCGCGCGGTTTCGTCCGGCACTTCCTTGCCGGTGACCGGGTGCGGTTTGGTGGTGCGGCCGTCCCAGTGGGTGACTGGCTTGCCGTTTTCGTCGAGCACGGGCTCGACCGCGTCCCATTCGATCAGCGCGTCGCGGTGCTGGATATTGTGGAAGTTCTTGAGCACCGGCTCGGGCGGCAACACGTTGCCGTGGGTGCGGAAATGCCATTGCAGATAGCCGATCCAGAGCACGATATCGGCAATGGCGACGGCGCGCGGGTTGATCTCCAAACCGAGCAACTGGTGCGGGTCGACGGTGACGCCGGCCATTTCGAAGCTGGTCTGGGTCGCGCCCAGGCCGTCGAGCGCGTCCAGCACTTCGCCTTCCAGACGCTTGAGATGTTCGAGTGTGACGTACAGGAAGTTGCCGCTGCCGCAGGCCGGGTCGAGCACGCGGATCTGGGTGAGGCGCTTGAGGAAATCCTCGACGGTGGCGACAGCCTGTTTGGTATCGCCGGCGTCTTCGAGCTGGCTGGCCGCGGCTTCGACGTTGGCCCAGTCTTCGCGCAGCGGCTGAACAATCGTAGGCAGCACGAGGCGTTCCACGTATTCGCGCGGGGTGTAGTGGGCGCCGAGCTTGTGGCGTTCGGCCGGGTCCAGCGCGCGTTCAAGCAGGGTGCCGAAGATAGCGGGCTCGACGTTCGTCCAGTCCGCCTGGGCGGATTCGATCAGCAGTTCCAGCTGGTCGCGGTTGAGCGGGAGCGCGTTCTGTTCGGCGAACAGACCGCCGTTGAAGCGCAGCAGCTTCTTCTTGAGCTGGATGGAGTTGCCGCCGGCGTCCATGGTCTTCCAGAGTTGTTCCAGGCTGGGCGGCAGGAAGTCCAGATCGTCGCGCAGCGAAGTGAGCAGGTCGGTGAAGCTGCGGTGCGGCAGCAAGCCGACGTCTTCGCTGAACATGGTGAACAGGCAGCGCATCAGGAAACTGGCCACCGCTTCGGGCGCGTGGCCGTCGCGTTCCAGCGAGCGCGCGAGGCGGCCGAGTTTTTCGGCGATATCGCGGGTGATCGCTGCGCTGATGCGGGCCGGGTCGAGCGAGAGCGGATCGGTCCAGATCGCCCGCAGGCGCTCGCGAATGCCTTCGTCGCGCAAGTCTTCCAATCGGATGCGATGGCCGCGCACGTCAGGATAGGGCGTGTAGTTGCCGCCGGTACGGGTGAATTCGGCATACACCTCGATCACGTGGCCGACGTCCACTACCAGCAGGAACGGCGGACGGCCTTCGCGCGCAGGCAGGGCGCGGATATAGCGTTCGCCCTGGCCTCGGGCGCGTTTCATCATCTTGTTCCAGGCCGGCGTGCCGCGTTTGCCGTGGCCTTGTTTCAGGTATTTCGCCTGTTCTTCACCCACGCGCGAGAGCAGATCCTGGCCGCCGGGCTGCTCGACGCCCTGCTTGGTCTCGCAGACGAAACAGTCGCGTTTGTAGAGATCGATGAAGTTGGTGGTCTGCGCGCCTTCGCTGTCCGTGAAGCGTAGGCTGCGCTCGAAGACATAGGCGTTTTCCAGATTGTCCGGCCTGGCGGGATCGGGACGCGGCACGTCGAGCAGGTCGCACAGCTCGGCGAGAAACGACTGGTAGTTGGCTCGCTCGGAGCCCCCGGAAACGCTCCAGCGCTCGATGAATTGTTCTACTTCGGGCTGCGAGGGATAGGACATTGATCTCAAGTGCTCGATATTCAACCGAGACACTGTATCGCACCCTCTTCCGGCTCCGAGCACCTTTCTTGGAAAGCAACAGCCTCGAGGTACGGGCCTCGCCTTAGAGCATTGCCTCAGTCGCGTACCCGACATACCGCGCGGCCTGATCAGCCAGGAAGTCGACCTGTTGGGGCGTTCCGGGGGCGTTCCGGGGACAGTATACCTATCTCGCGTGCATTGCTTGCTACACTCGCGGTTCTCGCTGTGACGTTTTGCATTGCCACATCTGCATTGTTTCTCGACAGAATTTCAGCTCATTGGATCGTCGATCGAGTAACCGCTTTCCCGCTGATGCCGTATCGACAGAATGGCGACCAAGTCCCGTACCGGAAGAAAGCGGTACAACGCGACATAGCCGGTTCGGCCTCGGGAGATAACGAGTTCGCGAACATCTGCCGAATAGGCCCGCCCGATTAATGGGTGATCTTCGAGCGTTTCAATTGCCGTCGTGATAAGGCCGATCGTTTCCACCGCCGCGGCCGGCTCGGTGTCGAGAAGAAATTCGGTCACGCGCTCGAGATCGGCTAATGCCCTTGCGGCGTAGATTATTCGCGCCACGGTTTCGGCTGCGGCCGTTCTAGCGATTCACCGCGCGCACGAGCCTGGATGTAGCGATGCACGTCGCCGGCCTCATAGCCTTCTCCGCTTTCGCACATCTGTTCGTATGCGGTTTCCGCATCCGCTAGAAAAGCCAGCTGCTGTTCGGCCGCCACTACCGCATTCTGGAGAGACTCAACCATAAACGCATGGGCACTGGTATGGCGCGCTTCGGCAACCGAGCGTAGCCGCGCTTTGAGCTCATCCGGCAGTTTCAACGAGGTGGTGGACATGGCTGACACCATAGAACGCGTGGTGCTAATAAAGTAACACCGCAGTGCGTACTCGTCAGTACCGCCCTTGCCGATTCGCGAGCCCATAGGCCATCAAATCGTCCAACTAATCCGGCAGCACTTCGACCAGTTCGGCGTTATCGACCGCTTCGCGCACGTCGGCAATCGCGCTTTCGAGCGCTGCCGTCGCACTTTCAGCCTCGCGCGCAAACGCAAGCGCCAACCTCCCCGATTGGCCGATGCCCGGTAGTGCATCATCGCAGCCGGCCTCGAACAACCGATAGATTAGCGCTTCTTCATCACCGTCGTGGTCGTACAACCGGTATTTGAGCGTGAAGGTGTATTCCATGGCCGACTCCGCTGAGTTAGTCCGCCCCGCGCGTGCATTCATCGACGGCGCGACGAATCTGGGGGCATGAGCGTTCGGGTTTCTCGGCATGCTCAAAAACCTGAGTGATTAACGCAAACCGCGATTAATACGTCGAGATCACTTTTCCACCAAACTACCGGCTATCAAAAAGATACTCTTCCGGCGTCACAGCGGGTACCAGTGAGTCACGGAAATCTCGGACGTTCCGAGTCACGATATTCGTGCAAGAAGACGACTCCGCAGCTGCAGCAACAACCGCGTCTTCGAAATCATGCCAATCCAACGTTCTAGCTCTTTTCAACTCGCGATCGGTAGTGCCGGCGACCTCGAAATATCGGAGCAGCCAATCCACTACGCGGTTGGCAATCGCTGCGGTTTGGTGTCGCGACACCAGATAATGAAGCGTGGTGAAAGCGTGAGCCGGCAGGCACGCAACAACGCGGCCGTCCGTCACTCGGCCGATCACGGTCGCCGATGCTCTATAGTGCGGTTCCCTCTTCTGTACCACGTCGAGTACGACGTTCAGATCGATAAGGATCACTGGCCGTGCTTGGTCGATTGGCGCTCACGCATTTCGGCCTCTGCATCCATATCCGCCGGTAGCAGGCCCGTTATTTCATCCAGGGCGGCCGGCAGCTCTTCTTCATCCAGCAACCGCATACGCCGCAGGTAGCGATCGATGACTTCGGTCACACTCAGGCCGTTGGCTTTCGCATACCGTTTGACGAATTTCACGTCCTCGACCGGCAATCGAATCGTGAGCTTGGATGTTTCTATAGCCATCGCAAATTCCGTACGGCCTATGTCAATAAACTGTACGGCATTCCGTAATGCGATGAAACTCAGTGCGAGTTCGAGGACGAACTTCTTGCTGGCTAGTCCCGGGACTGAAAGCCCGAATATCGCTCCTCACAAAGAAACCGATTTTTAACAGGAGCGCCTTCGGGTTAACCGCCGGATAGCCCGCCTACTCCCACTCAATCGTCCCCGGCGGCTTGCCGGTCACGTCGTAGACCACCCGCGAGATGCCGCTCACCTCGTTCACGATTCGCGAGGAGACGTGTTCGAGCAGTTCGTACGGCAGATGGGCCCAGCGTGCGGTCATGAAGTCGATGGTTTCGACGGCGCGCAGGGCGATGACGTGTTCGTAGCGGCGGCCGTCGCCGGTCACGCCGACGCTGGAGACGGGCAGATAGACGGCGAAGGCCTGGCTGACCTTGTCGTACCAGCCGGATTCGCGCAGTTCGTGAATGAAGATGGCGTCTGCCTTGCGAAGCTTGTCGGCGTATTCCTTCTTCACCTCGGCGAGGATGCGCACGCCGAGGCCCGGGCCGGGGAACGGGTGGCGCATGAGCATGTCGCGCGGCAGGCCGAGGGCCAGGCCCAGCTCACGGACTTCGTCCTTGAACAGTTCACGTAGCGGCTCGACCAGGCCGAGCTTCATGTCTTCCGGCAGGCCGCCCACGTTGTGGTGGCTTTTGATGACATGGGCCTTGCCGGTCGCGGAGCCGGCGGATTCGATGACGTCCGGGTAGATGGTGCCCTGGGCGAGCCAGTCGATATTGGTGAGTTCGGCGGCGTGGGCGTCGAAGACTTCGATGAAGGTATTGCCGATGATCTTGCGCTTGGCTTCCGGGTCGGTCACGCCTTGCAGCTTGCCCAGGAATTCGTCTTCGGCGTCGGCACGGATGACGTTCAGGCCCATGTGCTCGGCGAAGGTGGCCATGACTTCGTCGCCTTCGTTGAGGCGCAGCAGGCCGTTGTCGACAAACACGCAGATGAGGTTTTTGCCGATCGCTTCATGGATGAGCGCGGCGGTGACGGAGCTATCGACCCCGCCGGACAGGCCGAGCAGCACGCGCTGGTCGCCCACCTGGTCGCGGATACGCTCGACCAGATCTTCGATGATGTGTTCGCTGGTCCAGAGTTCGCCACAACCGCAGATGTCGTGCACGAAGCGCGAGAGGATGCGCTTGCCCTGGGTGGTGTGGGTGACCTCCGGATGGAACTGGATGCCGTAGTAGCCGCGGTCTTCGCCGGCCATGCCGGCCAGCGGCGCGCCGTCGGTCGTGGCGATCACCTTGAAGCCGTCAGGCAGCGTTTTTACACGGTCGCCGTGGCTCATCCAGACGTCGAGCAGGCCGTGGCCTTCGTCGTTGACGTGGTCCTGAATATCGGTGAACAGCCTGGAATGGCCGCGAGCGCGTACGCGCGCATAGCCGAATTCCTTCACCTCGGAGGTTTCTACCTCGCCGCCGAGCTGGGCGGCCATGGTCTGCATGCCGTAGCAGATACCCAGCACCGGCACGCCCAGTTCCCATACCGCGGCCGGCGCACGCGGGCCGTCCTCGGCCGTGGCGGATTCCGGCCCGCCGGACATAATGACGCCGTTGGGGTTGAAGTCGCGCACGTAGTGATCGGCCACGTCCCAGGCATAGATTTCGCAGTAGACGTTGGCCTCGCGTACACGACGGGCGATGAGCTGGGTGTACTGACTGCCGAAGTCGAGGATGAGGATTTTCTCGGCGTGGATATCCTGGGTCATGCGCGGTATCGGGCTCGGCTGATGGGCGGGAGGTACGACCATTGTTTCAAGGTGCGCAGGATACCGAATCGTCGCCCGCTCGGCAGCGCTCGCACGCCTGCACGGCAGCCCGCTAGAATGACCGCCTGATGACAGGCGGCTTGTGAGCGACGCCTTCGCTGCTTGGCCGGCCGCTCGGTCACGCCAGCGCAAGAAGCTGCGCAATCCAACGACACCCAATCCGACGGTAAACGCGCGCCTTACACGGGACGCCTGCGCCGCCATTTAAACCACGCCCACGGAACGATCCATGGCCGATCCCGATTCCACCACCGCAGACGCCAATACGCGCAGCGGTTTCGATTACCGTTCGTTTCTGCGCTTTGCGATTCCCTCGCTTCTGGGCGTGCTCGCGTTTCTGACGCCCATTGTCGATGACGGCGAAATCACGATCGGGCTGGCTATTCTTTCGAACGCGCTGGCATCGCTGCTGGACGGCTGGCTGGGCCCCATCGCTGGCGTGGTGCTGAGCGTGTCGGCTGTGCTGACGCTGGTCACCAGCCTCACGCGTACCGCGCCGGACGAGCCCGGCCTGTTCGATCAGCTGTTCAACGTGGGCATGGGTTATGCACTGCTGCGCGTGGTGGGCGCCGTGTTTGCGTTGATGACGCTGTTCGGCGTGGGGCCGGAATTCGTCATCAGCGAAGACACGGGCCAGATCGTGCTGTTCGACGTGATCGCCGCGCTCGTGGCGTTCTTTTTCTTTGCTTCGTTCCTGTTGCCCCTGCTGACTGATTTCGGCGGTATGGAATTCGTGGGCACCCTGCTCCATCGCTTCTTTCGCAAGGTCTTTGGCCTGCCCGGCCGTTCGGCGGTGGATGCCACGGCGTCATGGCTGGGCGATGGCACGGTAGGCGTGGTGATCACCTCGCGCCAGTATGAAAAAGGCTATTACTCGGCGCGCGAGTCCGCGGTGATTGCGACCAACTTTTCGATTGTTTCCATCACCTTTGCATTGCTGGTGGCCAACTTCACCGAGATTGGCCATCTGTTCATTCCGTTCTATCTCACTGTAACCGTGGCCGGGCTGATTGCGGCTGTCATCGTGCCCCGCCTGCCGCCGCTATCGCGCAAGGTGGATAGCTACTGGCCGGAAAGCGGCCGTCAGGCGCCGGCCGATGAACCCGGCGAACGATCGCTGTTCCGATGGGGGCTGGATAGCGCCATGCAGCGAGCGGCCCACGCGCCGAGCCTGGGTCGACTGCTACGCGACGGCGCCACCACCTATGCCGAAATTCTGTTCGGCCTGCTGCCGCTGATCATGGCCATTGGCACCACCGGCATCGCCATTGCGGAATACACGCCCATCTTCAATTGGCTCACCTTCCCACTCGTGCCCGTGCTGGAAGCCATGCAGGTACCGGAAGCCGCCAAGGCCGCGCCCGCCCTGCTGGCCGGCTTTGCCGATATGTTCCTGCCGTCGATTCTGGCCAGCTCGATCGAAAGCGAATTCACCCGCTTCGTGATTGCTGCCCTATCGGTCACACAGCTGATTTATATGTCCGAAGTGGGCGCGGTTATTCTCAAGTCGAAAGTGCCGCTCAATATCTTCGAACTGGGCGCGATCTTTTTGATTCGTACGGTGGTGACGTTTCCGATCATCGTGGCGATCGCGCATCTGTTTGTGTTCTAGATTTGGGCGGAAGATCTGGGCTGCCTCGATTGCAAGCTCGGATGGTTTGAATCTTGAGGCCTTGGCGGGCTCGCGAGTTTGTCGAACCTTTGGTTTCGCGCTGCTGCACGACCCACTTTCGTTTGCTTTTCCAAACGAAAGTGGGCAAAGGAAAAGACGCCCGGGTTACGCGTCGGCTGGCGCCGTGCCGTACGAGGCGAGAAGCGGGGCCTTACCAGCGCAGCTGGGATGCGCCCCGAGGCGACAACTCGTACGATTCGCCGCGCGAACGGGACTTCAATACAGGCACGCGGTTTCGAACGCCGAGTCGACGTGAGTGCGCAAGCAATAGGAAGACAGTCGCCTGCGTTCCTGTCGGCTTACGCTTCGCTAAGCCGACCTGCGAAAGATGTGATCTTGAGCGAGCGACAGCGACGCTTGCCTGTATTCACCCCCTTGGGCGTAGCGCCGAGCAGTGGAGGCGGCAAGCGGAATAGACAGCCGGATGTTTGAGCGAAGCGAGTTTCCGGCTGGCCCGCTTGACGCCGGAGCCGCGCAGGGCATCGGCGCGCAGCGTCGACGCAAGACAGGGCGCCCTTTGTGTTGGGTACTCATATTTGGGCGAGCAAATATAAGTACCTCGCACATCAGTGCGAAACCCCAGGCGCAAATCAACCCGCATAGTTGATTCAAAAACTCAAATGGTTTGAACCATCGGGCTTTCGAAGCTCACGAGCATGTCGGACCTTCTGTTTCGCGCAGCAGCGCGAAACCCCAAGCTTAAATTCGCCTGCACCGTCGATTCTGAATACGCCAGCACCAACGCCAAATCAAGCCGAACGCCCTATCCCGTCGACATCGTTCCCAACACCCGCAGACTTAACCTGCCGGATGCCGAGGCCGCCGAGCCGCGTGGATCAATCCACGCGGTAGTTCGGCGCTTCCTTGACGATATGCACGTCGTGGACGTGCGATTCCTTCACACCGGCCGAGGTGATCTGCACGAAGGTCGGCTGGGTCCGCATCTCCGTGATGTTGTGACAGCCCGTGTACCCCATGGAGGCGCGCAACCCGCCGATGAGCTGGTGCACGATGCCGCCGAGCGGACCCTTGTAGGGCACGCGGCCTTCGATGCCCTCGGGCACGAGCTTCTGGATCTCTTCGGAAGGGTCCTGGAAGTAACGGTCGGCCGAGCCGGAATCGCCGCTCATCGCACCCAGCGACCCCATACCGCGATAGGCCTTGTAGGAACGGCCCTGGTAGAGCTCGATATCGCCCGGCGCTTCTTCGGTGCCGGCGAACATGCCGCCGATCATCACTGCATAGGCGCCCGCGGCAATCGCCTTGGCGACATCGCCCGAGTAGCGAATACCGCCATCGGCAATCAGAGGTACGCCAGTGCCTTCCAGCGCGGCAGCCACGTTGGCAACGGCGGAAATCTGCGGTACGCCAATACCGGCGACGATACGCGTGGTGCAGATCGAACCCGGGCCGATGCCCACCTTGACCGCATCCACGCCGGCTTCCACCAGCGCTTTGGCGCCTTCGGCCGTGCCCACATTGCCACCGATGATCTGCAGATCGCCGAAGCGCTGCTTGAGCTGGCGTACGGTATCGAGCACACCGGAGGAATGGCCGTGGGCAGTATCCACCACCACGACATCCACGCCGGCTTCGGCCAGCGCCTGAACGCGGGCGAACGTTTCCGGGCCGGGGCCGACCGCCGCGCCCACGCGCAGACTGCCCTGGGCATCCTTGCAGGCGTTGGGAAAGTCAGAGGACTTCTGGATGTCCTTCACGGTGATCATGCCACGCAGCTCGAAGGCGTCGTTGACCACGAGCACCTTCTCGATACGGTGCTCATGGAACAAGCCGAGGATCTCTTCGCGGCCCGCGCCTTCGCGTACCGTAATCAGCTGCTCCTTGGGCGTCATCACGCTGGTCACGGGCGCATCGAAACGCGTTTCGAAACGCAGGTCGCGGCTGGTGACAATGCCGACGGGCACCCCTTTGTCCACCACCGGCACGCCGGAGATGCGGCTGCGACGGGTCAGTTCCAGCACTTCGCGGATGGTGGCATCGGGACCGGTGGTGATCGGGTCCGAGATGACACCGGATTCGTATTTCTTGACCGTACGGACGTGCTGCGCCTGTACTTCCGGCGGCATCGATTTATGGATGATGCCAATTCCGCCTTCCTGGGCCAGCGCGATCGCCAGGCCTGCCTCGGTGACCGTATCCATCGCTGCCGAGATCAACGGTAGATTCAGCGTGATGTCGCGCGTAAGGCGCGTAGACAGGTCGACGTGGCGCGGTAGAACGTCGGAGTAGGCGGGCTGGAGCAGGACGTCGTCGAACGTCAGGGCTTGCTCGCTGATTCTCAGGGTCATAGGCTCGCCGGCAGTGGGCGGCTTTACGTGACCCGTATCGCCGCCGCAAAGACTGCGGATTATAAAGCAAGACCTGCGCCTTTCATACACGCGGGCGCCCGAGCGATGCCTGTATGAAGGTGCTGGCGCCAGGCGTCGAACGGTTGGCCAGATGCGCGATGAGCGGTGTAACGTCGCGTTGTCTTGCGCACAATGAACCCGAGCCGCGACGTGCGGTCCATGCCCTAACCCGGATAATCGATATTTCATGAGCCGCCCCGATTCCGATTCGCGCATCGTGTTCAGTGTCAGCGAGCTGAATGCCTCGGTACGCCAGCTGCTGGAACACAGTTACGGGCTGCTCTGGGTCGAAGGCGAGATCTCGAATCTGGCACGGCCACGCTCGGGGCATCTGTATTTCAGCCTCAAGGACGGCGACGCCCAGGTCCGCGCGGCACTGTTTCGTGGCAAGGCCCGTCTGATGCGCACGCCGCTGGCCGACGGCGATCAGGTGCGCGTACGGGCACGCGTGAGCCTGTACGCAGCGCGCGGCGACTACCAACTGATCGTCGAGCATGTCGAGCCGGCCGGCGATGGCGCCCTGCGCCGCGCCTTCGAGCAGCTCAAGGCCCGGCTCGACGCAGAAGGGCTATTCGCCGTCGAACGCAAACGCGCCCTGCCCGCGGCACCGGCACGTATCGGCGTGATCACGTCGGCCACCGGCGCGGCGATCCGCGATGTGCTCAGCGTGGTGTCGCGACGGTTTCCACTGGGTGCGGTACGAATCTATCCCGTACCGGTTCAGGGCGATGCAGCACCGCCAGCCATCGTGAAGGCGCTCACGCTCGCTAGCGCGCGCGCCGATTGTGATGTGCTGCTACTCGTACGCGGCGGCGGCTCGCTGGAAGATCTCTGGGCATTCAACGACGAAAACGTGGCGCGTGCGATCGTGGCGAGCCGCGTACCGGTGATTTCCGGCGTCGGCCACGAAGTGGACGTCACGATTGCCGATTTCGCTGCCGACGTACGTGCGGCCACGCCTTCGGCCGCGGCCGAACTGGTCTGCCCGGACCTGGGCGCCCGCGCGCAGGCACTGCCGCGACTGGCCAACCAGCTCAACCGCCGCATGGCCGCCCGCCTGCAGCATGCGGGTCAGCGTCTGGCCACGCTCGATGCGCGGCTCGCGCGCCAGCATCCGCGACGCCGCCTGGAAGTGCCCATGCAGCGGCTGGACGTGGCAGACCAGCGCCTGCAGCGCGCGCTGCGCCAGCGCCTCGGCCTGGCCCGGAATCGGCTGTCGGCACTCACCCAACGCCTGCAACTGGCCTCACCGCAACGGCATCTCGTCGCCCATGAACATGCGCATGATCAGCGTGTAAAACGCCTGCAACGCGCCATGCATAAACGTCTCGAACAGGCGAATCTTCAGCTGCGCAATGCCGGGCGCGCCCTGCATGCAGTCAGCCCGCTACAGACGCTCGAACGCGGGTATGCTATCGCCCGCGACGACCATAACCATATTGTTCGATCGGCCGATACAGTCACCGCGGGCGATGCGATCCATGTGGTTCTGGCCCGGGGTCGACTGGACTGCGAAATACGCGAAATCCATACCGACTCGGGAGAACGTTCTACCTGAGCCATGCCGCACTGCCGGCGGCGCGTGACGCGAGGGGTACGTGCAAGCCGGCATCTCTCATAACGACCCAATACCAAGAAGGGGTTCTCGATATATGCTGCTACCTTCGCAAGCCGCCATCCGCGGCCGATCCATCGTTCTTGCTGCGTTTGTCGCGGCGCTATTCCTGCTGGGCGGCTGTGCCATCGGCCCGCGGGTTGTCACCCCCGAACCACCGCCGATCCCCGAAGGCGGCGATGCCGTACCGGAACAAAACGAAATCGTACTCACCGACGGTACACAGCTCGTGGCCAACGCGCCCTGGGGCCGCATCAAGATCGAAGCCGGGCCCGGTCTACGCCGTGTGTACACCTGGCGAGACAACCGTCGCGGTGTAATCCTCGAGCCCCGTAACGAGCGCTTTGCCGGCAGCATGGGCATTCATTACGAAGGCAAACCGCCGGTCTGGGAGGCTGCCGAAGGCATTACCCAGGTGGATCTCGAAGAAGGCCAGCGCCGCTTCGAAACCGTCGATGACGCCATGATCTGGATGCAGATTCGGCGCCTGCGCTACAGCTACACCAACGACGGCCTCGTCGTCGGCTGGAAGCCCAAGGGCGATACGCTGGTTGTGGAGCTCTGGCAGTTCTATATCGACGGCAAGAAGCCCACCAGCCTGCCCGGCGCCGAGGACTCGCGTTTCGCCCTGGGCCCGGTGGAAGTCGTGCCGCAGCGCATGAGCCCGGTGCTGGTGTACTCGGACGGCCGTACCGAACCTTATATTCCGCCCACCACGCCCACGAGCGACGGCAACGACGACAGCTCGCGCACCGCTTCTTCATCGCAGGCGAGCAACTGCAACTGGTTCAAGAACCTGTTCGGCAACTGTGCCGATGACGCCAGCGCTACCGATGCCGCCGACAGCGTGACCGCACAGGGCGACAGCGAAGCGGCGTCGCAGGCAGCCACTGCTGCGGCGGCCCCCCACCCCCGCTGCCGCCAGTGCGGATGCAAACAGCGCGGAGGCCGCCGAACAGGAAGCCGCCGAAGCAGAAGACAAGGCCCCGAAGGCCGAGATCTCGGCCAAGGTCGTCAACGTGCGTAGCGGCCCGGGCACCAGCAATGATGTGGTCACCCAGGGCAAGCAAGGCGATAGCGTTGTCATTCGCGACGAAGATGGCGATTGGCGCTACGTCGAGTTCTCGGACGGCCGCAAGGGCTGGATAGCCGACTTCCTGCTCGACCACGAGGACTAACGGCCTGCTGGATCGCGCCGCGATCCCACGTCGTACAAGACCAGGAGCCGGGCCTATGCCCGGCTCTTTTCGTTTCAGGTATGCCTGACAGCGGACGAAAGCCGGATGGCCACGGCCTTAAGACCGTTGTGTTATCTGCCGGATGGGCGTTGGCCCAGCACAGAGTGCGGGATACCCAAGTCGACCCTACCGTTGGAGGTGAAATAGCCGATCTCAGCCTGAGCTTGCGAAACGCTTGGGCTTTGCCAAACCGTCGCCTGGCGCAACATCGCGGGCACGCCCATGAAATGGAATGGCCAAGCAAGCCGAGAGCGTCGCCGCCCTGCCCTATGACAGCAGGGCGCTGGCATACCGAAAGCCGCGACCCAAAGGCCGGGCGGCCGTTTTCTCAGGAATGGGTATCAGCGCAAACAGCGCTGCCACGGCTGCGCCGCTACGAGCGGCGCTTGCGTGATTTGCCGACGTAGGGGTTGTCGCTGTTCTTGAACACCAGATGGATGGGCGTGCCGAACAGGTCGAACTTCTCGCGAAAACGGCGCATGAGATAGCGCTTGTATTCGTCGGATACACGCTGGGTCTGATTGCCGTGAATGACGATCGTCGGCGGATTGCGGCCGCCCTGATGGGCATAGCGCAGCTTGATACGTCGACCATGAATCGCAGGCGGCGAATGGCCGTCCACGGCGTCTTCCAGCGTGCGCGAGAGCGCATTCGTGCTCAACTCGGCAAACGCGGCCTTGTGCGACGCCTGGATGGCGTCCATCAGATCGCGAAGCCCCGAGCCGTGTAGTGCGGATATGAACAACAGCGGCAGATAATCGAACGCGCCGATGCGCTTGACCAGTTCGGCATGCAGTTTTTCGCGCTGCTTGCCCTCGAGGCCATCCCACTTATTGACCGCGATCACCACGGCGCGGCCGCGTTCGACCGCCATGTTCAACAGACGAATGTCCTGCGCCGACAGGCCGCTGGCCGCGTCGAGCATGACGATGACCACCTGCGCGGCTTCCATCGCCTGCATCGCCTTGACGACACTGACCTTTTCCACATCGTCGTCGATACGCGCACGCCGGCGTATACCGGCGGTATCGACAATGACATAGGGTTTGTCGTCGAAGCTGAATTCGCTGGCCACGGCATCGCGCGTGGTGCCGGGCGCATCCTGCGTGAGCATGCGGGTTTCGCCCAACAGACGATTGACCAGCGTGGACTTGCCGGCATTCGGCCGGCCAAGCAACGCCAGACGGATCGCGCCGCGCTGGTGCGGCAATACCTGCGCACGCGGTGCCGGCAGATGCTCGAACACATGCGCGAGAAGAATGGAAATACGATCGCCGTGTATCGCCGAGACGGCCCAGGGGTCGCCGAACGCCAGCGCATGAAACTCGGCCACGGCCGTCGCGCCTACCTGGCCTTCGCTCTTGTTCACCACGACGTGGACGGGGCGATCGATACGCCGCAGCTGTTCGGCGATCATCTCGTCGCCGCCCATGAGGCCCTGGCGCGAGTCGACCACGAACAGCACCACGTCGGCCTCTTCGAGCGCGGCGCGGGTCTGTGCTAGTGCCTGGCTGTCGATGTCTTCATCATCCTGGCCGATACCGCCGGTATCGACCACGATATAGCGCTGACCGTCGTAGCTGGCAAAGCCGTAGTGCCGGTCGCGGGTGACACCCGGCTGATCGGCCACCAACGCATCGCGCGTACGCGTCAGGCGATTGAACAGTGTGGACTTGCCCACGTTGGGCCGGCCCACGAGCGCAAGCACCGGCAACACCGTTGGCGTTACCGGCTCGTTTGCGCTCTCGAAATCGGACGCGTCTGTATTGATGGCTAGCGCTCGTCGCTTGGCGTGAAGCGCAGTGCCGCGACTTCGCCGTAAGCACCGACCACGATGACACGATCGCCCACGATCAGCGGCTGGGAGCGGATCGGCTCGTCGAACGGCCGGCCGCGCGCGATAACACTGCCGTCATCGGCGGAAAGCCAGTGCACATAGCCGTCGTAATCGCCGACTACGAGATCCCCGGCCAACAGGGCCGGACCGCTGAGCTTGCGATACTTGAGACCGTCCTGCTGCCAGCGTTCACTGCCGGTCAGACGATTGACCGCCCAGGCCACGCTGTCGCGGTCGACGGCATAGACATTACGGTCGTCCAGCGCGAGCGCTTTTTCGGACGCCAGTTCATGCCGCCAGCGCACGCGCCCGGACGTGGTCGCCAGCGAAGCCAGCTGTCCGCCCGCGCTCACGGCATACAATTCGTTATTTACGACGAGCGGATCGGCATCGATATCGACAATACGTTCGAGTTCGGAGCGCCCGCTCGGAAAGGCGACGGTCTGCGACCAGCGCTCTTCGCCGGTGGCGAGATCCAGCGACAGTACATTGCCGTTGTCGAGGCCGGCATAGACCGTATCGCCGACGATCACCGGCGACGACGTCCCGCGCAGGGTCAACGTCGGGACGTTGCGTTCGATCGTCCAACGCCGCTGGCCGTTGGCCATATCGAGTGCGACCAGACGACCGTCGAGCGTGCGCGCGACCGCAATCTCATCATTGGCCGCCGGGGCCGCGATGATTTCGCTCGATAGCGAGGCCGTCCATTCACGCTCGCCGGTTTGCGCCGACAGCGCCACGACCTGACCGTCGCGCGAACCGAGCAGCAACAGACCGCCGGCCAGAGCCGGCCCCGAGATCAATCGGTCGCCGGTACGCGAACGCCAGATCTTGCGGCCCGTGGCCAGATCCAGCGCCATCACATAGCCGTCGCTGTTGCCGACATAGACGCGTTCGCCGTCGATGATCGGCTTGAAACCGCTGACATATTCGCCCGCGCCCTCGCCTGCGTCGGTCTTCCAGACCGTTTGCATGCGATAGGCCGGCGATTCGAGCGTGGTCAGCGGTGTGGGCTCGGCAACATTCGCTGCGCCGCCACAGGCGGTGAGTACCGCACTACTGGCGGCCAGCAGAATCGCGGCACCGGTGGCCCGAAAGAACGGTTTGTTTCGTTGATTCATGATGAAGCGCTGTTCGAGTCGGTCGGCGCGTCGGCGGCATCGGCCGGCGCGTTGTCGGCAATCTTGGTTTCGAGCGCGCGGCTGGCAATATCTGGCGGCAGGCTTTCCAGAGCTACCTGATAGGCCTTGTAGGCGCCTTCGCGATCACCGCGGGCCGCCAGGATATCGCCACGCGTTTCTGCGTAAAGCGCATCGAACGCCGGTGGATGATCGGTATCCAGCAGGCTCAATGCTTCGTCGGGCTTGTCCTGGGTCCAGAGCAGACGCGCTGCCCGCACCCTTGCGATATGGCCCACGCCCTCGTTGGCGGCGTTGTCGCTTACCCAGACCAGCTGCTCGCGGGCCTTGTCGTAATCCTGCTGTTCGACGTAGTAGCCGGCCAGGCGCAGCGCTGCGTCGGCGGCATACGGCGTACCGGAATAATCGTTCTTCAGGCGGTCGACGGTTGCGAGTACGTTGTCGTCAACGCTGTCGCCGGCCATGCCCTGTTCGACCTGCTGGTAGATATCGGCGGCCTGGACGGCCTGACGGTTCTGATACCAGTTCCAACCTTGCCAACCGATGATCACGGCCAGCCCGACGATCACACCGATCACCAGCGCCGAACCGTTCCCCTCCCACCATCGTTTGAGGCGGCTCATCTCGTCGTTATCGAATTCGGCCATGCGTTGCGCTTTGCGTTGTTATTGATCGAAAAGATGGAAATACAGACTGCGAATCGGCCGCGTCGTTCCCGTCTAGGGTTCCAGCAGTGCCGCGATACGCCCTGCAGCGGCCTCGATGGCGACGCGTTCTTGTTCGCGCGCGTCGGTCAGCGGCTTGATCTGGATCTCATCCGCGGCGGCTTCATCGTCGCCGAATATCAGAGCCAGCGTGGCGCCGCTCTTATCGGCCCGTTTGAACTGGGATTTCATGCTGCCACCGCCGGCATGCACACGCAGGCGCAGATCCGGCAGCGCATCACGCAGCGCCTCGGCCAGCGCCGGCACGCGCGCACCGGTCGTATCGCCGGTGTGGATCAGATAGACCTGCGGCTTGAGATCGTCCAGGGGCACGTTCTGGTCGAGCATGAGCGCAATCAGGCGCTCCACGCCGAGCGCGAACCCCATGGCCGGCGTAGCGCTTCCACCCAGCTGTTCAACCAGGCCGTCGAAACGCCCGCCCGAACAGACGGCGTCCTGCGCGCCGAGATCGGATGTGATCCACTCGAAAACCGTGCGCGTGTAATAGTCCAGGCCGCGCACGAGCCGCGGGTTGATCGTGTAATCGATGCCCAGGGCATCGAGACCGCGGCACAGCCCATCGAAATGGGCCGACGACTCGGCGCCAAGATATTCGCGCAGCGTCGGTGCACCGGCGACCAGATCGGCCATGGCCGGGTTCTTGGTATCCAGAATGCGTAGCGGGTTGCGATCCAGCCGGCGCTTGCTGTCCTCGTCGAGCGTCTCGGGATGGGCGCTGAAATAGGCATGCAGCGCGTCGCGATAATCCGCGCGTTCGTCCGGCGTGCCGAGCGTGTTGATCTCCAGCCGCATTCCGGTCACGCCGAGTGCGGCGAACAGGCGTGCTGCCATGGCGATCTGCTCGATATCGACATCCGGGCCGGTCTGGCCGAACGCTTCGACGCCGAACTGGTGGAACTGACGATAACGGCCTTTCTGCGGGCGCTCGTAACGGAACATCGGCCCGGTATACCAGAGCCGCTGCGTGGCGTTATGCAACAGACCGTGCTCGATACCGGCACGCACTGCGCCGGCCGTACCTTCCGGGCGCAGCGACAGCGACTCGCCGCCGCGATCCTCGAACGTATACATCTCTTTTTCGACGATGTCGGTCACTTCGCCGACGGCGCGCTTGAACAGCCCCGTGCGCTCCATGATCGGCAACCGGATCTGTTCGTAACCATAGCCGGCGAACACGCGCGCGGCGACACGCTCGAGCGTGGCCCAGGCGGCGTTGTCGGCCGGGAGGATGTCGTTCATCCCGCGGATGGACTGAATACGCTGGCTCATGAATC
This sequence comes from Salinisphaera shabanensis E1L3A, assembly GCF_000215955.2. Lineage (GTDB taxonomy): Bacteria > Pseudomonadota > Gammaproteobacteria > Nevskiales > Salinisphaeraceae > Salinisphaera > Salinisphaera shabanensis. The sequence goes on from NZ_AFNV02000001.1 coordinate 45,557, forward strand.
GAAACGAACTTCTTAGCTGTCGCGGGCTTCGACCGTCAGTCGGGCGGTGCTGTTGCTGGTGGTCTGGGCCTGGATATCGACATCTTCGCCGCCGATGGTCATGGACACACCCGGCGCATAGCCGAGCGTGATGCGATACGGCGCCTCGGCATCGAATTCGCGGCTGTCGCCGGCATCGTAAATACCGGTGAGCAGACGCGAGCCGTTGGCATCACGAATATCCACCCAGGAGCGGTCGGTAAAGGTCACGACCAGATGATTGGCGGCCACCTGCGGCTCTGGCGGCGCTGCCGCTTCTTCGCGCCGCTCGCGTTGCGCCTCGCGGTCGATACCCAACGTATCGTTGACGTTGCGCCCGCCCATGCGCTGGCCTGTGCCGGAAGCAGCGCTCGCGCCAGTACCGGCGCCGTTGCTGGCGTCGCCGGATCCGCCCGGCGATACGCGCAGACTGGTGCCGGAATCGCGTGAGTTGCGCGTGGCCGCCACCCCGCCGCCGGTCGCGCTGCTGTTTCCGCTGCCGATGGTCGGACTACCGGCGCTATCGGAAATGCCGGCCGTGCCCGTGCCGGCGGCGGCACCGTTTTCGTCGGGCAGATCGGCATCGGGCATGAATACGAATACAGCGCCAATCACCGCGAGCAGCACGACCAGACCGATCGCACCGAACGCACGCCAGTTCGGTGGTGTCACGTCCTGCGGCACCACTTCCACCGCCGCCGGCTGCGCCGTCGGCGATGATGTTTTCTTGCCACCCCAGGCAGCGTACGCAGCCATCATGCGTTCGGTGTCGATATCCAGCACCTTGGCGCACTGGCGGTAATAGCCACCGGCAAAAATCGGCTGCGAAAGCTCGTCGAACTGGTTGTTTTCCAGCGCGTGAACGGCTTTCTCGGAGAGCTTGGTCTCGGCGCACAGGTCCTCGACGGACCAATCATGCGCTATACGCCCCTCACGCAGGATCTCGCCGGGCGACTGCATGTCCGAACGGCTACGGCCGGCGCGCTCACCAATGCGTTCTTCAGAAGACTGTGTCGATTCGTTCATCAGCGCGATTGCTCCAGTTGGCGCAGCGACAACGTCGCACTCGGTTCGCGGGCGTTATGGCGCTCGACATAGGCAGCGGCCGCATCGCGATCGCCCAGTGCCAGTTCGATACGGGCGCCCAGCAGAAGCTGATCGGCATTGAGCTGGGCCACGGAATCGGCGCGCTGGTTGAATGCGCGCGCGCGCAGGAAATCACCCTGCTCGAATTTCAGCCGGGCCATGCCCGTGAGCGCGGTCAATTGGCTGGAATCCATCGCGAGCGCCTGACGGTAATGCTCCTCGGCGCTGTCTACCTGTCCTGCACGATGCAGACACAGGCCGGCATTGGCCATTGCGTCGCTACGCCCGGGATAGCGCTCGTCGTTTGCCGCACGTTCGAAATACCGAACCGCCCGGTCGACATCGCCTTCCTTGCAGAGAAAGGCGGCATAGCTGTTGTAGATCGCGGCGCTCGGCTGAAGATTGATCGTCTTCTCGTAGTAACGGCGTGCGTCCTCGACTTCGCCGAGTCGATCGCTAACTACTGCCATGCCCCAGTTCGCCGTCGTATTGCTGCTGTCGTAATCCAGAGCACGGCGAAACCGCGACAACGCATTTTCGTTATCTTCCTTGCGCAGGAAATCGGCGCCGAGATTGGCGTTGGCTTCGGCCGCGCGCTGATTGTCGACTGCGTTGGCGCCACCGGCACAGCCAGCCAGACCCACAAGCACGGACAGCAGCAGTAAAACCGCCCCCCAACGCAGCGTGCTCATACCGGTGTGGCCCGCTTGCTCTCGACCCGAATGGGCACTTCGCGAAAGTGTCGCTTCTGTTTGCTGCGTACCCGCCCGACCAGTTGGCCACAGGCGGCGTCGATATCGTCACCACGGGTGCGTCGCACCGTGGTACGCAGACCCTTGTTGTGCAGGATATCCTGAAACTGGCGAATGCGTGCTTCGTCGGGGCGCGTATAACCGCTACCGTCGAACGCATTGAACGGAATGAGGTTGATCTTCGCCGGCCGGTCAGCCAGCAGTTTGACCAGACCCCGTGCCTGTTCGGGATTGTCATTCACGCCGTTGAGCAGGACATACTCGTAGACGACATGCGCACGGCGCTGCTTGCCTTCCACGTAGCGATCGCAGGCGCCCATGAGTTCCGCTAGCGGATACTTACGGTTGATCGGCACGAGTTCGTCGCGCAGATCGTCGGTGGGCGCGTGCAGCGACACGGCCAGGGCGACATCGACTTCTTCTCGCAGGCGATCCATGAACGGAACCATACCCGAAGTCGAGACCGTAACCCGCCGTTTCGACAGGCCAAACCCATAATCGTCGAGCAGGATACGAATCGCCGGCACCACCGCCCGGTAGTTGGCCAGCGGCTCGCCCATACCCATGAACACGATATTGGACAGCGCCCGTTCGCCGTGGACGAGACCTTGCGCGCGCAAGTCGTGCTCGGCCATCCAGACCTGACCGACGATCTCGGCCGTGGTCAGATTGCGGTTCAGCCCCTGCTTGCCGGTGGCACAGAAGGAGCAATCCAGCGCGCAGCCGATCTGCGACGAAATACACAGCGTCGCGCGATCAGCTTCCGGGATATATACCGCTTCGATCGCGTTGTCCGGGTCCAGATCCTCGGTGACCGCGAGCAGCCACTTGCGCGTGCCGTCACTGGCTTTCTGCTCGCGGATCTTGGCCGGCGGGCGAATCTCGGCGATATCCGGCAGGCGCTCACGCAGCGCTTTCGACAGATCGGTCATCGCCGAGAAGTCGGTCACGCCGCGGGCATAGATCCACTGCATGACCTGCTTGGCCCGAAACGCCGATTCGCCATGCTCACGAAAGAAGGCCGACATGGCCTCGCGATCCAGGCCGAACAGGTTCACGCGCGCGGTTTTAGCCGGCGTTGTGGCAGATTCGGGGGTGTCGCTGACGATCGTGCTCATGAGCGAATAATGCGGTTGCGAACTAGCGCGGGCAGAGGCCGTCCTGCCCGAAGAAGAAAGCGATTTCCTGCTCGGCGGTTTCCGGCGCATCCGAGCCATGAACGGCATTGGCGTCGATGGATTCGGCGAAGTCACCGCGGATGGTGCCGGCTTCAGCTTCCTTGGGATTGGTCGCGCCCATCAGGTCACGGTTCTTGGCGATGGCGTTCTCGCCCTCGAGCGCCTGGACCATGACCGGGCCGGAGATCATGAAGGAGACCAGATCGTTGAAGAACGGGCGCTCCGAGTGCACGGCATAGAATTTTTCGGCGTCCTCGCGGGACAGCTGAACCATGCGCGCGCCGATGATGCGCAGGTCGGCCTTTTCGAACCGGCTGAGGATCTCGCCGATTACATTCTTGGCGACGGCATCAGGCTTGATGATGGACAGGGTGCGCTCAACGGCCATGGGTTCTCCCTACTGGAAACTTCGAAATCGTTAAAAAAGAGTCACACCAGCAACACGCTGGTGCGATAGCTAACCTCCCATTGTAGCGGTTCGAAGCGCGCCTTGTCAGTGGCAAGGCGTACCAGCGTGCTAGACCGTGAACGACTCGCCGCAGCCGCACGAGTTCTTCGCATGCGGATTTTCAAAGCGGAACATGCGGTTAAGCCCTTCCGAACGGAAGTCCAGCGTCGTGCCTTTAAGCACGGCCATATGCTTGCGATTCACCACGACTTTGGCGCCGTAGCCTTCGAAGACATCATCTTCAGCGTCGACTTCGTCCGCATAGTCCATGGTGTACATATAACCGCTACAACCGGACTTGCGCACACCGACGCGCAGACCGATGCCGCTGCCACGCTTGGACAGCTGAGCCTTGATACGCTCGGCGGCGGCCGGCGTAAGCGTTATCTCTTCGGGTTCGACTAGCGTTTCACTCATGACGTCATCATCCCAGATAAACGAAGCGTTGTTCTAGTGCGGCCAGCGCGCCAGCGCATCGGCGAGCGCATCAAGCACTAGAAGTGCCGCATAGCGCTCGGCCGGTGCCAGGCACAACGCCTGTTCGAAATCTCTACTACTGAGACTTCGTGCCGCTTCGATCGTTCGGCCCTGCAACCATTCACAGGCCCAGTCCGCACTGGCGATCGCGACCGGCGGGCCGAATACCGCAAATGCGGCCTTGTCGATACGCGCCTCATGCGTATCACCATCGACTGCCAGATACAGCCGACACCGCGCGTCCGCGCCCGGCGTGTCTGCGCCGCCCTGACCTTGCCATTGCATGATGGCACAATCCGCCAGCGCGTGCCCGGGGGCGAGAAAACGCCGTTGCCACACCGGCGACATGTGCGTCATGCCGCATCCGCAATAGCGCGCAGGCGCGAGACTTCGCTGACGAATCGATCCGCGGCGGCATCGATCTGTGCGGCCGTGGTCCCAGCCCCCAGCGAAAAACGAATACTGGCACCGGCTTCGCGCGGGCTTCGCCCCATCGCGCGCAGCACGTACGACGATTGGCCTTTCGCTGCGCTGCAGGCCGCTCCGGACGAGACCGCCAGTGCAGGCGCGCCGTCTGTCAGCCCCTTCAACAACGCATCGCCGTGCACACCGGCAACACTGACGTTGAGAAACGGCGCCGCCGTATGCACGGGCCCGCCATTACGCATCACTCTATCAGCGCGGGCAAGCGCGTCCGACAGATGGTCGCGCAGTACTGCCAGACGCTTTTGTTCGCTATCACGTATCGCAGCCATATGGGCGGCCGCGGCACCGAAACCGGCGATTTGATGCGTCGCCAGCGTGCCGGAGCGCAAGCCGCGCTGCTGGCCGCCGCCATGCAACTGCGCCGCCAGGCCGGTACGCGGGCGCACATAAAGCGCGCCAACACCCTTGGGCCCGCCGATCTTGTGCGCCGATAGAGAAAGCAACGCGATCTGCATGCGTTCCACATCGAGCGCAAGCCGGCCGAGGCTTTGTGCAGCGTCCACGTGCAAATCCACGCCATGGGCGGCACAGCGCTCGCCGATGGCCGCAATGTCCTGGATGACACCGGTTTCGTTATTCACGTGCATGATCGAAACCAGCGTCGCATTGTCGGCAAGCGCCGATTCCAGATCACCGAGATCGATACGTCCGTCGCTATCGACCGGCAGCCGCGTTACCCGCGTGCCGTATTTCTCGAGCCAGGCCAGCGTATCGAGCGTGGCGCTGTGCTCGGTCACCACGCTGACGATATGCGCATCGGTGCCAGCAAAAGCGACGACGCCCTTAAGCGCCAGATTGATCGATTCGGTCGCGCCCGAAGTCCAGATCAGATCCTTCTCGCGCGCGTTGATCAGTTGCGCCACCTCTGCGGCTGCGGTGTCGATCAGACGGGCGGCTTCGCGCCCGGGGCCGTGCAGCGATGCCGGGTTCGCATCGGTCGCCATCAGCGCATGCTGCATGACCTCCATCACACCCGGCGCCAACGGCGCGGTGGCCGCATAATCGAGATAGATTGTCTCGCTGGCCGCGTTCATCCCAGCACGGAAGCGCTGATGCTGCCCGGCATGGCGCCGCCGCCGTTGGACAAACGACCGAGTACCAGCAGGAACTGCTGAATCTCTTCGAGGGTGTTCTGCGGCCCCAGGCTGACCCGAATCGCACCCTGGGCGACGGCGGGGTCGACACCCATCGCCAGCAACACGGGGCTCGGTTCGCCGGTACCGGCCGCACAGGCCGAGCCCGACGACACCGCAATATCTTCGCGGTCGAGCAGCATGAGCAGCCCTTCGCCGTCGTACCCGGCCACCGCGAACTGACTGGTATTGGGCAGGCGTTCGGCCTGGGCGGAAAAACGGGTGATGCCGGGCGTCGCATCGAGGCCGGTTTCCAGCTGATCGCGAAGTCTGCGCATATGTTCGATTTCAGCATCGCGATGCGCCATCAAACGCTTCGCCGCCGCACCAAAGCCGACGATACCGGCCACATTGTAGCTACCCGAACGCAGCCCCTGCTCGTGGCCGCCACCGTGAACGATAGGCGCCATGTCCATATGCTTGTCGACGATCAACGCGCCCACACCTTTCGGGCCTTGAATCTTGTGCGAGGACAGACTCGCGCAGTGCGCACCGCTGGCTGCGAAATCGAAATCCAGCTTGCCCATCGCCTGAACGGCATCGGTATGCAACCACACACCGGCAGCGCGCACGATACCTGAGATCGCGCGCATATCCTGCAATACGCCGGTTTCGTTGTTGGCGGCCATGATGGATACCACCGCCACATCGCCTGATGCGAGCTGGCGTTCGAGATCCTCCAGATCGATACGCCCCTGATCGTCGACAGCTACACGATCGATTCGCCAACCGCTGCGTTCGAGTGCGCTAGCCGTATCGGTGATCGCCGGATGCTCGATCGGCGAAATCAACATACGGGCCGGCGTGCGTGTCGCCGCCACGCCCTTGAGCGCCATATTGTCGGCTTCGGTGCCGCCGGCGGTGAAGACGATCTGCGATGGATGCGCATTCACACATTCGGCCACCTGTGCACGCGCGGCATCGATCGCCGCCCGCGCTTCGCGTCCAGCCCGATGCAACGAAGAGGCATTGCCGTGGCGTTCGGTCAGCCACGGCCGCATCGCCTCGAACACCTCAGGGTGCATCGGGGTGGTCGCGTTGTGGTCGAAATAGATCGTCATGACGGGGCTCGCGGCCTCTGCCGCGGTTGCACGTGAAGCGGTTTCGCCTTTCAGGCCTTGTCGGTCTGATGCTCGGCGAGTTGCTCGGATAAACGCTTGGTGAGCGATTCCAGCTCGTCCTGGCGACGCTCGAGCGAATCGATATGGTCGAGCATGGCATCGATGCCCGTGGCCACCGGATCCGGCATATCCTGGGATACACCGTAAGTCGAGAACCCGATTCGATCCGCCGTTTCGCGACGCCGGTCGGCCGGCGTGCCGTTCTTGCACTTCACCAGCTTGGCCGGCACGCCGACGGCGGTGCAGCCGGGCGGCACTTCCTTGACCACAACGGCATTGGAGCCGATGCGCGCACCGACCCCGACCGTGAACGGCCCCAGCACTTTCGCACCCGCGCCGACGACGACATCGTTCTCCAGGGTGGGATGGCGTTTGCCGGGGTTCCAGCTTGTGCCGCCGAGCGTTACGCCCTGATAGAGCGTGACATCGTCGCCGATGATCGTCGTTTCACCGATGACCACGCCGAAGCCGTGATCGATGAAAAACCGACGACCGATGGTCACGCCCGGATGAATTTCGATACCGGTGAGCCAGCGCGAGATATGCGATACGAAACGCCCCAGCCAGGTCAGCCGATGCGTCCAGCACCAGTGCGCCACGCGATGCCACCACAGCGCATGCAGGCCCGGATAGGAAAAGATCACTTCCCAGACGCTGCGTGCCGCCGGGTCGCGTTCGAAGATGGTGCGGATGTCCTCACGCATGCGCGAGATCATGAGATGCTCCGCGCCCCGTAGCGCCCGTGCGTGTGTTGATGTCGATGCATGCCGAACTCCTCGTGCCGGTCGAGCATTATTCCTGTGATATGCACTATTTCGGGTTTATCCGCTACGGATCAAGTCCCGAGTCGTGAGTTGTCTCATCGTCTCTACGCATGGCGCCGCGTAGCGGTTGTCGGCGCGGGTCGAGCGAACGCAACGCACCGCGCAAGATATTCACTTCGATTCGATCCGGCGATGCCCGATTGAACAGCCGGCGCAGGCGCCGCATGAGATGGCCCGGATTGGCCGTATCCAGAAAGCCGCTGGCGCCGAGGACGTCCTGCCAGTGGCTGAACAGGCCTTCCATATCTGCCGTCGTCACGGGTTCGTGGGCCGGCTCGGCTTCCGGCGTATCACCGGCAGCCATACGCAGCTCATAAGCCACCACCTGAACCGCGGCGGCCAGATTGAGCGAGCGATAGGCCGGGTTCGTCGGCACCTGCAGATGCAGCTGACACAGATCCAGTTCCGCGTTTTCGAGACCGCTGCGCTCGCGCCCGAACACGAGCGCAACGTTCTGATCGTGTGCGAGTTCGATCGCCCGTGTCGCCGCGGTACGCGCATCGACGAGCGGCCAGCGCATGTGGCGACGGCGCGCACTGGCACCAATGGCGAGTACGCAGTCGCCGATGGCCTCTTCCAGCGTGTCGAACACACCGGCGTTTTCGAGCACGTCGTCTGCGCCCGAGGCGCGTGCCACGGCTTCCGGATCCGGATAGCGTTCGGGCGCGACCAGCGCGAGGTCGTGCAGCCCCATGACTTTCATCGCACGCGCTGCCGCGCCGATATTGCCCGGATGCTGGGCGCCGACGAGCACGATGCGTAGGCGTGCCAGGCGGGATTCGTCAAATACGGCGGTTTCGTCAGGCGCAGCCGGGTCGCTCATGGTCGACTCTCGTATCAATACGGCGTGCAGATGGTACGCTACCCGGCTTTTCAAGGCTCGCCCGACGCGCTCGCGCCGGGTTCGACAAGGACTGTCCGATGCAACCGTTGACCAATGTCGCCGTTACCGCCGCCCGCCGGGCCGGCGGGGTAATTCTGGAATACTACCGGCGCGGCGATACCGGTGAAGTCACGGCCAAGAGCGGCCGCAACGATTTCGTGACCGAGGCCGACCAGCGCGCCGAGAACACGATCATCGACACGATCAGCCGCGCGTATCCCGACCATGCCTTCATGGCCGAGGAATCCGGTGAAACCGGCGAGTCCGATACGGTCTGGATCATCGATCCGATCGACGGCACCGCCAATTTCATGGCCGGCATCCCGCATTTCTGTGTCTCGATCGCCTGTCAGATCAACGGCGTGATCGAACATGCCGTGATCTACGATCCGGTCAAGGACGAGCTGTTCACGGCCGATCGCGGCGCCGGCGCCAGCCTGGACGGCAAGCGGATTCGCGTGACCCGCACCACCCGCCTGCGTCAGGCGTTGCTGGCCACCGGCTTTGCCTATCGCAAGAAGCAGGACATCGCCACCCATATGCCGGTATTCAATCGCTTGCTGTCGTCGAGCGCGGATATCCGTCGTGCCGGCTCGGCCGCGCTCGATCTGGCTTACGTAGCCGCCGGTCGCCTGGACGGCTTCTGGGAAATGGGCCTGTCGCCCTGGGACATGGCTGCCGGCCTGCTGCTGGTACGCGGCGCGGGCGGCATCGCCGGCGATATCAAGGATCAGGACCCGCTGAAAACCGGCAACGTGATCGCGGCCAACCCCAAGCTCTATCCGCAACTCATCGAGAAGATCGAGCGCACCCCGCAAGGCGGTAGCTAGCTCGAGCGCGCCGATGAGCGCATGATCGAACGCGACTGAACAGCTAAAGGCTGTCTTATGCGTTTCGGTTTCCTGATATTTGACGGCGTCGAAGAACTGGACCTGCTCGGCCCATGGGAACTCGTCGGCGTGTGGAGCGAACGTTTCGGCGGCCCGGGCGAACGCCTGCTCGTAGCTGCCCAACCCGGCGCGGCTCGCTGCGCCAAGGGCCTGACCCTGACACCCGACGTCTGTTTCGACGATTGCCCGGCGCTCGACGTATTGCTCGTGCCCGGTGGACGCGGCACGCGCCAGGTTGTCGACGACGCCGACACGATCGCCTTCATCGGCCGTTGTGCCGGCCAATGCGAGGCGCTGTTGTCGGTGTGTACCGGCGCATTTCTACTGCATCGCGCTGGCTTGCTGACCGGTCAACCCGCCACCACCCACTGGGCATCGCTCGATCGCTTGCACGCGCTAGGCGATGTCGATGTGCGAGAAACACGCTATACGCATAGCGGCAGAATCTGGACTTCGGCCGGCGTTTCCGCCGGCATGGACATGGTCCTTGCGTATATTGCGGACACCGCAGGCGAACAAACAGCCGGCGAAGTGCAACGCTGGGCTGAATACTATCCGGACGACCGACGCTACGGCGATGCGCATCGCGCCAACGAATTGCCGGCCTATATAAAGGATTTCAAAGACGAGGAATAAATCGCGCGGTGTGCAGCCACGATTCTCCCGCAAGCCGTCATCAAACATATCTTGTGGTCGTAGAGCGATACATCTGCGGCTAACATCGCGAGCCAGACTCCCTGTGTTGTCGGGGCGCGCTGCCGTCAGAGGACCACTCTTCCGACGTAATCGCGTAGCGCTCGTGGTCGCGCCATTCGCCGTCGATCTTCAGATAGCGCGGCGAATAGCCTTCCAATCGGAAACCCAGTGACGTGACCAGGCCGATAGAGCGCTCGTTTGCGGGTTGGATGTTGGCCTCCAGTCGATGCAGCGCGTCGACGGCAAAACTACGCGACACCACGGCGGCCAAGGCCTTTTTTCATGAGCCCCCTGCCCTGGTGCGGGCTGAATGCGTAGTAGCCGAGGTAGGCGGATTGCAGCGCGCCGCGGACGATTTCGTTCAGGTTGATACAGCCCACCAGCGTGCCGGCCTGCGTCATGGCCAGATAGCTTTGGTGCGTATCGGCTGAATATCGATGTAGATACGCGGCGTATTTCTCGGGCGTATCGGGCGGCGAAACCCAGCGATTCAGGCCAGGCTGGCTGCGCCGGACAGCAGCCAGGAACGCCGCCAGGTGTTCTGCGCCCGGTTGAAAGACTTCGATATCCATTTGGTTACTTCTCTCGGGCAAGCAGGAGAAGTCACTCGCACAGCAGTGCGAACCCCAAGCCGAAATACACCCGCGCAGTTGATTCAGAACGGGCGAGCCTGTAACCGTCGACTAACGCGTAACCCGCGAGGCCTTCTCGGCGTCCTCTTCCTTGGGCGGGAACAGGTCCTGACTGGTGATCTTGAGCCGCAGGGCGAGCGCACTGGCGACGAAGATCGAGGAATAGGTACCGATGAAGATACCGATCAACAACGCGGTCGCGAAGCCGTGAATGACTTCGCCGCCCAGGAAGAACAGCGCCAGCAGTGTGAGGATCGTGGTGCCCGAAGTCATCAACGTACGCGACAACGTCTGGTTGATCGAAGCATTAACCACCTCGACAGGCGTTGCCTTGCGCATGCGCCGGAAATTCTCGCGAATACGATCGAACACCACGATCGTGTCGTTGAGCGAGTAACCGATCACAGCGAGCAGCGCAGCGAGCACGGTCAGGTCGAAATCCAGATGGAACAGCGAGAACACACCCAGCGTGATCAGCACGTCGTGCACGAGCGCGGCGACCGCGCCGGCGGCCAGCTTCCAGTGAAAGCGCACGATCACGTAGATCAGAATCGCGATCACGGTATAGAGCAGTGCCAGACCGCCCTTGTTGATCAACTCGTCACCGACCTGTGGGCCGACGAATTCCACGCGCCGCAGTTCGGCCGCACTGTTGTCGGCGTGTAGGGACTGCATTACCTGGGTGCTGACTTCGGAACTCTCCGCGCCCTCTTCGCTGGCCAGCCGAATCATCACGGCATCGGACGAGCCGAAATGCTGGACCGTCGCGCCCGGGTACCCCCCTTCGTCAAGCGCGCCGCGGACTTCGTCGAGCGCGACCGCGTCCGGATAGCCGACCTCGACCACCACGCCGCCGGTGAAATCCACGCCGAACGATAGCTTCTCCATCGAAAACGATACGAACGACATCAGAATCAGCAACGCCGAAAAAATGATGGCGTACTTGCCGTAGCTGATGAAGTCGATCGAGGTGTTGGATTTGATCAGGCGCATTCGAGACTCGACATAAGGGCAAAACGCAGACGTGGGTAACGCATGCTAGATCGACAGTTTCTGTAGCCGGCGCTTGCGACCGTAGACGAGGTTGGCGATCGCACGGGTGCCGACGATGGCCGTGAACATCGAGGTGATGATGCCCAGCGACAGCGTCACGGCAAAGCCCTTGATCGGACCGGTACCGAAACCGAACAGCACGATCGCTGCAATCAGCGTCGTCACGTTGGCATCGGCGATCGACGAAAACGCCTTGTCGTAGCCCGACTTGATGGCCGACTGCGGCGTATTCCCGGCACCCAGCTCCTCGCGTATTCGCTCGAAGATGAGCACATTGGCGTCGACCGCCATACCCACCGTGAGCACGATACCGGCAATGCCGGGCAGCGTAAGCGTTGCCTGCAGCAATGAAAGCAGCGCGACGATGAGCACGAGATTCATCAACAGCGCCGCGTTGGCGAACAGACCGAAACCTCGGTAATAGATCGCCATGAACGCGATCACCAGCACGAAGCCAACGATAACGGCCAGACGCCCCTGGGCGATATTATCCGCCCCCAGGCTCGGGCCGATGGTTCGTTCTTCGACGATGTTGACCGGCGCAGCCAGGGCACCCGCACGTAGCAACAGCGCCAGATCGTGCGCCTCGCCACGTTCCAGACCGGTGGTCTGAAAACGCTTGCCGAAGGCGCTACGAATATTCGCCACGCTGATAACTTCTTCGACCTTCTTGCGCTCGCGGATCTCTTCGCCGTTCTCGTAGCGCGTATCGATACGGTTTTCGATGAACAACACCGCCATCGGATCACCGACGTGGGCCGACGTCGTATCGAACATCTTGCTGGCGGCCTGGCCATCCAGCGTAACGAATACGGCCGGGCTACCGGACTGCTGATCGAAACCCGAGGAGGCATCGACAAGCTGATCGCCCGAGGCGATGACATCCTGTTCCAGCAGAATCGGGCGGCCATCGCGGGTTTTATACAACTCGGTACCGGCCGGGACGTTGCCGCTCCGCTCGGCCGCCTGCGCATCCTGGCCTTGGGCGACCAGTCGATATTCCAGCGTCGCCGTTTTACCGAGCAGACGCTTGGCTTCGGCGGTGTCCTGTACACCCGGAAGCTCGACGACGATACGCGACTCGCCCTGGCGCTGAACCAGCGGTTCCGCCACGCCCAACTCGTTCACACGATTGCGTAGCGTGGTGAGGTTTTGCTGGAGCGCGAAGTCGGTGATTCGCTGCTGCTCGGTCTCGGTCAGCGTCGCGACCAGCGTGTTGTCGGCGTCGGGCGCTTCGTTGAAGCGCAATACGTCGAACTCGCCACCCAGCGCATCCTGGGCTTCGTTCAGGCCCTGGGCGTTCGGGAACTGCAACCGTACCGAGTCGCCTTCACGTGATGCACGGCTGTAGCGAATGGATTCGTCGCGCAAGAACCGCGGGATATCGCGGGCATAGCGATCATAGGTCTCGTTGAAGACCGTTTCCATATCCACTTCGAGCAGGAAATGCACGCCACCGCGCAGATCCAGCCCCAGGGCCATGGGCTCCGCGCCTACTGCACGCAACCAGTCCGGCGTGCTCGGCGCCAGGTTGAGCGCCACGGTGTAGTCGTTGCCCAACTGGCGCTTGAGCACACCCGCCGCACGCAGCTGCGCTTCAGTGCTCTTGTAAAGCGCGAGCAGACGGCCTTCTTCGAGCGTGATGTCTTCGGGCGCCGCATCGGCGTCGGTCAGCGTGCTGCGTACGCGTTGGACCAGCGCCTGGGTTGCGGCATCACCGCCGGCGTTGGAAACCTGAACCGCCGGCTGCTCACCGTATAGGTTGGGCAGCGCATACAGCACGCCGGCTGCCAGCACGAACAGCAGCAGCAGATATTTCCATAGTGGATAGCGATTCATAGGGCCCCGATCGACGGTCTACAGTGGCACCGGCCGCGCCTCGTCACGCGCCGGTGCAGCCGCGAAGATTACGCTTACAGCGAGTCCAGCGTGCCCTTGGGCACCACACTGGCCACCGCATTCTTCTGAATACGGATCTCGACGCCTTCGGACACTTCCACAACGATGAAGTTTTCGCCCACCTGGCGAATCTTGCCGGCCACGCCGCCGGAGGTGACCACTTCGACGCCCTTGTCCAGGCTTTCGAGCAGCTTCTTGTGTTCCTTCTGACGCTTCATCTGCGGCCGGATGATCATGAAATACATGAACACGAAGAACAGACCGACCATGATCAGCGTCGGCATGATGCCGCCTGCCTGGCCGCCCGCCTGCGCATAGGCCGGCGAAATCAGAAAATCCATAATTTACCTCGATTGAAAACTGGGGCTGGCACGCGTGCGCGCCCGACCAAGCGGCGTAGTATGCCACAGCATTCGGGCACTTCCGGGCACACGCGCCCGAAGCCGGCAAGGCTACACGCCATAGCCGAAATACGCGGCCTGCGCCGTGCCGGCGCCTTCCGGGCCGCTGAAGAACTCGCGCATGAATTCGCTGTAGCGATCCGTCTCGATCGCTTCGCGTATACGCTGCATGAGCCGCTGGTAGTAAAACAGGTTGTGCCAGGTGTTCAGCCGTGCAGCCAGAATCTCGCCGCAGCGATACAAATGATGCAGATAGGCGCGGCTGTAGTTCCGACAGGTCGGACAGCCGCAGTTCGCATCCAGCGGCCCGGTATCGTGCTTGTGCACCGCGTTCTTGATCTTGACCACGCCCTCGGAGGTGAACAGATAGCCGTTGCGGGCGTTACGCGTGGGCATCACACAATCGAACATATCGATACCGAACGACACCGCGGCCACCAGATCCGAGGGCGTGCCCACACCCATGAGATAGCGCGGATAATCGGCGGGCGTGACCGGCAACACGCCTTCGAGCACGGCGGCCTTGTCGGCCCAGGCCTCGCCCACCGATACGCCGCCAATGGCATAGCCGTCGAAACCGATATCCACGAGCGCGGCCATCGATTCCGCGCGCAGATCGGCAAAGACACTGCCCTGGTTGATGCCGAACAGCAGGTTCTGGCTGTCGCCGTGGGCGGTACGACAGCGCTCGGCCCAGCGCATGGATAGCTGCATCGAGGCGGCTGCGTCCTGCTTGGGCACCGGATAATCGGTGCATTCGTCCAGGCACATGACGATGTCGGAGTTCAGCGCATGCTGGACCTCGATCGAACGCTCCGGCGAAAGATACTGGCGCGAACCGTCGAGCGGCGAGCGAAACGCCACACCGTCTTCGGTGAGTTTGCGCATCTCGGCCAGACTCCACACCTGAAAGCCGCCCGAATCGGTGAGAATCGGCTTGTGCCAATGCATGAAGTCATGCAGGCCACCATGCTGACCGATAATCTCGGTTCCCGGGCGCAACATCAGATGATAGGTGTTGCCGAGCACGATCTGTGCGCCCAGGCTTTCCAGTTCCTCGGGCGTCATGCCCTTGACCGTGCCGTAGGTACCGACCGGCATGAAGGTGGGCGTATCGACGACACCGTGCGGCAGAGTCAGGCGCGCGCGGCGCGCGTCGCCCGAGTTACTGATATGTTCGAGATGCATGGCCGCGCAGTTTAGACACGCCGGCGCACCGCGTCGACGGGCAGGATCATGGTAATCGTGAAATTGAGTCCGTACCCGCGCTGGCCCTACACTGGCCGCTTTCGCCGCGCGCTCAGGGATAAGATGCTCATCGTTCGTCAATCGGCCCGACGCCGGCCGCGAGCCGGCGTGGTGTTCGCAACCACGCTGGCTATGTCTATATTGTGCTTGGCCGTGCCGGCCAGCGCGGCATCCTATCTCGACTCGTTGCGCACGCTATCGCGCAATGCCAACGTCAGCGCCATGGTCATTCGTCTCGATGACATGTCGATCATCGACGAGATCAATCCCGATCAGCGACTGACGCCGGCCTCCGTCAGCAAGCTGTATGCCGCGGGTGCGGCACTCGAGCAGTTCGGCCCCGCGCATCGCTTCACCAGCCGATTCACCACCAGCGGCAGCGTGTCGGGCAATACCCTCAACGGTAATCTCGTATTCGTCGGCGGGGGCGACCCCGCGCTCGATAATGCCCGCCTGTGGACCTTGATTAACGGTCTGCGTGAACGCGGCGTTTCGCGCATAAACGGCGATCTGGTCGTCGACGATGGTCTGTTCGGCAACGTCCCATGCCTGACCAAGGATCGCTGCAACGCGCAGCGCGTGGCGTCGCATGCCTATAGTGCACCGCTGTCGTCCGCTGGCGTAAACTTCGCCACCATCCAGACCAACGTCTACGCGGGCGAGCGCGCCGGCGACCCGGCCCGTGTCGAACTGCTGCCGCGCGGCCTATCCGGCTATCTCGTGGCCAACGATGTCAGTACCGGGCTGCCCAGCACCCGCCCGAGCCTGAGCGTGTGGCGCACCTACGACAACGGCCAGTCCACACTCCACCTGCGCGGTTCGCTTCCGATGGGCACCGGGCCCTACAAGATCCATCGCGCCGTAACCGGCCCGGCCGAAGATACGGCGCGCGTGCTGGCCGCGATGCTAGACGATATGGGTATCGCGGTAACCGGCAGCGTGCGCGTACAGGGCAACATCGGCGGCGGTAACACGCTGGCACGCGTGGAAAGCGATACGCTGGCCGAACAGCTGATCCCGCTCATGGCGTATTCGAACAACTACATGGCGGATACGCTCACGCTCGATCTCGCTGCCGACAGCGGCTATAACCGGCCACTCACCCTGCCGCTGGCCTCGCAGGCGCTGGAAGCGCTCGCCGATCGCGCCCTGCGCGAGAACTTTCCCATGCAGGCGATCGCCGGCAACGGCGCGGTGCTCGACAGCGGCAGCGGTCTAGCCGTGAGCAACAAGCTATCGGCGCGCGATCTGGTCGCGCTGTTGTCGTATATGTACCGGCAGCCTTCTTTGTTTCCGGCCTTCTACGGCAGCATTCCCGTGCCCCTGTCCGCGCCTTCGCGCACGCTCAAACAGGGCAATTTCGACTGGCTCACCCGCATCAATGGCAAGACGGGCACGCTCAGCGAACCGGTCACGGTGCGCGCGCTGGCCGGGTATTTCCGGCTTCAGAACGGCGGCTACGGCGCGTTCGCATTCGTGATTAACGGCACGTCGTCGCGGCCGTCGCTGAGTTATCGCCAGACCGTGACCGCCTATCAGACCGATATGGAGTCGATTCTCGCCGATTATTGAGCGGTTTCGAGCCGCTATGCATTGGTCAGATGCGGCGACAGCGGTATACTGCGCGCCGATCACCTGCCCGGGTGGCGGAACTGGTAGACGCGCCGGATTCAAAATCCGGTTCTGGCAACAGAGTGCGAGTTCGATTCTCGCCCCGGGCACCATCATCGCTTCCGAGCGGTTCCCAAGAGAGCCACGAATCAGCCCGCAACCATTGGCCTAGCGGGCTTTTTTGTGCCTATACCGTCCAACAGCGTCTATTGCCATCCGGGGGTACGTGGGGGTACTTTCGGGGGTACTTGCCCAGCGGGCGCCACGAAGTACCCCCAACGCCATGCCCCTTACTGCCGTCCAAGCCAAGCAGGCCAAGCCTAGAGCCAAACAGTACAAGATCGCGGACGGCGGCGGCCTGTACTTGCTGGTGAAGCCTAACGGCGGCAAATACTGGCGAATGAAATACCGCGTTCACGGCAAGGAAAAGACCTTAGCCTTTGGCACCCTCGCGGATGTAACGCTCGCCGACGCACGCACCCGACGGGAGCAAGCCCGCAAGCAGCTAGGCGCCGGTCAAGACCCGATGGAAGTAAAACGGCTGCGAGACGAAGCCGCTAAAGCTAACGCGGCTAACTCCTTTAAAGCCGTGGCGCTGGAATGGCACGAACACAAGCGGCCTCGCTGGAGTGAGAAGCACGCCGCCAAGGTGCTGCGCTCACTAGACGCCGATGTATTCCCGCATATCGGCAAACGCCCCGTCGCCGAAATCACCGCGCCCGAACTGCTGCGCGTGATACGTCGCATAGAAAAGCGCGACGCCCTGGACTATTCGCACCGCGTGCTACAACGCATTGGCATGGTGTTCCGGTACGCCATCGTCACCAGCAAGGCAACGTATAACCCCAGCGCCGATCTGGTCGGCGCGCTCAAGACGCGCAAGACCAAGAACCACGCTGCCCTGTCACGCGACGACCTGCCCGCTTTTCTGCGAAGCCTCGACAGCTACGACGGCCACCTGCTGACACGCTACGGCTTGCAGCTAATCGCCCTCACCTTTCTACGCACCGCCGAGCTACGCACCGCCGAATGGCACGAGATCGACTTCGACCGGGCCGAATGGCGCGTGCCTGCCGAACGCATGAAGATGGGCAGCGAACATATCGTGCCGCTATCCACGCAGGCCATCGACGTGCTGAACGCCCTCCAACCGATCACCGGGTATTACCGCTATATCTTCACCGGACGGAACAGCACGACCCGGCCAATGAGCGAAAACACGCTGCTCTACGCCCTCTACCGCATGGGCTACAAGCGACAGGCGACCGTCCACGGCTTCCGGGCGACGGCTTCAACAATTCTCAATGAGAGCGGCTTCCATCGAGACGCCATCGAGCGGCAGCTAGCGCACGCTGAAAAAGACAAAGTACGCGCCGCTTACCACCGATCCGAATATTTGGAGGAACGCCGAACGATGATGCAGTGGTGGGCCGACTATCTAAGCGGGTTGAAGCCGAGGAGCAGCGCTGTGTCGATGAAGGGTTAACTCATGTGCAGTATTGAGCGTTCAATAAAAGCGGATTCGTTACCCGTGCCCGATGTTCCCGAAGAATACGCGCTCGAAGTTCGAGACCGAATAATCGAGGATCGACAAGCGACAGAAGATATCGACCGGATCGGCGCGGTGGGCAGTAGGATGCGCCACGAATACGAGATAGCGGCTCGTTTATTTTTTGATCAACGAATGCGGAATTTTTGGACACAAGCCCGAAAAAAGGGGCCGACAGATAGGTACCTAGAATATCTCGATGAACAAGAGAAGGCCGAAGAAGAAAATTACGGGAAGCCGCTCCGCTCCAGGCAACTACTGCACGAGAAACCCCTTGAGGTCGCGCTCAAGAACTTGGCTATATACATCCAAGTCTTAACTTATCCGCTACCTCGACATCTCAACGGTGATACGAAAACGCGAAAACGTGAACTCGATCGAGTTATCGGCAGCCTTCGTAACGCGTCGCAGGCACTGCGTGGGTCGCCGTATTACGACGTGCCTGTCTTAGGCTACGTCCGCACGCCCCACCTTCGGCACTACGTAAGTCGCGAAATTGAGAACTACAGAGACCAATTCATAGAGGTCTTTAATCCGTCTTTAGCGCTTAAAATAAATCAAATCGATAACGCGATACCCGTACCAGTCAATCCGACGGACGAAGCGATGGACGATTGGTTGGACAAGCGATACGCGGCATCAGATAGCTTGATTGCACTCGAAGGAGGAACACTCGACGAAGACGATATAAATACGCTTTTCGAACAGATCACAGACTCTATAACCGGCAACTTCAATAAGAACGCAGATCGAGCTTTCAAACTCCGAAAACTTGGCGACGACGAAGCCCCGGAATCGCTTTCAGAGTTTCTAGACAATATAAGCGACAAGCTGAACTCGGTATCAGAAAGCATCCAGATAGACCCAGACAACCCAAGACCAAACGAGAAGAATGCCAGTTTAAGAGCTTTCTGCCGCAGACTTGATTCGTTTCTACGTGAGGCGTTTCAGGTTAGCTCTCCTACGCAGGTAGCGATATGTGCAAACGTGGTACTCGGTGCGACGGTAGACGCGGATAAAGTAAAGAGCTGGCGAATCGATAGTTAAAGGGGTTGCTTCGGACAAAAGCCTTCCCAAAACCCACCTGTAACCGTTTAGAGCATGATTCCAATATAAGCGTACGCCATCCTCACAGACCCAAGGACGTACGCTATGCCAAAGCCTTCTCTGCTACGACTCCCAACTGTAAAAGCCCGTACCGGGCAATCGCGTAGTGCAATCTATGCCGCTATCCAACGCGGCGAGTTTCCCAAGCCCGTACCCATAGGCGCGCGGGCAGTCGCTTGGGTCGAATCCGAGATAGACGAGTACATCGAGCGCCAGATTCAGCGCCGGGGTGCGGCATGAACGCCCCAGCCTGGAAGCTCGAACTGCTCGCGCTCGCCTACCGTTACACCGAAACCGGAGTGCAGTACGACCTGGCCGCCATGAATGACGCAGAGCAATACGCCGCGTTGTCTTGGCTGCGCCGATATGCGGAGGGCCGGGCATGAAATCGCTACGCCAGCCCATCGACGCCAAGTGTAAGGACTGCATTTACGACCCGGGCAGCGGCCTGGGTACGTGGCGCGAACAGATTGCCCAATGCGCCGCGTTCGCCTGCCCCCTATGGCCTGTCCGCACCGGGCCGGAGTCCGGGCCATACCAACGCCCCGCCATCGACGCCGAACTGCGCCAAGCCGCCGACAAGCGGCGACGAGCGCGCCTGCCCGGCAATAGCGGCATGGAGGGCACACCATGAAACGGCGACAAGATAGCCCCGGCTACGTCAATAGCCGAGGCCGCGAGGCAAGCCCGCTTTACTGCACCGCGATTCAATCGCAACCGGGCCGGAATGTCTACAAATGCCAACATCGCGGACGGGCGCAGCCATGAGCGGCGGCGATACCAGCACGCTCGATCTGGCAGCGGCAGCAACGTTCTTGAAGCGTCTAGCGCCCGATGGAAAGCTGACGTTTCAGACCTTTGACGACACGCGCGCTAAGCGGCGGCATCTTAACCGTGTACTCCACGGCTCGCTGGATCGTCATGCTTGCGAACTGACACGCTTGAACGCGGCGGGCGCAGGTGTGTTCGTCATGGTCAACCGAGGCGATCTAAAGGCCCGTACCACCAAGAGCGTAACGCAGGTTCGGGCGCTGTTTCTCGACCTGGACGGCGCCCCACTAGAGCCTGTCCGAAGCGCGGCCGTTGCGCCACATCTTGTAACGGAAACAAGTCCGGGGCGGTTCCATGCCTATTGGTGCGTAGATACCCTAGCGCTCGGCCAATTCAAGGCGATGCAGCAAGCCCTGGCTGAAGCCTTCGGCGGCGATCCGAAGGTGTGCGACCTGCCCCGCGTCATGCGCCTGCCCGGCTTCTACCATCGAAAGCGTAGCGCCTTCATGGTGAGATTGATCGAGTGTACCGGCGGCCCGCCACGCAGCGGCCACGAACTGCTTGAACAGCTAGGCGCAGATACCCCTACCATTCGCCCGGATTACCAGCACGGCCACGGCACGCCGCCATCACGGCAGTTTGCCAAGCTCGACTACGTGCATCTGGAGCACGAGAACTATCTGCGCCTAAGCCCGCTAGCACGCACGCTGCTGCTCGAACTGGTCAAGCAGTACAACGGCTTCAATAACGGCGATCTGACGCTTGCGCCCGCTACGCTCAAGCAGCGCGGCCTGGAACTCGGCAAGCGCACGATCTGGCGGGCACGCGATGAGCTGCTGGCTTGCGGCTGGGTCGTCTACACCCGAACACGCCCCCGGCAGTGTTATCTGCTCGCTCTAACGTTCAAGCCTATAGACGCCTGCAACGGCAAGCACGATGCAGTGCCTACCAGCATCGCGCCCGATCTATGGAAGCAGCCACCGGATGAAAGCAGGTGCAGTCTCGACACCAGCCTGGTGCGCTCACATCACCAGCACCGGCAATCCGACCGCCACGATGAAGCAGCGTAAGAGCGTAACTGATTGATTCACGGTCGCGGGATCGGCGCTCGCTGGTGCTTTCCATGTACCCCTATATACATCTGCCAGTCCTAGGGTGCTGGTGTGTGTGATTGGAGGGGTTAAGGCCGACGATCGAACGCAATGAGCCGAGGCGATAACAGACGATGAGCCAGATTAAACACGCAGTACGCACGCGCCCGTACTATCTAGCCCGACAGACCGCGCTAGATGCCCGCATCGAACGAACGCGAACGTTAACAAAAGCTAACAGGGTTGCTTGTGGGGCGAAGCGTCGGAGCGACGGCGAGCCTTGCGAGGCACCGAGCGTACCGGGCAAACGGCGTTGCAAATGGCATGGCGGATGCTCGACCGGGCCACGGACTCCCGAAGGCAAGGCGCGAGTGGCGGAAAACCTAAACCACAGGCGATAGGAAAATCGCTGATATATCTTGATTCTTAATCAAAAAATGAAGCTGACTGGTAGCCAGATTGCCGCCCGATCACGCAAAAAGTATCCAGCTTTAGCATCTAGCAATTGGTCGAGCGATCTACGTAGCAAACCGCCGAACTTTAGAGGCCGCCCCCAGCTAGTCCTATGCTTCATAGCCGCCCGGGCCGGAGTTTTTCCCGCCCATAACGCGCGCGCACGGGCGCGAATGACTTTGGCGCTACGAGTCTATTTTCGTCTACTTTAGTAAAAATTATCGTCGCGGCCACGGTCGATCATCGCCGCCGTGCAACCGAGGCCAACGGCAGCGCAGCAACGATTTTTGGGGGTACTTTTGGGGGTACTTTGTCGCCATATATCGCGATAAACGCTTTTATTACATATATATATGACTTGAATATGGTAGCCGCCCCGGCACCATTCGTGATCTGGCCGCGGGCAAGACGCACCACGGCGCGGCAGGCTTCTATCGATGCCTCGACGCCGCAGGCCGCGACGTGATCGCGAAGGCCGACAGTCCGCTCGCGGCTGGCTATTGCGCGGACTGGGCACGAATCTGCTCACCCCCAAGGTGGGCTTGTTCTACGTCAGCTTTCTGCCGCAGTTCATTCCGGCCAACGTCAACGTCATCGCGTTCAGCACGCTATTGGCCGCGATTCATGCCGGACTCACTCTGCCCTGGTTCGTTCTGCTCATATCGGCCACCCGGCCGTTTGCCGGTGCACTCGGCCGCCCGGCAGTCACACGCACGCTCGATGGCATAACCGGCACGGTGCTCATCGGCTTCGGTCTGCGCCTCGCGCTCTTACCCCACGCACGCTAACAGCGTGCTTAAACCGCGAGGTCCGCGGCAGCACGATTCGGCGTTCTGTCGTCATCGGCTCGCGGGAACAAGGCCACACCGACCGTAATCGGGCCCAACCGGCCAACAAACATCATGGCGATGACGATCCACTTGCCTGCCACGCTCAACTCGGCGGTCGCGCCAAGGCTCAGGCCGACGGTGCCTATTGCCGAGGCCGATTCGAACATCAGCATCGCAAAATCCTGATCCTCGACCAGCATGAGCGCGGCCATGCCCACGACCAACGTACCGATATAAAACCCCGTCGCGGCCATGGCCATATGAATACGCCGCGAACTGATCGTCTGGCCCAGCAGACGGACCGTTTCACGCCCGGCCAGCGCGCCGCGCACTGCACCGTAGAAGATCGCTACCGTTGTCGACTTGATGCCGCCCCCGGTACCCGAGGGTGATGCACCCATCACCATCGCGACCAGCAGCAATAGAATCGATGCCGAGCCGAGGTTCGCGATCGGCACCGTGTCGAAGCCGACGGTGGTCATGGCGGTCATGACTTGAAAGAACGCAGCGAGCAGCCGCTCCGGCCAGGCCATCTGGGCCAGATGCGCATCGGTGAGCGCGATCGACACGGTGCCGATCACGGCAAGCCAGAAAGTCACTCGAAGAATGATGCGCGACGTCAGCGAGGGCGCACGCCGACGGGCGACCCAGCGCCACCAGTCACTCATGACGATAAAGCCAATGGCACCGAGATAACTCAACGCCGCAACCACGAGCACGATGCCGGCATTCGCACGGTACGCTTCGAGACTGGTATCGAACAGGCTGAAACCCGCGGTACAGAATGCCGACACGGAATGAAAAACGCCGTTCCAGAGCGCATCCGGCGTGCCGGCACGCGCGAAAAATAGCGTCAGCAACAGGGCCCCGACGAACTCGATGGCCAGCGTGAATACAATCACTGCGCGAATGAAAGCCGCGATATTCATATCGCGCGGCAGCACAAAGGCGCTGCGCGTAACGCCGCGGTGTACGGCATTGAGGCGATGCCGTAATGCGAGCATCACGAACGAGCCCAGCGTCATGTAGCCGATCCCGCCGAGCTGAATCAGGCCGAGAATAATCAGTTCGCCGAAGAAACTATAGCTGCCCGACGGGCTGATCGAGACCAGGCCCGTGGTCGAAACCGCCGAGGTCGCGGTGAACAAATGATCGAGCCATGCCAGCCCGGCGCGCTCGTGCGCAAACGGCAGGCACAGCAATGCAAAGCCACAGGCAACATAGAACGCGTAGCCCCATAGGACCAGCGTAACCGGGCGTCGGCGGCGAACAATGCCGGAAAGCCGTAACCGCCAGAGCTTCAAGAAAAAAAGCGACCGAAGTGAGCGAACGCCGATAATTGATCACAAACGATGAATGCGCGCTAGTCGCCCGTGTTCGCGCCGCCCCTAATGCAGATAGAGCATGTAATACACGCCAAAGCCGGCCGCCACGAGCGCCAGCACAATCCAGAAATACTTGTTCGAGATGAAGGCGAAGATAAACATCACGGTCACTACCGCGAAGCCCGCCATCAACAGGCCTGACCACCCGCCGCCTTGAATGACATCGATCCAACTTCTGATTGCGTCCATTGATCCCCCGATGAACTACGGCCCCGATACGGCCGGTTGCGCCTCGCCAATCTTATACAATGACGCCCCCGGCGCCGATAGCGCCGATCGTTTTCGTACCGCAAGGCCTACGCCGATGCATATCAACGATCAACTACTCGCCGATTGCCATGTGCTGGGCGCCCTAGAGCACGCAAGCGTTCTACTTCACCGCAACGCCGCGGTCGGCTGGTTCATCCTGGTGGTGGATACGCCCGCGGTCGACTGGCACCAGCTCGACGACGCAGAGCATGCTCGCGTGAGCGCTCAGATCCGTGCGCTCTCGCGCTTCGTCGCAAACGAATTCGAAGCCGATAAGCTCAACGTCGCAACGCTGGGCAATCAGGTCGCACAAATGCATATACATATCATCGCCCGACACAAAAACGATGCCTGCTGGCCGCGACCGGTCTGGGGCAATCTCGAAGAATCGAACAACTATAGTCCGACAATGATCGCTGCACTGCGTGATCGTCTTGTCGCCGACCTCGGACTGGTCGCCGGCGGTATGGCATGAGCGAATCGAGCATCGAAACGCTGGAGATGCGTATCGCCTATCAGGACGCAACCATCGAACAGCTCAGCGACCTGGTCTATGCACAAAGCCGCGACATCGATCGGCTCAACGAACGCTATACGCAACTGCAATCGCGTATCGAATCTTTGTCCGAAGGCGGCGACGTCCAGGAACTGGACGAAACGCCGCCGCACTATTAGAACCGGTTGCTCATTTGCCGGGCAGCGCTGCGATCCACGGCAAGGCGATCGCAGGCGCCGATCGCGCCCGCGTGACTAGAACTGAATACGACCGCCGCCGCCCTGCTGGCCACCGCCGCCATAACCGCCCTGGCCCGGCACCTGGATCTGCTGGCTTTGCTGGCGCTGCATTTCCTTGAGTTCCTCGATCGCGCGTTCGGCCGCGGCATTGACCGCATCCGGGAACTGATCGATCGCGCCGGAGAGCGTGTCGGCTTCGAGCTCGAACGACAGGGGCAGATTGCCGGCGGGCGTCATCAAGCTGGCGGAGCCTTCGTAGCGGGTTTCGCGCGAACTATCGTCTTCGCCTTCCTTGGTCACGGGAATCAGCCGGCGGATACTGCCCACCTTCAGATCCGTAAACGACTCCTCGCGATAGAGGCTGTCGGCATCGACCTTGATTTCGGGCATTTCGTTTTCGGCCATGACGGTTTCCTTGAACGTCAAAAACAATGACCGCAAGGATAACAGCGTGCAGCCGCGAGGCTAAGCGCCTCGCCTGTACGCAGTGCTACTTGAGCGCTTCGGCGTTCTGGAACGCCGAGTTGATACGCGCCTGTAGCTCTTGCTTGAACGCTGCACGCAACTGTTCACGGGCACGGGTCACGTCGGGACCTTGAACCAGTGTTTGTTGCAAGCCGTTGTAGATAGAAAAGGTCTGAACGCCACCATCGCCTTCGTTGGCCGTACGCAGCAGTTCGGTTGACGCGGCGACCGCCGCGGTCACGCCGGTTTCGTCTTCCTGCTGGTGCACGATATACATGATGCGCAACACACGTACGCCCGTCGGCAGCTCCTGCCCGGCCATGCGAATCGTGGCCTGGCGCGCGCCGGACAACGCCTCGCGTGCGAGCGATGTCACCAGTTCCTCGGTCAGCATGGAGTAACGCGCATCCGCGACCGGCACGATATCCAGATAGACCGGCCGCTGCGGACGTTCACGGACTGGCTCGGCTGCTGTGCCTCCCTGCTGCGTCTGCGCGAACGCGCTCGGGGCAAGCAGGCAAGCCAACAGCGCTAGCCAGACAGCGCCTCGCGGAAAAAGAAGAAACCGAGCATTCATGGTGTTGATCTCACTATCGATAACGCGAAACGACGTCAGCCCGTATTGCGCATGCCGGCAGCGATCGCGTTGATCGAGCGCAACACCGGATCCAGCCATACACGATCGCCGCCTTCACGATAGCGCGTGAGCGCGGTGATCTGAATATGGTTGAGCGGATCGAGATACGGCCGACGCCGATCCAGCGAGCGTTTGAGCACGGCATCGTCGTCAAGCAGCGCGGTCTCTCCGGTAATCGCGAGTATACGCTCGACGGCGCGCTCGTACTCGGCCTTGATGGATTCGAAAATCGCGTTCTGTGCCGGTGCAAGCTCGGCATACGTTGCCGCGATGCGCAGGTCTGCCTTGGCCAGCGACATCTGCACGCTGTCGATAATGGTGCGGAAATACGGCCAGTCGCGATAGAGCGCTACCAGCTCGTCGTTGTCGATACCGGCGTCGTTGAGCGCCGTGCCCACGCCGAGCCAGCCGGGCAAGGTATGGCGCGACTGTGCCCAGGCGAAAACCCAGGAAATCGCCCGAATCGAGGACTTGCCGCGTACCGCCTTGCGATGGCCGGGCCGCGAACCGATATTCAGCGCGCCAATTTCGGCCGTGGGCGTGGCCGCATAGAAATAATCGAAAAAGCCGTCGGTGTCTTCGGTCAGACGCCGATAGAACGCCTCGCCGGTATCCGATAGTGCGCTGGCGATACGGGAATGATCGGTATCGTCGGTGGCAAAACCGCTGGCCTTGAGCGTGCCGGTGATACCGAGCGTGAGCTCGTGCACGGCGGTTTCCGGATTGCTGTACTTGGCGAAGATCATTTCGCCCTGCTCGGTGAACTTGATCCGCGAACGCACCGTGCCCGGCGGCTGCGACACGATCGCCTGATGGGTCGGCCCGCCACCACGGCCGACGGTGCCGCCACGACCATGAAACAGCAGACTGTCGACCTCGTGCTTATCGCACACCGCGACCGCCAGCTGCTGGGCTTTATACAGCTGCCAGCGCGAGGCCATGATGCCGCCGTCCTTGCAGGAATCCGAATAGCCGAGCATGACTTCCTGTCGGCGCGTGCCGTCGCCCTGGGCTTCGAGGAATGCGCGATAGGCCGGCTGACCCAGCAGGCCGTCGAGCACCGGTTCGATATGCTCGAGATCGGCCACGGTTTCGAACAACGGCGCGATCGCCAGCGGCGGCGTAACCGCCCCCGGCTCATAGACGCCGGTTGCACGCATCAGCCATAGCAGCGCGAGCATGTCCGAAACGTTGTGCGTCATCGAAATCACGTAACTGCCAAAGGCATCAACACCCAGTGTGCGGGTGAATTCGCGTACCACCGCAAGGCTGTCGAGCGTATCGCCCACGTCACCGGACACATCCACCCGTGCCACGTCGGGCACCTCGTCGCGCGCGAGCTGCGCGGCCAGTATCTCGGTACGTGCGGCGTCGTCGAGCGATTCGTAGTCTTCGCAGATGTCGAGCGCGGCAAACAGCTCGTGAATGCACCGGGTATGACGGGTGGATTCTTCGCGCAGATCCAGCCGCGCGAGATGAAAACCGAATGTCTGTACCAGACGCTGCAGATCTTTGATTTCATCCTCGGCGATCGCCTCATCGCCGTGCCCGGCCAGCGATTCGCGCATGATCCGGATTTCGTCGACCAGTTCGGCGGCGCTGTTATAGGCGACCGGGCTGCGTTCGCTGCGCTCGGCGCGCAGGCGCAACTCGGTCTGCAGCTGATCGACCATCGCGGAGATGCGCTGGCGCATGAGATAGAGCTTGCGCCGATAGGGTTCGGCCGCAAAGCGTTCGGCGCGTACGCCGGTATGCGCGGCAATCCGTTGTTCGTCGTCGGCCAGTGACTGCCAGAACGCATCGCTGGGATTGCACCAACGTGCCGAAAACGACAGCCGGCTGGCCAGATGATCGATCCGCCGCAAATATTCGGAAAGCACCTCGCGCGCCTGCATGCGCAATGCATAACGGGTCTCGCGCGCGGTGACGTACGGGTTGCCGTCGCGATCGCCGCCAATCCAGGAGCCGAAATCCAGCACGGTCGGCGGCTCCACGCGTTCGCCGTAGGCATTGGACAAGGCGCGTTCGAGGTTGCGATAGATCACCGGCACGCTGGAAAACAGCGATGCACGGAAGTAATAGAGGCCGTTGCGGATCTCGTCCGCGACGGTCGGGCGCGAGCCACGCAGTTCTTCGGTTTTCCAGAGCACTTGAATGTTCTGGCGAATGTGTTCCTCGATCTCGGCGTGGCGGCGCTCATCGGGCGTATCGAAGGCCAGTTCGCGAAACCACTCGAACAGACGCCGCAATGCGTCGAGCACCGCACGCGGTTTGGCTTCAGTGGGGTGCGCGGTAAACACCGGCATGAATGACAGCCGCTCAAGCCGCGCAAGCGCCTGCTCCAGACTCACCCCCTCGTCGGCCAGATCGGTAAAACTGCGATTGAACGAACCGATCCACTGCGGGTTGCCATTGGCCGCCAGCGCGCGTCGGGTGCGATGCGCATGCAGTTCTTCGAGCAGGTTGGCGAGATTGAAATAGATCGCGAAGGCCCGGGTGACCTCGGTCATCGTCTCGGCCGGCAGACCGGCAACCAGCGCCTGCAGCTCGGCACGCTTTTGCGCGTCGTCTTGTTCGCGTAGCGCGATATAGCCGCGCCTCAGGATTTCCACGGTATCGAAGACGCCCTCGCGCGCCTGCGAGCGCAATACGTCGCCCAGCAATGTACCGGCTGCGCGGACTTGCGCGCGCAGCGCTTCATCGTGGGCAGCGACGTCGGTCGTGCTCATCGCCGGGTGTTTTTCATTGATCGACGGATTCATGTCTCAGCCGTTTGCATGGTTCGTGCCGACTCGCAGAATAGCAGCGCACGGATCGCCACTCGTTGTCTGCTAATCTTGCGCGATGCCGAAACCCATGACGTACTGCCCCAACTGCGGCGCGCCGACCGAGTTCAAGATCCCGGCAGGCGATGACCGCAAGCGCAATATCTGCACCGCCACCGGCGAGATCTTTTACGACAACCCGCGCAACGTGGTGGGCTGTATTGTCGAGCATGAAGACAAGATCCTCATGTGCCGGCGTGCGATCGAGCCGCGGCTGGGTTTCTGGACGTTGCCGGCCGGTTTTCTGGAGCTGGGCGAAACGATCTATCAGGGTGCGGCGCGCGAAACCCGCGAAGAAGCCCAGGCCGAAGTCCGCGACGCCGAGCTGTTCGCGATGATCGACGTGACCCATATCGGGCAGGTGCATATCTTCTATCGTGCAAAACTGGCCGGCAGCCACTACGGCGCAGGTCAGGAAAGCCAGATTGCCCTCCTGCAAAGCGAAGACGAGATCGAATGGTCGCAGCTGGCCTTTCCGACCATTCATCGGGCGCTGAGCCATTATTTCGCCGACCGCGCGCGCGGGCGCTTCGAGCTGCATACCGACGATCTTGGCGCCGACGACTGGCGACAGATGAATCTCGATCGCGTCGCCAGAACGGCCGACGAGCAATCCTAACAACCAAGGTGCGCCTGACCCAGATCAAGGCGTGACGCGGTGTTGCGGGGTTCAATAGACGTGCGGGTTGCATTCTCCATAGCGCGCATTCGCAGTGCGTATGGAATGACGTCGACGCGCGGGCTCGCGGACGGCGACTCGCGCGCGTCGGACAGCTGATAAACTGTCGCCTATCTAAGGTTTTTGTTACGAGGCTCGACCACGATGACGTTCGTTGTCACCGAGAACTGCATCAAGTGCAAGTACACCGACTGCGTGGAAGTCTGCCCGGTCGATTGTTTCCACGAAGGCCCGAACTTCCTGGCCATCGACCCGGAAGAGTGCATCGACTGCACGCTTTGTGAGCCCGAGTGCCCGGTCGAGGCGATTCTGTCGGAAGACGATCTGCCTGCAGACCAGGCGCACTTCCTGGAGCTCAACGCAGAACTGTCCGCCAAGTGGCCGGTGATCACCGAGATCAAGGACGCGCCGGCCGATGCCGACGAATGGGCCGACAAGCCGGACAAGCTCAAACTACTCGAGCGCTAGGACGCGGGTTGCGCTGACGCGCCCTGCGTTTCGATGAGATCGATATAGGCACCTTCGACGAGGGCTGAATCGTCGATGCCGAGCTCTCGCATGAGCTGTTCGGCTTCGTCGTGGCCGGTTCCAATCGGCTCGTCGGCCAGTACCACTTCCAGTTCCATGTAGTCGCCCAGGCCGGCGACATGGTCGAGGTGGATGCGCGTGCGCCTGGCCATGAACAATGTCCGGGTTTTGATCACCTCGCCGCGCAGTCCGTTGGCCATTTCTAGCAAACGTCTCATGGCATCCGGATCAGCCACCGCATTGCGCTCGTATTCACAGGCTTTCGGTCCGCTCGCATCCGGACGGCGATAGAAGATCAGCTCACCCTCGCCGTTGCCGAAACGACGCAGCTTGAGCCGGCCGTTCGCGCAATGGAAAAAAATATCGTGCTGCTCGATCAGCCACGGGCCGTCATCGGCGAGTTCGGCAACGCGCGTTCTCAGCGCTTGCGCATCGGCTACCGCTGCCTTGATTTCGATATTGCGTGCCATCAGCCGCGCGGATGATGTTCGGCGTGGAGTGCGGTCAGACGTGCACGCGCAACGTGGGTATAAATCTGCGTAGTCGACAGGTCGGCATGCCCCAGCAGCATCTGTACGGCTCTCAAATCGGCGCCGTGATTGAGCAGGTGAGTCGCAAACGCATGGCGCAGCGCATGCGGCGATACGTCGTTGCGAATGCCTGCCTGCTCGGCATAACCGCGAATCCGATGCCAGACGTTCTGGCGCGTCATGCCGCCACCGCGCCCGGTGACGAACAGCGCATCGCTTTGTTTCGCCCCGAGCAGGATGCCGCGCGCTTCGCGCATGTACTGTTCCAGCCATTCGACCGCGGCCAGACCCAGCGGAACCAGGCGTTCGCGCCCGCCCTTGCCGGTCACGCGAATCACGCCCTGGCGTGTGTTGACCTGGGCACGGGTCGCACCGACCAGCTCGGATACACGTAAACCGGCGGCATACATGAGTTCGAGCATGGCGCGATCGCGCAGGCCGATGTCGCTATCGGTATCGGGTGCGTTGAGTAGCGCTTCGACATCGGCCTCGGTCAGCGTTTTCGGCAGGCGCCGGCCCTGGGTCGGCATTTCGATCAGCGCAGTCGGGTCTTCGTCGATGGCGTTGGCGCGCAGCTGATAGCGATAGAACTGGCGCAGACTCGACAGCAGACGCGCCGCGCTGCGCGGGCTCGAACCGGGGGTGTTGCGCGCGGCAAGATAGGCCTGAAGATCCGCCCGTTTGGCCTGTATGAGCGCGACGCGCCGGTCCAGCCATTTGGCGAAATGGGCGAGATCGTTACGATAGGCGCCGAGCGTGGCATCGGATAGCCCGCGCTCGGCCCAGAGTCCGTCAATGAAGGATTCGATCACCCGCGCGGTGTCGTCATCCAGAGCGTCGATAGCGGCCATGGCGAGCAGCGTATAATAAACGGGTTTTAAAGCACGAGAGTTTGCATGGCCGATTCCGCCCAGAGCGCCGCGGGCCCCCGCGCACGCTACGACGCCGATCTCGAGCGCGACGATTTCGTGCGCGATCCCGCCCAGGAAAAAGCGGTCGACGCGCTACAGTCGATCCACGAGGCTCTGCTCGATAACCCCACCAGCAAGTCGCTGTTCGGCAAGAGCAAGCGGGAACCGGTCAAGGGTCTCTATCTCTGGGGCGGCGTGGGCCGCGGCAAGACTTATCTGATGGATTGTTTCTTCGAGAATCTGCCGTTCGAGGAAAAATCGCGGCTGCATTTTCATCGCTTCATGCAAAAGGTGCACGAGGCACGCAAGAAATATGCGAACAAGTCTGATCCGCTCAAGCTCATCGCCAAGGAATGGGCCAGCGATCGCGTGCTGTGTTTCGACGAGTTCTTCGTTTCCGACGTGGCCGATGCGATGATCCTGGCCCGACTCACCGAAGAGCTGTTCGAACGCGGCGTCACGCTTGTCACGACATCCAACGTGGACCCGGACGATCTCTACAAGGACGGTCTGCAGCGCGAACGTTTCAAGCCGGCGATCGAGCGTATCAAGCAATACTGCACGGTGATGCATCTCGACGACGGCACCGACTATCGTCTGGATCGCATCGACGAAGCGGCTACCTACCAAACGCCAACCGGCGAAGAGGCCGATGCGGTACTCGCCAGCCATTTCGAGCGCATGGCCACCGGACGCGATGTCGAAGGCGGCAACGTCAAGATTCTGGACCGCAAGATTCCGGTACGCCGACGTGCCGATAGTGCCGTGTGGTTCGAGTTCGAGGATCTGTGCCGCGGCAATCGCTCGGCCAACGACTATATCGAGATGGCACGCGAATACTCGACCATCATGGTGTCGAACGTGCCGGTGTTCGACGATAACGAAAACAACGCCGCGCGGCGCTTCATCAATGCCGTGGATGAATTCTACGATCGCCGCGTGAACCTGTTCTGTACCGCCGAAGCCGAGCCGGACGATCTCTACCAGGGCACACGCCTGGGGTTCGAGTTCGAGCGCACCGCCAGCCGTCTGCACGAGATGAGTTCGAGCGAGTATCTGGGCGAGCCGCACCGCACATAGCGGTCGGCCTGCTGCACCCGGCTGGCCATGCTCAGCCGGGTTCGCGTCGCGCCATCATCGAGGTGGACACAAAACTCATCACCACCACACCGTCCTGATTGCGAGTTTCGATCTCGAACTGCACCAGCCCCATTTCGGGCCGTGATTCAGATAGCCGTTTGCTCGCTACGGTAACGAGCGCGGTGAGTTGATCGTCCGGATAGACCGGCTTGCGCCAGCGCAGGTTCTCGAAACCCGGTGAGCCAAGACTGGCCAACGGTTCGTCGCGGCCGGTCATCATGAGCCGCATGGTCAACGCGGCCGTATGCCAACCGGAAGCGGCCAGCCGCCCGAAATAGGTATCCGCCGCGCCCTCATCACTTAGATGAAACGGCTGCGGATCGTAGCGCTTGGCGAAGGCGATCATTTCTTCGGCGCTGGCGCTGGTCGGGCCCAGTTCGACG
Organism: Salinisphaera shabanensis E1L3A; assembly: GCF_000215955.2. Classification (GTDB taxonomy): domain Bacteria; phylum Pseudomonadota; class Gammaproteobacteria; order Nevskiales; family Salinisphaeraceae; genus Salinisphaera; species Salinisphaera shabanensis. Next base: position 78,661 of record NZ_AFNV02000001.1, read on the forward strand.
GTGTCGCCCACCGTCAGATCTTCGTAGTGAATCATGCTGAGCCTCGCGCGGCGTCGCGTCGGGCGAACAAGCCGTTCGAAGCGATATCACAGACAACTTCGTCGTGCTGATTGAGCACCTCGAAGCGGTTTTTGACCAGGCCCATTTCCGGCCGACTTTCCAGCACACGCTTGCCCAAGGCTTCCTGGCGCAGCGATAACGTATCGCCCGCGTACACGGGCTTGAGCCAACGCACCGCATCCACGCCCGGCGAACCGAGCGATGCCGCGTCAAGCAACAGATGATCGACAAGCAGCCGCATGAAGATCGCACAGGTCAGAAGCCCCGGCGCAGTGAGCGCGCCGTAGGGACTGTCCTTCGCCGCTTCCGGGTCGGTATGAAATGGCAGCGGGTCGTAGGCCTCGGCGAACTCGATGATCTCGGCCTCGGTCACCGCATAGGCGCCGTAGCGTTCGACCTCACCGACCTCGAAATCCTCCCAGTAGCGCATGCGCAGTCTCTTGTTGAGTTCATGCGCCGCACTATAACCCGGCGCGTATCCCGGACGCCGTTAGCGCACCGCTTCCAGCAGAGCGCTGCTTGAAATATGCGCACCGAACACGCCGCCCTCACGCTCGATGCCGGCAAGCGTGGCTGCGTGCAGCGCGGACGTCGCCGCGCAACAGGCATCCGAGATCAGCAGCACGTCATAACCACGGTCGTTGGCTTCGCGCATGGTCGAGGAGACACAGACATCGGTAGTCACACCCACCAGCCAAAGATTTCGAATACCGTTCGCACGCAGAACCTGGTCGAGATCGGTGGCATGAAAGGCACCGTTTCCACACTTATCGATCACGATCTCGTCATCGACAGGCGCCATTTCGGCGATAGAGTCCCAGCCCGGCTCGCCGCGTACCAGCAGCCGACCGAGCGGACCGGGACCACCTATGGGCGCGCCCATAGCCAGCGCGCGGGCACGCTTGGTGTCGTTGAGATCGGCCAGATCGGGCCGATGGCCTTCCCGAGTATGAATCACGCGCATGCCCAGACGCCGCGCCAGGGCAAGCACCTTCGCGGCGGGCCCGACCGCTTCGCGCAGTTCGCTCGCGTTCTCCCCGAGGGCGGCGAAATAGCCGTCCGGATCGAGGAAGTCGCGCTGCATGTCGATTACCAGCAACGCGGTGTCTGCCACGCGCCAGTCGCCCGTCACCGGCCATGCATACGGGCAAGCGCTTGCCAAAGACTGAAATGCGGGATTCACGGGGCGCTTTCCTCGGATGCGTCGCTCAGCCATTGCTTGCGAAAACGCAGGCGCACGTTGTCGGCGTTGCCGATGATATCGCCACGCCCGTTTTCGATACCGATGAAATCGGCGCTCGGCAGCCCGTCGCCCAACAGGCCGTGCTTGAACGCAAACTCGGCGATCCGGCGCTGCGTGGCGCCGAAATCCTCACGCTGAATCAGATCGATGGCCTGGGTCGGCGTAAAGAAGTCGATGGTCGCCAGCTGGCTGCGCACACTGTCGATATCGGTACTCAAGGTATCCGCCGCGATTTCGAGCAGGCGCTGGTGCCCGGGATGCGCCGGATCGAGCGCGGCGGCGGCCTCGAACCAGGCCCCAGCGAGCGCCATGGCGAATTCGGGGTGTTCGTCGAGCTTGTCGGTCGGTGCGATCACCACATCGATGATCTCGCCGTAAATATCGGACGAGTCGTAAACCAGATGGGTATTGTCGTACTGGTCGAGAATAGTCGTGAGCTGGGGCTTCCATGTGACCACGGCCTGGGCCGACGAATCCTCCATGACCGCACCGATATCAGCGTCCGACGTATTGATCACGGTCACATCCGGCTCGGCAAGGCCGACCGAATCCAGCGCGCGGGCCAGCAGGTAGTGCGAGCCGGACAAGGCCACGAGATTGATCTGCTTGCCTTTGAGATCGGCGAGCTGCGGATCGTCGCCGCGCATGATCAGGCCGTCGCTGCCGGCCGATGTGCTCAACGGCGCGATCACCGACGTATCCATGCCGGAAGCCGCCGGAATGGTGAGCGCATCCAGCGACATGCAGATCACGGCATCGAACTGGCCGAGCGAAAATTGCGTGACCGCTTCGATGTAAGCGTTGATCTGAACGGCTTCGATATCGATACCGTAGCGATCCGCCCATTCATCGAGTAGCCCGGTCTGCTCGGCATAGACCAGCGGCACCGAACCGGCATAGATCGTCCATGCCACGCGATAGGTGGGCTCGGCGCGGGCGGCGCTCGGTTGGCAGAAGATGGCGACAAGCACGCCCAGCAAGAGTAAACGGCGCATGGATTCAACCCGATTTTAATAGGGAGTTTCACGTTAGCGCGCGCGCCGACACGCTTACATGACGCATCATGCAGGTTCGCGTGTACTGCCGGCACGTTCGGTGAGATGCGCTAGAAATTCGGTCACGATCGCACGTGATGCGCTATCGCGATGAATCGCCACCTTGAGCGTGGACCGGCGCGAATAGCGTGTGGGATCGATACGCTGCAACGCGCCTGTTTCGACCCACGGCCGGGCGTAATGTGCCGGCATGAACCCACATATTGGCCGGTCAGGATCAAGGCCAGCAATGCTTCCAGATTGCTGGCATGGCTGACCCTGGCAAGCTTCCCGAGGCCGAGCAACGCCCGTTCCGCATCATCGAGAAAACTGCGCGACGCAAAGCGTGAGGCCGACAACACCGCCGCTAGCGTTGCCGTGTCGTGGCCTGCGTCGCTGGCCGGGTGTGCGGCTGCAGCATAGAGATGATCGGTTTCGTCGTAGAGCGGTGTGTACTCGAGCAGCTCATGCGGCGACTCGAACACGCCCAGCGCCAGATCGATGCGCTTGTCGAACAGCTGCCGCTCCATGGCCTCGGGCGTGAGCACGGTCAGGCTGTAATCGATATCGCGGCCCGTCTGTGGCTGCATGAAATCACGCAGTGCCGCCACCAGCGGACAATGGCAATCGGCGATCACATTATCGATGGTGGCCAGCCGTAGCGTACCGCCACCAATACCGCGCACACTTTCCACGGTCTGCTCGAAGCCGCGCAGCGACATGAACAGCTCTCTCGCCTTGGCGTGCACGGCCCTGCCCTCGGGCGTGAGTGCGAAACCCTGCCGCCCCCGCTCGCACAGACGCAGCTGCAGGCGTTCTTCGAGCTGGGTGAGCGCCCGGCTTATCGTCGATGCATCCTTGTTGAGTACGCCCTGTGCATTGGCAATACCGTTGGCCTGAACGATCGCGAAAAAAAACGCGCAGCTTTTCCAGATCGCCGCTGTTGAGATTCATCGATTCGCCTGGCTTGTATGAGAGTGCTCCCGCACATGCCAAGCCCGTGCCAGTTGCTTAGCCGTTTGACGCTGCCTGGCCTGGAACCGCCTCCAATCCACGTGTGCCGGTCAACTCGGCACCGGCAAAATCGGTGTCCTCCAGATTGGCGCCGGTGAAATCGGCGTTGGCGAGCGCGGCATCGACAAACGCCGCACCGCTCAGATCGGCATGGCTGAAATTGGCCGAGCCAAGCCGTGCTGTAGCCAACTGCGCCTGGCTGAACGTGGCCCCCGAGAGATTCGCATTGGAAAGATCCGCGCCGTTAAGCCAGGCGCTATCGAGATGGGCGCCGATCAAGCTTGCGCCTTCCAGGCGCGTATTTTCCAGCCGGGCATTACTGAGATCCGCACCAGCCAGGTTGGCACCCGCCAGGTCCATGTCGGACAGATCGAGATAACGCAGATCGTGACCGGAAAAATCAGCCGGCTGTTCCGGTGTGGCGGCATCGAGTTCGGCCTGTATTTCATCGACGGTGAGTTCGCCGGCCATCACGCCGCCGGCGTGACCGATCGCAAGTGCTGCCGAAAACAACACGGACAATAGACGTTTATTCATCGCCATACCCCTTTTCGATATTGGATCGAGCACTACGCGTTTCGCGCAGACAATCGATATATCCCGAGACTACGCTGGAGTACGTATGGCAGCTGAACAGGTCGCCGTGTTCCGTGGCGATCAATTAAAACCCTGTTTCACACGGCATAAGAGCATGCAAGGTAATATTTATTACTATGCATGATGGGGCCGGGTTACTGGTATAGACCAACGAATATGGACGATACGACTATGCCAATGCGATGCTCGGCGCTGGTTAATAGAACAACGCCTTACACCGGCAACAACCCATGTTAGAGGAGATCCCATGCAATCCACGATGATGGACCGCCCGCTGCTACTCGACGATATTCTCGAGCGCGCGAGCACCCAGTTCGGCGATGTGGAAATCGTGACCCACATGCCCGACAAGAGCCTGCACCGCTACACCTATGCGGATATGGTCAAGCGCGCCAAGCAGTTGGCACAGGCGCTGACTGACGCTGGTATCAAGCACGGCGATCGCGTGGCGACATTCTCCTGGAATACGCACGCGCATCTGGAAGCCTATTTCGGCATCCCGATCACCGGCGCGGTGCTACACACGCTCAATCTGCGCCTGCCGCCGGACGACGTGGCCTGGATCGTGAACCATGCCGAAGACCGTATCCTGATCATCGACGATGTTCTGCTGCCGCTCTACGAGAAATTCGCCGACCAGGTGAACTTCGAGAAGATCGTCGTCGTACCACTGGCCGGCAAACCCGTGCCTGAAGGCATGATCAGCTACGACGACTTCCTGGCCTCGGCCTCGGGCGAATTCGAATACCCCGAGAAGAGTGAATACGACGCTTGCGGCATGTGCTACACCTCGGGCACCACCGGCAAGCCCAAGGGCGTGGTCTATTCGCACCGCTCCAGCGTGCTGCATGCCATGGCTTCGGCCACCCCCGATACCCTGAATCTGTCATACAACGACGTGATTCTGCCCGTGGTGCCGATGTTCCACGTCAACGCCTGGGGCCTGCCCTATGTCTCCACGCTGACCGGCGCGAAGCAGGTCTTCCCCGGCCCGCATATGGATGCAGAAAGCCTGCTCAAGGTTTACGAGTCCGAAAACGTCAACGTCACGGCCGGCGTGCCGACGATCTGGATGGGCATCATCAACGCCCTGGATGCCGAGCCGAACCGCTGGAAGCTGCATCCGGAAATGCGCATGACGGTCGGCGGCTCGGCCGTGCCGGAGGCCATGATCCGTCGCTTCGACAAGTACGGGCTGACCGTGATTCAGGCCTGGGGCATGACCGAGACCTCGCCGCTGGCCGCCGCCGCCCGCTTGAAGCCGAATATCCAGCAGCGCTCAGAAGATGAGCAGTACGCCATCCGTGCGACCGCGGGTACGCCGGTCCCGTTCGTGGATACCCGCATCGTCGGCGATGAGGGCGAACCGCTGCCATGGAACGGCAAGGAGATGGGCGAGATTCAGGTCCGCGGACCATGGATCACGGGCAGCTACTATCGTCTCGAGAACAGCGAAGACAAGTTCACCGCCGATGGCTGGCTGCGTACCGGCGATATCGCCACGATCGACGAAGATGGCTATATCAATATCACTGACCGCACCAAAGACGTGATCAAGTCCGGCGGCGAGTGGATTTCCTCGGTCCAGCTGGAAAACGCCATCATGGGCCACGACGACGTCGCCGAAGCTGCTGTCGTCGCCCAGCCCGACGAAAAATGGGGCGAACGCCCGCTTGCTGCTGTGGTAATCCGTGAAGGCCGCGAGCTCTCGGCCGAAGACTTGGCTGCCTTCCTGCGCGAGCGCATGGAGAAATGGATGGTGCCGGAGAACTACGTGTTCGTGGATGAAATTCCGCGCACCTCGACTGGCAAGTTCAGCAAACTGGATCTGCGCAAGCAGTTGCTCGACAACGCCTGATCAGCGCCCGGCGATACAAGCCCGGCCCTGCATTGCAGGCCGGGCTTTTTTTCACGCGACTTGCCGCAACGGCGACGACGCGGCCGACGTTAAGGCTCGAATCGCACGCCACCCTATAACCTGCTTCATCGGTCGCGCCCAGCGCTTGTGCGAGCGCGTACGATAACCAGACCGGACGTAAGCGTACCCGCCGCGTGTTACGCCTTGCGGCTGCCATACCGCGCGCGCGATCACGTGCGGGCCCCCGTCTAGGTTACGGTAAGGCTTCTATCGGCTTATTTGTCGGCTGATTATTACTTCTTTGCTCTCTGGAGCGTTTACTACATGCGTGTATTCGCCAATCCTGTCGGCTCGGGCTCGCTCTGGTTCGACAACCTCACCACGGCCGAAGGCACACCCGTGGCCTACGACCCGCAGGCCCGGGCTTTCGTGCCGATGCCGCCTTTCTGTATCAACCGCGAGGTGATCGGCTGCAACTGGATCGCCCCCGAACAAGGCGCCTTCTGTCGTTCCTGTGCCATGACCGCGCTCGCCCCGGACCCAGACGTCGCGGGCGCCATGGCGAACTGGGCAGAAACCGAAGCGGCCAAGCGCTGGGCGCTGGACAACCTCGGCCGCTGGCACTGGTTCCGCCCGGAAGACCCGGGCACCCGGCCGGTATTTCATATGATTGCCGAAGACTGGGCGCCCGTGGCCATGGGCCACGTCGACGGCGTGGTCACGATCAGCGTGACCGAGGCCGACGCGGTCGTACGCGTTACCCGCAGCCAGGCCCTGCAGGAGCGCTACCGGACCATGATCGGTCATATGCGCCACGAGATCGCGCATATGCTGTGGTGGCGGCTGAGCCTGCGCGACGATTTTCTCGATGCGTTTCGCGACATGTTCGGCGACGAACGCGCCGATTACCGCGCGGCCCTGCAGCGCCACTACGAGAACGGCCCGCCGCCGGACTGGTCGCTGCGGTTTCTGACCACCTATGCGTCAGCGCATCCGCACGAGGACTGGGCCGAAACCGTGGCCCATCTGCTGCATCTGACCGATATCACCGACAGTTTCGTAGCGGCCGGTTTATCGTCACCGGATCTGCCCGACCGCGGCTGGGACCCCTACGCCGAGCCGGATTCCGAGCGTCTTATTCATGTCGCCGCGTCGCTTGCGACGGGTGTGAACCACGTCAATCGGTCCATGGGGCTGTCGGATCTTTATCCGTTCGTGCTCTCGGATGCCGCACGCCGCAAGCTGGCGTTCGTGCATGGCTGGCTACGGCGCGGCGCGCAGGGTCTTTGACCTGTCCGGGCGCGGCGCCCGGCTGACTTGGTTCGCCGGCCAGAGCCGCATGCGCAGGGCTGAGGTACGGCGACCCGCAACTAACGTTGACGTGATCGCCGCGCGGGCACGGCGGCCCTGTATTGACGCATTCGAAAATTCATATATTCTATTTTTCATATATACGAATTATCGAATACCATGGACGATCGGGCTGAACGACTGGTTGCCGAAGACTTCTTTCAAGCGCTCGCGGACAATACGCGGCTGCGTTGTCTCATGCTTGTTGCCGCTCACGACGAGCTATGCGTGTGCGAGCTGGTACACGCGCTTGAGCTGTCGCAGCCCAAGATTTCACGCCATCTGAAATTGCTGCGCGATGCCGGCGTGGTGGACGATCGACGTGAGCGTAACTGGGTGCATTACCGCATCGCCGAGGAGCTGCCCAGCTGGGCCCGCCGGGTCATCGACGCGACCCGCGAGGCCAACGCGAAGTGCGAGCCTTTCATCAGCGATACACAAAGACTGGCCACTATGGCCGGTCGGCCCGGCGATCGTTGTGCCAGCTAACCCGCAAATCGATTTCGCATGAATATTCTCTATATATGCACCGGCAATAGCTGTCGCTCACAGATGGCCGAAGGCTGGACCCGGCATCTGGGCGGCGAACGCGTAGCCGTGCGCTCGGCCGGGCTCGAAGCCCACGGGCTCAACCCCAATGCGGTCGCCACCATGCAAGCCGCCGGCGTCGATATTTCCACCCAGCGCTCGTCGATTCTCGACAAGTCGGATATCGATTGGGCGGATATCGTCGTCACCGTCTGTGGCCATGCCGATGAGCACTGCCCGCTGTTGCCGGCCGGCACGCGCAAGCTGCACTGGGGGCTGGCAGATCCGGCCCGTGCCGAGGGTAGTCGCGAAGAACTCGAGAAAGTGTTTATCAGCACCCGCGATGCGATTCGAGAGCGCGTCCAAGCCTTGCTTGCTGACTTGCCGGCTGCCTGATTCTGGCGACCCCCCTTACGAAAGCATCATGCCCTACGGCGTGACTGGCTTGTCTGCCGCATAAACCTCGTTATGACCATTCTCGCCATTCTCATATTCGTTGCCACGCTTACGCTGGTGATCTGGCAGCCACGCGGGCTAGGCATTGGTTGGAGCGCGTCGGCCGGCGCCCTGGTCGCGCTTGCGACCGGCGTGGTCGATATCGGCGATATCGCTACCGTGTGGGGGATCGTCTGGAATGCGACGTTCACTTTCGTCGCCATCATTCTGATCAGTCTGGTGCTCGACGAAGCCGGCTTTTTCGAATGGGCTGCCCTGCATGTGGCGCGGCTCGGCGGCGGTCGCGGGCCACGACTACTGGTGCTGGTGATGCTGCTCGGCGCCCTGGTATCCGCCGTGTTCGCCAACGACGGTGCCGCACTCATTCTCACGCCGATCGTGTTCGAGATGCTGTTGGCGCTGGGGTTTTCTGCGGGCGCGACGCTGGCGTTCGTCATGGCCGCCGGCTTCATTGCCGATACCGCCAGTCTGCCGCTGGTGATTTCGAACCTGGTGAATATCGTCTCGGCCGATTTCTTCGGTCTTGGTTTCGGCTCATACGCGGCGGTCATGGCGCCAGTTTATGTCGTGTCTGTCGCGGTTTCGATAGCGGTCGTATTCTGGTATTTCCGCCGCGCAATTCCCGCACGCTTCGATCCCGGCGAGCTACGCGAGCCGCGAGACGCCATCAAGGATAGCGCCGTATTCAAAGCGGGCTGGTGGGTGCTCGCACTGCTGTTCGTCGGTCTGTTCGCGGCCGAGCTTGTTGGCGTGCCCGTCTGCGTGGTTGCCGGCCTCGGGGCTAGCGTACTGCTTGCGATCGCCCAGCGCGGTACGGTCGTCGACAACATTAAGGTGATCCGCGGCGCACCCTGGGATATCGTTGTGTTCTCGCTGGGCATGTATCTCGTGGTCTATGGCCTTCAGAACGTGGGCCTGACCCACTACCTGGCCGGCCTGCTAGATATGCTCGGCCAGCAATCGCTCTGGGTGGCAACGGTCGGCACGGGATTCTTGGCCGCCTTCCTGTCGTCTGTGATGAACAACATGCCCACGGTGCTGGTCGTCGCCCTGTCGATCGACGCGAGCCAGGTATCCGGGCTGGCGCATCACGCGATGGTCTATGCGAACGTGGTCGGCAGCGATCTCGGGCCCAAGATCACGCCGATCGGCAGCCTGGCCACGCTCTTGTGGCTGCACGTGCTATCGCGCAAAGGCCTGGCCATCGGCTGGGGCCAGTATTTTCGGATCGGCATCGTGCTCACCGTACCGGTTCTACTGGTCACGCTCACAGCACTGGCCGGCTGGCTCGCCTTTCTGGGGCCGTGATTTCAATGTTTGGGAGCGCTTGTCATGACTGATGCCGACTTAACCGATCTGCCCAACCTGCAAGGCGAACACCTGACGGTGCGCCCGCAGACGGCGGGCCATGCGCCCCGTATTCTGCTGCTCTACGGATCGCTACGCGAGCGCTCGTACAGCCGTCTACTGATCGAAGAAGCCGCGCGGCTGCTCGAGGCATTCGGCGCCGAAACCCGTATCTTCGACCCGCACGGCCTGCCGTTGCCGGACGACGGCGACGCCGACCATCCGAAGGTGGCCGAGCTGCGCGAGCTATCGTTCTGGTCGGAGGGTCAGGTCTGGTGCAGCCCGGAACGCCACGGCAATATCACCGGCGTATTCAAAAGCCAGATCGACTGGCTGCCGCTCTCGATTGGCGGCATGCGCCCGACCCAGGGCCGCACGCTGGCCGTGATGCAGGTCTGCGGGGGTTCGCAGTCGTTCAACGTGGTCAATAACCTGCGCATTCTCGGGCGCTGGATGCGCATGGTCACCATTCCAAACCAGTCTTCGGTGCCGAAAGCCTTCAACGAATTCGACGAATCCGGCCGCATGAAAGCCTCGCCGTTCTACGACCGTGTCGTCGACGTAATGGAAGAGCTGATGAAGTTCACGCTGCTGCTGCGCGATCAGAACGACTATCTGACCGATCGGTACTCTGAACGAGTGGAAAGCCCGCAAGCGCTATCGAGCCGGGTAAACCAGCGTTCCATTTAACTGGAAGCAACAGCGCGTTCTCAACCGAGCAGCCCACGCTGCGACAGGACTATAGAAACGTCTTGACCAGCATGAAGACCGCAATCGCGATCATCGCCAGGGCAAAAATGAACTGAAGCGCCGGGCCGGCCAGATAGCGTGACAACGACCGCCCACCGGCCATGCCGATCAAGCCACCGAGGATGAATAACGCGGTCAGCGCCCAGTCCATATCGCGCCCGGCAAATACCGCCGAGGCCAGGCCGGACAAACCCACGAGCGTGATAACCAATAGCGATGTCGACACCGCACGGTGAATGCCCATTTCGGTGATCAGCATAAGCGCGGGCACGATGAGAAACCCGCCGCCGACCCCGAAAAAGCCGGACATCACACCCACGACGAGTCCGGCAGCAACCAACGCTGCACTGCATGGTGCATTAAGACGCAGCCGGCCGTCGCGGCTGTAATGGCAGACCGTGCCCGGATCGTTGTGGGCATTGGCTGCCGGACGGGCGCGAACGACGCGGGTGTCGTCGCCGGCTCGCCGTGCGCTGACGAACATACGCGCCGCCACGACAACCATTACCGCCGCAAACAACGACACGATCAACGTATCGCTGACCCGATCGCCCAGCTGAACCCCGAGCGGTGCGCTCACCACACCCGCCACCGCAAAGATCAACCCGGCACGCAGCTCGATCAGACCACGCCATCCGGCCTCGACCGCACCGAATGCGGCCGTCAATGCAACGGCACCCAACGAGACCGCAACCGCTTCGGGCGCCGGCAAGCCAAGGCCGTAGATCAGCAGCGGAACCGCGAAGATCGAGCCGCCGCCCCCCGTCAGGCCCAGCGCCAGCCCGATGAGAACACCGAAGAACACGCTCAGCACGCTTGCTCCATTAATGCGCTTGAGTTCGCATTATAACTTTATCGACTATGTTTATAGTTTAAAGAAATATAAGCACGGCTTGGTCGCGGCGTCGTCTATCCGGTCAGGCGGATCGGCCAAGCCGAGATGGTTCAAAACGCGTTGAGCGGGATCTTCAGATAGGCGGTGCCGTTATCTTCCGGCTCGGGCAGCTGTCCGCCGCGGGTATTGATTTGCAGTGCAGCGAGCATGAGGGCCGGGAGGGGCAGTTCGGCATCGCGCGCCTTACGCAAGGCGACATAGGCGTTTTCGTCGACCCCTTGCAGGTGCGGGTTGTGCGCGCGCTGCTCGCCCACCGTGGATTGCCAGCGCGGCGCCCGGCCGTCGGGCATGTAGTCATGGCCGGTAAACAAGCGGGTCTCGTCCGGCAGTTCGAGTATCTGCTGAATCGAGCGATACAGTGTCGCCGCATCGCCGCCAGGGAAGTCTGCGCGCGCCGTGCCGAAATCGGGCATGAACAAGGTGTCGTGCACGAATGCCGCATCCCCTACCACATAAGTGATCGACGCCAGCGTATGGCCGGGCGAGCACATAACCTGCGCTTCGAGCTCACCGATCTTGAACCGATCGCCCGCCGCGAACAGGCGATCCCACTGGCGGCCGTCCGTGGCGAAGTCGTCGCCGAAATTGTAGATCTTCTTCCAGAGTTTCTGGACTTCAACAACACGCTCGCCGATCGCTCGCGGCGCATCGAAGTGTTGCTGGAGATAGATCGCAGCCGAGAGATGATCGGCATGCGGATGGGTATCGAGAATCCAGTCCACCGTGAGTCCGCGTGCCGCAATGAACTCGATGATTTCGTCGGCCGAGTCGGTACGCGTACGGCCTGCATTCTCGTCGTAGTCGAGCACCGGGTCGATGATCGCGCAGCGGTTGTTCACGCGATCGATACAGACATATTGAACGCTGAACGTCTTGTGATCGAAAAAACCCACGACTTCGGGTTGATCTATATCCATTGAATATCTCGTCTCGCTGATAACATTCCGGCGCTTTAAAGCCATTATTAATAACTTTAAAGAATTTACTAATAACTCAAACGCGGGGATTGTATCTCGATGCAGCCCGTACATCAGAAGACTCCAGCCATGACCGATCCCTCGAATGCCACCACGACCCATCATCGCGTTCTCATCGCCGGCGGCGGCACCGCCGGTCTTTCGGTAGCGTCCGCATTGCTGCGCCGCCACCCCGATCTCGACGTCAGCGTGATCGAACCCAGCACCGATCATTACTACCAGCCGGGCTGGACACTGGTGGGTGGTGGCGATATGCCGCAACAGCACACGCGCCGGGCGCAGGCCGATGTGATGCCCGAGGGCGCCGAGTGGATCCGCGACTCGGTGGCACGTCTCGAGCCCGATTCGAACCAGGTGGTGGTGGCCGGCGGTACAACGCACAGCTATGACGTTTTAGTGGTTGCCCTCGGTCTGCAACTGAACTGGGATGCGATCGACGGGCTTGTGGAAACGCTCGGGCGCAACGGCGTGACATCGAACTATCATTATGATCACGCGCCCTACACGCACGAACTGGCGAGTACCCTCGCTGGCGGGCGGGCGCTGTTCACTCAGCCGGCCATGCCCATCAAATGCGCCGGCGCACCGCAGAAGGCGCTATACCTGACCGCCGACACGCTGCGCCGCCGTGGTGTGAACGCCACGCTTGAGTTCTACAACCAGGGCGCGAGCATGTTCGGGGTGCCGGTTTATGCCCGCGAACTCGACAAGGTGATTGCCGGCTACGGGGCGACGCCCTATTTCGGCCACGATCTGATCGCCGTCGACGGCGACCGGGGCCAGGCCGTCTTCGCAACCGCCGAAGGCGATATCACCCGCGACTTCGACATGCTCCACGTCGTGCCGCCGCAGTCGGCGCCGGACGTGATTCGCAACAGCCCGCTCGCTGGCGCCGCCGGCTGGGTCAGCGTGGACCGACACCGTTTGGCACATACGACCTACGACAACGTGTTCGGGCTCGGCGATTGCACGGATACGCCCAATGCCAAGACCATGGCCGCCGTGCGCCGCCAGGTACCGACCGTTGTCGACGGCGTTCTGAACAAGCTCGATATGGGCAAAGCCGCGCCGCTATACGACGGCTACGGCGCCTGCCCGTTGACTGTCGAGCACGGCCGCGTGCTGCTGGCCGAATTCCGCTACGACCAGGAAGTGGTCTCCAGTTTTCCGCTCGACCCGCGCCAGCCGCGACGCCTGCACTGGCTGTTCAAGCGTCACATCTTCCCGATGATGTACTGGCAGATGATGCTGCATGGCCACGACTGGCGGCGGCCGCATCCGCGCCCGCTGCCCGAACTCACCCAGTAGCGCCAGGCCCTAGAGGTGGCGCTCTGCGTCGACGCAGTCGATCACGTCCGGCCCGCCTTCGACCATCGCCGCATAGCCACGGGCCTTGGGCAGGATCTGGCGCACATAGAAACGGGCACATGCCTGACGGGCTTCGTAGAAGTCGGGCTCGTCGGTGCCGCTGTCCAGCGCCTTCTTGGCCACGTCCGCGATCCGCGCGGCATACCAACCGCCGAAGACGGTGCCGCAGAGCATGAGATAGTTGAAGGCATTGGCCATGGCGGCGTCGCGCCCGGCTTCGAGCAGAGTATTGGTCGCGGTTTCAAGCAGGTCCAGGGCGTCGGACAAGGCCGGATGCTCGTTCGCGCCCTCGGCGCTGCCGTCGGCGGTGGCACGGATATCGGCAATCAGCGCACGCATGCCCCGGCCTTCGTCGCGAATGAGCTTGCGCCCGACCAGGTCGATAGCCTGAATACCGTTGGTGCCTTCATAGATGGGCGCGATACGCGCATCGCGCAGGTACTGGGCCGCACCCGTTTCCTCCACGAAGCCCATGCCGCCGTGCACCTGAATGCCGGTATTGGCGATATCCACGCCCAGTTCCGTGCCCCAGGCCTTGACCACCGGGATCATCACATCGGCTCGGGCCTGGGCCGCGGCGCGCTCGTCTTCGTTATCGCTGCGTTCGGCAATATCCAGAGCGCTGGCCGAATCCAGGCACATGGCCCGCAGCACGTCGGTCTGCGCGCGCATGGACAGCAACATGCGTTTGACGTCGCCGTGTTCGACGATCGCGCGCCCGCCCTGCTGCCGATCGCGGGCATAGGCCAGCGCGCGCTGGTAGGCGCGGTCGGCAATGCCCAGGCCCTGGACGCCCATGGCATGACGGGCGGCGTTCATCATCGTGAACATATGCGCCAGCCCCTTGTTCTCCTCGCCCACGAGATAGCCGAGCGCGCCCTGGCCGTCCTCGCCGTAGGTCATGGTGCAAGTCGGGCAGGCATGAATGCCGAGCTTGTGCTCGACCGAGGCACAACGCATGTCGTTGCGCTCGCCGGGATTGCCGTTGTCGTCGAGAATGTATTTGGGCACCAGAAACAGCGAGATGCCTTTCACCCCGGCCGGCGCGTCGGGCAGACGCGCGAGCACGAAATGGATGATGTTATCGGCCATGTCGTGCTCGCCCCAGGTGATATAGATCTTCTGGCCGAACAGACGATAGGCGTCGCCGTCGGGTTCAGCCTTGCTGCGCACCTGGGCGAGATCGGAGCCGGCCTGGGGCTCGGTCAGATCCATACAGCCGGTCCATTCACCGGTGACGAGCTTGTCGAGATAGGTCTGTTTGAGTTCGTCGCTGCCGTGGTTTTCCAATGCTTCCACCGCGCTGGCGGTCAACAACGGACACAGCGCGAACGACATATTGGCGGCGTTCCACATCTCCATGGCCGCGGCACCGAGCACGCGCGGCATGCCCATGCCGCCATGGTCGGCCGAGCCGGTCAGGCCGTTCCAGCCGCCTTCGACATACTGGCCGTAGGCTGCACCAAAGCCTTGGGCGGCCACGATGCCGTCCTCGCTCCAGTGCACGCCTTCGGAATCGCCGGGCCGGTTGAGCGGTGAGAGCACATCCGACGCGAAGCGCGCGGCTTCGTCGAGCACTGCGGAGACGGTCTCCGGCTCGTAGTCGTCATAGCCGGGCAGGTCGCGAATGCGTTGATCATCCAGCACTTCGTTGAGCACAAAGAGCATATCGCGGGTGGGTGCACGGTATTCGGCCATAGTGGGTCTCGCGGTTGAAACGAAGTAGGCGGCACGCGGACCGCCTAACAGGCCCCGTATTTTAGGGGAAAGCAGCGTTACGGGCAGCTTGGTCGATAAGCCCACCGCCTATTCTGTTGCCTAAACGCCGACAGTAATATTTATTTACGAAAACAGATCGACCCGCACATGGCGCGTCGACTTGCTGCGAACTATCGTGTTTGCGCTAAGCTACACGTATTCGAACGTTTCGTTCGAGGCACGAGCGGGGATCAAGACAGAGCGCGCGTCGAGCGCGTGTTCGGCTGTGCGGGCACGACTCTCGCTCAGCGTGTCGCTATTAATAATCCGCGGCCGCCGATTATCGGCGGCGTTGCCATGAGGCTGTGCCTTGCCCCGTAAAAGAACAATCGCCATTTCGCTCGGCCTTGCGCTGCTGCTTTACTTCACGCTGATCACCGGTATCGACGCCGAGCGTACCTTCGCGGCCATGCGCAAGCTCGAATTGCACTGGTGGCTGGCGATTCTGGCGCTGTCACTGTTCAATTACGCCCTGCGTTTCGCGCGCTGGCACGGCTATCTGTATTGGTTGGGCGATCGCGTGGGTGTGCTGCGCGACGGCTTCATCTATATCGCCGGTTTCGCGCTGACTACAACGCCCGGCAAGGCCGGCGAAGGCATGCGCTCACTCTATCTGGTGCGCCACGGCGTGTCGTACGCACACAGCCTGGCGGCTTTCTTTGCCGAACGCTTCATCGACTTGCTGGCCATCGCCCTGCTTTCGATGCTCGTGCTCATCGCGTTTTCGAACTATATCTGGTGGGTGGTCGTGCCCCTGGCCGCACTCGCGGCGCTGCTGTTCGCGATCCGCCAGCGCCGTTTGCTCGTAAAAATGCAACAGCGCACGGCCAACCCGCAGGGCAAACTTCAAAACCTGATGCACGGTGCGGTCTCCGCCTGGGATAAGGCATTTGCCCTGCTCGGACGCAAACCCCTCTATGCCGGTCTGGCCGTTGGCGTTGTGGCCTGGGCGGCGGAAGGCGTCTCGCTGTATGTAATCGCGCACGGGCTGGATATCGAACTCGCGTTTTTCACCGCGATCGGCATCTATGCAGTGAGCATGCTCGTGGGCGCGCTGTCGTTCATTCCCGGGGGCCTGGGCAGTACCGAAGCCGTCATGGTGCTGCTGCTCAAACTCTCTGGCGTCGATGCCACCACCGCGCTTGCCATTACCTTGATTGCACGCGTGGCAACGCTGTGGTTTGCGGTCGTACTCGGGCTGATCAGTCTGGCCGCGATCGAACTTGATCGCCGTCGCGCGGTCTTGCCTAGCTGATATGCCAAGCGCTTCACTTCTTACAGGTTCTTTCGAATGAGTTCGCAGGTCTCTTCTGTATCGTCCGCCGAGACGCACATCGCCGATATACCGCTGGTCGTCGATATCGACGGCACCCTGGTGCATTCCGACCTGCTGGTGGAATCGGCATTCGTGCTGGCCAAGAGCTCGCCGCAGAGCCTGGTCCGGCTGCCGGGTTGGCTGCGCGCCGGCCGCGCCACGCTCAAGGCGGAAATCGCCAATCGTGCCGATCTCCGCATCGAGCATCTGCCTTATAACGAGCCCCTGATCGCCTATCTGAAAGAAGAAAAAGCCAAGGGCCGGCAATTGATCCTGGCCACCGCGGCCAACGAGAAATACGCCCATCAGGTGGCAGACCATCTGCAGCTGTTCGACGTGGTGCTCGCCAGTGACGCCCGGACCAACCTCTCCGGCAAGGACAAACTGGCCGCGATTCGCAACCAAGTCGGTGACAAGCCGTTCGATTACGCCGGCGATCACGAAGTCGACAACGCGATCTGGACACATGCACGCAAGGCCGTGCTGGTCAATGCCAGCGACAAGCTCGAGCGCAGCGCGAACGAATCCTACGACGTGGACGCGAGCTTTCCGCCGGAAAAGACCACCTGGCGCACTTGGACCAAGGCACTGCGCGTGCACCAATGGGCCAAGAACGTACTGATCTTCGTACCGCTACTGGCGGCACACCAGTACGCGGATCTGGCCATGATCGCGATGGCGGTTCTGGCCTTCGTCGCCTACAGCCTGCTCGCATCGAGCGTGTATATCCTCAACGATCTGGTGGATCTGGGCGACGATCGCCAGCATCCGCGCAAGCGTGAGCGCCCCTTCGCCTCGGGGCGTATTCCTATCGCCCAGGGCGTGATGGCGATTCCGATCCTGCTGGGGGCGGCCATCGTAATTGCTGCGTTTCTGCCACCGTTCTTCTGGCTGGTACTGGGCTGTTATTACCTGGTCACTCTGGCCTATTCGCTGGGCCTGAAACAGCTGGCTTTGATCGACGTGCTCACGCTGGCCGCGCTTTATACGCTGCGCATCATCGCCGGCGGCGCGGCCACCGGCATTCCGTTGTCGTTCTGGCTGCTCGCGCTGTCGATGTCGATCTTCTTGAGCCTGGCCATGGCCAAGCGCTGCACCGAGCTGCTGGTGATGGAAAAACACAGCGGCGATGCGCCGCTGGGGCGCGGGTATATCGCCGACGATCTGGCGCCACTACGCAGCCTGGGCACGGCCGCCGGCTACACCGCCGTTGTGATCCTGGCGCTGTATATCAACAGCCCGGATATCACCAATCATTACGAACACCCGGCCCGTATCTGGCTGCTGTGTCCCGTGGTGCTGTACTGGATCAGCCGTATCTGGCTCAAGACGCTGCGCGGCCAGATGCACGACGACCCGATCGTGTTCGCGGCCAAGGACAACGGCAGTCGGATCTGCGTGCTCCTGGGCGCGCTGATCATGTTTTCGGCGATCTGATCGATGTATAGGCTAGCGACATGACCGCACCGAGCCATCCATCCTGGGGTCGCTACCCCGCCAGCCAGCCCGCGCGGGTCCAGCGCCCGGGCGCGCGGCCCTCGGCCCTGCCCGCTTCGGATACGCCGGTGCTGGCCTACGGCAACGGCCGCAGCTATGGCGACAGCTGTCTGAACAACGACGGCATGTTGCTCGACATGGGCAGCCTCGATCGGTTCATTGCCTTCGACCCGGCCACGGGTGTGATCGAATGCGAGGCCGGCGTGTTGCTGGCCGATATTCTCGAACTCGTGGTGCCGCAGGGCTGGTTTCTGCCGGTTACACCGGGCACCCAGTTCGTGTCGGTGGGCGGGGCCATCGCCAACGATGTGCATGGCAAGAATCACCACGTCGCCGGCACCTTTGGTTGTCATGTGCGCGAGCTGGAACTACTGCGCTCGAATGGCCAAACGGTGGTGTGTACGCCGGAACAAAACGCCGACCTGTTCGCGGCTACCGTCGGTGGGCTGGGCCTGACCGGCCTGCTCACGCGGGCCACGATCGCGCTCAAGCGTATCGAAGGCCCGTATATGGACGTGGACACGCTGCGCTTTGCCAATCTGGACGAGTTCTTCGATATTTCCGCGGCCTCCGATCGCGACTACGAATACACCGTGGCCTGGGTGGATTGCAGCGCGCGCGGGACGAATCTCGGTCGGGGCTGGTTCATGCGGGCCAATCACAAACCTGCGCTCGGCCAACAGCCGGACCCGCGCAAGCGCGGTGGGCCGACGTTTCCCTTCGTTACCCCGGTGTCGATGATCAACCCGGTCACGCTGCGACCGCTCAACACGCTCTACTTTCGGCGCAAGTTCAAGGCGCGCAGCCGCGATACCCAGCACTATCAGCCCTATTTCTATCCGCTGGACGGTATCAAGCACTGGAACCGCGCCTACGGGCCCAACGGTTTCCTGCAGTATCAGTGCGTGGTGCCGCATGCCGATGCACGCACCGCCGTCGCCGAGCTGCTGGAACGCATCGCCGCGGCCGGCGCGGGGTCGTTCCTGTCGGTACTCAAGGTATTCGGCGATGTGCAATCGCCGGGGCTGATGTCGTTTCCACGCCCTGGCGTCACACTGGCGCTGGATTTCCCCAACCGTGGGCGCGAGACGTTCGAACTGCTCGACGCGCTGGACGACATCGTGCGCGCGGCCGGCGGGGCGGTTTATCCGGCCAAGGACGCACGCATGAGTGCCGCTGCGTTCCGCGAGTATTTCCCCAATCTGGAACGCTTCCAGGGATTCGTCGACCCGGCGTTTTCCTCGAATTTCTGGCGACGCGTGACGTCGACAACAACGAGCCCCTCATGAGAAAGATCCTGATCGTCGGCGCGACTTCGACCATCGCCGAACAGACCGCCCGTCGTTTTGCTGCCAACGGCGATGCGCTGTTTCTGACCGGGCGCAACGAAGCCCGGCTGACGGCTATTGCCGACGACCTGAAAGTGCGCGGCGCATCCACCGTGGCCACGCAGGTCATGGACGCCGACGACCTCAAAGCTCATGCGCCGATGATCGATGCCGCCGAGGCCGCGCTCGGCGGGCTGGATACGGTGCTGATCGCCTACGGCACCCTGCCCGATCAAGACAGTTGTACCGCTGATCCGGCCGCCGCCGTTGCCGCCTGGCATACCAATGCGGTCAGCGTGATCGCGCTGCTTACCGATATCGGCAACCGCTTCGAGCGACAAGGTCATGGCACGATCGCGGCGATTTCGTCGGTGGCCGGCGATCGCGGCCGCGCCAGCAATTATGTGTACGGCAGCGCCAAGGCAGGTCTGAATGCGTTCCTGGACGGGCTGCGCCATCGCCTGTTCAAGGCGGGCGTTCAGGTCGTGACCATCCGCCCCGGCATGGTCGATACCCCCATGACCGCGGATTTCGACAAGGGCCCGCTCTTTGCCAGCCCCGAGAAAGTCGGCGCCGATATTCACAAGGCCATCGAGAAAGGTACGGCCGTGTGCTACACGCCAGGCTTCTGGCGTTTGATCATGACCGTCATCACGTCGCTGCCGCGGGCGATATTTCATCGCACTGGCCTATGACGCGTGCCATGAAAAAAGACGAGCTCCGTTACCCGGGCGCCCATCCGGCGGTCTGGCTGATCGGCCTGTATATCCTGTCTCGGCTTTGTTTCTTCGCTGCGGGCGTGCGCTTCGATCTGGAACCGATCGCGACCTCATGGCAGATTCTCGATCCGGTATTGCTGCGCGAGAACCTGGCCGAGAGCCTGTTCTATATGCCGGGCCAACCGCCGCTGTACAACCTGATCATCGGGTGGGTGCTCAAACTCGGCAACGATCCGCTTACGCTGACCATCGCATTTCGTACACTCTATAGCGCGATGGCGATTACCAGCGTTTTGCTGCTCTACTCGCTGGTACACAAGCTTACAGACAGCGTAAAACTGGCCTTCGGCGTGGCCACGCTGTTCATGCTCACACCCGCGCTCGTGCTCTACGAGGCGATCCCCTATTACACGCTGATGATCCTTTCACTGCTGGGCACGATCGCCTGGCTGTTTCATCTGTGCATGGAGCGTTTCACATTTGCCCGTGCATTCGCGATGTTTCTCGCCATGGCGGCGCTGATCTATACGCGCTCGATGTTCCAGTGGCAGTGGTTCGTCGTACTCGCCCTGTTCTGTGCGCTGGTGCTGCCCGGCTATCGCAAGGCCGTGTTCGCGGCGGCCGTAATTCCGCTGGCGCTGGTGTTCGCGCTCTATGGCAAGAACGTGATGGTGACCGGTCATTTCGCCACATCGGACTGGATGGGCATGAGCCTGTCCAAACTCACCACGCTGGCCATCGACAAACCCGAACGCCAGCGCCTGGTCGACGCCGGCGAACTCTCCGACATGGCGCTGATGGATTTTCCGTTCAACACGCCCGAGGCATACGCCGACATCTTCGACGATGTCGAGCCTACGGGCATCACGGTACTCGACCAGAAACGCAAATCCACCGGCCACGTGAACTACAACCATCTCGCCTACGCGGATGTATCCGAACAGGCGCTGGAAGACGCGATCGCGTCGGTGCGTATCCACCCCGAGGTCTATCTGCAATCCATGGGCACGGCCTGGTTGATGTTCATGCGCCCCTCCAGCGATTACCCGTTCCTGCAGGACAACCGGGCCGCAATCGAACCCTACAGCCGCGTGTTTTCGCTGCTTCTGGCCGGCCAGCCCAAATACCCGACGGAGCCGAAATTCGATCTCGAAGCCGGCCAGATCGGCATCCTGGTAGCGATCGGCTATACGCTGGCGGTGCTCTATGGACTGTATCTGCTTATTCGCTGCGCGATTAAACGTCGCGTAAGTGCGGTGGAGGCCACGCTAATCTTTCTGTGGCTGAACATCATGTATGTCAGCGTGATCGGCAACGCCTTCGAAGTGGACGAGAACCAGCGTTTTCGCTTTTCGGTGAATCCATTTATCGCCGCCACGCTGGCGGTTATGGCCACGCGTGCACTCAACCGGGTGCGCGGACGCGACTCGCTCTAGTTCAATATCTCGCGAGTACGAGAGAACACCGGCTTCAAACGGTCGTACAGACCGACGAATATCTCGCGATAGAGTTCGTCGTAAGTAGCCACCGCTGCAGGGTTGGGTTCAAAACGGGTTCCTTCGTGCACCATCACCTGTGCCGCGCTCGCATGATCGGCATACCAGCCCAGCCCCACGGCGGCGTTGATCGCCGCCCCCAGACCGCTGGTTTCATGCGTGTGCGCACGCTCGGCGGGTAGCGCAAACACATCGGCGAGTATCTGCATGGCCTGATCGGACTGGGAACCACCGCCGGATACGCGCAGCCGCGTGATCGGCGTCTTCGTACGCTTTTCGATACGTTCGCGGCCCTCACGCAACGCGAACGCCAGGCCTTCGAGAATCGACCGATAGACATGCGCACGGGTGTGAATATCGGTAAAACCGACCATTGCGCCGCGCGCTTCCGGGCCAGGTATACGTACCCCGGGCGACCAGGTCGGCAGCACGAACAAGCCGTCGCTACCCGGCGCAATCGGCGCGATACGTTCATCGAGCAACGCCTCGGCAGCGCGCTGTTCGCGAGCCGCGGCATCGATCGTATCCAGCGCGAATTCGTGCTTGAACCACGACACCAGCCAGAAGCCGCGATAGATCTGGATCTCGTCGGTGAAACGGGCGGGCATGGCCGCCGGATAGGCGGGCACGAAGCGCGTGACTTCACGATAGACATCACGGCAGGTGTTGATCGTGGCCGTCGTGCCCAGCGATACACAGGCGGTTTCCGGCGTGATCGCGCCGCAGCCGAGAACTTCACAGGCCTTGTCCGCGCCGGCGCTGAATACGGGTAGATCGCGAGCCAGACCCAGCGCTTCGGCGGCTGAGGCCGTGAGCGCACCGAGCGGTTCGCCCGGCTCGACCAGATCGGGCAGCTGCTTTCGTTCGATGGCGACCGCACGCCATTTCCAGTCGAATCGCGATGCCCAGCGTCGGCGTTTGTAGTCGAACGGCAAATACCCGACCTGGGCACTCACGCTATCGCGCCATACGCCGGTGAGCCGATGCACCAGATAGCCGGACAGCAACACCGCGCGGCGGGTGCGCCGATGCGCATCGGGCGCGTGCGCGGCGCGCCAGTTCGCCGGCGCGGCACGCTGGAAGGTATCGATCGTCGTGGTCAGTCCAAGGCCGGCAAACAACGTGCGCCATAGCCGTGGCAGCGCGGGCACCGTGCCGGCGCGACGTTGGTCGAGCCAGGAAATTACCGGGCCGATGGGTTCATCCTCAGCGTCGACAAAAACGCTGGTCGCCCGTTGTGCGGTCAGCGCGAGGCCCGCGATCCGCTGACCCAGTGCGGGCTCGTTCTCGTGCAGCCGGCGGCATGCCGAGGCCATGGCAAGCCAGAACACGTTGGCATCTTGTTCAGCATACCCCGGCTCGGGCGCGTGATACGGCGGCTCGATCGGCACCTGCACGCGCGCATGCAGCATGCCCTCCCGATCGAACACCAGCGCCCGAACGCTCTGGGTGCCGATATCGATGGCCAGCAGCCGGTCGAGCTCGGTCATACCGGTGCGTGGACCTGTTGCCAGTGCGCGCGATAGCGATCGACTTCCTGTGTCCAACGTGTGGCGTCCCAGCCGAGCGCATCGCAAACGATGGGCTCGAGCGCGGCCAGTTCGGCCAGACCGCCCTGTTCGAGCAGCAGGCCTGCGCGGGTACGCCGCAGCATCAGGTCGTCGAGGTGGGCAACCGCCTCATGCGCGAGCGCGAAACGCAGCTCGCGTCGGCAATAGTCGGTGGTGCCGAGCGCGATATCGTCGTCCGCCTGGCGATCCATTGCAGCGAACGCCGGGCCATGGCGCACTACGCCGCGCGTCTGTCCACCGACCGGCACGCCGTGGATGATCGGTGCCTTCTCGTTGCGCTCGAAATGTCGGTCAAGCGCGTTGCCGATTTGTTCGAGCACATCGTTGGCGGTCACACGAAAAGTGGTCAACTTGCCGCCGGTGACAGTGATCAAGCCTTTTTCGTTCTCGATCGACGATTCGCGCGATTCTTCGGAAGCCGATGCGCCCGCCGCGCCTCGCACGATCGGCCGCACGCCGGCAAAGCTGGATAGCGCCCGGGCTGCCTGCATATCGCAGGCCGGAAAATAATGGCGCGCCGCGGCAATCAGATACTCGGACTCGGCGACGCTCATACGCGGCGCTTCGTCGATCGACTGTTCATGATCAAGATCGGTCGTGCCAAACACGGTCGCCCCCTGCCAGGGAATCGCAAACAGCGGCCGGCGATCGTCGGGATGAAACAACGTGATCGCGCGCCCAACCGGCAGCACATGGAACGGGAAAACGAAGTGTGATCCGCGCAGCGGTCGCAGCTGGGCCGTACCATCGACCTGGGCACGCAGGCGATCGCTCCAGGGCCCGGTCGCGTTCACCACCACACGCGCACGAATATCGAACGACCGTCCGGTTTCGCTATCGGTCACTCGGGCGCCGGCGACCGTATCGCCCTCGAACAGCAACTGCTCGGCCCGGACATAGTTGGCCGCCAGCGCGCCGTGGCTGTGCGCTTCGATGAGCACACGCAGGGTCAGGCGTACATCGTCGGTGAGCGCATCGCGATAGACGAAGCCGCCCTTGAGGCCTTCGGTGTTCAGGTATGGCATATGGCCGAGAAAGTCGGCCTGCTTCATGTAGTGCGAGTAACGTTTGCGTGCCATCAGGTCGTAGGCACCCAGCGCGGCATGCAATGCCCAGCGCCCCGGTTTGTCGTGCGCGTAGACCGGCAGCATGAAGTCCAGTGGCGATACCAGACCGGGCAGGTCACGCATCAGACGTTGGCGTTCCTGTACCGACTCGCGCGTGAGCCGCCAGTCGCCGCTGGCCAGATAACGCAGGCCACCGTGTACGAGCTTGGACGACCAGCTCGAGGTACCGGACGCGAAATCGTTCTGCTCGATAAGCGCTACACGAAGACCGGCACGCGCCGCCTCCAGCGCGACACCCGCGCCGGTAATGCCGCCGCCGACGATGAGCACATCGAATGCCTGTTCGGCGGCCGCTTCGAAACGCGATCGCCAGTCTTGAGTCCACATAAGCTAGGCCTGTTTCGCGATCAGTTTGTGCGGATTCATCATGCCCTGCGGGTCGAGCTCGGCGAGCGCGGCGCGGATCAGGCCGATCCCGGCCTCGCCCTTCTCGTCTGCCAGATACGGGGCATGATCCACGCCCACGCCGTGCTGGTGGCTGATGGTGCCGCCGCAAGTGACGATCGCCCGGCTCACCGCGCCCTTGAGTGCACGCCAGCGGGCCATGTCGGTGGCGTAATCGGCGCCGCGGCGCCAGACCACGGTCATGTAGATACTGCAGCCCGCGCCGTAGACATGGGATAGGTGTGCGAACGCCAACGCGCGCTCGTCGAACGCATGCAGCGCCACGTGGGCCGCCTGCTGCATGGCGCTCATGGTGGCCGAGGCTTGCGACCACGGCACGGCGGTTTCCATGGTGTCGACCGCAAAACCGGCATCCCACAGGCCGTTGCGCAGATAGGCGCCGGCAAAGCGATTCTTCGCCCAGATCCGGCCCATGGCCGTACCGACGTGGACGCCGCCCGCACGACGGGTCAGCGCCAGCGTATCGGCCCGTAGCCGATGCGTCTGGCGGCGGCTGCCGGTCGCGCCGATCATCATCATGGCCGGCCGATTGCCGATACCGCGAACGCCAAGATAGCGCCGCAGCCAGGCAATCGCCGACTCGTGGCCTGCGATACGCAGCTGGGTATCGGTTTCTTCTTCGTTGGAGACTCGCAGCATCGATACCGGCAAACCGGCCTGGGTGATTGCGCGCGCGGCGGCGAGTGCGGCGGGCCAGTCGGTAAAGAACACCGCATGAAACGACTCGCGCTCGGCCACCGGCGAAATATGTACCGCGGCTTCGGTGACGATACCCAGCCGGCCTTCGCTGCCGAGCACGAGTTCGCGCAGATCCGGCCCGGCCGAGGAGGCAACCTGCCCGCCCGCGTCGAAATCCGTTCGCGGGCAGACCAGCCGAGCGCTGTGCAGCAGGTTCTCGATACGCCCGTAACGACGCGACTGTTGCCCGGCCGAGCGCGTGACCACCCAGCCGCCAAGCGTGGAATAGTCGAACGATTGCGGATAGTGGCCAAGCACGAAGCCATGCGCGCGCAGCTGGGCTTCGACGACCGGGCCGGCCGCACCGGCACCGATCCGTGCGATGCGGTCATGGGGGTCGAGATCGAGCAGGCGAGCATTACGGCTCATATCGACGCTGACGACGGGCCGGCCATCATCGACGACTTTCAAATGGCCAACCACGCTGGTTCCCCCACCGTAGGGAATGACGACGGCACCGGCTTTACGCGCAGCGTCGAGCACCGCTCGCGTCTCGTCATGTGTTTGCGGACAGGCCACCGCATCCGGAAACGGGCCGACATGGCCATGACGTAGGGCAGCCCAGTCGGCAAAACTCTGGCCGTGGGCATGACGCAACCGTGCCTCGGCCGAGCGGTCGAAACCCGTGCGCGCCTCCAGGCGCGATTTGGGTACCTGGGCACAGGCGTTGGCCAGGCTTTCATCGGGTAGCACCTGGCCGCGCCCAAGCCGCGACTCCAGAAAAGCACGCGCCGTCGCCGGCAGCGTCTTGTCGAAGGTGTCGTCGCCCCAGCCGTTCCATCGCCGCATGCGTATCGTGATCGTGTTCGATTGATGCATCGAAAGTAGCGAAACTTAGAGTCAAAAAAATTGACTCAGTACGCAATCGCGAGACAATAACGACGCGTACACCGGGCCGGATATCGTATGCAAGCCACTGTTGCCGCATCATTGATCAGCGCCCTGCTCGACTATCTGCAAACACAGGGGCTCAAGCGGTCGACGCTGCTGCAACAGGCCGGGCTCGATTCAGCCGCACTCGCCTTACCACAACGCACTATCGAAGCCGTGCACTACGAACGGCTTCTGGCCGCGGGCATCGCCCATCTACACAACCCGCTGCTCGGCCTCGAATTCGGCACCACGGCCCAACCCGAGCGCTGGGGCCGCCTGGGCTTTCTGCTACGGCATAGCGCCACGCTCGGTGAGGCCTTGTCCTACCAGGCACGGTTTGCGCATCTGGTGAACTCGATCGGGGAAGGCCGTTTTGTCGAACGTTCCGATGATGTGGCGATCGAATGGCATAGTGCGGACGTCGTCATGCCCGCCGTCATCGAAGAAGCGTTCGCCGCGTGGCTGTGTTTCGCGCGATGGGCAAGCGGACGCAATGAGTCGCCGCAATGCGTCGAATTCAGCCATCGTGCCCAGGGTGACCCGGCCATCTATCGCGAATTCTTCCAATGCGACGTACGGTTTTCTTGTACCACCAGCCAATTATGTTTCGACCCCGGCCTGCTCGAACTGCCTTTGCACGGCGCCGATGCGCAGCTGACCGCCTATGTCAGCGCCGAATTCGACCAGAAAGCACGCCGCGCGCCGTCGCTCGAGACGCTGCGACAATTACAGGCGTGGTTGCTGGCCACCCTATGCGCCCCGCCGCCAACCCTGACTGACGCTGCTGAAGCTCTCCAGATCAACGACCGCACTCTGCAACATCGGCTCCAAACACAGAACACCACCTTCCGACAGAGCCTGGACAATGCGCGCCATACGCTAGCTCTTCGGCTTCTGGTCGATGCCGGCCTGTCCATTGGCGATATCAGCCATCGGCTCGGTTTCTCCGAGCAGAGCGCGTTTCAGCGTGCCTTCAAGCGCTGGACCGGCGTGACGCCGCTCGCCTGGCGTCGCATGCGCTATGAACGCACCGGCTTGTTGAACGAATAAGCGGCACAACTCATCCGAGCCAGAGCGGCAGCAGATGAACGCTACCCAGTGGGCCGAGCAGCACCACGCCTACCAGGAGTAGATAAAAAACGCGCGGACACGCGACGCCGAGCCCGGCGAAACGGCCCTCAAGCACTTGTGTGGTTACGACCGTCAACGCCAGGATGGCAATCAGCCCCAGCCAGCGCGCGTAATCGATGCCGAAAAAGAACAGCGGTATAACGGCCAGTGGCGACACGACAAAAACATCGGGCCGGCGGCCATGGGCGAACGATATCCCGATCAAAGCGGCGACGATGCCCAGAACCAGGCCGCCGATCGCCAGGAGTTCGGGGGTGCCGAATAACCCGTGCCCCAAGCGACCGATGACATATTCCGGGTTATCCATCCCGCTGCGGAGCCACACATTGAGCGCATTGTGGTTCGGATCACCCAGGCGGCTACCCAGACTTTGAACGAGCGATGAGCGGCCTGCTTCATAGCGACCCGCAAACGCAATAGCGCTCAGCGTTGCCAGTGCGGCAACCAACGGCCAGAACAGAACGCGCGCGCTCGTCGACGATGGCACTGCGCGGTATCGAACCCAGGCATACGCCAGCACCGGTGCCAGGCCATAGAACAGATAGGCCTCGTGAATCAGCAGCCCAGTGGCACTGATCAAGGCCAACGCGAGACCGTGGCCTCGGTAGACCAGGCACAGGCTCAACGCGAGTAGCAACAGGTTGAGCTGATCCAGGCGCGCGAAATCGTAGCCGAAATTAAGAAACGTAAAGGGCGCGGCGATCCAGAGCACGGCCAGCAGCCAGCATTGATCACGTGGCAGGCGCGCGCGCAGGGCATGGAGCAGCCAGACAACGACCAGTGCGAGCGCGACAACTAAGGCCCAGCCGAAACCGATGATTGCAACCGTGCGCCAGGCATCGGGAACGACCTGAAAAACAGTACCCACAAGCGCACGCCGCACGAAACCGTGATCGAGATAGTTGATTTCAAAGTGCAGCGCGTTGAACGTGCTGAACCCGATCGCCGAGGCCGATTGCGTCGTTTGCACTGCAAACCCAGCAGCCACCAGGGCGAGCATCGCGCCCAGCGCGACGCCGCCACCTGACCACCCACGGGTGCGCCTCGCCTCGCGATTACGCCGCTCGAGAGCCCGGGCGGTGTCCGCCTCGCTCAGGCGGCGCCCCCCAGACTGGTCGGCTGGGGCGTGGCCAGGCGCGCCATATCGCGTACTGCAACCGTGAGATGCGCATGACCGGGCTGATCGATCGCCTTGAGTTCATCCATACGCGCTACGATGAACGAGAGCGTGCGCTCGTGTCGGACGCGCCATTCTGCCAGCGGGTCGTCGCCGGCCACGTCCAAGACCTGCGCCACGATCTGTTGGTGAATACGATAGCTGTCGCCGCGCAGGCTGGTCCGGGCAAGCGCGGCCCAGCGCCCATCCGCAGGCAGGGCATGAATCGCGCCCTGCAGCCAGTCCACCGACAGTACATCGCCGACGGCGAAATAAAGTGCAGCGACCGACTCGATATCGTGCCCGCGCTCATCGGCAAGTGATACGACATCCATGATGCCGCCGCCCGCATTGGCGCTGGCGATCTGACAGGCAAAAGCCTCGTCGAGCCCGGCTTCAACCCAGGCGGCACGGTCGGCCTGCCAGCGCTCGGCATAGCCGCCAACCAAATAATCCGGAAGATGCGCCAGCAACAGCCGTGCATCCCGCTGATAGCGTTCGACCAACGACGACAGATCGCCTTGAATACCCGGCGTGCCCAGCCACCAGCTCATCGCATGCTTGAGCAGACCGATCACGATCTTGTGCAGTTCGTACTGGTGCGCCGTGGCCAGACGATTGTCGAGCGACTCGATTTCGGTAAACAGCGCTTCGCCGCCCAGCCATGCATCGGTCAAGACGTAGGCGCGCACGGCAGAATCCATGCGTGCACCGAAGCCGGCCGGCAGCCGATGGGCGGTGGCGATACCCAGGCGGTCCACCATCTGATTGGTGATCAGCGTGGTGATCAGCTCGCGTTTGAGGCGATGGTCGAGTACCGCCTCGGGGAACTGCTCGACCATTGCGCGCGGAAAGCCCGCCTCGAGCAGGTGGGCAAACCACGGGTCGTCGGGCAGGTCGCCCGCCAGCACGCTGTCGGCCAGTGCGATCTTGCTATAGGAAATGAGCACCGCCAGTTCCGGGCGTGTAAGCCCTTGTCGATTGCGCGCGCGCTCTTCAATGGTTTCGTCATCGGGCAGGCGTTCCAGACGACGGTCGAGGCGGCCTTCGCGTTCGAGCGCGCGCATGAAGCTGACCTGTTCATCGAAACGCGTGAGCCCTTCGGCTTCCATGAGGCTAATTTGCTGAGTCTGCAGATAATTGGTCGCCAGCACGAGATCGATCACGTCCGGCGTCATCGATGCCAGCAGCGTATTGCGATCCTCACGCGTGAGCGTGCCGGCTGCCTCGACCGTGCCGAGCGCGATCTTGATATTGACCTCGAGGTCGGATGAATCGACACCGCCCGAGTTGTCGATGGCGTCGGTGTTCAGCCGGCCACCGGCCAGGGCATATTCGATACGCCCGGCCTGGGTCAGACCGAGATTGCCGCCCTCGCCGACCGCGGCACAGCGCAGATCGCGGCCGTTCACGCGCAGTCCGTCGTTCGCCCGATCGCCGACCTTGGCATGGGATTCGGTTCTTGCCTTTACATACGTGCCGATACCGCCGTTCCAGAGCAGATCCACCGGCGCCTTGAGAATACGGTTGATCAGTTCCAGCGGGCTCAGACGCGCAGCCTGGATATCGAGTGCGGTCCGTGCTTCGTCGGACAGCTCGATCGTCTTTGCGCTGCGATCGAATACGCCGCCGCCGGACGAAATCAGCGTGCTGTCGTAGTCGCTCCACGCCGAACGCGGCAGCTCGAACAACCGCTTGCGCTCAGCAAAACTCACCGCCGGATCCGGGTTCGGATCGATGAAGATATGCATATGGTTGAAGGCGGCAACCAATTTGATCTGCTCCGAGAGCAGCATGCCGTTGCCAAACACGTCGCCGCCCATATCGCCGATCCCGACGACGGTAAACGGCTCGCTCTGGATATCGCGCCCCATTTCACGGAAATGGCGCTTCACGCCTTCCCAGGCGCCACGCGCGGTAATACCCATGGCCTTGTGATCGTAGCCGGCCGAGCCGCCCGAGGCAAAGGCATCGTCGAGCCAGAAACCGTAGGCCTGCGACAGGCCGTTGGCGATATCGGAGAACGTGGCCGTGCCCTTGTCGGCAGCCACCACCAGATACGGGTCGTCGCCGTCACGACGTACCACATCATGCGGCGGCTCGATGGCCGAACCGACGCGGTTGTCGGTGATATCCAGCAGCCCGCGGATGAATATCTTGTAGCAGGCAATACCACGGGCCTGGCGCATCTCGCGCGATTCATCGGCCGGCGCGTTCTTGACCACGAAGCCGCCCTTGGCGCCGACCGGCACGATCACCGCGTTCTTGACCATCTGGGCTTTCATCAAGCCCAGTACTTCGGTGCGGAAATCCTCGCGTCGGTCGGACCAGCGCAGCCCGCCGCGGGCGACCTTGCCGCCACGCAGATGCACGCCTTCGACCTCGGGCGCATAGACGAAGGTTTCGAACATCGGCAGCGGCCGGGGCAGTTCCGGCATCGCCGCGGGATCGAGCTTGATGCTCACATAAGGCTTGAACGCACCCTCGTCGTCGCGCTGGTAGTAGTTGGTGCGCAGGGTCGCCTGTACCACGCCGTAGAACGCACGCAGGACGCGATCCGCATCGAGACTGGCGACCTCGTCGAGCAGTGCGTCGATCTCGTGCTGTTGTGTCGTGTCGTCGGCAACGCCGCTCTCGGGGTCGAAACGTCCTTCAAACAGCCGCACGAAGCGTTCCACGAGTTCGGCATGGCCGGCGAGCTGTTCCTGAATATAGTCCGGCGAAAACGGCAGCTCGGTCTGCAGCAGATAGCGCGTGATCGTGCGCACCAGCACGACCTGTCGCGGTGAAAAACCAGCGCTTACGATCAGGCGATTGAGGCCGTCGTTTTCAGCCGCGCCCGACATCACTGCAGCAAAGGCCTCGGCCACGTTGGCGCCACAGCCGTTTTCGATCAGCGCTTGCGCATCCGGATGATCGGCTTCGTATTCATGGATCCATTGCGGATCCTGGCCCGCGCGCTCGACGCGATAAGGGCGTTGCGTATGCACCGACAGGCCGAAATTCTCGAGAATCGGCATGGTCGCCGACAACGGCGTTTCTTCGCCGCTGCCATACAGCTTGAGCTGAACGGTTTCCGAAGCCACGCCAACAACACGCAGCGCTGGCGATGCACCCAGATCCACCGTCGACAGCAACGTCGCATCGTCTACCGCGGTCTGTGCCGAGAAACGATCACGGTAGGCGCTATCGAAGGCCCGCGCATAGGCCGGCATGATCAGCCCCTGCGCTTCGGCCACGGCCGCGAAACGATCCGGCCAGGCGCGCGTGGCAGCGATCAGGGTCTGTTCGAGCGTACGTGCATCGGGCGTATCGACCGCCTCGGCTTCGATCGCGATCTGATAATGGATACGCACCAGCGCGCCGCGCAAGAACTGCGCGTCCGACTCCTGCGCACGTCCGTGCAGGCTACGTTCGAGCTCGGCCTGAATCTGTTCGCGCAGGCGCAGCGTGTAGCGCTCGCGCGGCACATACACCAGGCAGGAATGAAACCGGGCATAACGGTCGCGGCGGACGAACAGCCGCAGCCGCTCGGTTTCGCGCATGCCGAGCACGCCCATGACGGTGTTGTAGAGCTCGTCTTCGGAGGACTGGAACAACTCGTCGCGCGGGAAGGTTTCGAGGATATAGCGCAGGCTCTTGGCACTGTGCGAGCGCGGACGCAGCGCCGCACGCGCGGCCACATCGCGCACTTTCTGGCGCAACAGCGGGATCTGGCGCGGGCTCATGGCATAGGCATCGCCCGAGAACAGCCCCAGAAAACGGTGGGCGCCGATCACGTTGCCCATGTCGTCCATACGCTTGATGGCGATTACGTCCATGGTTTCGGCGTGGTGAATCCACGAGCGCCGATTGGCCTTGGCAACCACGAGTATTCGCGGCGACTGGCTGTACTTGTCCAATGCGGCGGCCGGGGCGACATAGCCGTCCGGGTCGATATCGTCACGATCCTCGCGTAACAGCCCCAGGCTGGTGCCCGGCATGTCGACCATCATGTCGGCATCGTCTTCGCCGATGTGGATCTCGCGCTGGCGATAACCAAGCAACGTGAAGTGATCGTCGGCCAGCCAGCGCAGGAACGCCTGTGTCTGCTCACATTCGTCGATATCCATTCCGCTGGGTACGGTATCGAGCTCGGCCACGACTTTCTGTAACTGGCGCCGCATGGCCTGCCAGTCGCCCACCACACGCGCCAGATCCGAGAGATTGCGACGCACGCGCTCAATGAGTGCTTCCCGGTCGAGCCCGGCGGGTGCGGCAAACTCAAGGCGCAGCAACGATTCCTCGTCGCCGTGCTCGGCGCTGTCGGAGGCACTGCGAATATCGGTGGGCTTGCCTGCCGCGTCTCGGCTGACACGCAGGATGGGATGCATCATCCAGTCGATGTCGGCCCCGGCTTCGCGCACCGCCATACTGACGGTGTCGACGATGAAGCTCATGTCGTCGGCCAGCACCAGCAGCGCCGTATCGCAAGGGCCTTCACTGCCATCGAGATCACGAGTGTGAACCGCAAGCTCTGCGCTATGCCGCGGCTTGCACAACAATTCGAACTGGTCGCACACCGCGGCATAAAGTGCGTCGACCGAACGCGCGGCGAGTGCATCGAGTGTTATGCCCTCGAACCAGGCATCCACAAACCGCAATAACAGGTCGCGTTGCTCGGCCGGCTCGAAACTGCTCGCTCTTGCCCGCACATCTGCAACTATCGTGGCTATCGTGCTCATCACCCGCCGCCTGGCCAAATGCGTTATCGATGCCGCCACCCTAGACCGGGGCATGCGACATTAACAAGCACCGTAACGGGAGTAGCCACGGCCGCATTACACAGCGCAGCATGACCGGCAATAATCAACGGCGTCGGTTAATACCTCGGCACGCGGGTGCCGATGCGATATTAGCGGGTATCGGCCTGGTTATCCGGGTCGGCGGCCTGGAACGCAGCCAGCGTCATGCAGGCACGATAGACGCGGCGAATGGTCGGATAGTCGCTGAGGTTCACGTCGTAGCGCGCCGCCATGGACACCTGCGGTACCAGACACACATCGGCCAGGCTCGGCTTGTCGGTGAAACAGTAGCTTTGCTCGTCGTGCTCACGGGCATGGTTGGCGAGGATGGATTCCATCGGCGCGAAAGCCTTGTGGATCCAGTGCTCGAACCATTCACGACGTTTTTCGTAGGGCACATTCATGCCGTCGCGCAGATAGCGCAACACGCGCAGGTTGTTCAACGGATGGGTATCCGCGATCGCGATCTGGGCAAACGAGCGGATTCGCGCCCGTTCGGCGATATCCCCATGCAGCAGAGGCCGTTCAGGATAGCGCTCTTCTAGATATTCTAGAATGGCAGACGACTGGGAAATGACCAGATCATCTTCCGCCCAGAGTGCGGGGATGAGCCCCTGCGGATTGACGTTGAGATAACTCAACCGATCGCCGCGGGCATGATCCATGTCGGTGAATATCGACTTATAGGACACGCCCTTGTAGTTGAGCGCGATGCGTACACGATGCGCGGACACACTGCGATGGTGCGTGAACAGTTGAAGCATGCCGATTCCGGACGTTGAGCGTCTTGATAGGTCACGATTCTAGCAAACAGGAATCGCCAAACCGCGCTCTTTCATCAACTCATGTACAACCGGGCCGCCTCATGAGCCACGAAATCGACAACACGGGCGTCAGTCGCCGCGAACTCGAGCGCAATGTGCTGCTCGTGACGTATGTTCTATACGGGCTCGGCTTCTTTTCCGGGATCACCGCGATTGCCGGCGTCATTATCAATCACGTGAAGATGAACGATTGTCGCGATCGCATCGCCTATAGCCACCACCGCTGGCTGATGCGCACCTTCTGGTTCACGGTGCTGTGGTCATTGGTTTGTCTAGTGCTCACGCCCGTGATGATCGGCTTTCTGGGTTACGCGATTCTGTGGATATGGGGCGTCTATCGCTTTATTCGCGGCGTGCTCGCCTTTGCAGAACATCGCGCCATGCCGGGCATGGCGCCGTGAACACGGCGCCTGTCGAACAAAGCGGCGGGGTAACGGCAGGCTATATCGCGGCCGGCGCCATTGTGGCCGCACTCTGGCTAGGGGTGGGCATCCTGCTGATTCCAGTCATGGCGGTCATCGCCTTGCTGCACTGGTGGGCTGCCGCCGGACAGAGCGCGCTCGTCGCCTCGCATCACCGCTGGCTCGGGCGCCACCATGCGATATCGGCAACGGCTTTGGTGCTCGTGCTTGTAGCCCCGCTCGCCGCCCTGCCAACCCTTTTAACCAGTGCGATGACCGTGCTCAACACGCTGGCGTATGCGCCGAATCCTGTGGAGACGCTGGCTGTGGCCTGGCCCGAACTGGGCATCGGCACGCTCATGCTGGCCGTATTCGTGGCGACCGCGGGCTGGATACTGGTCACGCTCTGGCTGAGCATACGTCTCGTGCGTCGGTGGCTGCGCTGGGCCGATCGACGCCCGGCATAGGGTCTGTTTGGCCTAAGGCCCGATCACCTGCAAGGCCGTGGCTGCCGCGGCAGCACGCGTCTCCACACCGAGCTTCGGAAAGATGTGCTCGAGATGCTTGTTCACAGTGCGCGGTTTCATATCGAGAATTTCGCCGATATCGCGATTGGTCTTGCCGCGCGATACCCATAGCAGCACCTCGGCCTGGCGCGGCGTCAACTCGAAGCGCTCGACGAAATCGTTGATGGAGGCTTCATCGTCGAACTCCACGAGTGTCAGTATCCAGCCGTCAGCCCCCGCCGGCCCGGCCAGGCGAATTGAAAGCCGCGCCTGACCCTGAGCGATTTCGTAAGGCCGTGATGACGGTTCGGCCTGGCGCATCCAGCGCACCAGGGCGCCGGGTAATACGCCGGGCTGATCGCCATCGAGATAACGTTCAAGATAAGCCGCCGCGCGCGAGCTGTGCCAGCGTACCTGGCCGTCGCTGTCGGCGATGATGGCGGCACGCCCGCCCGCATTGACCACCATGTCGGCACGACGCTGTGCCTGGGCGCGCTTGAGATGCGCTTCCACGCGTACGCAGACCTCGTCCGGCTTCACCGGCTTGGTGACATAGTCCGCGCCGCCGGCGCGGAAACCTTTGACGATATGTTCGCTTTCGGTCAAACCGGTCATGAAGATAACCGGCACACCGGCAAGCGAGGCATCGGCACTCATGCGCAGACAGACTTCGAAGCCGTCCATGCCCGGCATGCGCGCATCAAGCAGCACCAGATCCGGCGTGATCATACGTGCTCGTTCGAGTGCAGATCGCCCGTCGACCGCGACGATCACGGTATAGCCTTCGTTGCCCAGAACCTCGGACAACAACGCCAGCGTTTCCGGCTGGTCGTCGACGACGAGCACCACCCCGCGAACGAGCGGCGCGGTTTCTGCCATTGATCGATCCCGGTTGTCGTAGGCCAAGTTCATGCCCTTTCTCCCTGGTCAGGCGCCGCGGATGCCGCAGTCAATAGCCGGCGCAGGCGATCGAACTCGAAGCGGCGGGCCGCATCACGCAATTCGTTCAGCTGGCCTGCCTGCGCCGGGTGCGCGCGTTCGATATCGTCGATGACCGCCTCGACACCGGCCATGACGCCGGTCTCGAGCGCGGCCGACAGGCGTTGAACAAGTCGTTGCGGTAGCTCGTCCAGTAGCGGCGACGCCGTATCGACCGTTCCGGTCGGCTCGGCAGGCGCGGTCGTTTGTCCCTCGTGCGTCCATTCCAGATGCAATAACGTTGCCAGCGTTGTCTGCAGCCGGGGGATATCGACCGGTTTGGGCAGAAACGCATCACAGCCGGCGGCTTCGCTACGGGCCACGTCCTCGCCGTAGGCATTGGCGGATACCACCAGAATCGGTGCCTCGCTCAACCTGCGAGCGCGCATCATGCGCGCGGTCTCGAAGCCGTCCATGCCCGGCATCGCAACGTCCATGATGATGGCATCGGTACGTTCGGTCGCCAGCCAGTGCAGCGCGCTGGGGCCATCGCTGCATTCGTCGATCGTGAAACCCAGCGGTTCGAGAAAATCGCGCAGGATCGCGCGCTGATCAGCCAGATCGTCCACCAGCAATATATGGCGTCGCGGCCCGCTGTAGCCGGCGACCGTCTGGGCGGCGTCGCGACCTGCGGCTGCGTCGCCCTTTTTGCGCCGTGCCAGAAACAGTCGCAGCGTGAAATGGGTGCCGCCACCCTCGGCGCCCTTGACCGCGAGCTCGCCGCCCATGAACTGGGTCAGCAACTGACAGATGGTCAGGCCCAGGCCGGTGCCGCTGGTCAGGCCACTCAGGTCGGCGTCGAGCCGTTCGAAGGGCAGGAAAATCTGTTCAAGCTTGTCTTCGGCGATACCGGGGCCGGTATCGATGACCTCGAATGTGGCGACTTCCCATGCATAGCCGATACGCAGACGCACCAGACCGGTGCGTGTAAAGCGAATGGCGTTGCCCACCAGGTTGATCAGAATCTGACGCAGCCGCTGTTCGTCGCCCCGCACGACTTCTGGAATACGGCCGACGCGTTCGATACGGAAATCCAGTCCCTTGGCATAGGCCTGCGGCGCGAACATCGCATCGATCTGATCCAGCAGGGCCGTCGTATGAATCTCGCCGATATTGAGATTGATACGGCCGGCCTCGATACGCGCGATATCCAGCAACCCGTCAACGAGTGCCAGCAGGTGCTCACCGCTGCGTTGAATCGTGGCCAGCTTGGCCGACTGTGCCTCATCCAGGCGCGTATCCCGCTGCAACAGCTGGGTATAGCCGAGTACGTTGTTGAGCGGCGTACGCAGCTCGTGACTCAGACCGGATACATAACGACTCTTGGCACGATTGGCGGCTTCGGCCTCGGAAGACGCTTTCTGCAGCTTGGCATCGGTTTCCTTATGGGCCCGAATTTCGCGCATCAGCAACTGCGTCTGGCGTGAGGTCTCCTGCTGGGCCACCGTGCGTGCTTCGCGCGTGAGCACCAGCCACCAGGCCAGCACCCCGGTGAGCGCTGTCATCAACAAGAAGGTACGAATGAATATCTCGAACAACAGACCGGTATCCGCGGCCGACACCAGTGGTGCGACCTGGGCATATACCGCCACCAGCGCGCCGAACAGCACCACGCTGAGCAGGCACAGCACCGCGCCGTATCGCATCAGCCGCGTATATAAATGCGGCAGGACCGACCTGGGCAATGCCCGACGTACCACCGCCGCGGCCTGTGCAGACGCCGTAGCCTGTGGCCGACACAGGTCGCCACAACGCATGTCCAGACTGCAGCACAGCGAGCAGATCGTGCCGCGATACGCCGGGCACAGGGCCATATCGTCCACTTCGAAATGGTTGCCACACAGCACACAGCGCGACTGGGCGCTACCGTCCGGCGCCAGCTGTGCCGGGCTGGCCGGCGTTCGGGCCAGATAGAAGCGCCCACGCGTGAGCCAGGCGATCAGAGGCGCAGCCAGAAACGCGCCGCCCAGTGCCAGCAACGGCGCGGCCGCCCGTGCCGCGTGGCCGAACAGGCCGGTATAGGCCGCCAGCGACAGCACGCTTGCGATGGCGAGCGCGCCGATGCCCACGGGGTTGATGTCGTATAGATGGGCACGCTTGAATTCGATGCCCTTGGGCGACAGCCCCAGCGGTTTGTTGATGACCAGATCGGCCGCCAGCGCGCCGATCCAGGCGGCCGCCACGTTCGCATAAAGTCCAAGCACCCGCTCGATCGCCGAAAACACCCCGACCTCGAGCAAAATCAGCGCGATCAGCACGTTGAACACCAGCCACACCACCCGCCCCGGATGGCTGCGCGTGACCCGGGCAAAGAAGTTCGACCAGGCCAGCGACCCCGCATAGGCATTGGTGACGTTGATCTTGACCTGCGACACGACCACGAAAGCAACGGTGGTGGCCAGCACGACCCCGGGCGAGTCGAACACATAGCCGAAGGCAACCTGATACATATGGGTCGGCTCGGTTGCCTGGCCGAACGGTAACTGATGCTGCATGGCCAGAAACGCCAGCAGTGCCCCGCCGAACATCTTCAGCCCGCCGAACAGCACCCAGCCCGGGCCGGCGGCGAGTACGGCCAGCCACCAGCGAACACGGTTCGCGCGCTTTTTCTCGGGCAGAAAACGCAGGTAATCGACCTGCTCGCCGATCTGGCCGATCAGCGCCAGTGCGACCCCACAGGCAGCGCCAAACGCGCCCCAGCTGAAACTGCCGTCATGCTGGCGGCCCACGAAACCGACGAAATCGGTAAACGTCTCGGGCCGTTTGAGCGCCACACAGATATAGGGCAACACGAGCAGCACCAGCCAGATCGGCTGGGTGAACCACTGCAGGCGATTGATGGCAGTAATACCGAAGGTCACCAGCGGAATCACCGCCAGCGCGCTGATCAGATACGCCACCGGCAGCGAGACCCCGAAATACATCGAGATCGCCTGGCCCATGATCGCGGCTTCCAATGCAAAGAAAAGGAACGTGAAGCTCGCATAGATCAACGACGTGAACGTGGAACCGAGATAGCCAAAGCCCGCGCCACGGGTGAGCAGGTCGATATCCACGCCGTAGCGGGCCGCGTAATAACTGATCGGCAGACCCACCAGGAAG
Source organism: Salinisphaera shabanensis E1L3A (assembly GCF_000215955.2). Classification (GTDB taxonomy): domain Bacteria; phylum Pseudomonadota; class Gammaproteobacteria; order Nevskiales; family Salinisphaeraceae; genus Salinisphaera; species Salinisphaera shabanensis. Next base: position 117,847 of record NZ_AFNV02000001.1, read on the forward strand.
ATGGCGGTGCATACCGCGCCTATCGCCCAGGCGGCATTGGTGAAGCCGTAGCTCATCATCAACACCGCACCGATCGCCTCCAGCGCGAGAAACGAAATGCCGCCCAGCGCGGTATTGGCGATACGCAGTTCCGACCACTTGCGAAAGGTACGCGCGGTAAAGCGCAGGGCGTAGTCCTCGAGCGTTTCGTCGCCGACCCAGCGGTTGTAGGCGCGGCGAATCTTGACGATGCGTTGGGGGCCGTTGTCCATGAAGCGAGTCGGTCGGAAGCAGGCGGGTATGCAGCCCGGATGGTAATGACTCGCCCTTGCAGGAAACGCGCCAGCGCCTACGTCAAATGACGTATGCCGGTGCGTTGATCGGCGTATGGGCGGCTTCGATGAGACACGCCAGTCTGGATAGCGAGCGAGGCAACCGGCACGGGCCCACTGCTTTGCAGGGCTGCTAGCGCACCCGTTTCGTTATCCAAAGGGAGACCATCGATGAATTTGCTTACCCCGGGGCGACGCCCCTTGAGCCGATCGTGGCTTGCCGGCCTCGCGGCCGTGACACTGGGCGCCTCTGCCCTGTTCGGCCCGGCCCATGCCGCCGCACCTGCCACCGACGAAGTCATGACCACGGGTCTGGCGGTAACCGACGATACCGTCAACGTCGGCATTCTGCATTCGCTGACCGGCACCATGGCGATCAGCGAAACCGGCTCGATCCAGGCCGAAAAACTCGCCATCAAGCAGATCAACGAACAGGGCGGCATTCTCGGCCGTCAGATCGAGTACACCGTGGAGGACGGTGCGAGCGATTGGCCGACCTTCGCCGAAAAAGCCCGCAAGCTGCTTCAGGGCGACAAGGTCGCCACCGTATTCGGCTGCTGGACCTCGGCATCGCGCAAGGCCGTACTGCCGGTGTTCGAGCAGAACAACGGCCTGCTCTACTACCCGACGTTCTATGAAGGGCTGGAACAGTCCAAGAACGTGTTCTATACCGGCCAGGAAGCGACCCAGCAGATTCTTGCAGCCCTGAACTGGGCGAATGAAGAACTCGGCGCCAAGAGCTTTTATCTGGTTGGCTCCGACTATATCTGGCCGCGTACCTCGATGAAGATCGCGCGTACCCATATCGAGAAGCATCTCGGTGGCCGTGTGGTCGGCGAAGACTACTATCCGCTGGGCAACACGCAGTTCGGTTCGCTGATCAACAAGATCAAACTCAAGCGTCCGGACCTGGTGTTCGCAGCCGTAGTCGGCGGCTCCAACGTGGCCTGGTTCAAGCAGCTCAAGGCCGCCGGCATGACCGCCAAACGCCAGCCCATGCTCACCATTTCCGTCACCGAGGACGAAGTGCTGGGTATCGGCAAGCAGAACGTCGAAGGCTTCTATTCGTCGATGAAGTATTTCCAGAGCCTCGACATTCCGTCGAACAAGGAATTCGTGGAAGCGTTCAAGGCCGAGTATGGCGATGATGCCGTCATCGGTGACGTGACCGAATCCGCTTACCTGGGCCCGTGGCTGTGGAAGCGTGCGGTCGAGAAGGCCGGCAGCTTCGATGTCGACAAGGTGGTCGCTGCCTCCGACAACATGGAATGGAAGGAAGGCATGCCGCACGGCTATACCAAGGTCGATCCCAACCACCACCTGTGGATGCGCACCCGTATCGGCCAGTGGCAGAACGACGGTCAGGCCAAAGTGGTCTGGGAATCCGACGTGATCGAGCCGAACCCGTTCCCGGAAGGCTACTAAGCCGACCCTTAACCGCTAAGCGAAATATGCGATTGCCGGGGCCGTACGGTCCCGGCAATCGTCAAGGGAGCAGACCATGGGCGACTTCACCGCACAGGAATTGACCGCGATCTTCGTGATGCAGGGCTTTTCGGGCCTGAGCCTGTTCTGCGTCTTTCTTCTCATGGCCCTGGGGCTGGCGATCATCTTCGGCCAGATGGGCGTAATCAACATGGCCCACGGCGAATTCCTAACCCTGGGCGCCTATATCACCTATCTCGTGTCGTATCAGGCATCGGAATGGGGCGCGACTGCCCTCACCTGGTACTTCCCGGTCGCGATCGTCGCGGCTTTCGCGGGCACGTTCGCGCTCGGCTATCTGGTCGAGCGGTTCATGATCCGCTATCTCTACAACCGGCCCCTGGACACGCTGCTGGCGACCTGGGGTCTCGGCCTGATTCTTCAGCAGGTCTATCGCTCGACCTTCGGCCCGCGCGAAAAGACCGTGACCATGCCGGACTGGCTGCTGGGCTCCTACCGCGCCACCGACATGATCGATATTCCGCTCAACGGGCTGTTCATTCTCGTGATCACGCTCGTACTCACCGTCGCCCTGTTCGCGCTGCTGTATCGCTCGCGCTGGGGCATCAAGGTGCGCGCCACCACCCAGAACCGCAGCATGGCCAACGCCGCCGGCATCAATACCGACCGCGTCGATCGCCTGACCTTCGCGCTGGGCTGCGGCATCGCCGGCGTGGCCGGGGCCGCCTTCACCACCATCGCCTCCACCGGGCCGACCACCGGCTCGCTGTATATCGTCGATACCTTCCTGGTGGTCGTGTTCGGCGGCGCGGCCAGTCTGCTGGGCACCGTGGTTTCGGCATTCGGCATCGCCCAGTCTCAGTCGATCCTGTCGTTCTTCTGGTCGGGTTCGATGGCCAAGGTCTTCACCCTGCTTACCGTGGTCGTGACCCTCATGCTGCGTCCGCAGGGCCTGTTCGCCAGCAAGGTGCGCCGCTAGGCGGCCCGGGAGAGTCATCGTGCAACGTCTCATCAAGGCATTCGGCGGTACATCGGCATTGATCCAGATTGCGGTGATCGCCGCGATACTGATGGTGCTGCTGCCCGCCACCACCGAAATCTTTCGTCTGAATCTGTTCGGCAAGTATCTGACCTATGCCTTCGTGGCCGTCGGTCTGGTGCTGTGCTGGGGCTATGGCGGCATTCTGAGTCTCGGCCAGGGCGTGTTCTTCGGCCTCGGCGGCTACTGCATGGCCATGTTTCTCAAGCTCGAGGCCTCCACCCCCGAAGCCACCAAGATCCAGACCACGCCGGGCATTCCCGACTTCATGGACTGGAACCAGCTCACCGAGCTGCCCTGGTTCTGGGAACCCTTCCACAGCTTCACATTTACCGTTTTCGCGGTGATCGCCGTACCGGCCTTCTTTGCCTGGCTGATCGGCTATGCCATGTTCAAACGCCGCGTGGGCGGCGTGTACTTCGCCATCATCACCCAGGCAATCGCGGTGATCCTGACCATTCTCATCGTCGGTCAGCAGGGCTATACCGGCGGTATCAACGGCATCACCGACCTGCGCACGCTGCTCGGCTGGGACATCCGTACCGACGGCGCCAAGTACATCCTCTACTACGCCTGCTGTATTGCCCTGCTGCTGTGCCTGCTGGTGGGCAATTTCATCATCAACAGCCGCTTCGGGCGCCTGCTCATCGCCATGCGCGATCAGGAAGACCGGGTACGCTTTTCCGGCTACGACGTGGCCAACATGAAGGTGTTCGTGTTCGTCATGGCCTCCGTATTCGCAGCGATTGGCGGCGCGTTTTTCACCCTGCAGGTGGGTTTCATGTCCCCGACCTTCATCGGCGCGGTCGCCTCTATCGAGATGGTGGTGTTCTGTGCGGTGGGCGGGCGCCTGTCGATCGTCGGTGCGGCCTGCGGCGCGTTCATCGTCAGCTGGGCCAAGACCTCGCTATCCGACAGCTTCCCGCAGATCTGGCCGGTGGTCATGGGGGCGTTGTTCATCGGCGTGGTCATGTTCTTTCCGCGCGGACTGGCCGGTCTCGTGTCGGACTATGGCTCGAAGCTCATGCCCGGCCGTAGATCTCAATCCAAACCATCGACCGACAAGCCGGACACGGCCAGCCGGACCTCTTCCAACGCGACCCCGCAGGAGCAAGCCTGATGAGCAACGCCATGATTCTCGAGGTCGAGGACCTCGGCGTGTCCTTCGACGGCTTCAAGGCCATCGATGCACTGAACTTCTATGTCGAACGCAACGAACTGCGGGTGGTCATCGGCCCGAATGGGGCCGGCAAGACCACCCTGCTCGATCTGATCTGCGGCAAGACCCGTGCAACCACCGGCAAGATCAAGTTCAAGAACAAGGACCTGACCAAGCTCTCGGAACATCAGATCGTGCATGCCGGCGTGGGCCGCAAGTTCCAGACGCCATCGATCTACGAAAACCTGACGGTGCGCCAGAACCTGGAGCTATCCTCGCCCGGCGGCCGCACGGTGCTCTCCAGTCTGTTCTTCCGGCGCACACCCAAGCTCGTCGCCCGTATTCAGGAAATTGCCGAGACCATCTATCTGGTCGACGAACTCGATATGAGCGCGGGCCTGCTCAGCCACGGCCAGAAGCAGTGGCTGGAAATCGGCATGTTGCTCATCCAGGACCCGGAGCTGCTCATGCTCGACGAGCCGGTGGCCGGCATGAGCGTGCCCGAGCGCGAGGCGACTGCCGCCCTGCTCAACCGCATCAAGGAAAACCGTGCCGTGATCGTGATCGAGCACGACATGGATTTCGTCAAGGACATCGGTCGCAAGGTCACCGTACTGCATCAGGGCAAGATCCTCGCCGAGGGCCCGATGGAGAAGGTGCAGTCCGATGAGCGCGTCATCGAAGTCTATCTAGGCCACTGAGGAAACCATCATGCTCAGCACTCAGGATCTACGCGTCAGCTATGGCATGAGCGAGGTCATCCACGGTATTTCCTTTACCGTCGGCGAAACCGAAACCGTGGCCATCATGGGCCGCAACGGCATGGGCAAGACCACGCTGTTCAAATCGCTTATCGGCATCATGCCGGCCCAAGGCACCATTCGTATCGGCGCGGAAGACGTCGGCAAGCGCCAAGCCTATGAACGCGTCAAACGCGGGCTGGCCTATGTGCCCCAGGGCCGGCTCGTATTCGGCACGCTCACCGTCGAGGAGAACATCGCCGCCGGCCTGGAAGCCACCGGCCGGCGCAAGATTCCCGGCGATATCTACGACCTGTTCCCCGTCCTGCGCGATATGCGCCGACGCAAGGCCGGCAATCTCTCCGGCGGCCAGCAACAACAGCTGGCCATCGCCCGGGCGCTGGCCGCCGACCCCAAGGTGCTGTTGCTCGACGAACCGACCGAAGGCATCCAGCCATCGATCATCAAGGATCTGGCCAAGACGCTCAACGAGATCAAACGCACGCGCCAGATCAGCATCGTGGTGTCCGAACAGGTGTTGAGCTTTGCCACCGCGATCGCCGACCGGATGCTTGTACTCGACAAGGGCAAGATTGCCCACGAGGCCGCCGGTGATGAGATCGACGCCAAGCAGATCAGCCGCTACCTGACTGTTTGACCCCCGTTTGTACCGGACGGCTTTACGTCATCCGACGTATTGCCGCTACCGCGACCACAATCAAGACTGATTCCCGACCCGCGCGAGCCGCGCTCGCCACGCTGAAAACCGTTCGCAGGAGAACAACGCCATGACCGATACGCTTATCAAGGTCGATCTCGACACCCCGGCCACCCAGAACGAAAAGGTGCACAACCGCTGGCATCCGGATATCCCCATGGCCTGCTGGGTGAATCCGGGCGACGACTTCATTCTCGAAACCTACGACTGGACCGCGGGCGCGATCGCCAACGATGACGATGCCTCCGACGTGCGCGACGTGGATCTGTCGACCGTGCATTACCTGTCCGGGCCCGTAGGCGTGAAAGGCGCCGAAGCCGGCGATCTGCTCGTGGTCGACATTCTCGATATCGGTGCCCTGCCCGGCGCGGAATGGGGCTTCAACGGTTTCTTCTCCAAGCAAAACGGCGGCGGCTTTCTCACCGAACATTTTCCGCATGCCCAGAAATCGATCTGGGATTTCCACGGGCTCTACACCACATCGCGGCACGTACCGGGCGTGAACTTCGCCGGCCTCGTGCATCCGGGCCTGATCGGCTGCCTGCCCAGTCAGGATCTGCTCGATACCTGGAACACGCGCGAACTCGAGCTCATCGCCACCGATCCCGAACGCGTGCCGCCGCTGGCCAATCCGCCGGTGGCCGATACCGCGCACATGGGCGCGCTCTCCGGTGACGCCCGCGACAAGGCCGCGGCCGAAGGCGCACGCACCGTGCCGCCGCGCGAGCATGGCGGCAACTGCGATATCAAGGATCTGTCGCGCGGCTCGAAGGTCTATTTCCCGGTCTATGTCGACGGCGCCGGCCTGTCGGTGGGCGATCTGCACTTCAGCCAGGGCGACGGTGAAATCACCTTCTGCGGCGCCATCGAAATGGCCGGCGGCTGGGTGCACATGAAAGTCGAGCTGATCAAGGACGGCATGAAGAAATACGGGATCAAGAACCCGATCTTCAAACCCAGCCCGATCGTGCCGACCTATAACGACTACCTCATATTCGAAGGCATCTCGGTCGACGAATCCGGCAAGCAGCACTATCTGGATGCCAACGTCGCCTACCGCCAGGCCTGTCTGAACGCGATCGAATACCTCAAGAAGTTCGGTTATTCCGGCGCCCAGGCCTATTCGATTCTCGGCGTAGCACCCGTGCAGGGGCATTTGAGCGGCGTGGTGGACATCCCCAACTCCTGCGCGACGCTGTGGATTCCGTCGGAAATCTTCGACTTCGATATCCAGCCCGGCGCCGACGGGCCGACGAAGTTCCTCGACGGCAGCGTCGACATGCCCATCGCCTACGACCAGTAGGAGATTCGTCATGCCGATGTACGAATACGCCTGTCACGACTGCGGCACCTTCCGCGCCATGCGTCGCATGGCCGAATGCAGCCAGCCCGCCGACTGCCCCGACTGCGGGGCAGCGTCGGCACGCATCATCTCGGCGCCACGCCTGTCGCTGATCTCAAGCCACGCCCGCGTGGCGCACGAGACCAACGAACGCAGCGCCGATCGGCCGCATACGTCCAAGACCTATGACAAGCGCCATCCCGCGGGTTGTGGCTGTTGTTCGAGCAGCAGCCGCAAGGCCAGCAACACGGGCGCCCCACCGGCGATCAAGACCAAGACCGGGCCCCGACCCTGGATGATCAGCCACTAGGGCCTGGCACAACGATTGCTCCCGGCGGCGTCGACCGTTTCCGAACGGCGGCGTCGCCACCTTTTCAGATCCGCGTCGCTAGAACCGGCGCGGTCAACCGGAGAACCGAATGCGACACGGAGATATTTCCAGCAGCGCCGATACCGTCGGCGTCGCCGTGGTCAACTACAAGATGCCGCGCCTGCATACCCGCGCCGACGTGCTCGACAACGCAAACAAGATCGCGGACATGATCCAGGGCATGAAGATTGGCCTGCCCGGCATGGACCTGGTGGTCTTCCCCGAATACAGCACAATGGGGATCATGTACGACCCGGACGAAATGATGGACACCGCTGCCACCATTCCGGGCGACGAAACCGCCGTATTTTCCGAAGCCTGCCGCCAGGCCAATACCTGGGGCGTGTTCTCGATCACCGGCGAGCGCCATGAGGATCACCCCAACAAGGCGCCCTACAACACGCTGATTCTGATCGATAACAAAGGCGAAGTCGTTCAGAAATACCGTAAGTGCATTCCCTGGTGTCCGATCGAAGGCTGGTACCCGGGCGACAAGACCTATGTGGTCGAAGGCCCCAAGGGGCTCAAGATCAGCCTGATCATCTGCGATGACGGCAACTACCCGGAAATCTGGCGCGACTGTGCCATGAAAGGCGCCGAGCTGATCGTGCGCTGCCAGGGGTATATGTACCCGGCCAAGGAACAGCAGGTGATGATGTCCAAGTGCATGGCCTGGGCCAACAACTGCTACGTGGCCGTGGCCAATGCGGCCGGCTTCGACGGCGTTTATTCCTATTTCGGCCATTCGTCGGTGATCGGGTTCGACGGCCGTACGCTCGGCGAATGCGGCACCGAGGAAAACGGCATTCAGTACGCCCAGCTCTCGGTATCGGCCATTCGCGATGCACGCGCCAACGACCAATCACAAAACCATCTGTTCAAGCTGCTCCATCGCGGCTACAGCGGCACGAACGATTCCGGCGAAGGCGACAAGGGCATCGCGGACTGCCCGTTCGAGTTCTATCGCACCTGGGTCATGGATGCGAAAAAAGCCCAGGAAGACGTGGAGGCTATGACGCGCAGCACCGCCACCACCGCCGACTGCCCGGTGGGCACGCTATCGCACCCGCAGGCCGAAAAAGAAGCCGGCGCCTGATCGATCGAGAATACGTCGGCGTACCACCGTGACCTGCGATGGTGCGCCGGCCCGGACCGAGGGGCGTCATGCCGTTCATTAATGACATGCTCGCCGAGCGCAACCATCGGTGCGCACCAGAACCAGCTAACGCTCAAACCCCGCCACCGCCCAACCGTACATCGCGGTTTCATTTCGAGCCGTCGGCGGTCATGGGCTTGCTACGCGAGCGTATCGTCGGCCAGCCGCAGGCACTGGATACCGTCGAGGCTACACTCAAGATCATCAAGGCCGATATCGGCGATCCCCAGCGACCACTGCATGTCGGCCTGCTGCTCGGCCCCACCGGCGTGGGCAAGACCGAGTTGGTGCGCGTTCTAGCCGAAGCCATACACGGCCAGCGCGATGCCGTATGCCGTATCGATATGAACACGCTCGCCCAGGAACACTATGCCGCCGCGCTGACCGGCGCACCGCCGGGTTATGTCGGCAGCAAGGAAGGCACCACGCTGCTCGATGCCGACCGCATTGCCGGCAGTTTCGGCGCGCCGGGCATCGTCTTGTTCGACGAGATCGAAAAAGCCAGCACCGAAGTCTCGCGCGCCCTGCTCAACGTCTTCGATAACGGCCAGCTCACACTCACCTCGGGCGCCAAGACCATCGATTTTCGAAATACGATGATCTTCATGACCAGCAACCTCGGCGCGCGCGAGATCGAGCGCTACCTGGCGCGTCTGAACAGAGGCTGGCAGCGATTGTGGCCGACGTCCGAACAGCGCCAGCGCCGCGGTCTGCACCAAATCGTCGACCATGCCCTGCACGAGCAATTCGATCCCGAATTCGTCAATCGCATCGATACCGTCAGTCTGTTCAACTGGATCGAGCACGACATGCTCGACGCGCTTATCGATATCGAACTGCAGAAATTGAACAGCCGGTTGGCCCGAATCGGGCGTCGAGCCACGCTGGATACCTCGGCGCGCGCGCTATTGCACAAAGAAGGCTTCGATCGCCGCTACGGCGCCCGCGCCATGGGCCGTGCATTCCGTCGCCATGTCGAACTGCCATTGGCCGAAGCATTGGCCGACGCAGACCTGCGTAAACGCGACCCTGACGATGTGCAGGTCATGCACGCCCATGTCGACGCACATAAGCGACTGTATTTTTCGAAAGACTAAGTTCAGACACGGTTGTCGGCCGGCCACAAAACCGGCAAGCCAGCCCAAAACATCGGGCGCCTGGTCAATTGCGCTATCGCGATTGCCTGACTTCTTTCTACGCCTTGGATTGCCTCTCGGTAACGTTTCGCTGCGTCATTTGACTTATATCAGCGCCTTCGCGCGTTGCGATATTAAAAATTTATGGCGCATTTCGTGCTTTTTAATCCACGGGGAAACCCGTTTTCGGATACTCAATCCATAAACCCTGTAGGGAGAGATATGAAAAATAAAGTCATGACCACGATGCCCTGCCTTGTGGCATCGTTACTCTGCGGAGCAAGCCCGCTCGCATTTGCACAAATGGCCGATGAATCGACCCGCAGTGCGCCCAACAGCGATTCACCCTCGCAAGTCCAGTACGAGTCGAGTGAGCCGTCTGGTCCGGCAGACAAGATCTATGGCTCGGTCGGCCTGGACTTTGCCTCGCACTTCGTTTCCTACGGCGGAGACGTCTGGGGCGGCGGGCATGACTTTTACGGGTCGCAGTCCACCAAATTCGCCTATATCGACCTCGGCGCCGATCTGCCGAACGGTTTTGCACTGACCTTCGGCGCGTGGAGCGATATCAACAACAACGCCGACGAAGACACCATCGGCGGCAACATTCAGGAAATCGACGTCTATGGTGGTCTGACCTATACCGCAGGTGCTGTAACCCTGGGCGCGATCTACCAGCAGTGGTACTACGGCGGCGACACCGAGCGTGTGCTGGATCTGAGCGTCGGTTATGACGACAGCGCCTTGTGGGGCGGCGACTTTGCGCTCAACCCGAGCTTTCTGACCCATATCCGTGTGAACGGGCAGGAAGGCCAGGACGATGGCGCTGTCTTCGTCGGCGCTATCGAACCGGCGTTCGATCTTGTAGACAGCCCGACCACCCCGGTGAGTCTGTCGATTCCAATGAGTGTCGGCTTCATGACCGACGAGTTTCAGGGTGGCGACAGCGGCTTCGGCTATGCCTCGATCGGCGCCACGGCCAGTATGGGTTTGGGCTTCATCCCGGCCGGCTACGGCGACTGGTCGCTCGCAGTCAATACGACCTATTACCACACTGACGAAGATGTGATTCCGGGCAACCCGGAAGACGATTTCCTGACCGGCACGGTCAGCATCGGCATGGCGTTCTAGCCGTCGATATCCAACCGCAGCCGGCCGCAATGGCCGGCTGTTCGACTCTGCGATCACGTGCCGACACAGGCGCTTGCTGGTCGCAAAAGCCACGCCGGCACGTAGCCCCTGCACGGCAGCTGCTTTAGAAGCGGGTATTTCCGGCCGATAACCACGGCATAGCCCCATGTGGCGATCACATAGGGCGAGAGCTGCGCTGTGTTAACGTCCACCCTTTAATTTGAACGGGCATACGACCGATTCACACTATTGACCGTCGCAAAAGTGTGTCCATGGCACGCAAACGACGGGACCACGAGCACAATTCGTTGCCCGATTGCGATGGCCGCTACGGCTATCAAGTTCACTGGAGGGCATTCATGGCCCAACTCAAAGTGGGCGGCCTGGCCGACCCAAACCGTCTCGCAAAAGATTTCGAACAGGTTCTCGAGCGCCTCGAAGCCGCGCGCTCCTTCGGCAAGGCCATGCAACAGCAACAGCTGCTGGCTCGCGCCCAGAAGTTGCTGAGAAGCCCGGAAGGTATCGCCCATCTTTACGCCTATGCACCGCGTTTCGATGCGGCCGGCGTATTCGCCAATGGCGACTGGGAAGCGCCGGAGGCACTGCAGCCGGCTCTGGTCAGCACGACACTGCGGGCTGGCGGTATCAACGCAACGCTGGAGTGCCTGAGCGAGCTGCGTATGCTCGCTATCGCCGAGCGTCTGACCGAAGCCAGCGGCATGACGGCCGAGGAAGCCCGTCGTTTTCTTCAACAGATTCTGGCCAGCAACCTCGATCTGCTTTTCCCGGTCGCGACCGAAGAAACACGTGAAGCGGATCCTGCCGCCGCCGAACGGGTCAAGAACCTGTTCGAATTCATACTGGAGCGACTCGGCGCGGCCGCGATTCTGGATGCCCTCGTCTACGAAGCCGAGCGTGTCCTACTGCAGCGCCCGATCATGGTGCAGCGTGTCGAGGCTCTGCTACGCGCCGCCGATCGTGCAACCGCCGAGCTACCGGACGATGACCCGTCTGTTGCCCGCGCGCGGGAATGGATGCATGCGCTCAATGGCCCGACACCGCTGTCCCGTATCGGTAAGCGCGAGGACTATGCCGCCGCGCTATGCGAGCTGGATATCAACGCGCTCGCCGAGGAAGCCAACAATTTCGGCCAGGCCATGTCGCGTACCGGCCTGGTGTCGGCCCAGCATGCGGATCTGCTGCGTCATCTGGTCGATAATGCCCCCGAACTGGTCGGCCCGGCGCTGGCGCTCAACGCCGTCGGCAAGGTGAGCCTGGGTGCGCATCAAACGCTGATATCCGACATCATCCGGTTCGCCATCTGGCGCGAGACGGCGCGCTCGATCTATGGCCTGTCGAAACTGCTCGAACAGGGCATGACGTTCATACGCCCTGTGTTGCCAGGTCTGCGCCGCCTGATGGTGCTGGCCATTCACCCATCCGTGGCTGAAAATTTGCGCGCCTCCAGCGAGTGGCAGGACCCGCCCGATGCGAACGTACTACTGCTCGCCGGCACGTTGTCCGTGCTCGGTCAGCCGCGCGGCGTCGACCAGGGCCATAACCCGACCTGCCAGGCAGCCCGGGCGATCAGCCTATGGGCACAGAACGATGTCGGCTATCTACTGGAGCTGATCGCCTTTGCGGCCCGCGAAAACGAATTGCTGATGCATTTCGAGGGGCAGTCGATCCGTTCAAGCGAGCTATCGTTTGGACTGGCGACCACCTTGCACACCGAGTTGGATCCGGTATCGCTGCTACTCACGCCGCATCTAGACCGTATTTACATGGAGATGAGCCGACATACGATCGGCCGTGTGGGCGACGGTCACCGCTGGGTGAATCCCGAATTGCACGGCTGGTGGGTCCATCGCGGCTTTGGCGAGCTGCTGGACACGGCCACCGGCGGTGTCCACGGCTTCGATTCGTTCATCCGCGATTTCTATGCGTCCTACCACCCGCTGTACAACGGCGGTCGTGATCTGGTCTATGCCCAGCCCTGTGGTATCGCCACCACCAACTTCAACGCCGAACTGGTGGGGTGGCACGCTCTGTCGATCCAGCGTGTCGCCTACGACCCGGCTGGCGAATGGCGGGTCTATTTCTTCAATCCGAACCGCGACAAGGGCCAGAACTGGGGCCAGGAGATCGTCACATCCACCCATAGCCACGGCGAACTGGAAGGCGAGTCTTCGCTGCCGTTCGAGCAGTTCGCCTCGCGGCTTTATGTCTATCACTATAAAAGCCGGGAAATCGGCGATGCCAGCGCCGTGCCCGATGAGGCGGTCGCACGTATTCGCACGCTGGTAGCCGAGGGCTGGGCAGCCGATCGGGCCTGGGAGGACTGAGCGCGACCTCGAAAAAGCACGCTTACCATAATCTAGACGCACTAAAAAAGGCCGCATCGGATCACCGATGCGGCCTTCTCGTTTGCGACGCGAAGTCGTAACGATTTACCAGCGACTAGACGTAGAAGTCGAGTTCTTCCTGGTGCTTGAGCAGATCACGCAGCTGATGCGGATTGTCGCCAAAGAAGAACACCAGCCCCCAATGGGTACCAAAAGCGGTCCGCTTGGTGACCGTATCCTGCAATGGTGCGGCCAGCTCGTGGAAATCGAAGTACGGATGTTCTTCGGTTTCTTTCGGGATTTCGAGCTTGCTGACCACACGTTTACGCGGGTATACGCCGAAGCAGCCAGCATAGCCTTGCGCATCCTTGACCGGTTCCGGGAAGAACGCATCGATCTCTTCCTGCTTGGTCTTCGGGTCCATGACCAGAATCGTGGCCTGATAGGCATTAAAGCCATAGGCACGTTCGATCAGCTCAAAGGCCTTGAAGCCCGGCGGGCGATAGGCCACTTCGCCGAAGTACATGGTGCCATCGGAGGTCACGAAGTATTCCGGGTGAATCTGGCCGAACTTGATATCGAAGGTCTTGATGAGCTTCTCGATCTGTTCGGTGATGGCCGTACGCCAGCTCTCGAGTTCCGGCGTGGCCGGCACGAACACGGAGTAGCCGAGCGTGACGTATTCCGAAATATTCAGGAACTGGATCTTGCCGTCCCAGATCCATGCTTCGACCGCGAATTCCCAGCCATCGAGATGGCTTTCCATGAGCAGCGGGTATTCGCTGTCCGGGATCGAGTCGATTTCCTCGGCCGACTTGATCATGCGATGACCGAGGCAACCGGCCTTGTCGAAGGCCTTGAGATGGATCGGATCTTCCGGATCGCCGTCGAGCTTGAGCAGCGTCTGGTTCACGCGCTTGAAGAAACGATAGACATCGTCCTTCTCGTGCGCTTCTTCAAAAATACCGACACGGATACCACCAAGCTGCGCACGACGCTTCATCAGCGCCTTATCGCGGAACAGAACCGCCTGACCATGCAGGCGCGGGTTGTCCATGAGCACGGCGTTGATCGCGCCCGCCCATTCGACCGTTTCCTCGAACAACGGAATGGCGACGTCGACACCCTCGTCCTTCAGCTTCTCGGCGATTTCCATCGAACGATCATTCAACCGCTCGAAATTCCAAGGAATATACGGAATATCGTGCTGTTTACAGTAGTCTTCTGCCCAATCCGGGGCAACGACCACATAGCGCCGATCGAAACGATCTGCCGCTTCGACCGCGCCCAGCGACCAACCCAACAGGGCGACGTAACCCTTTTCGGGATTCTTTTCGGCCATAACCACTCCTCATAAGGAAAATACGCCGTTGACTCTAGCATACCGGCTGATCGAGTCCGCGCTGCATGGCCTGCACAGCCGTTGTTTTCGCGATTCTCGCGGGCCTTGACAGATATCGGGACAGCGCCGGCCTAACGCACCTTGTACTCCACATTTTGAAATTTGTATCGCGTACCGCTATCGCGATCGGGCCATCCGGCCCTGAGTCGTCGCTAAGCGATTGTTGGCACACGCCTAGGCGGCTTTGACAGCGTGTTGGAACGTCCGACTCCGCCGGGCAACAGAACGGTTTACGAGTGAAAGCGCGCTTATTGTCCGGCTTCGAACCGAACACGACTTGGCTGTTAGCCTTCCACCAAAGATGACGATTCAGCTCATCGCTATGTCGGTTCGGTCTCAAGCGGCCAGAGACGGGCCGCGCCGCGTACGCCCGAGGCGTCGCCATGCGCAGCCGCAATCAACGGCGTATCGATATGATCGGCAAAGGCATGCTGCGCCCATATCTTGGGCACTTCGCTATACAGCCAGCGAATCTGCGACAGCCCCCCACCGACCACGATCACGTCGGGGTCGAGAATATTGACGATCATCGCCATCGCACGAGCCACGCGTTGCAACCAGACCTTGAGCGTTGCCCCGGCCAGACGCTCACCGGCTTCGGCACGTTCGACGATATCCCGGGCCGGGATATCGTAGCCACCGCGGCGTACATGATCGGCCGTCATGCCCGGCCCGGAAATCCAGGCCTCGAGGCAGCTATCGAGACCACACCAGCATCGTGGCGGCTGACGCATCTCGGCAGAACTCGGCCACGGCAGACAGGTATGACCCCACTCCCCAGCCAGGCCGTTACGACCGGTGATCAACTGCTTGTCGATCACCAAGCCACCGCCTACACCGGTACCGAGGATCACACCGAAAACGTTGCGATGTTCTGCCGCTGCGCCGTCACGGGCTTCTGAGAGCGCGAGACAGTCCGCATCGTTGGCCAGACGCACCTCGCGAGACAGTGCTCGTTCGAGATCGGCCCCCAGCGTCTTGCCGTTCAGGCACTGGGAATTGGCATTGCGCAGGCGCCCCGTGGCAGGCAGCACGCTGCCGGGCGTACCAACGCCCAGTCGCAGTCCGCTCTCGCCGATATCGCTTTCCAGCGCCATTACCAGATCGATAATCGCTTCCAGCGTCGCGTTGTAGCCGTTTTCGGGTGTATCTACCCGGCGCTCCGCGCATACCCGGGCTTCGCCGTCGAGCACGATGCCGGCGATCTTGGTGCCCCCCAGGTCGATGCCCAGTCGCAGATCGGCGTTTTCTTTGGCGTCGCTCATGTCACGCTCGCGTCACAACACAGGTTCAGACTCGCGATCACGAGGCCGGGTGAAACGACACGCACATTCGGAGATAGACTCATGGTTCGCCAGCAACTCAGATTTGTCGGCTATGTTATCGCGACACGGCTGGTCGTGGGCGCCGTACCGTTCGGCCGTGTAGACGCCATGCCGGACTTGCGCCGCTGAACGACCGGAGGCAGCGCTCTCAGGCGATTGCGTCCGTTAGCAGCGCGGCGCAGTCATCATCGAGCTTGCGTGTGATCAGATCGTCCGCGCGCGTGCGGCCATGATTGATCGCCATGATGGGCAATCCGCGCACGGCGGCCTCGCGCACAAAGCGAAAGCCTGACCACACCATTAGCGATGAGCCGACCACGAGCACGGCCTCGGCCCGCGCAAGCCCGGTCCAGGCACGCGCCACCGTCTTTTTCGGCACCGCCCCGCCGAAAAAGACCACGTCCGGCTTGAGAATGCCGCCACAAACGGGGCAATCGGGGACCACGAAGCGTTCGTAGTCCACATCACCGAGCTCGATATCACCGTCGGGGCGTATGGCGTCGCTATCGTGCAGCCAACCCGCATTATGGTCGATGAGCATTTCCTGTACCCGATGGCGCGACAGCCGCGTGTCGCAATCCAGGCAAACCACGCGATCAAGCCGGCCATGCAGATCGATCACACCACGATTGCCTGCGGCTTGATGCAACCCGTCCACGTTCTGGGTCACCAGGGTGCCGATATGCCCGGCTCTGCCGAGTCGGTGCAACGCATGATGTGCGGCATTCGGCCGGGCACGCGCAACGGCCGGCCAGCCGGCCATGCTGCGCGCCCAGTAGCGCCTACGCTTAGACAGCTGCCCAACGAATGCCTGGTGCTGGATGGGCGTGGCACCTTTCCAGCCGCCGTCGCGATCGCGATAGTCGGGAATGCCCGAACGCGTGCTAATGCCGGCGCCAGTGAGTACAAACAGGCGCCGGTTCGCACCAAGAAACTTGCGTAGCGCGGCGACATGATCGGCTCTTGGCGCCGCGCCCTCGTCAGATTGGGCAAGCAGCTCGTCTGGAACTTTCATGCTGTCGCCACCACGCCGTGTGCGGCCAAATCGGCTGTGAGACGATCGATATTTTCGAAGCGCAGCGCCTGCCAGCCTGCCGCAATAGCGCCATCGACGTTGATCTGACGATCGTCGATCAGCATGCACGCGCCGGGGCGGGCACCAAGCGCATGGGCCACGTGCGCAAACCCGCGTGCGTCCGGCTTCGCGAAACCGATCTCCTGCGAGGCAAACGCGCGTTCCAGCACCTCGAAAAAACGGAAATTTTGTTGCATATAACGCCAGTGGACAGCGTTGGTATTACTGAAACAGGCGATATGGTGATACTTGGCCAGGTCTTTCATGAGCGCAACCATGGCGGGACGTTCACCCAGAAGCATCGCTTCCAACTCACCCGTGAGTATCTCGGACTCCAGTGGATCGACCAGCGTCTGATTCAGCGCGTCGTGAAAAACGGCCTCATCGAGCGCCCCGATCTGAAACCGTTCTGCGATCGAGAACGGTTCGGTCGTGAAACGCTCGCGCAGCGCCTCGCCGAGCAGCGCCGGCGACGTACGAGTACGGCGAGCAAGTTCGCCGATAGTGACGTCAGCTGCCTGGACATCCACGACCACGCCGCCGAGGTCGAACACCAACCAGTCGATGGGATCATTCATGGGCAGCAGTTTACGCAAACCAGTGTGACATCGATGCGTCGCACTGCCGAAACCCAATTTCTACGCTGCGTATCATCCGCCGCAATCCGATCCGGCGGCCGGTTGAGCTGGCCCTGCCGGCCTGCATTTATACAAAGCGCCGAGCTCGAATAATACGGCTCGGCCGCTTTGTTTCTACGCGCCTGCCTAGGCCATCGGAGCCTCGGCAGGCGCCGCGGAACTCGCCTTAACTATCGGCGTCGAGCAGCGAATTGACCTTGTCGATATACGCCTGCATCGCAGTATCGGCATCCATGCCTTCGAGCTTGGTCCAGGCATCGTACTTGGCGCGGCCCTTGAAATCGGTCATGCCCGGGCGCTTGCCTTCGACATCGCCCGCAGTGGCCTGCTTATAGTGCGCGTAGAGCGCAAGCAGATCGTCGTTTTTGGGTCGCGACGAGAGCGTCTCGACATCTTTCTGGGCCTGCTCGAAACGCGACTTGAGGTCTTCTGCCATGGTTATCTCCTTAAGGCCTGCGGCTATTAGCGGTGAAACCGCGCCAACGCCTGCGCGATGACCGTGCAAAGCGCCGCGAACGCGGTCATCCAATGCTACACGAGCCGCCGCTCCGGCCGTACACATGCGTCGAGCCCATTGAAACGACTCACCCGGCCCTACCCGACGAGCACACACTAACCGCCGCGGTATCGCCATCGCACACGACCTGATCGCCGCATGCCCTGCGTTTACGGCGTTGCGAACACGGCCTTATGAAAACTCGGCCGTATATGCTGGGTCGAACTCGAGCCGGCTAGGCGCGACTACGCCGCTGCCAGGTCATGAAGCGATGGGCCGGCACATCACCTGTGGCCGGCACGCATTGCTCATAAACCAGCTGCCAGGCCTCCCACTCGATTGCCGGGAACCAGGTATCGCCGGTATAGGCGGCGTCAATACGCGTGAGCTGCAGCGTGTGGGCGCGCTCAAGTGTCAGCCCGTAAATCTGTGCGCCGCCAATCACCATCAGCTCGGCAGCGCCATCGGCCGCGGCGATATCGATCGCCTGCTGGACATCGGCCACTCGTTCGACGCCGTCGGCCATGAAGTTCGAATCACGCGTCAGCACCAGGTTCCGACGCTTGGGCAAAGCTCGTCCAATGGATTCAAACGTACGCCGCCCCATGAGAATCGGCTTGTTCAGCGTCTGTTGCTTGAACCAGCGTAGATCATCGGGGATATGCCAGGGCATGCCTCCCTCTGCGCCGATCACGCCATTCTGATCCATGGCGGCGATTAAACTCAGCCTGACATCCGCCGGCGATAGAACATTTGCTGTGGACATCTCGTACTCGATCGAATTTCGAAATGGATAGCGTTGTGCAACGCGACCCGCGCTCAATCGCTCTCGGCGCCGGACTCGTCGGGCAGGTCGTTGAGCTCCAGAATAAAACGGGTGCCGGTTTCGTCGGTCCGCTCGATACGCAAATCGCCACCATGGCGACGACAGATGCGCCGACATAGCGACAAACCGATGCCGGTCCCCTGTGTGTCGCTGGCGCCTGCGTCTCGCCGAAATGGCTGAAACGCCAGCTCCGGGGAATCGATTCCGCGCGCGTTGTCGTCGTAGTAAACGATTTTCGACCCTGTGCCTGCGTGGTCAGAATCGGCCGTAATACGAATCGCGGGTGCGGCGTCGACGCGGCGGTAGCGAATGGTATTGTCGATAAGATTCTGGAACAGTGCCCGCAGCTGAGCCCCATCGCCGCGTATCACCCCCAGTTTCTGTACTTCGAATTGCGCCTGGTGTTCCTCGATTAGAAGCGCCAGATCGACGCGCACTTCATCGACCAATGTATTCAGATCAAGACTTTCAACAGCGACCGTGCCGGTATCGATACGCGCCAGACGCAGCATGCCACCAATCATGTTCTGCATGCGATCCGCCGCCGAACGTAACGCCGCAAGATGATTGCGGCCGTCGTCGCTCATACGCGGCGCTTCGGTGGTCTGAAGCTGACGTGCGTTGTGCTGCATCTTGCGCAGAGGTTCGCGCAGATCGTGGGCCGCCGCGAGCACACCGGCACGATCGCTGGCCCGGTCGAGGGGCAGGCGCGGCGTAGCCGTGGCGGTTTCCGGCAAACGCGTTGCGTCGAAGGCCTCGA
The DNA here is from genome assembly GCF_000215955.2 of Salinisphaera shabanensis E1L3A. Lineage (GTDB taxonomy): Bacteria > Pseudomonadota > Gammaproteobacteria > Nevskiales > Salinisphaeraceae > Salinisphaera > Salinisphaera shabanensis. The sequence goes on from NZ_AFNV02000001.1 coordinate 137,262, forward strand.
TGAGCAATGTGAATCCGTTCAACCGGCCTTCCGCGCTACGCAGCGGCAATAGACGCGCCGTACGTACCGGCGTATCCGCGTCGGCGCCAGCCGGCGAAACACTCAGGCTGATCGGTGCAGCCGAGCGCACGGCACGATGCAGCACCACCGGCCAGCTCGGCTCCTTGCGCAGTTCGATACAGACTTGAATATTGCGTCCGAGCGTATCTTCGGTATCGCAACCCAGCCAACGGGCCGCGCTCTCACCCAGACCGGCAATCCGGCCGGCCAGATCGATACCCATCCACGCTGGCTCGTCTGTGGCACGGGTCAGGTTGAGCCGATGTGCGGCAACGAGGTTTTCGTTTGCGCTGACCGCGTCGGCGGCACGGCGCGGCCCGGTCGCGCGTAACAGCACAAGAAAACCGATGACGTCGTCGTGCCCATCCGTACGCGGCGTGAGATCGAGCGTACAAAGCCGGCGTTGGCCGGCACGCGTTATTAATGCAGCTTCGAAACGCGCACGACCGCGTGCGCTGGCTTCGAACAACGCACGCGGCAACTCGGCTTCGAAACGCCGTTCTTCCGGCAGGAGTGTCTCCAGCCGCTGTCCTTCCACCTGGGCGGCGATATGGCCGAGTAACATTTCCGCACTGGGATGCCACTGTTCGATCGTACCCGCGCTATCGAGCAGGCACAGTGCAGCGTCCGGCATCTGTTCGAGCAGTAATGCCAGAGCGGCCGCGCCCAGCGACTGCGCATGCGAATCCGTTTCGCCAGCTCCTGCCAGACTCACGCGGCACCCACCTTGTACGCGGGGATCTCGCTAGTGATAAAGCGCGCTGGCTGGCATTGCGTGCTGGAGCAGACGCGTGCAATCGGCGACCGCCAATCCGGGCGCGTAGAAAAAGCCCTGACCGAATACGCACTTGTTATCCATGAGGAACTGACGTTGATCGCTGGTTTCCACGCCCTCGGCGACCACCCGTAGGCCCAGACTGGCGCCCAAGGCGATAATCGCCCGCGCCATTGCACGATCGCGGCTGTTGTCGGATACGCCATGTAAAAAGCTCAAGTCGATCTTGAGTGAGTCCACCGGCAACCGGGTGAGATAACTCAAGGAAGAGTAACCTTTCCCGAAGTCGTCTATAACGACCTGAACCCCCAATCGCTTGAGCTGTTCGACCAGCGGGTTGGTATCGTCGGGCCCGAGAATCAACGCGTTCTCGGTGAATTCGAGTTCCAGCAGCTCGGCCGGCATGGCGAGCGTCTCGATGAGTTGACGCACCATGGGCAGGAAATCTTCATCGCGCGCGTGCTGTGATGAGACGTTGACCGCGAGCACGACATCGCTATCCAGCACGCCGGCATCCCGCCAGTTCAAATACTGGCGACAGGCGGTCGTAAGCGCCCAGCGAGTAAATGCCCGAATACAGCCGCGGGATTCGGCCATCGGCACGAACTCCTCAGGTGAAATAGGGCCGAGCCTTGGGTGGTTCCAGCGGGCGAGCGCTTCCAGACCCACGACCCGGCCCGATCCGAGATCGAACTGTGGCTGGTAGACCAGATGTAGTTCGTTGGCCTCGATCGCGGCATGCAGCTCGTTGTCTAGCCCGCGGCGAGCACGCGAACGCCCATCATTCTCGCCGTCGAACCAGTGCACGGTATCGCGCCCGCCCTGCTTGGCCAGATACATTGCCGCGTCGGCGTTGTTGATTAACGTACCGGCGTCATCGCCATTGCGCGGATACATCGCGACGCCGATCGAAATAGTGACGAAAATACGATGTGTGTCGATCACGATCGGCTGGCGGAAGATCCGTAGCACTTCGGCGACAAGCGCTTCGATTTCGGACTTGTCGTCACTGTCGATGACCGCAACGAATTCGTCGCCGCCGAGACGCGCGAGTAGCGGATGCGCTTCACAAACGCTTTTCAAGCGGCTTGCCGAGGTATAGAGCGCCCGATCACCGATGCCATGGCCAAGACTGTCGTTAATCGACTTGAACCCGTCCAGATCGAAATAGATCACGGCAAAGGGATGGCGTTCCCGCACCGGGCGTTCGAGCATGTACTGCAAGCGTTCAAGCAGCACGGCACGATTGAACAGCCCGGTTACCTGATCATGGCGTGCGAGATAAGTGAACTTGCGCTGACTTTCGTAGTGCTGGAGCGAATAGCGGATCGTGCGTTCGAGCAGCGTGGCGTTGATTTCGCCCTTGGGCAGGAACTCGGCAGCACCTGCCTCCATCACGGCGACATCGATCTCGTAATCGTCATGTCCGGTAAGCACGACGATCGGTGCATGCAAGCCGGCGGCAGCCGGGCTACGCAAAAGGTCCAGTCCGGTTCGCCCGCCCAGTTCATAGTCGAGCAGACAGATATCGAAACCGCCCTTGCTGAGCGCTGCCAAACCTTCATCGTAGCTACCCGCCATGGTCAAGGCATAGCGATGCCGTGGACCAGAATGCAGCAGATTGGCGAGTAATGCGCGATCCTCGGGATCGTTATCGATGAGGAGCACACGTACGGTTCGAGATCGAGGCATTGATGCACGCACCAGTCAACCAAGGTGGGCGCAGTCTAGCGCACAAACCTAGGGATTTACCGGCGTTTCGGGCACGATTAAATGACGCTATAGGCATCCATCGGCGGCGCGTTTCCCAGCCGCAGCCTAGTCGTCGTCGAAGGCTTTGACAAACTATACTCTTGATTTATTTTAATTTTATACCAGAAGAAACGTATCGCCCCTAGCTATCAACAACAGATCGAAGGCAAACGTCGGACGGCAGACAGCCCATTCTTAGACACATCCGATTATCTCGCGGGCATACCCGGTTGGGCTGCCAGGCGCCTATACCGCCACCGGCGCGCTGATCCGCGCGTGGCTTTCATAGCCCTCGAGCCGAATATCGTCGAACGTGAATTCAAACAGATCGTTTATGTCGGGATTGAGCCACAACCGCGGCGGCGCATATGGGACGCGTGCAAGCTGCTCGTCGGTCTGTTCGAGATGGTTCAGATACAGATGCGCATCGCCCAGCGTATGTACGAAATCCCCCACCTGTAATCCGCAGACCTGCGCGACCATGTGGGTAAGCAACGCATAAGAGGCGATATTGAAAGGCACGCCCAGGAAGATATCGGCGCTGCGCTGGTAGAGCTGGCAGGATAACCGCCCCTCGGCCACATAGAACTGGAACAACAGATGGCACGGAGGCAGCGCCATGTCATCCACCTGGGCTGGATTCCAGGCGGTTACGATATGCCGGCGTGAATCCGGATTGTGCTTGATCGAGTCGATCACTCTCGCCAGCTGATCGACCGACTCGCCGCCAGGCGTAGGCCAACTACGCCATTGGTAGCCGTAGACCGGCCCGAGATCGCCGTTTTCGTCGGCCCACTCATCCCAGATACGAACACGATTATCCTTGAGATAACCGATATTGGTATCGCCGGCGATGAACCACAGCAGCTCATGGATGATCGCGCGCAGGTAGAGTTTCTTGGTAGTGAGCACCGGAAACCCGCGCGACAGATCGAAGCGCATCTGGCGTCCGAAGACCGACAGCGTGCCGGTGCCGGTGCGATCGGCCTTGCGCGTACCGTGCTCACGCACCTCGCGCATGAGATCGAGATAAGGCTGCTCGAGCGGCGCGGTATCCGGCGCGCTCATGGCGTCACCGTATTGCGCTTATAGGCCAATGCCAGCAGCAGAATGCCGCCAAGAATCATCGGGGTGCACAGCACCTGCCCCATGGTCATCCAGTCGAAAGCGACGAAGCCGAGAAACGAGTCCGGCTGACGGAAGAATTCGGCAAAGAAACGCAGGCAGCCATAGCCGATCAGAAACAGACCGGACACCGCCATACGCGGACGCGGCTTGCGGGCAAACCACCAAAGAATGGCGAACAACAGCAGACCTTCCAGTCCGGCTTCATAAAGCTCGGAGGGATGGCGCGGTGCCATATCGACACGCGGATAGATCATCGCCCAGGGCACGTCCGTAACCCGCCCGATCAGCTCGCCGTTGATAAAATTCGCAATACGGCCAAAGAACAGGCCGATCGGCACGATGGGCGCGACGAAATCGGTGATATCGAAAAATGCCCGCTGCGTGCTGCGCGCAAACCAGCCGGCTGCTGCAAACACACCGAGCATGCCGCCATGAAAGGACATGCCGCCCTGCCAGATATAGAACAGCTGAAGCGGATTTTCCAGCAGCAGGCCCGGCTGATAGAACAGCATGTAGCCCACACGCCCGCCTACGACTACGCCGAGCACCACATAGAACAGCAGGTCGCCGACTTCCTCACGCTGCCACTGGATATGCGCCTGCTTCGTGCGCACGATCCCGAGCCCCCAGCCGATGAGAAAGCTCAGCAGATACATCAGCCCGTACCAGTGCACGGCAAGCGGGCCGATGGCTACGGCGACGGGATCGATATCGGGATGCACGAACATGGCGACGGATTCTAGCAGGAAGAACGAGGCGCATCGCGCCGGGGTCGATGCGTATCAGCGCGTCCAGGCATACATGAATACATCACGTGGCGCACTGTCGCTGTCGAGTTGATTTGGCCGCGGCGACCAGCGATGTAGCCGCCCTTCGTAGGCCATACCCAATGCTTCGAGGATGCGTATTGAGGCCACGTTCTCGGTATCGCAAGTCGCCCAGATTCGATAGAGGTCGTCTATTTGCTGGGCCGCATCGAAGACCGCAGCAGAAGCCTCGCGGGCGAAACCCTCGCCCCAGGCTGAACGCGCCAGTACATAACCGATTTCTGCACCGTGTTCGCTAAACGAACAGGCCACCGTTCCGATGGCCCCTTGCTCGGCGTGCTCGATAAGCCAGCAATAATCCTCACCGGACGACCAGCCAGCGGCCACATCTTCAAGAAAGTCGCGGCTGTCGTCGAGATCGACATGCTGCGCCCACGTCATGAATCGCGTGACCGCCGGGTCGCTGGCAAAGGCAAAGATCGCCTCGGCGTCACCGCTATTCGGTTCACGCAGAGTCAAGCTCGGTGTGGTTAACCGCTGCGGCATGCTGATCATAGTGGTATCGGTCAGCCGTATTCAGGCAAGTTCACGCTCGAACTCTTCCTTGTAGCGCGCCTTGAACTGATCCATCGTGAAACGGTGATTCTGGGTGCCGGGGCGTTCGATCTTGATTGTGCCCATGAGCGAGGCCACACGGCCAATGGTCGGCCAGTCCAGCCCCTGCTGAAGACCCCAGATCAAGCCCGCCCGAAATGCGTCGCCGCAACCGGTCGGATCGGCCAGCGCGGTCGGCGAACCAGCCGGGATTTTGATCTGTTCGCCATCGGCGTGGATGACCGATCCTTCCCCGCCTTTGGTCACGATCATGGCCTTAAGCTGTTTGGCCATATCAGACACCGACAAGCCGGTACGATCGCTCATCAGCTCGGCTTCGTAATCGTTGACCGCCACATAGGCCGCCTGACCGAGGAAGCGCTTGAGCTCTTCACCGTTGAACATGGGCAGGCCCTGGCCCGGATCGAAGATGAAATCGATACCGGCTTCGGCGAACTGGGCCGCGTGCTGGACCATGCCGTCCTTGCCGTCGGGCGAGACAATGCCCAGCGTAATGCCCGCATCGACGGGCACCTGCTGTTCATGGGCATAGTTCATCGCACCCGGATGAAACGCCGTGATCTGGTTGTCGTCCAGATCGGTGGTGATATAGGCCTGTGCCGTGTAAGCCTCGTCGACGCCCTTGATATAGTCGCGGCTGATGCCGTGCTCATCCATCCAGGCGGCATAGTCGTCGAAATCGGTGCCCACGGTGCCCATCGGTACGCCGTCACCGCCCAGCAGCTTCAGCGAATAGGCGATATTGCCGGCACAGCCGCCGAACTCGCGCCGCATTTCCGGCACCAGAAACGACACGTTCAGCATATGCACGCGATCCGGCAGGATCTCGTTTTTGAAGTGGCCGGTATAGACCATGATCGTGTCGTAGGCGAAGGATCCGCAGATCAGAGCTGACATAGCTTGTCCTTTGTTCGATGAGACTCAGCGCGCGCCGTGGGCGCGGCACTTCGAGATCAGCCGCGCATCATGCCATAGTGCGGTTATGCGACCGGAACGCGCACGGCTGGCAGCGTTTGGCTCAGGCGCCGATCGCCGTGGCCGAATCGTGTTTGAGATCGAGATTCTTGGCCGCCGCAACCTCGTCAAGACGCCGTACCGGAAGATTAACCGGCGCGTTTTTCAACGTTGTGGCATCGGCTTTGGCCTCGTCCCAGATGGCAATCATGGCATCGACGAAGGCATCCAGCGTTTCCTTGGATTCGCTTTCGGTCGGCTCGATGAGAAAACATTCCGGCACGAGTAGCGGAAAATAGATCGTTGGCGCATGAAAGCCGTAATCGAGCAACCGCTTGGCCACATCGGTCGCACTGACATCGAGCTGCTGCTTCTGGCGCTTGAGCGTAACGATGAACTCGTGGCTGGCGCGGCGATCGGGGAACGCGAGATCGAAACCCGCTTCCCGTAAACGTGTCATCAGATAATTGGAATTGAGCGTGGCGAACTCGGCGACCCGGGTCATGCCCTCGGCGCCCAGCAGGCGCGCGTAAACATAAGCACGCAGCAGCACGCCCGAATTGCCCATGAACGCCGACAGCCGGCCGATGGTGTGCGGAATGTCCTTTTCCGTAAGCCAGCGATAAGTCGCACCATCGCCCTCGCCGTCACGGCCGACGACCGGAATCGGCATGAAGTCGCGCAAACGCTTGCCTACGCCGACCGCGCCGGAACCCGGCCCGCCGCCGCCGTGGGGCGTCGAAAACGTCTTGTGCAGATTCATGTGAATGACGTCGAAGCCCATGTCACCCGGGCGAACCTTGCCAAGAATCGCATTGAGATTCGCGCCGTCGTAATACAGCAGCCCGCCCGCGCCGTGCACGATCTCGGCGATTTCGAGAATGTCCTGTTCGAACACGCCCAAGGTCGACGGATTGGTGAGCATGATGCCGGCAGTACGCTCGGACACGGCATCGCGCAGCGCGGCAGTATCTACATCACCATCGGCGTCGGTGGGGATTTCCACGACCTTGCAGCCGCACATTACCGCAGTCGCCGGGTTGGTACCGTGGGCCGCATCGGGCACGAGAATTTCATCACGCGCGCTATCGCCGCGCGACTCGTGATAGGCCTTGATCATGGCCACACCCGTGAACTCACCCTGCGCGCCGGCCATTGGTGTGAGCGATACGGCTTCCATGCCGGTCACGGCCGTGAGCATTTCCTGAAGCTCGTACAGGCAGGCCAATAAGCCCTGGCCATGGCTGGTCGGCGCAAGCGGATGCCGATTCAGAAACCCAGGCAGCGAAGCCAACGTGTTACAGGCGCGCGGGTTGTGCTTCATGGTGCACGAGCCGAGCGGATAGAAATGCGTATCGATCGAAAAATTCAGCTGCGACAGGCGAGTGTAATGACGCACCACATCCATTTCAGACGCTTGCGGCAGGCCCACCGGCGATTCGCGCCGCAAGGCGGCCGGGATATCGTCGATGGCGGGTGCCTCGGCTGGCGCCTGCGCCAACGCACGGCGGCCAGGACGGCTGTATTCAAAGATGAGTTTTTCGGTCATGAGGTTACAGCTTCAGTTCTTACTGATGACTTGGGGCGTTCAACAGTCGATTCTTATGCAGACGGCCCGGCAACGACCGCGCCCCAGAACGCTGGCGCGGTCACGTGTTCATGTGCTTGATCTGCGCTTGTCTACAAACAGTTCGTCACGGATCAGACCTTGAGAGCCGCCAGCGCGTCGTCGTAATTCGGTTCGTCGGCGATCTCGGACACGAGTTCGCTATGCAGCACCGTGCCCTGTTCGTCAGCCACGATCACTGCCCGCGCGCACAGCCCGGCCATGGGGCCATTGGCGATGAGCACGCCGTAGTCCTTGGCGAAACGCTTGTCGCGCATCATCGACAGAGTGGTGCCGTTTTCCAGCCCTTCCGCGGCACAGAAACGCGCATGGGCGAACGGCAGATCAGCCGAAATCTGCAGCAGGGCGATATTGTCGAGCGCATCGGCTTCGGCATTGAAGCGCTTGACCGACAACGCACAGGTCGGCGTATCCATGCTCGGAAAAATATTGAAGATCTTGCGCTTGCCGGCGAATGCCTCGAGCGCGACATCGCGCAGGTTGGCGCCGGTGAGGCTGAAATCGGGCAGCGTATCGCCGGGTGCCGGCAACGTGCCTTCGACATCGACCGGATTGCCTTTGAGCGTGATCTGCTGGGTCATCGTCTGTCCTTGGATACAAATGGTAGAAATCGGCCGGCAAAGCCGTCGATCACGCCGCTTCGGCCTGTTCGGCGAGCACGGCGCGTAGCGCCTGGGCATAGATATCGAGGTCGGCTTCGGTCTTGGTTTCGGTGGCGCACACCAGCACGGTGTTGTCGAGTCCGTCATAGAAATCGGCCAGCGCCAGACCGCCGAACACGCCCCGCTCAGCGAGGATATTGAGTACCGCACCGGCGTCTGCCGGCAAGCGCAGCACGGTTTCATGAAAGGCCGTGCCGTCGAATACCGACTCGACCCCGTCGATCTCGGTGAGCTTGGCCACCAGTGACCGGGTATTGGCGATACAGGTCGCCGCCGTATTTTCCAGGCCCTGTGCGCCCAGCAGGCTCATATGAATAGTCGCGGCGGTCACCAGCAGGCCCTGGTTGGTGCAGATATTGGAAGTCGCCTTGGAGCGACGAATATGCTGCTCGCGCGGTTGCAGCGTGAGCACATAGCCGTTACGCCCATCCATATCCTGGGTACGGCCGACCACACGGCCGGGCATCTGGCGCACATGCTTCTTGCGACAGCACAAAATGCCGAAATACGGCCCACCGGAAGCCAACGGCGCGCCTAGCGGCTGGCCTTCGCCGACCACGATATCCGCGCCTTCGCCGGTGCCCCAACGGCCCGGTTCCTTGAGCACCGCCAACGACAACGGGTTGACCACGCCGATCGCCAGCGCGCCGTTGCTCTGAGCCCAGTCGGTGAGCGTATCCACCTCTTCGAGCACACCGAAGAAATTCGGCTGCGGAATGACCAGCGCGGTCACGTCCTCGCCGGCCCAGCGTTCGAGAGCGTGCGTATCGATACGGCCCGTGGTGCGATCGTAGTCAATCGCTTCGAACGTAATGCCCTGATTCGCACAGATATTATGGGCAACCTGGCGATAGAACGGATGTACGCTTGCCGGCATGAGGATGCGTGATGCCTTGGATTTGCGGTTGGCGCGCACCGCCATGAGCACGGCTTCGGCCAACGCCGAAGCCCCGTCATAGAGCGAGGCATTGGCGACGTCCATACCCGTCAGCCCCGTCATCATGGTCTGATATTCGTAGACCACCTGAAGCGTGCCCTGACTGGCTTCCGGCTGGTATGGCGTATAGGCGCTATAGAACTCGCCTCGCGTAGTCAGCTCCCACACCGCTGCCGGGATATGGTGCTCGTAGGCACCGGCCCCGATGAAACACAGCCCGCCGGCATCGCGGGCCGCACGCTCGCCCATCAGACGCGTCACCGCCTGCTCGCTGGCGCGCGCCGGTATCGTGTCCAGACTGACATCGCGCAGACTGGGATCGATTTCGTCGAACAGATCGTCGATCGTATCGACGCCGATGGTGGCCAGCATCGACTGGATATCGTCTTCGGTATGGGGAATGAAGGGCATGAATCCTCGCAGAACTTGAACGCAGTCACCGCGCCACCGGCGCCGAGCGTACCCGGCGGCGGGGCATGGATCGCTAGTCTTCTTCTTCGTCGACGATGCCTTCATAGGCATCGGCATCGAGCAGTTTGTCGACTTGTTCCGGATCGGAGACGGTCATCTTGAACAACCAGCCTTCACCGAACGGATCTTCGTTGACCAGCTCGGGCGAGTCCTCAAGCTGTTCGTTGATCTCGGCGATCTCGCCGTCGAGCGGCGCATAGATATCGGAGGCTGCCTTGACCGATTCGACCACGGCCACGGCATCGCCTGCGCCGACCTTGGTGCCGGCTTCCGGCAGTTCGACGAACACCAGATCGCCGAGCGAAGACTGTGCGTAATCGGTGATACCGACCGTGCACGTGCCATCGCCGTCGTAGTCGATCCATTCGTGGGTCTTGGTATAGGACAGATCCTTGGGTACTTCGCTCATGGGGCTCCCCTTGCAGCAGGTTGGCGCAGTGCGCGTTATGGTTCGGTGGATAAAGGCTACTGAGAAAAACGCTCAGTCGTCGATACGGCTCTTGCCATGACGCACGAAGGGATAGCGCACGATGCGCGCGCGCTGCCACTTGCCGCGCAAACACACCTCGACGCTTTCTTCCCAATCGACCGGCACCCGCGCAAGCGCGATCGAGCACGATAAGGTGGGCGAGTAGCTGCCGCTGGTGATTTCGCCTTCGGCTTCTTTTTCTTCAACATCGCTATCGGCGGCGCGTACCGCCGTCTCGCTGCGCATCACGCCGCGGCCTTCCAGCACCAGACCGACGAGCTTTTCCGCGACGCCCTCGGCGCGCATGTGTTCTAGCGCGGAACGGCCGACGAAATCGCGTTCTTCGGGCTCGAATGCCACCGTCCAGGCCAGCCCCGATTCCAGCGGCGTACGGTCTTCGTCCATATCCTGGCCATACAGATTCAGACCGGCTTCCAGGCGCAACGTATCGCGCGCGCCGAGGCCGATCGGCGCCACACCCTTGTCACGCAGCGTTTTCCACGCGCTTACGGCCTCGTCGGCAGGCAATACGAGTTCGAAACCGTCTTCGCCGGTATAGCCGGTACGGCCGATGGATCGATCATCCTGTACCGCCACGCGAAACGGCTTGAGCTTGAGCGCCGCCTGCTTGAACTCGTCGTCGAACAGTTCGGCGGCGATGTCGCGTCCACGCGGGCCCTGGACAGCAATGATGGCCAGATCCTGACGATGGTTGATCGCCACGTCGTAGTCACGGGACTGGCTATCGATCCAGGCCAGATCCTTCTCGGTGGTCGCCGCATTGACGACGATGCGATACAGGTTGCCCGACAGATGATAGACGATAAGATCGTCGATCACGCCGCCGCGGGTATTGAGCATGCAGGTATAAAGCGCGCGCCCGGCTTCGTCGATCTTGGCAACGTCATTGGCCAGCAGCCAGCGCAGGAACTCGCGCACTTCACCACCGCTGATATCGGCGACGGCCATATGCGAGACATCGAACATGCCCACGCTTTCACGCACGGCGTTGTGTTCAGAAATCTGGGAGCCGTAGTCGATCGGCATGTCCCAGCCGGCAAAATCCACCAGCTTGGCACCGTCGGCGACATGCGCCTCGTAGAGCGGGGTTTGTTTGGCCATCGCAATCTCTCCGGAAAAATCTACAGAACACGGGCCGGCCCGGGCTTTCGCCTGCCGCCCCTCTGTCCTGGCACCTGAGAGATTCGCCCCTTCGGTGAGCCGCGGTATCCACGGCTGCTCTCCAGAGTCGATCACGTCGGCGAATCATGCTGCCGACGAGCACGTGGTTCGGGTACCTGAGCGTTTCCGGGCGGAAATTTGCGCCTTCGGTGACGAGCGATTGCCCGTTCTCTCCCACGCGGTTATTGACCGTGAAACCGACTATACCGGCGCGACCGACACAGGCCAAGCGCCCGCATGAGCGTTACCATTTAGCTGCAGAATACAGCAGATCGTCTTTATTGCAGCAGTCGCGGGCCGCTGGACGACAAACCGACGGCATGATGGATCATGATCTGGCGTATCGGCGCGAGGTTCGCCGCCACACCGATCGCGCTCTGGCGCAGCGTACGCAGCAATGGATTGGTACTGCCATAGACACGTTTGAAGGCATCGGTTGCGCCCAGCATCATCAGGTTTTCGGCCATGCGCGCGCGCTGGTAACGGCGCAGATACGTCATGTCGCCCGCGTCGCGGCCCGCGTCACGGCCCGCCTCAAGCGCGTCCGTCATGCCGGCCACGTCCAACAGGCCAAGATTCACGCCCTGCCCGGCCATGGGATGGACCACGTGCGCGGCATCGCCCACGAGCGCGACGCGAGGACGGCAATATTCACGCGCGTGTTGCAGCTTGAGCGGAAACGATGCGCGCTGATTCATATGTTCAATCTCACCCAGCACCCCGCCACTGGCCGCGGTCAATCGTTCACAGAACGTGTCGTGATCGAGTTCGGCCAGCTCCGCCGCAAGCGCATCATCAGCGTGCCACGCCAGCGAACAGCGGCCATCGGATAACGGTAGAAACGCCACCGGCCCGGTCTCGGTGAACCGCTGCCAGGCAATATGCCGATGGTGACGTGCCGGTGTGACCGTGCCGACCGTGCACCGCTGGCCATAGGCCCAACCGGTGGTTTCAATACCCGCAGCGGCCCGAACCGGCGAATTCGCCCCCTCGGCGCCGACTACGAGCGCCGCACTCACCACCGAACCGTCATCCAGGCACAGGCGTGCGGCATCGGTATCGAACGCCAGGCTTTCCATCTTTGCCGGGCAATATATATCGACGTCGGTGAGCGCCTGCCAAGCGCTATCGACGATCAGATGGTTCTCCACGATATGACCCAACTCAGGCAGGCCGACCGCGGTATGTTCGAGAAACAGCTCGCTCGCGCCACCGGCCTCCCAGACCTTCATGCCGGTAAACGCACAGCAGCGACGGCGCTCGACCGATGCCCACAAGCCGAGGTTCTCGAGCACGCGGCGCGTACCGGGCGCAATTGCAGATACTCGCAGCCCGTAGTCTTCGTTGCTATCGAAGCGCGTGGGGCGCTTCGCTTCGACGAGCGCTACCGAGAAATCGGCGCGCGACAGCGCGACCGCAAGCACGGCGCCGACCATGCCGCCACCCACGATGGCCACGTCATAACGAGGGGTGCGACTACTCATGACGATGCCTCGCGAATACGCGCCGGTGCCAGGGCCAGCCCCATGCTGCGTCGGGCCATGTCGTCACGAATCGACGGCAGCAGCGACAGACCGAACAAACCCGCGCCGCGGGCGTGATCGAGCATGGGAATACGATTGGAAAATAGACGCACGATAGTGTCGGTGAAATTGGCCACGCGATGCTGATCGGGCCGACGGGCTTCGGCCCAGCCGGACAACAGGTCGGCATCCCCCGGGTCGAAGGCACTATCGGCCGCCAGACGCTCGCGCAGCATCGCGGCCAGCAGCAGCGCGTCGCGAATGGCGAGATTGAACCCTTGCGCGGCGGCCGGATGTAGCGCATGGCCGGCATTGCCGATCAACACCGCGCGATCGACCGCCGCGCGGTCGCAAAGCACGCGCGCCAGCGGATAGCTGCCCCGCGGCCCGGCCAGCTTGAGTGCGCCCAGACGCTGGCCGAACGCCGCCTGCAGTTCATCCATGAATTCGTCTTCGTCGACCGCGCACATCCGTTCGGCACGTTCGCTGGGCAGCGTCCACACCGCGGCACAGCTGGCCCGTGTGCACGGCAGCAGAGCGACCGGGCCGTCCGGCGTAAAACGTTCATAGGCGCAGCCGCCGTGCGCACGTTCGGGCTCGACGAACGTCACGATGGCGCGCTGATGGTAATCGTCGATATGGGCGCCGATACCCAGCGCACTCCGCACCGACGAGTTGGCGCCATCGGCGCCCACCAGCAAACGCGTACGCAGAATTTCGCTCGCGCCATCCTTGCTGGCGCAGGTCAGTTCGATGCGTTCGCCGGCGGCGTCGCGCGTAAGCGACTCGAAGCGTGCCGGCGCAATCACGTCGACCTGAGGCATCTGCGCCAGCCGCGCGCGTAACACCTCGATCATGGTGACGTTGTGTAGAACATAGCCGAGTGCGCTGAGATCGTAGTCTGCGGCATTCACCCGCACACTGCCGAACCGTCCCTGCTGGGATACGTGCAGCCGCTTGATCGGCGCGGCGTCGTGCGCCATGTCGGCCCAGAGGTCGAGTTCTTCGAACATGGCACGTGTACCAGCCGCGATCGCGGTCGTGCGTGCTTTCATGTTTTCGTCGGCCGGCGCATCGAAGGCCACGGCCTCGACGAGCGCGATCGACAGGCCCGTGTCGGCCAGCGCGCAGGCAAACGTTGCGCCAGCCAGTCCACCACCCACCACGGCAATATCGTAGTCGCGACTCATGCGATTTCGCTCCGGTAGGGTTTGGCCATCAGTGCCTCGATCTCATCGGCGTCCTTGGGCACATCGGCCGTCAGCACCTCGCAGCCGGTTTCCGTGATCACGATATCGTCCTCGACCCGAATACCGATATTGGCAAAGCGCGATGACGGATTGTCCTCGGCACGGACATACAGCCCGGGCTCGACGGTGAGCGCCATGCCCGGCTCGAGCAGACGCCATTCACCCTCGATTTTATAGTCGCCGACATCATGCACGTCCATGCCCAGCCAGTGACTGGTGCCGTGCATGAAATAAGCGCGGTAGCTTTCTTCGGCGATCGCCTCGTCGACCGTGCCTTCGAGCAGGCCGACATCGATCAGGCCGGCAACGAGCACTTCGAGCGCGGCCTGATGAACGGCGTTCATCGGCTGGCCCGGCTTCGCGGCTTCGATCGCCGCGCGGTTGGCCGCGAGCACGATATCGTAGAGCTCGCGCTGGGCAGCAGAGAAGCGCCCATTGACCGGAAAAGTGCGCGTGATATCACCGGCATAGCCACGATATTCGGCGCCGGCATCGATCAGCACCAGGTCGCCGTCGGCCATGGGCGCACTGTTTTCAATATAGTGCAGCACGCAGGCGTTCTCGCCGGCACCGACGATGCTCGGATAGGCCCGGTGCATACCATCGCTTTCGAAGGTGTAATGCAGGATCGCGGCGAGCTGGTATTCATACATGCCAGGACGCACCGACTGCATCGCCGCCGCGTGCGCGCGCGCGGAAGTCGCCGCCGCCTGGCGCATGAGAGCGATCTCGGACTCGGATTTGCGAAGCCGCATTTCATGCAGCAGCACGTCGAGCGCCAGGACTTCGCGCGGTGGAACACTGCCTCGTCCCTGACTGCGCAACGCGCCCAGGTGATCGAGTACGCTCTGTTCAAATTCGGGATGCCCACCGAACGTAAGATAGAGCGTGCGACGGCCATCGAGCAGACGGCCGATCCAGTCTTCGAATTCGTCGATGGCATACGCCCGATCCGCACCGTAATCGGCCATCGCGCCCTCCGGTCCGGCACGCCGGCCGATCCAGATTTCCTGATCGGCGTTGCGTGCCCGGCAGAACAGCAGGTAATCGCCTTCATCGAAACCAGGCGCAATCACGGCAATCGCTTCAGGTTCGCAGAACCCGGTCAGATAGCGAAAATCGCTGTTCGGCCGGTACGGATAGTCGACATCGTTATTGCGATTGCGCTCGGGCGTGGCGGCGATGATCGCAACGCCCTCGGCGCCAACGATATTGGCCACACGGGCGCGGCGTTCGGCATGATCCGCCGGATCGTCGGTATGACGTAGATGCCGTTGATCTCTCATCCGATCCCTCATCCAGAAAAAGTCTGCCTTTGGCCTGTCAGCTATGCGTCTAGTGCAGCGATTCGCGCCGGGTCGGACCTTCGCGCTTGGGTTGCAGCTCGAGGAAAACCATCTGTACGCCGACACGTACATACTCGACCAGCTCGGCATAATCGGCCTCGGCCGATTCATTGTCCGCATCTTCGGCGGTCAGCCCCGCACGCGAGAGCTCGGTGAGATCGTTGACTACCTCGCCGACTTCGCCCGAGAGGTTGTTGATATCGAACGTGCCGTCGGCGCTCAGGCCATACAGAAAACCGGCGCACCAACGCGCCAGCGCCTGCACGCGCCGCTCCAGCTCGACATCGTCGGCTGGCAGTAGCGGCTGAAAACTCAGGTCGGGATCGAACAGGCCTTCGAGCGTCATCTCGCGCAGCGCGTCGAGCGCGCCGTCGATCTTGTTGTTCTTGACGTCCTCGACTGCACGCGCGCCGCTGATTTCGTTATCCACACACAGCATGCCCGTCAGGGTGCCGTGCACTTCACCCGGCGTCTGTACCGATTCGGCCTGGGTCAGCCCCACCTGCAGGGCTTCGAAAATATTGTTCTGGCTGTTGCCTTGGCTCATGTCGCGCTGCTCGTTTGCAATACGCCATGGTAGCAAAGCCCATTGTCGAGCCGGGACAAAAAAAGACGCCGGCAAGACGGTTTTTCAGTGCCTTCAAACAACTTTGATCGAGGCTATCGGGTGTTCGTTTCCACGGATCACGCCCCCCCGGGGCACAACACGCCTCCTGTTCGCTTAATCAACCCGACGCACCCGCAGTAAAGCTCAAACAGCACAGATAGGCCGCGTTATAGAAAGCATGCACGCTCACCGGTATCCAAAGCCGCTCATGGCGTTCCCAGAGCGCACCAAACACCAGTGCCGGCAAAAACGTCGCCAGCGCCCACATCGGCGGGTGCGCAAGCAGATGGGCGAACGCAAACAGGGCCGCTGTCAGCCCATTGGCCGCGCTCACTGGCCCAACACGTCCCGACATGCGCTCGCGCAGAAAGTCATGCACGCCGAGCCGGAAGACGATCTCTTCGAGCCATGGCAGCAGAACAACCGCCATGCCGAAAGTCATCGCGCCGGGCCAGCGCAGAGTCAGATGCGCTGGCGTGATCGCTACGATCACGCCGAGCGCCGGCACCGCGGCTACAAACGCCGCCGCATATGCCGGGTCGTGCCAGGGCGCACGCCGGGCGCGTCTAGATGACGCGGCGACGGCGACAGACCCCGGCCGCGGCTGCAGCCAGCAACAACACCCATAGCGGCTCGAAACGGCCCTCGCCGGTGAGCGTACAGCCGCCGCCGCTGCTGCCGCCATCGTCACTGCTGCCACCCGAGGTCGCCGCACCGCCATCATCCGTAGCGGGTTGCGCCGCCGGATCTTCCGGCGTCTCGTTTTCGTCTCGGCCAGCGACCGCCTGATCCACTTCATCAGGGCAGCGCGTACCGTTGGCCAGCGTCCAGCCGATGTCTTCGAGCAGACAGGCAGACAAGCCAATGCCGTCATCGACGTTGTCGTTGCCGGTGGCAAACGGTTCCATGATCTGATCCGGATCGAGCGATATGTCCCAGTGCGAGATCGAGCTGCCAGGCCGGATGCTCGACGGCGCATAAAGCATTACCCGCCCTTCTTTCAGGCCGCGGCTGTCGGTAAGGATACTGGCCGCCCGGCTGCCGGTATTGATATCACTCCACACCACGTCCGGGCCGTTGGTCAACGACTCGGCACGCTGCTCGTCGGTGAGTTCGGTCCAGAGCGGGTCGCCGGGGAAGGACAAATCCTGGATGAAGGTGCTGTAGATATCAGGAAAGCGTGCGCCCCCGTTGCTCGTCTGCGGAAACTGTCCGGCGCGCGAGGTGGCGTTGTCCGTGAGCGCGACCAGCGACACGAAGCCCACGCCATGGGTCAGCTCGTGCTCGACCGTACTTACAAAGCTCGGCCGGCCGGCCGGCGTTGCCCCATCGACGCCGTAATACCAACTCGCCCCGCCGAGACAGTCGGTGCCCTCGTCGAGATTCGGGTTGAATGTCGCACGAATATCGTTATCGGTATCGGCTACCCGTGAGGCAAGTAATGCGTTGGCCAGCGCCAACGGGTAGAACACGTTTTGTTCGACCCGGTCGTCGTCGGAAAAGTTGGCGACATAGCTCAGCGGTCCGGCCGCGCCCAGCGTCGCGCTGTCGCGTTCGCAGGCCAGGCCTGGGTTAAAGCCAGCCAGAATCCGAATGGGCACGCTGCTGTCGATACGGCTACCCAGAATATCGGCCGCATATTGAAAAGCGATCCGCCGTTGCGCGCCCAGCGTGACCCCGGTGTTGCCGCCTTCCGGCGCGACCGGCGTGGCGTCGTTGAAGCCACTGTCTGCACCGTCGTTGACCACCAGCACCATGTCGGCCGCCTGCACAGCCGAGCCGCCGGCCAAGAACATGGCGATACCGAGAGCACCCGCGCCTATCGATCGTGTGCAGCGCATAACGCCTCCGTATCGTCGCGGGCCGCATCGTGAGCGGCATGGCCCATACGCAGACTGCCGTCGGGACAACGCACCGCGCGCGTGCTTGGCGCAGACTCGAAACTGGGCGTGAGCATTTGCGCGCCTTCGCTGTTCTTCCAGGCTTTCGGCTCGGCGCCGCCGGCCTGCTGTCCAGCCTCGCCGGGCGGCGTATCTTGAGCTTGTTCGGCCGGCGGCTGAATGATGTCGCCGGTTTCCGGGTCAATGAACACTTTCTGTTCGGCGGCGAACACGGCCGTGGAACCCGCGATGCCGAGGCTTGCAGCAATCAGCCATGCCACAACCGGTGTTTTCAAAAATCGCATTGGCTTCATCATGGTTGCATGACCCTCATACCTGAATGTTCGACCTGGCTTACGCCACTCACTGTCATCAAGTTTCGGCGGCCGGTATACCATGACGTATTCCGACGACACCCAAGTCGGCGCAGGCCGACGCTACAAACCGCATATGGCAATACTGGACTGGCAAGACACCCTCACGACATTAATCCGTCATCGCACGATCAGCAGCGACAATCCGACGCTGGATTGCGGCAATCGCGACGCGGTCGAGGATCTGGCCGATCAACTCGAACAGGCCGGTTTCGCCTGCACGATTACGCCCATGCCAAGCCGCGACGACAAGGTGAACCTGATCGCACGCCTGGGTACGGCCGAACATGCAAGCGAAAAAGGGCTCGTTTTCGCCGGTCATATCGATACCGTCCCTTACGACGATAACGGCTGGGAAAATGATCCCTTTAGCCTTATCGAGCGTGACGGCAAGCTGTACGGCCTGGGCACCTGCGATATGAAAGGCTTTATAGCGATCGCCGCTGCCGTCGCCAGCGAATATGCGGCGCACGACCTGACCGCACCCGTCAGCCTGCTCGTGTCCGCCGACGAGGAATGCGGCATGGACGGCGCCCGCGCCCTGCTCGATGCCCATCGCGAACACGGCCAGCGCCCCGGCCGCTTCTGCGTGATTGGCGAACCGACCAATCTGGTCCCGATCCGCCAGCACAAGGGCATCTTCATGGAGACCGTCGAAGTGCACGGCGCGTCCGGCCATTCCAGCAACCCTGCGCTCGGCGCAAACGCCATCGAGGGAATGTATCGGGCGCTGACAGCGATTCGCGAGCTTCGCGACGAACTGGCCGAACGCCAGCGTATTGCCGGCTTTCCCGTGCCCCATGCCACGCTCAATCTCGGCGCGATCTCGGGCGGCGACAATGCCAATCGTATTCCGGCGCGCTGTCGGCTCGACATGGACCTGCGTTTTCTGCCCGGCATGACCATCGACAGCCTGCGCGCGGAACTGCACGAACGCGTCGATGCCGCGCTCGCCGACAGCGATTGCACGGTGCATTTTCGGGAACTGTTCACCGGCACGCCGGCGTTCGAAACCGCAGGCGATTCGCCGATCGTTACCGCCTGCGAGGCGCTGTCCGGCCATCAAGCCGCGGCCGTCGATTTCGGCACCGAAGGTTCGTTCTACAACGCCATGGGCATGGACAGCGTAGTGCTCGGCCCGGGCGATATCGCCCAGGCGCATCAGCCGAACGAATATCTGGCGCTAGAGCGTGTGGCGCCGATGCAGCGCATTCTGCACGGGCTCATCGAGCGTTTCTGCCTCGCCCGCTAGGCATCACATCCGCATAATAAGCGGATGAACACGCCGAATACTGCCCAGCAATCCGGGGCGCCCGCGCGCGACGCCGATTCGAACCATCCGGACATGGTCGCCTCGCTTCGCGCGAGCGCGCCCTATGTGCATGCCCACCGCGGGCGTACGTTCGTGATCCATGTGCCGGGCGAGGCCGCCGCATCGAGCGCGTTTACCGATCTCATCTACGACATCGCCCTACTCGCCAGCCTGGGCGTACGGTTGGTGATCGTATTCGGCGCACGCCCGCAGATCGATACAGCACTCGCCGATGCCGGCCTGGCAACCCGTTTCGTCGACGGCGTCCGGGTGACCGACAGCGCGGCCCTTGCCTGCGTGAAACGCGCGGTCGGCAGCCTGCAGATGGATATCGAAGCGCTGCTGTCAACAAGCCTCGCGAGCACACCCATGGGTGGTGCCCGTATCGTCACCGCCAGCGGCAACCTGGTGACCGCTCGGCCAGTGGGTATCGCTGGCGGCGTCGATCACGGCCATACCGGCGAAGTCCGGCGTATCGATGTAGCCAGCATCAACGACCATCTGGAACGCGGCGCGATCGTGCTGATGTCCTGTGTGGGTTATTCGCCGTCGGGCGAAATCTTCAACCTGTATGCCGAAGAGGTGGCGACCGCGGCCGCCACGGCCCTGGCGGCCGACAAGTTCGTGGTGCTCCACCCCGGTGCGTCGCTGCATGAACGCTTTGCCGATACCCCGGCCGAACTGGATACCCAGACCGCACGGCGCTTACTGGCGGCCGAATCCGCGCCGCTGGAAACAGCCGACCGGGCCCGCCTGCAGGCGGCCATCAATGCCTGCCAGGCCGGCGTGGCCCGTGCCCATCTGGTGAGTTTCGATACCGATGGCGCGCTGCTGCGCGAGCTGTATTCGCGCGACGGCGCCGGCACCATGATTGCCGCCGACACCTACGACATCACCCGAGCGGCCACCGCCGACGATCTCGGCGGCGTGCTCGCGCTTATCGAGCCGTTGGCCGATGCCGGCATTCTGGTGGCCCGTTCACGAGAACAGATCGAGCTCGATATCGGCCACTATCTGGTACTCGAACGCGACGGCCTGATCACAGCCTGCTGTTCGCTCATGCCCTACGCCGAGGAGGGCGTGGGCGAGCTGGCTTGTGTCGCCGTGCATCCGGATTATCGTGGCCAGGACCGGGCCGAACGCCTGCTCGTGGAAGCCGAGCGGCGCGCGCGTGTGGCCGGGCTGCAACGCATTTTCGTGCTCACCACCAAGACCCCGCACTGGTTTGTGGAGCACGGCTTTGCCCCGGCCGATCTGGATGCCCTGCCCCTTGCCAAGCGCGCGCTCTACAACTACCAGCGCAACTCGGCGGTACTGATCAAGAAACTGGCATGAGCCGGCGTGGCCACATACCGCGCGTGTTCGTCGATAGCGCGCTTTACGTCGATCAGACCCTCGAACTGGCCGAGGCCAAGCGTCATCATCTGGCCACCGTACTGCGCCTGGGCGTCGACGCACCGGTCACGCTGTTCAACGGCGACGGCCACGAATACGGCGCGCGTATCGTTCAGGCCGATCGCAAGCGCATGACGCTCGCCGTGGAAACCCGGCATTCGCCAGAGCGCGAATCGTCGCTGTCGATCACGCTCTATCAAGCCATTGCACGCGGCGATCGCATGGATTTCGCGCTGGCCAAGGCGGTAGAGCTCGGCGTGAGCGCTATTCGGCCTGTATTCACCGAGCGCGGCAAGGTCAAACTCGAGGGCGAGCGGCTTACGAAAAAACAGGCGCACTGGCAGGCGGTGGTCGAATCTGCCGCGGAACAGAGCGGGCGCCTGGTCTGCCCGGCACTTCATACGGCCGCACGCCTGTCGACCTGCCTCGATAGCGATCGCGACCATCTGCGCCTGATGCTGGCCCCGACGGCGCCCGCCGGTCTGGCCTCAACGACACCGCACAAGCATGTCGCGTTGCTCATCGGTCCCGAATCCGGCCTATCGGAGCCGGAAATCGATACCGCCGCCACGGCCGGCTGGCAGCCCATTACGCTGGGCCCGCGCATTCTGCGTACCGAAACCGCCGGCATGGCGGCCCTGGCTGCCCTGCAATCGCTCTGGGGTGACCTCGGCGGCTAACGCGGTACCGGCGCAACGCGCCTGTTGGACGTATCGATTGCAACCGATTGCGTAGCGTCTGGATAGGATTCAGCGGCCAGGAGATTCCGCATGGGCTTTGCTAATCGCAACGCCCGGCCGAGTGCCGCCCATTCAAACACCGCACCATCCTGGCGCCCCGTGCGTGCCAACTCGCGCCACGGGCGATCTTCGGCTGCGCAGGAATCCTTCGTCTACGCGCAACAAGCGGCATAGCAGCGGCGAGCCACGCCGGTTGAACAACCACTAGGATTTGACCGATGTAAAACGATCATTTTACCCTTCGTTAATGGATATTGATACACAGCTGCTTAGCGCCGCCGAGCGCCTTTTCGATCACGACGGTTTCAATGCAACCGGGATGGGCCGTGTCGTTAACGAAACGCGTCTGTCGAGCCGTACCGTCTACAAGCACGTGGGCAGCAAGAACGCGCTGATGGCCCGCGTGCTGGCCGAACGCCGGAAACGTTTTTTCGAACACACCGATTTCACGACCACGACCGCGCTTTTTGCGTCGTTGCAACGCTGGGCCGATGCCGAGGGCGTACGCGGCTGCCTGTTCTTTCGCGTTCAGGCGGAGACCGGCGGCAGCATCCCGGAAATCGCCGCCCAGGTGGCGGCCTATCAGGCGCAGCTGCGCACCCGCATCGCCGATCTCGTTGCAAGCGAAGCCGGCGTGGTCGACGAGCAATTGACCGATCAGATTCTTGCCCTGTTCGAGGGTGCAACAACGGCCGCGACTTACCGTGGCACAGCGGTGATCGGGGCCGCGCACGCCTGCGCCCTTGAACTGGTGCGCAAGCGGGCACAGCAATGACGCCCGCGATACGGGTCGGCGCAACCGGATTCGGACTCATCGCGGTCTGCTACGGCTTTGCACGGTTCGCTTTCGGCCTGTTTTTGCCGCAGATGCGCGCGGATCTCGAATTCTCATCCACTCTGGCCGGTGGCATATCGGGCGGGGCGTTTGCAGCTTATTGTGTTGCGATCATCATTTCGGCCCGCCTTTCAGAGCGTTTCGGCCCGCGTGCCGTCGCTGTGTGTGCCGCCGTAATCGCGGCTGCCGGATTATTTGGCATCGCGCTTTGCAGCTCGTCGGCATGGCTTGCGTTCTTCGTCATCCTGGCAGGCACGAGCACTGGCCTGGCCTCACCGCCGATGGCCGATGCGGTCTCGCATGCGGTCGCACCCGCGCGTCGGGACCTTACCAATACGATCATCAACGCAGGCACGAGTGCGGGGGTAGGTTTATCCGGCCCGTTCGCATTGGCACTCGGTGACGACTGGCGGCTCGTTTTCATGATTTTTGCGGGGACCGCGTCTGCGCTGGGTATGGCCGCGTTTGTGGCCTTGCCCGCAGCCAAGACGGGCGGCGCACGAACCCGCGGTCAGGGCCTGCCACGGCTGAATCCCAACCTGGCGCGGTTGATTGCCGCGGCGTTTCTCATGGGCACGGCAAGCACGGCGCTGTGGTCGTTTGGCGGCGAGATCGCCCAGGCCCGGCTCGACTGGTCGACCGGTCGTATCGGCATGCTGTGGATCGCGATCGGTACGGCAGGCATTGTCGGCGCGAGCGCGGGCTGGCTGACCACACGCCTTGGCATCAACACGGTCCATCGCATTTTCCTGGTCGCCCTGAGCGCGAGCATCGCGATCACCGGGCTGTCGTTCACGACGCCGCGCCTTACCTTGATCGGTGGTGCCCTGTTTGGCGCGGCCTACGTCATGCTCACCGGTGTCTATCTCGTATGGGGGACGAAAACCCTGCCCAACCGCCCCGGCACCGGCTTGATGGTGGGTTTTTTAACTATTGCCGTGGGCCAGACCGCCGGCGCGCCGCTGTTCGGGCTACTCATGAGCCAGATATCCTTACAGACCGCTGTGGTCGTATTTGCCGGCCTGGGTCTGGCACCCCGACTTTTCCTATTTCGTCCAGCCGCGGACTCAAAAATCGCCTGCCGCAAGCGCTTCGGATAGCCCTTGCGAAGGCCATTGCGCCGGCCTATTGAACTGCCACAGAAATTTAATTTCTCAACTCCTTCAGAAGTGCTTGCAAGCGCCGTAATATAACGCTTCAAAGCCCACTCGGCGGTCGTCGAGTGCTATCCATCAGCCTTAAGTAGTCGCCGTGAAAGCGCTGATTTCCCTCGGATTTGCCCTTCGTCGCGAGTATGCGTCGGGATATGTACGTCTGGCACGCCTGCGCGCAGCGCTCGCATGGTGGTGGATGTTGCGTTCCAGACGCTACATCGTGCTGCGTAATCTCATCGTTCAGACGCCGAGCGCGATCATCCACCTCGGGCTGGTGGTCGTGAGCACACGCGGGCTGTTCATCGTCGAACCGCTTGATGCCGGGATCGCCCACGACCTGGGCACCACGGACTGGACACAGCGCGCCACGGAGCTTTCCGCCGCCAACGACGACCCGGTAAGCCGCTGTGAACACCAGGCCCAGGAGCTGGCTGAGCTGCTTGAAGAAAACCGCAGTTTCGTCAGCCCCGTGCTTGTGACCGTCGGCAGCCTTCCGGCCGAGCGGCCGGCCAATGTCGTGCATGGCGCGGCACTGGTGGATTACATCCGCAGCTATCGGGTTGAAGTGTTCTCCCATCGCCGGCTCGAGCAGATCGTCACGCAGATTTCGGCGCACGCGCCGGCGCAGCTACAGGCGGCCGCCTGATCACCACGGGCGGCCTCAGGCCACGTTTTCTCACGGCTGACTCACGCGCCTAGCGCGAGCCGCGACCTGCCTGCGCTACCATGCGCGCTTATCGACAATTGTTGTGGCGCGGCACTGACGCGCGCCCTATTTCAGGAGCTGCGGCATGACGACCCGTCTCGGCGTCGTGATGGACCCCATCGCGGATATCACCCCTTACAAGGACACCACCCTGGCATTGCTGCTCGAAGCCATGCGCCGCGAGTACGAAATCATCTATTTCGAGATGTCCGATCTGTTCGTGCGCGATGGCGTGGGCTACGGCACGGGCCGCCGCCTCGAAGTGTTCGATGACAACGTTGACTGGTATCGCTTCACCGGCGAATCCGAAATCCTGCCGCTGGCCGAGCTGGATACGATCCTCATGCGCAAGGATCCGCCGTTCGATACCGAATACATCTATGCGACCTATATCCTCGAGCTGGCCGAAAACGAGGGCACGCTCGTAGTCAATCGCTGCGACGCGCTGCGCGACGTCAACGAAAAGATGTCGATCAACCGCTTCGCCCACCTCACCGCGCCCACGCTGGTGGCCCGACGCAGCGCCGACTTCAAGCGCTTCATTGGCGAGCACGGCGATGCCGTGATCAAACCGCTCGATGGCATGGGCGGTTCGCGAATCTTCCGCGTGAAGACTGGTGACGACAATATTTCGGTGGTGCTGGAAGTGCTCACCGAGCACGGCACGCGCTATGCGATGGCCCAAGCGTATCTGCCGGCGATCAAGGACGGCGACAAGCGCATCCTCGTGGTCGACGGCAAGCCGGTGGATTACGCCCTGGCCCGCGTTCCGGCCGAAGGCGAGCTGCGCGGCAACCTGGCCGCCGGCGGGCGCGGTGTCGGCCGACCGCTGACCGACACCGATCGCGCCATTGCCGAGGAGATCGGCCCGTACGTGCGGGAGAAAGGCCTGCTGTTCGTCGGCCTGGACGTGATCGGCGACAAGCTCACCGAAATCAACGTCACCAGCCCCACCTGCGTACGCGAGCTCGACAAGCAGTTCGATATCAATATCGCGGCGCTGCTGTTCGACGCAATCGAGCGCCGGTTGGCCTGATCAGCCGATGTCGAGCGTTCGCGCGCGTTTTTGCTTCTGCCTCGCGATCGCGCTGATCTTGCATGCAGCGCTACTGGGCTGGTCGAACGAGTCGTCGCAGTCTGAGGATGGCCGCTTGCTCGCGGCTACGCGCACTGTGGCCGACGCGGCCGAGGCCGCACCGGAGACCGCGATACGCGCGACACGGAATCAGCAAGGCGACGACCGAAGCTCGCAGCATGCATTGGCGGCCAGCCCGCCTGTTGAGCCACGTCCGGATGCACGTTTGCAGCCGGATGGGGCACGTACGATCACGCGCTTCGTCATGGTCGCCGAACCCGTCATCGAACAGCGCGACGAAGCGCCCGATACGCCCAGCCCGCCAGTCGAGGTCATACGCGAACCGCAGCCCGCGCAGATTTCGGCGGCAGCACAGGATGCACGCGCCGAATATCTGGCGGCCTGGCAAGAGCGTATTGAAACGCGCGGCAGCCGCCGGTACCCGCGCGCACTGCTGGATGCCGAGCATCCCCGCCGGCTGACCATGGCCGTGCGCGTGCGCGCCGGCGGCACACTGCTTGCCGTGCGCGTGTTGCGATCGTCGGGCAACGACGCGCTCGACAATGCCGCGCTGGCAATCGTGCGCGGTGCCGCACCCTACCCGCCTTTCGACGAACCGTTGATCGCCCTCACCGATGAATTGAGCTTCGCATACGACTGGCTGTTCGAACCCGGCGGTTCGGGCCAGATCAGCCGCAACGACTGAACGGGCAATACGCTCATTTGCCCGCATGCAAGCCGTCAGCGGATAATGACGTCATGACACATGGAATATTCCGCAACCAGTTCCTGCTTGCCATGCCGGGCCGTGTCGGGGGCGATTTCGCCGACAGCGTGACCTTCATCGCCGAGCACAACGACGACGGTGCCATGGGGCTGGTCATCAACAAGCCCAGCGATCTCACCGTGCGCGACATGCTCGCGCATATGGATATCGAAGCCCATGTACCGGCCGAGCAGCCGGTCTACTGGGGCGGCCCGGTTCAGACCGAGCGCGGTTTCGTGCTGCATCGCGATGAAGGCCGCTGGGAGTCCACGCTCAAGGTGGGCGGCGGTCTCGCGCTGACGACGTCGCGCGACGTGCTCGAAGCCATCGGTAACGGCTTCGGTCCCAGCGAGTATCTGATCACGCTCGGCTATGCCGGCTGGGGCGAAGGCCAGCTCGAAGACGAAATGCTGGCCAACAGCTGGCTCAACACGCCCGCCAGCGACCAGATCATCTTTTCCACGCCGGTAGAAACACGCTGGGCTGCGGCAGCGCGCCTGCTTGGGCTCGAAGTTCATCAGCTGTCCGGACTGGTCGGGCATGCCTAGTACTGAACTGAAGGAGCAAGGCCATGGCCGGTGATGCCAACGTCATGCTGGGCTTCGATTTCGGCACCAAGCGCATCGGTATCGCCGTGGGCAATGCCATCACCGGCAATGCCCAGGCGCTGACCACCTTGCATCACAGCAACTCCGGCGGCGGGCCCGACTGGCAAGGTCTGACGCGCATCGTGGCTGAATGGCGCCCCGGCGCGCTGATCGTCGGTCTGCCCCTGGCCAGGGATGGGTCCAGCCAACCCATGACCGAAAACGCACAAAAGTTCATGCGTCAGCTCGGCGAGCATTTCGATATTCCCGTGCATGCCATGGACGAACGCTTTTCCACCATCGAAGCCGTGGAGCGCCTGCGTACCGCACGCGCAAGCGGCAGCCGCGGCAAGCGCCTGTCCAAGGGCGACTCCGACTCCATGGCCGCCCAGGTCATACTAGAAGGCTGGCTCGCGAACAGCGGCCCCTAGCGACACGACACTTGCCGATCGCCCGTTACCCGATGCCGAGAGCCATGCCATGAATACCCGTGATACCACTCCAAGCCAGACCCTGGATGTCGATGCTGCACTCGCGACACTCGAATCGGCACTGGCGCCGCTGGTCGCCGCCGACCCGGACGCGGTGATGATCGGCATCGAAACCGGTGGCGCGTGGATCGCCGAGCGCTTGCATGCCCATTTCGCCCTGGCCGCGCCGCTGGGCTCGCTCAATATCAGCTTCTACCGCGACGATTTCTCGACTATCGGTCTGCACCCCAGCGTCGGCCCGTCGCGTATCGACGCCGATATCGATGGCAAAACGGTGATTCTGGTCGACGACGTGCTTTATACCGGCCGTACCGTACGCGCCGCGCTCAACGAGCTGTTCGACTACGGCCGCCCTGCTGCGGTCAAACTCGCGGTGCTAGTGGATCGCGGCGCGCGCGAACTGCCCTTTGCGCCCGATGCGGTAGGCATGCAGCTGGATATTGCCGACGGCGAACGCATCAAACTCACCGGCCCCGAGCCGCTGTGTCTTGTCATGCAGTGAGCCCGGCAGCGGCCGACGCAAACGAAGGCGAACACGATCTCGCCACGCTGCTGGGCACGCTTCGCCCCGAGCGCCGGGACGGAGTCTATCGATTCGCCACGCTGGCGAGCACCGACAAGATCGACTTCGAGCGCGTGCTGTGCGCCATGCACGAACCCGAGGGTGTCTCGATAGTCGCGCGCGAATCCGAGCTACCGGCCAATGCAGCGCCCAGCGCGCTGCGCTGCTGCTGGATCACGCTACGGGTACGGTCGTCGCTGGCCGCGGTCGGTCTCACTGCGACCGTAGCCGGTACGCTCGCCCAGGCCGGAATCGCCTGCAACGTGGTTGCCGGCACGCGCCACGACCATCTGTTCGTGCCCCTGGCCGACGCTGACCGGGCGATGGCCTTGCTTGCAGCACTGCAACGCTCATCCGACACCGTCCCTGACCACGGAACCAGCCCATGACCGACAATATTCAGCTCGCCCCGGACGGCGGTTTGCGTCATCTGATTACCACCGAGGGCCTGCCGCGCACGCTGGTCGAACAGATTCTGGATACGGCCGAAACATTTGTGCCCGCGCCCGGCACCTCGCCG
This sequence comes from Salinisphaera shabanensis E1L3A, assembly GCF_000215955.2. Classification (GTDB taxonomy): domain Bacteria; phylum Pseudomonadota; class Gammaproteobacteria; order Nevskiales; family Salinisphaeraceae; genus Salinisphaera; species Salinisphaera shabanensis. Next base: position 165,784 of record NZ_AFNV02000001.1, read on the forward strand.
AAGAAAGTCCCGCTGCTGCGCGGCAAGACCGTGTTCAACCTGTTCTTCGAGAACTCCACGCGCACGCGCACCACCTTCGAGCTCGCGGCCAAGCGGCTTTCGGCCGACGTCATCAACATGGACGTCGCCCATTCGTCGCGCTCCAAGGGCGAGGACGATCTGGACACGCTCTACACCCTGCAAGCCATGGGTGCCGACATATTCGCCATCCGCCATCCGGAAAACGGCGCCGCCGCACGCTTCGCCGCTCATGCAGCCGACAACGTGGCCATCATCAACGCAGGCGATGGCAGTCATGCCCATCCCACCCAGGCGCTGCTCGACGTGTTCACCATTCGTCGCCATCGGCCGGATTTTGCCAACCTGCGCGTGGCCATCGTGGGCGACGTACGCCACTCGCGCGTGGCCCATTCCACCATCCGTGCGCTGCGCACGCTCGGCACGACCGATATCCGCGTGATCGGGCCCGATCGCTTCCTGCCCGAGAACCCGCAAGCCCTTGGCGTGCAGAGCAGCGACGATATCGCCGCCGGCCTCGCCGGGGCCGACGTGGTCATGGGCCTGCGTATTCAGCGCGAGCGCATCAATGGCGACGCGCTCGAAGGCGTGGCCGACTACCACCAACAATTCGGCCTGACCACGGCCAATCTTGCGCACGCAAAAAGCGATGCCCTGATCATGCACCCCGGCCCCATTAACCGCGGCGTCGAAATCAATGCCGATATTGCCTATGGCAACCAATCGGTGATTCTCGAACAGGTCACCAACGGCATTGCGATTCGCATGGCCGTGATGGCGATTATCGCGGGCAACCGTAACGCGCGCTAAGTCGCACGCTCACCGTGCAACGCGTCTTATCGACGCCACGATAGCGCTCGGCAACCATGCTCAAAGCGTGCGCCACATCGCGATGCCCGGCGAGTCTAGGTTTTCACGAATGACACCCAAGGCCCGTTCGAGTGCCGCGCGATCCGCGGCCGCGCTGATACAGATTCTAACCGCCTGCGGCGCCGGCTCGCTGCCCACGCAGAACGGCTCGGCGGGGGTTACAAGCACACCGCGCTCGGCAAGCGCTTCCACAAACGTATTCGCACGCCGACCGGCGGGCAGCCGAAGCCAGATATAAAAGCCCTCGGCACCGCCACTATAGTCGTAGCCGCCCAAATACGCCTGTACCAGCGCGTGGCGGGCCGCCATTTCCTCGCTTTGCCATGCCAGCAAGCGATCCGCATGACCGCTTTCGATCCAGCGACATACCAGACTGGCGATCAGCGGCGGCGGCATCCAGCTTTGATTACGCAACGCAGCGGCAATTCGAGGTCGTACCGATGCCGGTGCGCGAATCACGCCCGAACGCATGCCGCCGCCCAGGATCTTGGCAACCGAAAACAGGTAGACCGTACGTTCCGGTGCGAGCTGATACAACGGAGTGGCGCGCTCGCCCATGTACTGCACACCGTCTTCGATCAACCAGAAATCGCGTTCGCGCGCGAGGGCAACGAGCGCATGGCGGCGCGACTCGGGCAACGATACCGTGGTCGGGTTGTGATGCTCGGGCATGACGTAAAGTGCGGCAAAGGGCTGGCGTTCGTGACGCATGGCCAGGGCATCGATATCGATGCCCTGCGCGTCATGCTCGATCGCGACGGTGCGGATACCCAGCTGCTGGGCCACGCTGATCAAACCGGGATAGGTCAGCATCTCCGCGGCCAGCCGTTCACCCGGCGCCAGCAACGTCGACAGACTGAGGAAAATGCCGTTCATGCCGCCCTGGTCGATGAGCAGTTCCTCGGCCGCCATGGGCAGACCCAGACGATCCAACCACTGGGCATAGAGGCGCCGATGTCTATCGAGCCCGCCTTCGGGCTGATAATCCATGGCGTGTGCAAGCGCCGGCCGATCGTTCTGTAGCGCGGCCATGGCATGCGCCAGACCGTCGGCGCGCTGCTCGCTTGGTGGCGGCAAGGACAACGACAGGTCGACTTGCTGGGCGTCGCCCGGCGCGCTGACATGGGTAAACGGGTTCGTGGTCGAAGCACACACGTAGGTGCCGCTCCCTACCCGGGCTTCGACCCAGCCCTTGCGTTCCACCTCGGCGTACGCGCGCGTGACCGTGCCGGTGGTCACACCCAGCGCATACGCAAGCCGACGCTGCGGGGGCAGCTTATCGCCCTCGCCCAGCTCACCCGACTCGATCGCAGCCACGATCGCCTCGGCAAGCTGACGGTAGCGCGGGCCCGAGCCTGAAAGCTCTGGAAGCCAGATTGTCATGGTGACAATAAAAACATTGACGGTAGATCGAGAGTTCTTAGAGTACAAAAACCGGTACAAACGAATCGTTCTTATTTTTTTTGTACCCATACAATTAATCAGAAGTCATGCTCGAACGCAATATCCGTCGAAAAAACACATCTATCCCGCGTGGCGAGGTCAGGTCATGATGTCGGCAAGCTGGTTACTCTCGATCACGATGTTCAGCGTGGCGATGTCCGGCACGCCGGGGCCGAACAACATGATGTTGACGGCGTCGGGCGCACGCTATGGCTATCGGCGTACGTTGCCGCATATTGCCGGCATTCTCGGCGGCTGCGTGGTGCTGTTCGTTGCCATCGCGCTGGGGCTCGGCGCCGTGTTCGAGCGCTACGAGAGCGTGCAGTGGGCCTTGCGCCTGGCGGGGAGCGCGTATTTGCTCTATCTGGCCTGGCGCATTGCCACCGCACCGCCACCGAACCTGGATGACGCCCAGGCTGCACGCCCGCTCAATATCTGGGAAGCCGCGGCATTTCAGTTTGCCAACCCCAAGGCCTGGATCATGGGACTGACGCTGACGGCTTCGTTCTTGCCCGCGAACGGCTCGCTGATGCTCAACGCCCTGCTGCTGGCGCTGCTGATGGAAGCGGCTGCCTTTCCCTGTATTTCCTTCTGGGCACTGTTCGGTCGCACGTTGGGCAGCCGCCTGCGCTCGGCCCGCTCCTGGCAGGTGTTCAACGTGCTGATGGGGGCGTTGACCGCCGCCTGCGTGGTGTTGATTTTCAGCGATTAGCAAACTGCCGTTGCGGTGCCAAGGCCGGCGTACAAGACGGCCGCACGCCCGTGAACGGCTGGATCGAAGCTCTTCTAGACGATGGGCGGTTCGCCCGATTCACCGCGGTCGTCGAAATCGTCTGGCTCGTTGTCGGACTGATAGGCCTCGACGCGGCTGGCCAGCTTCTGGGCCCCCTTGACGCGTGCCACGTGGTACAGCGCATCGCCGGCATGGGCCAGCGGCAGATAAGAGCGCCCGATCACGATGCCGGCATGCTCCGAGGTCACCGCGACTTCGGTTTCGCCGAACGGGTCGGCGATATAGGCAAGCGTCTGATCCTTGCTGACATATTCACCCAGCTCGACCAGCGAGCGCAGAATGCCGGACTCGGGCGCGCGCTCCCAGTTCGAGTCGAGCGCGACCACCGACTTGTGCGGGGTTCGCTTGCCGCGTTTGGGCAGCATCCCCAGCTCTCGCATCACGCCGGACACCCCGCGCACGCCGGCACGAATGGAGAACTCGTCAAAACGCAGGGCTTCGCCGGCTTCATAAAGCAGCAGCGGCACGCCTTTTTCGTTGGCGTGTTCGCGCAGCGAACCTTCGCGAAGACCGGCATCGATGAGCAGCGGGCAGCCGAAGGCCTCTGCCAACCGACGTGTTTCGTCGTTGGATAGATCGGCACGAATCTGAGGCAGATTGGCGCGATGAATAGCGCCGGTGTGCAGATCGATGCCGTAATCGGCCTTGGCCAGGATTTCGTCGACGAATACCTTGGCCAAGCGCGAGGCCACCGAGCCTTTGGATGTGCCCGGGAACGAGCGGTTGAGATCACGCCGGTCGGGCAGATAGCGCGAGTGACGCAAAAACCCGTGCACGTTGACGATCGGCACAGCGATCAACGTACCGCGTAGTTGCTTGAGACCGCGCAGCTTGAGCAGACGACGAATGATTTCCACGCCGTTGAGTTCGTCGCCGTGTACGGCCGCAGAAACGAACAGCGTCGGCCCGGGGCGCTTCCCGCGGATGACGTTGACCGGCATGGTGAGTTTGGCATGCGTATACAGATCGGCCACCGGCAGGTCGACGCTTGTACGTGTACCGGGCTCGATGGTCTGGCCGCCGATTTCAAGCGGTTTGAAAGAGCGATGCGCATCGGCGTAAGCAGGTTTTTCGTTGTAATCGTCGCTCATATGCAGTGTCGGTCTCGAATACCAGGAGAAGTGCAAAGAAAAACGGCAGCGCCAAAGACGCTGCCGTTTTCAGTATAGCCGTTTGCTACGCGCCAAAAATCAGCCCCCGCCGCGTGTCCGGGTCTTGCCGCGCTTCGAGTAGGTTTCGATGAAGCCGATGATCTGGCCGGCCACGTCCTTGCCGGTCGCGGTTTCGATACCTTCCAGGCCCGGCGAGGAATTGACTTCCATGACCACCGGCCCGTGATTGGAACGCAGCAGATCCACACCGGCGACATTCAGACCCATGATCTTGGCCGCGCGCACTGCGGTCGAGCGCTCTTCAGGGGTGATCTTGATCACCGAGGCGCTACCGCCGCGATGCAGATTGGAACGGAACTCACCTTCCTTGCCCTGGCGTTTCATGGAGGCCACAACCTTGTCACCAATCACGAAACAACGGATATCCGCGCCCTTGGCTTCCTTGACGAATTCCTGAACCAGAAAATGGGCATCCAGGCCGCGAAAGGCATCGATCACCGATTCCGCCGCGCCACGGGTTTCGGTGAGCACCACGCCCTTGCCCTGCGTGCCTTCGGTGAGCTTGATCACGTACTGATTGCCGCCCACCAGTTCGAGCAGATCGTCGGTGTCGTCAGGCGAGTGGGCAAAGCCGGTCACCGGCAGGCCGATGCCCTTGCGCGAAAGCAGCTGCATGGATCTCAGCTTGTCGCGCGAGCGCGAAATCGCGACCGACTCATTGAGCGGATAGACACCGATCATCTCGAACTGGCGCAGTACGGCCGTCGCGTAGAACGTGATCGATGCGCCGATACGGGGAATGATCGCATCGAAACCTTCCAGCCGCTTGCCCTTGTAATGAATCTCGGGCGCGTGCGGCACGATGTTCATATAGCAGCGCAACGGATCAATGACCGTTACTTCGTGGCCACGTGCCTTGGCGGCCTCCACCATGCGACGCGTGGAATAGAGATTGCGATTACGCGACAGAATTGCGATTTGCATAGCGATCAGGCCTCCGGCGGACGGCCGGTGAGAAAGGAAGCGAGCGGGTCGACTCGAAGAGAACGCATGGCCGTACGACCGAGCAGCATGCGAAACAGCATTGTATCGCGCGCGGTCAACGTAATCTCGATTGGCCATTCACGCTGCGCCAAACGTACCGGCGTTTCTATCACGAATCGCCATTCCTGATGCCCGCCGGAATCGCGCACGCTGCGCTCATCGACCACGGGTGCGTGGCACCAGCTAATGGTGTCGTTGTCGCGCTGAAACGGATGCACGCCGAAGCGCGCGACCTTGGCCCCGTGTTCATGCGCTACATCGAGTTGGAATGTATGCAGCGCCGAGGTTCGGGCGCCGGTATCGATCTTGGCCTTGACCCAGTCGATACCCAATGCCGGCAGGCTCACCCATTCGCGCCAACCGATCACGGCCGGGCTGGCCATGGCGCCTGGGGTTTCAGGCGATGCGCCGCTGTCGGGCGATTGCGAACTCATCCACCGTCCAATTGAAAAAGGAACCGCAATCCTCGCCGCAATGGGGCCGTTCTGGCAAGGCAGAGTCGGCAATCCGGTTGCTACAGATGTTCGAATACCATACGGCTTTGCAGATTCTCGCGCGAATCGGCATAGGCCAGAGCCTGCTCCTGGGTAATCTGCCTCTCGCGCACCAGGGTCAGAAGCGAATCGTCGAAAGTCGCCATGCCTTCGCCGCCATCCCCTTCCGACATCGCTTCGCGCACGGAATCGATACGCCCCTGGCGGATGAGATCGGCGATATAGGGCGTATTGAGCAGGATCTCGAAGGCGGCTACGCGTTTGCCACCCACGCCACGTACCAGCCGCTGCGAGATGATCGCGCGCAGGTTCAGCGACAAGTCCATGAATAGCGCTTCACGCGCGAATTCCGGGAACAGCGCAATCAGGCGTTGCAGCGCCTGATAGGCGTTGTTGCCGTGCAGGGTGGTCAGCGCCAGATGACCGGTGCCGGCAAGCTGAATCGCGGCCTCGGCGGTTGCCAGATCGCGGGTTTCACCAATCTGTACGACATCGGGCGCCTCGCGCATGGCGCTACGCACTGCGCGTGCGAAATCCAGCGTATCGGTGCCCAGCTCGCGCTGGTTCACGATCGAACGCTTGTGGCGATACATGAACTCGATCGGATCCTCGATGGTGAGGATATGGCCGTTCGCGTTCTCGCTGCGATGGTTGATCATCGCAGCCAGCGTGGTCGACTTACCCGAACCGGTCGCGCCCACGACCATGATCAGGCCGCGCTTTTGCATGGACAAGCGCTTGAGAACGGGCGGCATATCGAACGTGTCGAAGTTGGGCACGTTGCCGATATTGCGCAGCACCATCGCCGCAGAGCCACGCTGGCGAAACGCGTTCACACGAAAGCGGCCCTGTAGCCCGAAGCGATAGGCAAAGTCGACTTCATGATCGCGCTCGAAACTGGCCTTCTGCTCTTCGGTCATGATGCTCAGCGCCAATGCCTCGACCCGATCCGGCGTCAATGGCTCGCGCGTTTTACTCTTGACCGGATAAATCTCGCCCTCGACACGGAGCATCACCGGCGCGTGCGTGGTGAAGTACAAATCGGAGGCGTTCTTGTCGATCGCCAGTTGGAGATAAGGCTCGACTGCCTCCGTGGCATTCGCACTATCGTTCGCGCTATCGCTCATGGGGGAACAACCCTTCGTCGTTGGCCTCTTCGTCTTCTTCATCGTCGTGCACGGACAGCGAATTCACGTCGGCGTCGTCGGCAAGATTCTGGCGCGCGCGCTTGCTGTTGAGCTTGATGTTCAGACGCAGTTCGTTCTGCGAATCCGCGTGACGCAATGCCTCGGCGTAATCGATTTCGCCGGATTCGAAGAGTTTGAACAGGCTCTGATCGAAGGTGATCATGCCTTGCTCGTTGCCGCGGCTCATGACTTCCTTGAGCTCGCCGACCTTGCCCTTGAAGATCATGTCGGCGACATGCGGGGTGTTGAGCAGAATCTCCATCGCCGCACAACGCCCGCCGCCTTCCTTGCGCACCAGACGCTGTGAAAGCAGCGCGCGCAGATTCAGCGACAGATCCATGAGCAGCTGTTCGCGCTTGGCTTCGTCGAAGAAGTTGATGATGCGATCGAGCGCCTGGTTCGACGAGTTCGCATGCAGCGTACACAACACCAGGTGACCGGTTTCCGCGAAGTTAATCGCGTACTCCATGGTTTCGCGGGTTCGCACTTCGCCCACCAGAATCACGTTCGGCGCCTGACGCAACGTGTTCTTGAGCGCGTTGTCCCAGGACTGGGTATCCACGCCCACCTCACGCTGGGTCACGATCGATTTCTTGTGCGGGTGCACGAACTCGATCGGGTCCTCGATGGTGATGATATGGCCAGCCGCGTTGTTGTTGCGATGGCCGAGCATGGCTGCCAGCGAGGTCGATTTACCCGAACCGGTCGCGCCGGCCATGATCACCAGGCCGCGCTCGCTCATGACTACGTCCTTGAGCACGGGCGGCAGACCGAGTTCGTCGAAATCCGGGATTTCGGTATTGATCACTCGCATGACCGCGCCAACCCGACCCTGCTGCACGAACGCAGATACACGAAAACGCCCGGAAGGCGGCGCGATCGCGAACTGACATTCCTTGTATTCGTCGAACTCGCGCGCCTGGCGATCGTTCATGATCGAGCGCACGATCAGCGAAGATTGTTCATGTGTAAGCGGGCGATCCATCAACGGCGAAATCTGGCCGTCGTGCTTGATCGCTGGCGGAAAGCCGGCCGTAATGAACAGATCCGAACCGCCTTCGGCAACGAGCCGTTCAAGCAGTACGGTGAGAAGTTTGGTCGCCTGTGCGCGGTCCATGGATATACCCTCAGCTACTGCCCAGCGACTCGCGACTGACGGCCTTGCGGCCGGCTTCATCGCGTGTGACGACACCACGGCGCAACAGATCCTGCAGACACTGATCGAGCGTCTGCATGCCGGCCGACTGCCCGGTCTGGATCGCCGAATACATCTGCGCGATCTTGCCTTCGCGAATGAGATTACGAATGGCCGGCGTGCCCATCATGATTTCGTGGGCGGCCACACGACCACCGGCCTTTTTCTTAAGCAGGGTCTGCGAAATCACGGCCCGTAGCGATTCGGACAGCATCGCGCGCACCATGTCCTTCTCGGCGCCCGGAAAGACGTCGATGATACGGTCGATGGTCTTGGCCGCCGAGGACGTATGCAGGGTGCCAAAGACCAGATGGCCGGTTTCCGCCGCGGTCAGTGCCAGGCGAATGGTTTCCAGGTCGCGCAGCTCGCCGACCAAAATGGTGTCCGGATCTTCACGCAGCGCACTGCGCAGTGCGGCCGCGAAGGAATGGGTATCCCGCTCGACTTCACGCTGGTTGACCAGGCATTTCTGCGAGGCGTGCACGAACTCGATCGGGTCCTCGATGGTCAGGATATGGCCGAGTTCGGTTTCGTTCTTGTGGTTGACCATCGCCGCGAGCGTGGTCGATTTACCCGAGCCAGTCGGCCCGGTGACCAGCACGAGTCCGCGCGGCAGCCCCGATATGTCGCGAAAAACCTTCGGCGCATCCAACTCCTCGAGCGTAAGCACCTCGGATGGAATGGTACGAAATACGGCCGCCGCGCCACGGTTCTGGTTGAACACGTTGACACGAAACCGCGCCAGATTCGGGATCTCGAACGAGAAGTCCGTCTCCAGATGCTCGTCGTAGGCCTTGCGCTGCCGATCATTCATGATGTCGTAGATGAGATCGAACACTTCCTTGTGTTCCAGCGGCGGCAGATTGATGCGCCGCATATCCCCATCGACACGGATCATCGGCGGCAAACCACCCGACAAATGCAGATCCGAGGCATTCTGCTTGACCGAAAAGGCCAGTAACTGGGAAATATCCATATGTCCCCGACGTGCTCCCTGCTAGGCCGGCCGCGTTATCCTAATCCTAACCCAACGCAGCCGAACGAAAACTGTTTCCATGCCGAACGATACAACCCCTTCCATCGCCGACGCGCTCGATAAGGTCCGCAATCGCATTGCCCTGGCCGCCCACGCTGCAAACCGCGATCCGGCGGATATCACGCTTGTCGCGGTATCCAAGACCAAACCCGTCGCACTTGTGCGCGATGCGCTCGATCACGGCCAGCGCGATTTCGGCGAAAACTACCTGCAAGACGCCCTCGCCAAGATCGATGCGCTGACCGAACGCGAACCTCTCTGGCACTTTATCGGCGACATTCAGTCGAACAAGACCCGTGATATCGCATCCAATTTCTCCTGGGCACATGCCATCGACCGTTTCAAGATCGCGCGGCGGCTATCCGACCAGCGCCCAGAAGGCTACGCGCCACTGAATCTGTGTATTCAGGTCAATATCGACGGCGAAGCCAGCAAGTCCGGTATCGCGCCCAGTGACGTGGCCGAACTGGCGGATCAGATCGTCGAACTCGAACACGTCAAACTGCGCGGGCTCATGACCATCCCCGCCCCCAGCACCGACGAAGCCAGCCAGCGCAAACCCTTCGCCGCACTGCGCGAACTCATGCAACGCCTCAACGACCGCGGCCACGACCTCGATACCCTGTCGATGGGCATGAGCGCCGATCTCGAGGCCGCCATCGCTGAAGGCGCGACCCATGTTCGCGTCGGTACCGATATATTCGGCGCGCGCGACGCTTAAAATTCATTTCGACATTCCAGCAGGAAAGCTTTAATGGGCAAACAGGACGATCTCAAGCGAGCCGCGGCCGAAGCCGCCTACGAATACGTCAACGACGGCGAATATCTTGGTGTGGGCACAGGGTCGACGGTCAATCATTTCATTGACGTGCTCGCCGAGCGCAAGCCGTACATCCCTGGCTGCGTTTCCAGCTCCAAAGCCAGCACCGAGCGCCTGCGCACGGCCGGTTTCGATGTGATCGATCTCAACAGCGCCGGCGAACTGGGCGTTTATATCGATGGCGCGGACGAGACCAACGAACATCTGGAACTGATCAAGGGCGGCGGCGGTGCGCTAACCCGCGAAAAGATCATCGCCAGCGCGTCGCGCACGTTCATCTGCATGGTGGATGGTTCCAAGCAGGTGGATCTGCTCGGGCGTTTCCCGTTGCCGGTCGAGGTGATCGAAATGGGCCGCTCAAGCGTGGCCCGTGCGCTGGTCAAACTCGGCGGCGAGCCTGAGCTGCGCAACGGTTTCGTATCCGACAATGGGAATCCGATTCTCGATGTTTACAACCTCGAAATCATGAACCCGATCGAACTCGAGGATACGATCAACGCCATCCCCGGGGTGGTGACCGTGGGTCTGTTCGCGCGTCGCCCGGCCGATGTTCTGATTGTCGCCGCCGAGGGCGGCGTGCAGACGCACAAACGCTAAGACGTCAGCGCGCCTGACGATTTCGGTAACGTCAGGCGCGCCGAAAGACCGCCGAGTTCGGCACGGTCGAGTACCAGTTCTCCTGCGTAGGCCTCGGCCAGGTCGCTGACGATCGCGAGGCCCAACCCGGAACCGGGCACGGCTTCATCGAAACGCTGGCCGGGCCGGATCGCCTGCGCACGCTGTTCCGGTGTCAAGCCCGGGCCGTCGTCGTTAACCCACAACGCGAGCGATTCCGCCTGCGCATCAACGTGCACCTCGACGACCCCGCGTGCCCACTTGCAGGCGTTTTCCATCAGATTGCCAAGCATCTGTTCCAGATCGCGCTGCTCGCCCGCAAAGTAAATATCGTCGGGCGAGTCGATATCGATCACCAGTCCGCTATCACCATAGAGCCGTTGCAAGGTGCGCTGCAGCCGCGCGACGACGTCGGCGACCGCCGTCGCCTGACGGCTGCCTGCCCGTCCGGCAATACGCGTACGCGCAAGATGCCAATCGATATGACGCTGCATCGCGGCCACTTCATGTTGCAGGCGCGCGGCGCGGCGCGTCTCGCCGGCTGTGGCCATACGCGTTGCCTCATTGCCAATGACCGAGAGCGGCGTTTTCAATGCGTGCGCAAGATTGCCGGCCTGGCGGCGCGCGCGCTCGATCAACGTTTCGTTATGTGCGAGCACGCTGTTGAGATCGGACACCAGGGGTGCGACCTCGGCCGGGTAATCGCCCGACAGGCGTGTCGCCCGCGAATTACGAATGGTCGCCAGCTCGCGGCGCAGTTTACCCAACGGCCGTAGGCCCAGACGCACCTGCAGCGCCGCGGCCAGAATCAGGCCTGTCGCCAGCACGCCGAGTGCGATCAGCGTGGTGCGCCGGAACTCGGCTACGGCATCGTTAACCGGCGCGAGACTTGCGGCCACGGTCAATCGTAACGGTTCGGCCACATTCGGTACCGTGATATCGCGCACTACGGCCAATAGCGGCACGCCGCGCGGGCCGGTCAATCGCACCAGCTCGCCGGAAACCTGCGGACCGATCGCAATGGTCGCATCCCAGAGCGAGCGCGAATGCAGGCTCACGACACCGCCGCGCTCGATCTGCCAATAGCGGCCGGAAAGTACGCGCTGATATAGCGGGTCGCTCATGGCAACCGAATGCAGTAGACGTCCCTGCGCATCCACATCGAACTGGGACACAAGTTGGAGAAAATCCGCGTCCAGACGCCGTGCGAGATCGTTTTCCAGGTGGTTTCGAAACAGTACCGATAGCAGCAGCGCGGTCGTCACAAGCGCCAGTACGATCCAGATCGCCGCGCCCACGAACAGGCGCCGTTGTAGCGACGTGCGCGCCACGGTCAGCCGCTTGCGCGGCGCGTGTGCGCATCGAAACGATAGCCAAAGCCACGCACGGTAACGATCGCGTCGTTGTCGAGTTTCTGGCGCAGACGCCGGATAAAAACCTCGATCGTATTCGAATCGCGATCGAAATCCTGTGCATAGATATGCTCGATGAGCTCGCTGCGCGACACCACTTCGTCGGCGTGGTGCATTAGATACGCCAACACCCGGTACTCGTGGCCCGTCAGCTTGACCGGCCGCCCGGCTACCGACACGCGCGCACTGCGCGTGTCCAGACTGACATCCCCCACTTCGAGCACCGGTGAGGCCATGCCGCTCGCGCGACGAATCAGCGCGCGCAACCGGGCCAGCAACTCTTCCATGCGAAAGGGTTTGGCCAGATAGTCGTCGGCACCGGCGTCCATGCCGTCGACCTTTTCATGCCATTCGCCCCGCGCGGTGAGTATCAGCACGGGCACGCTCACGCCCTCGGCGCGCCAGCCGCGCAGTACGCTCAAGCCGTCGAGACGCGGCAACCCCAGGTCAAGCACGATCGCGTCATACGGTTCGGTGGCACCGCGGTAGGCACCGTCCTCGCCGTCGCCAGCGATATCGACAGCGTAACCGGCCTCGGTCAACGCTTCGACAAGCTGTTCGCACAGCGTGGGTTCGTCTTCGACAACCAGCAATCTCATAGGCGATCTATTTCGAATCAGTCAGGCGTACCGGGCGGTACGCATTCGAGCGCGTCCAGGTGCTGCCCCTCGGCTTCAAGCAAACGCAGGTCGGCGGCATCGTATTCCAGTTCGGCGACATCGCCGCGCGGACCGATGAGCTTGATCTCATAGGTCCATTGGCCGTCGTCTTCATCCAGCTCCATTTCCACGAAGCGGCCGCGACACTCGCGCTCGACCTTGTCGAACAGGTGCTGCAGCGGGACGATCTTACCGGCATCGCGCGCACGCCGGGCGCCGTCGGCGTCGACATCATCCGCGCGCAGCGTCGCGCTCGAGCCGATCAGAAAAACGGCAACGCATAAGCAAGACGAAAAAGTAATCAACCAGCGCGACATAGCGCCATTGTCCGTGCCGCGGCGATGAATTGGCGATGAACACACTATTCACAACGTATTCGTCCGGCCACGACCACAATCGGCACCGAACTCAACCCAAGGAGGACACATGTCCCACTTCAACAGCCGTATCGCTACCCTCGCCCTGGCCACCGCACTGACCGTCGGCCCGGCCGTCGCCTTCGCACAGAACGACGTCAGCACGGGCGCCGACGCCAACATGAAGTCCATCGCGGATGTCGTGCAGATGCTCGAAAGCCAGGACTACACCCAGATCGACGAAATCGATCGCGATATGGACCGCTATGATGTCGAGGCCACCGACCCGGCCGGCCAGCGCGTCGAGCTCACGATCGACGCCAACAGCGGCGAGATTCTGCGCAGCGAACGCGACGACGACTGATCGTCCCACGATCGGTTTATAAACCGGTCCGCCGCATAGCGGCATCGAAGCCCGTCTGTTTCCAGGCGGGCTTTTTTTGCATCATCCGGGCCGGTAGAAACAGCGCGGCTGGCTGTTTAATGGTCGCACGGCGACATCGACACGCGGATATCGGTAAGCGTACCCGTGCAGTAAAAACATCCTGCCCAGCCGTGGATTTAAGCTCCAGAGTTCTGGATCAACCGGGCGTAAGTGCTGTGAGACTCGCGACTCGAACCTACGCAGTTCGGCATTAACTGCGCGGGCGAATTTAGGTTCGGGGTTTCGCACTGTTGAGCGACGCGAGTTCCGGTCGCATCTCCTCGTCGCGAGCATCGAAGTGCACCGGCGCAAGCCGGCGCTGTGGCGGGTGTCTTTTCCTTTGCCCCCTTCGTTTGCACAAGCAAACGAAAGGGGGGTCGCGCTGCAGCGCGAAACCAAAGGTCAGCCGAACTCGCGAGCGCGCAAAGACTCGCAGCTCAATTTACGAGCATCCCAACCCGCCGATATTAAGAGTTCAAGCTCAAGACAAGCCGCCCGAAAACACACCACTGCACAATACAACGTTAGAATCCGCCTCCTTTCCCAACGCCGCTATCCTAGTGACGAACGAAAACACCGAACTCATCCCATCGGCGCCACTGGCGTGGTTGATGGCCGTGGCCTGCGGGCTGTCAGTCGCCAATATCTACTACGCCCAGCCACTGCTCGACCTGCTCACCCGCAGTTTCGATATCTCCTCGGCGGGCGCAACCACAATCATCACCGTGACCCAACTCGGCTACGCTGCGGGGCTGGTGTTCATCGTTCCGGTCGGCGATTTCTTCAACCGCCGTCGCCTGATAGGCGTTGTGTGCCTGATTACCGCACTGGCGCTCGCCGCCGCAGCGCTGTCGCCGGCATTCGGCTATTTCGTGCTCGCCAGTTTCGTGGTCGGCCTGTCGGCCACAACGGCGCAGATCATGGTGCCGATGGCGGCGACACTGGCCGCACCGGCACAGCGTGGCGCGGTTGTTGGGCGCGTAATGAGTGGTCTATTGATCGGGATTCTGCTGGCGCGCGCCTTTTCCGGGATCGTGGCTGATATCGCCGGCTGGCGCGCCGTATTCGGTTGTGCTGCTGTTGCGATGCTCGCCCAGACCGTTCTTCTTTGGCGGGTGTTGCCTAACAACGGCCCACCGGCAAATGCCATGCGCTATGGTCAGGTACTGCGTTCGGTGGGCGCGCTACTCGTCGACGAGCCGTTGCTGCGCCGGCGCATCGTCTACGGCGCCTTTGGCTTTGCCGGGTTCACGATCACCTGGACCGTGCTGCCTTTCCTGCTCGCAGGCGCCCCCTATAACTACAGCGAAACCACCATCGGCCTGTTCAGCCTGTTCGGCGCGGCCGGCGCGCTGGGCGCTTCGCTGGCCGGTCGTTTTCACGATGCGGGCCACGGGCGTTGGGCAACCGGCGGTTTTCTGTTGCTTGCCTGTGCGTCCTTCGTATTCATGGACTTCAACGCGCACAGCCTGACCGCGATTATCATCGGCCTGCTGCTCATGGATCTGGGCGTTCAAGGCGTACAGATTCTCAACCAGAGCACGATCTATACATTGCGTCCCGATGCACGCAGCCGTATTACCACGGCTTATATGGGCTGTTTCTTTCTATTCGGCGCGCTGGGCTCTCTAGTGGCCGGCATAGCATACGAGGCCGGCGGCTGGCCGGGCGCGCTTGCCGTGGCGGCCGTACTTGAAGGTTGTGCCCTGGCGTTCTGGTGCACCGAAGCGCGCAGCCCGCGCAGCGCAGCCACCGAGCGTTGAGCACGTCACAACAGCATGGGTGCTGAGGTTCCGGCGCATTGCTCGTACAGCTGTCAGACTCTAGCCTTGCCTATTCCGTTACAGGCCGTGACCCGATTATGAGCGATTCGATTACCGTCCACGCCGAATGCTTTGGCGAGCTTGCGTCCTTGATGGGGGCCGATACAGTCGCCATTCAATTCGATGCGCCGTTTACGCCTGCACGGCTAATCACTAGCGCCCAAGAGCAGCATCCAGGCGCCGCCGATCTGCTCTCGCGCACCGCCTGCGCGCGCGGCGATACGCTGCTGGCCGCCGATACGCCGCTGGGCGACGGCGATACGATCGCACTGATCCCACCGGTATCCGGCGGCCAGCCGAATACGCGCCCTCATCTCACCGCCGAGCGCTTGGATCTCGACGCCCTCCTGGCCGAAACAGAAGACGATAGCTGCGGCGCGCTGGTCGTCTTTGGCGGCACTGTGCGTCTGACCAATGCGGGGAGACAAGTCGAATCCATGGACTATTCGGCCTATGGGCCGCTCGCGTCCAAGACGCTGGCCGATATCCAGGCCGAGGCGGTCGAGAAATTCGATGCCCATGCCTGTCGGATTCAGCACCGCACCGGTCGTCTCGGCCTGGGCGAAGTCAGCGTCTATGTGGTGGTTCGCGCGGTGCATCGCGACGCCGCCTTCGAGGCCGCCCGCTATGCGCTCGAAGAACTCAAGGCGCGCGTGGCGGTATGGAAGAACGAATACTATGCCGATGGCAGCAGTGCCTATCTCGAAGGCACGGAAGTGCCCCGCCCCGAACGCCCCCGCGGCGCAGACGACGCACGCGAACCAGGACCGCAATCATGAAAGATGTCGGCATGAAGCCCGAGACACTGCGCTCGGCCACCGCCACCACGAGTTTTTATGCCCCTGGTCATTGCCTGGCACGGATCGCGGAGCGCGATACCGAAAAAGGCGACCCGCAGGCCAGCGCGCGTATCGCCGGCATTCTTGCCGCCAAGCGCACCGATGAGCTGCTGCCGCTGTGTCACCCCTTGCCTATCCATGCCGCCGAGGTGCATTTCACGGTCGAAGCCGAACGCGTCCTCATCGAAGCCGAAGTGCATACGATCGGCCCGACTGGGGTGGAAATGGAAGCGCTTACGGCAGCAAGCATGGCCGCACTCACGCTCTACGATATGCTCAAGCCTTATGCCGAGCCAGAAGAGCTGGCCATCGGCGACACCCGTCTGCTCGACAAGACAGGCGGCAAGAGCCATTTCAAGCGCACGCTCAAAAAGCCGTTGTCGGCCTGTGTGCTGATGGTGTCCGACCCGGTGGCCGACGGCCACAAACCGGATACCGCCGGCCGTAAGGTGGCCGAGGGTCTGGAGAAAGCCGGCTTCGAGCCGCTGAACTACCAGGCTCTACCCGACGATGAAGCCCGTGTAGGCGAAGCGCTCGACACGGCGATCGCCAGCGGTACGCACTTGATCATCACCGTCGGTGGCACCGGCATCGGGCCGAAAGATCGGGTGGTGGAAACGGTCGAACCGCTTTTGACTACGCCCATGCCGGGTCTGATGGAAGCCGCGCGCGCTTTCGGCCAGCGGCGCACGCCCTATGCCGTGTTATCGCGCGGCGTTTCCGGGTTTGCGAACAATTCGTTGGCGCTGACGTTTCCGGGCAGCCGTACGGGGGCACAAGAGACACTCGCAGCACTCTTGCCGAGCATTGTGCACGTGCTGGAAATCCACCAGCGTTTTGCCAGTCACGCCGGCTGAACCCGACGAACCGCCGGGCACGCGCGGTGCCCGGCGATTGATAGCTCACGTGTTATCCAATCTGTTTTACCCGATCAGGCTTCGGGCTCCATCGGAACCCAGCTCAATGCCCCGGTGCCGGCATTCTTGTCCATTTTGCAGACATACGGCTTTTCATTCATTTTGACCACCGCGCCAGCACTGTAGATATCGCTTCGCTGAAGACAGACTTTGTCGAGCGGCAGATCGGACGCTTTGGCTGCATCCGCCGATTTCGAGCTCATCGTCTCCGACTGCTGCGCAAGCACCGGTGCCGACACCGATGCTGCGAGCAGGACCGCACCCGTAAAAAAGAACCCTTTCTTCATTATTTTCTCCGTGAGAAGACAGGCGTCTTGAATCTAGCAGAAAGTTCGCACTAGATACTGCCCAGCCGCTCCCACGCCTGTTCGGCCAGGGCAAGACTCTTGATCACGGCATGAATCGTCTGCCCCGGGGCCAGTGCAAGCGCCTCGGCCGAACGCTGTGTGATGCGCGCTTCGAGCGCCTGTTCGCCCACCTGCATATGAACATTCACGGCATAGTCGCCGTCGGCGACCAGACTCTCGATACGTGCTTCGAGCACGTTCAAGGCACTGATATCGGTCGGACGCTGGCGTGCGAGCATGACGTCGCGTGCGCGCACATGCAGCGTGATTGCAGCCCCGGCCGGGTGGGCCACATGGGGCACGTACAACGACTGCGCGCCACAGGTTAGCTCCGAGAGACCGTGCTCGGGCAGATGCGTGACCACCTCGCCGCGTAGCAGCACACCGGCATCCCGTGCCTGTTCGGCGCCCAGCAGTGAAGGCCGCGCCAGAAACTCTGCGGTCGGTCCGCTGAATGTCACACGCCCATCGCGGACTGCAACCACTCGGCGGTTGGCCAGGCGCAGCAGTTCGTCGAGCTGATGGCTCACGAATACGATCGGCAGCTCGGACTGTGCGCTCAGCCGTTCGATATACGGCAGCACTTCCTGGCGCCGGGCGACATCCAGCGATGCCAGCGGTTCGTCGAGCAGCAGTACTGCGGGATTCGACAACAGCGCCCGCCCGATTGCGACACGCTGCTGTTCACCGCCCGATAGTCCGGTAACACGACGATCGAGCAACGGGCCGATGTCGAGCATGTCGACCACTTGCTCGAAGCGCGCACGACCCGGTTTTTCGCGGGCGAACCAGGCGCCATAGCCGAGGTTGTGGCGCACGTTCAGGTGCGCGAACAGGCGCGCGCGCTGAAACACGTAACCGATACGGCGCTTGTGCGCCGGCACCTGCAAACGCCGAGCGCTGTCGAACACACAGCGCCCGGCCAGCTCGATCCGGCCTCGGTCCGGTCGCACCAGACCGGCGATGATACGCAGCAGGCTGCTCTTGCCGGCGCCCGACGGCCCGAACAGGCCGGTTACACGTGCATCGCTATCGAAAGCACATTCGAGCGTGAAGTCACCCTGACGGTGTGTGATATCGATAGAGAGCACTACGCCGCCGCCTGTAGTCGCTTGACCCGGCGCGCGATCAGTTCGGAGGCGACCAGCGCGGCCAGCGACACCGCGATCGATACGAGAATGAGCTGTGCGGCCCGGCTCTCGCCGCCGGGCACCTGGATGAACGTATAGATCGCGATCGGCAGCGTGCGTGTCTCGCCCGGAATGTTCGAGGCAAAGGTAATCGTTGCGCCGAATTCCCCGAGCGCACGGGCGAATGCGAGCACCAATCCCGCGATCACGCCCGGCAACGCAAGCGGCAGTGTCACGGTTAGCGCCACCCACATGGGCGAAGCGCCAAGGGTGGCCGCTGCAGATTCCACCCGGCTATCGATGGCTTCCAGCGACAGGCGAATCGGTCGCACGAGCAGAGGAAAACCCATGATCGCACCGGCAAGAGCCGCACCGGTCCACTTGAAGGCGAACACGAGGCCGAAGGTATCCGCCAGCCAGCCGCCCACGACACTGTTACGCCCAAGCCCCACGAGTAGCAGATAACCGGTTACCACCGGCGGCATGACCAACGGCAGATGCACGAGCGCATCGACCACCATCTTGCCGCGCCAACGTGAGCGCGCCAGAAACCAGGCGACCGCCAATGCCAACGGCAGGCTGATCACGACCGCGGTCGTCGCAACCCACAGGCTTAGCGATAGAACCTCCAGCGTGGTGGTATCGAACATTGGCGCGCTTCAGTCGGTTGCGACGACTTCAAAACCCCAGCGTGCAAAAATTTCGGCGGCCTTGTCTGTACGCATGAACGCCAACAGGTTCTCGGCTGCAGGATTATCGATACCGTCGAGAAGTGCCGCGGGATAGACGATCGGGTCGTGGCTGTCGTTGGCGAATTTCGCCACCACGCGCACGTTCTTCTCGGCGACCGCGTCGCTGGCATAGACCACGCCCAGCGGCGCCTCGCCGCGAGCCACCAGCGCGAGCGCCGCGCGCACGTCCTCCGCCTGGGCGATATGGCCTTGCAGAGATTGCCAGAGACCCAGCGTCTGCAATGCCTGCCGACCATAAACTCCGGCCGGCACCGCGTCGGTGTTGGCCATGGCCAGATACCCCTGCTCGCCGAGCACGGATCGTATATCCGTAGCGCGATTCAGCTCCAGCGCGGTATCGCTATCGCGGGGCGCAACCAGCACGAGTGCGTTGCGCAGCAGATCGAACCGCGAAGCGGGCTGGATATCACCGCCGTCTTCCAGACGATCCATCCAGCTCTGATTGGCCGAAACATACAGATCGGCCGGCGCGCCCTGCTCGATCTGGCGAGCGAGCGTGGAGCTGCCCGCATAACTCACACGAACATCCGTATCGTGATCCTGCGCGTATACGTCCACTACGCCGTCCATCGCATTCTTCAGACTGGCCGCAGCAAAAACCAGAATATGATCATTCTTGGCAAACGCACTGGCAGGCAACGCCGCGAGCACGATCGACAACAATAGACCGAGAACGGTTTTATGCAGCCGGCGGTTCGATTTCATGAGACCTCTCTTCGGGGCTGAGCTCATCGATAGAGCGCTGCTCGGCAATGTGTGTTACCGCCCATCAAATCTCGTATCCTATTTCGGTACAACTATTTCCACACGGCCGAAGATATACAGCCTCGATATCTTGTCGCTGCGTGTAATTGCGGATGTCGCGGCGCCAACAGCATCGCTAGTATCCGGGCAGTCGCTGCGTAAAGGCGCTGGCGCTGTTCAGTCGCCGTTCGAAAAATCGTCTATACGCTGCTTTCCCAGACACTCATTTTCAGTCCGGGAAAGGACATCAAAAGGAGTTGCATTATGCGTTCCATCAAGAATTTTACCCCGTCTGTACTCACCGCGCTTGTGGTCGCCGGCGTTGTCACGCTAACGCCTGCCGCGTTCGCTGCGGGAACGAGCGGTAGCACGGGCGCCAGCACATCGGGTAGCGCGGATAGCAGCATCGCCACTGAAGCGGGCATGAGCAGCGACAGCGACATGGCCGTCGAAAGCGGCGTATCCAGCGATACCAGCACGAGCGGCCAGAGCGGCGCAGGCGACGATAGCTACGGCAGCACCGAGGGCCAGCAGAGCAGCGAGGACTACAACGCCGATCAGTCTAACGAAGGCACCTTGTCGAACGACAACGGCATGCAGGGCCAGGGCTCGATGTCCAATGACAGCTCGATGGGCAGCCAGGATACGATGTCCGGCGGCAACACCATGGGCGACGGCAACAGCGTCGGCGGCGAAACCGGCATGAGCCAGAGCGGCACGACCAGTGCGGACGAGCTTAACCAGCAGGACGATTCGAACATGTAATCGACCGGCTCGATGATCGATCGCGATCATTCCTGCAAAGGGCAGCCACGGGCTGCCCTTTTTTATGGCCGTGATAACGAGGCAAACGCCGATGCCGGTCGTGCCAATGCAACCGAATTGCCGATCATTACGTTGAGTATTAGATAGCGTCCGTATTGAACATCTATCCGGATTGCTACACGCAGCACTCGCTGCGGCGCCGCACGATCATTAAAACCATCGCGGCGTTATCGTTAACGAGGAGATAGAAGATGACCCAATTCTCGAACCGCGCTATCCGCTGGACCGGCGTACTGCTTTTCGCCTGTTCGCTGGGCTGGACCGCCAACGCGCTCGCCGCGGAAGACGACACCATGGCCCACGACAACGGCGCCATGTCACATGACAGTGAAATGAATCACGACCCGGCCATGAGCGACGACAACATGGCAGCCAACCCGGGCGCAGACGGCCCCCAGGGCGATTCCACCTACCAGAACCAGCTCGATCCGGCGCATGACAAGTCACACGACGACATGAGCCACGATACCGATATGGAAGCCGATGAAACGCATCACCAGGGCGATGACAGCGATATGTAGGGTCGCCCGCCTTATCTGTCTCGCATCTACCGACCCCACTCGGCAGATGCGTTTCGCTATCGAGCGCTCGGGAATGAAGATCTCAACAGGCACTACAAACACGCAGATCGTACGACGCCACAGCCTGTTCACCCGGCTCTGGCACTGGATTACGGTGGCCTGCCTGATCGTGCTCATGATGAGTGGCCTGCAGATTTTCAACGCGCATCCGGCGCTCTATTGGGGCCAGGACTCGAATTTCAGCGCCCCGGCATTGGAAATTACAGCGCGCCGCGGCGATGACGGCGCACCGCAAGGCATCGTGCGTATCGGCGATCATGTGTTCGATACCACTGGCGCCCTGGGTTTGTCACGTCGCGATGGCAGACTCGAACAGCGCGCCTTTCCTGCATGGTCGACCCTGCCCGGCCCACAGTGGCTGGCCATGGGCCGCTATTGGCATTTTGCCGCCGCCTGGCTGTTTGCGCCGTTGCTGATCCTTTATTTGATCTACACGCCGGCGCGCCGCGAGCGCCGCCGGCAGATTTGGCCTAGCATCGCGCAGTGGCAGGCCCTGCCAAGAACCATAGCGGAGCACGCTCGCTTCAGATTCGACCAGAGCCGCGATTACAACGGTCTGCAGAAGCTGACTTATCTGGTCGTACTGTTCGCCCTGCTGCCGCTGATGGTGCTGACCGGGCTGACCATGTCGCCGACCATGAACGCCGCCTGGCCATGGTTACTGGATATCTTCGGTGGCCGCCAAAGTGCGCGCACGCTGCATTTCATCGTGGCGTTTTCGCTGCTCGTCTTCTTCTTTGTGCACACGGCACTCGTGCTGGTTTCCGGTGTATTCAACAATCTGCGCTCGATGGTCACCGGTGGCTATCGCATAGACAAGGCCGCCTCGGACACTTCGGCCGATCGCCATGCCTGATTCGAAACTGATCCTTCCCGATCGCAGGCGCCGTCAGCTTCTCACCGGTCTCGGCGCGCTCGGCGCCAGCGCTGCACTGACCGGCTGCGACAACCTTTCGCGCAACGAAACCGTGCAGAACGTACTCGGCGCGACCGACCGCCTTACGCGCGCTGCACAACGACTCGTGGCCTCGCGCCAATCGCTGGCTCGCGAATACAGCCCGGCAGATATTGCCGATACCTTCCGCCCCAATGGCACGACCAACCCGGACAACGACGCTTACCAGCGTCTGGCGGCCAACCGTTTTGCCGACTGGCGCCTGCATGTTGATGGCCTGGTGCGTCGCCCGGGCGATTTCTCGCTGGATGCGTTACGTGCCCTGCCTTCGCGTACACAGATCACCCGCCACGATTGTGTCGAAGGCTGGAGCTGTATCGGGCAGTGGACCGGCGTGCCGCTTGGCGACGTGCTTGACCGCGTACGCCCCACCGACAACGCTCGATTCGTGGTGTTTCACTGCGCTGACAATATCTACGGCGGACCGGTCAAATATTATGAAAGCCTGGATATGGTCGAGGCTTATCATCCGCAAACACTGCTCGCCTACGCTTTGAACGGTGCCCCACTCCCAGTCGCCAACGGCGCACCGCTGCGGCTACGCGCCGAGCGCCAGCTTGGCTACAAGATGGCGAAATACGTAATGCGTATCGAACTGGTCGACAGTTTTGCTTCGATTCAGGGCGGCAATGGCGGCTACTGGGAAGACCGCGGCTATGAATGGTGGGCGGGCATCTAGCTTTTTTCGGGTTCGATCGCGGCGATAAAGCGCGTATTGCGGCTGGCCGGTTGTATGCTGAAGCGACACGGCGCGCCTGCATTCGTTCGCTGTACTGTGGTGTAATTCAGCTGCGTCGATGCGGGGGGCGGCAATCGCTTGAACGGCGTTTGCATCGCCGCGGGTCCGACGACGAAACGAGACAACCGATGCACTCCGACGAAAACCCGCTCCGTGTGCTGATCATTCTTGCCCATCCGCGCCGGGATTCACTTTGCGGCGCCTTGGCTACGGCCTATCGCGATGGCGCACAAAACACCGGCGTCGAGTTACGCTCGCTCGTACTCAGCGAGCTGGAATTCGCGCGCGATGTCAGTACCGATTCCCCCGAAAACCAGACACTGGAACCCGATCTGCTTGCTGCGCGCGATGATCTGGTCTGGGCCGATCACCTGGTGTTCGTGTATCCGACGTGGTGGGGCACCATGCCCGCACTGCTCAAGAGCTTTCTCGACCGGGTGGTGATGCCGGGCCTGGCGTTCCGATTCTATGGCCCGGGGGCCGCCGATTGGGAAGGTCTATGGCGCGGCAAATCGGCCCAACTGATTACCACGATGGATACGCCGCCGCCGGTTTATAGATGGCTGTTCAAAGCGCCCGGCCACAATGCCATGGCCCGAGCCACGTTGGGTTTTTGCGGCGTGCGTCCAACAAAAATCCTGTGTTTCGGCCCGGTACGCACCTCCACCCCCGATAAGCGCGCACGCTGGCTGGAAAAAGCGCGCCGGGCGGGCTTTGCGCTGCGTACCGGCGTACAGTCGCCTGTATCGCGTGGCTGGCACCGCATCAAGCCCTGGCTGACGGCACTGCGGCTACAGTTCTATCCCATGAGCTGGGCGGCTTATAGCCTGGGGGCCGTCGCCACCCGTTCAGCGCTGGATTGGAGCATATTCATGTGGGGGCTCGTATGCGTTGCCCTGCTGGAAGCGGCCACCGTATTCAGCAACGAACGCCTGGATCTGGCCACCGACCGTGCCAATGCAAACTACGGCCCGTTCACGGGTGGTTCACGCGTCGCCGTGGAGGGCGCGATCCGCCCCTCTCAACTACGTTTTGCCACGGGTCTCCTGCTCATCGGCGTACTGGGCGCAGGCGTGGCGACGTTGACCCTGGCGCCCGCGCCTTTGATCACAGCGCTATGGCTGCTGATTGCGGTCATCACCACGCTCGGCTACACCATGGCTCCACTCAAACTCAGCTATCGCAGCCTGGGCGAAATCGACGTCGCCTTCACGCATAGCGCGCTGGTAATTGTCCTTGGTGGACTACTACAAGGCGGGGCCGTATTCGAGCCAATCCTGTGGCTGCTCTCGGCACCGCTCGCACTGGCAATCCTGTGTTCGATCATTCTTGCCGGCGTGCCGGATCGCGCCGCGGATGCCAGTGTAGGCAAGCATACGTTGGCAGAGCGCTTTGGCAGTATGACGGCTTTCAAGCTTTCCGCGGCGAGCGTTATAGCGTCAGCGACGATAGCCGTCGTTTTCGAACGGCTGCAATGGGCGAACGACGCCTTCGACGGGATACGCTGGTTCGTCTTGCCACATGCAGCACTCGGCCTGGGCCTGTTGTGGTGGTACGGACACAAGCCGAGGCAACGTCTTTGCCGTATCGACGGCCTGCTCATCGCCATGCTGACCTATATGCTGTGGTTCGTACTCATTCCCTGGATCAATCTCGCGTAAACGTGGATCACGCGAGCAACGTACGAGAGCGCCAATGAACGAGCCGAACCGTCATATACCTGCGCCCTGGCAGCTCACCGGCCGGGGTTATGTCATCGCCCTGTCCTGCTCGCGGAGCTTCGGTGAACAATGCGGGGCGCACATACCCGAGTTGGCCGGTCGCGCCCGGGGCGGGCTGGGCGCATTGATGATGGTCGACTACGCCAGCTCGAACGTCGGTCCCTACCGGGAACTGTTGCTGTGCCCGGGCCGGTTCGATTTCGGTGATAGAGAGGCGGCCACGATCACGCATATCTGGGTATCCACCCAGGCGAGCGTAGACAACGGCCAGCGCAACTGGGGGCTACCCAAACGTCTGGCATCTTTCGAGACCATCGAGCATAACGACAATAGCGAGGGCTTTCGTGTTCAGCTGCCAGACCATGCACCGCTGACGTTGTCTTTCAGTCGACGCGGGCCACGCCTGCCATTGAGTACCGGCGTTCTGCCCCAAGCCTGGCGCACGCTCGAACAACCCTGGCAGGGGTACGACTACCGCACCGTTATTGGCGCGAAAACACGCTCTCGACTCGCGCGCCTCGACGACATCGATAATCCTGCAGACAGCGGCTTTCCGGACATCGCCGATCAGAAAGCCAGAATCGGCCTGTATGCAGATCGTTTCGACCTGCATTTCCCGCCGGCAACGCGCCGGCCTGGCGATACCGCCAAACGCGCCGAATAACGCACCATTAACGCGGCCAGCGCGTGCTCACAATGGCACGAGCCTTGCTGAATTTCGGCTCGCCTTGTAACTCGGGGATAATACCGACCGGTTTGCGCCGTCCTGGTGCAGGCCGGGTTGTCGTGCTTGCTCGCAGTGCGCCGTATTTCCTCGCCAACTGAATCGCCTACCGATGTCCCATACCGAACACGATTTTCAGGATTACGAATTTTCCGCCGTTCCGGCAAGCGCGCGCCGTGGCTTCTGGACCATGCTCGCGGTCATGCTTGGCTTTACGTTCTTTTCGGCGAGCATGTGGGCCGGCGGTACGCTCGGCAAAGGCCTGACGCTGTTCGAATTCGCCTGGGTCGTGCTCGCGGGCAATCTCGTATTGGGCCTGTATGCCGTACTACTGGCCTTCATTGCCAGTCGGACCGGCCTGTCTACGCATCTGCTCAGCCGTTATGCCTTTGGTGTGCGTGGCTCATGGCTGCCCTCGTTTCTGCTAGGCGGCACCCAGGTCGGCTGGTTCGGCGTCGGCGTGGTGATGTTCGCACTGCCGATCGAGGCGGCCACCGGAACCAATATCTATCTGTTGATCGCAATCGGCGGCGTGCTCATGACCACCACCGCCTGGGTCGGCTTCAAGGCACTCACGATTCTGAGCTTCATCGCCGTACCGGCGATTTTCGTGCTCGGCAACATGTCGGTGGCGATGGCGGTCGGCGAAGCCGGCGGCATCAATGCGCTGGCCGCGATCACACCGGATGACCCGATCACGCTCGCCGTC
The DNA here is from genome assembly GCF_000215955.2 of Salinisphaera shabanensis E1L3A. Lineage (GTDB taxonomy): Bacteria > Pseudomonadota > Gammaproteobacteria > Nevskiales > Salinisphaeraceae > Salinisphaera > Salinisphaera shabanensis. Next base: position 192,068 of record NZ_AFNV02000001.1, read on the forward strand.
GCGCTGACCGCCTGTATCGGCTCCTTCATCAGCGGCGCCACGCTGACCCCGGATTTCGTGCGCTTCGCTCGCAGCCCGAAGGTCGGCGTGAGCACGACGCTGATCGCATTCTTTCTCGGCAATTCGCTCATGTTCACTTTTGGTGCAGTGGGCGCACTCGTCTATAGCGAAGCCGACATATCTCAGGTCATGTTCGCCCAGGGGCTGATCCTGCCCGCCATTCTCGTACTCGGGCTCAATATCTGGACGACCAATGACAACGCGCTTTATGCCGCGTCGCTGGGCTTTGCCAATATCACGCGCCTGCCCAAGCACTGGATCGTGATCTTCAACGGCCTGGTCGGCACGCTGGCTTCCATGTGGCTGTACAACAATTTCGTCGGCTGGCTGTCATTTCTCAGTTCGGCCCTGCCGCCCATCGGCGCGATTCTGATCGCCGATTTCTTCATCGTCGCGCGTCGACACTACCCAATGCTCGAACAGGCTGCGCTCAAGCAGGTGAACTGGATCGCGGTGGGCGCCTGGGCCGTCGGTTTTGCCGCGGCGAATCTGTTACCCGGCATCCCGCCGCTCAACGCCGTGCTGAGCGCTTTCGTCGTTTATCTCGTGGCCAGCCGGGTCATGGGCGGCGCCAGCGCACGGCGTACGATCGCGGCCGACTCATGAATTCCCTGTTGATCTGCAATGCCCGTCTGCCTGATCGAGAAGGCCTGTTCGATCTGCGCCTGGAAGGCCAGCAGATCGCGGCCATCGACACAGCCGGCAGCCGCAACGATGAGGCTGTCGAGCGCCTCGACGCCCACGGCGGGCTGGCGGTGCCGCCATTTGTCGAGCCGCACTGCCACCTCGACTATGCACTCACCGCCGGTGAGCCGCGCTGGAACGCCAGTGGCACGCTGTTCGAGGCCATCGATATCTGGGCAGAACGCAAACGCGAGCTCAGCGTGGAGGACGTCAAACACCGCGCGCGTACGGCCATCGAATGGCAGATCGCGCAAGGCATTCAGTATGTGCGCACGCATGTCGATATCGGCGATCCGCAACTGCGCTCGTTGGATGCCTTGCTGGCGCTACGCGACGAATTCGCGCGCTTCATCGATATTCAGATCGTCGCGTTCCCACAGGACGGCATTCTTACCTACGCCGAAGGCCCGACCCAGCTTGAACGCGCCATGGAGCGCGGTGCCGATGCGGTGGGCGGCATTCCGCATGTCGAGTTCACCCGCGAAGATGCCGTGGCCTCGCTCGAGATCGTATTCGATCTAGCCGAACGTTATGGGCGCATGATCGATATCCACTGCGACGAGATCGACGACGATCAGGCGCGCAATCTGGAAGTCGTGGCTGCCCTGGCTTACCGACGCGGCCTTGGCGCGCGCGTGACCGCGAGCCATACCTGTGCGCTGTCGAGCTATAACAACGCCTACGCCAACAAGCTGATGGGGCTGCTGGTGAAATCCGGCATCAATTTCGTGGCCAACCCGTTCGTGAATACGCACCTGCAGGGCCGCTACGACAGCCACCCTGTCCGCCGTGGCCTGACCCGTGTACGCGAACTACGCGATGCCGGGCTCGCGGTCGCTTTCGGGCACGACAATCTGGCCGATCCCTTTTACCCGCTGGTGCATACCAACGTACTGCAAATCCTGCAGATGGGCCTGCACGTTACGCATCTCACCGGCTATGACGATATCGCCGGCGCACTCGCATTCGTAACCGACAACGGTGCTGCGGTCATGCAGCTGGGCAACGAATACGGCCTGGCCGAAGGCAAGCCGGCGCGCCTGAATATACTGGCCGCCGACAGTGTCTACGATGCCGTCAGGCGGGTCGCGCCGGTGCGCTATGCGATTCGCGACGCCGGCATGATCGCCGAGACCCAGCCGGCGACGAGCACGATCTTTCTAGACCACGAAAAGCCAATCGATTTCAGCTTCTAGCGGCGTTACGCGAGCCGTCTGACGACAAACTTGCCCGGCGTGGTGGCTGTGTCCGCAACTATACGTTGCATCGCCACATACCTGCCCAAACACGGAATCGAACGCGAATCCGTACCGCCGGCCTGAAAAGCGCATCAACGCTATCGGACGACCGAACGACGCATCGGACGGTCACAACCGGCAGGCTGCGCCAGCCGGCCCTTGGCTTACGCGGACAGGAACCGACCTATTTCCTGGTAGGTTTGTACACAGGCGTCGGGCACCAACGCTTCCAGGTTCAGGTAGGCATGGATCATGTCGGCGAAATGGCGATGGTGGTGCGGCACGCCGCTGGCGGCCAGGCGTTCGACATAGGCCAGTGCTTCGTCGCGTAGCGGACAGTAACCGGCGCTGATCACCAGCGTGGGCGGCAGGTTGGGCGTTATCGGCATGTACAAGGGAGAAGCCGCATGCCGATCTTCGTATCGCTGGAAATAATGATCGAAATACCAGGCCATACGCGCCTGCTCCAGCAGGTAGCCCTGGCCATTCTCGCGAACGGACGCGTGATCCAGCGTGTAATCGAGGCTCGGGTAGATGAGCACCTGGCTATCGATATTCAGCAATGAGTCGTGCTGAGCGCTGGCGCTGATCGTCGCGGCCAACGCGCCGCCACCCGAGTCTCCGATGAGGGCGAGGCGACGTGTGAACAGGCGATGCTCGGCTTCCAGCAAAGGCCAAACATGTCGAGCCACATGCAGACAGTCGGCCAAACCTTGCGGGTAGGGATGTTCAGGGGTGAGGCGATATTCGACCGACACAATCAGCCAACCACTGGCCTCGGCGATGCGTCGACAGATCGGATCGTAGACAGCAACGCTTCCGGCCATATGACCGCCACCGTGCAGAAACAGGGCCACCGGCTTCGAGCGCTCAGGCGCCGGATCGTACAACCGAACGCTCACCGACTTGCCCTGTGCGTCGACGGTACGGTCTTCGACCCACGGTAACGACGGCCCGGCGCTTACGAACTGAGCCGTCATGGTTTCCAGGCTGCTGCGCACGACCGCCGGATCGGCCACGACATCGTTCGCGGCCAAATCCAGTTTTTGCTGGTTCACCTGTTCCAGCCAGGCCTTGAGTTGGGCGTTTAGCATCCGATCAGCACGCAAACAGAACCAGCGCGCGGCCGGCACAGATCGTGCGCCCGTCGCTGCCGGTGCATGTGGTATCCAGATCGACGAGTGCCTTGTCGCGACGCAGGCGGCTGATGCGCACCTCCACGGTGAGCGTTTCGCCGATACGGCCCATGTCCTCGAATTGCATATCCTGCTTGAGATAGTTCGTGCCGTGGCCCGGCAGCTGCTCTCCCAACAAATACGAAAACAAGGCGGCGACAAGTGGCTCGGGCACCTGCGCGGGCGCTTGATCGAGCGACATCATGTCGCACCACTGCGCCATGTCTGTCGCACTGAAACAGCGAGTCGTCGTCGCACGATCGCCCACGGCCAGGGCATCGAAGCGCGGCATCTGTTCGCTCATCGGCTGTCCTTTGTCGACGGCAACACCTGGCATAGGCCGTCCAGACACAGCTGCCCGTCCGTCTTCAAAACGCGTGTCGAAAGCTCCAGAACACCGGCGTCGGCATGGCCCTCGCTGACGAGTTCGATCCGCAGCGGCTCATCGGCATAGGCGGGCGCCGGAAACTTGAGCGTCTGTGCCTGCAACCGACCGTCCGCACATAGAGAGTCGACGAAAACACGTACCGCGCTGAACAAAAGCATGCCGTGCGATACGGTAGCGCCAAAGCGGCTGTGTGCCGCATAAGCCGGATCGACATGGATCGGATTATGGTCGCCGCTCAATTCGGCGAACTTATCGAAGTCCGCCTGTGTGAGCACAAGCTCGCGCTCGAACCGCCGACCGGCATATAAATCGGCGCGAGCCTGATTGCTCACGTTGTCACGTATTTTCACGTAGCACCTGTTTGGTGACCTTGCCGAGGGCATTGCGTGGCAGTGCGTCCACCTGCGTGAACGTCTTGGGTACCTTGTAAGCGGCAAGACGATCACGACAGAACGCGCGCAGCGTATCCGCATCCGGTATCGGTCCATCCGGCCTTACACCATAGAAGGCGGCGCCAACCTCGCCCCATCGCTCGTCGGACGCCGCGACCACCGCGACTTCCGTGATCGCCTCGTGCTGGCCGAGCACATACTCAACTTCTGCGGGATATACGTTTTCACCGCCGGAGATATACATATCCTTCAAGCGATCGACGATGAAATAGTCGCCATCCGCATCGCAGCGGGCGATATCGCCGCTATGAAGCCAGCCCTGTTCGTCGATAGCCTGTGCGGTCGCGTCAGGCTGGCCCCAGTAGCCGGGGGTGATATTCGGCCCGCGAATCCATAGTTCCCCCGCCTCACCAGCGTCGACATCGTCCCCGGCCAGATCGACGACCCTAACTTCGGTCAGCAGCTGCGGGCGGCCAACCGAGCCGATCTTTTCGATCACCTTGTCTTCGTCGAGCAGAAAGACGGTCGGGCCGGTTTCGGTCATACCCATGCCGGTACGCACATGAATGCCCGCCTCCACATACTGTTTGGCGACAGCCAAAGACAGCGCTGCGCCACCACAGGCCCAGGAGCGCACACGCTTGAGCCGCTCACCACTGAAGCCGGGTTGGGCCAGAAGGGTCTGATAGACCGCGGGCACGCCGAAGAAAACCGTGGCCCTTTCCTCGAGCGCCTGTAGTGCCTGCTCGGGCTCGAAGCTGCGTGGCACCAGCACGCAGCCGCCGGCCAGAAATACCGCCGACGAATAGAGATTGATACCGGCGGTATGAAACAGAGGCAACACGTTGAGCAACACGTCTCTGCTGGTGAGCTCTACCGCCAGGCCGATATTGAAATAGTTGGCCATCATCATGCGGAAGGTCTGAATCACGCCCTTGGGCTTGCCCGTGGTGCCCGAGGTGTAGAGCAGATACCAGGGCGTGTCGGGATCTTTATCCGGGTGGGCGCTCAAATCCGGATCAACATTAGCCAGGTCGCGCTGATAGTCGCGCTGATCGCCCGCTGCCGCGTCCAGAGCGACCAGGGTCAAACCAGGCTGGTCTTGCGCCAGCGTGGTAGCCGCATCGTTGAACTCCGTACCGAAAATCAATGCACGCGGCTCGCAGTCTGCGAGCAGCACAGCCAGCTCCGGCACGGCCAGACGCCAGTTCAATGGCACGAGGATCAGGCCAGCCTTGGCACAGCCGAACAACATGGCGAAGAACTCTGCCCGGCTGTGCCCCAGATAGGCCAGCCGGTCGCCTTCTGCAAGGCCCCAGTGCTGACGCGCAGCTGCGGCCAGACGCGCCGCCCGCTCGTTCAAGCCGGCATAGTCGTAGCGTTCGCCGCTGTCCAGATCCTCCAACGCGGGCCGATCCGGCGTTACCCGCGCCCGATGGGCAAGCAGATCGAACATCTGCATTGGTGCCTCCTTTTTCTTTCTTTACGCCTCCGCGCCCACGGCCGACTCTTCGGCAAGGCGTACAGAACAGTCATCGCTTCAGAAAGGCAGCCATGCCCTGGTCTGCCTCGTCGCTATCGATCTGTTCGAGGAAATGCTGATATTCAGCTTCCAGGCCCACCACCACCGTGGTTCTGTTCGGGCGGGTCAGCGCAAGCGTATGGCCGACGCTGGCCGGACGCGCGTCACGCACGGTACGCGCCACATCCAAGGCGCGTGTGCCCGTGTCGTCGGCGCCCGCTCGGTACTGCGCCAGCCCCAGGCGGTAGGCCTCGTCTGCGTCCACGACACGATTGGTAAGCTGGATATCCAGCGCCCGCGCGCGGCCGATGCGTTCCGGCATCAGCGTCGTCCAGCCCCCGTCCGGGCTAAAGCCCACCACGGTATACCAGGGCGCGAAGCGGGCCCCGTCGCCTACCACGGCGATATCGCAGGCCAACACCAGCCCTACCGAGCCACCGGTAACCAGGCCGTGTACGGCGGCCACGGTGGGTATCGGCATATCGAGCAAATCCAGCAGTGCAGCGTTGAGCTCACCGACCACACGCTGCGCATAGCGCTTTCGGTCTGAACGATCCGTATCGTAGAAGCCGGCCACGTCCCCACCGGTAGAAAAAGAGGGGCCGCTGCCTTCCAGGATCAGCACTGTGGCGTCGGATTCGCGAATTTCGGCCAGCCCGTCTCGTATGGCACGAAGCAGTTCCGGCACGAGTGCGTTGTGGCGTTCCGGACGATTGAGCGTCAGGTGCGCGATACGGTCTTCGATACGAATACGCACCGCACTCATGGCTTTCTTTCCTGGCCATCAATGGCCAGGCCATGACGAAACAGATCGGAAATGGTGGCCACGACATCGTCGAAAGGCACGTCGCCCTCCCACAATGCATAGCGCAATCCCAGAAAGTTCGACATGCCCATCAAGGCCCAGACCCGGACTTCGTTGTTACCCGAACGGATCTCGCCCTTGCGGGTAGCATCGGCGAGCATGCGCAGGTAGCCGCGACCGAAGGCCTCATAATATTCGCGGTAAATCGACTCATCCACGAACTGCGCCTCCTGCAGCACGCGATACAGGTACGGGTTCTCGTGCAGGTATTCGAGAAATGCACGAAGCCCTTTTTCTTCCGCCTCCAGGCGGTCGCGTGCACCGACAACTTCCGCGGCCAGCCGGGCACGCACCTGATGGCCCATATCTCGGACCAGTTCGCGAAGAATCTCTTCCTTGCCTGCGAAGTAGTTATAAAACGTCCCTTGTGCGACCCCGGCCTCACGCGTGATGTCGCTGATGCCGGCACGGTGATACCCCATCGCGCCGAAGGTCGATTCCGCCGCCTTGAGTACGCGAGCGCGCGTACGCGCACCGCGCGCTGTTTTCGGCGCGCCCGGGCCTGGGTGGGCCGCGGCACTGGCATAGCGGTTAGACATCGGCGATAACCTTTAGTGAATTATGACTCACTCGTCACTTATAACGTAGGCCAGCGAGTCTAGCTACGTCAATAATTTACCACCGCCACGCCAGAACGTCGCCATCGTATATACATAAGGTTTTGATATTAATATATTTTAAATCAAATCGCGGCGCATGAGCTGCCCTACACGGCAGGCGTGAAAACCGCTTGATCAAACGTGACTGAGGTGTCATATTCAGTTTCAACGCTTTTCGATACAACACAGCGCCCTGGCGGGGCCAATAAATTAAGGAGATCCGATGAAGCGTTCCATAACAGCGATTGCGTTCGCCTTCGCCTCGATCGTCGCCACGCCGGCGGCGCTGGCAGCCGATTCCATTCGTATTGCCCATGTCACCGGCTTTACCGGTCCGTTATCGGCTTATGCAGAACAGCTTCGTGTAGGCATGAAGATGGGCTTCGAATATGCCACCGACGGCTCGATGGAAATCGAGGGGCGTTCGATCGAGATCATCGACAAGGACACACAGCTCGACCCGGCTCGCGCCCGTGCGCTCGTTGAAGAAGCCTATGCCGAAGATGATGCGCATATCGTCGTCGGGCCGGTGTCCTCCGGTGTGGCTCTGGCCACGCTGCCGATCGCGCAGATGTACGAGCGCGTGATCATGCCGGAAGGCGTCGCCGACGCGATTACCGGTAAGGACTGGAATCGCTATGTGTTCCGGGTGGGCCGCAACTCGTCGCAGGACGCGGTCTCCAATGCGGTTGCACTCGGCGCGCCGGGCGTGTGTGTTGCAACGATCGCGCAGGACTACGCATTCGGACGCGACGGCGTCGCCGCCTACAAGGAAGCCATGGAAGCCCAGGGCGGCCAGGTCGTGCACGAAGAGTATATGCCCACGGATGCGACCGATTTCACAGCGGCCGCACAACGCCTGTTCGGTGCACTGAAAGATCGCGACGGCTGCGACGAAGGCAAATACATCTTTGCAATCTGGGCCGGCAGTGCGAACCCGCTCAGTCGTATTCAGGATCTCAAGCCGGGCCGCTTCGGCATCAAGCTCGCGACGGGCGGCAATATCCTGCCGGCGCTGGTGAGTTACGCCGAATTCCCTGGCATGGAAGGTGCCGGCTTCTATTATTTCGAATCACCGGATAACAAGATCAACGACTGGTTCGTCGACGAGCATATGAAGCGCTTCGATGCCGCCCCGGATTTCTTTACCGCCCAGGGTTTTGCCCAGGCCATGGCCATCACCGCCGCAATCCGTAAAACAAACGGATCCACCGAAACCGAAGACCTCATCGAGGCACTGGAAGGCCTGGGCTTCGACACGCCGAAGGGCCCGATGAACATCCGTTCTGCCGACCATCAGGCCATGCAACAGATGTATCACTTCCGGATCGACGTGGAAGAGCGCGACGACTGGTTGGCCGATCGCACGGTCGAGGCGGGTGTCCCCACTCTGGTGCGCATTATCGATACCGACGAAATGGATATCCCGGTGCGCAACAGTCGCTGAATCAGTACAGCAACGGCGAACCAGCGAAGGCGCCATGGCGCCTTCGCTTTGCGACACCGCTATCGGCAGGCCAGGCATGCAACGAAACGATCTTGACGTGGCGACCGACACATCCACTGTCGACTCGCGAGCCGAGCCGGCGAACCGGTCCGGCCTCGAAATTCGCGATCTCAGCATCACGTTTGGCGGGCATACCGCAGTCGATCGGGTGTCCTGTGCTTTTCATGCCGGTACGCTGACATCGATCGTCGGCCCGAACGGCGCCGGCAAGACCACCCTGTTCAATCTCATCTCCGGCCAGCTGAACGCCACTGCGGGCAGCGTCAGGCTCTTTGATGAAGACATCACGGCACTCGGCGCACCCGCACGGGCCGACAAGGGCCTGGGACGCGCGTTCCAGCTTACGAATCTGTTCCCGGGTCTGACCGCCTTGGAGAACGTACGCCTGGCGGTGGCATCGCGTTACCGCATCGGCCATATCTTCTGGCAGATGGCTGCCCGACGACGCGATATCAGTGATCGCGCCGCCGCCTATCTCGAACAGGTGAACCTGGGTAAACGCGCCGACACGCCGGTCGCCAATCTTCCCCACGGTGATCAACGCAAGCTGGAAGTCGCACTGCTGCTCGCACTCGAACCGGAAGTATTCATGTTCGATGAGCCCACAGCCGGCATGAGCGTCGACGAGGTGCCGGTCATTCTCGACTTGATTGCCGACATCAAGAAACACCAGAACAAGATCATCCTGCTGGTCGAACACAAGATGGACGTGGTGCGTTCGTTATCGGACCGCATCGTGGTGCTGCATAACGGCGAACTGGTCGCCGACGGCGAACCTGCACAGGTGATCGCCTCGCCCGTCGTGCAGCAGGTCTATCTGGGCACCAGTCCGGACCAACCCGCCGCAGCCGGGAGCGCTGTGTCATGAGCGAAGCCCTGCTTTCTTTGACACGGGTCTGCGCGGATATCGACCAGTACCATATCCTGCACGGCGTCGATCTCGCCGTGCCCAAAGGCGAGTTGACGATGCTGCTCGGCCGCAACGGGGCCGGCAAGAGTACGACGCTGCGCACGATCATGGGGCTGACCACCGTCACCGGCGGCGATATCCGCTTCCAGGGCCAGCCCATCACCGGCCAGAGCACGCCGCGTATCGTGCGCCGCGGCATTGCCTTCGTGCCGGAAAACATGGGCATCTTCAGCCTGCTTACGGTACGCGAGAACATGGTTCTTGCGGCGATCGGCGGCACCATGGACCCGGCCCGGCTCGAATGGATTGTCGATCTGTTTCCGCCGCTGAAGCGGTTCTGGGACAAACCGGCCGGCAATCTGTCCGGGGGTCAGAAACAGATGCTCGCAATCGCCCGCGCCATCATCGAGCCGCGGGAACTGCTGTTGATCGATGAGCCCACCAAGGGGCTCGCACCCGCGATCATCGACGACCTCGCCGACGCGTTCGAACAGCTCAAGCGCCAGCAGGTGACCATTCTGCTGGTGGAACAGAACTTCAACTTCTCGCGCCGGCTCGGGCAATCGGCCGCGGTCATGAACGACGGTCGCGTGGTCTGGTCCGGCTCGATGACCGAACTCGCGCAAGACGACAATCTGCAGCATCAGCTATTGGGGCTGGGCATGGGCGAACATCAATGAAGACAGGAGCCTAGGCATGGCGGCTGACGACGCGCGCATCGACGAACCCACCGGCCGCGCGGGCCCCATCGCCCGCTTTCATGCCTTTCGACGCGACAAACCGCATATTTTCGTTCTGCTGACGATGATGCTCGCGGCCCTCGCGATGATGGAACCGAGAATCTGGGTTGTGCTCACCATCAGCGGCCTGGCCATGGGCGCCATGGTCTTTCTCATGGCGTCCGGCATGACGCTCACCTTCGGCCTGATGAATGTGCTCAATCTGGCCCACGGCGCCTTTATTTCGCTGGGCGCATTCGCCGGCGCGAGCGTGCTGCTGTGGCTGAGCACACAGGCCAATCAGCCGTCGCTATGGACGAACCTGATCGCGATCCTGCCGGCGTTCTGTTTTGCGCTGCTTGTAGCGGGCCTGCTCGGGCTGGTGTTCGAGCGCCTGATCATCCGGCCGGTCTACGGCGATCATCTCAAGCAGATCCTGGTCACGGTGGGCGGCTCGATCATCATCATGGAGTTGATCCAGGTCGTCTGGGGCCCGAACGAACTGCCTGTCCCACGCCCCGACGCGCTCAAGGGCGCGGTGTTCCTGCCGGAATGGCTGCCGGTGGCCGGCGGTATTGCCCTGGAGAAATACCGCCTGATCGCGGTCGTGCTCGGTCTGGCCATTTATGGACTGTTGAGCTGGATCATCGAACGCACGCGTGTGGGCATTCTCATTCGTGCCGGCGTGGAAAGTCGCGAGATGGTTGAAATTCAGGGCTATCGCATTCGCCTGCTGTTTCTTGGCGTATTCATCGCCGGCTCTGCCCTGGCCGGCCTGGGCGGCACCCTGTGGGCGATGTATCGCGAAATCATCACCGCGCATATGGGAGATGAACTGATGATATCCGTGATCGTCGTCATCATTCTCGGCGGGCTGGGCTCGATCAAGGGGTGTTTCTACGGCTCCGTGCTCGTCGGGCTGATCAACCTCTATGTCGGTTATCTCGAGCCCCGTCTTGCGGCCGTCGCAACAGTGGCGCTGATGGTCGCCGTGTTGATGTGGCGCCCGCAAGGCCTGATCCCGGTCATCAAACTCTAGAGGAGCCGCCGTTTTGAACCGCTTGTTTTCCGGCGACTACCCGCGCAGCCGGCTGCTCAGCGCGGCACTGCTGCTCATATTTCTCGCCCTGGCTCTGGGGCCATTCCTGTTCGACGGCATTCGCACATTTTCCATGCTGGGCATGATGTGCGTGTTCATCATCGTCGTCGCATCCTACGACCTGATGCTCGGCTATACCCATATCGTATCGTTCGCCCATACGATGTTCTTCGGCATCGGCGCCTACGGCATCGCGATTGCCAGCGATCATTACGGCAGCGGCTATGGCGCACTCTTCGCAGGCATCGTCGGCGCGCTGCTGGCAAGCGTGCTGCTATCGCTTCTGCTGGGCCTGTTGTCGTTGCGCGTGAAAGCCATTTTCTTCGCGCTGGTGACGCTTGCCGTGGCATTCGCGTTTCTGAGCCTGGTGACCCAGCTCTATAACGTGACCGGCGGTGAAGATGGTCTGGCGGTACGCAGCCCGCGCGAACTGGGGCCGGCGTTCCGCCCGTTCGATTTCCAGGTGCCCGGATTCAATATCTTTGGCTTTCTCGTCGCCGCTGTTTCCAGCCCGGGCGAGATCGGCCAGGCGTTCCAAGAGGCGCTGTTCAGCGTGCGACTCAGCGGGCGACATCTGACCTACTACATCACGTTCGTGACCATGGTCGCGATATTCTTCTTCCTGCTGCGCATGGTCAATTCGCCGTTCGGTCGGGTACTTCAGGCGATTCGCGAGAACGAATTCCGGGCCCAGGCGCTGGGCTATCGCACCGTGTTGTACCGAACCGCCGTTGTCGTCGTTTCAGCCCTGCTGGCCACTGTGGCCGGCATACTTTTCGCGTTGCTGAACCGCTACGTGAACCCGGAGAACACGCTCAATTTCGAGCTGATGATCTTCATTCTCCTGATGTGTGTCATCGGCGGCATGGGCACGCTTTATGGCGCAGTCATTGGCACGGTGCTCTTCCTGCTGGCCCAGAACTACCTCCAGGACCTGCTCAAGCAGCTCGATGCGCTCGTACCTGCCGATACGCTCATCGCCGAACTCATCAACCCGGATCGCTGGCTGCTGTGGTTCGGGCTGCTGTTCATCCTCAGCGTCTATTTCTTCCCGTCGGGTATCGTCGGCCAATTGCGGATCTGGTCCGCGAAGCGATCGTCGGGCCAAGACTGAACACAGACGATGCCCAGTCGCCAAAGCAGGCGCAGTGTTCGCAGATCAACCCGCGCCTGAAAAAAGGCCGGGCGCTTTTGCAGCGCCCGGCTTTCCCTCTCTTCCCCCCCCGCCCCCAAGGCGAACGCGTTAGAACTTGATCACGATACGGCCGTCGACCCGCCCGTGCTCGAGATCCTCGAAGATGCTGTTGATGTCTTCCAGGCGCTTTTCGTGCAAATGCGTCTTGACCTTGCCCTCGGCGGCAAAGGCGAGCGCTTCGCTCAAATCCTTGCGACTACCGACGATCGAGCCGCGCAAGGTGATGCGCTTGAGCACCACATCGAAGATCGGCGTGGGAAATTCGCCCGGCGGCAGGCCGACCATGGCGACCGTGCCCTTGCGTCGCACCATATGCAGCGCCTGCGAAAATGCGGGCGGCGAAACAGCCGTCACCAGCATGCCGTGCGCGCCGCCGCCGGTGGCAGCCATGACCTGTTCCACGGCGTCTTCATCGCGGGCGTTGATGGCCACGTCGGCGCCCAGTTCGCGCGCCAGGGCCAGCTTGTCAGCCGCCACATCGAGTGCCACCACCTTGAAGCCCATCGCCTTGGCGTATTGCACGGCGACATGGCCGAGCCCGCCGATACCGGAAATGGCAACCCATTCGCCGGGTTTGGCATCGGTTTCCTTGAGGCCTTTGTAGGTGGTCACGCCCGCACACAGAATCGGCGCGATCTGTACATAGTCTACGTTGTCGGGTAGGCGCCCTACATAATCGGCATGGCCGATTGCGTATTCGGCAAAGCTGCCGTTGACGCTATAGCCACTGTCGTTCTGCTGTTCGCAGAGCGTTTCCCACCCGGTGATGCAGTATTCGCAAGCGCCACAGGCATCGTGCAGCCAGGCAATACCAACCGAATCCCCTTCCTTGAGATGGGTGACGCCTTCACCGACCTTAACGACCACGCCCGCACCTTCATGACCTGGAATCAACGGCAGGTTCGGCTTGACCGGCCAGTCGCCATTGGCGGCGTGTAGATCGGTATGGCACACGCCGGTCGCCTTGATCTGAACCAGGACCTCGTCGCGACCCGGGGTGGGGATATCGACCTCTTCAATCGTCAAAGGCTCGCCAAAGCGGTGAACAACAGCTGCTTTCATTTTCTGGGTCATGACTTTGCCTTTCGGATTCGAAACATAGCTTCGAATCTAACGTGCTCACATACAGGCACCATGATCTATATCAACTACTCCGCCCTTCGGGCTGCGCGATAGTCATGATTGCCTGTTCGTGCCACCACACCGATCAGTAACCGGTATGTAGTGCACGAATCATCTACAGCCTCGGAGTGAAGTCATGGACGAAAAAGTCGATCCCAGCGCATTGGAAAGCCATAGCTTGCGTAGCCGCTACGACAACTTCATCGGTGGCGAATGGCGCGCGCCGACACAAGGCCGATACTTCAGCAACAAGAGCCCGATCGACGAAAGCGTGCTCTGCGAAGTCGCCCAGTCCGATGCCAGCGATGTCGAACGTGCACTCGACGCGGCCCACGGCGCACGCGAGGCGTGGGCACGCACGTCGCCGGCAGAGCGTGCGGAACTGCTCTACAAGATCGCCCAGCGTATCGACGACAACCTCGAGCTGCTCGCGCGCGTGGAAACCCGCGATAACGGCAAGCCGATTCGCGAAACGCTGGGCGCGGACATACCGCTGGCAGCAGATCATTTCCGTTATTTCGCCGGCTGCATACGTGCCGAGGAAGGCTCGATCGGCGAAATCGACCACGATACGGTGGCTTATCACTTTCGCGAGCCGTTGGGCGTGGTCGGCCAGATTATCCCCTGGAACTTCCCGCTGCTGATGGGCGCCTGGAAACTCGCACCGGCGCTGGCCGCAGGCAACTGCGTGGTCATCAAACCGGCATCGAATACGCCAATGAGCCTGGCCGTACTCATGGATCTGGTCGGCGACCTGTTGCCGGCGGGCGTGCTCAACGTGGTGTTCGGCCCCGGTGGCGAGGTAGGCAATGCGTTGGCCGCCAGCCCGCGTATCGCCAAGATCGCGTTTACCGGCGAAACCACCACCGGCCGCCGCATCATGCACGCCGCGGCGGACAACCTCATCCCACAGACCATGGAGCTGGGCGGCAAATCGCCGAACATCTTCTTCGCCGATGTAATGGACGCCGACGACGACTTCCTCGACAAGGCACTGGAAGGCCTCGCGCTGTTCGCCTTCAACAAGGGCGAAGTCTGTACCTGCCCATCGCGCGCGCTGGTACAGGAATCGATCTTTGATGCGTTCATGGAGCGTGCGGTCGAACGCGTGGCCAATATCCGTGTGGGCGATCCGCTGGATCCCGAAACCCAGATGGGGCCGCAGTGCTCGAGCAGCCAGTACCACAAGATTCTCGAATATATCGATATCGGCAACAACGAAGGCGCCCAATGCCTGACCGGCGGCGAGCGCGCACAGCTCGACGGCCATCTGGAAAACGGCTATTTCCTGCAGCCGACGGTGTTCTCCGGCAATAACAAGATGCGTGTCTTCCAGGAAGAGATCTTCGGGCCGGTGCTATCGGTGACCACCTTCAAGGACATCGATGAAGCCATCGAAATCGGCAACGACACGCCCTATGGCCTCGGCGCCGGCGTATGGTCACGCAGCGTTCACAACACCTATCGCGTAGGCCGCGCCATTCAGGCCGGGCGCGTCTGGACGAACTGCTATCACCAGTACCCGGCCCATGCGGCCTTCGGCGGCTACAAGGAATCCGGCTTTGGGCGCGAGACCCACAAGATGATTCTGGACCACTACCAGCAGACCAAGAACCTGTTGGTGAGCTATTCGACCCAGGCCCAGGGCCTGTTCTAGTCCTTAGCACGACCGGGTGCGATCGAGCGTAGCCACCGCGCTCGATCGCACCCCGGCCCGCGGCTGAGCACTGCCGAGGAGGGCCGAACCCGCGACGGCTGCCGACACAACGACCATACGCTAGACTGGCGCGCCTTTCGCAACCCGGCGCCTTGTCGCCCCGTTCGCCCATGTTTGGTCTGTTCGAACGCCTGGTCGCACCCTTTCCGGACGACGGCCGTACGCCGCCACGCGACAGCCTGCTGCGTTATATCGCTTTCTATGCAAAGCCCGTATGGCCGCTACTTTTGGCCATGGCTCTGCTGACTGCAGCGATTTCCGTGATCGAAGTGTCGCTGTTCGCCTTTCTCGGCCATATCATCGACTGGTTCGCGACATCGCCGCGCGAGACGTTCGTCTCCGACAACGCCCTGGCGCTGACCTGCATGGCGCTGGTGATACTGGTCGTACTGCCGCTGCTGGTATTTATTGAAGGGCTGGTGACGTTTCAGGCGCTCTCGGGCAACTTCCCGATGCGTTTTCGCTGGTCGGTGCATCGCTGGCTGTTGAGCCAGTCGCTGACGTTCTTTCAGGATGAATTCGCCGGTCGGATTGCCACCAAGCTCATGCAGACCGCGCTCGCCGTGCGTGAGACGGTGATGAAGTTTCTGGACGTCATGCTCTACGTGGCGGTGTATTTCACCGGCATCGTGGTGCTTGTCGCCGGTGCCGACTGGCGTCTGGCGGTACCGTTCATGTTCTGGCTGGTGGGCTATATCGCCCTGCTTCGCTATTTCGTGCCACGGCTGGGCAGGGTGGCCGAACGCCAGGCCGATGCACGTGCAGCGATGACCGGGCGTGTGGTGGATGCCTATACCAATATCGCCACCGTGAAGCTGTTCGCCCATACCGAACGCGAAGGCGATTACGCCCGCCAGAGCATGCAGGCGTTCCTGAGCACCGTGTATGCGCAGATGCGCAAGGTGAACGGCTTTTATGCCAGCCTGTATCTGCTCAATTCATTACTGCTGATCGCGGTGGCCGCCCTCGGCATCACGCTGTGGCAATCGAGCCTGATCAGCGCCGGCGCAATTGCGGCCGCCCTCGGGCTGGTGCTGCGTATCAACGGCATGGCGCAATGGATCATGTGGGAAGTCTCGCAGCTGTTCGAGAATATCGGCACGCTGCGTGACGGCATGGGCACCTTCTCCAAAACCCAGGCGCTGGTGGACGCGCCCGACGCAACGCGTCTCGCCGTCCCCAAGGGCGCAATTGCCTTCGACAACATCGGCTTTCACTACGGCCGCGGCGCGGGCGTGATCGAGAATTTTTCTTTGCAGATCGCACCCGGCGAAAAGATCGGCCTGG
The DNA here is from genome assembly GCF_000215955.2 of Salinisphaera shabanensis E1L3A. GTDB lineage: Bacteria > Pseudomonadota > Gammaproteobacteria > Nevskiales > Salinisphaeraceae > Salinisphaera > Salinisphaera shabanensis. The sequence continues at coordinate 208,547 of NZ_AFNV02000001.1, forward strand.
TCGGGCGCTCGGGTGCTGGCAAGTCCACGCTGCTGTCGCTACTGCTGCGTTTTCACGATGTGGAATCCGGCACGATCACGATCGACGGCCAGAACATCGCCCAGGTCACCCAGTCGTCGCTGCGTGAAAACATCGGCATGGTCACCCAGGACACGGCCCTGCTGCACCGCTCGGTCGGCGACAATGTCCGTTATGGCCGGCCCGACGCCAGCGACGCCGAGGTCGAAGCGGCGCTGACCGCTGCGCATGCACGTGCTTTCATCGACGATCTGGTCGATGCCCAGGGCCAGCGCGGGCTCGATGCCATGGTCGGCGAGCGCGGGGTGAAGCTCTCCGGCGGCCAACGCCAGCGTATTGCGCTGGCACGCGTCATGCTCAAGAACGCGCCGATTCTGCTGCTCGACGAGGCCACCTCGGCGCTGGATTCCGAAGTCGAGGCCGCGATCACCGAAAATCTGCAGCAGCTTATGCAGAACAAGACGGTGATCGCGATCGCCCATCGGCTGTCCACCATCGCCGAACTGGATCGGCTGATCGTGATCGATGAAGGCGCCATCGTGGAGGCCGGCACGCACGCCGAACTCATCGCCGCAGACGGTCTTTATGCCCGCCTCTGGCGGATGCAGTCCGGCGGTTTTCTGGCCGACGCGCCAGCGCCGACAAGCCACAAACAAAGCGCCGGCTGATGCAGCGCGCTGCCTCCAAGGCCGCGCTCGCCTACCCGCTGCTGGTTGCCACCACGCTGGCCTGGGGGCTGAATGCGGTCGCCGGCAAATTCGCGGTGGGCCATATCAGCCCGCTGCTGCTCACGCATCTACGCTGGGGCGGCGCATTTCTGGCGGCACTGCCGTTTGCCTGGCCCTATCTCAAACAGGACTGGCCCGTCATTCGTCGCCATGCGCCACTGCTGATCGCCTATGGCGCGATCGGTTTTTCCGGCTTCAACGCGGCTCTTTACAGCGCGCTCAATCATACGAGTGCGATCAATGTGGTGATCGAACAGGCCGGCATGCCGGGCGTGATCTTCGCGCTCAATTTTCTTGTGCTGCGTGAGTACATCACGGCGCGCCAGCTGTTGGGATTTGTCATCACGGTGGCCGGCGTCGCGCTGATCGTATCCGGCGGCCAGCTCTCCCGCCTGCTCGCGCTCGATCTCAATCGCGGCGATGCGCTGATGCTGGTCGCCATCACCTGCTACGGCGGCTATACCGCGGCGCTGCGGATCAAGCCGCCCATGCACTGGCTGAGCTTCATCGCCGTGATTTCGTTTACCGCCTGGCTCGGCTCGTTTCCATTCGCTGCCTGGGAATATGCCAGCGATACGATCATCTGGCCGGATGCGATCGGCCTGTCCGTGGTCGGGTTTGCTGCCCTGGTGCCCGGCCTGATCGCGCAGACCGCTTTCATCCGCGGCAACGAACTGATTGGCGGCAACCGGGCCGGCATATTCCTGAACCTGGTACCCATCTTTGGCACGTTACTGTCGGTCGTGTTGCTTGGCGAAACCTTGCACCTCTTTCATGTGGTAGCGCTAACACTGGTGCTTGGCGGCATCGCACTGGCCGAACGTGGCGGTCGTTGACCCCGATGCGACCGATTGTCGCAGCGACGGCGTTCAACCGGCGCGACCGTTATCCTGACCTGGCGATTCGATCGACCTGAACGCATGCAGGCTGTTTTCCGACTGACGCCAATCCGGCTACTCACCTGGCTCTACTGGCTGCGCTGGGCCACGATTGCCTGCGTCTTGCTAGCCGTGGCAGCCGCACCGGCTTTATCGAGCATCACGCTGGCCACGCGCACGCTGCTCGCCGTGACCGTAATCGTGGCAGCAATCAACGCCTTGATCGGCTGGAGTCTGCGCCGGGCGCGCCCCGCCACGGAGGTGGAGCTGCTCGCACATCTGGTACTGGATGTCGCCGCACTCACGGCATGGCTTGCCTGTACCGGCGGTTCGGCCAGCGCTTTCGTATCCATGTACCTGCTGCCGATCGCGATCGCCGCAGCCGCACTGCCGCGCGCCCAGGCGTGGCTGGTCGCAGCGCTGGCCGGCGGTGCGTATACGGCGCTGTTGCTGCGTTTTCTCTATCCGCGGCCGATGGGCCACCACGGCGATTTCGCCCTGCATGTGCTCGGCATGTGGGCGACGTTCATCGTCAGCGCTGCCCTGCTGGTGGTATTCGTCGGCAGCATGGCGTCGGCGGTACGCCGGCGAGATCGTTCGCTGGCAGCCGCACGCGAGCAGATGCTGCGAAACGAACAGATCACCGCGATCGGCGCGCTCGCCGCAGGCGCTGCTCACGAACTGAGCACGCCGTTATCGACCATGTCGGTGATCGTATCCGAACTGCGTGACACCGAGCCGCCGGATACGCCGTTACAAGCCGATCTTGCTGTGCTGAATCAACAACTGGCCCTCTGTGCGCATCAAATCGATCAGCTCCTAGGCGCTGCCGAACCCACTGGTACGGCGCAAACGCCGGTTTCCGTGGTCGACGCCTTGCATCAGATCGTTTCACGCTGGCGGCTGATGCGCCCGGATATCCATGCCTCGGTGAGTGTCGATCCCGCCCTGGAGACGGCGAGTCTCGAAGACGAGGTTGCCTTCGGCCAGGCGCTGACGAACGTGCTCAACAATGCGGCCGATGCGTCCCTGAGCAACGACAGCGACCGGGTCGACATCGCCGCTCAGCGATACGATGACCGTCTGGATATAACCATCGACGATGCCGGCACCGGGATTGCGGATGCCGATACCGCCCGCGCCGGCCGTTTGCGATTTTCGACCAAGCGCGAGGGGCGCGGGCTGGGGCTGATCGTGTCGCACGTGAGCCTCGATCGACTGGGCGGCGAAATCAGCCTCAAACGCCGGCCCGAGGGCGGCACGCGCACGCGCGTTGTCGTACCGCTTTCGCCCCAATGAGCAAGTCCATGCGCGTACTGCTTATCGACGACGATCCGGTTTTTGCTGCCACCCTCGCCCGCGCCCTGGGCCGTCGCCGTATCGATACCGCCCTCGCCCACAACGCCGACACCGCGCTCGAGCAAGCCGTACAGTGGCAACCCAGCCATGTGCTGCTGGACCTGAATCTTGGCGGCGATATATCTGGCCTGGATCTGATCGCACCGCTATGCGAGCGCGTCGCCGATGTTCGCATCACCGTGCTGACCGGCTATGCCAGTATCGCCACGACCGTGACCGCCATGCAGCGCGGCGCCGTCGGCTATCTGGCCAAACCGGTCGACGCGCCCACCGTGCTGGCGGCACTAGCCGGCGAGAACGACAGCACGGCAAGCGACACGCCCGGCAAGCGTATGTCGCTCAAACGGCTGGAGTGGGAACATATCCAGCGCGTACTCGCCGAACACGACGGCAATATCTCGGAAGCCGCGCGCAGCCTGGGGCTGCATCGGCGCACGCTCCAGCGCAAGCTCGACAAGAAACCCGTGAAGTTCTAGATACGAACCGCGCGCAACGTCTGCAGCAGCCAATCCGCAACTAGAGCCACGAGCAAACTGACACCGGCCAGCGGAAACACGATCGCCATGGCAATGACGATTACACCCAGATATCGCATACGCAGTGGCGCGCGCCGTGGCGGTGCGCCCAGCCTGCCGGCCGGGCGTCGACGCCACCACATCACGAAGCCGGTGAGCACGAGCAGCGCAATCGCGATACAAGTCGCCAGCATGACCAGTTGATTGGCCAGACCGAAATAATTGCCCATATGCAAAGCAACGCCTAGCTCGATAGTCTTGCCGGCCACGCCGTAATCGTCGAATGCGATATCGCGCAGTACCGCCCCGCTATAACGGTCGATAAACAAGGTGCGCTGGCCTTGCGGGCGATCGGGGTAAGTCTGGGCCTTGTACACACCCGTCGCGCCGACTGGCAGCATGAGCCAGTAATCCTCGGCCAGGCCCTGTTGGGCGATGATCCGACGAACCCGATCCACGCCGATATCGGGCGCGGGCAGCGCGCTTTCGTCACGGGAGGCGCTAGCGCCGTGATGGGCATGCCCGGCCGATGAATTCGGCGGCGCGACGTTTTCCAGCGCCCAGGGTGTACCGCGGCCCCGTTCGGCCGGCGTCGTCAGGGGCGCTTTGGCCACCGACGCCGGCGGCGTACGTGCGCCCGAATAACCCAGTCCCAGCGCTTCGACGGCGGGCGTAAACAACTGTCCGCCCCAGATACCGGCCCACGGCAAGCCGGTGAAGATCAGAAACAGAATAAGCGCCGCCGCGTAGATGCCGGTAATGGCATGCACATCCCGCCAGAAGCGCCGGCCACGAGCAGCAAGCCGGGGATACCACACGCCGGCTTTGCCCGACCGGCGCGGCCACCATAGATAGAGACCGGTCACGATCAGAATCGCGGCCCAGCAGGCGGCAAGCTCTACGACCGCATCGCCGATCCAGCCCAGCATCAGCGACCCATGGACGGTATCGGCGATACCGACCAGCGTGCGTTCATAAACGAACGAACCCAGCACGGCAGCGCTCGCGGGGTCTACAAACACACGCCGCGGCATGCCCTGCTCGGGCGTAACGAACAGCATGGCGCTGCGTCCGGCATCGGTCGGCATATTGATACGCGTGACCGTGGCATCAGGGAATGCCTGTTCAGCGCTGGCCACCCAACGGCTGGCCGGCACGGCCGGGCCAGCGCTGTCGACGAACATCAGATCGGGATAGATGATGTCGTTGAGTTCGGTATTGAACAGATAGATCGCGCCGGTCACGGCCAGGATCAACAGGAACGGCGCCACCACCAGGCCGGCATAGAAATGCCAGCGCCAGACGGTCGCATACCAGCGCCCCGCCGGACGCACTTTGGACGCGGTCACGGCCCCATCGTGCTGGTCGGTCGCGCTCAAAAGGCCCCCGTCCATGCCAGTTCCGCGCGCCGGGGCGCACCGATATAGATCTGGCTGGAACTGTAGCCCGACCAGTCGCCATAGAACTCGTCGGTCAGATTACGACCGCGCAGCGTGAGCGTGCCTTCAGCCCCGGCCATGTTCAGGGGCATGCTCACCCACGCACCGAACACCGTATGGCCATCGACCCGAATCGTGTTGGCCTGGTCGGTATAGAAATCGCCGGCATGCTGCGCGTCCGCACCCAGCGTGAACGGCAACTGCGCGAGTGTGTAATAACTGCTCAGATTGGCCACCCGTTCCGGTACGTTCACGGGCGTATTGCCCGACAGATTGCGTCCACTGCGATCGACAAGTGTGGCGTACTCGGCATCGAGCACAGCCAGATTGGCGTCCACTTGCCAGCGCTCGGTCAACGCCAGGCCCAGATCGAGTTCGACACCGCGCGATTGCAGGCTACCGCCCTGTCGCGTCTGCTGTGGATTGGCCGGGTCCTGCGTCAGAATGTCGTTCTGTTTGATCTGGTAGAGCGACGTGGTCAGCGTGGCGCGGTCGTCCCAGAAGCGATTACGCATGCCGATCTCGATGGCATCGCCTTCGGACAGATCAAACTCGGCGCGCGCGGTATTCGACAGCAACAGACTGCCGACAGGCGATACCGCATGATTGAACTGGGCATAGACCTGATCGCTGGCGCTGAGTTCATACACCGCGCCCACGCGCCAGGACACCGGATCGAACGAGCGGCCGAACCTGGTACGCGTATTGGCCACGAGATCGTCGATACGGCGATCCAGATCGATATGCTCGTAGCGCGCGCCGGCCACCACAATGAAGTCGTCCGTGAGGTTGAGCGCATTCTCGGCAAACACGCCGACGGTATCGACCTGGCTATCGTAGTTCACCCGGGTGCTGAAGTTTGCCGGGGTATCGTCCGGTACACGGCCACGATCCGGATTGGCCACCGTGACCGAGGTGGCACTGCCAAAGCGCCGGGGCGTAGCGAAGTTGCTGTGCTTGTATTCGCCGCCGAGGGTGAACCGGTTGCGATGACCCGCCAACTCGCCATCGAAATGCGTATAGGCCCGCTCGCTGACGAAATCCTGATCGTGGGCGATACGGCCGGTTGAACGATCAAGCAGCCCGGTCGCCGGATTGAACGTATAACTGTCGGTTTCCACCCAGTTACGGTCGGCGCTGTAATAGGACAGTTCGTTGATGAACTCCCACTGATCGCTCAGCGTGTAGGCAAGCCGAGTGCGGAGCCAGTGGCTGTCGGACTCCATCAGCGCGTTGCGCGGGTTGTAGTTGGTATCGCGTTCGGCCTTGTCGAGTACGAGATCACCCGGCGCACTAACGATGTTCGACGGGTCACGCGCCGCTGAGCGAGCCACCAACGGTGCGCCGTAATAAGTCGCTGCATAGTTGTCGCGAAAATAATCATAGGACGCCGACAGCGACAGACGATCCGTGGCTTCGAAGAGAACGCCGGTGGTGAGCTGGGTGGTCCGCGAATCGTTGTCGTCGATGAAGCCGTCCGAACGGCGATGCGACAGATCCGCCCGTACCGCCACCCGATCCGAGAGCACGCGATTGCCGCCAATGCCGGCACGCAGCGTATTGAAACGGCCCACGCTCGCTAGCCCTTCTGCCGAGTTGCCCTCGAGCGAGGGTTTCTTGGTCACCAGATTTACCGTGCCAGCCAAACCGCCGTCGCCGTGCAGTACCGAAGCCGGCCCCTTCAGGATTTCGATGCGTTCGAAGTTGAAGGTGTCGAAATCACGGATGACCAGTTCTGAATCGGCCGCGCGCATGCCGTCGAAAAGATAGTTCACGTTGCCGCGCGGAAAGCCGCGCATCGACAAGGACGCAGGCGAACCCGGAATATTGCCGCCGGTCACCCCCGGCAGCGTGCGTGCGGCCTCGGTAAAAGTCCCCAGCCCGCGCCGCTGCATGGTCTCGCTGCTGAGCGTTTCGACCGTGGCGGGCAACTCCTTGGGCGCGAGATTCAATCGATTGCTGACCTCGGTTTCGCCAGCGATCGCCGGCACGAGCGCGCTGTCTTCGATGGTCAACGGCGCCAGCGTTTCGCGTGCATCGCCGCCCGGTTGGGCCATACTCGGCGCGGCAACGAAAGACAGGCCGATGGCCATGAAACCGGCACGCGGCAGTGCCGCGACAATACGAATCCGCATGAATCATTCCCCTGAGCAAGCGTTGGCAAGCTTAGGGGCGGCGCGGGCCGTTGCCCATGAGACAAATTGTCGCAGGCATGCCCCAAACAACTGACACGGCTCGAAAAAATGACGCCGAGTCGGCGTGTGCCCGTCAGCCGTGCGGTGCGATACCGCTTTCGCCCAAGGTAACGACATCGGTGATCCGGGCGCCGTCCCAGATATAGCCGAAGTGCTGGCCCTGTACGGCAGGCGACAGCACCCGCGCGCGCATCGCCGCCACGCATTCACCTCCCGGATCGCGCACGCTGGGATAAACGATACCGCTCTCGCCGGCCGCATACACCTGCACGCCGTAGCGTTGCGAGGCGGCATAGTTTTGGGCGTCGAGCAGCGGCTGTGCGGCCACCGAATCGTCACGCAAATCACGCAGATCGCCGTCGAGCTCGACCTGATAGACGCGCATTTCGATCGTCATCGGCGGCTGCTGGCTGTCGGCAAGAAAGCGCTCGCGATGAAACACCGTCTCGCGCACCGCGGTGGCTTCGCTTTTCGCGGCATAGAACACGCCGAAACTGCCGTCGGAAAACCGCGATCCGGCGGGATTGACGTGGGTGAACGCCGCCATCACCGGCGTCGCGCCCGGGCCTGTCATACGCTCGTCGACCGGCACTCGCGACAGCTCGCCAACTTCGTCGCGCAGACGGTCGTTGGTGAGCGACTCGACCGCGAAAGTGGCCTCCAGATCGGCTGCGTCGGCTACACGATCGAACAATCCGCGCGGCGGAAAACGCGAGGGCACGAGCCGATAGCTGGGCTGCCAGCGCACAGGTCGGCGCGCAAAATCGTCGACAGCCAGCCCACTCATGCCCAACCGCCCCGCTCGGCATCGAGATGGCGCCGCACCACCGACAGATCTTCGATATGGCCGGCCAGCATGCGTTCCAGCGGTGTCTTGCCGCCGAAAAGCGGATTGCTGTTGGGCTGCTTGATCCAGCCGTCGGCCGCATCGGCGCGCGGCAGGAGCATTTCCAGGCTTTTATAGACACCCAGCAGCAGCGACAAACGCTCCATCTGCCCCACATCGAGGGTGATATTCGGCGCGCGTTTCCAGCGCCGGTATGTGCTCACCGGCGTACCCAGCAAACGCGCGGCCTGAATATCGGTCAGTCCCCACTGGCGGGCGATACCGAACCAGGTACGTAACGCACCCGGACTGATCCGGCGCCGCAGTTCGGCGTCGTGAATATCCGCACGAGCATCCTGTTGGGCGGCAGCAGCTGATGTCATGACTGGCTCCAGGTAATCATATGATCACTTTAAACTATTTTACGATCATTTGATAATTAGTAAGATTGGACACTCGTTTGGCCTGCGTCGATCGCTGCCCGATAATGCGCCATCGTTGTATGAGCCAAGCAGTAGTTATGACCGCCAACACTATCCAGATCGACGCCCCCGATGGCAGCCGTTTCAGCGCCTATCGCGCCCTGCCGGAAGCCGGCAATGGGCCGGCGGTGATCGTGCTGCAGGAAATCTTCGGCGTGAACCGGCATATCCGTGAGGTGTGCGATTTCTATGCCGAGGAAGGCTATATCGCGATCGCGCCCGATCTGTTTCATCAGTTCAAGCCGGGTATCGAGCTTGGCTATGAACCCGAAGACTTCGAGCAGGCCTTCGGCTATTTCCAGAATCTGGATATCGACCGCACGATGGCCGATATCGGCGCGACCGTAGCCGCCGCGCGGGCCATGGATGAAGTCGTGGCCGAACCCAAACGCGGCGATGTGGGCGTCGTCGGTTTCTGCCTGGGCGGCAAGCTCGCCTATCTGGCCGCGGCGCAATGCGACGTGGACTGCGCAGTCGGCTATTACGGCGTGGGTATCGACGAATCATTGGATCTCGCCGACGCCATCGATTGCCCCATGGCGCTGCATTTCGGCGGCCTGGACAAGTTCTCGCCGCCCGAAACCATCGAAAAGATTCGCAGCGTCTTTGCCGGCAACCCCGACGTGCAGGTGTTCGTCTACGACAACGCCGATCATGCCTTCAACCGCTGGGGCAACGATCACTACAACCCCGGCGCCGCCCGGCTGGCCCACACGCGCACGCTGGCCGTACTGCGCGGCGCACTCGGCCCGCGCTACGATCTGGCAGCCATTGCCGACCACCACTTCGAGCTGGAATTCGCGGCCCGCGATGTCGACGCAACCATGACGACCATGGTCGCCGAGCCCTATGTGAATCATGTGCCGACTATGACCGGCGGCACCGGCCACGACTATCTCAAACGCTTCTACAAGCACCACTTCATTCCGAAGAACCCGGCCGATCTTCAGATGAAGCCGATTTCGCGCACGGTCGGCGTGGACCGCATGGTCGACGAATTCGTGCTGTGCTTTACCCACGACTGCGAAATCGACTGGCTGCTGCCGGGCATCGAGCCCACCGGAAAATACGTCGAGATTCCTTTCGTGGCGATCGTGACCTTTCGTGGCAACAAGCTCTACAACGAGCATATCTACTGGGATCAGGCCTCGCTGCTGGTCCAGATCGGCAAGCTCGACCCCACCGGCCTGCCCGTCGCCGGCGTCGAAACTGCCCAGAAACTGCTGGACAAGAACCAGCCCAGCAACGACCTGATGCGCAATTGGGCCACCAGCGCCGATCTCGACTGATGACGACGTGCCGTCGACGACGCCACCGTAGCAACATCGCGCCAGGCCTGCCGTGATGCTGGCGCGTGCGCTGCCGCTGTTCTTCGTGCTTATCTGGTCAACCGGCTTCATCGCCGCGCGTCTGGTTACGCCCTACGCCGATCCGCTGACGTTTCTGTGTTATCGCTACCTGCTGACGGCCGCCGCATTCGTAGTCATCGCGATCGCGGTGGGCGCGCCCTGGCCGCACGGCCTACGCGCGTGGACGAATGCGCTGGTCGCCGGCGTGCTGCTGCAGGGAATTTATCTCGGCGGTGTCTTCTGGGCGGTCAACGAGGGCCTGCCCGCCGGCGTGGCCGCCCTCGTGGTCGGCCTGCAGCCGCTGCTCACCGCGGCGCTGGCGTTCCCCCTGCTCGGTGAAACGGTGGGCACACGCAAGTGGGTGGGCATTGCTCTGGGCTTTGGCGGTGCCATGCTGGTACTCGAACCGCGCCTGGCCGTGGATATGGCCGAGCTCAGCCCGGGCCCGCTGCTGGCAGTGTTTGCCGCCATGCTCGGCATCACCCTGGGCACGATCTGGCAGAAACGCACCGGCGCGGCGGCCGATATTCGCACGAATGCCGCCGTGCAGTTCATTGGCGCGGCCCTCATGACTACGCCTGTCGCGCTATGGCTCGAAAGCGGACGTTTCGAGACGACCTGGCAAGCCTGGACCGGCTTGCTGTGGTCGTCGCTGGGTTTATCGGTGGGCGCGATTTCGCTGCTGCTTTTTCTCATTCGCCGCGGCTCGGTGGCCAGCGTGGCATCGCTGTTCTATCTGGTGCCGCCGGTTGTCGCTGTCTTCGCGTATCTGTTGTTCAACGAAACGCTCAATACGCTGCAGATCATCGGCATGGGCGTGGCGGTGGCGGGCGTGGCCATAGCCAGCCGAACCGGACGCGCGGCGGTCGCGTAGCAGCCTCACTGCGAATCGGACCACCGCCGCTCAAAGCCATTGCATTATGCACATGATATCGTGTCGTGCTTTTATGACGTTGATCCGGAGCGATCCATGAAAACAGCCTTTCTCGGGCTCGGCACGATGGGCGCGCCCATGGCGAGAAATCTTGTCGCCGGCGGCGTCGATCTCACGGTCTGGAACCGGTCCAGACAAACGGTCGACTCGCTGTGTGAGGCCGGTGCGCACGCGGCGGATTCACCTGAAGCCGCGGTGGCGGACGCCGATGTGGTGTTCTCGATACTCGCCGACGATGCTGTCAGCGAGAAGGTGGTCGTCGAATCCGGCGCGCTTGCCAGGATGAAGCGCGGCGCTATTCACGTGAACATGGCGACGGTGTCCGTACCCTTTGCCCAACGCATGGCCGCCCTGCACGCCGAACATGGCGTGCAGTACGTGGCCGCGCCGGTGATGGGCCGTGCCGATGTCGCGGCAGCGGCCAAGCTCAATATCCTCGCCGCCGGCGACGATCACGCGATTGAAACCGTCACCCCGCTGCTTGAAAATATGGGCCAGAAAGTGTGGCCGGTAGGCGCGTCGGCCGAGATGGCCAACGTGGTCAAGATCCAGGTCAACTTCATGCTGGCCGTGGCGATCGAATCCATGGGCGAAGCCTGTGCGCTGGGCGAGGTGTACGGCATCGAAACCGGCAAGTTCCTGGATATCGTTACCAATACCCTGTTCGCCTGCCTCGGCTATCAAAGCTACGCCAGGCTGATTCGCGAATCCCGATACAAGCCTGCGAACATGCCGGCGACACTGGGCAACAAGGATGTGGGCCTGGCGTTATCGGCGGCCAACGACCGCCAGGTGCCGCTGCCGCTGGGTGGCGTGCTGCGCGACAGCCTGAACGAGATCATTGCCAACGGCGACGGCGACAAGGACTGGGGTGCGCTGGCCGAATACGCGGCCAAACGCGCGCGTATCGACCGCTCGCGGGAGCGTTCTTAACTCGCCAAGAAATAGCGTTAATTGTGTATGAGGTCGGCCGCGTTCATACAAGCATGCTGTCCGCAAATGAACGCCAAGAAGCGCAAATAAGGCATCAAAACGCGAGATCGAAGTAACTGAAATCGGCGTCGCGGACCTGGTGCCGGACTTTGTACATCAGAAATGACGCTGCGGTGCCTGATTGTTAAGGCGTGCGCGATTACGAGCGAGCGCGAAGCAGACGCTCGAGCAACCGGTCGGCCTCGGCCTGTAGCGCGGCGCGCTGGCCGGCCAGCTGGCGCCGCTCGGCTTCGTCTTCGAGCCCGTCGATGTTGGTATCCACGTTGATCAACACCATCGACAGGCCGGCATGGACGAGCCGCGCGCCGGCACGGGCATCGCTTTGCAGGGCCGGCTTGATGTCGCCCATGGCCTGCTCGGTGTATTCGAGTGGCTCAAGACAGCAACGCGCCGTCTCCAACGGCACCTGATTGATGCGTTCGACGGCGCGATCCAGCCGCTTGTCCGCATCGTTTTCGTCTGCGTGTTTCTTCGCGGCCAGATAGGCCTTGAAGGCGGCGATATCTTCGTCCGCATAGCCACTGAGCTGGGTTACCAACTGCTGGGCCTGCGCGATCAAACGCGCACAGCGCGTATCCTGATCTTTCGACTGCGTGAGCCGCAGTCCCTTGAGTACCAGTGCAAGCCCGTCGGCGGCGGCGTTGGCGGCCACCGCCCCGCAGCCGGGCATGGCGCGGGATTGGATATCGTCGCGAAACGCGCCCAGCGTCATTTGCGTGGTGCTTGGTGTGGCCATGCCAATCGGCTCGTGTCGAATCAGATCGCCGAGTGTCGCACGGGCGGCCCGGCGCACCTCGCCCCGTGTCATCGAAACGCCGGCCATCTCTGATAGCGTGACGGTTCATTTCGAAACCGTAGAGCTACACGATGCTGCGTATTGCCCCGTTCAAGCCCGATGTCGACTACGTCGTGCCCATCGAAATCGACGGCGAAATCAACGCCCGCGATTTTTCGAACGTGTTGTCGAAGATGGAAGAACAGCTCGCCAAACACGACAAGCTACGCCTTTATATCGACATCAAGTCGCTGGGCGGCATGTCGGCTTCGACCGTGTTCAACGAGCTCAAGGACGCGATCAAGCACTGGGAGCGCTTCGACAAGCTGGCCGTGGTCTCGGATGTGGAAGGTATTCGTACCGCCACCACTGTGATCGACAAGCTCTCGCCGAATACCGAATGCGAAACCTTCCGCGCGGCCGATCGCGACTCGGCCCAGGCCTGGGTGGCCTAGGCCAACTGCGCGCAGGCGCCGCGGCCGGATTTCAGCCTGGCCGTGGCGCAATCGGATTGACCAGCGTACCCGCAAACTGCAGATTGCCGGCCGGATCGTCGAGGTCAATCATCTGGGCGTTGTTGCGCAGCTGCAGTCGGTTCAGGCAGGAGCGCTTGAACTCGGGCGCGAACAGGTCGTAGCGCGCGAACTTGTCGGCGAATTCCGGATGGGCGACCTGATAATTACGTACACAGTCGGCCACCTGCTGCCAGAACGCCTGCTGCGAATAGCCGCGTTCGGTGTGCAGACTCGCGCCGATATACCGAAAGATCAGATCGAACAGATCGGTAAACAGGCTGAGCACCTTCAGCTCTTCGGGCACCTCCACCGATAACCGGGCAACCTCACCGGGCAGCTCGATCTCGGTATTCATGATGCCGACCTCTTCGGCGATATCCTTCATGATCGCGCGTACCGGCACGTTGTCTTCCAGCACCAGAATGATGTTCTCGCCGTGCGGCATGAACACCAGATCGTGGGCGTAGAAACAGTGCAGCAGCGGGCTCATGTAGGCGTCCAGATAGCGCGCCAGCCAGCTGTCGATATCCAGCGGTGAGGCATCGATGAGCGCGCCGATCACGGACGCATCACTGGCGTCGCGATGCAGCAGCGCGGCCATGGTCATCAGGCGCTGACCTTTCTCGATCTGGTTGATCGGGCTTTCCCGCCAGAGCGCGGCCAGCATCTTGTTGTAGGCGTCGGTTTTGGGTGCTGCGGCTTCGAACTGCGGATGCCGATAACCGATCGACGCGACCTCACGCAGAATAGAAAACCCCTTGTTCTGCAGATAGGCATCACCACGAATGAGCTGGTCTATCCAATCGTTGATTTCCGGCGTGCCACGCATGTAGTAAGGCGATAGCCCGCGGGTAAAGCCCATATTGAGGATCGACAGCGCCATCTTCACGTAGCAGCGCTCAGTGTTGTCACGATTGAACAGCGTACGGATGGACTGCTGAGCCTGATAGGTGTCCTGGCCAAAACCGAGATACACCAGATGCTGGGACGCGATCTCGCCCGCGAACAAATAGACAAGCTTGTTGTGCCATTGCCACGGATGAACCGGCATGAACAGATAGTCGGCGGGATCGAGGCCTTGTGCGACCAGACGATCGATAAATGCCTCGTGATTCGCCCCGTCCAACTCGGCGGTAATATGTTCGCCGTAGCTGCGGTCGGCGCTGCAGGCGAACTCGGCTCGATCAATGTGTGCGGCCACCCACACCAACCGGATGGGCGCGGCGGCTTCGGGTGTATAGGCACGATAGTCGACGCTATCGAAACCGATACGCCCGCTGTTGGCCACAAAAGCCGGATGGCCTTCCATCATCGCCGCTTCGATCTGCTGGAAATCGCCGTCGACGAAATTCGCGGCTGCGGGGCCGCCGTGAGCGAGCTTGTAGGCCATGCTGTAAAGCGTGGCCGTAATTTCCTCCAGATAGATCGGCAGCGCGGCGGGACCGATGCCGAGCACCTCACGCAGCTCGGTGATCAGGGTGACCGCATCCAGTGGCGCAGGCGCGCCGCCAACGGTTCTTTCCAGCGTACCGGCCTCGATATGCCAATGCTCGAGTTCGAGCACACGCGCGGCAAAGCGATAGCGCACGCCGTGATCGAGCGACAGCGTATAGACGTTATCGTCGCCGCCGTCTTTCACGGGGGTGATCAACAATTCATGGCTGAACTCGCTGATCATCTTCGTGACCATACGGGTATTCGCCGCGGCCCAGGTTCGGGCATCGAGATGGGCAACGGCCTGTTCGGTCGCGCTGATGGGCATACGGGTCATCAAGCAGAATCCTTTGCTATGGCATCGCGAAGCGCGGCGTCGTAATCGACCCGCGTACAGGTTGCAAACCAGGCGGTCTTGCCGGGCAGCTCGATCTGACGGTGATAGACAAAGCCGGCGCGGCGGTTGATCGGATGAATCGCATCGTTGCTTACATCCGGCTCGACCACGACACGCTCGACGCGCTCGTCGCTGAACAGAAAATCCATGATCTGGACGAACACGGCCCAGGTGAAACCGGGGATACGTTTGTCGGCCGGGGCGACCAGCACGTGCATGCCCACGTCGCCCGGCTGCACATCGTAGTGATCGCCAATGGCCTCTGCGGTCGGCGCATAACGCTCGATCAGAAACGTGGGTCGGTCGTCGTGCAGGCCGATGAAGGCATCGAAATCGGGCGACGCGGCAAGTTCGGTGAAGTAGTCATGGATCTGGCCGGCACTGAACGACTGCATGCCCCAGAAGTGGGCATGGTCGCTGCGCAGCCAGGCGTGGGCTGTGGCGACGTGACGCTCGATATCCAACGGCGTGATCGCCAGTTCGCCGATACCGGGAATCATGCGTGCCTGAAGCACAGGTCTAGCGTTCAAAGTGATGTCCTTGTCGAAAAATAAAGACGCTTTTCAGGCTGAGGTGCGTTGTTGCCGGGCGGCGGATGGTGCCGATTCGTCGACCGCGAAATGCTGAAAGGCGATCCGCCGCTCGATCTTGTAGTGCTCGATGCCAGTCAGCGCACGCAGAATGCAGGCGTTGCGATAACAGGCCATGCCCAGATCGGGGGTCGCGAAGCCGTGGGTATGAATCTCGGCGTTCTGCACGAAGATATCGGCGTTGTCGTGATCCACGGCGTAATAACGCGAGGCATCGAAGCGACCCTGCGCATCCCAACGAATACGCTCGGCAATTCCCTCGATATAGTCCGGCACGCGGTAGGCGAACCCGGTGGCCAGTACCACTGACGCACTGCGATGGGTGAAGCCAGCGCCCTGCTCGTGCTGGAAAAAATCCAGTTCGATGGCGTCTGCGCTCTGACGAGCATCGCGCAGCTCAACGTTCGCCTGTAGGCCGACATCGAGCGTACCCGCCACGTCACGCTCGTACATGAGATCGTAGATGGCGTTGATCAACGACTCGTCGATACCTTTGTAGAGTGCCTTGTGCTCCTCTCCAAGTTTGTGCCGTCGATGTTCCGAGAGCCCGTGAAAATAGTCGACATACTCGGGCGAGGTCATCTCCAGCGTGAGCTTGTCGTAGTTGAGCGCGAAAAAACGCGGAGAACGGGTGAACCAGTCCAGCCGATAGCCGTGGCGTTCCTGGTCGAGCAATAGCTCGTGGAAGACCTCGGCCGCACTTTGGCCACTGCCGACCACGGTGATCGAAGCGCTGGCCTGTATTGCGTTGCGGGCATGGGCGAATTCGCAGGCATGGATGGCACGATCGCCGAGGTCGCGACAACAGTCCGGCACATACATACTCGGCCCGCTGCCCAGCACCAGTGCGCGGGCGCGTAGTTCGCGCTGGGCGCCGCTGGCCGTGTCTTCGAGCGTAAGCACATAGAACCCGGCGGATTCATCGTAGTCCGTGGCCACGACTCGCGTGCCGAATACGAGGCTGTCCAGACGTTCTGCCACCCAGCGGCAGTACTGGTTGTATTCACGCCGCAGCATGAAAAAGTTCTCGCGGATATAGAACGCGTAGATACGACCCGTCTGCTTGAGGTAGTTGAGAAAGCTGTATTCGCTGGTGGGATCGGCCAGCGTGACCAGATCGGCCATGAACGGAGTTTGTAACGTCGCACCGTCCAACAGCAGGCCTGGATGCCAGTCGAATCGGTCGTTTTCGTCGATGAATACGGCGTCGAGATCGTCGATCGGCGCGGCGAGTGCGGCCAGCCCGAGATTGAACGGCCCAATGCCGATGCCGGCCACGTCGTGAATAGGCAGCGCGCGCTTATCCATGATGACGATACGTCCGGTTCGCGGCCGGAGCCGCGGCAATCGATTGCCAACTACAGTGGTTGGCCACGCCATATGCAACGATCAAATCCACAATCTCGCCCATCTGTTCGACCGTGGTCGCCGGGTTGAGCAGGGTAAACTTGAGATAGCGGCTGCCATCGACTCGGGTCGCCGCGATCATGGCTTCGCCGTCGCGGGCAAGCTGTGAACGGATCGCCGTATTGAGCGTATCCAGCTCGTCTTCCGGGGTTGTCAGACAGGGCCGGTAGCGAAACACGATGGTGCTCAATGCCGGTCGGTGCAGCAATTCCAGACGTGGCTCGGCCAGCATGAGCTCGTAGGTCGCACGCGCAAGCGCGACCGCGCCATCGAAAGCCTCGCCGATCGCCTCGGCGCCGATGGTGCGTAGCGTCAGCCACAGCTTGAGCGCATCGAAACGCTTGGTGGTCTGCAACGACTTGTTGACCTGATCCGGCGTGCCGGCGGCCGCCGCCTCGCGGGGGTTGAGATAATCCGCGTGATGGGTAATCAGCCCCAAATCGGCGCCGCGACGCACGATAAACGCACTGCAGCTGACCGGCTGAAAGAATGACTTGTGATAATCCACGGTCAGCGAATCGGCGTTCTCGATGCCGGCCAGCTTGTGCGCATGACGGTTCGACACCAGCAACCCGCATCCATAGGCGGCATCGACATGCATCCACAGCTGTTCGGCGCGACAGACAGCACCGATGGCGTGCATGTCGTCGACGCTACCGAAGTCGGTCGTGCCACAGGTCGCAGCCACGGCAATCGGAATATTGCCGTTGGCACGACAATCAGCGATCGCCGCGCTCAAGGCAGCGATATCCATGCGCTTGGCCTTGTCACAGGCCACGCCCACGATCGCATCGTGGCCTAGCCCCAACAGCGCTGCCGCCTTGGACAGACTGAAATGGCTGATTTCGGACACGAACACCCTTAGCTTCGAGGCCTCCGCCGGCAGGCCTTGCTTTTGTACCGTGCCGTGACCGTATTCGCGGGCACACCAGGCATCGCGCATGAGCAGCATCGCCATCAGGTTCGACTGCGTTCCACCACTGGTAAATACGCCGTCGGCGGCGGCACCCAACCCGGCACGTTGTGCGGTCCAGGCAATCAACTTCTGTTCGATGAACGTGGCACCCGCGCTTTGATCCCAGGTATCCAGTGACGAATTGATCGCGCTTAGCACGACCTCGGCCGCGATCGACGGCACCAGGACCGGACAGTTCAGATGCGCCGCATAGCACGGGTGATGAAAATATACCGCGTGGTCGAGATAGAGCCGGCGCAGCTCGGCCAACGCCTCGGGCATATCGCCGCAAGCATCATCAAGATCGATGGCTTCGAATTCCGGTGCGAGTTCGCTGGGCCGCACCCCGCTATGTACGCGTTTGGCCCGCCGTATCGCCGCGGCGACCGCATCGACAGCCTGATCGACCTGATCCCGATACAGATCGAGATTGTGCTCGTTGAACAGCTGCGCCCGGCGGGCGATGTCGATGCTATCGCCCGGCGCATCGCCGTATAAGGCCGCGGCCTGGTTCGAGGTGCGCATGGCGCAATCCTCCTTTTCGAGATAAAACGCATTGCCCCGCGCACGCCCGTGCGCGGACTCTTTCCCCTCGCTTTTATTTCGATTCCTCAACGACCCGTCGTCGCTGAAACAACGGGCCGAACGCAATAGCTTCTAGAACTGATAGTCGAGCGTCGCGATCACCTCACGCGAATAGCCGTAGTAGCAGTTGTTGGTACTGAAGCAGGCCTCGACGTATTCCTTGTCGAACACGTTGTTGGCATTCAGGCGCAGCGTCGCGCCGTCCAGCGACGGCGCGAACTCGCCCAGTTTCACGCTGACCATGGCGTCGGCCAAGGTGTAGTCCGGCACTTCGACGGTATTCGCGGCGTCGGCGTAGCTTTCGCCGACATAGCGCACGCCCGCGCCCACGTCGATGGCGGACGTGAGGTCGTATTTCGCCCAGGCCGAGGCCAGCTGATCCGGCGTACGCGTGAAGGTATTGCCTTCGATCACGCCCTGAGCCGGAAAGTTGTCCTGATATTCGACATCGCTGTTCGAATAGGACGCGATCACGTTGAGGCGATCAGTGATATCCGCCCGTGCAGACAACTCGATGCCGGTCGATTCCACGTCGCCCACGCTGTCGAAGCGCGCCGGCCTCACGCCGAATCGCTGGAGAACGTTTTCTTGAGTGAGATCGTAGACGGCCAGCGTGAACATCGCATCCACGCCGGGCGGCTGGTATTTCAAGCCGGCTTCGTACTGATGGCTTTCGACCGGCGGCGCGACTTCACCACTGGCATCACCTTCAGCATCGGTATACGCGGTGGGATTGAAGCCCTCGCTATACGAAACATAGGGCGATAGACCGAAACGGGACTGATACAGCAGCGCCGCGCGGCCGGTGAACGCGCTGTCGCTGCGATCGGCCTGGTCACCAGTGGTGCCGTTCGTGTACTCGCGCTTGAGATAGTCCTGACGCCCGCCCAGCACCAGATGGAAACGATTCCATTCCATCTGATCCTGCAGGTAGAACCCCACCTGGCGGGTCTGGCGGTTGTTGGGCGCCAGTAGGCTATCGTCATCAAGAATGGGATCGCCGCCATAATTTGGATCGAAGGCCTCGAGAGGCGTCGCCAGATACCCGCCGGCGTAGCGCACCGAATTGTCGCGCTCTTCGTAACCGAAGCCGGCGACCATGCGATGCTCGATAGCGCCGGTATCGAAACCGAACTCGGCGTAATTGTCGAAGGTCAACGCGGTGAGGTTCTCTTCGGCCCGCGAATAGAACCGATCGAGCGCGTTGGGGGAAAACTGGTCGTAGTAGCCCGTCGGGATGCCCGGCGACTGCTCGCGGAAATCGATGGTCGCCTGCGGTACATCGGCAAGAAAACCGTTCTGGTAAACCTGTTTGAGCGAGGTGTCGACGTCGGCATAACGGCCTTTCGAGGTGAGCCTGACGTTGTCGTTCACTTCGTGATCGAGCTGGTACGAGAACAGGTTGATATCGCGGTCGAACTCTTCGTAGTTACGCGCGCTGTCCACCCATTCATCATCGACCGTACGACGGAATCGATCGCCGTTCACACTGATGTCGTAGGGCACCGAACCGTGGAAACCGCCTTCGGGATCACGCTGGACATAGGCCTGCAACAGCAGCGAGGTATCGTCGGCGAGATTGAAGCTCACCTGCGGCATGATCGTGAAACGTTCGCGCTCGACCACGTCGTACTGGGTATCGCTGGTCTCGCCGCTGACCGTGACGCGATAGTTGCCGATCTCCGGGTCGGGCAAGGGCCCGGTTACGTCCAGCCCAGCGCCATAGGTACCAAAGCTGCCGCCATAGACACTGACCATCCGTCGCGGCTCGTCGAGCGGCTTCTTGGTCACGTAATTGACCAACCCGCCCGGCTGCGCGCGGCCATAGAGCGCCGACAGCGCACCCTTGATCACGTCGATGCGTTCGATGAAAAACGGGTCGATCTGAATATTGGAATAGCCACCCGGGTCGTTGGCCAGACGCAGGCCGTCCATGAAGGTGTTGTTCACGTCGCCACCCGGAAAACCACGCAGCGCGATGGTCGTCTGTCGCGACGAGGAACCAGCGAGGCCGGTGAACACGCCCGGCGTATAGCGCAACGCGTTGTTGACAGTACGCGCGCCTTGGTCTTCGACTTGCTCACGCGGCACGACGTCGATGGCCTGCGGCGTGGTGATCAGCGGCGTGTCGGTCTTGGTGGCCGCACGCGTGGCGTCGGCAGAATAACCCACGGTCGGTGCGTCCGCACTGTTGATCGCCTCACCTTCCACCATCAGCGGCGCGAGTGTCTGCGAGCCGAGGCGCTCGTTACGCTGAGGCGCGGAGCTGCCCGCATCGATCGCGGGCAGCGCTTCGGCGCGCTGGCCTGCGTCTTGTGAGTCGGCAGACTGGGCGAACACGATCGCCGGCAGCCAAGACATGCTCAACCCCAGCGCACTGCATACCCCGATACGCGTCAAAACACGACTGCTAGCGCCTGCGCGCGCTCGATTGAATTCAAACTTCGACATTCCCCACCTATTTCCCTGATGAAATTAAAGCCCGCCGCGCATGAATCGGCTCGACTCTGCTCCTGAATGAGAATGATTGTCATTTATATTCGCCAAAGGGTCAATCGGTTTTAGCAACCGATGTCGTGCGACGCTTGAAACAAAAAAGCCCGGCACACGTCGCGCGTGCCGGGCTTTCGGTTGATACCGGTTCTGGTGTCAGGCGCAATCGATAAAGCGCCCGGGCGAGGGCGGATCAGGTGTTGAGAATCACCCCACCGTTGAGGTGTAGCGTCTGGCCACTCATGTAGGACGACTCCTCACAGGCGAGATACACATACGCCGGGCCGATCTCGCTGGGCTGGGCGGGCCGGTCCATGGGCGCCTGGCCGCCGAAGTGCGCCGTTTTCTCCTTATCGAAACTGGCCGGGATCAGCGGCGTCCAGACCGGCCCAGGCGCGACCGCGTTGACACGAATGCCGCGCCCCACGAGCGATTGCGCCAGCGAGCGAACCAGCCCCTGTATCGCTCCCTTGGTGGCCGAATAATCGATGAGCGTGTCGTTGCCCTTGAACGCATTCACCGACGAGGTGGCGATGATCGTGTCGCCCTCGCCCATCTGTGCCGACAACGCCTTGCACAGGTAGAAATGGCTGAAGATGTTGGTCTGGAACGTGCGCTCGAGCTGGTCGTCCGGGATCTCGGTGATGTCGTCCCAGTCGTATTGCTCGGCGGCGTTGTTGACCAGAATATTGACGCGGCCGAACGCGGCGAGCACATCGTCGGCCATCTGGTAACAGAACGTGGGATCTCCCACATCGCCCGCATAGACCTCGCAGCGCGCACCACGCTCTTCGACCAGTCGTTTCGTCTCGGCGGCGTCGTCGTGTTCCTCGAGATGCGCGATCGCCACATCCGCGCCTTCGGCGGCATAGTGCACCGCCACCGCGCGGCCGATGCCGCTATCTCCGCCGGTAATGAGCGCGACCTTGCCCTTGAGCCGGTCCGTCGCGCGATAACTGTCGCGGATGTATTCCGGCTCGGGGCGCATGGCCGATTCATCGCCGGGCTGTTCGGACTGGGATTGCTTGGGTTGTTTCTGATCACTCATGGCGGCAGAACTCCTTCGGAATAGACGCTCCCGACTCTAGTTCCGCCGCCCGCCTGCAACCATCCGGTTAAATGCCGAGACCTGGCGCCTGACCCAACGCGTAGTTAGTGGAAGATCGCGACGTTCTGGCGCCCGACCACGATCGGCTGCCCCGCGCGGTTCCACACGCGCATCGCCTGCGAGGAATAACCGTCGCCGCTATGCTCGGCCACGCTCTGGCTTAGCCACCAGCCATCCTCGGTACGGGGATCGTCGTCGAGCACGTCGAACATCCACGTCATAGTGCTGATCGGCGCAACTTCGGAAAAACTCGCCATCGCGGCCGGCGGCAATGCATCGGCCAACGCGGCCAGGCCGACCACGACCGGGTCGATATCGCTATCGCGATGGCGTAGCCAGACAACGTATTCCGGCTCGTCGGACTGCGTCACTGGCATGGAACCGCGGGCGAAACGGCCTTCGAAATGCTGGGTGAAGTTGGGGGCAGTCTGGCCGGCGCGCTGAAAGAACGATTCGTACTCATCGGGCCCGGCGACTTGCGGCGCTTGCAAATCGGCATGGGCGATCTTCGAATCCCGTGCCTTGCCAAAACAAAAAGTACCGCGCGCCGCGATCTTGTCGCCGCTGAGCATGTCGACGGTAATGAACGCGGTGGACTTACCCTGGCGCACCACCACGGGGCGCAATGCGACGTCGGGGCCCGCGGGGCCGATGAAACTCAGCAATACGCTGCGCAGCGGCGGCAAATCGCGGCCGTGCTGATCGTAGATCGACTGCAGGCAAAGTGCCGCGGTAAGCCCGCCGTAGATCGCCCGGCCCTGCAGCCAGTCATCGGGTACATGTACATGCGAGACGTCGTTATCGAGCGTCATGCTCGCCAGCAGTTGCGATAGCGGCGTGCGCGCATCGGCATCGGTCATCGTTAAAATCCTTGCGAAAAACAAACACGAAGATTAGCGCAATACGCCAGCGTATGGAAAAGCAGCAGACGCTGTCAGGCGCGACAGGACAACAGCGTGTTCTGCATATCGGCCAGCGTGGGAAAATAATAGTCGGGCGCCTGGGCTTCGAGTTCGGCCCGGCTGCCATAGCCATAGCCCACCGCGGCATTGGCCACGCCGTTGTGGCGTGCGCCCATCAGATCGAAGCAGCGATCGCCAATCATCAGGGCATCGCCGGCGGCGATCTTCTCTTCGCGCAGGATATGCGCGATCAGGGCATGTTTTTCGGTACGCGTGCCATCGAGCTCACTGCCATAGACGCTGCAAAAGTAGGCGTCGAGACCGAAATGCTGCACGATCTGGCGCGCATAGAACCAGGGCTTGGATGTCGCCACGAACAGCTGGCGCCCGCTGCCTTTCAACGCGCGCAGCAGCTCTACGATGCCGTCGTAGAGCATGTTCTCGAACATGCCGACGCGCCCGAAACGTACGCGGTAATCGTCGACCGCTGTTTGCGCCTGGGTCGCATCGAAGTCGTAAAAGTCGATGAAGGACTGCTTGAGCGGCGGCCCGATAAAACGCTCCAGGCGCGACAGATCGTCGACCTGTATACCCTGGCGCGACAGCGCATACTGCACACAACGCGTGATGCCCTCACGCGGATCGGTGAGCGTGCCGTCCAGATCAAAAAGTAGAACCTTGTGGCGCATAAACGACCTCTCTCCTGCCCCTCGCACCGCTTTAATACTTATACGAGCCGCACCGTTGAGGCGGGGCCTGTAGTCGTTATGCAAAAACCCCGCCGCACGCGCCGTGCAAAGCGGTGGCGGGCAGTCAATGCTAGCGTGTGACTCATGATCCAAGACAAACAATTGGTCTTGCGCCCTGCCACGCACAGGCCGATCGCAGTGATTGGCGTGCTGCTGATCGGCACGCTGGTGGCGTTGCTCGGCGGCTGTGCTGCCATGCATGGCAGCGCCGATGTCTACCAACGCGGCGAAGCGGCCTACTATGCCCGCAGCTTTGACGGCCGGCGCACGGCAAGCGGCGAGCGCTTCGACTCGAACCGCCTTACCGCGGCGCATCGCCGCCTGGCATTCGGCACGCGCGTCGAGGTCACCAACGAAAACAACGGCCGTCGCGTGGTCGTCACCATCAACGACCGCGGGCCTTATACCCGCGGACGCATCATCGACCTGTCGCGCCGCGCGGCCGAAAAGATCGGCATGATTCGTAGCGGCGTAGCGCCGGTGACATTACGCGTGCTTGATTAAACCACCCTCGCCGCATGCCGGCCCGCACAACGCCCCGAGAAAATACAACCGCCCAGAAACGTGCCTTCCAGCGCGTTGTAGCCGTGATAGCCACCGCCGCCAAAGCCGGCCACTTCGCCGGCCGCATACAGTCCGGCGATCGGCGTGCCCGAGGCATCGAGCACCTGGCCGTCCAGATTGGTATGCAGTCCGCCCAGCGTCTTGCGGGTGAGAATATGCAGACGCACCGCGATCAGCGGGCCGTTGGCCGGATCGAGCATCTTGTGTGGCGTGGCGGTACGAAACAGCTTGTCGCCGAGGTACTTGCGCGCGCCGTGAATGGCGGTGACCTGCGCGTCCTTTGAATAAGCGTTGTCGATCTGGGCATCGCGGGCGACGATCTGGGCTTCGAGCGTGGCGTGATCGACCAACTCGTTGCCGGCCAGCCGGTTCATACCGGCGACCAGCTCGTTGAGGTTGTCGGCCACGACGAAGTCCTCGCCGTGCTGTTTGAAGGCCTCGACCGGCGGCGGTGCGCCTTTCGAAAGGCGGCTCTTGAGCACTTCGCGCCACTGCTGCGAGGTCATGTCCGGGTTCTGTTCGGAGCCGGACAACGCAAACTCTTTTTCAATAATCTTCTGGGTAAGCACGAACCAGGAATAATCGTGGCCGGTCGCCAGAATTTCGCGCAGCGTAGCCAGCGTATCGAAACCCGGCAGGCATGGTGCCGGCAGGCGTTTGCCCGTGGCATCGAACCATAGCGACGACGGCCCCGGAATGATGCGAATACCGTGCATGGGCCAGATCGGATCCCAGTTCTTGATGCCTTCGGTGTAGTGCCACATGCGATCGCTGTTGATGACCGCCGCCCCCGCGTCCTGCGTGATGCCGAGCATGCGTCCATCCACGTGATGGGGCACACCGGAAATCATGTGCGCAGGGGCAGGTCCCAGCCGTTCGACCGGCCAGTTGGCGCGCACGCGGTCATGGTTGCCGCCGATACCGCCGGCCGTGACCAGCACCGCGCCCGCACTGAATTCGAACTCGCCGGCGATATCGCGGCTGGATTGCTGGCCGCGCTCGACCGTGCTCGGCGCGAGAATCTCGCCGGCCACGCCGGTCGCGGCCCCGTCGGTCATCACCACGCGGCTGACCTGGTGGCGGCATTTGAGCGTGATACGCCCGGTGGCCATATGCTCGCGTACGCGGCGCTCGAAAGGCGCAACCGTGCCCGGCCCGGTGCCCCAGGTCAGATGAAAACGCGGCACCGAGTTGCCATGGCCATCGGCCAGCGAGCCGCCGCGCTCGGCCCAGCCCACCACCGGAAACCAGCGCATGCCCTGCTCGTACAGCCAGGGTCGCATCTCACCGGCTGAAAATTCGATGAAGGCTTCAGCCACCTTGCGCGGCCAGTAATCCGCGTCGCGATCGAAACCGGCCGAGCCCAGCCAATCGTTGAGCGCGAGCTCGGGGCTGTCCTTGATACGCATACGCCGCTGTTCGGGGGTATCGATCATGAACAACCCGCCGAGCGACCAGAAGGCCTGGCCGCCAACCGAATTCTCGCCTTCCTGTTCGACGATGAGCACCGACTTGCCGGCATCGGCCAGCTCGGCGGCTGCGACCAGCCCGGCCAGGCCCGCACCGACCACGATACTGTCTGCTTTTTCAGTCATCCGCTGCCCCTCGTCGCACAGGCCCGTGGTACACGGGCTATAGAAATCGTTGTTGTGCGTCCGAGTGTAGCCACCCGGTTGGTAGGCGGCCAGTCGGTTGGGATCGGCCGGACCGCGTCGGGCGCGGCGCCATCAATCCCGGGCAATCAGCCAGTCCGCGATCTCGCCCCAGGTTTCAGCAAGCGCGGTTTCACTGGAGACAATCCCGACATGACCGCCCCGAATCGTGCGACAGGTGACGTCGTCACTGGATACGAACCGGGTCATCGCCTGGCTGCAGGACGGCGTGACGATCGGATCGCCGCGACCGCTGATATTGAGAATCGGCGCCTGCACGTTCGACAGATCGGCCGGCGGGTCGGGCATGGGCAGACGGCCTTCGCCGAGCATATTGTCGATCCACAGGTAATCGATGAAGTCGGCGACCACGCCGCCCGGGTAGGCCACCATGTCGTCCAGAAACGCGGCGTTGGTCGCGTGATTGCTGACATAGTCTTCGTCGTGAAGATTCGCGGCCAGCCCGGCATAGCTGCGAATCGCTGCCATTGGACTGGTGGCCTTGAACACCAGCGAATTGAGCACGCCGGGCGAGCGCAACAACGTCGGCGGCATGTTGTGGGCGGTCAGCCCGGTCTTGTCGTGTGTCCAGTGGCCCGCCCGCGCCAGCGCCTTGTAACGCTCACCGAGCACGCCGTTGTCGTGATAATCCACCGGCGCGCCCACCAGCACGAGATTGGCAATACCCTCGGGCGCGATCGCCGCATGGCACAGGCTGAACAGCCCACCGAAACTCCAGCCGTGCAGGTTCAGCCGCTCGACACCGCTATGTGCGCGCACGCGATCGAGCGCCGCCGGCAGGAAACGATCGAAATAATCCGCCAGCTGCAGATCGTCCTGGGCACGGGTCGGCCGGCCCCAGTCGACCAGATAAAGCTCGAAGCCGCGCGCCCGCAGATAGCGCACGAGGCTGCGCTGGGGAAACAGATCGTAGATGAGCATGTTTACCGCCAGCGGCGGCACGATTACCAGCGGCGTGCGCTGTGGCGTTTGGGCAACGTCGACGCGTGTGCCGTCGGCCAGCTCGATTTCACTCTCGGCGAGCGGCGGGTAATAGCGCAACGAGACCAGGCCATCCGTGTGGATGACTTCGAACGGCGTATGCCCGGCCTGTACGAGCGCTTCGCGATCGAAAACACGCTGGCGCAGATGCCGCAGGCGTGCCCGGCTGCGGGCGATCTCGCGGCCGAGACGGTCACGGGTAGCAGATAGCAGGGACATGAACGATAAAGCCTCGATCTCGAAAGAAGCCGAAGTCTAGGCGATTTTGCTGCGCTGCAACAACTCGGCTACGCAGCCGAAATCGGGTTTGAAACCCGATCCCGTCATACCAAACTTCAGCTTACATCTATAGACGGAGCCCGACATGCAGTACCGCACGCTCGGCAACAGCGGCCTGAAAATCTCCAGGCTCACCCTCGGCACCATGACCTTCGGCGGCGAGGGCTTCATGTCCAAGCTGGGTAACACCGGCGTCAAGGACGCACGCAAGCTCATCGACATGAGTATCGATCACGGCGTGAACCTGTTCGATACCGCCAATATGTATTCCGCCGGCGTATCCGAGGAAATCCTCGGCAAAGCGCTCGGCGACAAGCGCAACGATGTGCTCGTGACCACCAAGGTACGTTTCCCCATGGGCGACGGGCCCAACGAGGGTGGGCTGTCGCGCCTGCATATTCGCGAACAGGTCGAAGCCAGCCTCAAGCGGCTGAACACCGGCCATATCGATCTCTACCAGCTGCATATGTGGGATGGCACCACCCCGCTCGAAGAAACGCTGCAGCTCATGGACACGCTCGTCGGCCACGGCAAGATCCGCTACTACGGCATCTCCAACTTCTCGGCCTGGCAGGCGATGAAGGTGATGCAGGTCTGCGAACGCGAAGGCTTTACCAAGCCGATCAGCCAGCAGATTCACTACACGCCGCAGGCGCGTGAAGCCGAATACGAGCTCATGCCCATGGCGCACGATGCCGGCCTGGGCACCATGATCTGGAGCCCGCTGGCAGGCGGCCTGCTCTCGGGCAAGTATCGCCGCGACAAGGATGCGCCCGAAGGCACGCGCTTTTCCGAAGGCTGGCAGGAACCGCCGATTCACGACGAAAAAAGGCTGTTCGACCTGATCGAAACCCTCGTCGAAGTCGGCGATGCCCACGGCGTATCAGCCGCCCAGGTGGCACTGGCCTGGATCACCGAACGTCCGGGCGTAACCACGGCCGTGATCGGTGCCCGCAAGGCACACCAGCTCGAAGACAACCTTGCCAGCGCGCAGCTCGAACTGAGCGCCGACGAGCACGCGGCAATCGAACGCGTCAGCCGCCCGCGGCTGATCTATCCGTACTGGCACCAGGCCATGAACGCCAACGACCGCTTCGGCGCGGCCGACTGGGTTCTGCACGCCGATCATGCCGAGGATTATCAGGACTGATAGTCGGTAGACTCGCCTGAGGATCGGCCGTGAATTACGGCCGACAGACTGCCCCGCGGCATGGGAACGTGCCGTGGGGTTTTTTGTTTCAGTCACCGTCTCGGAGCGGGATGCTCGCCGCACGTTCCCAATCGACGCTGAGTTCAAGCTTAGATGGGTTTTTCTCGCTGCGCCGCGGGAAAAATTCGAGCAATGGGTCAAGGCTTGAAGACTTAAAATCCGAACCGTTCGCTTGCGGAATCGACGTTGCGGGTTAATTTCGGCTTGGGGTTTCGCGCTGCTGCGCGAGTGACTTTCATTTGCTTGTCCAAATGAAAGTCACCAAAGCAAAGGACACCCTGTCTTGCGTCGGCGCTACGCGCCGATACCCTCCCATCGCAGCCGGCAAGCGGGACGGCCGGAAACTCGCTGCGCTCAAACATCCGGCCGTCTTTTCCGCTTGCCGGCTGCGCTGCTCGGCGCTGCGCCCAAGGGGCCCTAATACAGGCAAGCGTCGCTATCGCTCGCTCAAGGTCACGTCTTCTGTAGGTCGGCTTAGCGAAGCGTAAGCCGACAAGAACGCAGCCACAGCCCCAGCATCAAGTACATGGTTGTATGGACGCGACGCTACGGGCTAGCTGCCTGTATTCGGACCCCGTGTGGAGCGAACGAGAAGCACAGGACCGAAGGGTGTGCGGCGCACTGCGCCGGTGCGCGTAGCATGTTTGAGGATCGCCAAAGCGATCCGAGTTCTGCGCGCATCCCTTCGGACCGAGCATCGCAGTGGTTCGGCGCGCAGCGCCGACGCGTAACCCGGGCGTCTTTTCCTTTGCTTCCTTTCGTTTGGACGAGCAAACGAAAGGGAGTCACGCTGCAGCGCGAAACGGAAGGTTCGACGAACTTGTGAGCGCCGAAAGACGCCCGGCCCTATCCGTTCACATCTTGAATCAACTCGCGGCGAATTCTTGCTTGAGGTTTCGCATCGCCGGCCGTGCGACCATACAACCCGTGATCGATCTCCACTCCCATTCCACCCGCTCCGACGGCCGCCTGACGCCGACCGAACTGGTCGCCCGTGCAGCCGAGGCCGGTGTCGAAACACTGGCGCTGACCGACCACGACACCATCGACGGGCTGGCCGAAGCACGCACCGCCGCGCAGGCCCACGGCATCCGCCTGATCAACGGCGTCGAGATTTCGGTGACCTGGCAGAAACGCACGCTGCATGTCGTGGGCCTGGCCTTCGACCAAACCCACGCCGGTCTTGCCGGTGGTCTGGCCGCCCTTCAGCAGGTCCGGCGTGAACGGGCCGAACGCATCGCCGCGAAGATCGAAAAACAGGGTGTTGAGAACGCGCTGGAACGCGCCCAGGCGCTGGCCGGCGATGGACAGATCACGCGCCCGCATTTTGCCCGACTGCTGATCGAGGACGGCATCTGTCGCGACAACGCCCAGGCGTTCAAGCGCTATCTACGCCCCGGCCGCGACGGGCACGTGACCGTCGAATGGACGACGCTGATCCGTGCCGTGCAATGGATTCAGGGCGCCGGCGGTATGGCCGTACTGGCGCATCCGTTTGGCTACGGTTTTTCCGGCGCCTGGCGCCAGCGCGCGGTGACCGCGTTCGCCGCCGCCGGCGGCGATGGCCTGGAAATCTGTACCGGGACCACCGATCGCCAACAGGAAGTCACCGCCGCACGCGATGCCGACCAGCACGGGCTGGCCGGATCCGTTGGCTCGGATTTCCATGCGCCGGAACAATTCTGGCTCGCCCTCGGCCGACTGCGCGCGCTGCCGGGCGGCATGCACAGCGTCTGGGACGATCCGCGTTTCGACACCTGACCTCAGTACACGTCGCGCAGATAGCGATGTTCCGACGATAGCGTTTCCACGTAGCGCTTGGCCTGGGCCTCGCTCATCTGGCCCTGCTCCATCACGATATCGTGCAAGGCCTTGTCCACGTCCTTGGCCATACGCTCGGCATCGCCACAGATATAAATCACAGCACCGGCTTCCAGCCAGGCCCAGAATTCGCGTGCCTGTTCGCGCATACGGTTCTGCACGTACACCTTTTCCTTCTGATCGCGCGAAAACGCGAGCGTCAGCCGGCTGATCAGCCCGCTGCTGCGCCATTGCTCGAGTTGGTCCTTGTAGATATGGTCCTTGGCCGATTCCGGGTTGCCGAAGAACACCCAGTTTCTGCCGGCGTCACCGCGCGCCTCGCGTTCCTGAAGAAACGCCATCAACGGCGCGATGCCGGTACCGGGGCCGATCATGATGGCCGGGTGGTCGCCATCGGCGTTCACCCGGAACTCCTGGCTGGGCTGGATATACATCGGCACTTCGCCATGCCGCGACAGACGCTTGGCCAGAAAGGTCGATGCCACGCCCTTGTAACCACGCCCGTAGACGGCCGTTTTCACCACGGCGACGGTGGTATGGATCTCCGTGGGATACGGGCGTGACGACGAGGCAATCGAATATAGCCGCGGCTGGAGCGGGCTAAGCGCATCGATGAGATCCTGCAGCTTCGGCCGCGCGCTCGGATAAACGCGTACGATCTCGAGCAGCGTCTGGCCCTCTTCCACGCCGCGCTCGGCAAGCATGCGCAGGTCCTCGGCCTCGTCCGCATCGCTCGCCGATTCAGCCAATACCGATACCACGTCGTCGCTGGGCTTGGTGATATCCACCTCCTTGAGCAGCACCTGTCGCAGCAACTTGTTTTCGCCGTCGTGCGATTTCACCTTTTCGCCGCCGGAGCAATCGATATCCGCGAGAATCGCGTCTACGGAGCGCGGGTCGTTCTCGGGATAAATGCCCATCGAGTCGCCGGCCTCGTACTCGATGCCGGAGTCGCCCAGGTCAATGACCACATGGCGCGTATCCTTGCTCGAGCCTTCGGCGTTGAGCGGCGTACTCGATTTGAGTTTGGCCATATACGGATTGTCGCGCGTGCCCAGCGGCGCTTTTTTCTTCGGTTTCGGCTTGGGTTCGGGTTTTTCTTCTTCGCCCCCACCGCTATTCGCCGCTTCGTGTTCGGCGACGAGTTCCTTGAGCTTGCGCTCGGTTTCCTTGGCGCCGGGCACACAGCGGTTGAGGTCCTCGCCTTCGAAAGCGATGGCTTCTGCATAGGTCTTGCACAGATAGCCGCATTGACCACAGTCGAGCTGCGCCATGGCCGCCATGAGTTGGCGCTCGTGGGGCTTGCCTTCGGCCAGCTCCATGCGTTCTTCCATTTCCATGCCCGGATCGTGCCAGGGGAAGGATTCCTTGGCTTCGCCGCCGCCCTGCTCGGCGCCGCCCAGCGAGCCTTCCCAACCGGCCAGCGCGGAAATCAGGCCATTGAGCCATTCGCGCTGTTCGACTTCGAACGGCGCGTCTTCGGGAATCAGATCGACTTGTGTGGGCATGTGCTACCTCGTGCTCGTTCGGACTTCTACGTCCTTCTCAAACGACTTTTCGCCAATGACTGGTTTCGAAACAACGGGACTTCAGCCCGTGCGTTGGCCGTCCTGAGCGGCTTCGGCCTCGTCCGGCGTGCGGTCGTAATCGTCTGTGGCGGCATCGTCGCGTTCGGTTTTGACTTCTTCCGGCGTATCCGCCTGTGCTTCGGCCTCGGAATAGGCTTTTTCTTCGGATTCTCTTTGCGCTGCTGCCGCTTTATCCGAGCGCTCGGCCAAACGCTTGCGAAGATCATCGATCTCCTGGCGGCGCGCGAAGGCAACAAAACGCTCGCCGTCCTGGCGTTCTTCGAGATACAACCCCAGCAGGTTTTCCAGATAAGCGTTCAGATGCACGACGGGGATCGAGGTCGCCAGCTCGCGGGCGATGCCTTCCTCGCTTTCGTAGCCGCCGCCGATATAGACATGAAAACCGTCGACCTGGTCGGCCTCTTCTGGATCGTCGGCCTCCGGGTCGGCCACGCGCGCACCGAGCAGGCCGATATCGCCGACATAATGCTGGGCACAGGAGTTCGGACAGCCGGTCATATGAATATTGAGCGGCTCGTCCAGGTCGAGCGTGGCTTCGAGATGGTCGACCAGCTTGAGCGCGTTGCCCTTGGTTTCGGCGTTGGCGAACTTGCAGCCGAAGCTGCCGGTACAGGCCACCATGCCGGTACGCGCGGGGCTGGCGTTCACATGCAGGCCGAGTTGCTCGATACCGCTGACCAGCGCGTTCATGTCGGACTTGTCGACGTTGCCCAGCAACAGGTTCTGCCAGACCGTCGTGCGCATCTTGGAATCGGCATAGCGGTCGGCCAGATCGGCCAGGCCGTGCATCTGGGGAATGGTCAGCTTGCCGACCGGCAATACGATGCCGGCGTATTGCTTGTCGTCGCCGTGATCGTGGATGCTGATATGGCCGGCTTTTTCGACCGGATGCCGGGCTTCGCAACGCGATAGCGGATAGCGCCGCAGCGTGAACGGCAGCTGTTTCTGCACTTCGCGCATGAACTTGTCGAAACCCCAGCGATCGAGCACGTATTTCAGGCGGGCCTTGTCGCGGCTGGTGCGATCGCCGTTGGCAAGAAAGACATGCAGCACGGCATGGGCCACCGGTACACATTCCTCGGGCTTGAGCATGACGCCGGTATCGCGGGCGAAATCCTTGTGGCCGGTGATACCGCCCAGACCCATACGAAAATACGGCCGGCGCGGCAGTGGACCGTCGGCTTTGGGCATGACGGCCGAAAAACCGATGTCGTTGGTGCCTTCCAGGGCGCTGATGCGCCCGCCGCCGTCGAAGGCGATATTGAACTTGCGCGGCAGGCCGTAGAGCTCGCGGTGGTTGAGAATATGGTGGTGCATCTGCTTGCAGTACGGCGTGACATCGATCAGCTCATCCGGATCGATACCGGCGAGCGGGCTGCCGGTGATGTTGCGAATGTTGTCGCCGCCCGAACCCTGAACCACCAGACCGACATCGGCGAGGCCGGTGAGCACGTTGATCGGGTCTTTCGGGCCGATCTCGCGAATCTGCAGGTTCGCGCGGGTGGTGACATGGGTATAGCCACCGCCGTAGGTGTCGGCAAGATCGGCCACGGCCCGGAACTGGTGCGACGAGAAAATACCGCCCGGCATACGCAGCCGGCACATATAGCTGTCCTGATTGGGGGCGACATAGAACATGCCCCGCCCTTTCATCAGAAATACGTCGTCACCCTTGGGATATTCGCCGGCGTTGGCGAACTGCACCATCTCGTTCCACATGTCGTTGGGGTTGAGATCGGCCTTGGCTTGTTCCTGGCTGGTCAGCTCGCCGCCCATCGCCTGGGCACGAATACGCGCCTGCGAATGGAAATCGTCCGGTCGCAGCCGCTTGCCGGTGGTCAGCCCGGTCATCCCGGGCACGCCCCGGGCAATATGCAGCCCGGCGGTCACGCCCTTGAGATAGCGCTGCTGTTCTTCATCAAACGTGTTGTCGGTCATATCGAACTCCGGTTCTCGGTCCGGCTTTGAGTCGTAAACGGAAGCGATCCGCACTGCGTGAATGGCGTTGTCGCGCCCAACGGCTGTGCTTGCTCTGCGTGCATCTGCGCCAACCGGCGAGCGTGTGTGTCGGTGCTATTCATCTGCCTGGGTCTCGGCGATGAGCGCCGCGATTTCAGGCTTGCAGGAGCCACAATTGGTGCCGGCTTCGAGGGCCTCGCCCACGGCGGCGACCGAGTCCAGGCCCTGCTCGTCGATCGCACGGAGGATCGTGTTGCGCGCGACGCCGAAACAGGAACACACCTGCGGACCCGGATCGGCGCCCGGATCGGCCGGGCGGCCGGCCAGCAGGCCGATGCGCTCGGTCTCGTCGACGGGCTCGCCGGTGAACAGGTTGGCCAGCCAGCTGCGCTCGGGCAGCGCTGCCGGTTCGGGGGCGACGAACACACAGGCCTCGATATGGCCGGCGTCCATATGCGCCGCGCGATAGCGCCCGGCGGCGGAATCCACGGCTTCCAGCCAGTCCGCCGTGCGCTCGCCCACGCCGAGCCAGCTGCGCGCGGTTGTAGCCCAGGCGTCCGGCGTTGTCAGGCCGGCGATCTCGTAGCGATAGAAACGCTCGCCCGGCACTTTCACCCAGTAATCGATGCTCGACTCGGCCGCCAGCTGCAACGGTCGGCTGGCCAGAATGAAGCCATGCCAGGCTGCGTCGAACGGTGCGATGGCGGCCGGCGTGTGCTTGAACTCGGGTTCGCCCGAAATCGGACAGACCGCCGGATTGGCGAGCGCGCCCACGCGCGCACGGGCTGCGAACTGGTCGTTCCAGTGCATGGGCACGAACAGCGTGCCTTCGCGCTGGCCGGCCGTGACAATCACGCGAACATGCGCTTCGCCCAGCGCGGTCGACACCGTGGCGATGGCGCCATCGGCTACCCCGTAGCGCTTGGCATCTTCGGGATGCACTTCCACGAATGGCTCGGGAATATGCGCAGCAAGCCGCGCGGACTTGGCGGTGCGCGTCATCGTATGCCAGTGGTCGCGTATGCGCCCGGTATTGAGCGCCAACGGCCACTCATTGCTGACCGCGTTGGCCGGCCCGCGCGGCGTGACCGCCACCAGATGGGCCTGGCCGTCGCGGGTGGGATACACGCTGTCGGTAAACAGACGCCGGCTATCCTGTGCGACCGGCATTGCCCCCGCAGCGCGCAGGGTCTGCGGCGCGAATATCGGCCAGCGCACCGGCTTGAGTGTGTCGTATTCGCTATCGGTGAGATCCGTCAGACCGGCGAGGTTGAGCACGCGCTCGCCATCGTTTTCGAACGCGGTGAGCGCGGCATGCTCGCGAAAGATTGCGGCGGCGCTATCGAAATCGAAGCCGTCAGCGAAGCCCATCCGACGTGCCACATCGCAGATGATGTCCCAGTCGGCGCGCGTATCGCCGGGCATCGGCAGGAACGACCGCTGGCGCGAAATGACGCGTTCGGAGTTGGTCACCGTGCCGCTTTTCTCGGCCCAGGCCGCGGCCGGCAGCAGCACATGGGCCCGGTCGACCGTATCGGTATGGCGCATGCAGTCCGACACGGCCACGAACTCGCAGGCTTCAAGTGCGCGCTTGGCGCGATCGGCATGCGGCAGGCTCACCAGCGGATTGGTGGCCATGATCCAGACCGCCTTGACCTCACCCCGCTCGATCGCCTCGAACAGTTCGACGGCTTTGAGTCCCGGTTCGTCAGCAATGGCCGGCGAGCCCCAGAAGCGTTGCACCCGCTCGGCCGCGTCGAAGCCCATATGCGCGGCCAGCGTGCTGGACAGCCCGCCGACCTCGCGCCCGCCCATGGCATTGGGCTGGCCGGTGATCGAGAACGGACAGGCGCCCGGCTTGCCGATCCGATCGGTCAGCAAATGGCAATTGAGAATGGCGTTGACCTTGTCCGTGCCCGCCGAGGACTGATTCACGCCCTGGGAGAACACCGTCACCGTACGCTCGGTTTGAGCGAACAGCTCGAAGAAGGCGGCGACGGTGTCGCGATCCACGCCACAGGCCTCGGCCACGGCATCGATATCGCCGATCTTGTGCGCCTCGGCGACGGCGTCCTGCGTGCCGGGCAGATCGCTGGCAACACCGTTCTCGGCCAGATAGCCCAGCAGGCCGTTGAACAGATGCACGTCCGTGCCGGGCGCTATGGGCAAATGCAGGTCCGCGCCTTCGGCGGTGGCCGTACGACGCGGATCGATCACCACGAGTTTCTTGTTCGGATCGTTTTCCTGGGCGGCGACGATGCGCTGATAGACCACTGGATGGCACCAGGCGGTGTTCGAACCAACCAGCACGACGAGGTCGGCGACTTCGAGATCCTCGTAGCAGCCGGGCACCACGTCCTCGCCGAAGGCGCGCTTGTGGCCGGCTACTGCCGACGACATGCACAGCCGCGAGTTGGTATCGATATTCGCCGAACCGATATAGCCCTTCATCAGCTTGTTGGCGACGTAGTAGTCCTCGGTGAGCAGCTGGCCCGAGACATAGAACGCGACAGCGTCCGGGCCGTGTTCGGCGATGATCTGGCCGAAGCGGGCGGCGACCTCGTCCAACGCGTCGTCCCAGCTCGCGCGCCGGCCATCGACCACCGGATGCAGCAATCGGCCTTGCAGCCCCACGGTGTCCGCCAGTGCCGTGCCCTTCGAACACAGGCTGCCGAGATTCGAGGGATGCGCGCTGTCGCCCGCCACGCTGACCGCGTCGTTATCGACCACGGCATTCACGCCACAGCCGACACCGCAATACGGGCAGGTGGTACGGGTGGTCACCGCGTTCATCAGGCAGCCTCCGCGTCCACGGGTTCTGCGCCGGGTAGATAGGCCTGACCGAACAACAGCAGATCGCGAAAAGCCGAGACGTCCGCGCCCTCGCGCATGAGCTTGAAATACCAGCCGCCGTCGCGGGTGTCGCCATAGAGCACGACGCCGACAATGCGATCGTCGCGCAGCACGATGCGCTTGTAGACGCCACGGCGCACATCGGAAAACGTCAGCGTTTCGCTGCCCTCGGCGTCGGAAAAATCGCCGGCGGAATAGACATCGATGCCGGTAACCTTGAGCTGGGTGGCGGTCACCGAGCCTTCGTACTGGGTATGGCCGCGGTAGGCCAGATGATTGGCACAGACGCTGGCCTGATCCCACAGCGGCGCGACCAGGCCATAGACCGAATGGCGATGCTCGACGCATTCGCCGACCGCATAGATACGCGGATCGTAGGTCTGCATCGTGTCGTTGACGACGATGCCTTTTTCGCAGTGCAGACCGGCGGTCTTCGCCAGTTCGACATTCGGGCGGATGCCCACGGCCATGACCACGATATCGGCATCGATCTCGGAGTCGTCGGCATCGTCGAAGCGCAGGCCGGTCACACGGCCGGCTTCGTCGCCGAGGATGGCGGCAGTCTTCGCGCCCATGCGAAACGACAGCCCGCGCTGGGTAAGCGAGTACTGCAGCAGATCGGCCGCGGTGGGGTCGAGCTGGCGCTCCATGAGCGTGTCCATGAGATGGACGATGGTCACGTCCATGCCGCGCTTGTGCAGACCATAGCCGGCTTCCAGACCGAGCAAGCCACCGCCGATGACCACGGCCTTGCCGCCTTTTTCGCTGGCCTCGACCATGCGATGCACATCGCCGATATCGCGAAAGCTGATCACGCCGTCGAGCGTATGGCCGGGCACGGGCAGTATGAACGGCGTGGAACCGGTGGCCAGCAATAGCCGGTCATAGCCGATCTCGCGCCCCGACTCGGAAACGACCATGCGCCGACGGCGGTCGATTTCAACAACCGCTTCGCCCGTGTAGAGCGCGATATCGTTGTCGACATACCACTCGCGCCCATGCGTTTCGATTTCGGCGAAATCCTTGTCCCCGGCCAGCACCGGCGAAAGCATGATGCGGTTGTAGCTGGCATGGGGCTCGGCGCCGAAAACCGTGATGCTGTAGCGTTCCGGTGCCGCCTCGAGCAGGTCCTCGATCACGCGGACACCGGCCATACCGTTACCGATGACCACCAGATCGAGTTTCGGTTGTGTCGCGTTATCGCTCACGAACCTGCTCCTACGCCGGTTCCGGCGAATCGCTGCCACGGGCCTTGATCGGGTCGTCACCGGCCGAAGCCGTATCGAAAACGGCTTTCTCTTCGGCCAGCACATCGGCCGAGAAGCGCACGAAAAACGCGAAGAACGAACACACGAGCACGGCACAGCCGAGAATCATCAGCCCCTGGCCGTAAGACAGCGACTCTGTCTTGAATAGAAAACCGGCCAACACCGCGCCGGCGTTACCGCCCGCGCCGACGATGCCGTTCACCCCGCCCAGCGCTTTCTTGTTCATGAACGGCACCAGGCCGAAGGTCGCGCCTTCCGACATCTGCACGAACAGACTGAATACGATCATGGTCGCGATTGCAGCCGTCAGCACTTCCATCTGGGAGAATGCGATGAGCGCGATGCCTTCAATGAACATGGCCGCGAACAGGAATCTCACCCGCCCGTTCAGGCCCATAAAACGCGCTGACAGATCCGAAAAGAAACCGCCCATGGTGCGCGCGAAGATGTTCATCAAGCCGAACAGGCCAGCGATCAGCCCTGCGGTCTTCAGATCGACGTCGAAGTTGTCGAAAAAGTAGATTGCGGCCACATTGTTGATGGTCAGCTCAACGCCAAAGCAGCCGGCATACACCACGAACAGTGCCCAAACCCGATAGTCCTTGGCGGCATTGCGAAAGCTCGACCAGCCGCTGTTTTCGTTTTTGGCTTCAGGAATCTTGCCGGCGGCACGCAGATCCGAATAGTTGCCGTCGGGCGCATCCTGGGTGAACTTCCAGTACGCGATACCCAGCGCAAACAAAATCACGCCCGGCACCACCATGGCCAGGCGCCAGCCCAGCGTTTCGCTGATGCCCAGCGACACGATCGCGGTAAAGATCAGCGGCATGACGATCTGGGTGGTCCCGCCACCGAGATTGCCCCAGCCCGCGGTGGTGGCATTTGCCGTACCCACGATATTGGGCGCGAACATCACCGACGTGTGGTACTGGGTAATCACGAACGACGCGCCGATCGCGCCGATACACAATCGCGCCAGCAGAAAGCTCTCGAAGCTGTCGGCAAAGCCGATACACATCACCGGAATCGAGCCCAGAATCAACAGCGACGAATAGGTCTTGCGCGGGCCAAATTTGTCGCACAGCGGGCCGATGAGCAGACGCACCAGCACCGTGATCGCGACCGAGGCAATGATGGTCGAGCCGACCTGCGACTTGTCGAGGTTCAGATCCTCGCGCACCACCGCCATGAGCGGCGCAATACCGAACCAGCCGAAAAAGCATAGATGAAAGGCCAGCCAGCTCATGTGGAAGGCCCGCATCTGTACCGATTTGAAATCGAACAAGCGAATACGGGTCGCTTTGTTGGCAAGTTCCATGGTCTAGGCGCTCCTGCAGAGAAATTCGGTAACGAAAGACGACGAATCGAAGCGACGCATCACGGCGTCATGGCGCCATGCCGGCTGCCGGCTACAGGCGCGTCGAGCGAGGCGTTGAGAGTTTCCAGGCGGCGATAGAGCGTAGGGCTGAAACGCGCGCGATCCGGCGCGAGATACGCCATCACAGCGCTCGGGTCGAAGATCGCGTGGTCAAGGAACCGATCGGACGCCATCGCGATCGAGCCACCGCCGGACGCCTGCAGCGACCACGGCCCTTCGTGGGCACCCTCGGTCTTGTGATCGGCGGCCGGACACGCCACGCCGAGCGGCTCTACCGCTGCACGATAGATATCCGGGCGATAGACACAGTCGGCGGTAGCAGCGATATCGACCGCCTCGCCGATCTGCCCCCAGCGCAACATCTGGGCGATGAACCACATCGCATGCGAGCGCCAGGTAAACGTAGCTGCATGACGATGAAACACGTTGAAATACGGCGCCGGCCGCGGTGCCGCGCCCGGCTGGTAGCAAAAGCGCCCGGACAGCGTGCGCCGGATGACTTCGGCTGGCGCGCCCACGTACTCGGGTGCGGCGATGGTGTCGGCAGCAAATTCGCGATTTTCGTGACTATCCAGCCACGCGGCGGTACGCACGACGGCCCTTACCAGCGCGCGGTGGGTACGCGGATAGGCCTCGGCCCATTCGCGGGTCACGCCCAGAACCTTTTCCGGCGCGTTGTTCCAGATCTCGTAGCCGGTAATCAACGCACGCCCCAATCCGGCGCGTACTGCCATCTGATTCCACGGCTCGCCGACGCAATAACCCGCCAGTCGGCCAGCCTGGAGATTAGCGACCATGCGCGCCGGCGGCACGACGATCAGTCGAGCATCGCGGTCGGGATCGATACCGCCCGCGGCCAGCCAGTACCGTAGTTGATAGTTATGCGCCGAGGTCGGATGCACCATGCCGAACGTCAGCGGCGCGAGCCCCGCTTCCCGATCGGCTTCGATTACCTGGCGTAGTGCCTGCGCGCTGCACGGGCGTGCCGCAGCCGCCTGCGGGTCGAGCGCTTGCATTCGCTCGTAGAGGGCATTGGATACAGTGATCGCGTTGCCGTTAAGACCCAGCGATACCGCCGTGACCATGGCATGCGGCGCCGCGCCCACGCCGAGCGTGGACGCGATCGGCATGCCGGCCAGCATCTGGGCGCCGTCGAGCAGTCCGAGCGCCACCTTGTCGCGAATCGCTGCCCACGACGATTCGCGCGAGAGAGTCACATCAAGACCTTCGGCCGCGAAGAATCCGGCTTCCTTGGCCATGACCAACGGCGCGCAGTCATTGAGCGCAATGAAGCCCAATTTGAGCCAGGGCCGCTCCACGGCCGGATCGACCGCATAGGGCATACGTCCGAATGTTGCTTCGTGCCAGTTGGTCATCGCGTTGCGTCCTTTTTCCACCCTCACTGCGGGCCCGTTTTTCGCGCATAAAAAAAGCCCGGCTGCCTGCGTGGCGAGATGCGCCACGCGACATGCCGGACTTCGTTGTCCTGATCGAGTTGTGTCGTGCGTCGCGATCGTTCGCGCTATCGCACTCAGGGCTTATCCAAGCTAAAACCGTGCCACCTAATACCGGCGGCGTCCGCATCCATTTCAGTTCATGCACTTGCCCATCGAACGCAATGCGCCAGCCGAAGCAAACACGGCGCCCCTACGACCCGCATCGACGTTTCGCAGTGCACAATCGCACTCTATTCGTGCAGCCGCGGCGTCACTCGTTGGCGGCATGAACCATGAGCTGGCGCGCAATTTCGGGCAATGGCAGGCCGCGGTCCATCGCCGTCTTGCGCAGGCGCGTATAGGCCTGTTTTTCGCTGATCGCACTACGCTCCATGAGCAGGCATTTGGCACGATTGACCACCTGACGATCCGCCAGGGTTTCGCGAGTTTCCGCCAGTTCGCGCTTGAGCGACTCCATCTGCTGGTACTGGCGCATGGCCACGTCCACGAGCGAGCGCACCAGCGCCGGTGACAGTCCTTCCATCACATAGGCGCTTATACCGGCCTCGGACGCCTGCGCCATGAGCCGGCGATCGTCTTTCGAAGACAACATCAACAGTGGTTTGGGATAACGCTCGCCGAACGTGGCCAGATCCTCGAGCACGTCGCGCGAGGGCGACTCCGCACCCACCACGATCGCATCGGGCGCATGACGATCGACCGCCGCATACAGATCGGCGTCCTCGTCGAGCACATCGACGACCTCGAAGCCGGCCTGCTCGATGACTGCACGAAGCGTCGACAAGCGAGCCGAATGACGATCTACGAGCAACACACGCATGTCCGTGTCCATGGACGATCCACGCCTGCATTGGAGCAACAAACGTGCCAGTGACTGGGTGCCACGCGTGGTGGACGTATCCGCGAATAAGAATTTCCGCACACCGCAATCTGGTCGCAATGCGTAACCGCAGAAGGCCATCAAACACCAGCCGATCGAGTTAACCCATTAGTTGGAAATCGCCGCCGTCGCTACGCTGAGCCGCTCTCACGAGCGTCGCTCGCTCGTCGAACCTAGGGGTTCGAACCAAGACCTCTCCCCCAGCCAGACCAAAAAAAACCCGCCGAAAGGCGGGTTTTAATCTGGCTGGGGGAGAGGGATTCGAACCCCCGTTGGCGGAGTCAGAGTCCGCAGTCCTACCACTAGACGATCCCCCATCAACCATTTTCAGATGACAGCCGGGATAGGCAGCGGCCATCTGATGCCAAACGCGTTTAGCGCTTGGAGTACTGCGGCGATTTACGCGCCTTGTGCAGACCGATCTTCTTACGCTCGACCTTACGGGCGTCGCGTGTCATATAGCCTGCGGCACGCAGCGGTGCGCGCATCATTTCGTCGTACTGAACCAGCGCACGGGACAGGCCATGGCGAATCGCGCCAGCCTGGCCGTTGGGGCCGCCACCGGCGACGGTCACGTTGATATCGAAACGATCGCTCGCATCGGTGGCTTCCAGGGCCTGACGCACGATCATGCGCGAAGTCGGACGGCCGAAGTATTCGTCCAGCGACTTCTTGTTAACCGTGATCTGGCCACTACCCGGCTTGATGAAAACGCGGGCGGTCGCGGTCTTGCGACGGCCGGTACCGTAGGCTTGTTCTGTTGCCATTAACTAAATCTCCAGCGTCTGCGGCTGCTGTGCGGTATGCGGATGCTCGGCGCCCGGATAGACGCGCAGCTTGCGCGCCATCTGGCGGCCCAGCGGATTCTTCGGCAGCATGCCCTTGACGGCGTGCTCGATGACGCGCTCCGGGTGTGCGGCCAGCTGATCCTCGAGCGTGATCGACTTCAGGTTGCCGACATAACCGGTAAACCGGTAATAGATCTTTTGCTGCGGCTTCTTGCCGGTGACCTTAATCTTGGACGCGTTCACGACCACGATATGGTCGCCGACGTCCATATGCGGCGTATATTCCGGCTTGTGCTTGCCGCGCAGGCGCGTGGCGACTTCCGAAGCCAGACGACCGAGCGTCTTGCCATCGGCATCGACGACATACCAGTCACCGGGGACTTCGTCTTTCTTTGCAGAAAACGTCTTCATTGCACTGTATCCTGAACCAACGCGATTAGGCAGCCGGGCGGCTGCGAAAGCGCGCAATTCTATAGGGGGTACACGGGATTTGCAACGCCCGTAACGAGCGTATGCGCAACCTCAATCAGGGCCGCGTCGTTAGTATCCGATCCAAATCGCTGCGCTGGCTGCGCGGCTGGCGTTTCGGATAGCCATACCATAGCAGACCGACGCAGTATTCGCGCGCGCTATCGATATCCAGTATCGATGCCAGATCCGGGTGACGCGTCACTTCGCCGCTGATCCACTTGCTGGCCAGACCGGCGCTATGCAGATAAAGCGACAGATTTTGAATCGCGCAAGCGCAGGCGGCATAGTCCTCGCGGGCGGTCACCGGATCGTCCTCGACCACGCAGGTGATTGCCAGCCAGCCCGGCATCGATTGCCAGCGCTCGCGCTTGGCGATCGCGACCTCGTCACCCTTGCGCTCGGCCACTAGCCGCGTATTCAAGTCGATGATCGCGTCCTGCGTTTTTGGGCCTAGCTGATAGAAACGCCACGGCTGCGTCAGGTGATGATTCGGCGCCCAGCGCGCCACCTCGACTGCATCGCGAATGATGGCGGGATCCGGCGTGTCGTCGGTGAACTGGTCGACGCTGCGGCGCCCGCGTATGAATTCGGCCGCGTCGGCGGGCGTGATCGGGCTGGCCTTGAGGATGCTGCGATCGGTCATGCTCGACGGCTCGGTTGCGACGATTGGCGCGTTACTCTAACGCGCCAGCTTTTCGTTCGCAGTCGCCACCCGCAGCAGAATCAGATTCGCGAGCTCTTCGTGCATGCTCGTCAGCAGCTCGCTTTGCTCCTGTTCTGCGCCCAGGCGTTCGGTGTTGTCGAAACTATAGCTGCGGCTCACCGACAGTGTTTCGTTCTCAAGCTGGCTCGCACCGTTGACTTCGTAGTCGAAGGCGACTCTCGTGGTCAGTTCGTATTCCGCCACCTGCCCATCCACAGGGCTCACGGAAACGATGCGCTGACGATTTTCGATATCTTCAATCGACAGTTTCGCCGGCGCACCGCTATCGCCGAGCACATGGCGTTCGCGCAGA
Organism: Salinisphaera shabanensis E1L3A; assembly: GCF_000215955.2. Lineage (GTDB taxonomy): Bacteria > Pseudomonadota > Gammaproteobacteria > Nevskiales > Salinisphaeraceae > Salinisphaera > Salinisphaera shabanensis. The sequence continues at coordinate 252,360 of NZ_AFNV02000001.1, forward strand.
CGCTGGCGCAGCGTTTCCACCAGCGGCGGATCGCCGACGCGGTAGTTGTCGCTGTAGCTGACGTACATGCGATCGATACCGTCGGGCAACGGCGACGCGCCCTGCAGATGAAAGCCACAGCCGGCAAGTATTACCGTAACCGCCAACACGGCCGCGAGGACGCCGAGCCGGCGACTGATACGAGAACGGGCCGTGGGCCGTGGATCGAGAACGGCAGCAGATATCGATTTCATGACGCGATCTATACCACGAGATTGACGAGTTTGCCCGGCACGACGATCGTCTTCTTGATCGGTGCACCGTCGATGAAACGCACAACGTTGGCTTCGGCCTGCGCGATTTCGGCCACCGCATCGCGATCCGCCGCCGCCGGCACATCGATTTTGGCGCGCACCTTGCCATTGACCTGCACTACCAGCGTAAGCGTGTCGCGCGTCAGCGCCGAATCATCTGCCTGCGGCCAGGCCACGTCCAACAACAAGTTGTCGTGGCCCAATTCGCGCCAGAGCGCATCGCAGACATGCGGCGTGATCGGCGCAAGCATCTTCACGACGGCCTCAAGCGCTTCCTGACGTACGGCCTGCATGCCGGTCTTTGCGCCGTCGAGTTTGCCGAGTGCATTGCACAGTTCCATGACGGCCGCGATCGCCGTATTGAATGTCGTTCGACGGCCGATGTCGTCGCCGACCTTGGCAATGGTTTCATGCAGTTTGCGCCGCAGCTCGCCGGCGTCGCCATCAGCACTTGTGGCCGGCGCCACGATGCCCGCCTCGACGTGATCCGCAACCAGCCGCCAAAGCCGCTTAATGAATCGATTGGCGCCTTCCACGCCGGCATCGGACCATTCCAGCGACTGGTCCGGCGGCGCGGCGAACATGGAGAACAGACGCACGGTATCGGCGCCATAGGTTTCGATGAGCGCCTGTGGATCAACCGTATTGCCCTTGGACTTGGACATCTTGGCCCCGTCCTTGAGCACCATGCCCTGGGTGAGCAGGCGCTTGAACGGCTCGCCGGCCTGGGTGAGGCCCTCGTCGCGCATGACTTTCTGGAAAAAGCGCGCATAGAGCAGATGCAGAATCGCATGCTCGATGCCGCCGATGTACTGATCTACCGGCAGCCAGTAGTCGGCGCGATCGTCGAGCATCGAATCGGCGTCCGGACAGGCGAAACGGGCGAAATACCACGACGACTCCATGAAGGTGTCGAAGGTATCGGTTTCGCGCTTTGCCGCCTTGCCGCACTGTGGACACGCGGTGTTCACGAACTCGGGCATATCCGGTAGCGGCGAGCCCGCGCCTTCCGGGGTGACGTCTTCGGGCAGCACGACCGGCAGATCAGCTTCGGGTACCGGCACCGCGCCGCAATCGTCGCAGTGGATGATCGGAATCGGCGCGCCCCAGTAACGCTGACGGGACAGCCCCCAGTCGCGCAGACGGTACTGGGTCTTGCGGCGCGCTATACCGCGACCTTCCAGACGGTCGGCAATGTCGTTGAAGGCGGTGTCGAAATCCTTGCCGTCGTCGTCGCCGGAATTGATGAGCACGCCCTTTTCGGTGCTCGCCGCCGCGCTGATATCGGGCGCGACGCCATCGGCGGTCGCGATGACCGGCACGATGGGCAGGTCATAGGCGGTGGCGAACTCCCAGTCGCGCTGGTCGTGGGCCGGTACGCTCATGACCGCGCCGGTGCCATAGCCCATCAATACGAAATTGGCGGCGAAGATCGGCATGCGCTCGCCCGAGAGCGGATGCGTCGCCTCGATCGGCAGGCGATAGCCTTTCTTCTCGCGTGTTTCCAGGCTGGCTTCGGCGGTGCCGGCTTTGCGGCATTCTTCACAAAAGGCAGCCAGCTCGGCATCGTGCTCAGCTGCGGCCGCGACCAGCGGGTGATCGGCGGCGACCGCCATATAAGTGGCGCCGTGGAGCGTATCCGGTCGCGTCGTATAAACCGTCAGCGGATTGTCGTAGCCGACCACTTCAAAATCGATTTCCAGACCGGTCGAGCGCCCGATCCAGTTCGCCTGCATGGTCTTGACTGCTTCCGGCCAGCCTTCCAGCGCGTCGAGATCGTCCAGCAGTTCGTCGGCATAGTCGGTGATCCGCGCAAACCACTGCGGGATGGCGCGCTGCTCCACGACCGCGCCCGAACGCCAGCCGCGGCCATCCACCACCTGTTCGTTGGCGAGCACGGTCTGATCGACCGGGTCCCAGTTGACGATCGATTCCTTGCGATAGACCAGCCCTTTTTCGAAGAGTTTGGTGAACAGCCACTGCTCCCAACGGTAGTAGCTCGGATCGCAGGTGGCGATTTCGCGCGACCAGTCGTAGGCAAAGCCCAGCTGGGCGAGCTGTTCGCGCATGGCCGCGATGTTTTCGCGGGTCCATTTCGCTGGCGGCACGCCGTTCTTGATAGCTGCGTTTTCAGCGGGCAGCCCGAAAGCATCCCAGCCCATGGGCTGGAGCACGTTCTTGCCGCACATCCTCTGATAGCGCGAGATGACGTCGCCGATGGTGTAGTTGCGCACATGCCCCATATGCAGCTTGCCGCTGGGGTACGGGAACATCGACAGGCAATAGAACTTCGCGCGGTCGTCGCGCTTGACTTCAAAAGCGCGCGCCTCGCGCCAGCGAGCCTGAACATCGTTCTCGATTGCATCGAAACGGTAGGTGGAATCCATCGGCGGCTATCGATCGGGAAGCAAAAAACGGCCGCCTAGTGTACTCGATACGCTCGCGCCACTTCACCGCCGGGCGCGTGCTGCCCGGCTCGGCCCTGATTGCCTAGCGGGTGCTCGGGCGCACTTGCGGCAATCACAGCGAACCGCTGAATCATGGAAGCCGGCGCAGCGTGGAATCGGATTTCATTGTGCAAAATACAAATGCGAATGATTTGTATTTACGCGCAGGGTGAATATTCTTCCCCGCATCTTCACGGGGGACACCATGCACAGACTCTTGATTCTGCCGACCTTGTTGGGCGCGACATACGCCGTTCATGCGCAGCAGCTGCCCACAACCGCAAGCGGCGAGACCACACGAGAAAACGAAACACGACGCGAAACCCAGGCCGCCGACCGTAAAAGCCTCAACGGCGCCTTGTCTGCCGACATGCCGGGGCTTAACGAGATCCTGGTCGCCGCCGACCCTCTGGACGCTCAAATCCAGAGCCTGCCGGCCGCATACATCCGCAGTTCGGCGCGCTCGGATCTGGCCGAGGCGCTTTCGGTCATCCCCTCGGTGCGGGTGGCGGAAAGCGCCAGCTCGAGCCGGCAGCAGGGCGATATCAAGCCGGCCGAGTTCTCGATTCGCGGCGCGGCCCCCTATCAGAACCGCTTTGTGCTGGACGGCGCCTCGGTCGACAACCTCATCGATCCCGCCCAGACCGAACGCGCCGACAACTACGCTCTCGTGGCCGGGCATTCACAGGGCCAGTTCATCGACACGCGCTTCCTGCAGAACATCGAGGTCAGCGACACCAACATATCGGCCCGCGAGGGCGGCTTTACCGGCGGTGTGGTCAAGGCCGAAACGCGCGCCTATGCTGGGACAAACGAAGCCCATGTGTCCTATCGCGGTACCAGCGACAGCCTCACCAACCTGCATATCGATAAAACCCAGGAACGCGAATTCGAAAGCGCGGCCGCGCAAATGCCCAACGGCGTGCCCGGCGAATTCCAGCCGGATTTCCGCAAGAGCGAATTCACCCTCGACGGGGCAACGCGTGTTGGCGATATCGGCATTTTTGCCGGGTATAGCGAAAAGCGCTCCACCATCACCCAAAAGCAGCTGCTCACGCTGGATCCGGACAACTTTCTGGAGACCGGCCAGCTCTACACCCCCAGCGAGAACCGCACGCTGGACAACAAATCACGCTACGGCGTCGTGCGCATGGACCTGCTCGATCGCGACTACGAGCTCAACGCCTCCCTGTCCTATACGAACTTCGACAAGGACAGCTTTCTGATCAACTACCTCGATTCCGACTTCGTGGGCGGGCATGAGGGCATGAACCTGAGCGTCAACTACGGTAATTACATCGGGGCGACGCGCGTGGACGTTAACTTCAACGCCGGGCAGACCAGCGATGAGCACGATTACGACCGCCATACCCTGACCCAGTACAAGAGCACGTCGATATTCGATGGCGGCATCATCGGCGGACTCGGTGATCTCGAGAACCAACAGCGCAAGCTCGGCGGCTCCCTCACCTTCACCACACCGATCAACGATATCTGGACCACCGATTACGGGGCCGAAATCGCCTATCTCGACTATGAACAGCACCGCGATCAGGATTTCGTGGCCGAAGACTACCGCCTCGATTACAGCCAGACACCGCTGCCCGACCCGATCGGCCCCGGCTCCTATGCCCCGGCGACCAATACCAGAGCCGCGTGGCGACCTACCGCGCCGGCGATATCGCCTTTTCGAATACCAACTGCGCCGTGTTCGGCGAGCTGGCCGCCGACGGCAGCCGGTTTTTCGGCCGTGCCGGGCTGCGGGTCGAACGCGACGGCCTGCTGGAAAACACCAACGCCGCGCCGCGCCTGAAGGCCGGGGTCTATCTCGATAACAGTCAGAACATGCGCCTGATCGCCGGCGCCAACCGCTACTACGGCAAGTCCTTCCTCTCCTACAAACTGCGCGCCGAGGAACGCCGGCTGGTCGAGGTACGCGAGCGCGACAACCCGAACGATCCGTTCACCGCGGTCGCGGACCGAAGCGACTACGACTACCGCGATCTCGACACGCCCTACGACGACGAATACTCGCTGGGTATCGCTGGCACGCTCTGGCACGGCGATATCGGCCTGACCTATGTGCGCCGCCAGGGCCAGGATCAGATCCGCACGAACTACGATGGCGGTAGCGAGTTGTACAACTACGACAACTCGGGGCGCAGCACCACCGATCAGGTCGACCTCTACTGGCGCTCGCAGCCGTTCGCAATGGTTGGCGCCAACTGGGGCGTCAATCTCGGGGTGTCGTGGATGGACAGGGAAACCGATGCCAGCTACGGCAACGACGACAAAGGCTATAACGACATACCAAACGACGAAGACGTGGTTTTCCAGGGCCGGCGCGTTCGCCGCTCGGAGCTGCCGGCACGCGATTTCGCCACGCCGGTGAGCGCACAGGTCGACGTCATTACCTCGGCTTTCAATGACCGACTGTGGGTGCGCAACGCGCTGAGCTACACCGACGGTTACCGCTATCTTCTGCGCGAGGGCAGCGACCCGGCCACGGGGCTGCAACGCTACGACATCGAAAAGCAGGACAACACGCTGCGCTGGGACCTGAGCACCCGCCTCGCGCTGCTGCCGGGCGATCACTCGCCGTATATCGGCGTCGACGTGCTCAACGTCACCGACAGCCGCAATATTGTGCGCAGCGAGTCGGGCGTCCAACTGTTCGGTGTCGGTCGCCAGTACTGGCTGGAAGTCGGCTATGACTTCTGAAGTAACCACCCGCTCACCGCACTGCGGCGACCTCACGAACTACAGCCAGGCGCTCGGGCGGGCGCCCGCGCTGCCCTGTTCGCTGGCCCAGGCATGGCGTGAATACGCGGCCGCCGTGGCGGCCCTTCGCCGGCCGGGCGAACTCGTGCCGCGGTGAATTGCAGCGGCATGCGACGGCGTATCGGCGCATGGCGGACGCGCCGCGAATGGCTCGTCGTCGCCCTCGTCGCGGCGGCAACGGCCACGTTCATCGGTTTGGTATGGCTGATGGCCCCGGCCATCGAACGCGCGCGGCTGGTCGAACGCTACCGCGGCCCCCAGGCCGATTGGCCGCGGCTTCAAACACTGGCCGGCCGCGATATCGAACCGCTGGCAGCCTTGCCCGAGCAGCCGGATTTCCCGGCCAACAATCCCTTCAGCGAGGCTAAAGCGGCGCTGGGCAAACGCCTGTTCTTCGACCCGCGCCTGTCGGCGTCCAATCAGATTGCCTGTGCGTCATGTCACGATCCCAGCCTCGGCTGGGCAGACGGCCGCCACAAGGCGGAAACGCAGATCATCGCCAGTTGGTCAAATCCCATCGAAATGGCTGGCACCCCCACGCAGAGCGCGCGCCAACTGGCGGGCGTGGCCGGCTATGCGCCGCTGTTCGAAGCGGCCTACGACGATCCGAGGGTCACGGTTGACCGCATGACCCGGGCGATCGCGACGTTCATGCGTACGCTCAACACCCCAAACACGCGCTTCGATCGTTTCATGCGCGGCGCACGCGATACCTTCACGGCTGCCGAAATTCGAGGGCTCGACCTGTTTCGCGGCAAGGCGAACTGTATTCGCTGCCATAACGGCGCGCTGCTTACCGATGGTGATTTCCATCACCTGGGCACATCGGTGCACGGCGTCGGCAATTATCTGGGCCGCTATGGCGAAACCGGCGCGCCCGCCGACGTGGGCACGTTTCAGACACCGGGGCTGCGTAACATCGGACGTACCGCGCCCTATATGCACAACGGCTTCGGCGAAGGTATCGACCTGAAATCGCTGCTCGCGCTGTACAACATGGGATGGTGGCAGAACGCGCCGCCGGGCGAAAAAACGCGCGACATACCGCTCGCGCAGCTATCGCCGCTGATCGAACCGCTCGGCCTGAGTGCCGACGAAATCAACGATCTGGCCGCGTTTCTGGGAACGCTCGACGGCGCCTCGCTCTATATGGCGCAGCCGGAGCTACCGTGAAGCGCCAACCTTTTTACGCCGACGCGAGAGCAGCAGACCACCCAACAACGACAGCAGCGTGATCGCCGAACTCGCCAGCCAGAGCGGTCGATCGCCGATACGCATATAGGGCGTTTCGCCGCTGCGCGGCTGCACCCGCGACTCGATAGCCGCAATTTCGAATTCCTGGGTACGTTCACGCACACGGCCGTCGTAGTCGATGATCGCCGAGATACCGGTATTGGCTGCGCGCAGCATCGGCCGCCCGGCTTCCAATGCGCGCATGCGCGCGATTTCCAGATGCTGGGCGGCGGCCGTCGTGCCGGCGAACCAGGCATCGTTGGTGACGTTCACCAGCACGCCCGCTTCGGGCAGCGCCTTGGCGATCTCGTAGCCAAAGACATCCTCGAAACAGATCGACAGACCCAGCTTCACACCGTCGACCTCAATCAAGGGCTGATCGTCGGCGCCGAAGCCGAAGTCGCTATAGCGCATGTTCACGCCGTCGACCAGCGTCTTGACGAATTCGGGTACAGGGAAATACTCGCCGAACGGCACGAGATGGCGCTTGTAATACCGCCCTTCGCCGGCGCCGAGCGCCAAGACGGCGTTGTAATACGGCGCATCGTCGGCTTCGTGAACCAGGGTCCCCGCGAGCACGGTCTGGTTGCGCTCGCCGGCCAACGTTGCGATCTCGTCGAAATAGGGTTGGACCTGATTCGCCGGCGCCGGAATCGCCACTTCGGGCCAGACCACCAGATCGGCATCCGAGGCCCGCGTCATCGCCCGATAGCGCTCGAGCGTGGTGCGAAAGACGTCGCGATCCCATTTGATCGCCTGAGCAAAATTGCCTTGGATGATATCCACACTCACGGGCTCGCCACGGGCCTGTGTCCATTCGGTGGCCGGCGGCGTATACCACAGCCCGAGCGGCGCGAGCCCGATCATCACCACGGCCAGTGCGCGTGCCGGTATCGAGCCGGCAAACAACAACACAACCGTACCGGCGCTCACCATCATCAGCGCGCCGAGAAAATATACGCCCCCGATCGGCGCAAGCGCAGTGACCGGTGCATCGATGAGCGAGTAGCCCAGCGATAACCACGGGAAACCGGTCATCACCCAACTGCGCACCAGTTCGGCGAGCAGCCAGGCGCTAGGTATCACGACCAGCGCCCAGAGCGTGCGCGGCAAGCGACGCGTGGTGCCGGCGAGCGCGCCCACCAGTGCCGGATAGAGCGCCATATAAGCGGTGAGCGCACAAACCAGCACGATAGCCATCGCCAATGGCGCGCCGCCATAGTAATAGGTGGAGACGAAGGTCCAGTAGATCCCGCTACCGAAATGAGCGAGCCCGAACACGAAACCGCGCCAGGCGCCGCGACGTGCGCTTGCGCCCCACCAGAGCGAGACCAGGCCGACCAGCGCAACGAACGTCAGCCCGTAGTATCCAAACGGCGCAAAGCCAAGGGTTGCCAGCCCGCCCAACAGGGCCGGCAGCAACACATCCAGACCGGCAATACGCGCCACGCGTTTTGCGCCCATGCGCTACTCGGACGCCTCCGGCAGCACGGTCATCTGAAACAGATGAATACGCCGCGAATCGGCACGCTGCACGTTGAACTGGAAGCGGTCGATGATGGTGGTCTCGCCGCGCTTGGGCATATGCCCGAATTCGTGTACGACCAGTCCGCCGATCGTATCGAAGTCTTCGTCCGAGAACTCGGTATCGAAGTATTCGTTGAACTCCTCGACCGGCGTGAGGCTGCGGATTAGAAAACGATTGTGTTCCTGGCGCAGGATGTTCGCGCCTTCGGCCTGATCGTATTCGTCGTCGATTTCGCCGACGATCTGCTCGAGCGCATCCTCGATGGTCACCAGCCCCGCCACACCGCCGTATTCGTCCACGACGACGGCCATATGGTTGCGCGATGCCTTGAACTCCTTGAGCAGCACGTTCACGCGCTTGGATTCGGGCACATACACCGCCGGGCGCAGCACCGCGCCCAGTTCGAAGGCCTCGCTTTCCTGACGATCCTCTGCAAGCTGAAGCATGTCCTTGGCCAGCAGAATACCCACGACCTCGTCGCGGGATTCGCCGATTACGGGGAAGCGCGAATGACCGGACTCGATCGCGATGGACAGAATGTCGGCCGCGGCCGCATCGGACTCGACCACCACCATCTGCGAGCGCGGCACCATGATGTCGCGCACCTGCTGTTCCGACACCTTGAGCACGCCCTGCATCATCCAGAGCGCATCTACATCGAGCAGCTCGTTTTCCTGTGCTTCCTTGAGCACCTCGACCAGCTCGTCGCGATCGCGCGGTGGCCCGGCCAGGCTCATGCCGATCTGTCGTAGCCAGTTGCCGCTACTTCGACTCTGCTCGCTGTCGTCCTCGTCGCTCATGTCGTGCGGCCGCAGCCGCGCCCTCCTCTCAAGCCTTGATGTCTGGCTCGGCCCTACGGCCTGCGGTATCGATTTCAGGCACTCACGGTGCGGTAAGGATCGTCTTGGCCGAGATCCGCCATCACATCGCGCTCGAGCGCCTCCATGGTTTCGGCCTCATCGTCGCCGATATGGTCATAGCCGAGCAAGTGCAAAACGCCGTGTACGACCATATGACACAAATGCGCATCGCGCGTCTTGTGCTGCTCGCGTGCCTCGCGCTCGATGACCGGCATGCAGATCGCGAGATCGCCGAGCACCGTCAACCCCGGCAGCTCGGCGCCGGCCGGAAACGACAGCACGTTGGTGGCATAGGGCTTGTCGCGATAGTCGCCGTTGAGCTGGGCGGACTCTGCCTCGTCGATCAGACGTACGGCCAGTTCGTAGACGGGTTCGTCACTGCAACGCGCGCCTTCGAGGGCGGCGATTGCCGCGCGCTCGAGCATGTGCGGATCGGGCGCGTCGATGCCGGGCGCGCAGTCCAGCGCGAGTTCGATATTCATGCGGTTGCCGCCGACTAGCCGTGCTCGCCTGCTTCGCTTTCGCGATCGTAGGCCTGGACGATGCGTTGAACCAGCGGGTGGCGTACCACGTCGCGCGCCGAGAACTTGGTGACGCTGATGCCTTCGATGCCCTGCAACAGACGAACCGCATGACGCAGACCGGACTTCTTGGCTACCGGCAGGTCCACCTGGGTCATATCGCCCGTGACCACCGCGGTCGAGCCGAAGCCGATCCGGGTGAGGAACATCTTCATCTGTTCGACGGTGGTGTTCTGGGCCTCATCGAGAATGATGAAGGCTTCGTTGAGCGTACGCCCGCGCATGTAGGCCAGCGGCGCGATCTCGATCACGTTGCGCTCGATCAGGCGGCCGACCCGGTCGAAACCGAGCATTTCATAGAGCGCGTCGTAGAGCGGGCGCAGATAGGGATCGATCTTCTGGGCCAGATCACCGGGCAGAAAACCCAGCCGCTCGCCGGCCTCGACCGCGGGGCGCACCAGTAGCAGCCGACGTACACGTTCGGATTCGAGCGCATCCACCGCAGCAGCCACGGCCAGATAGGTCTTGCCGGTCCCGGCCGGGCCGATGCCGAAATTCAGATCGTTATCGGCCAGATTGGCGAGATAACGACGCTGGCTCGGGCCACGGCCACGCACCAGCCCGAGGCGCGTCTTGATGACAACGTCGCGCGGTTCGGCCTGCGCCGCCTCTTCACCGCCGCGCAGTTCGCGCTCGGCCGTACGCGCCACAATATGGACCCGGTCCGGGCCAAGCTCACCGGCCGCGGTTGCGCTGTAAAGCTCGTTGAGTGCGTCGATCGCAGCCGTGGCCGCCGCTTCGGCGCCCTCGACCTGGAACATATGGCCACGATTGTGGACCTGTACGTCCAGCGTACGCTCGATCAGACGCAGATACTGATCCTGCGGACCGCACAAATACGCCAGACGGGTCGTATCTGGCGGGGTCAGTTCCAGGGTCTTGCGGATGGATTCGTTCAAAATGACTCGTCGGGTTGGTGGCGCGACCGATCAGCCGGCCGCAGCGGCGAGCTCGGGCACGGGCGCCTGGTTTTCAGTGGTCACGACACGGCCACGCAGGGAATTGTCGAGCGCTTCCGTAATTTCGACCTCGATGAAATGACCGGCCATGCGCGGGTGCCCATCGAAGTTGACCCAGCGATTGGAATCGGTACGTCCAGCCATCTGGCCACCGCCTCGCTTGGATTCGCGCTCGACCAGCACGCGCTGGATGGTTCCGATCATATCCTGCATGTACTGGCGATTGAATTCGGCGATACGGGCCTGCAGACGCGCCAAGCGTTTCTTCTTGACCTCGCGCGGCGTGTCGTCGGCCATATCGGCCGCCGGCGTGCCGGGGCGCTTGCTGTAGACAAAGGAAAAGGCGGCATCAAAGCGCATGTCTTCGACCAGCTGCATGGTCGCTTCGAACTCGGCTTCGCCCTCGCCGGGATGACCGACGATGATATCGGTCGACAGGCTGATATCCGGACGCACCTCACGCAGTTTCGCAATGCGTTCACGAAAATGATCCGCCGTATAGCCACGTTTCATGTCCGCAAGCACGCTATCCGAACCGGACTGCACCGGCAGATGCAGATAGTTGGCCAGCTTGGGCACCCGCGCATAGGCCTCGATCAGCGCATCCGAGAATTCCAGCGGATGGCTGGTGGTATAGCGAATACGCTCGATGCCGTCGATTTCCGCGACGAACTCGACCAGCATCGCCAGATCGCAGATCGAGCCGTCTTCCATCGGCCCGCGATAGCCATTGACGTTCTGACCCAGCAACGTGATTTCCTTCACGCCCTGTTCGGCCAGCTCCGCGACTTCCAGAATCACGTCGTCGAACGGGCGCGATATCTCTTCGCCGCGCGTGTAGGGCACCACACAGAAGCTGCAGTATTTCGAGCAGCCTTCCATGATCGACACGAACGCGGTCGCGCCTTCGGCCCTGGCCGGCGGCATATGATCGAACTTGTCGATCTCGGGAAACGCGATATCGACCACACCGGCGCCGTTATCCTGGACGGCGTCGAGCATTTCGGGAAGCCGGTGCAGGGTCTGCGGACCGAACACCATATCCACGAACGGTGCACGCTCGCGAATCGCATGGCCTTCCTGGGAGGCCACGCAGCCACCGACGCCGATGACGATTTCCGGGCGCTCGGCTTTCAGCTCGCGCCAACGCCCGAGCTGGGAGAACACCTTCTCGGCCGCCTTTTCGCGAATCGAACAGGTGTTGAGCAGGATGATATCGGCTTCTTCCGGCGTATTCACGCGCTCGGCGTTGCGCTGCTTGCGCAGCACCTCGACCATCTTGGCCGAGTCGTATTCGTTCATTTGGCAGCCCCAGGTCTGAACGAAGACTTTGGGTTGGGTCGTGCTGGTCATGGCCCGTCCGGCCCGCATCGGGGCGAATTCAAGCAAGCCGCACAGTGTAAACGATCGCGCAAGGCACTGGCCTGCCGGCGGCACGGCCAGGCAGCCCCGCGCCCGATTGTCATGACTGGTCTGCCACCCACGCGCCGCGGCTCGAGCGTTCGCGCAACGCATCGCGATCAAGGATATCGACACGATTCTGCGACACCTTGATCACCCCGGCACGCTGGAGCCGGGTCAGCACCCGGCTGACGGTCTCCAGACGCATCGAAAGAAAATTGGCCAGATCCGCGCGCTTCATATTCAACGGAACAGACGAGGCCGGCATGCCGCGCAGCGCGCGGCGGCGGCTCAAGCCGAGCAACAGGCTGCTGATACGCCCTTCACTGTCCTTGCGGCCCAGGGTGAGCATCATGCGGCCGTCTTCGGAGAGCACCTGACTCATCAGCCGTACCAACCGCTGGCGCAGACTCGGCAACTCATCGACCAATGCATCGAGCTGGTCCACCGGAATCCGACAGAAATGGCTGGTTTCCAGCGCTACGGCGCTGCAATGGTGATGTTGGTCAGCGAAACCATCGAAACCGAGAATATCGCCCGGGTAATAGAACCCCAGTATCTGCTCGAAGCCTTCTTCGTCGATACGTACGGTCTTTGCCGAGCCATTGCGCACGGCATAGATATGCGTCAGGCCCTCGCCTTGGGCGAAAAGCTCCGTTTCTGCCAGCACCGGCGCACCGGAGTCCACCAGGCGCTCGAGTTTTTCGAGATCATGGCTATCGAGATGATCGGGCAAGCACAGATAACGTAGCGAACAGTGGCTGCACGTCTCGCTTAACTGCTGCATTTGCTGGGAAAGTGGCGCCATGTCCGGTTGCCTTGTTGCCGAAGCATAATAAATGCGTTTGTCAGCGCTAGCTTAGTTAAATAACGCCGATGTTTCAGACTTCTTTAATGGGAGGCCAATACATTGCAGCGCAATCGTTAGGACGCAACCTTTTGCGCGCCCCGCGGCGAACCAGCTTTCACTGCGATTGACCTGGATCAATACAACCACTTCACAATCCACCCAACCTGTTCACCAGACATCTACTACTACAGAACAGGAGCCCTGCCATGACGTCCTTCCCGCGTGCCGTAATCGCCCCCGCGGCCCTCGCACTGACCTCGGTATTCGTAACGGGCGTCGCCCAGGCCGAAGCCGGTGATTGGATCGTGCGCGGCGGCGTGACTTACGTCGCACCCAACGATGATACCTCAAGCCGTAACGGCGAACTCGCGCCCGCACTCCAGGGCACCGATGTCGCTGTGAGTTCGGAGCCGCAGTTCGGCGCGACCGTAGCCTATCTGTTCACAGACAACCTCGCCGTGGAGCTGCTGGCCGCAACGCCGTTCGAACACGACCTCACCCTGGACGGTGGTGCGCTGGACGGTGCCCCGCTTGGTGATATCAAGCACCTGCCGCCGACCATCAGCCTGCAGTATCGCTTCAACAGCGATTCGGCGTTCACGCCTTATGTCGGCCTGGGTCTGAACTACACGTTCTTCTTCTCGGAAGACGTGTCCGATGAAGCTCGCGCACTGGGCATCGAAAAAATCGAACTCGACGATTCTTTCGGCCCGGCCGCACAGGTCGGCGTGGACTACGCGCTCAACGACAACTGGCTGATCAACGCCGACGTGCGCTATCTGCAGATCGATACCACTGCGGAAGTGCGCACCTCGACCGGCAGCACCCATGTCGATGTCGATGTCGACCCCTGGGTTTATACGCTCGCGCTGGGCTATCGTTTCTAACGCGAATGCGGTTTCGGGATCGAGCCAATCGATCCCGCGTTACGGGGGCAGGCCAGGTGCCTGCCCCAGCGTCGTAACTTCGACGCTGAAAGCTCGGACTTTGCCCTGTAACTGCGCTAACGCAGAATCTAAGCAGGCGCTTTAGCTACGCGATGTCGATCGGCTGCACCCGCGTCGTTTCGACTGGCGCTTGTCGCCCCCACACTCTGCATGAGCGTACCGTCGTTGGCGCGCCCGGACGCGACCGCCAATCACATACCCCTTCTCTATCGCAATGCATACGGTGCGATGCCGCGCGTGACGCAGCCACGCTCTGCCAAACGCCACAATTGACGCGTTATACCGCACCGTGCCGCGATTAGGCATCAGGGTACGACGCTGCTGCTGCGCTGCACATTTCATCCATAAAAATAGCAACCTATTCGGCCCTTCAGCGAATTAACCGGCGTTTGATCCAGATCAACAGCTCTGCCGCCAACCCGCGCGATACTGCAGTCACCCTAAAAAGAGGAGATTGATATGTCGCAGACCATTCTTGTCCCGCTGGACCTCAATCAGGACGCCGTATTTGAAAGCGTCTTCGAAAACGTCAATCGCGTCGCCGCCAACACGGGCGCCACGATCATTCTGCTCAGCGTTATTCCGCAGATCGATGCCGGGGATTTCCCGTACGTCGGCACGGACTATGTAAAGAAACTCGGCGAGACCGCACACGCGCAACTCGAGCGTGTCGGCCAGCAATACCTGGGTGAACAGACCAACTGGCAGGTCGACGTACGTGTCGGGCCAGTCGCGCGCACGATCGTGCGTCGGGCCGATCACTTCGGCGCCGATCTTATCGTCATGGCATCGCATAACCCGAAGTTCTGGGACGTGCTACTAGGCAGCATCGCCAGCCAGGTGGTCAAGCATTCCCAGCACTCCGTGCTCGTAGTGCGTCAGAAGCGAGATGCGCATGCCGCCGATATTCATGACGAGAGCCGTGACGCACTGTCTGGCTGATAGAACGACTTCCGCCTGGAGTCGCGCCACCGACTATTCGAGCGAGTGCCGACATGAAGAATTGCATCCTCGTACCGATCGATCTATCGCACGAAGCGAATTTCGATTTGATCTTTTCGGCTACGACGACGCTTGCGCGTCGGCATAACGCAAAGCTGCATCTGCTGACCGTGGTACCCACCGAAATTTCGGTCTGGCCTTATGTGCCACAGAACTTCGTAGGCGAAGCCCAGAAACTGTCGGAGTCCCAGCTCGCCGAGCTGGCTCGCCTCGAGTATGCCGATGATATTAGCTGGACGAGCGAAGCGGTGATCGGCCCCATCGCCCAGACCATCGTTAAGCGTGCGCACGACATCGGCGCCGGTCTGATTGCGATCGGCTCGCATGACCCGAAGGTGCGCGATCTGTTGCTGGGGGGCACCGCGGATCGCGTACTACGACGTACGCGCTGCAGCGTACTCGTGCTGCGTCACGGCGATTGCTGGGAGTGGTGCTGAAAGGCGAATAGCCGGCCTGTCGAACGCCCGGGCAAAACCCGGGCGTTTTTTTATGGCTCCTGCACGGCGGATTGCCAACCGCCGTCCGGTGCGCGTTCGAAAAGCCGACGTGGGTGCAACCGATGCCATCCGGCGGCCCAGAACTCCAACCGCGTGGGCACCAACCGATAGGCAACCCAGTGCTCTGGCCGTGGCACCCGCTCGAAGTCGTAGGCTTCACGTTCGCGCTCGCGCCGTTCGAGAAAGGCGTCCGGATCACCGAAGACGGCATGCTGCTCTGAACTGCGGGCGGTCAACTGGCTCTCGCGCGAACGCTGTGCCCAGAGATGGTCGGCTTCCACATCGCCGAGCGCTTCGACCACGCCTTCGATATTGACCTGCTGTTGCAGCCCATGCCAGAAGAAACAAAGAGCCGCATACGGATGCCATTGCAGATGCTGCCCCTTGCCCGTATGGGCGTTGACGAAGAACACCAGCGTATCGTTATCGATCTGTACATTGATCGTGCGCACGCTTGGCTTGGCGAACGCCGGGTCCACCGTAGCGAGCGTCGCAGTCTGCGGATCTGGCTCGCCGCGGTCACGCGCGGCGGCCAGCCAGTCGAACAGACCGCGTACTGGATCTGAAATATCGGGTGCGTTCATACGCCATACCTCGCATCGAACTACAGTTTGCCTGGCGGATTCCTAGGTTCGCGCCACTGCATGCTTATCGCAATGCGCTCAACCTCTATGGAGGCTAGCGCGATCGCGGTGTCGGTTATTGATCCGAATCAACATCAGGAAGATGTGCCGGATTTGGCACTCAAGGCATGCCGCAGACGCTTCGGATTGGGCACTTCGATCGTGCGTCCTCCGCACAGCACGATCGTGCCATTTTCTGCGAGTTGGCGGAGCGTGCGCGAGAAAGTCTCCGCGCGAATCGCCAGGCGGCCGGCGATCGCACTTTTGGAGGTGGGCAGGCGCAGCCTGACCGGCCCGCTCGCACGTTCTGGAATCAACTCCAGGAGATAGTTGACGACACGATAGCGACTGTCCCGTAGCGTCAGCGATTCGACCTCGTCGAGCAGCCGCTCTATGCGCGCGGTCAACTTGTACATGACCGACATGCAAGTTTGAAAGGAATGCTGTATTTCGTCGAGATAATCGCCACGACTGATCGCTACAACACGGCTTTTTTCCAGCGCCTGCGCGCTTACCGGATAGCGCGGCGGGTGCATGAACAACACGCCCTCGCCAAAACTCTCACCGGTGCCGACCAATCCCATAATTTTTTCGTCACCGTCGATCGAGAGTCGATAAAGCTTTACCCGGCCGGCCAGAACGACGAAAAACGTATCGGCTGGGTCGCCACGATGAAAAAGCGTCTGCCCTGCAGCAAACGACTGGGTCGCTGCGCTTCGCACCAACCGCGCCCGCTGCACATCGCTCATGCCTTCGAGAAAGTACTGGTGCTTGAGCGCCTCTCGTATTTCGCGGGCGCCGTCGCCGTCGTTAGCTGCCATCTGGGAACTCGCCCCGACTGCGCCGAACCCACGTGCAAGCGCGGGCCGCGCTTGGCCCAGGCATGCCAGCACCGATCACGGCCGCTAAATACGGAAGCGCAAAAAATGAGTCAAAAATGAGCGTAGCGGCATCGATATGCCGCGCCTTGCTGAGCCAGATCACGATGACCGCGGCCCGATCGCCCCCAGATGAGCGCAACACCCTACCAAGCGTGATAAGACACGCCGTTGCGATGGGCTATAGCGAGGCGACACGACAACCGTGTATGAACGTGGTTTCATCGCGCGATAATGGCGCGCGGCTGATGCGAGCACATTGATCTGAGTCAATGCATCACCGCCCCCCGACGCCCAAGGGCACGGGGGACGCTCGTGCGTTACGCTATCAGCCCATCAAGTCACTGGCGTCGCGATCGCGCCATACCTGGGAAGACAGCGTCCAACCAGCCTCTGGCGGAATACGTCGGCCAGTAATTCGATAGATGGACAGACACAGCAGATACTCGGGCTTGCCGCCGACAAGCGGTTGGGGTCGCAACGCCTCGATATCGTATTTATCCACGACATCGAGCGTGCCGCGAATCATGACGCTCCAGGCCGACCCCCGCTGCTCATCGTGTCCGTCCACCTGAAATGTGGCCGGCTCACGCGCCAGTGCCGCCGTATGTTTTGCGCCCGGGCCAGTGCACACGAAAATACCGTCGCCATCGACGATATAATTGACCGGCAGCACTTCGGGGCTCGGGTCAGCATTGAAAGCGAGCCGACCAACCGAATGCGCGCGCAGCAACTGAAGACAGGTGCGCGTGTCGAGCACGCTCAAACGCCCGGGTTGCGAAGATTCCGACATGGCGATGCTCCAGCTTCGAATGTGCCAGAACGCCAGTCTGGAATAGCCGATACGCGCCGGCATTGATCTGAATCATCAAACCGGGCGAACCAGCCGCGCCCCGTTCTTTCGCAGCCACATTCTCCAGAGCGCTTATCCGTCGCGGCTACACAGGAGCGGGGCGGGCTATACGAGCACATCACGCAAGAACGCGATCGCAGGGACCGCGTTCTTGTTCGTCGCCCGATCAGAACGGGATATCGTCGTCCAGATCGTCGTCGAAGCCGGGATCGCCACCGGCCGGCTCGCGCTGGGGCGGCTGGTAGGACTGCTGACCGCCGCGGCCGCCGCCTTGGCTGCTTTGCCCACCCCCGTAACCACCGCCACCCTGCTGGGCCGGGCGTTGCTGCTGGCCGCCACCACCGCCGAACGGGGCGCTGCCACCGCCGCTGCCGCCTTTCGAATCGAGCATCTGCATTTCGTTGCCGACGATCTCGGTGGTATAGACGTCCTGGCCGTCCCTGTTCTGATACTTGCGGGTCTGGATACGACCCTCGACATAAATCTTCGACCCCTTGCGCAGGTATTCGCCGGCGACTTCCGCCAGACGCGCGAAGAACACCACCCGATGCCATTCGGTGCGTTCCTGCATCTCGCCGCTGGATTTGTCGCGCCAGGTATCGGAGGTGGCGAGATTGACGTTCGTCACCGCGGTGCCGCCGGCGGTATAGCGCGTTTCCGGGTCGGCCCCGAGATTGCCGATCAGAATCGCCTTGTTGATGCCTCTACTTGCCATTGCAACACTCCATCGAGTTAGGTCGGCCGGCTCGCACTAAGCCTGTGCGGGCCGCCGGGAAAATGCGTCGAGATCGACCTCGTCGGCCTGCGCGCTGTCGACTTTTATATAGGCCACGCCTTCATCGAGCGCAACCGCCGCTTCGACCACACCGGGCTGTGCGAGCAATTCGGCTTCC
Source organism: Salinisphaera shabanensis E1L3A (assembly GCF_000215955.2). Classification (GTDB taxonomy): domain Bacteria; phylum Pseudomonadota; class Gammaproteobacteria; order Nevskiales; family Salinisphaeraceae; genus Salinisphaera; species Salinisphaera shabanensis. The sequence goes on from NZ_AFNV02000001.1 coordinate 270,986, forward strand.
AGTGCCCGCGCCTCACCCGAATCGGCCACGGCCACACTGATCATGCGCGTGCGCGTAAAACGCGGCGGTTTCATGGTCACCGCCACCCCGAACCATAGCAGCGCCACGATCGCCGAGAAAATAAAGACCCCGGCCGGCCCACCGAGGCCATAGGCCCAGCCGCCGATGGTGCCACCGACGAAGATGCCGAAGAACTGCGAGCTCGAATAAACGCCCATGGCCGTGCCCTTGGCTTCGGCCGGCGCAGCCTTGGAAATCAGCGACGGCAGACTCGCCTCCATGGTATTGAAGGCGGCGAAAAACAGCGTTAGCACCACCACCAGTTCGACCAGGCTCGTATGCCAGGCCAGCAGCGCGAGCTGACTCAGTCCCAGCGTGACCACCGCGCCGACGAACACCGCCTTCATCTGGCGCTTGGCCTCGGCGAGGATAATCATCGGCACCATGATCATGACTGATACGGCCAGCACAGGCAGATAAACCATCCAGAGTTCGTTTTCGCCCACGCCGACGACATCGCGCAGCAGCACCGGCACGGCGATGAAGCTGGCGGTAAGCATGGCGTGCAGCGCGAATATGCCGAAATCCAGGCGCAACAGCTGACTATCGGTGAGTACTCGCTTGAACATGGCCGGTACCGCCCCCGTATCGCGATGCGATTGCAAGGCGTTTGGCTGCGGGGTGACGCGATACAGCACGGCAATACCGGCCAGCGCCATCACTGCGGTCGTCCAGAAGATGCCGGACACGCCGATTACGGCGTTGAGCAGCGGCCCGAGAACTAGCGCAAGCGCAAACGACAGGCCGATGGTCATACCGATTACGGCCATGGTCTTGGTGCGCTGTTCTTCGCGGGTCAGATCCGCGCCCAGAGCGAGAATGACCGAACCGACGGCGCCCGCGCCCTGCAGGATACGGCCAGCGATCACGCCGTAGATACTGCCCGACAGCGCCGCCACCACGCTGCCGAAGGCAAAGATCAGCAGGCCGATACAGATCATGCGTTTGCGGCCGAAGCGATCGGAGAGCATGCCGAAAGGAATCTGCAACAGCGCCTGCGTCAGGCCGTACGCACCCAGAGCCAGCCCTACCGTGAACGGCGTCGAGCGTCCAGATGCTTGGCATAGAACGTGAACACCGGGTAGATCATGAACAGGCCGAGCATACGCAGGGAGAAAATGCCTGCCAGCGAAAAGGCCGCCCGGGTTTCGAATCTGGTCATGAAGCAACTCTTGCCAGGTATGTATGCAATACCGGCGGCAGTACGACTGCATACCGTGCCTTTCGCGCGCCGCTTGTCGGTCACAGCGCGTGATCGAGCGGCATTCGCGAGTCACGTCACCACGTAACAGAGCACGAACGCACGGCTGCCAGGCCGTCGATCGGCAGGGCCAATCTGGGCGCGAATTCTAGCACAGGGCCCTAGGCGCGCTTTATGTAACGCTGTTTTGGGACGCGCTTGCGGCGCTGCGTATACTTGTTCGTTATCTCTTCTCATTGCGCCCGCTTCATGGACAGTATCCGCATTCGCGGTGCCCGCACGCACAACCTTCAAAACGTCGATCTCGACCTGCCTCGCAACAAGCTGATCGTCATTACCGGCCTGTCCGGCTCGGGCAAGTCGAGCCTGGCCTTCGACACGGTTTATGCCGAGGGCCAGCGTCGTTATGTCGAGTCGCTGTCGGCTTACGCCCGCCAGTTCTTGTCGATGATGGAAAAACCGGACCTCGATTCCATCGAAGGCTTGTCACCGGCCATTTCCATCGAACAGAAATCGACCTCGCACAACCCGCGCTCCACCGTGGGCACGGTCACCGAGATCCACGATTATCTGCGCCTGCTGTTCGCCCGTGCCGGTACGCCGTACTGCCCGGACCACGACGAACCGCTGACCGCCCAGAGCGTATCGCAGATGGTCGATCAGACGCTGGAAAAAGAGGCCGAATCGGCCTGGATGCTGCTCGCGCCGGTGATTCGCTCACGCAAGGGCGAGCATCGCGACATCTTCGAACAGATGCGCGGCCAGGGTTTCGTGCGCATGCGCGTGGACGGCGAAATCGTCGAAATCGACGAAGTGCCCGAGCTCAACCCGAAGGTGAAGCACGATATCGAAGTGGTGGTCGACCGCTTCAAAATTCGTGACGGCATCCAGCAGCGCCTGGCCGAATCCTTCGAGACCGCGCTGCGCCTGTCCGAAGGCATCGCCTGGGTTCTGCCCTGGCGCGGCGACGGCGATCCCGAAGTCTTTTCCTCGCAGTTCGCCTGCCCGGTCTGTGGCTATTCCATCAACGACATGGAACCGCGGCTGTTTTCGTTCAACTCGCCGCACGGCGCCTGTAACGCCTGCGATGGCCTGGGCTCGCTGGCCGTGTTCGATGTCGACCGGGTGATTACCGACGACTCCTTGAGCCTGGCGGGCGGCGCGGTTCGCGGCTGGGACCGGCGTAACCCCTATTTCTTCGGCCTGATCCAGTCGCTGGCCGAGAAATACGAATTCGACGTCGATACGCCCTGGCGCGATCTGCCCGAAAAAGCGCGCAAGATCATCCTGCACGGGTCGGGCCGCGAGAAGATCGAGTTCCGCTACGTAAATGCTCGCGGGCGCACACGCGTGCGAAAGCATGCCTTCGAGGGCGTGCTCGACAACATGCAGCGCCGTTATGCCGAAACCGATTCGATGGCAGTGCGCGAAGAACTGGCCAAGTATCTGTCAGACAAGGCCTGCCCCACCTGCGGCGGCGCCCGGCTGAACCAGGCCGCCCGGCATGTACGCGTGGCCGGTCGCACCCTGCCGGAAATCAATGCCGCCAGTATTGCCGGCGCTTACGAAATTGCCGAATCCCTGGATATCCCCGGCCATCGCGCCGAGATCGCGGAACCGATTCTCAAGGAGATCAAGGCGCGGGTGAAGTTTCTGCTCGACGTGGGCCTGAATTATCTGACCCTGTCACGCAGTGCCGAGACCCTCTCTGGCGGCGAAGCCCAGCGTATCCGGCTGGCCAGCCAGATCGGTGCGGGCCTGGTCGGCGTGATGTATGTGCTCGACGAGCCGTCGATCGGCCTGCATCAACGCGACAACCGCCGCCTGCTCAACACGCTCGAACGCCTGCGTGATCTCGGCAATACCGTCATCGTGGTCGAACACGACGAAGACGCCATCCGCGAAGCCGAGTATGTCGTCGATATGGGCCTGGGCGCCGGCGATCACGGCGGCCATGTGATTGCCGAGGGCAGCGCGGAACAGATCGCGGCCAACGACGAATCGCTGACCGGCCAATATCTGTCCGGCCGGCTTACCATCCCGATTCCCGAAAACCGTATCGCCTTCGATAAGGAACGGGTCATCCAGATCGACGGCGCCCGGGGCAACAATCTCAAGAATGTATCGGTTGCTCTGTCCATGGGCCAGCTGACCTGCATCACCGGCGTATCCGGCTCGGGTAAGTCGACGCTGATCAACGAAACGCTGTTCCCGGCAGCCGCACGCCAGGTCAACCGCGCGGTCGCACGTGCCGCGCCGATGACGTCCATCACCGGCCTGGAGCATCTCGACAAGGTCATCGATATCAGCCAGGCGCCGATCGGGCGTACGCCGCGTTCGAACCCGGCCACCTATACCGGCCTGTTCGGCACGATCCGTGAATTGTTCGCCAATACCCCGGAAGCCCGAGCGCGCGGTTATCAACCCGGTCGGTTTTCCTTCAATGTGAAAGGCGGACGTTGCGAAGCCTGTCAGGGCGACGGTGTCATCAAGGTGGAAATGCATTTTCTGCCGGATGTTTATGTCACCTGCGATACCTGCAAGGGGGCACGCTACAACCGCGAAACCCTGCAGGTGCACTACAAGGGCAAAACCATTTCCGACGTGCTGGAAATGCGCGTGGAAGCCGCGCTCGAGTTCTTCGCGCCCGTGCCCAGCCTGAAACGCAAGCTGGAAACCCTCATGGATGTGGGACTGAGCTATGTAAAGCTTGGCCAGAACGCGACCACCCTCTCCGGCGGCGAAGCACAGCGCATCAAACTCGCTCGCGAGCTGTCCAAGCGCGATACCGGACGCACGCTCTATCTGCTGGACGAGCCCACCACCGGCCTGCATTTCCACGACATCAACCAGCTGCTGAAAGTGCTGCTACGCCTGCGCGATGCCGGCAACGCCGTGATTGTGATCGAACACAATCTGGACGTGATCAAATGCGCCGACTGGCTTGTCGACCTGGGCCCGGAAGGCGGCGAAGGCGGCGGCGAGATCATTGCCACCGGCACGCCCGAGGCCGTGGCCGAAATCGAGGCCTCCCACACCGGGCGCTTTCTCAAACCCATGCTGGGTAATACCGCGCCGGGCACCGGGCATAACACCAGCGGCGACAAGCGTGATCTCGCCCTGCCGCCGAAGAAAGAGAAGCCGGAGAAGAAGAAGCAGGCGGCGAAGTCTTCTACAACCCAGCCCGGCACGCGGGCGCGCAAGAAGACGTCGAGCAACTAGCAACGATATGGACATCGTTAGCACGACGATTACTAGTGTTCTAACCGGTGTTCTCACCGGGCTTTATTCGAGCCTGATAATTACGAGGTTTGGTAGATTCGTAGCGCTTCGCGACGAGGCACTCCGACTTGTTCGGTCGGCGGTCTATATCGCTGAAGAGTCAAAGCTAAATTTTCCGCAGCAACCGGAATATAAGCGGATGGTTTTGATTAGTAGTGATTTTTTTGCCCTTAAGCACAGTAAAGCGGCAAACGAAATTAACGATCTCCATGGTGAGATATACAAAGCCACCCTTGAAGCGCAATCAGGTCAGCTAGATTTCAAGGCCTATGACCACGCATATACCGAGTGGCAGCGACGAATCCGTATGCTTAGGCCTAATTATCGCTCTTTGATTACGTTATATCCGCGTCTGTAGCTAAAGCTGGCCGTTGGCGCCAGATCAGGCTCGCCATGCGGCCGGTTTCCGGCTCGCGCCGATAGGAATAGAAACGCTGTGCATCGTCGATCGTGCACAGCCCACCGCCGTAGACGGCGTGCACGCCAGCCCGTTCGAGGCGCGCGCGGGCGAGCGCATAGATATCGGCCAGATACTTGCCGGGCGTGTCGCGAGCCACGAATGCCGACGCATCGGCCTCGGCGCGGTCGCAAAACGCCGAACGGACGTCTTCGCCCACTTCGAAGTTGTGCGCGCCGATCGAAGGCCCAAGCCAGGCCATGAGATTGGCGGGCGCCGCGGGTAGCGCCTCAATGGTGGCTTCGAGCACGCCGCCCGCCAGACCGCGCCAACCGGCATGGGCCGCGCCCCAGCAATCGCCGCGCGTGTCGCAGAACAATACCGGCAGGCAATCGGCCGTGAGTACGGCACATACGGCATCCGTACGGCTGGCCGAACTGGCGTCGGCTTCGCCCGAGGTATCGCCGCCCGCATCGACCACCCGCGTGCCGTGTACTTGATAAAGCCAGGCGGGCGCACTGGGCAGGGCCAACGCGTCACGCAGGCGTTCGCGGTTGGTCGCCACTGCCGCCGGGTCGTCGCCGGCCCGATCGCCCAGATTGAGGCTATCGAACGGGGCCTGGCTCACTCCGCCCGTACGCAGCGTGGTGCCAGCTTTGATATGGGCCGGCGCCGGCCAGTCGGCGGCCAGGAACCCGATCGCTTCATCCATCGCCATGGGCCTGGGCATCGGCGGCGAGCGCGGCCAGCAGCTGCTCGAAATCGTCGGGCCGGGGCGCGCTCCAGCTCATGTACTCACCGGTCACCGGGTGATTGAGCCCGAGCCGGCGCGCATGCAGTGCCTGGCGGCGAAAGCCCCGAAGCGCGGTGGCGAACGCGTCGCTGGAATCGCGGGGCACGGCCAGCCGTCGGCCATAGGTGGCATCGCCCAGCAACGGAAACCGGATATGGGCAAGATGCACGCGAATCTGATGAGTGCGGCCGGTTTCCAGCCGACAGCGTACGTGCGTGTGTGCCCGATACCGATCGATCACGCGGTAATGCGTGATCGCCTCGCGCCCCGACTCGCGTACGGCCATGCGCTTGCGGTCGACCGGATGGCGATCGATCGGCGCATCGACATGCCCGCCCGCGGTCATCACGCCTACGGCAACGGCCTCGTATTCACGCTTAACCGTACGTTCGGCGAGATCGGCGACCAGCTTTGCATGCGCGGCGAAGGTCTTGGCCACCACCAGAATCCCCGAGGTGTCCTTGTCCAGCCGATGCACGATCCCGGCCCGCGGCAAGGCGGCCAGCGACTCGTCATGATGAATCAACGCATTCTGTAGCGTGCCGTCGGGGTTGCCGGCACCGGGATGCATGACCAGCCCGGCCGGCTTGTCGAGCACGATGATCGCAGCGTCTTCGTGGATGATATTCAGCGTGATGGGCTCGGCGACCACGCGCGCGTCGTCCGGCTCGCTGGGCACGGTCAGGCGCACCGTTTCGCCGCCGGCCACCTTGGTCTTGGCCGGCGGATTTTCGCCGTCGACCGTCAAGGCCCCGTTGGCCAGCCAGCTCTGCAGGCGCGAACGCGAATAGTCGGGCAGCATGGCCGCCAGGGCACGGTCCAGGCGTGCACCGTAAAACTCTTCTGGAATCGGCGCCTCGAAATCAGGGGCGCGGCAATTTGCCGACATGGGCATTTCTCTTGGTTTGCGAACACAAAGCGTGACATGGCGTATCGCGCGACCGTATAGGTATACTCCGCGTTCGTTTTTGATCTGTCGACGTGCGGCGCACGTCCGGGACTGGCATGCGGAAAATCGTTCTCGCGCTTTGTATTCTGATGGTTCTTGCGATCACCGGTTGCGGCGGCGACAAGGGCGTCAACGAAACCGGCTACAGCGACGAGCCGCTGATCGACCGCGAGGGCAACAAGCTCGACTCGGCCGACGCCGGGCGTCTTTATGAATCCGCGCGCGAATTTCTCGTCGACGGCGATCCCGACCGCGCGCTGAGATTATACGCAGAAGTCCAGGCTCGCTTTCCGTTCTCGCCCTATGCGGCCCAGGCTGAAATGGAATCGGTCGCAGCGCATTACAAGGCCCAGGAATACGAGGCGGCGGTCTCGGCCGCCGACCGCTTCATCAAGCAGCGCCCGCGTAACGCGCATATCGATTACATCTATTATATTCGCGGCTTGTCGAACTACGATCGCAACGATCCCGGTCTGCTCGGCGGCGATCCGGACAAGCGCGACACCCGCTTTCTCAAGCAGGCGTTCACCGACTTCAACCTGCTGGTCGAGAACTACCCGCAGAGCGTCTATCGCAAGGACGCACAGCTGCATATGGTCGAAATCCGCAATCGATTGGCGGAATTCGAAATCAACGTGGCCGAGTACTATCTGCGCCGGCGCGCCTATGTGGCCGCAAGCCGGCGTGCCGATAGCGTAATCCAGCGCTATCAGGGCTCGGACTCCGTGCCCCGTGCGCTGGAAATCATGGAAGAAAGTTACGCAAAGCTAGGCCTGTCCGACCTGGCTGAAGATGCGCGCGCCATTCTGCAAGCCTCCTACCCGAACTACGTGCTGCATCGCGACGAGTTCTATCGCCAGCGTGCCGGCGAGACGCCACGCTACGCACTACCCGCGATGGATTCGCCCGCCAGCGAAGGCGAAGTAATCGACAGCGACGCCGATAGCGACGCGACGCAGGCTCAGTAGCATCGTATGCGATCGGCGGCGTTCAAGCCGCCGCCGTGATACTTAGGGTACGCACGAGGCCCCTAAGCGTTTTAACGCAAAACCAGGCTGTCTATAGATCGCCATAGACGGCGGTAATCGGATAGCGCCGGTCACGACCGAAGGCTCGACGAGTAACCTTCGGCCCCGGCGCGGCCTGACGGCGCTTGTATTCGTTGCGCCGGATCAGCCCTGCGACCTGACGGACATCGTCCTCGGCAAAGCCGCGCGCGCAAATACCTTCGATCGACTCACCGTCCTCGACATAGGCTTCGATGATCGGGTCCAGCACATCGTATTCGGGCAGCGTGTCCGTATCGGCCTGATCGTCGCGCAGTTCTGCCGACGGCGGGCGCGTGATCACACGCTCGGGAATCACATCGCCGCGCGTGTTGCGGAATTTCGCCAGTCGATACACCCAGGTCTTGTAGACATCCTTGAGCGGCGCAAAACCGCCGCACATATCGCCGTACAGCGTGGCATAGCCGACCGCCATTTCCGACTTGTTGCCGGTTGCCAGAACAACATGGCCGAACTTGTTCGATAGCGACATCAACAGTGCGCCGCGAATACGCGATTGCAGGTTCTCTTCGGCGGTATCGGGTTCGCGATCGCCGAACAGCGGTGCGAGCGTATTCAGCAACGCACTGAAACCATCTTCGATCGGCAGCTCGTCGTAGTGCACGCCCATGCGCTCGGCCTGATCCGCCGCATCGACGTTACTGATATCGGCGGTATAGCGCGACGGCATGGACACCGCCCAGACACGATCGCCGCCCAGCGCGTCGGCGGCGATTGCCATCGCCAGCGCCGAATCAATACCGCCGGAGGCGCCGATCAAGGCACCGGGGAAGCCGTTACGGTCGACATAATCACGCGTCGCACGCACGAGCGCATCGTAGATGAGCGCTTCGTCGGATTCCTCTGCCACGATCGAGGGGGTGCCTTGCGTACCAGACTGCGCCTGCGTATCAACACAAAAAACGCCCGATTCGAACGCCGGCGCACGCAGCGTCAGCTGGCCGGAACGGTCCACCGCGCAGGAACGCCCGTCGAAAACAAGCTCGTCCTGACCACCGACACAGTTCACATAGCAGATCGCGAGATCGTTGGCTTTTGCGCGCTGGGCGAGCAAGCCTTCACGCTCACCCTGTTTTTCGACATGGAACGGCGAGGCATTGAGATTGATCAGCACTTCGGCGCCGGCCGCTTTGGCCTGGGCAGCCGGCCCCTGCTCCCAGATATCCTCGCAAATCGTCACGCCGATACGGCGCTTGCCCAGCTCGAATACGCACGGCGCGTCACCCGAACGATAATGCCGGCGTTCGTCGAACACCCCATAGTTGGGCAGGCATTGCTTGCGATAATGGGCCACGCGCTCGCCGTCGCTTATGACCGCGGCCGCGTTGTAAATGTCCTCGCCCGCGTATTCCGGATAGCCCACAACGGCAGTGATGCCGGTTAGCTGTTCGGTAAGCAACGCCAATGCCGATTCGATCGCATCGGGCAGACCGCGCCTGAGCAACAGATCATCCGGCGGGTAGCCCAGCAGCGCCATTTCCGGAAACGCCACGATGTCCGCGTGGTCCCGATCGCGCGCGGTCGCCGCCGCTTCCATCATCTGGCGTGCATTGCCCTCGATATCGCCCACCCAGACATTGAGCTGGGCCAGTGCGATACGTAGCGAAGATTCGCCCATAGCGTGTTGAACCTCTCGACTCGTGCCGACACCTACTCGCGCGGCGCGATGTGCATGACAGGCGCCAAGGATACGCCAGCTCTTATCGCTTGTGGCCTATCTGCGACCCGTCGATCATTGCCCCAAAGCGGTTGGACGCATTCAGCCGCTCAAGCCCACCGCCGAGCCGTCGTCGCATTTCTCCAGATCGTCGTCGATATCGAGCACGCGCTCACGGTAGAACAGGTGCAACGTCGGCGCGAGTTCGTCCGGGAGCTCGCCGTCGTTGGCCTTGCGGAAGACACCGTGCGGAATCACCGGAATACCCGGCTTGTGCACGCCGTACATCATCAGGCCGCATTTGGGGCAGCCGTAACGGGTCATCTGCTTGCCGTCGGTTTTGTGCACGAACAATTTCGATTCGTCCGGCAGATCGACGTTCTCGTGCGCCCAGCCGGTGGCCGACAGGACGTCGACGTTGTAGAGATCGCGACAACTGCTGCAATGGCAATGCAGCGACAACTTCGGCTCACCGCTGGCCGTCATGGTGACGTGGCCGCAGTCGCAGCTGAGTTCGTAAGTCTTGCTCATTTCGATTGTGCTCAATTGAACTATTGGGCTTATTCGAGCATTTATGGGTGGGGTAACTCTATAACGTCGCGGTGAGGAGCTGCGGCATTGATTTAGTTAGCGAACCGATTGAGCTGTTTGGGCTTTTGCCACTCGCAAGTTTGTCGGACCTACGGTTTCGCACAGCCGTGCAAAACCCCAAGTCGAAATTCGCCGACACAGTTGATTCAAGACGAATCAACTTAAACCAAGCGCTGGTCTGCCCTTCAAGACCACGACACACAGCAAAGCGCCAGAACGGTCACCACAAAAAAGCCGACGCCGCAGGAGCGGACGCCGGCTTCGATCATCCAGCGGATGACGATGCAATCAATACATCGATCAGCCCAGGATTTCTTCCATCTTGCTGCCGATCTCAGCGGTCGAACGCACGGTGGCCACGCCTGCGGCTTCGAGCGCTTCGAACTTGTCGTCGGCCGTGCCCTTGCCGCCCGAGATAATGGCACCGGCATGGCCCATGCGCTTGCCGGGGGGCGCGGTCACGCCGGCGATGTAGGCCACGACCGGCTTCTTCATATTGTTCTTGATGAACTCGGCGGCTTCTTCTTCGGCGGTGCCGCCGATTTCGCCGACCATCACCACACCTTCGGTCTGGTCGTCGTTCTCGAACATTTCGAGCACGTCGATGAAGTCCAGGCCGTGGATCGGGTCGCCGCCAATACCCACGCAGGTGGACTGGCCGAGGCCGATGTTGGTGGTCTGGAAGACCGCTTCGTAGGTCAGCGTGCCCGAGCGCGAGACGATGCCGATCTTGCCCTGCTTGTGAATATGCGCGGGCATGATGCCGATCTTGCACTCGCCGGGGGTGATCACACCGGGACAGTTCGGGCCGATCAGCACGCTGTTGGATTCATCCAGCACCGAGCGCACCTTGAGCATATCCATGACCGGGATGTGCTCGGTGATGCAGATGATGGTTTCGATGCCGGCCGCTTCGGCTTCGAGAATCGCGTCGGCCGCGAACGGGGCCGGCACGTAGATCATCGTGGCGTTGGCGCCGGTTTCTTTCACTGCGTCCGCGCAGGTATTGAATACGGGCAGGTCGAGATGGGTTTCACCGCCGCGGCCGGGGGTCACGCCGCCGACGATGTTGGTGCCGTAGGCGATGCACTGTTCGGAATGGAAGGTGCCCTGGGAGCCGGTGAAGCCCTGGACGATGAGTTTGGTGTCGTTATTGACGAGAATGCTCATGATTTGATCCTGGTCTAAAGCGTGTTCGTGGGAAGATCGATCGAAAGCCGGGCGATTAGCCCTGGGCCTCGGCGACGACCTTCTTGGCCGCGTCGGTCAGATCCTGAGCGGCGATGAGATCGAAGTCGCTCTCTTCGAGCAGCTTGCGGCCTTCTTCGGCGTTGGTGCCTTCCAGGCGCACGACCACCGGCACGCTGATGCCGACATCCTTGGCGGCAGTGATGATGCCTTCGGCGATCAGATCACAACGCACGATACCGCCAAAGATGTTGACCAGAATCGCCTTCACGCCCTCGCCCGCGGTGATCAGCTTGAAGGCCTCGGTCACGCGCTCGGTGGTGGCGCCGCCGCCGACGTCCAGGAAGTTGGCCGGCTCGCCGCCGTGCAGCTTGACCAGATCCATGGTGCCCATCGCCAGGCCGGCGCCGTTGACCATGCAGCCGATGTTGCCGTCGAGCTGGATGTAGTTGAGATCGTGTTCGGCCGCCTGGGCCTCACGCTCGTTCTCCTGGGTGAGATCGCGCATGTCGGCGAACTCTTTATGCCGAAACAGCGCGTTGTCGTCGAAGTTGAGCTTGCCGTCGAGGGCTACGAGACCGCCCTGCTTGGTGGTGACCAGCGGATTGATCTCGACCAGCGAGGCGTCGCACTCCACGAACATCTCGTACAGGCCTTTCATGACCTTCACGAATTCGCCGACCTGCTTCTTGTCCAGACCCAGGAAGAAGCCGAGCTGGCGACCCTGATAGGCCTGAAAGCCCGCGGCCGGATGGATCGCGACCTGGGTAATCTTTTCGGGGGTGGATTCGGCGACTTCCTCGATATCCATGCCGCCTTCGGGCGAGGCGATGAAAGTTACGCGGCGGGTGGCCCGATCGACCAGCACCGAGAGGTAGAGTTCGGATTCGATATCGGCCGGCTTTTCGACATAGACCGAGTTGATCGGCAGGCCGACATCGCCGGTCTGCTTGGTCTTGAGTTCGCCGCCGATCATATCGGCCGCGGCCTGCTTGACCTCGTCCACGCTGGAACAGATCTTCACGCCGCCGGCCTTGCCGCGCCCGCCCGCATGGACCTGGGCCTTGACCACCCATTTGTCACCGCCGAGCGATTTGGCGGCTTCGACCGCCTCATCGGCGGACGCTGCGACCTTGCCTTCGCCGGCAGGTACGCCATAGCGCGCAAAGATTTCCTTGGCCTGATATTCGTGAACGTTCATGGCATCGCCTTTTTGCAGAATCAATTCGTCGAGATGCCGCGCATTGTCGCTCTTGAACTTCGACGCGACAACTTTGCCTGTTCGTCGCATCCAAGCGGCTCGGCGGCGTCGGCACTCGTAACGTATGATGAGACTACAATCAATCGCGGCTTTTTCGGTCGATTTCACGCCATGGCACGTCTGCTCGGACTCCTGTTAATACTCGGCCTCGGCTGGCTGGTCGTCAGGCAATTGCTCGGTCCACGTCGCAGGCCCAGTAACGAATCCACGCCACCGCGATTCGAGAAGACCGTGCGCTGCAGCCGTTGCGGCGTACATCTGCCCCTGGCCCTGGCACATCGGGATGACAGCGGCGCGCCCCTATGTAATGACGCCAACTGCAGCACGCGTCAGTCCAGAGATAAGTCCGCACGCTGATGGGCTCGCGCGCCGGTGTCGGTCTGATCCGCCATGCCGAGGACTGGCGGGCGATTACATCGCTGAACATGTATCGCAGCCTGATCAGCTTCGGGCTTGTCGGTGTTTTGTTGTTCGGCGTGGCCGAAAGCATGTTCGATGTCGAACTGCCGGATACCTTTCGGATCACATCGCTGTTGTATCTGGCGCAGTGCGCGCTCGGCCTGATCGCCGCCCTATTGCGCAAACCCGCCCTGCGCGTTCAGGTCGTTGTCGCCTGTTCAGTGGATATCGTCGTATTCACGGCGCTCACCCTTGCCAGCACGGGCGTATCGGGCGGGCTCGGCATGCTTTTGATTACGTCGGTGGCGGCAGCCGGAATGTTGTTGCCGGCCCGTCTGGCTGCGCTATTGGCGGCGTGTGCGGCCCTGGGCATTCTCGGCCAGGAGACGTGGCGGTCTGTCCAACTGCCGGCCGGGCAAGCCGAGTTCGTACAGGCGGGTATTCTCGGTGCGGTGTTTTTCATCACCGCGGGGGTCGCACACTGGCTGGCGCTGCGTGTACGCGAAAGCGAGGCTCTGGCCGCGGAGCGTGCCAGCGAGGTGCGCGACCTTGCCGCCCTCAACCGGCATATTATTCAGCAGATGGAAGTCGGTGCCGTGGTGGTGGATAACCGGCGCCATGTGCAACTGATAAACGACGCGGCCATTCGGCTGCTGGAACTCGAAGACCGTTCACATACCGGACGCGCGCTGACCAAGTTGTCGCCGGCACTTGATAGCGCATTGTCTCAGTGGTCGGCACACAACCCGGCCGCCAGCGAGATCATCCGTGCGGGGTCGCACGCACTGTTACCGGTGTTTTCGACGCTGGGCGCCAGTGATCAAGCCGGCGCGCTCATATTCCTCGAAGATGCGCTGCGCCAAAGCGAGCAGGCACAGCAGCTCAAGCTGATTTCGATCGGCCGCTTGTCGGCCAGCATCGCGCATGAAATCCGCAATCCGCTGGGTGCGATCAGCCATGCCGGCCAGCTGCTAGCCGAATCCCCTTCGCTGGGCCCGGACGACAGCAGAATGCTGGCTATCATCCATCGCCATACGCGCCGTATCGACGGCATCGTCAATAGCGTGCTCGGCCTTTCACGGCGCTCGCAGACATCTCGGCGTACACTGGCCCTATCGAACTGGCTCGACGATGCGATCGACGACTACCTGACCTATAACGATGACTCGCCGGATTTCGATGTCGACCCATTCGATCCGCAGCTGCAAGTCGAATTCGATCCCGATCATCTACGCCAGGTACTGTTCAACCTCTGGGACAATGCGCAATCCTATGCACGCCGCGACGGCGTCGTGCTCACGATTCATCTGAGCGGCCAGTGCAACCGTAGCAACCGCTTCTGTCTGGATATCCGCGATAACGGCCCGGGTATCGATACCGCAATTTTCAACCAGATCATGGAACCGTTCTTTACCACCACGCGCGAGGGCACGGGTCTGGGCCTGCATATCGCTGCCGAGCTGTGCGAAGCCAACGGCGCTCAGCTCATGCCTGTTGCACATTCCAGCGGGGCCTGCTTTCGTATCGTATTCGCTCATGTGCGCACGCCGTCTGCCCCGGCGGCCGCCTCACCCACGCCAAACAACGTTCATGACTTCGACTGAAACCGCGCCCTATGCCCTGATCGTCGACGACGAAGCCGATATCCGCGAGTTGGTGGAAATCACGCTGGCGCGGATGTCGATCAAGACGCTTGCGGTCGCGAACCTGACCGACGCGAAAGAAGCCTTTAACGGCGAGCGCTTCGACCTGTGCCTTACGGACATGCGCCTACCCGACGGCGATGGGCTCGATCTCGTGAGTTTCATCAGCGACAACCATCCGCACTGCCCGGTCGCGGTCATTACCGCTTATGGCAGCGCCGATAGTGCGGTTGCCAGCCTCAAGGCCGGCGCGTTCGACTTCGTGTCCAAACCGATCGACGTGGCGGGCCTGCGCGCGCTTGTGGCGCAGGCGCTCAAACTGGCCGGCCTCGATAACGACGCGCCGCCGCACCCCTCCCTAGACGCCTCGCCGCGATTGATCGGCAATACGCCATCGATGCAGCAACTGCGCGAAACGATCGGCAAACTCGCGCGCAGCCAGGCGCCGGTCTATATCACCGGCGAATCCGGCACGGGCAAGGAACTGGTCGCCCGCATGATCCATGCGGAAGGCCCGCGCATGGGCAGCGCTTTCGTACCGGTGAACTGCGGCGCGATTCCGTCGGAATTGATGGAGTCGGAATTTTTCGGTTATGTGCGCGGCGCTTTTACTGGCGCGATGCGCGATACCTCGGGCCTGTTTGCACGCGCCGACGGCGGCACGCTGTTCCTCGACGAGGTCGCGGATTTACCGTTGACGATGCAGGTCAAACTGCTGCGAGCCATTCAGGAACGTGCCATTCGTCCGGTGGGCGCGAACGATGAGACGGCGGTGGATGTGCGTGTGATCTGTGCCACTCACCGCGATCTCGCTGCAGAAGTGGCGCGTGGCCGTTTTCGCGAGGATCTCTACTACCGGTTGAACGTCATCGAGGTGCATGTGCCACCGCTGCGCGAACGACGCGCCGATATCGCGGCCCTGGCCGGGCGCATTCTCGAGGCGCTGTCGCGCAAACTGCGCCTGCGTCATTCACCGACGCTGGCGCCCGACGCACTTGAGGCACTGGAGCAGTATACGTTCCCCGGCAATATCCGCGAACTCGAGAATATTCTGGAGCGCGCAGTCACCTTAAGCGAAGATGCTGTCATCGAACGTCAGTACTTGCGCCTGAACTCGCCGCTTCTGGAGGGCCATGCGCGCGCCCAGCCGGCGCCTGTCGAGGCCCATCCCGCTACCGAAACGAGCGCGGTTAGGGCTGTGCCCGCTCTGGATACCAGGGTCGGCCTGGAAACCCAGCTCGAAGCGCTCGAGCGCGAGCGTATCCAGGACGCACTGGAAACGTGCCACTACAACAAAACCAAGGCGGCCAAGCATCTGGGTATCACGTTTCGCGCATTGCGCTATCGTCTGGCCAAGCTGGGGATGAATTAATAACGGTTGCCGCCGATAACCCTCTATGCGGCATACGGCCACGTCGATCGACGTTCAGCAGCACGGGATATCATGGCAAGCACGATGAGCGAGAACCAGACATTCTTCTGGATCGGCACCGACCGAAGCGGCGCGCGTATCAAGGGCCAGACCGATGGCCCGAACGAAGCCATGGCCAAGGTCGCGCTGCGCAAACAGGGCATCAACCCGATCCGCGTACGCAAGCAGACGACCATTTTCGGGCTGGGCGGCAAGCGCAAGAAAAAGATCAAAGCCGGCGATATCGCTATTTTCGCGCGCCAGATGGCGACCATGCTCGCAGCCGGCGTGCCCTTGGTGCAGTCACTCGAGATCATCGCCAAAGGTGCAGACAACCCGTCGCTCGCCGAGCTGGTAGATGCGATTCGCAAGGATATCGAGGACGGTATTCCCCTCGCTCAGGCGCTTTCGCGCCACCCGAAATATTTCGACGATCTGTTCGTGAACCTCGTCGATGCCGGTGAAAAGTCCGGCGCGCTCGAATCGCTGCTCGACAAGATCGCGACCTACAAGGAAAAAACCGAGGCGATCAAGGCCAAGGTACGCAAGGCGCTGTTCTACCCAAGCGCGGTGATCGTGGTTGCGATCATCGTCGTGGGTATTCTGCTGTACTTCGTGGTGCCCCAGTTCCAGTCTCTGTTCCAGGGCTTCGGCGCCGATCTTCCCGCCTTTACGCTGCTCGTAATCAGTTTGTCCGAGACCGTCCAAGCGTGGTGGTGGCTGATCATCGGCATCATCGCTGCGGCGTTTTACGCGTTCTTTCAGGCGCGATTACGATCTAGATCGTTCAGGCGAATGAACGACCGGCTTGCGCTCAAGCTGCCGGTGATTGGCGATATTCTCTACAAGGCCGCGGTCGCGCGCTTTGCGCGTACGCTATCGACCATGTTTGCAGCCGGCGTGCCGTTGGTCGAGGCCATGGATTCGGTCGCGCGCGCGTCGGGCAATATCGTGTTCGAAGAGGCGATTCTGCAAATGCGCGATCAAGTCTCGTCGGGCGTACAGCTGCAGCTTGCAATGAACAATACCGGTCTGTTTCCGAGCATGGCCCTGCAGATGGTCGCCATCGGCGAGGAGTCGGGTTCGCTCGATGCCATGTGTGCGCGTGTTGCCGATTTCTATGAAGCCGAGGTCGACAACCAGGTGGATTCGTTGTCGTCGCTGCTCGAACCCATGATCATGGCGATCATCGGCGTTCTGGTGGGCGGCCTCGTTATCGCCATGTATCTGCCGATCTTCAAGCTCGGCTCGGTCGTCTAGACCGCTATTCTCCGGGCAAGCGCATGATGCACCGTCCGACTGATTGCAAGAATTCGAATTAACGTCGATGCAGACACTATTCGCCGAACAGCCGGTCTTTTGCTATATCGCAGTCGCGCTGCTCGGTCTGATCGTCGGTAGCTTTTTGAACGTTGTCATCCTGCGCCTGCCGCGCATGATGCAGGCCGAATGGCGTGCCAGCGCCGCAGAAATTCTGAATCAACCGGTCGCCGTTAGTTCGCGTAGCCGTGTGTCGTTATCGCAGCCTCGCTCGGCCTGTGGCCGTTGCCAAGCGCCGATCAAACCCTGGCACAACATCCCGGTTCTCAGCTTCATGCTGCTGCGGGGTCAGTGCGCGAATTGCGCGCATCCTATTTCGCTGCAGTATCCGGCCGTCGAAATTACCAGTGCTGTAATGGCCGTGATCGTAGTGGCGGTTTTCGGCATGACGCCGTTCGCCGGCTTCGCACTCATCTTTACCTGGACGCTCATTACAGCCGCCATGATCGACGCGCAGACACAGTTCCTGCCCGATGCGCTGATCTTGCCGCTACTTTGGCTCGGGCTGCTGATCAGCGTCGGCCAAGACGCCGGTTTTTCTCTCGTCGATCCAACGACTGCAATCATTGGCGCGGCAAGTGGTTATATGACGCTATGGCTGGTATTCCAGATCTTTCGCCTGGTCACAGGCAAGGAAGGAATGGGCTACGGCGACTTCAAACTATTAGCCGCGATCGGCGCATGGTTGGGATGGCAGGCGCTGCCCATGGTGTTGCTCATGTCATCGCTGGCCGGCGCAATCGTAGGCGGCGCCCTCATGGCTACAGGTCTGCTCGAACGCGGCAAGCCCATGCCCTTCGGTCCCTGGTTGGCGCTTGCCGGCTGGCTGACACTCGTTGCAGGCGATACAATCGGCGGCGCGTATTCATCGCTCGCCGGTTTGAACTAGTGGCTATGAGCCACGGTTGTCTAAGGCATCGTCGCCCAAGGCGACGCCCCGGCGTGCTGTATTCCGGCTGCAAAGGACAGTAGCAAATGCCGAGTAGTCTCGTCGTCGGCCTTACCGGCGGCATCGCCAGCGGTAAATCCTTGGTTTCCAGTGCTTTCGAGCGATTGGGTGTCACTGTTATCGATGCCGACGTGGTCGCCCGCGACGTGGTCGAACCCGGCCAGCCCGCCCTGGAAGAAATCGTCGAACGCTTCGGTGCGGAGATCGTCGACGAGCAGGGTCGGCTACGGCGCCGCGCATTGCGCGAAATCGTGTTCGCCGACGATGTCCAGCGCGCCGAACTCGAGCGCATTACCCACCCGCGTATTCGCGAAGAACTGGCGCGCCGCCGCGATGCCGCCCAGTCCGACTATTGTCTGCTCGTGGTCCCGCTGTTGGCCAAGTCGAGCATGATCGACCTGGTCGATCGCGTGCTGGTCGTCGATGCACCCGAAGGGGTGCAAATGGATCGCCTGATGTCGCGCGACGATATCAACGAGGATCTGGCACGCCGCATGATCGCCGCCCAGGACAGCCGCGCTCAGCGTCTGGCCCTGGCCGACGACGTGCTCATCAATACCGGTCCGCGCAAGGATATTGCCGATCTCGCCGCTGCACTGCATGCCGGCTATCTGCGCCTGGCACACGGTGAAGTGGCCGATCTGCCGCCGTTGCACCTGCCAGGCTGAGCCTGCGCGGCGCAGAGCACTTTGATTGGTCAGTGCAGACGCATAGACTGATCGCCTAATTCATCCAATGAGGGTTGTCTGTGGCAGACAACGGCGCGTTCTGTTACGAGCAACCGCTCAACGAACGTATAAGAACCTTTCTGCGTCTTGAGCATCTGATCGCGCGCCTGCGCCATCACGAAGCCGACGAAAGCCCGTGGGGCCGTCGAGCAACGCTGGGCGCCCTGATCGATATCCTCAATGTGATGTCGCGCTACGACACCCGCGCCGAGGTCAGCAAGGAACTGGGCAGTCGCTATGCGGCGTTCGAAAAACTTGCCGACCGCGACGATGTCGACGACCGCGCACTCAAGCAGGTTCTCGACGAACTCGACACCATGGGGCGCGCGATGCAGACCATGCCGCCGCAGTTCGCCTCCTATCAGCTGCGTGACAACGAGCTGCTCAACAGTCTGAACAACCGCAGCCCGATAGCCGGCGGCGATTGCGGCTTCGATCTGCCCGCCTTTCAACACTGGCTGTCACAGAAAAACGCAGATCAGACCCGCGATCTGAAAGCCTGGGCCGGACATATCCAGCCGTTCGAGCAGTCCATCAGCATGCTTTTGCGCCTGTTGCGCGAGAGCACCGCCGCGGCCCTGCATACCGCCAAGAAAGGCGTGCTCGTTCATAATATGGATCCCAACACCCAGCTTATCCGCGTGTTGCTCGACGATGCGCGCGTCTTCCCCGAGATTAGTGCCGGCCGCCACCGCGCCACGATTCGCTTTGTCGAAATTCAAGACAAGAAACTGCGTGTGCGCCAGTACCCGTCCAATGTCGAATTCCGTATGGCCTGCTGCCGCTTCTGAAACTGATGACCAAGAAGATTGAATGCCCGCAATGCGGCAAACCGGCAAAGATCGGTGCCGATAATCCGTACCGCCCGTTCTGCTCGCGTCGCTGCAAGCTGATCGATCTCGGCGACTGGCTCGACGAAAGTAATCGCATTCCCGACCCGGCCGGCTCAGCCGGCGGCATGATGCCCGACGAATCCGACGATTCGGGTACGCCGCACTAGGCGTACCACGGGCATTTAAGCCGGGCGATCGCCGCGGCTCAATGCTCGCCGGGCCAGAAAGCCCGAATTGCCGCCACCCCCTGCGCATTATGACGATGCGCGGTCGTCAGATCCGCCTCACCGAGCCCACCCAGCGCATAGACCGGCAGCGCATGATCGGCGCGCGCGGCCACCCAACCGTCCCATCCTAGCGCTTGCGCACCGGGATGCGTCGGCGTCGCCGCCACTGGCGAGAGCACGGCAAAATCGGCGCCCCGTTCAGCAGCTGCCGCCAGATCGGAACGGGTATGAGCCGACACGGCCAATAAGCCCCCCGGCTCCAGCTGCGGCCGCCCCGTTTCGAGCAAGCGTGCCACCGGCCAGTGCAGCCCATCGGCTCCCACGGCCCGGCATAACGACAGCGACCGATCGACGAGGACAGCGACATCGTGCTGGTGTGCCGCTTCGACCACCTGGGCGGCCAGTGCCTGATAGGCCGCGTCGTCCAGCCCCTGATCTCGCAGCCGAAGCAGGCGCGTGTGAGGTTGTTCGAGCAGACGTTCGAGCCGGGCCCACCATCGATGTGGCTCAGCAGCGCTGAGCGCTGGCGTTATCGCATACCGTGACGGCAGATCGAGCGCGCAGAGAATCACATCGGTTGCCGGCAGCAAGGTGTAATCGGCAAGCGAGTCGCGCTCGGCCCAGGCCAGCTCCTGCCCTTCCAGCCCACGCGGTTCGCCTTGCCAATGATCGATACGCCAGACGTGCAAGCGCACCGGGCGCTCGCCCTTGGTGTGGGTAAATCGGATCAGCGGCGTATCGAGGCGGCAGTCGCTCACACCGATTTCCTCGGCCAACTCGCGCGCCAGACAATCGCGCATCGGTTCGTCGCCTTCGCGCTTGCCGCCGGGGAATTCCCACAGCCCCGCGCCCGGCGTGCCGGCGCGGCGCCGCGCGATCAGCACGCGCCCTGCATCATCGACCAGAATGCCGACCGCGATATCCAGCGGCGCCTGCTTATCCGACGTCATCAATACTCAACTACGGTATTCGGCGTTGATACGCACGTATTCGTAGGACAGATCGGAGGTCCAGATTCGTGCGGACGTATCGCCACGACCCAGATCGATGTTGATCGTGTATTCGCTCTGACCCATCACCGCGGCGGCATCGACCTCGGCATAATCATCACGCGGTTCGCCGTCGGAAACGATCGCAACATCGTCGAGCGCGATGGCCACACGATCGATCGAAAAAGCCTGCACGGGCGCACGGCCGACCGCCGCCAGAATACGACCCCAATTGGGGTCGCCGGCGAAACAGGCGGTCTTTACCAAGGGCGAATGCGCGACCGTGAAGGCGACAGCACGTGCTTCGTCCACATCACGCGCACCGGTCACGTCGAGCGTAATGAAACGCGTTGCCCCCTCCCCGTCGCGCACTATGGCCTGGGCCAGCTCGCGGGCGAGATCGGTCAAGGCGTCGACGAACGCCGACCAGCCCGGCGAGGTCGGCGCGAGTGTCGCCCCCGTCCCGGTGGCACAGGCAATACAGGCGTCGTTGGTGGAGGTATCGCCGTCTACAGAAATCGCGTTGAAAGAGCCCTGCATTGCGGCTCGCAGTGCTTTGTCCAGGGCATCGGCGTCGATCGCCGCATCGGTTGCGATGAATGCCAACATGGTCGCCATATCGGGGCGAATCATGCCGGAACCCTTGGATATACCGGTCAGCGTTACGCATGTGTCATCGCCGATATCCACGCTGCGCGTCGCGCCCTTGGGCACGGTATCGGTGGTCATGATGGCCTGTGCGGCATCTAGCCAGTTATCGGAGGTCAGACGCGCACCGAGTGTTGCGATACAAGCCTGCATGCGCTCAACCGGCAGATGCTGGCCTATCACACCGGTGGAAAACGGCAGCACTTCGTCGGCCTCGATCGACAGCGCGGCGGCCACGCTTTCGCAACAGGCCAAGGCATCGGCTTCACCGCGTCGACCGGTGCCCGCGTTGGCATTGCCGCTATTGATCAGTAGCGCACGTACCCTTCCTGACGCCGAATGGCGCTGGGCTACACGTACCGGCGCTGCCGCAAACGCATTCTGCGTAAACACGCCGGCGACGGTCGCGGTATCGGCGAGCTTGAGCACCGCCATATCGTTACGACCCGGCTTTTTGATCGCCGCTTCGCCAACGGCCCATTCCGCGCCTGCAATAGGCGCCAAGCGCGTCGGCGCGCTGAGATTAACGGCCATATCGGTTCAGTCTCGCCCGTGACAGTGCTTGAACTTCTTGCCCGAACCACAGGGACAGGGCTCGTTACGACCAATCTTACGTTCGTTTCGAACGAAGGTTTCCGGCCGTTGGTCACCGTCGCCCGGCTCACGCGTGACCGGCGCATCCGAGCCCGGCAGATTGGCGCGCGCCGCTTGTTCGGCCGGATCCGGTGCTTCGGCGTCCGGCTGTTGCTGAGCCGCTGCGGCCGCGGCAACCGCCTGGTCGGCAGCGCTGGCTGCTTCGGCATGCTGGAAGTCGAGGTTTTCCATTTGCTTGCGGCGTTCTTCGCGCGCTTCCTCGGTCACTTCCGCGCGTACGCGCCCGCGTGCCAGCACCGTGACTGTTTCGTGTTTGAGCCGCGTGAGCATGTCGTTGAACATCTCGAACGCTTCACGCTTGTACTCGTTCTTCGGATCCTTCTGGGCATAGCCGCGCAGATGAATACCCTTGCGCAGGTAATCCATCGACGCCAGGTGTTCGCGCCAAAGGGAGTCGAGCACCTGGAGCAGAACCGCCTTTTCGATCTGGGCGAGAACTTCAGCGCCGGCGTCCTCACGCTTGGCCTCATAGGCCTGCTTCAACTCGGTACTGATGCGCTCTCGCAGACCTTCTTCGTCGAGCGTCTTGTCTTCATCGAGCCATTGCTGAAGCGGCAGTTCCTGACCGAAATCGCGCTGGATCGATTCCACCAGGCCGTCCACGTCCCACTGTTCTTCGAGACTCTGTGGCGGAATGTGCTGGCTAACGACATCGTTGACGACTTCGTCCCAGATGTTTTCGACGATATCGCCGACATCGTCGGCATCCATAATTTCGTTGCGCTGCTCGTAGACCACCTGACGCTGGTCGTTGGCCACGTTGTCGTATTCGAGTAGCTGCTTGCGGATATCGAAATGGTGGGACTCGACCTTGCGCTGGGCGTTCTCGATCGCACGCGTCACCCATTTGTGTTCGATCGCCTCGCCTTCTTCCAGCCCGAGGTTCTGCAGCATGGAACGCAACCGCGGGGGCGTGAAGATGCGCATCAGGCTGTCTTCGAGCGACAGATAGAAACGTGACGCACCCGGATCGCCCTGACGGCCCGAACGGCCGCGCAACTGGTTATCGACGCGCCGCGATTCGTGACGCTCCGAGCCGATCACATAAAGACCACCCGCTTCGAGAACCGCTTCGTGTGTCTTGGCCCATTCATCGCGAAGCCGCTGGCGCCCGACCTCGTCGTCTTCCATGGCCTCCAGCGCTTCTTGGATATTGCCGCCCAGCACGATATCGGTACCACGGCCGGCCATGTTGGTCGCAATCGTCACGGCACCCGGCCGCCCGGCCTGGGCGATGATCTCGGCCTCGCGCTCGTGTTGCTTGGCGTTGAGCACTTCGTGACGAATGCCAAGCTGGCGCAACAGCCGCGATGAAAGCTCGGAGGCCTCGATCGAAGCAGTACCAATCAGCACGGGCTGCCCGGCTTCGCTGGCGCGCTTGGCTTCTTCGGCGATGGCCTGGAATTTCTCGGCGCCCGTCATGAAGATCTGGTCCGGCAGATCCTTGCGCAGCAAAGGCTTGTTGGTGGGGATGACCACCACTTCCAGCCCGTAGATGGTCTGGAACTCGTAGGCCTCGGTATCCGCGGTGCCGGTCATGCCGGAGAGCTTGTCGTAGAGCCGGAAGAAATTCTGGAAGGTAATCGAGGCGAGCGTCTGATTCTCTTTCTGAATCTTGACGCCTTCCTTGGCTTCGATGGCCTGATGCAGGCCGTCCGACCAGCGCCGACCGGGCATGGTACGGCCCGTGAATTCGTCGACGATGACGATCTGGCCATCGGCGATAATGTAATCCACATCGCGCTGGTAGAGCACGTGTGCGCGCAGTGCCGCGTTCATATGGTGCATGAGCGCGACGTTGTTGGCGTCGTACAGGCTTTCACCTTCATCGAGCAGGCCTGACTCGCGCATGAGCCCTTCGACCTTCTGGTGCCCATCCTCGGTCAGGAAAACCTGCTTGTTCTTTTCTTCCGGCGAGTAGTCGCCCGGCCCGTCCTCTTCTTTCTGTTCGTCCAGATGCTTGACCAAGCGGTCCACGCGCATCGAGGTTTCCGGATCGTCGTCGGTCGGCCCGGAAATGATCAGCGGCGTACGCGCTTCGTCGATGAGAATCGAGTCGACTTCGTCGATGATGGCGTAATTGAGCGGTCGCTGAACGCGATCCGCCGGCGAAAACGCCATGTTGTCGCGTAGGTAGTCGAAACCGAATTCGTTGTTCGTGCCATAGGTAATATCGCAGGCATAGGCCGCACGCTTGGCCTGCGGGTCCTGGCCGGAAAAGATTACGCCAACAGTCAGGCCCAAGAAGCGATAGAGGCGCCCCATCCACTCCGCGTCACGACTGGCCAGGTAATCGTTGACGGTGATGATGTGCACCCCATCAGCCGGCAGCGCGTTCAGATAGGTCGTCAGCGTGGCAACCAGCGTCTTGCCCTCGCCGGTTTTCATTTCGGCGATCTTGCCCTGATGCAGTACCAGGCCACCGACGAGCTGCACATCGAAATGGCGCATGCCGAGTACACGCTTACCGGCCTCCCGGACCGTCGCAAACGCTTCGGCAGTCAAATCGTCGAGTTTCGCGCCCTGCTCGAGCCGCGCCCGAAACTCTTCGGTCTTGGCTTGCAGCTGCTCATCACTCAGTGCTTCGTATTCCGCCTCGAGGGCGTTGACCGCGCCGACGATGCGGTGCAACCGCTTGACCACCCGCTGATTACGGCTACCGAGAAGCTTGGTCAGAAAATTGCTCATGAACCCTCGTCGTCTCGCCCGCTCGAATCGGCCCGCACGGATCGCGCCCGGTCAATTCAAAAGGGGCATGATACCGCAGCCCCGGCACGCCTTTAAGTGACGCGTGTCGGCTGCGCCTGATACGCTTTTCGCGTGCCCTTGTTATAGCTGTGGCCGTTACTATGGGGACGACCCCGCTTTCGATCCAGTCCTTGCTGCATACAGCGACCCCCGACATCGCCGATCTGCTCGGCCGGGCGCGTTTTCTCGAGCGCATCCGGGCCGCGTTGCTGGAGATTCTGCCGGCGGCGGCCGGCCCGCTCGTGCGGGTCGCGGCCTATGATCAGTACCGGCTCACGCTGCACGTCGGCCATGCCAGCTGGGCTACCCGGCTGCGCTATATGCAGCCGGCGATCGCCCAGGCGCTGGCCCAGCGCATGAAGTTGCATATCGAGTCGGTACAGATCCGCGTGCGCATTGCGCCCAGCGACACGACGCCACCGGTCAAACCCCGCTATATCAGCCCCGACAATCGCACCCACATAAGACAGATCGCATCCTACGTGAGCGACCCGCAGCTGGCCGATGCGCTCCAGCGACTGGCGCTGACCGGCGCGACGGATAGCACCTAGTATCCCTTCGACGCCGATCAGTGCGGCGCTGCTCAGCCAGCTTCAGCGCTCGCCTGATCCCGGTTCAGGCGCCAGGCCTTGCCGTTCTCGATCCGATACACATGATCGGCCAGTTCCATGAGCGTCGGCCGATGTGAGATCGCCAACACCGTGTAGTCACGGCCCAGCCCGCGCAGGGTCTGACTGACCGCGCGCTCGGTGGCCGGGTCGAGCGCGCTGGTGGCTTCGTCGAGAATCAGCAGTTTGGGCCGATGCGCCAGCGCGCGCGCGATCACGATGCGTTGCCGCTGGCCGCCGGAAAAGCGTGCCCCATGCTCGCCGACGACGGTGTTCGCGCCTTCTTCAAGCTCGGCGACGAAGCCGCTTGCGCCAGCCTTGTCCAGCGCCCAGAGCGCATCCGCTTCGGTGATATCGGCGTTGCCGATACGGACATTGTTGAGAATCGTATCGTGCAGCAACACCGTGTCCTGCGGCACATAGCCGATCATGCCGCGCCATTTGCGGATATCGATATCGGTGAGCGGCACGCCGTCGACGAGCACGTCGCCCTTGCCGGCACGCAGCAGGCCGATGATCAGGTCCACCGCCGTGGTCTTGCCCGCGCCCGACGGGCCGATGAGCGCGGTGACCTCGCCCGCCGGAATCTCGAGCTCGAACTGTTCGAGCACGCGCGAGTCGCCGTAGCCGAAATCCAGCGCGGCCAGATGGATTCCGCTCGTCAGGGTCGGCGTGCGACTGCCGAACGGCTGCTCGCGTGCGGCCCGCGCCTCGTCCACCGCTTCGGTCATGGCCCAGTAGAAAGCCTCCTTGGACGCCAGCTTCTGGTATTCCTGCTGCACCTTGCTCAGGCGCGTGAGCATGCGCGCCAGCACGATGGTCAGCACCATGATCTCGGCCAGCTGCAGTTTCCAGATCAGCAGCGAAACCGCCACGCCGGCGACCAGCACCAGCCCGATCAGCAGTTCCTGCATTGCCTTGAGAACTTCGCTGGCCAGCACCTGCGTGCGCATGGTGGCGTTGAGTTCGCGCGTCTGACGCTCCAGCAGGTCGTCCATTTCGCCTTCGCGGGCCATGGACTTGAGCGGCTTGAGCGACGACAGCGAATCAGTCATCAACGACATGAGTTGCTGGAAGAGACCTTTCTGGCGCCCACCGGCGTCGCGCGAGATCGACACCATGACCTTGAGCAGGCCGAAAATCACCGCGCCCACCGCCAGCGCCAGCAGCGCGATCCGCCAATTGATCAGCAGGGCCACACCAATGAACACCACCGACTGCGACAGCAACGCGGCCAGCGCTGCCACACTCTGAAAAGCGCTGGCGCTGCTCGATGCCTCGGTGGAGATCGAATTGGCCAGCCGGCCGGTGCGCTGACGCAGGAAATACTCCCAGCGCGACGCCGACAGCGCCCGCAGGAATGCCAGCCGTACATCGGTCGCGATGGCGGCGACAGTGAAACCCACCTGGCGATAGGCCAGCAGGGTCAGCAGCGCCTTTATGACCAGGCCCACCAGCACGATCAGAACCATCGTGCCGATGGTCGGGCTGATCGCCAGATCATGCAGGGCCGCGGTAAGAAAATCCGAGGTCTTCTCGTCGACCATACCGCTCTGGTTGCCGGTGGCAATCGAGAGCATGGGCAACAGTGTCGACAGGCTCAGGCCTTCGGCAATACTGGCGACGATCAGGCAGCTCCAGACGACCAGACACTGGGCCGGGTACTGCTTGAAAAAGGCTTTGATCAGTTGCACGCTATCCGCTCACGCCCCGTTGAAAGTGTATTTTACAGCTTCGCCTGCCCCGGCGATGGTCCGCATTGCTGCGGCACGGCCCGTCGCGCGACCGGTTATCCTATCGGTTTTGCGCCAGTCCCGCTGGCCAGACGTCTGTGCATGCCATGCCCAAAGTCACGGTCTTGATCCCCGTCTACAACCGCGTTCGCTTCATCGGCGACGCCATCGACAGCGTGCTCGCGCAGACGTTCGACGATTTCGAACTGCTGCTGGTCGATGATGGCTCGACCGACGGCAGCCAGGACACGATTCGCGCCCACGCCGACCCGCGGATCCGGTTGATCGAAAACCCCCGCAATCTCGGCATCGCCGCGACCCGAAACCGCGGCATCGAGGCCGCGCGCGGCGAGTATCTGGCGTTTCTGGACAGCGACGACCGCGCCCTGCCCGATCGACTGGCCCGGCAGGTAGTCTTTCTGGACACGCACCCGGATTTCGCCGCGGTGGGCAGCTGGATCCGCTGGATCGACGACAGTGGGGCCACCCGTGGGCGTACCAAGCGCAAGGCCGCCGACCCCGATCAGATCGCCGCCGAACGCCTGTTCCGCTCCTGTCTCGAGAACTCCACCGCCACCGCGCGCACCGCTGTTCTCAAGGCCTATCCGCACCGCGAGGACTACCGGCTCGGCTCGGACTACGACCTGTGGGCCCGGATCGCCGCCGATTACCGTCTCGCGGCAATCCCGCAGGTGCTGGTCGAGCGCCGCCAGCACGACAGCCAGGCCAGCGACGAACGCAACCCCGACTACAAGCGCTGGCGGCTGGCCATTTTCGCCGACCAGCTCGACGCACTCGGCATCGATTTCGACGATGAGGACCTGGAGCATCATTACGTGCTGCGCCGGATGCACAAGGAAGCCTTTCGCCCCGACCACGCCTATCTGGACTGGACCGAATCCTGGTTCACCCGCCTGCGCGAGGCCAACGCCGCGCGCGGCTTGTATCCGGAGCCGGCGTTCTCGGCGGCGCTCGGTGCCTTCTGGAGCAAGACCTGCTGGTTTGCCCTACCCCGCCTGGGCCCGGCGGCGCTGGTGCGCTTCATCCGCTCGCCGCTGCGTGCCACTATCTGGCCGGGCCTGCGCGAGGAAGCGCGCACGCGCTTGCGCCTGGGCACCTGATGCCACCGCCCCCTTCGACCGACCGGGTACGACTGGCTCTGTTCACCTCGGCCTTGACCGGCGGTGGCGTGCAACGTTCGCTGCGCAATCTGGCGGTCGCGCTCACCCAGGCCGGGTACCAGGTCGACCTGCTGGTCTGTCACTGCGACGACGCGCAGGCCGCGGCACTTGCCGACGCCGGCGTCCAGGTCATCACGCTGGCGCGGTCAGCGCCGCTGGTGGGGCGTGCACTGGCCTTGCGCGCCGACCCGGCAGGCCTCGGACCTCTGGCACCGACCGTGCTGCTGCCGCTCAAGACCTGGTCCAAGGTGCGCTATATCGCCGCCCTGCGCGACTATCTGAGCTCGGCGCGGCCGACCGGGCTGCTATCGGCCATGACCCAGTGCAATCTGGTGGCGCTGTGGGCGCGCGCGCTCGCCGGCATCGACTGCCGTGTCGTGGTCAGCGAACGCAATATGCTGTCAAGCTTCGTCACTCGTCATTCCGGCAAATCGCGCTGGCGACATCTGCCGGCGCTGGTCGCACGCAGCTACCCACGTGCCGACGCGATTGTCGGTGTCTCCCAAGCGGTGGCGGACGATCTGGCCGAATGCAGCGGCCTGCCGCGCGCGATCATCACCACCGCGCCCAATCCCGTGGTCGACGACGCGCTGCGCCGCGCGGCAGGCAGCCGATCGGACCATCCCTGGTTTCGCGCCGGCGAGCCGCCGGTGATTCTCGGGGTCGGGCGTCTGCTCGAACAAAAGGATCCGGAGACGCTGCTGCGTGCTTTTGCGCAACTGCGCCGTCACCGGCCGGCCCGACTGATGCTGATCGGCGAAGGCCCGCTGCGCGCGGGGCTGGCAGCGTTGGCCGAAGAGCTCGGGGTGACCGACGATGTCGCTCTGCCCGGCTGGGACGACAACCCGTTTTCGGCCATGGCCGCGGCCCGGGTGTTCGTGCTGCCGTCGAAGTGGGAAGGCCTGCCCGGCGTGCTCATCCAGGCGCTCGCCTGTGGCTGGG